>NZ_CP016442.1:0-1295364 GCF_001742165.1 Burkholderia stabilis | reverse complement strand
ATGCGTGCGTGCTGACCGGCGCGGCCGGCCACGTGGCGATCGCGAACGGCAGCAGCAGCACGGTCGAGCCGATCATGCTGCCGGCCGCGTTGACGAGCGGATCGACGCCGCTGAGCTTGCGCTTCGTGTAATTGGCCGCGATGCCGTACAGCAGCGTCGCGCCGAGCGCCGCGGCGGCGGCGAGCGCGGTCGCGCTGGCGCCCGTGTCACCGTGCGCGTTCGCGATCTGGTTCCATACGAGCGTGATCACGCCGGCAAACCCGATCACGAGGCCGAGCGCGCGCGGCAGCGACAGCTTGTCCTTCAGCCACAGGTAAGCCACGAGCGCGCCCCAGAGCGGCGTCGTCGCGTTGATCACCGACGTCAGGCCGGCCGACAGCGTCAGTTCGGCAAAGGCGAACAGGCAGAACGGGATGCCCGAGTTCAGCGCGCCGACCACGAACAACGGCCACGCGTGCCGGCGCAGCCGGGCGCCGAGATCGGCGGGTGCGAAGCGCGTCAGCGCGAAGCCGGTGAGAAAGATCGCGCCGATGCCCACGCGCAGCGCCATCAGCGGCGCGACGCCGAAATCGACGACGCCGATCCGGATGAACAGGAACGAGGCGCCCCACAGGGCAGCGAGCACGGTCAGCAGTATGGCGTTCTTGGGGGACACGATCGTGAGGGCGAGGGACGGGATGCGGAAGATCTTACACCGCGTTACCGCGCCGTCGTTTCACGATTCGATGAAACGACAAGAAACGGTAGATTCGCCGCCGGCGCGCGTGAAGCGTGCCGGCCGGCGGCGTTGCCCGGTCAGTGATGGCGCCAGCCGCCGCGTCCGCCGAAGCCGAAATTGAGCGACAGCGCCGGCCCCCAATAACCGCCCCACGCAGGCGCATAGGCGGGCGCCGGATAGTAGTAGGCGGGGCCCGGATCGACGTACACGGGCGCCGGCTGTACCGGCGCCGCCGTGTAATAACCGCCGGGATAGTAGCCGTAAGGGTAGTAGCAGCCGGCGAGCGTCGTGCAGGCGAGCGCCGTGGCGACGAGGATCCTGTTCATGATGTCTCTCCGGCGGAGCCGGCAATCGGCAGATGCTTAAGCTTAGGCCGCATGCCGATGACACGGTGTGCGAAACGGTAACGGGTCATTTCCGGGCCGAGGCGCGCATCTCGCGGCGGCGCATGCGAAAACGGCGCTTCCGCACCGCGGAAACGCCGTCTGGTCAGAGGAAAGTTGCAGTGCCGGGTGCGCTCGCCCGGCCGGCCTGCGCTTACTTGCCGACCTGGTTGCCGATGATGCCGCCGGCTGCGGCACCGCCGAGCGTCGACAGCGCGCTGCCGCCGATCGCGGCGCCGGCGACACCGCCGACACCCGCGCCGATCGCCGTGTCGCGCTGGCGTCTCGACATCGAATCGCAGGCCGACAGGCTGGCCATCGTCGCGACGAGGAGCGCGCATACCCCAATACGCCGAATCGAATTCATGATCGTTGTCCTTGTGGTAGTGAACGGAGGGCGCACGACCGGCTGGCGGCCGCGCATAAACCCAATCTACGCGCCGTCCCGCCACGCTGCTGTAAGCACTTGTTAAGCTTCACGCGGTTTCGTAATCATTTGTTTCCCGTGCGCCGGCAGGCACGCGACATGCATAAAAAAAGCCCGCTCGAAAGCGGGCTTCGTGCAGCGTAAGGCGTTTCCGGTGCGGATCGCCGCGTCGCTTACTGACGGTGATAGATCTCGGCGCCGGTCTTGACGAACTCGACCGCCTTGACTTCCATCCCCTTCTTCAGCGCTTCGGTTTCCGACACGCCCTGCTGCGCGGCGAACTCGCGCACGTCCTGCGTGATCTTCATCGAGCAGAAGTGCGGGCCGCACATCGAGCAGAAGTGCGCGACCTTGGCCGAATCCTTCGGCAGCGTCTCGTCGTGGAATTCGCGCGCCTTGTCCGGATCGAGACCGATGTTGAACTGGTCTTCCCAGCGGAACTCGAAGCGCGCCTTGGACAGCGCGTTGTCGCGCACCTGCGCGCCCGGGTGGCCCTTCGCGAGGTCGGCAGCGTGTGCGGCGAGCTTGTACGTGATGATGCCTTCCTTCACGTCGTCCTTGTTCGGCAGGCCGAGGTGTTCCTTCGGCGTCACGTAGCACAGCATCGCGGTGCCGAACCAGCCGATCATCGCGGCGCCGATGCCCGACGTGATGTGGTCGTAACCCGGCGCGATGTCGGTCGTCAGCGGCCCGAGCGTGTAGAACGGCGCTTCCTTGCACCAGTCGAGCTGGAGATCCATGTTCTCCTTGATCAACTGCATCGGCACGTGGCCGGGGCCTTCGATCATCACCTGCACGTCGTGCTTCCACGCGATCTGCGTGAGCTCGCCAAGCGTCTTCAGCTCGCCGAGTTGTGCTTCGTCGTTCGCGTCGTAGATCGAGCCGGGGCGCAGGCCGTCGCCGAGCGAGAAGCTCACGTCGTACGCCTTCATGATTTCGCAGATCTCTTCGAAGTGCTCGTACAGGAAGCTTTCCTTGTGATGCGCGAGGCACCACTTCGCCATGATCGAACCGCCGCGCGACACGATGCCCGTCATCCGGTTCGCGGTGAGCGGCACGTACTGCAGGCGCACGCCCGCGTGGATCGTGAAGTAGTCGACGCCTTGTTCGGCCTGCTCGATCAGCGTGTCGCGGAAGATTTCCCAGGTGAGATCCTCGGCCTTGCCGTTGACCTTTTCCAGCGCCTGGTAGATCGGCACCGTGCCGATCGGCACCGGGCTGTTGCGGATGATCCACTCGCGCGTTTCATGGATGTGCTTGCCGGTCGACAGATCCATCACCGTATCGCCGCCCCAGCGGATCGCCCACGTCATCTTGTCGACTTCCTCGCCGATCGACGACGTGACGGCAGAGTTGCCGATGTTCGCGTTGATCTTCACGAGGAAGTTGCGGCCGATGATCATCGGCTCGGATTCCGGGTGGTTGATGTTCGCGGGGATGATCGCGCGGCCGCACGCCACTTCCGAGCGCACGAATTCCGGTGTGATCTCGGCCGGTGCGTTCGCGCCGAAGGCCGCGGCGCCGAACGCCTGGCCCGGGTGCTGGCGGCCCATCATCGCGGCGAGCTTCGCGCCGTTCGGTCCGCTCGACTTCAGGCTCTCGAGGTACTCGGCGCGGCGCTGGTTCTCGCGGATCGCGATGTATTCCATTTCCGGCGTGATGATGCCCTGACGCGCGTAGTGCATCTGCGTGACGTTCTTGCCCGCCTGTGCGCGGCGCGGGTTGCGGTGCAGGCCCGGGAAACGCAGCTCGGCGGTGGCCGGGTCGGCCGCGCGCTCGAGGCCGTACTGGCTCGACAGGCCGGAGAGCCCCTCGGTGTCGCCGCGCGCTTCGATCCAGCCCTGGCGCAGCGCGGGCAGGCCCGCGCGGATGTCGATCTTCGCTTCCGGATCGGTGTAGGGGCCCGACGTGTCGTACACGTAGATCGGCGGATTCTTCTCGCCACCGAAGCCGGTCGGCGTGTCGGCCTGCGTGATTTCGCGCATCGGCACGCGGATGTCGGGCTGCGAGCCGGTCACATAAACCTTCCGCGAATTCGGCAGCGGCGCGACGGCGGCGGCGTCGACGTGGGCGTCGGCGGACAGAAACTTCGGATTGGCGTTCATGCAATCTCCTGTGTGAGCGCCGGACAGGCGCTTCGGCGCTTGCCCGGAGCCCTTGACGAATGTGGGGCTCGAGCTAAGCAGGAGACGAGGCTTGGTGAGGCGGCGGATTTCGTCAGAAGGATGGCGGCGAAATCCGTACGCTTCCCTGCGCTGGCATTATCCAGATCAGGTTCAAAGGGTATTTCTCACCCGCAATGCCGGTTTGTTGACCGGGCGCATTGCAGGACCCCCGCGTTAGCAGCGCACACGATACACTGGCTTGGCGGCGGTTTCAACCGGTGGCAGATCGGTTGCCGCGGTGCAGTTGCAGCATTGCCGACGGCGTACCCGCCGCGCAGGCCGCGATCCACGACACCGCCGCACGGCCCTGCAGCCCGGCTGACAACGACGGCGCGGTGCAGCATTGCGGCATCTTCGGCAGCTTCCAAAAATATTTTCGAAACGGCTGTCATTTCCCGCGACGTCCTCCGTCTATTCGGCTCCTCAAACCCATGTTTCGGAGAGATGTCATGAAAAAAGTACTGATCGCAGCCTGTGTCGCCGGTTTCGCCCTGGCCGCAACGGGCGCGTATGCGCAGAACGACGCAATGTCGAATGGCGGCTCGTCGATGTCGAAGGACGCAATGGGCCACGACGCGATGGCCAAGGACGGCGCGATGAAGAAAGACGGCATGAAGAAGCACGCGATGAAGAAAGACGCGATGAAAAAGGACGCGATGTCGCACGACTCGATGGGCAAGCCGATGTCGGGCGACAAGATGGCCCCGTCGAACTGACGGAAACGGACGGAGTGCGGCCGACGCGCGTGCCGCCGCTGCATGCCGGAACGGCACGCGGCACAGGCTGACGCGCGGGGCGCGCACCACGCACATTACGCGCCACGCCGCGCGCCGGCGCATGCGTTGCCCGGCCGGTCCACGGCCCCGTGTCGCACTCCGTCACCTCCTTTCGGGAGTCTTCATCATGCAAACCGTTCCCGTCACCGGGCGCGCGGCCGCCACGCCGCCCGCGCGCCCGATCCATCCGCTTTGGGTGCGCGCGAGCCACTGGCTCAACGCGCTCGCGGCCGTGCTGATGGCGCTGTCCGGCTGGCGCATCTACGACGCGTCGCCGATCTATCCGCCGTTCACGTTTCCTCACGGCATCACGATCGGCGGCTGGCTCGGCGGCGCGCTGCAATGGCATTTCGCGGCGATGTGGCTGCTCGTCGGCAACGGGCTGTTCTATCTGACGATGTCGCTTGCGACCGGGCGCCTTGTGCGCAAGATGCTGCCGGTCACGCCGGCCTCCGTGTGGCGCGACGTGCGCGCGGCGCTCGGCGGGCGGCTGTCGCATGCCGACCTGAGCGTCTACAACGCGGTGCAGCGCGCCGCGTACCTGGCCGCGATCGTCGATCTCGCCGTGCTCGTGCTGTCGGGGCTCGCGATCTGGAAATCGGTGCAGTTCCCGCTGCTGCGCGAACTGTTCGGCGGTTATGACAACGCGCGCGTCGTGCATTTCTGGGCGATGTCGCTGCTCGTCGCATTCTTCGTCGTGCATGTCGCGATGGCGCTGCTGGTGCCGCGCTCGCTGCTCGCGATGTTTCGCGGCCGTTGAACGGCACGAAGGTGCCGAAGGAAATCATCATGTCGGAATCCGAACCCAAGCGCGACCGCCCGCGCTGGTCGCTCGACCGGAAGTCGCTCGAACTCGACGTGCGCCGCGAGCTCGAGATGCCGTCGCGGCGGCTCTTCAACCGGCGCGTGCTGACGCTCGGCGGCCTGACGATGCTCACCGGCTGCACGCTGCAGGACGACGCATCGGTCAACACGTTCCTCGAGAAAGTGTCGCGCATGAACGATCGCGTGCAGGCCTGGCTGTTCAGCGGCGAACGGCTTGCGCCGACCTATACCGAGGCCGACATCACGCGGCCGTTCCCGTTCAACGCGTTCTACGGGATCGACGACGTGCCGCACGTCGATGCGTCGACGTACCGGCTCGTGCTGTCCGGCCGCGTGACGGGCAAGCGCGTATGGACGCTGGACGAGCTGTATGCGCTGCCGCATGCGGAGCAGATCACGCGGCATATCTGCGTGGAAGGGTGGAGCGCGATCGGCCGCTGGGGCGGCACGCCGTTCGGCGCGTTCCTCGCGCGCGCGGGTGCCGATACGCGGGCGAAGTACGTTGGCTTCAAGTGCGCGGACGACTACTACGAGAGCATCGACATGCCGACCGCGCTGCATCCGCAGACGCTGCTCGCGTTCGAGTACGACGGCCACCGCCTGCCGCCGGAATTCGGTTTCCCGATGAAGCTGCGGATGCCGACCAAGCTCGGCTACAAGAACCCGAAGCACATCATGGAAATCTTCGTGACCGATACGTATCCGGGCGGTTACTGGGTCGACCAGGGCTACAACTGGTTCGGCGGTTCGTGAGCGGTGCATGGCGCGGCGTCGCAGCGCGTGCCGTGCCGCACCGCACGTCAGGCGCCGCGTGTCACGCGGATTCGCGCACCTGCAGATCGACGCGCAGGCCGACGGCCGCCGCCATGTTCACGAGCGCGTCGAGCCCGAACAGGTTGATCTTGCCGCGCATCAGGTCGGAGACGCGCGGTTGCGTGACGCCCAGCCGTTGCGCCGCCTGTGCCTGACTGAGTTCGAGCTGCGCGATGCGCTGCTTGAGCGCGATCATCAGCTCGGAGCGCAGCTTCATGTTCTCGGCCTCGGCCGGTTGTCCCTCGATTGCGTCCCAGACGTTCGTGTAACGTTGATTGGTCATCGTTTCAACTCCATCATCAGCGAGCGATAACGCCGGGCGGCCAGGTCGATATCGGTCTTGTTCGTGCGCGCAGATTGCTTCCTGAAGCAGTGAAGCACGTAGACGGCGGCGGCGAAGGTCGCGACGTAGACGACCCGGAACGCGCCGCTTGCATCGCGCAGGCGAATTTCCCGCACGCCGACGCCGACCGTGCGCATCGGCTTCCAGTCGTCAGGCGCCAGGCCGCGCTGCACCTGATCGATCTGATGGCCGGCTTCGCGTCGCGCAGGCAGTGGAAAGTCACGAAGATCGTCGAGCGCGCTGCCGACGAAAACGACCGGCTTCGGCGGAAGAATGCTGGAATTATACAAAATATTGTATGGGCGGTGTGAGTGTCGAATGCGTGCAATGGATCGCACGGGGAGGGCATGTCGATCGTCACGATAAGCGGGAAGCGCGGGGTGGCGCGCATGACTGGCCGTCAGGCCGATGGCGCGATCGCGGCGGATCGCGGTGCCGCAGGCAACCCGTGCGCACCGGGTATCCGGCCCCGGATTTCACGCGCCCACAGGCCGAAAATGTCGCGCCGAAACGTCATTCCTTATCCTTTCAGACAGGTCTGACGATGCTTTCGAATCCTTGATGCCATAATGCCAAGCGTGCGCAGCCAAAGCGGTTGCGCACGTTTTTTTGTCCCTCTGCCGCCGCTTGCCGGTTCTCTTTCGTCGCCGTTCGCACTGCCATGTCGTTCCGCACGTTCGCTCTGCCTTCCCGGTCCCGCCAGGACCGTTTGCCGGCATCGCCGGCGTCTTTCAGCGGGGCACGCGGCGCGACGTGCGGGCGGGTCGCACGATGACCCCGCTCGACCGTCTCCTCGATTTCTTCTCCCGCCTGTCGTTCCGGATCCGCCTGCCGCAAAGCCGCAGCGGCCGCGTCGCGCTGGCGCTCGTGTTCATCTATTTCGTGTGGGGCTCGACCTACAGCGGCCTGCATTTCGCGCTGCAGTCGTTCCCGCCGCTGCTGCTGTCGGGGCTGCGCAACCTGCTCGGCGGGATCGGCCTGTTCATCTTCGCGCTGCGGCGCAAGCCCGAATGGCCGACGCTGCTGGAGATCCGCAATGCGGGGATCGTCGGCACGATGCTCGTCGCGCTGTCGTCGGGCACGATCGCGCTGGGGATCAGCTCGGTCAGCAGCGGTTCGGCCGCGGTGATGGTGGCCACGGTGCCGCTGTTCGCGACCGTGATCGCGGCCGTGGCCGGCCGGCCGGTGACCAAGGGCGAATGGACGGCGGTTGCGCTTGGGATGGTCGGCATCGTCATCCTGAATTCGGGCGGCGCAGCGGCCCGGAATTCGGCGCTCGGCACGATCTGCGTGCTGGCCGGCGCGTTGTTCTGGGCGGGCGGCGCGCACCTCGCGACGCGGCTCAAGCTGCCGTCCGACCTGTTTCTGTCGACGTCGCTGCAGATCGGCCTCGGCGGCCTGATTTCGACGCTCGTCGCATGGCTGATCGGCGAACGCATCGAACACGTGATGGTGGGGCCGGTGTTCGCGTTTCTGTATCTGATGGTGTTCTGCACGATGGCCGCGTATGTCGCGTACGGCTACCTGATCCGCCACACGAGCCCGATCATCGCGAGCAGCTGCATGTACGTGAACCCGATCGTCGCGGTCGCGCTCGGTGCGCTGCTGCTGGGCGAACCGGTGACGATGGCGACCGTGGTTGCGACCGTCGCGATCCTCGGCAGCGTCGGGCTGTCGTTCGTGTTCGATCCGGCGCGCCGGCCCGCGGCACGCGCGGCGGCGGCCAGTGCGGCGGCCACCACGGCCGCAGCCGCGGCGGCGACGGATGTTGCATCCGCCCCCGATCAGATCGCGGTGCCGGACGCGGCGCCCATCCTGGCGCCTTCCGCCGTGCCGCTTGCGGTACCGGTACCGGCCGCCGTGATGGACCCGGCGGCGGTCATCGATCCGGCTCCGGCGTTCGCGCCGCCGCCTGCCGACGAACCGGCCGCGCCCCGCGCCGACGCATGACGCCGGCGTGGCCGGCCGGGTTCAGCCGCGTCGGCCGCCGCGATGATGGGACCAGCCCGCGAGCGCGCTGAATAGCAGCCCGGTCGCGCACATGCCGGTCCAGCCGAACGCATGCCATGCGGCGACGCCGGCCGACGAGCCCAGTGCGCCGCCGATGAAATAGCACACCATGTACACCGTGTTCACGCGGCTGCGCGCCTCGGGCTTCAGCGCATAGATGCGCGACTGGTTGGAGATCTGCGCGGCCTGCACGCCGACGTCCAGCACGATCACGCCGATCACGAGCCCGACGAGGCTCGAGCCCGACAGCGCAAAAATCACGAATGACAGCGCAAGCAGCGCGATGGCGAGCGAGATGATCGCGCGCGGGCCGCGCTTGTCCGCGAAGCGGCCTGCGTACGGCGCCGCGAGCGCGCCCGCCGCGCCGACGATGCCGAACAGGCCGGCCGCCTGCGGGCCGAGATGGAACGGCGCGCCGGCAAGCAGCAGCGTGAGCACCGGCCAGAACGCGCTGAACGCCGCGAACAGCGCGGCGCCCGTCAGCGACGCCTCGCGCAGCCCGCGCAATTCGACCGCCAGGTGCCACATCGAGCCGAGCAGCTTGCCGTACGGCAGCGTCGACGTCGGCGTGCTGCGCGGCAGCCGCAACACGATCACGGCGGCGAGCGCGGCGAGCGCCGCGACCGACGCGCCGAACACCGCGCGCCAGCCGAAATACTCGGCGACGAAGCCGGCGGCCGTGCGTGCGAGCAGGATGCCGAGCAGCAGGCCGCTCATCACGGTGCCGACCGCGTGCCCGCGCTCGGCGGGCGGCGCGATTTCGGCGGCGAACGGCACCGCCTGTTGCGCGATGGTCGCGAGCACGCCGATCGCGAGGCTCGCGACGGCGAGCACGGCCAGCGACGGCGCGGCGGCCGCGACGATCAGCGCGATCGACAGGCCGGCGATCTGCAGCAGGATCAGCCCGCGGCGGTCGAAGCGGTCGCCGAGCGGCGCGAGCAGGAACATGCCGGCCGCGTAGCCGAGCTGCGTGGCGGTCGGCACCGCGCCGATCCACGACGCGCCGTCGGGAAAGGCCGAGCGGAAGCTGTCGAGCAGCGGCTGGTTGTAGTAGATGTTCGCGACCGACACGCCCGCGATCGTCGCGAGCAGCAACAGCAGGCTGCGCGAGTAGTGAGGCGAGGCGGCGTCGGTCGGACGGTCGGTGGACGTAGTGGACATGGCTGCACGGGCGAAGTTGGGCGGCGCGGCGCGTGGCGCACGCATCGGGTGCGCCGGCGGGCCGGGTGCCGGTCGAGGCCGCCGATCATACCGGAGCACCGTCAATCCTGCCGGGCGTGGGGCGAACCGAGCCCGCGCCCGTTACTGCACGTTCCGCGCGCGGTCAGTCGACCAGCTCGCCCGTCGGTTCATAGAACGGATACGGCCCCGCGCCTTCGTCCACGTACACGTGATGCGACGTCATCCCCGTATCCGGCGCATAACGATGCACCGCGAATGCCGGCGGTTCGAGCCGGAACGCGGACGGCGCATCGTCGCGCAGGTCGAATGCGACCTGGTGCGCGGGCGCCGGCACGGCCGACGCGAGCGTGCCGCCGAACCGCGTGAACATCGAGCGGTGCACGTGGCCGCAGAGCACGCGCTCGACGTTCGGATAACCGCGCAGCAGCGCATCGAGTTTCGCGGCGGCGGCCGGCGCGAGACGCAGCGCATCCATGTGGCCGATGCCCGACGCGAACGGCGGATGATGCAGCGCGACGATCACCGGGCGATCGCGCGCGGCGTCGAGTTGCGCGGCGAGCCACGCGAGCCGTGCGTCGCACAGGTCGCCGTAGCTCGCGCCCGGCACCTGCGAGTCGAGCGCGAGCACGCGGACCGCGCCGACGTCGAGCGCGTACTGCACGAATTCCCCATCGTGCAGCTCGGCGCGATCGGGGAACGCGCGGCGCAGCCCGGCGCGGTCGTCGTGATTGCCGATCATCAGGTAGTACGGAATCTCGAGCGGCGCGAGCAGCTCGCGCAGGTGGCCGTATTCGTCGTCGTGGCCGAAATCGGTCAGGTCGCCGGTGACGAGCACGGCGTCGGGGCGCGGCACGAGCGCGTTCAGCTTCGCGATGCAGCGCGCGAGCGCGGCCGCCGTGTCGACGCGCCGGTACGCGAGCTGGCCCGGACGCTTGATGTGGAGATCGCTGATTTGAGCAAGCAGCATCGTCGTTCCTCGGAATCGTCTGGTTGTTGTCGTGCGGCGTCGCGCGCCGCGGTGGGGTGGTGCGTGCGTCGCGCTCAGGCGCCGAGCGCGATCAGGCCTTCCGGTGCGATCTTAATGCCGACGGCCGTGCCGCGTGCGAGCTCGATGCGGCCCGGCACGTCGATCACGAGCGCGTCGGGCGCCGCGTGCTCGATCGTGAGCCGCGTGCGCTCGCCGAGGAACGCGCACGCGCCGATCGCGCCGCGCAGCGGCGCATGCGCGGGATCGACGAGTTCCGCATCCTCGGGGCGGAAGAACCATTCGTCGGCCGCGTGCGGCGTGACGATCGCGCCGCCGGCCGTCACGAGCGCGCCATCGCGCCATTGCCCGGCAAGCCGGTTCAGCGTGCCGATGAACTGCGCGACCGTGCGGTTCGCCGGCCGGTAGTAGATGTCGCGCGGCGTGCCGATCTGTTCGATGCGGCCCGCGCCCATCACGACGATCCGGTCGCCGAGCTCCATCGCTTCGGCCTGGTCGTGCGTCACGTACACGGTCGTCACGCCGAGCTCGCGCAGCAGCGCGTTCATCTCGCGGCGCAGCGCGTCGCGCAGCTTCGCATCGAGCGCGGTCAGCGGTTCGTCGAGCAGCAGCACGCGCGGGCGCACCGCGAGCGCGCGCGCCAGCGCCACGCGCTGACGCTGGCCGCCCGACAGCTGATCGATCGGCTTGTCCGCATGCGCGTCGAGCCGCATCATCGCGAGCAGTTCGTCGACGCGTTCGCGCAGCGCGCGCGGCTCGGTCTTGCGGATCTTCAGCCCGTAGCCGACGTTGCCGCGCACCGTCAGGTTCGGGAACAGCGCGTAGTTCTGGAACACCATGCCGACCTGCCGGCGCTCGATCGGAAGCTGCGTCACGTCGTCGTGGCCGAACGCGATCGTGCCGCCGGCGTCCGGCGTATCGAGGCCCGCGATCAGGCGCAGCGTCGTCGTCTTGCCGCAGCCCGACGGCCCGAGCAGCACGAGCGTTTCACCCGCGCCGATCGACAGGTCGAGCGGTTCGAGCACGCGCGTGCCGCGGAACGTCTTCGCGCAGTTGGCCAGCGTAATGGGAGTGGAATCGAGTTTCATGTGAGCGAAGAAATCAGCGCGGGCAGGTCAGCGCGGGCGGCGCTTGAGCGCACGCGTGCCGGACGGATCGACGCCGAGCCACTGCATCGCGACGAGCAGCGGCAGCGTCATCAGCAGGAACAGGATCGTGTACGCGCTGCCGACTTCGAGGCGCAGCGACGCATAGGTATCGGCCAGCCCGACGGGCAGCGTCTTGGTGTCGGGCGTGTGCAGCATCCACGTGAGGTTGAACTCGCCGATCGACAGCGTGAGCACCGCGAGCGCGCCCGCGACGATGCCGGGGCGCAGGTTCGGCAGCACGATCGTGACGAAGCGCGTGACGAACGATGCGCCGAGGCTCGCCGCGCCTTCCTCGAGCGTGCGCAGGTCGGCGCCGGCCGCGACGGCAGCGACCGCGCGCACCATGAACGGCAGCGTGAACACGACGTGGCCGACGACGATGAACCACAGGCTCATCCGGAACGCGGTGAAGCCGCCATAGACGACCAGCAGCGCGAGCGCCGACGCGAGGCCCGGCAGCGCGACCGGCAGCACGAGCGCTTCCTCGATCGCGCGCGCGATGCGGCTCTTGCTGCGCGCGAGCGCATAACCGGCCGGCACGCCGACGACGAGCACGATCGCGAGCGTCGCGAACGCGACGTAGAGCGACAGCGCGACCGAGCCGTGATACTGCTGCCACACCTGTTCGAGCCAGCGCAGCGTGAGGCCGCTCGACAGGCCGCGGAAATAGTTGACGGTCAGGCCCGCGAGCACCGACATCACGACGGGCACGATCAGGAACGCGCACAGCAGCAGCGTGACGCCCCATTGCAGCGCGGCGATCATGCGTGCGCCGGTCGCGCGCGGTGCGCGCCGGGCGACGCCGTTCACGTGCGCGGGCGCCGGTGCCGGCGACGGCGCGGAAGAGCCGGAGAGCGATTGCATCGAGGAATCCTCAGGCCGCGGCGGCGGCGGTGTGGCCCGTGAACCGGCGCGCGAGCGCGAGCACGGCCCAGGTGACGATGCCGAGCACGATCGACAGGCCGGCCGCCGTCGCGATGTTCGCGTTCAGCGTGAACTCGGTATAGATCGTCATCGGCAGCACGTTCAGGTCGGTGGCCAGCGTGAACGCCGTGCCGAACGCGCCCATCGCGGTCGCGAAGCAGATCGCGCCGGCCGCGATCAGGCCCGGCGCGAGCGCAGGCAGCACGATGTCGAGAAAGATGCGCCACGGCGATGCGCCGAGCGATCGCGCGGCTTCCTCGAGCGACGCGTCGAGCTTCGACGCGGCCGCGATCACCGTGACGATCACGCGCGGAATCGAGAAGTACAGGTAGCCGACAAACAGGCCCGCGACCGAATACGCGAACACCCACTTGTCGCCGGTGAGCTTCGCGGACAGCATGCCGATCAGCCCCTGGCGCCCGGCGAGCATGATGACCATGAAGCCGACGACGACGCCCGGAAACGCGAGCGGAAACGTGAGCAGCGCGAGCAGCACGCGCTTGCCCGCGAATTCGCGGCGCGCGAGCAGCAGCCCGGAGATCGTCGACAGCACGAGCGTCGCGAGCGTGACGCCCGCGGACAGCGCCACCGTCTCGCCGAGACTCTTCATGTAGCGCGCATTGCCGAGCAGCGACGCGTACTGCGAGAAGAACGCGCCGTCGGCGGATACCTGCACGAGTGCGGCCATCGGCAGCAGCCAGAACGCGGCGAATACCGCGAGCGCCGGCGCGACGAGTGCGACGCGCCAGCGCAGCGGAAAAGTCAGATCGAGCATCGATGGCGTTCCGCGGCTTACTGCATCACCTGCAGATATTGCTGGCCGAACGCCTGCTGGCCGGCCGCCATCTTGCCGAAGTCGACCGATTTCGCGCGCGCGTATTCGCTCGCCGGCAGGAACTTCGACGCGATGTCGGCGCCGAGCGTCTGCGCGCGTACCGGGCGCAGATAGGCGTTGGCCCACAGCTTCTGACCTTCGTCGGACAACACGAAGTCGAGCACCTTCTTGCCGTTCGCATCGTGCGGGGCGCCCTTCACGAGGCTCATCACGTACGGCACCGCGATCGTGCCTTCCTTCGGGATCACGAACTCGACGTTCGCGCTGTCCTTGTATTTCGCGCGATACGCGTCGAAGTCGTAGTCGAGCAGGATCGGAATCTCGCCGGACAGCACGCGCGCATACGCGGTCTGCTTCGGCACGATCGGCGCGTTCGCCTTCAGCTTGCGGAACCAGTCGAGCGCCGGCTTGAAGTTGTCGAGGCTGCCGCCGAGCGCCTGGTTGACGGCAACCGCGCCCGCATAGCCGACGAAGGCGCTCGACGGATCGAGATACCCGACCATGCCCTTGTATTCGGGCTTCAGCAGATCGGCCCACGAGCGCGGCACCGGCTTGCCGTCGAGCGCGTCCTTGTTCACGAAGAAGCCGAGCGTGCCCGAGTGGATCGCGAACCAGTAGCCTTGCGGGTCCTTCAGGTTCGCGGGAATGTCGTTCCAGTGCGCGGGCTTGTACGGCGCGATCACGCCCTTGTCCTTCGCCTGGAACGCCGACGACACGCCGAGGTAGACGACATCGGCGACCGGGCTTTTCTGCTCGGCGATCAACTGCGCGATCGACTGGCCCGAGTTCTTGTTGTCGAACGGCACGCGGATGCCGGTCTTCTGCTTGATCGCCGCGATCTGCGCGGCCCAGTCGGCCCATTCGGGCGGGCAGTTGTAGCAGATCGCCGTTTCGTCGGCGTGGGCGGCGGGTGCGCCGGCGATGAGCGCCGCGCAGGCGATGGGGGCGGCAAGCGCGCGCAGCAGCGAGGTCAGACGGAAGGGCACGGTGGGTCTCCGGACGAGGGTGTGGGGCGCGTGGCCGCGTGCGTTGGCGCGGCCCGCGCGTTCAGGCCTTGCGCAATTGCAGGTCGGTGGCCGGCGGCGCGACCGTCGCGCCGTCGCGCACCGTGTGCGGCAGGATCAGCGACGCGCGTTCGATCGTCGCGCCGCCGATGCATTCGACGAGACGCCGCCATGCGTGACGGCCGATGTCGCGGTTCGGCGTCGCGACGCTCGCGAGCGGCGGCGCGAGCAGCTCGCCGATCGAGATCCCGTCGAAGCCGAGCACCGACAGATCGTCCGGGATCGAGAAGCCCGCGCGGCGCAGGCCGCGCATCACGACCATCGCGAGCAGGTCGTTGCTGCAGAAGAGGGCGGTCGGGCGCGTCGCGTGCGCGGTGAGATGCGCGAGCACCGCGTCGGGCAGCTCGGGCGCGTTGAAGTCGACTTCGACGGGCGGCAGCGTCGCGACGCCGCTTTCCTCGAGCGCCTGCGCGTAACCGAGATGACGCTGGCGCGCACGATCCGACGCGGCGAGCGAACCGGCGAGCATCAGCACGCGACGGTGGCCGCGCGCGGTCAGCATCCGCACGCCGTCATAGGCGGCGCGGCGGTTGTCGACCGACACCGACGGGCGGCGCTGCGTGTCGTTGTGCATCAGCACGTAATGCGGGCCGTCGTGGTCGAGCATGTCGAGCAGCGGGTGCGTGTCCGCGTCCGCGACGGTGAGGATCAGCCCTTCGACGCGCTGTTCGCGCAGCGTCTCGATCGCGTGGCGCTCGCGCGCCGCGTCGTATTCGGTCGTCATCAGGATCAGCTTGAAGCCGGCTGCGGTCGCGAGCTCGTCGATCCCTTGCAGGCAGTCGGCGAACACGGGGTTCGACAGGGTCGGCACGACGACGCCGACGAGCCGTGTGCGCTCGCCGCGCAATTGCCGGCCGAGCGGGCTCGGGCGGAATTGCAGCGTGTCGATCGCGGTGCGGATCGTCTGCAGCGTGGCGGGGCTGACGGTATGCGGGGCGTTGATCGCGCGTGAGACGGTGGCGATCGAGAAACCCGCGAGGGCAGCAACGTCCTTGATGGTCGAGGTCATGAAGTAGCGCGATGTAAACGTTTTCGGCGAGGAAATTATCGAAAACGTTTGTGACTTCGCGATGACGCACGCGACGCTTGTTTCGCAAAAAGCACGACACAAACGTCAGACGGTTGGGCCCGTCGGACGAGGCGGGTTCGATTGTATCGGGGATGTTGCGGCACGGGACGAAATCGGCGGCGCAATCGTATCGGCGTCGATTACGAAGGATGAATCCGCGTGGCGGCGGCCGATGTCGTGATGCGGCGCGGCAGAATAAGGGAACGCATGCGCAAGCAATGGTAGAATCGCGTCCGCCCTCTTGCCGGGGTGATGAAATTGGTAAACATAGCGGACTTAAACGATTGAGTGCCCGGCCGGAAACGGTCGGTGCAGAACCCTTCAAATTCGGTGAAACCCCTGATGCGCGCATCGAGGCAACGCCGAGCCAAGCCTCGCGATACCCGCGAGGAAGGTGTAGAGACTAGACGGGGGGCGCCTAAGGCGCACGGGTGGCGATCACGCCCGCGCGCGACGGTGAAGGCATAGTCCAGCGCACGAACGGTATTGCCCAGACGATGCCGGCTTCGAAAGAAGCAGTGTGACGAAAATCCGCCGCCTTAACTGGCTTGCCGGTTCGAGTCCGGTCCCCGGCACCACGGATCGCTTTCATGCGATTCGATGAAGGCCCGAAAACCCGCGAGAGATCATGCACTCGCGGGTTTTTTGTTTTTGTGGCGTTGTATCCAGCACTAGCTGGTTTTTGTGACGTGCCGGTCGAGTGGCCGGTATCGGTACTGACCGTACTGTTCCTCCAGCGTAGCGTCGAGATGATCGATCTGATGGTTGCGATCAAGGGTCAATAGACCGCGGTCGTATGCTCGATGAATGTCGACGCGCAGCGGAATGCCGTGATCGGCGGTGTTGTCACCGTCCTGCCAATTGCTGCCGGTCAGGTGCGCTGCTTCCAGAAGGTCCTCAACGTTGCATTGGGTGACCATGCACGCCTTTCCGTGGCGGGCAAACACTGCAGCGCGAAATGCTTGCTGGTGCCGGCGCTGTTTGATAGTCGACATCTTGAACACGGGACCGTCGGGTGTCCGGGCGTTATCGGTGACGGCGCGCTCCCAATCGTCGGGATCAAAGTACGAATAGGTGACTGCGCCTGGCTTTTTCAGCGCTTTTCGCAGCGGTTCCTGCGTCGGGTTCGAGAAGTCCAGGTCCGGCACATGGAACCGCTGTACGCTTCCGACGATCAACGAAAACCGGCCGTCTCCTTCGTCGATCGTGCCCAGATACTCGCCGAGCCAGACCTCCTTGTACCGTTCGACGAGATGCAGCGCGAATGCGTTGGCAGGACTTACGTTTGCAGGTTGGCCTACCCAATAGCCATCGAGCATTTCGTCACGGTGATCAGGGTTTGGGCGATAGTTTTGTTCGGCATCCGGCCGGTTGTTTTTGGTGACTACCGTTCGCGTGCCGAGGGAAGCGAGCAGGGCCGTCAGGTCAACCGCGGTGATGTCGTCGCTGTTCGGGCCTTCGTTCCGGCTCAAGAATTCGGCGATCGTCATGACGCGCTCAACGACGGCGTATTTCGCGCCGTCCGGCTCGATCTCGATACGGCCGAGTTCGTAGACGCGGTCGTTTTCGTAAACGTATGAATCCCTGTCGTGAGAATCGGGGTGGCCGCGGACGATAGCGTACGTTTTCGCACCCGCGCTCATTCGTTCGATGTTGTTCTGACGTTCCCTGCGTCCCAGTTTCACCTCACTCTTCGGGACGGGGCGCCAGATGCCGATTCGCTCTCTTCCATCGGGCAAAGCCTGACGGTCTTTTTGCCATAGCTTCATGACTACGATGCCGTCATCGGCAGTCGCATCGTACGACCATAACTTGTTCTGGATATGAAGCTTCAGCGTTTCCTGCATGAATACGTTGATGCTTTCCTTATGCTTTTTGATTCTTCCTTTGCTGGTCATCTCGTTTCCCCGTATTACCGATTTTGTCGCCCGTGGTACGCGTCGTTGTTCTGTTATCAGTGCTGCGTCGGAATTTTGTCGTCGACAACGACGTGGATGTGAGCGGGAGATCGTACAGTCAGTTGCCTTGATCGCGGACGCAGGTATTCCCGAGTACATGAAATGCGGGCGGGCACTCGGGTGTCGTGAGGACGCCGGTTTTGCCGTTGCATCCCAGTCGATCGACGCCGGCAGGACATGTGATCGTCGACGTGTCTGTACTGGACACGACCGCGATTGGCGCAGGCGCGCTTTCCGGGCGCTCATGTTTCGGTGCCTTGCTGTCGGCGGTCGACATGCGCGGCTCTCGCGCTACCTGCCTGGTGGGTGTATGGCGAACACCGCGCGAAACGTTCGACGTTGGCCGCGATTCCTGCTTGCCGGCTTCTGATGCGTGTGCCTGCTTGGGCGCAGATGGGGTCGTTCGATGCCAGTGGACGCTTGCATAGGCAATTCCTGCGACAGCGAGCACGACCGATGCAGAGCGAAGTATCGCGCGGCGCCGTGTCGGACGCGTCTCGATTGTGCTGCTCAGCCCGAGTGGAACATGTCCGCGGGACTGTTCCATCGGGATTGGCTTGTGCTGCCCCGTATCGTTCGCGACGCGTGCCCGCTCGACAACCGGTCGTGGTGCGACAGTGAACGGTTGCGATTTGACGACCGCTTCGGGCACGCGATTCACGACCGCGTGCCTGGACGGCAATGGGGCAGCCGCGGTAGGCACAGGAGCGGTACGCTCGGCGACCTCATATGCATGGGCGACTGTCTGTGAGGTCATGGCGTCCGGTATGGACAGGGCAATCAGATTGCGGGCAAGCGCGAAGTCGCGCAACCACGCCAGCGGCCAAGGGTTTCGGCCGGGTGCCGACAGCAGGTGGTCGAGTTCGTCGGCTCCGCAGACTGTGACACGCGGGTCGGCGGGGATAAGGAGCGTCGATCCGTGCGGGATGTTGGGTTCAAACATCACAGCGCCTTTCGGATAGGAGACGGTTTCCCCGCTGTCGAGGTGTTTCGACATTTCGTCTCGCAGCGTCTGGTTATTGCGTAGCGCCTGCAGGTAGCCGTTCTTCACCTGCGCGATCGAGCCATCGGCGTACGTTAGTGTCCACTCGCCGTTCTGCTGGCCTGCCACTGGCGCCCGGTATCCCTTGATTTCGATTTGCAGCGTTGTCGTATGGGTGCCGACGAGGATGTCGATCTGACGATGGTGCAGCCATACATCGCAGATGACGATTGCCGGCTGCTGATGCTCGACAAGCCAGTGCAGGATGCGGCGTAATGCACTTTGTTCGGAAACATCCTGCTTTTCCGTACTGCCGAAGTAGAGTTCGATATTTTGCATCGTTGGTTTGATCGATCGGTGGCGTACACGACCGTTGAACGGAAGCCCAATTCCGTATTCAAACACAAACTGCTGATTTGTTATTTTTCAGGGTTGTGCTGCATGTATTTAAAATAAATCGAATTTAAAACAATGCATGGCATTGTTTTATCGAGTCCGGTCATCGGCGCCATGGATCGCTTTCATGCGATGCCACGCAGTTCCGAAAACCCGAAAGAAGCCAAGTACTCGCGGGTTTTCTGCGGGTGCGGCGTTTCATCGGATGTGATGTCCTTTCTCGATGCGTGGCGTCACGTTCCATCTTGCATCCGTGCGCTCGCCGATACAGCCGATCACGCTCGATCGGCACCGTTAGACGGCATGCGCAACATGTCGATCAACGCACGCAGCCCGCCCGACACGTGACGATGGCCGGGGTAATACAGGCACAGGCCCGGCATGACCGGACACCAGTCGGTCAGCACGCGTTCGAGACGCCCGCCGTCCAGTGCCTCGCGGACGAGATGATCCGGCACGAACGCGATCCCGATGCCGTCGATCGCGGCATCCACCATCAACGGCTGATCGGTCAGCGTGAGCGGGCCGCTGACATTCACCGTTTCGACGACACCACGACGCTCGAACTCCCAGCGGTAGATCGCACCGCTGTCGAAGCGAAAGCGAATGCAGTCGTGCCGATGCAGATCCGGCGGCACGTCGGGGCGGCCGCGCGCGGCGAAATAGGCCGGTGAAGCGACCGCCGCGAAGCGCACCGGGTCGGACACGCGAACCGCGATCATGTCTTGCGGCACGGCTTCGGTCAGCCGGATCCCCGCATCGAAGCCGCCGGCGACGATGTCGCCGAGCTTCCCGTCCGTCACGATGTCGAGATGAACCTGCGGGTAGTCGCGCAGGAAGCGCGCGAGCACCGGCTTCAGCACGATGCGAATCGCGCCTTCGCTTGCATTGATGCGCACGGTGCCGCTGGGCGCGTCGCGCAGCCCGTCGACCGACAGCATCGCCTCCGCCACCGACGAAATCGCGGGGCGCAGCTTGTCGACGAGCCGTTCGCCGGCATCCGTCAGCGACACGCTGCGTGTCGTGCGGTTGAACAGGCGAACCCCCAGACGCTGTTCGAGGCTCTTGATCGAATGACTGATCGCCGACGGCGTGACGTCGAGTTCGATCGACGCCGCGCGAAAACTGAGGTGCGTCGCCGCCACGAGGAACACATTCAGCGAGAAGAGATCGCCGCTTTTCAATTGATGAGCTGTTTTCATCGTGACGTAAAGATTGGCGAGATTGTCATGATAATGCGCCTTTTCTAGACTGGGGTGTTCGTCATCGCAGCGCCGGTCGCGGCGAAAACGTCATGGCGGCGGCAGGGGCAGACGGACTGGGCTGTGAACCCTACGTTCGGTTGAACAAGGAGCAAGCAATGAAGATGAAGGCGGTCGTGATGACCGGCGCCAATCGGCCCTGGGAAGTCCGGGAAGTGCCGGTTCCGGAAGCCGGTCCGGGGCAGGTGCTGGTGAAGGTCCATGCGTCAGGGATGTGCTACACGGATGTATGGGCGACGCAGGGCTACGGCGGCGACATTTATCCGCAGACGCCTGGCCACGAAGTGGTCGGGGAAATCGTCGAAGTGGGCGCGGGTGTGCACGCGCGAAGGGTAGGCGACCGGATCGGCACGACGTGGGTGCAGTCCGCGTGCGGCCGTTGTGCGTACTGTCGCGAGCATCGCCCGCTCTCCGGCCAGACGGCCGTGAACTGCGACGCGCCGCGCACGACCGGATTCGCTTCGCAGGGCGGGCATGCGGAGTACATCGCCGTGGCTGCCGAAGGGACCGTGCTGTTGCCCGACGGGCTGGCGTACGTCGACGCCGCGCCGATGATGTGCGCGGGCTACACGACGTGGAGCGGCCTGCGTGATGCGGCGCCGCAACCGCACGAGAAGGTCGCCGTGCTGGGCATCGGCGGATTGGGGCACGTGGCGTTGCAACTGTCCCGCGCCTGCGGCTTCGAGACCATTGCGATCACGCATTCCGCCGACAAGCGCGACCTGGCGACCCGACTGGGTGCGGATCACGTCGTTGCAAACGGCGAAGCGCTTCGCGATCTGGGCGGCGCGGATGTCCTGTTGGTCACGACGAACGAGTTCGGCACGGCGGAGGAAGCGATGGCGGGTTTGCGGGTCGACGGCCGGGTGATCCTCTGCGGGCTCGACTTCAGCAAGCCGTTCTCGATCGCGTCGCAGCGCAAGCCGTTTCACATGATGCGTCAGCAGGTCATCGGCTCCACGCACGGCGGCCTGCGTTACCTGAGCGAAGTGCTGGACCTCGCCGCCAAAGGCAAGGTCAAGCCGATCGTCGAGACGTTTTCGCTGGACGAAGCCACCGACGCATACAACCGGCTCGAGTCGGGGAAGATGCGCTTTCGCGGCGTATTCACGCCCGCACAAGGCAACTGACATTGCGACGGCCGGGTGGATGCAGCGCGTATTCACCCGGCAACTGCGAGATCTGTTCGCCGCGACCGGCACGCGCGCGACGATCGAGGCGATGCTGGCTCGATCGACCGCGCCCGTCCGCGATCGACATTCCTCCGACCTTGGCTATTCGCCCGTTTCCGGACGGATCGACGGCGGTCGTCCGCGATGCACCCGATCCCGGCTTCGGCATCGATCGCGATGACATGGGCAAATTCCCGTCAGGCCCCGTTCGCGCGCCACGGTAGCGGGGTGCCGCCAACCGCGGCACATCATCGCGCATCCTTCATGGCAAATCTGCTCACCGCAATCGACCGAATTGGTCATCGACGGCTGGCGCAGCATTGCATAGATTTCCAAGGTTGGCGTGCTTATCCGCGCGCCAGCCCGCGCGCAGGCCGGCAACCGGCCGCGCGTTCCTATCAGCGTGAGACACAATCGAGCGTGGAGACGACACGATGAGCCTGTCAGAGCCATTGCGTCTGCATGTGCCGGAGCCCACCGGGCGCCCGGGCTGCAAGACGGACTTTTCCTATCTGCATCTATCGCCGGCCGGCGCGGTTCGCCGCCCGCCGATCGACGTTGCCGCGGCGGACACCGCCGATCTCGCCCGCAGCCTCGTGCGCGTGCTCGACGACAGCGGCAAGGCCGTCGGCCCCTGGGCGCCCGATCTCGACGATGCACGGCTGATCGCCGGGCTGCGCGCGATGCTCAAGACCCGCATTTTCGACGCGCGCATGATGATCGCGCAGCGCCAGAAGAAGATTTCCTTCTACATGCTGAGCCTCGGCGAAGAGGCGATCGGCACCGCGCACGCGATGGCGCTGCGCGACGGCGACATGTGTTTCCCGACCTACCGCCAGCAGAGCATCCTGATCGCGCGCGACGTGTCGCTCGAACGGATGATCTGCCAGCTGATGTCGAACGAAGGCGATCCGCTGAAAGGGCGCCAGCTCCCCGTGATGTACTCGGATCGCGACGCGGGCTTCTTCTCGATTTCCGGCAATCTCGCGACGCAGTTCATCCAGGCGGTTGGCTGGGCGATGGCGTCGGCGATCAAGGGCGACACGAAGATTGCGTCCGCGTGGATCGGCGACGGCGCAACGGCCGAAGCCGACTTCCACACCGCGCTCACGTTCGCGCACGTGTACCGCGCGCCGGTCGTGCTGAACG
The DNA here is from genome assembly GCF_001742165.1 of Burkholderia stabilis. NCBI lineage: Bacteria > Pseudomonadati > Pseudomonadota > Betaproteobacteria > Burkholderiales > Burkholderiaceae > Burkholderia > Burkholderia stabilis. The sequence continues at coordinate 1,272,778 of NZ_CP016442.1, read as the reverse complement.
TCGTCAACAATCAGTGGGCGATCTCGACGTTCCAGGCGATCGCGGGCGGCGAAGGCACGACGTTCGCCGGGCGCGGCGTCGGCTGCGGGATCGCGTCGCTGCGCGTCGACGGCAACGACTTCCTCGCGATCTACGCGGCATCGAGCTGGGCCGCCGAACGCGCGCGCCGCAATCTCGGCCCGACGCTGATCGAGTGGGTGACCTACCGCGCGGGCGCGCATTCGACGTCGGACGACCCGACCAAGTACCGCCCGAGCGACGACTGGTCGCATTTCCCGCTCGGCGATCCGATCGCGCGCTTCAAGCGTCACCTGATCGCGAAGGGCATCTGGTCCGACAGCGCGCACGACGCGCTGACGGCCGAGCTCGAAGCCGAGGTGATCGCCGCGCAGAAGGAAGCGGAGAAATACGGGTCGCTGGCCGATGACCGGATTCCGTCGCCGGCCTCGATGTTCGACGACGTGTACAAGGAGCTGCCCGCGCATCTGCGCCGTCAGCGCCAGGAACTGGGAGCGTGATCATGGCGCAACACGAGACAGATTCGGCGGCGCAGCCGATGACAATGATCCAGGCGCTGCGCTCCGCGATGGACGTGATGCTCGGGCGCGACAGCGACGTGGTCGTGTTCGGGCAGGACGTCGGGTATTTCGGCGGCGTGTTCCGCTGTACCGAAGGATTGCAGAACAAGTACGGCAAGTCGCGCGTGTTCGATGCGCCGATCTCCGAAGGCGGGATCGTCGGCGTGGCAGTAGGGATGGGTGCGTACGGGCTGCGCCCCGTGTGCGAGATCCAGTTCGCCGACTATTTCTATCCGGCATCCGACCAGATCGTGTCCGAAGGCGCGCGGCTGCGCTATCGCTCGGCCGGCCAGTTCATCGCGCCGATGACGATCCGGATGCCGTGCGGCGGCGGCATCTACGGCGGCCAGACGCACAGCCAGAGCCCGGAGGCGATGTTCACGCAGGTGTGCGGGCTGCGCACGGTGATGCCGTCGAATCCGTACGATGCGAAAGGACTGCTGATCGCATCGATCGAGAACGACGACCCGGTGATCTTCCTCGAGCCGAAGCGGCTGTACAACGGGCCGTTCGACGGCCATCACGAGCGGCCGGTCACGTCGTGGCTCAAGCATCCGGCGAGCGCCGTGCCCGAGGGCTACTACACGGTGCCGCTCGATACGGCTGCCGTGGTGCGGCCCGGCAACGACGTGACGGTGCTGACGTACGGCACGACGGTGCACGTGTCGCTTGCCGCAGCCGAGGAAACGGGCATCGATGCGGAAGTGATCGACCTGCGCACGCTGTGGCCGCTCGATCTCGACACGATCGTCGCGTCGGTGCGCAAGACCGGGCGCTGCGTCGTCGTGCACGAAGCCACGCGCACCTGCGGTTATGGCGCGGAACTCGTGTCGCTCGTGCAGGAGCATTGCTTCTATCACCTCGAGGCGCCGGTCGAGCGCACGACGGGATGGGACACGCCGTATCCGCATGCGCAGGAATGGGCGTATTTTCCGGGGCCGGCCCGGGTCGGCGAAGCGTTGCGACGCGTGATGGAGGCGTGAGATGGGGATTCATGTCATCAAGATGCCGGATATCGGCGAAGGGATCGCCGAGGTCGAGCTGGTGGCCTGGCATGTGGAAGTCGGACAGACGATCAAGGAAGACCAGCCGCTCGCCGACGTGATGACCGACAAGGCGGCGGTCGAGATTCCGTCGCCGGTGACGGGCAAGGTGATCGAACTCGGCGGCCGGATCGGCGAGATGATGGCGGTCGGCAGCGAGCTGATTCGCCTCGAAGTCGAAGGCGACGGCAACCTGAAGGCCGGTGCACCGGTGCGCGAAACAAAGGTAGAAACCGCACCGGTCGCGGCGACGCCGTCGAAGCCGGCTGCCGACGTGCCCGCAGAAAAGCCGGCGGCGCCGCGTGACGCGAAACGTGCGCCTGCGGCACCGCATCGAGCGGAACCTGCGGCGCAGCCGCGCGCGGCGCTCGCGCCGGGCGAACGTCCGCTCGCGTCGCCGGCCGTGCGTCAGCGGGCGTGGGACATGGGCATCGAGCTGCGCTACGTGCGCGGCAGCGGCGAAGCAGGGCGGATCCTGCATGAAGATCTCGATGCGTATGCGCGTACGAGCGGCAGCGCGGCACGCCCATCGCAAGCGCACGGTTACGACGAACGCAACGACGAAACCGACGTGCCGGTGATCGGCCTGCGGCGCGCGATCGCGCGCAAGATGCAGGAAGCGAAACGCCGCATTCCGCACTTCAGCTACGTCGAGGAGATCGACGTCACCGAGCTCGAATCGTTGCGTACGGAATTGAATCGCCGCTACGGCGACACGCGCGGCAAGCTCACGCCGCTGCCGCTGCTGATCCGCGCGATGGTGATCGCGCTGCGCGACTTCCCGCAGATCAACGCGCGCTTTGACGACGAAGCCGGCGTCGTCACGCGCTACGGCGCGGTGCACATGGGCGTCGCGACGCAGACGGACGGCGGTCTCACGGTGCCCGTACTGCGTCATGCGGAAGCGAAGGACGTGTGGTCGATCTCGGCCGAGATCGCGCGGCTTGCCGATGCGGTGCGCGCGAACCGCGCACAGCGCGACGAGCTGAGCGGTTCGACGATCACGATTTCGAGCCTCGGCGCGCTCGGCGGCATCGTGTCGACACCGGTGATCAATCATCCGGAGGTCGGCATCGTCGGCGTGAACCGGATCGTCGAGCGACCGATGATCCGCGACGGCGCGGTGGTCGCGCGCAAGATGATGAACCTGTCGTCGTCGTTCGATCATCGTGTCGTCGACGGCGCGGACGCGGCCGAATTCATCCAGGCCGTGCGCGCGGTGCTCGAACGCCCGGCACTGCTGTTCGTGGAGTGAGCGCAATGAAGAACGAACACACCACGCTGCTGGTAATCGGCGGCGGCCCGGGCGGCTACGTCGCCGCGATCCGCGCCGGCCAGCTCGGCATTCCGACCGTGCTTGTCGAGCGCGACCGGCTCGGCGGCACGTGCCTGAACATCGGCTGCATTCCGTCGAAGGCGCTGATCCACGTGGCCGACGCATTCGAACAGGCGTGCGGTCACGCCGGCGAAGCGGCGCTCGGGATTCGCGTGCGCACGCCCGAGATCGACATTGCGAAAAGCGTCGCATGGAAGGACGGCATCGTCGAGCGGCTGACGCGCGGCGTCGGCGCGCTGCTCAAGAAGAACGGCGTGCGCGTGGTGCACGGCGAAGCGCACGTGATCGATGGCAAGACCGTCGAAGTCGTCGCCGGCGGCCACACGGTGCGGATCGGTTGCGAACACCTGCTGCTCGCGACCGGTTCCGAGCCGGTCGAATTGCCGTCGATGCCGTTCGGCGGCCATGTCGTGTCGTCCACCGAGGCGCTGTCGCCCGCGACGTTGCCGAAGCGGCTGGTCGTCGTCGGGGCCGGGTATATCGGGCTCGAACTCGGGATCGTCTATCGCAAGCTCGGCGTCGACGTCACCGTCGTCGAAGCGGCGGAGCGCGTGTTGCCTGCGTACGATGCCGAACTCGTGCGGCCGGTCGCCGATTCGCTCGCGCGGCTCGGTGTCGGGCTGTGCCTCGGCCACAAGGTGCTCGGGCTCGCGGAGCAGGGCGCGGTGCGCGTGCAGGCGGCCGACGGCGCCGAAAAGACGCTGCCGGCCGATCGCGTGCTGGTCGCGGTGGGCCGCCGGCCGCGCGTCGACGGCTTCGGGCTCGAAGCACTGCTGCTCGATCGCAATGGTCGCGCGCTGCGGATCGACGACGAATGCCGGACGTCGATGCGCAACGTGTGGGCGATCGGCGACGTCGCCGGCGAGCCGATGCTCGCGCATCGCGCGATGGCGCAGGGCGAGATGGTGGCCGAGCTGGTCGCCGGCCGCCGCCGCAAGTTCATGCCGGCAGCGATCCCGGCCGTGTGCTTCACCGATCCTGAGATCGTGACGGCCGGCTGGTCGCCGGACGACGCGCGCGCGGCCGGCGTCGATTGCTTGAGCGCGTCGTTCCCGTTCGCGGCGAACGGGCGCGCGATGACGCTGCAGGCAAACGACGGTTTCGTGCGGGTCGTCGCACGGCGCGACAATCACCTGATCGTCGGCTGGCAGGCGGTCGGGCGCGGCGTGTCGGAGCTGGCCGCGGCGTTCTCGCAGTCGCTGGAGATGGGCGCGCGGCTGGAAGACATCGGCGGCACGATCCATGCGCACCCGACGCTGGGCGAAGCACTGCAGGAGGCGGCATTGCGTGCGCTGGGGCACGCGTTGCACATTTGACGAACGTGTTGTTGCGACAGGAAACGGCCGGGTCGTAGCGCACGATCCTCAACGGTGCCGACGACGCAAAAAAGCCCGCGAGCGACCTGCGCTCGCGGGCTTTTCCGCTTCTGCGGTAGTGCAGGGCGGCACATAGCGCGCCGCCCCGCACGGCTTACCACGAATGCCCGATGCCGCCGTTGACCATCACGCGCGAGCCGTTCACCGTGCCGACGCCCAGCTTGATCACCGTGTTCTGCGTGATCCGCGCGCTGCCGCCGACCGCGACCGCCGTATAGCCGCCGTAGTTGCCGAAGCCGGCGCCGACCGAGATGACCTTGCCCGGATCGACCTGCGGCATGCCCGCGAGCGCACCGGCGATCGCGATGCCCGAATACGCGTTGCGTGCGAGATCGTTCACGCCTTGCTGGATCGCACCGATGCGCTGATCGGTGTAGCGGTTCGCCGATTCGGTCGCCGTCGTGAGCTGGTTCAGGTTCACCGCGTCGGTGCCCTGCGTGCCCGGCGCGACGTTGACGATCTGGCGCTGCTGTTCTGCGTTGCCGACCGAGACCACGTTCGAGCGGCCGCCGTCGTTCGAATTCGCGCCGATCGCAACCGAGTTGGAGCCGGCCGTGACGGTCGGCGCATCGGTGCCCGTGCCGTTCATGTCCGCCGTGATGCCCGTGTTGCGCGATGCCGACGTCGACAGGTTGTTGATCTGCGTGTTGATGTTCGTCACGCTGGTCGACAGCGACGACACGCGGTCGTTGGTCGTCGACAGGCCGGTGGACAGCGACGTCACGCTCGTCGACGTGGACGTCGACAGCGAGCCCAGCGCCTCGTTGGTCGACGACAGGCCAGTCGACAGCGAGCCGATGCTGGTCGAGGTCGACGTGGACAGCGACGCGAGGTTGCTGTTCGTCGAGCTGAGGCCGGTCGACAGCGATGCGACGTTGCGGTTGGTCGCATGCAGCTGGCTGCCATTGATCGCATCGGTGCTGTCGGCGCTTACGCGGCCGGCCGCGACGTTCTGGATCTGGCGTTCCTGGCCGGGCGCGCCGACGCTGAACACGCCGAACGGGTTGGCGCCCGCATACCCGCCGAAATGCAGGTCGCCGATGTTCGACGACGACACGCCGACGGCGGCACCCGTGATCGAGCGATTGCCGATCGCCACCGAGTTGTCGATGTTGGCGATCGCGTTCGGGCCGATCGCGACGCTGTTCGCGCCGGTGGCCTGGCTGTCGGCCTCGGTCGAGTTCGCGTGGAAATACTTCGCACCCTTCGCGTTGAGGTTGTCGATCGCGTCGCCCACGCTCGCATTGGTGGTGGTCGTGCCGTCGTTGTTGTACGTCACGTACGCCGGCGCGGTGATCTTCCCGGTTGCCGGATCGTACGTCGCACCGCCGCCGAGCGCGTCGGCCGTGCTGTTGCCGAGGTTCGTCGTGTTGACGGTCACCGAGCTGATGCTGGTCGACAGCGAGCTGAGGCCCGACGACGTCGACGTGGACAGCGACGTCATCGTGCTGTCCGTCGCGCTGAGGCCGGTCGACAGCGAGTTGATGCCCGTCGATGCGGAGGTCGACAACGACGCGAGCGTGCTGTTCGTCGTCGACAGGCCGGTCGACGTGGACGTCGACAGCGACGTGACGGTGTCGTTGGTCGTGCTCAGGCCGGTCGACAGCGACACGATTCCGGTCGACGTCGAGGTCGACAACGAGACCAGGTTATCATTCGTGGTACTGATCGTGGTGGACAAGGAACCGACGGTCGTCGACGTGGCGGTCGACAGCGACGTCAGGTTCTTGCCGAGCGTGTCGATGCCGGTCGACGCGGACGTGGACAGCGAAACCAGCGCATTGTTGGTCGTCGACAGGCCGGTGGACGTCGCGGTCGACAGCGATGCGACGGTGTTGTCGGTCGTGCTCAGGCCGGTCGACAGCGAAGCGACGTTGTTGTCGACGATGCGCAGGCTGTCGGCGGTCGACGTCGACAGCGAGACCAGCGTGTCGTTCGTGGTCGACAGGCCCGTCGAAGTGGACGACGACAGCGACGTGATCGACGACTCGGTCGACGTCGACAGGCTCGTGAGGCCGGCGCCGACCGCGGTGAGCTCGACGTTGGTCGCGTTCAGTTGCGAGCCGTTGACGGCGTCGGTGCTCCGCTCGGCCAGCCGGCCGGCGGCGACGTTGGTGATGGTGCGTTCGCGGCCTGCCGCGCCGACGCTGACGGTCGATGCGGGCGCGTTGCCGGAGAAGTTGTACGTGGTGCCGTTGATCGTCGCGCTGCTCGTACCGACGGCCGCGCTGGTCACGGAATTGGCGCCCAGTGCGACCGCGCTGGCGTCGGAAGCCGTTGCGCTCGCACCGATCGCGACAGCGCCTGCGCCCGACGCGATGGCGCGCGGCCCGATTGCGCTGGCGGCCTGTGCGCTGGCGTTGGCCTGCGTGCCGATCGACACGCCGCTGGCGGCCGAGCTCGTCGCCCGATCGCCCAGCGCGATCGCGCTCGTCGCGGTGGCGGCGGCGGACGATCCGGCGCCCAGCGCGCCGCGAGCGGTCGCTTCCGCGGAGCGGCCGAGCGCCGTGCCGGTCTGGCTCGACGATGCGTTCGGGCCGATCGCCATGCTGTTTTCGGTGGCGGAGCTGTTGTAGCCGATCGCGGTGGCGCCCGTGTAGCCGCCCGTGCCGGCCTTCGCGCCCGCGCCGAGCGCGATCACGCCATAGCCGCCGCCCGACGTGATCGCGCTGGCATCCTGGCCGATCGCGACGTTGCCGGCGCCCGTCGAGCCGCTGCTGCTCGCCGCGCCCGCGCCGATCGCGACGTCCCCCTGGCCCGCGGCCGATGCGTTGATGCCGGCCGCGAGCGCGTTCAGGCCGGTGGCGCCGTCGTTGTTGTAGTTCGCGCCGGCGGTGCCGCCGTCGTTGACGCCGTAGTAGCGCGTGGTCGCGGCGTCGATCGCGGCCGACGTGGACGTCGACAGCGAGCTGAGGCCGGTCGCGACCGATGTCGACAGCGTGTTGACCGACGTGTTGGTGGCGTCGATGCCGGTCGACAGCGACGACATGCGCGTGCCGGTCGTGCTCAGCCCGGTCGACAGCGACGCGAGGCCGGCCGACGCCGCTGCGTCGACGGCGGACAACTGCCGAACGTTGACGGCGTCCGTGTCCTGCGTGCCGCCGGCCACGTGGGTGATTTGCCGTTCCGCGCCGGTGCTGCCGACGGACACGACACCGTTCGACGCGACTGCCGCGTTGGAGAAGCGCTCCGCGCCCGACCCGGTACGGTCGGCGATCGAACCCTGGCCGAGTGCGACGGCATTGGCCGCGGCCGCGCTCGACTGGTAGCCGACGGCGACGCCGCTCGCGCCGGACGCCGTGGCCTTGCCGCCCATCGCGAGCGAGCCTTCGCCGGTGGCGTTGGCTTCGGCCGCGAAGGCCGCGGCGTAGGTGCCGCCGGACGCCTTGGAGCGCGCACCGACCGACGTCAGGAAACTGGAGGTCGTCGCGCCGGCGCGGTTGCCGGTTTGCGTCGCCGTCGCCTCGTCGCCGATCGCGACGGACCAGTAGTCGGCACACGCCGCCCAGCTGCCGGAGCACTGGGAGCCGGTGTTGCCGCCGACCGATACGTAGGCGAGGCTGTCGAGGGGGATCAGGGCTGCGGCGGCAACGGAGAGCGTGGCGGCAGCGCGCGCGCTGGCCGACACCTTGCTCGAGGTCTTCTTGCCGTTGGCGCGGGTGGTTTCGGAGGTGGCGACCCAGGCGCCCAGTGCGTCGTTCCAGATCGTACGGAAAGTGCGGTTCATAGTCTGTCTCGGAAAAAAAGAGGACGCCGCACCGCGATACGATGACTTGAGGAATTAAGACAGCTGGATGGGCGTTCCTGGGTGAATTAAGAGATAACGAATGAGTTGAATCTTACAGATTGAAATGTGGTTGTAATGTAAAACAACGAAAAATGAATGCACTTTCTTACGTTGTTTAACATTATTTGTCGTACAAACATCGAGAAAACGGGTGTTTTGTGAGATAGGGTGCGATGAAAATAACGAAAATGCGTGTAAATGTGCGACGAATTGTTGCGGGGAGGCTGAGGCGCTCGAGTACGACGCATAAAATTTGAGATATCTGTTGAGTGCGTTCCGTAATATTTCGAGATGCGGTGAGGTTGTCGGCGCCACGTTGGCCGACGATCATGTGGGAAGCCGGAAACCGGGCCGCTCCCGGCCCGCCAACTCAGGCTCCACACGGAAGAACCGGACATGAAATTGCTGCTCGTCGGCGCGACGGGACTCGTCGGGCGTCACGTCCTCGAAGTCGCGCTCGCCGATTCGCGGGTCGATCGCGTGGTCGTCCTCGCGCGCCGGCCGTTGTCGCCGCATCCGAAGATGCGCGCACTGGAGGTCGACTTCGATCACCTGCCCGACGAAGCCGACTGGTGGCAGGCCGATGCGGTGATCTGCACGCTCGGCACCACGATGCGGGTCGCGGGATCGAAAGAGGCATTCCGGCGCGTCGATCACGACTATCCGCTCGCGGTCGCGCGGCTCGCGCACCGGTTCGGCACACCGGCCTACGTCCTGAATTCCGCACTCGGCGCGGATCCTGCATCGCGCATCTTCTACAACCGCGTGAAGGGCGAGGTCGAGCAGGCGCTCGCCGGTATCGGCTTCGCGTCGCTCACTTATGTGCGGCCGGGCCTGATCGGCGGCAGCCGCGACGAATTCAGGGCCGGCGAGCGGATGCTCGTGTTCGCGTTGAGCGTCGCCAACCCCGTGTTGCCGGCGAAGTGGCGCGTGAATCCTGCGCCGCGGATTGCACGCGCGTTGCTCGACGCCGCGATCGATGCGCGGCCGGGCGTGCAGGTCGTCGCGTCTGACCGGCTCGTCTGACCCGGAGCGGGCCGCCGCTGCTGCCGCGCGGCGGGCCGGCTACCGGGCCGCGCAACCCTCGAGCCCGCCGAACCGTTCGGCGAGCGCTTCCGTGAAGGCTTCCAGCGCTTCGCCGCCGTCGCAGTTCCTCGGCGTCGCGAGCTGGAATTCGACCGTGTGACTCAACTTGCTCGCGAGCAGCCTGCGCATCTTCCCCGCGGCGATCCACGGCGCCGCGACGTGGTCGGGCAGGAAGCCGACATGCGCGCCGGACAGGATGAAGATCACGTCGGCATCGACGTTTTCGGAGAACGCGGTCGGCTGCGCGTTGCGCGGCGCCGAACCCGACGTGTTCGTCTTGTAGAGCCGCGCGACGTTGCTCGCGCGCGCGATGTCGTCGGCCGACACGGTTTTCTTCGCAAACAACGGATGCCGGGCGCCGCAATGCAGCGACTGGTGTTCGACGAACAGCGGCGCGTAGTGCAGGCCGGCCTGGTGGCCGGAAAAGTAGCCGATCGCGAGCTGCAGTTCGCCTTTCAGCAGCCTGCGCTCCAGTTCGTCGGGCGGTATGGCGACCATCTCGATCAGCACGTCCGGCGCCCGCTCGCGGAAGCGGCCGACGGCCGCCGCGATCGATTCCACGATGTCCGGCGCGAGCCGCTCGGACAGGCCGATGCGCAACTCGCCGAGCAACGCGCCCGACACGTGCTGCGTATCGCGCGTGAAGACGTCCATTGCCTGCAGGAGCCGCCGCGTCGACTGCAGCACACGCTCGCCCTTGGGCGTCAGCCGGAATCCGCTCTTGCCGCGTTCGCACAGCCGGAACCCGAGACGCGTCTCGAGCTTGGCCATCTGCGTGCTGATCGTCGAAGGCGCCATGCCGAGCGTGCCCTGCGCGGCGCTGAAGCCGCCGCTTTCGACGATCGTCAGAAAGAGCCGCAGCAACTGCAAATCCATGTCTCTGAGTCGGGTCAGCATGGCGATACATCGCGTTTTGTGAAGTCGGCTTATGTTAGTTCATATTTTTCGTCGAATGCCGCGCCGGCAGAATCGGGCACGAGGTCGCCGGTCGCGCGACCGTGTCCCCCTTCAGACAGGAATCCGACGATGAGCCACAACGATCTCGCGTTCACGCGCGACAGCCTCTACGGCACGCAGGCCGAACCGACGTTCGCGGGCGCGACGAGCTTCATGCGCCGGCGTTTCAGCCGCGATCTCGACGGCGTCGATCTCGCGATCACCGGCGTGCCGTTCGATTCGGCCGCGTCGCACCGGCCCGGCACGCGTTTCGGTCCGCGCGGGTTGCGGATCGCGTCGACGGGCATCGCGTGGGAGCGTCCGTGGCCGTGGGAGTTCGATCCGTTCGACGTGCTGGCCGCGGTCGACTACGGCGATTGCGCATTCGATCTCGGGCAACCCGAATCGGTGCCGGGCGCGATCGAGCGGCACGCCGACGCGATCCTCGCGCGCGGTTGCGCGATGCTGACGCTCGGCGGCGATCACTTCATCACGTATCCGCTGCTGAAGGCGCATGCGAAGGTGCACGGGCCGCTGTCGCTCGTGCATTTCGATGCGCATACCGACACGTGGCCCGATCGCGACGTGAAGCGCATCGATCACGGCACGATGTTCTATCACGCGGCGCGCGAAGGATGGGTCGTGCCGGAGCGGTCGGCCCAGGTCGGCATCCGGACGACCAACGACGAGCCGATGGGATTCGACATCCAGGATGCGCGTCGCGTGCATGCGTCGACGCCTGCCGCGGTCGCCGCGCGGATTCGCGAGCGCGTCGGCGATCATCCCGTGTACCTGACGTTCGACATCGACTGTCTCGATCCGGCGTTCGCGCCGGGCACCGGCACGCCGGTCTCGGGCGGGCTGTCGAGCCATCAGGCGTTCGAGATCCTGCGGCACCTGGATGGCATCAACCTGGTCGGCATGGATGTGGTCGAAGTGTCGCCGCCGTACGATCATGCGGAAATCACGTCGCTGGCCGGCGCGACGATCGCGCTGGAACTGATCTGCCTGTACGCGTCGCGCCGTCGCGGCGCGCGGTGACGGCAGCACGCAAGAGGACGATTCGAACGATGGAAGCCCTTACCTGGCGCAGGGCCGTGCCCGCCGACGCAGCCGCGTGCATTGCACTGCGCGGCAACACACGCGAAAACGCGTTCACCGAAGCGCAGTTGCGCGACCTCGGCATCACCGTCGAAAGCTGGGGCGACGGTATCCGGGACGGCCTGTTCTCGGGCCACGTCTGCTGCGCGAACGCACGCATGGTCGGCTACTGCTTCGGCGACACCGAATCGGGCGAGATCGTCGTGCTCGCGATGCTGCCCGAATACGAGGGAGCAGGGATCGGCAAGCGGCTGCTGCGGCAGGTGATCGACGATTTCGCGGCGAACGGGTTCACGACGCTGTTCCTCGGCTGCTCGACCGATCCCGCATCGCGCTCGCACGGGTTCTACCGGCACCTCGGCTGGACGCCGACCGGGGAGCTCGACGACGCCGGTGACGAAATCCTGACGTTCGAGACAGGACGCATCGCGCGTTCGTAACGCGGCTTCGTCATACGAAACAGGCCTCGCCCGCAAGCGCGAGGCCTTTCATTTTTCAAACGAAAAACTGACGAAAAACTCCGCCGGCGAATCCCGATCGTTCGAACAATTTCGAAAATCGACGGATACCGGGTAATCACCGATTTCTCGCAAGTTGTATATACAAGATCATCCGCTGGCAATGTCGGCACACGTCGTGCCGCTTGCGCGCCAGCGTGCAAACCGTGCGTGCGTGGCGCATGCCGGCGATCCACGGCGCCCCGCACCCGAAGAGCCGAAAGGGCGGCTTGGCAGGTTCCCTGCCTCTTTCAAACCATTTGTGATCCAGAGTATTGTGGAGATCGACCCGTGTCAACGAATTCCAGTGGAAAAGCCGGCGGCCTGATCGAGGTTCGCTCGATCGACTTCATTCCCGATGCCGAGCGCCACGGCGGGCTGCTGAGCCAGTTCACGCTGTGGCTGTCGGCCAACATGCAGATCACGGCGATCGTCACGGGCGCGCTCGCCGTCGTGCTCGGCGGTGACGTGTTCTGGTCGCTGGTCGCGCTGCTGCTCGGCCAGCTGGTCGGCGGCGCGGTGATGGCGCTGCATGGCGCGCAAGGGCCGCAGCTCGGGCTGCCGCAGATGATCTCGAGCCGCGTGCAGTTCGGCGTGTACGGCGCGATGATCCCGATCGTGCTCGTGTGCCTGATGTACATCGGTTTTTCCGCAAGCGGCTCGGTGCTGGCCGGGCAGGCCGTCGCGCAGTTGCTGCATGTCGACGACGCGGCCGGCATCCTGCTGTTCGCGGCCGTGATCGTCGTGCTGACCGTGTTCGGTTATCGCGCGATCCACTTCGTCGGCCGGATCGCGAGCGTGGTCGGCATCATTGCGTTCGTCTACATGTTCACGCAGTTGTTCGCGAACCACGACGTCGGCGCGCTGCTCGCGAACAAGCATTTCTCGCTCGCGAGCTTCCTGCTGTCGATGTCGCTGTCCGCGTCGTGGCAGATCGCATTCGGCCCGTACGTCGCCGACTATTCGCGCTACCTGCCGCGCTCGACGTCGTCGGTCGCGACGTTTCTCGCGGTTGGCCTGGGCTCGGTGATCGGCGCGCAGGCGGCGATGGTGTTCGGCGTGTTCGCGGCCGCGCTGGCCGGCGGCCAGTTCGCGCACCATGAGGTGTCGTATATCGTCGGCCTCGGTTCGACGGGCGCCGTGGCCGCGCTGCTGTACTTCAGCATCGCGTTCGGCAAGGTGACGGTGACGGCGCTCAACGCGTACGGCAGCTTCATGTCGATGGCGACGATCGTCAGCGGTTTTCGCGGCAAGGGCGCAGTGTCGTCGAAGAGCCGCCTCGTCTACATCTTCGGGATGATCTGCGTGTCGACGCTGATCGCGCTTGCGGGCCGCCATTCGTTCCTGAAGGAATTCACCGCGTTCATCCTGTTCCTGCTCGCGTTCTTCACGCCGTGGAGCGCGATCAACCTGGTCGATTACTACTGCTTCACGCGCTCGCGCTACGACGTGCCGGCGCTGTCCGATCCGGACGGCCGCTACGGCCGCTGGAACGTGATGGCGATCACGATCTACGTGGTCGGCATCCTCGTGCAGTTCCCGTTCATGTCGACGCACATCTACACGGGGCCGCTCGTCGACGCGCTCGGCGGTACCGACATCTCGTGGATCCTCGGCCTCGTCGTGCCGGCCGTGCTGTATTACATCTGCGCGCGCGTGTCACGGCGCAGCATCCCCGAACGCCTGATCCTGCCGCTCGAACGCGGCGAAGTTCACCACTGACGTCACGCATCGTGCATCGGGCCGGCCGGTAGCCGGCCCGGGCAGCACATCGCGTCGGGCCTGGCGTTGCCTGCGCCGGGCGGTCCACCCCGTTTCTTGTATTGCGATGCCGGCGCGGCACGATCGTCGCGTCCGGGATCGTTTCCTTTTCCTTTCATCAAATAGTATGACTAAACAAATGAAATGCCGCGGGAGCGCGTCCCCGGTACGGCTGCCGCATGCCTTGCTCCGCACGACGGTCGCGGTTGCGTGCCTGTGCGGCTCGGGCGCCGTGCTCGCGCAGGATGGCGTCACGCTGTACGGCGTGATCGACGAATTCGCGCAGTACGTGAATACGGGCAACGGCTATACGGCGGCGATCGGCTCGGGCGGCCAGTGGGGCAGCCGGTTCGGGATGAAGGGCGGCGAGGATATCGGCGGCGGGCAGAAGATCGAGTTCGCGCTGGAGAACGGCTTCAACCCGAACGACGGCTCGCTGGCGAGCTCGGGCAGCATGTTCAACCGGCAGGCGTGGGTCGGCATCGCGGGGCAATGGGGCAAGGTGCGCGCGGGCCGCCAGAACTCGCCGCTGTTCAACGACCAGGGCGGGCAGGATGCGTTCGGCGGCGTCACGCAGGCGTCCGGCATGGACAACCTGACCGTGTTCTCGTTCCGTACGAGCAACACGCTGTCGTACCAGAGCCCGGAGATCGCGGGCTTCCAGGGCGGGCTGTATTTCGGGTTCGGCGATGCGGGCGGCGTGCGCTCGGCAGGCTCCAGCCAGCAGTTCGACCTGACCTACGAACACGGGCCGTTCGCGGCGTTCGTTGCGGGCCAGTGGCTGAAGAATGCAACGGCGACCACGACCGATCGCACGATCATGGCCGGCGCATCGTACGCGATCGGCAAGGCCACCGTGTACGGCGGTTTCTCCGCGGTGAAGTGGGCCGACTTCGGGATCGATTCGCGCGTGTACGGGCTGTCGGTCAAATACCAGTTCAACCCGGCGAACACCGTCGCGCTTGGTTACGCGTATCTGCACGACCAGTCGTCGCAGGGCAACAATGCGGACCAGCTCGGGCTGATGTACGAGTACGACCTGTCGAAGCGCACGAGCTTCTACGGCGCGCTGTCGTACCTGCGCAACCGCAACCAGGCCGGCTACACGCTCGCCGGCGCGGCCAACCCCGGTCTGCCGCTCGCCTATCCGGGCGCGAATGCGCGCGGCGTGCAGCTCGGCATCGTGCATCGCTTCTGACGATCGCGATGCGCCGGGCCGCGTGCGCCCGGCGCTTTCTTGTGCGGCGCGTTCGCGCCGTTACTTCCCCAGCCGCTCCGCGAGCGAATAGCGCTGCATGCAGCGCTCCATCGCGTCGAGGAACGCATGCTCGGCCGCGTTCATCTTGCGGTCGCGATGCCACAGCAGGAACACGTCGACATCGACGAGCCCGTCGTCGGGCGGCAGCCGCCACAGCCGCTGCTGCGCGATGTCGTCGCGCACGATGTGCTCGGGCAGGCAGCCGATCCCGTACCCCGCGAAGATCAGCCGCCGCACTTCCTCGAGGCTCGGCGACGACGCGACGATGCGCCCCGTGAAACCCTTCTGGTCGCGGAAGACGGTGAGCGGCGACAGGCTGTCGCCGATCTGGTCGCTCGTGAACGACACGAAATTCTCCGCGAGCAGATCGTCCATCCGCAGTTGCGTCTGCCCGAACAGCCGGTGATGGCGGCCGCAGTAGATCGCATAGCGCTGGCGCAGGAAGCAGCGCATTTCCAGCTTGTCGTGCGGCGTGCGGCACAGGCCGAGCCCGGCCGTGGCCGTTTTCTGCAGCAGCGACGACAGAATGTCCGACGAGCGCATCACCTCGATCTGCAGGTCGATGCGCGGATACGCGCGATGGAATTCGGCGAGGAACTCGTCGTAGACGGGCGATTCGATGCGGCTCACGGTGAGCAGCCGGATCGAACCGGTCAGGTCGGCCGTGCTGTCGTCGATTTCGGTTTCGAGGCGCGAGATGCCGCCGTAGATGTCGCTCGCGATCCGGTACACGGCTTCGCCGGCCGGCGTCGGCGCGAAGTGCGCGCCGCGTCGTTCGATCAGCCGGCGCTCGAGCGTGTCCTCGAGCCGCCGCAGCGCCTGGCTCACGGCCGGCTGCGTGACGTGCAGGCGCGCGGCCGCGCGGCTCACGCTGCGCTCCTGCATGATCACCAGATAGGTGCGCAGCAGGTTCCAGTCGAGGCGGTCGTTCAGGAACGGGGCAAGGTCGGGGCGCATCGTGTCTCCGGGCGAAGCGTCGGGCTGGACATTAGTTAAATTTATACGGCGAATAATAACTTGAAATTTGACTAATGATTTGCGGTCGCCGATAAAGGAGGGGTGCCGCAGCGTGCGGCGCGAGGCCGCGACAGACGGCTGCCATCACGATATTGCGCGTCGCACCGCAGCGGCGCGCGTCAGGAGCCCGCATGACCCAGTCCCTTCCTTCCGCCCGCCAGCCGGGACGCGCCGCGACGGCCGCGTTCATCGGCACGATGATCGAGTGGTACGACTTCTACATCTACGCGACCGCCGCCGCGCTCGTGTTCGGCGAACTTTATTTCCCGTCGCATGACCCGTTCGTCAGCACGATGGCGTCGTTCGCGACGTTCGCGGTCGGCTTCTTTGCGCGGCCGCTCGGCGGGCTGATCTTCGGCCACCTCGGCGATCGCATCGGCCGCAAGAAGGCGCTGATGACGACGCTGATGATGATGGGCGTCGCGACCGTCTGCGTCGGGCTGCTGCCCGATTATTCGAAGGTCGGCATGCTTGCGCCGGCACTGCTCGTCGCGCTGCGCGTCGTGCAGGGGATCGCGGTCGGCGGCGAGTGGGGCGGCGCGGTGCTGATGGCGGGCGAGCACGCACCGCAGGGGCGCCGCACGTTCTTCGCGTCGTTCGCGCAGCTCGGCAGCCCGGCCGGGCTGATCCTGTCGCTGATCGCGTTTCGCGCGGTCACGTCGATGGACAAGGCCGACTTCCTCGCGTGGGGCTGGCGTCTGCCGTTTCTCGCGAGCTCGGTGCTGCTCGTGGTCGGCATCATGATCCGGCTCGGCGTGAACGAGTCGCCGGAATTCGCGCGCGTGAAGGAAGCGAACCGCACCGTGAAGCTGCCGGTCGCCGAAGTGTTCCGCTCCGCATCGGGGCTCGTGCTGCTTTGCATCGGCGCGAACACGATCGGCATCGCAGGCGTCTATTTCACGAACACGTTCATGATCGCGTACACGACGCAGTACGTCGGCGTATCGCGATCGCTGATCCTCGACAGCCTGTTCGCGGTCGCGATCATCCAGTTCTTCGCGCAGCCGGTCGCCGCA
The DNA here is from genome assembly GCF_001742165.1 of Burkholderia stabilis. Taxonomy (NCBI): domain Bacteria; kingdom Pseudomonadati; phylum Pseudomonadota; class Betaproteobacteria; order Burkholderiales; family Burkholderiaceae; genus Burkholderia; species Burkholderia stabilis. Next base: position 1,255,986 of record NZ_CP016442.1, on the reverse strand, counting down.
TGGATCGCCGAGCGCATCGGCGGCGCGCGCTTCCTGAAGCTCGCGGCGCTGCTCGCGATGCTGTCGCCGTATCCGATGTTCATGCTCGTGCAGGGCGGCACGTCTGCATCGCTGATCGCGGGTATCGCGCTCGCGGTCGTGTGCATGGCCGGTTTCTATTCGGTGATCGCGGGCTTCGTGAGCGAAGTGTTTCCCGCGCACGTGCGCTATTCGGCGATCTCGCTCGCTTATCAGATTTGCGGCGCGATCGCGGGCGGCCTGACGCCGCTCGTCGGCACGTGGCTCGCGCATCGCTTCGCGGGCCAGTGGTGGCCGCTCGCGGTGTTCTACACGTGCCTCGCCGGCATTTCGCTGCTCAGCATCGTCGCGCTCGACGCGCGCCGCGCGGCGCAACCGGCCGCTGCCGAAGCGCTCGGCTCGCATTGAACCTCAACGAACGAATTCATCCGGAGTGCACATGAAAGACCTGTTGGACATCGACGGCGCCCGACTGTGGCAGAGCCTGGCGGACATGGCGCGCATCGGCGCGACGCCGCGCGGCGGCGTGCAGCGCCTCGCGCTCACCGACGACGACCGGCGCGGCCGTGACCTGTTCGCGCAGTGGTGCCGCGACGCGGGCATGACGGTGAGCGTCGACGTAGCCGGCAACCTGTTCGCGCGGCGCGACGGCGCCGATGCACAGGCCGCGCCGGTGCTGATCGGCAGCCATCTCGACACGCAGCCCGAAGGCGGCCGTTTCGACGGCGTCTACGGCGTGCTCGCCGCGCTCGAGCTCGTGCGCACGCTGAACGACGCCGGCATCGTGACGGGCAAGCCGATCGAGATCGTGTCGTGGACCAACGAGGAGGGCGCGCGTTTTGCGCCGGCGATGCTCGGTTCGGCCGTGTTCACGGGCGCATTGCCGCTCGCCGACGCGCTTGCGAAGCAGGACGCCGACGGCGTGACGCTCGGCGCCGCGCTGGACGCATGCGGCTATCGCGGCACGCGGGCGACGGGCGGCGCGGTCGACGCGTATTTCGAGGCGCATATCGAACAGGGCCCCGTGCTCGAAGCGAACGGCACGACGATCGGCATCGTCACGGGCGGGCAGGCGATCCGCTGGCTCGACGTGACGGTGACGGGCGTGGCTGCGCATGCAGGGACGACGCCGATGCCGTATCGCAAGGACGCGTATTTCGCGAGCGCGCAGATCGCGCTCGAACTCGAGCGGATCGTCGCCGGTTATGCGCCGCGCGGGCTCGCGACGATCGGGCAGGTCGGCATCCGCAACGCATCGCGCAACACCATCGCCGGCGACGTGACGTTCACGGTCGACCTGCGTCATCACGACGATGCCGAAGTCGATGCGATGGAGCGCGACCTGCGTGATGCGTGCGCCCGCGTTGCCGCCGCGCGCGGCGTGCAGATTGCGATCGACACCTGCTGGCGCAGCCCGGCGACACCGTTCGATCGCGACTGCGTCGAGCTCGTAGCTCAGGCAGCGGCCGAGTTTGGCTACACGAACGAGCGGATCGTCAGCGGCGCCGGCCACGACGCGATCCTGCTCGCGCGTCGCTTCCCGACCGCGATGGTGTTCATTCCGTGCGTCGACGGCCTGTCGCACAACGAGGCCGAGGACGCGCTGCCCGACGACGTGACGCGCGGCACGAACGTGCTGCTCCATGCGGTGCTCGCGCGCGCGGGCGTCGCGGCGAGCGTCGATGCGGCGGCTGCCGCAGCCGCGCACGGCGCATGACGCGACGAACCGACGAGGACGAACGATGAAAACCTATTTCCATCCCGAACAATTGCTGCACCACCCGCGCACCTACCTGTCGCGCGGCCAGATGCGTGAACCGCAGGAAGTGCCGGATCGCGCGGCGCGGCTCGTCGCGGCCGTGCGGGCGCTCGACTTCGACGTGCGCGAGCCGGCCGACCGCGGCACCGCACCGATCGCGGCCGTGCACGACATGAACTACCTGCGCTTTCTCGAGGACGCGCACCGCGACTGGAAGCAGATGCCCGACGACTGGGGCGACGAGGTGATGTCGAACGTGTTCGTGCGCGATCCGAACCCGCTGCGCGGCGTGCTCGCGAAAGCCGCGCGCTACCTCGCCGACGGCAGTTGCCCGATCGGTGCGAATACGTGGCGCGCCGCGTACTGGTCTGCGCAGGACGCGCTCGCGGCCGCGGCCGACGTCAACGACGGCGCGCGCGAAGCCTATGCGCTGTGCCGCCCGCCCGGCCATCATGCGCGCCGCGACGCGGCCGGCGGCTTCTGCTACCTGAACAATGCGGCGATCGCCGCGCAGTCGCTGCTCGGCCGCCATCGGCGCGTCGCGATTCTCGACACCGACATGCATCACGGGCAGGGCGTGCAGGAGATCTTCTACGGCCGCGACGATGTGCTGTACGTCTCGATCCACGGCGACCCGACCAACTTCTATCCGGTCGTCGCGGGCTACGAGGAAGAGACGGGCGCGGGGGCGGGCGACGGCTTCAATCTCAACCTGCCGATGCCGCACGGCTCGCCCGAGTCGGCGTTCTTCGAGCGGCTCGACGACGCGCTGCGCGCGCTCGCGCGGTTCCAGCCCGACGCGCTCGTGCTCGCGCTCGGCTTCGACATCTACAAGGATGATCCGCAATCGCAGGTTGCGGTCACGACCGAAGGTTTCGGGCGGCTCGGCGGCGCGATCGGCGCGCTGCGACTGCCGACGGTGATCGTGCAGGAGGGTGGTTATCACCTCGACAGCCTCGATGCGAACGCGCGTGCGTTCTTCGGCGGGTTCGCCGGCGCGCGCTGACGCGGCGGGGCCGGATCGCGTGCGCGGGGGTTCAAGTTTTCCTCGCGCACGCCGATAATTCGCGCATACGCTGGACGGATGCACGAAGGAGGGCCGAACGATGAACGCAACCGGCCGAATCAAACACGGAGCGATCGCGCTCGCCGCGCTGGGCGCGTGGTCGCTCGCCTGCGGGACCGAGCCGTCGATCCCGCTGCGAATCAGTCTCACCATTCCGGAAACCTGCACGATCGGCCCCGGTGCCGGGCAGGCCGCCGACGCCGACATGCCGAGCGTCAGCTGCGCGCACGGCACGCCGTTCGTGCTGAGCCGCGCGCCGCTGCCCGACGCGCGAGCGGCGCCGCGCAGCGTCGGCACGGGCGCGCCGCCTGCATGGACCGTCACGTTCTGAACGGCCCGTTGTCCCGCTAGAAGCTGATCGTCGCGGTGATCGTGTCGCTGTAGTTGCCGGGCGCGGGCGTGGTCTGCGCCGGCACCGCGCCGTACACGGTCACGACTTGCGACGTGCCGGTGCCGACGCCCGTGACCGTCGTGCTGCCGCCGGTGCCGTCCCCCCACGGGATCGAGCGCGCGGCATCCGTATAGAGCCCATAGCCGATCGTGCCGCCGCCGCCGCCGCTGCGCTGCATCTCGCGCGCCGTCACGTTGCCGGCGTTACCGCCGTTCAGCGCGATTTTCCACGCATCGCCGTTGGTGCACTGCGCGGTGATCGAGCCGGTCGCCGCGAGCGTGCCCGACAGTACGCTTGCGGTGCCGAAGCTGACGTTCGTCGCGCTGATGTTGCAGTTGTTGACGACGGTGGCGGTCGCCGAGAACGGAAACGTGCCGTTCGACGTCAACAGCGACGCGCAGGTCGGCGCGCCGAGCAGGTAGAACCCCGCGTTGAGCGACGTCGTGTTGCCGCCGAACTGTTGCGAATAGACCGTGTTGCTGTTGCCGGTGGTCGGCACGGTCGGCTGGTTCGACGTGATCTGCCCGTAGATCGTGACCGTCGCGCTCGCGCTGGTGCCGAGCGCGGGCTTCACGAGCGTCACGGATGCCGGCGTCGTGCCGGAATACACGGATCCCCATGCGACCGAATGCCCGCCGTCGAGATACAGGTCGTACTGCATCGCATTGCTGCCGTTGACGAGGCTGCGCGGGCTCGTGCCGCCGAGGTTCAGGCACACGAGCACGTTCGGCGTCAGCGTGATGGCCGACCACGTGCACGTGATATTGACGGAGCCCGTCGCGGTGACGGCCGCGCGCGAGATCGGGCTGACCGAGCCGAAGCTCACCGTCGACGCGGTGGCCGTGCAGGTCTCGGCCTGCGCGTGGCGCGGCACGCCGCACCACACGGCGAGCGCGACGACGAGCAGCAGCATGAACCTCATGGCGCGGGCCGGCAGGTGAGCGGGCCGACGGTCGGCAGCGTGCCGTTGCCGGGCGCCGTGAACGCGAATTCCGCGACGCAGCGTTGCGTGCCGTAGTCGATCACGAGATGGTTGTCCTCCTTCAGGCCGTCGACGAACGTGAGCCCGTCGTAGCCGACGATCGTGTCCGCGCCGCTCTCGGCGTGATGCACGCGCGCGCCGGCCGGCAGCGGCTGGCCGGCGGCGTCGCGCAGGATCACCGACGCCGCGCGATAGCGCGACACGCCGAAATGCGCGACGACGCCCGATTGCGCCTGCGGCACGATCGTCATCGACGTGCGGGCGATCCGCGCATCGGCGGGCAGTTTCATCGAATCGATCGCGACCTGATTGTTCTGGTACGCGTTCAGGTCGGGCACGAGCAGGTGCCCGGCACGATCGGTCGTGCCGATCACGCGGTTCTCGTGCAGCACCGGGATGCCCGCGACGCCGTCGGTCGACACGAGCGCGAAGCCGTCGTCGATGCGGCGCGACAGTTGCAGGCTGCGATCCATGAACACGAGCGCGCCGCTCACGTCGAGCGACGCGCCGGTCTGCCGGTCGATGCCCTGCGCGGCGGCGATGACTTCGCCCGCGCGGCCGAGATAGCGCAACTGCGCCTGCCGGTACGGCACCGCGCCCGTGCCGCCGGTCTGCACGCCCCAGCCCCAGCCGCCGTCGTAGTCGGGCGGGCGGCTCGCGTCGACGGAGTAGTTCGACTGGCCGCGCTGGCGGCCGACGGTCGCGTTGATCGACGTGTTGCGGCCGAGCCCGATGTTCAGCGACACGAACGCGCCGTTCGCGCCTTGCTGCGCGAAATCGCGGTACGCGCTCACGCTCAGCGACGCGAGATCGCCGAAGCTCAGCGTGTACGACACCGTGCCGATTCGCGCGCTCGGGCCTTGCGGCAGCCGGAAGCCGATGTAGCTGAGCGACAGCGTCTGGCGGTGCAGGAACGGCAGCGCGAGCGTCGCCTGGTCGGTCGCCGACGGCACCGGCGAGCCGTCGCGCGACGCAAGATCGCCGTAGCGGCCGAACGCGCGGATCGTCTGCGCGTTGATCGAGAAGCGCGGTTCGATCAGCTGGTAGCCGACGCTCACCTGCGTGCCGGAAAAGCGGCCGACGCTGCCCGCGACCGCACCATTCACGACACCCGCGTAGCCGAGGCGCATCAGCGCGCCGACGCCGGCATTGAGCACGCCGCCGGTCGCTTCCGCGTGTCCTTCGACGGTCAGCGTATCGCTGAGCCCGCGCCGCATCGAGCCGCTGACGGCCGGCCGCGCGTCGTAGTCGAACGACTCCAGCCCGTAGTTGCGGCGCAGGAAGCCGGTTTCGAACGAATAGCTCGACAGCCCGGCGGACAGCATGCGCGTGTCGACGTAAAGCGGCACCGAGGTCGCGACGGTGCGCCCGAGCGCGTCGCGCGTGATGACGGTCGCCTGGCCGGCGCCGGTGATGCCCGGCACGTCGTGGATGATGAACGGGCCGCTCGGCACGTTGCCGGTGTACTGGCGCACGTTGTTGATGTACAGGTCGACCGCCGTCGGCACGGCCGCCGAGCCCGAGAGCGACGGAATCGGGAACGTGACGAGATCGGGCCGCAGCGCGAAGTTGCTGCGCCACTGGAAGCCGCCGAGGCGCACCGAGCGCGTCCACGGGAGCGATCCCGAGATCGTGTCGCCGATCTGCGTCGTGCTCGGCCGGGCCGGGTCCGAGCGGCTCCACGACGTGTCGAAGCGCGTATAGCGGCGGTGGCCGTTGTAGAAGTACGCGGTGCCCGTCGTGTCGAACACGCCGTTCGGATCGAAGTAGCGCACGTCGGTATAGAGCGAGAACTGCCGGTCGCCGATCGTCTGCGCGTACGCCTCGTAGTTGATCGCGATGCCGCGCGACGCGGTGGCCGCCTGCGTGGCCGGCAACGCGCGGCTGTCGACCGCATACGGGCGGCGCAGCGCATCGGGCATCTGCAGGTCGACGCTCTGGCGCGCCGCGTCGTAGCGGTAGCGCAGGCCGGGAATCGTGTCGAGGTCGACCGTCGCCGAATCGGCGATGCCGAGCCGGCCAGTCGCGAAGCCGATCGTGCGCAGGTCGGCGCCGCTTGCCGACAGGTGGCCGTCGCGTTCGCGGAAATGCGCGAGCAGCGCCGTGTTTTCGCCGTTGACGCTGACTTCGAGGATCACGTCGTGCGCGCTGTCGCTCATCACGAGTGCCGCAGGTTCGTCCGCGCGCGTCCAGCCGGGCGCAAGCAGGCCGCCGGCCACGATCGCCGCGAGCGCGGCGCGCGGCCACCGCGGCGCGCGGGCGTTGGCCGCGATCGTTCCGGCGCGGGGCGTTGGGGAAGGGGCCGGGCGGCGCACCGGCGGTCTAGCCCGGCGGCTCCACCGCGACGACCGCGCTGGCCGGCTGCGAATTGACGGCGGCCCGCACCGTGACCTTGCCGCCGAGCGCGACGCCGGCCGGCAGCGGCACGCTCCACTGGCCCGTGCGGCCCGCGAGCGCATAGCCGAGCAGCCCGCGCGTGAGCGGGTACGCGCGGCCATCGCCGGTCACGAGCTCGACCGACGCCAGTTGCGCGCGGCGCGCGCCGCCGTTGCGCACGCGCAGCACCCAGCCGCCGTTGCTGCGCAGCAGCGCCCAGTCGAGTTGCGGCGTGCCTTTGCCGGCCGGTTCGACGAACACCGGGATCGAATAGCGCAGCCGGATCGACACGCCGTTGGTCGGCGCTTCGCCGGGTTGCGGCAGCTCGTCGATCAGCAGCCGGTAGCTCTGCTCGATGCCGGATGGCGTGCGCGATGCGCGCACGACGCGGATCAGTTGCTCGGATTGCGTGCCGACCTCGATCAGCGGCGGGCTCGCGACGAGATCCTGCGTGGGCGTCAGCGTGTCCTGGCCATCGGCCTGGTCCCAGCGGAAGACGCGCACCTGCCCGTACACGGGCCGCTCGCCCGGATTGCGCAGCGTGATGCCGGTGGCCGTGTCCTCGGTGCCGAATTCGATCGTGACGGGGGAAATCTGCAGCGACGCGGCGTGCGCGGCGCCGGCCGCGCACAGCAGCGCGGCGAGCGTTCGACGTAATGCGGTCATGCGAAGCGGCGCCGGTCAGAAGTAGACGGTTGCGGTCACGGTCGTCTGATAGGTGTCGGGCTTCGGCGTGGCCTGCGCGGGTACCTGGCCGTAGACGGTCAGCGACTGCGCGGCGCCGGTGCCGGTGCCGGCCACCGTGTTCGTGCCTTGCGTGTTGCCCCAGATCGTCGTGCGCCCGGCGTCCTGGTAGAGCTGGAAGCCGACGGTCGTCGTCGTGTTGCCGGTCGACGTGCCGGCCATCAGGCGGCTCGCGACGCTCGAACCCGTGACCGTGCCCGCATCCAGGCCGACGTTGTACGGTGTCGTGTTGGTACAGGTCACGCTGACGGTCGTCTGCTGGTTGATCGCGGTGGCGAGCACCCCGTTGGTGCCGAACGCCAACGGGTTCGCGGCGATCGTGCAGTTCGGCTGCAGCGTCAGCGTCACGTTGAAGGTGGCGGTCGCGGTGCCGTTCGAATAGGTGGCTGCATCGGCGGCGGGTGTCGAAAGGCCGACAAACAGCGCGAGCGACAATGTCGTGGAAGTGATGGCGACTTTCACACTGATCCCTCATCGAGCGGTTTTTCATTGGATTTATGCCGCGCGTCGCATGCCACGGCTTGCTAAATGCTGATACGAATCGACGAGTCTTTCAATCTCAATGTTTGCGCTGTTACATTTTATTGAGGTTGAATTGACCGTTGACGGAATAAAGCCGGAAAACATTACGCTTTTCGATTTATTCATTCGCATGCCGGACGCAAGTTTTTCCTGCGATGCGGCAATTGCTGCGTGCTTGGAAAAGGATGTGACACGATTTTCCGATTGACATTACGTATCGAATCGATCGATGCGAATTGAGCAATCGATGTGCCTGACGAAATCAAAATGTCGGGCAGGGAATCATTCGGGCGGATTGAATCGATTTCTGTAATTCGGTGAATCGATTCGATTTGAGTGGTGGCGCCGCGACCTTATTCCGGTTTTTTCGGCGTGAATCGCTGGCGAATCCCGATCGGCAACTGAAAACGAAAACGGCCGCATTGCGCGGCCGTGAAGATGCTGACTGTATGTGTCGTAGTTCCGGCGTGTGTTGCCGAAGCATGAACCCGCGCCGGGGCCGGCGCGGGGCGTGTCGCGATTATGAGTTCGCCGTGGCCGGCGCGCGGCGGCGCTGCGCGATCTGCAGCATGACGAGCGCCAATCCCGACGCGGCGATCAGCCCGCCGACGAGCGGCACGGCCGCGTAGCCGAAGCCGGCCGAGATCGCCGCGCCGCCGGCTGCCGCGCCCACTGCATTGCCCAGGTTGAACGCGCCGATGTTGACCGCCGACGCGAGCCCCGGCGCCTCGTGCGCCGCGCGCATCACGCGCATCTGCAGCGGCGGTACGACCGCAAAGGTCGCAATGCCCCAGACGAGCAGCGTGACGGCGGCGCCGGCATGCGTGCGTGCGAGCAGCGGGAAAGCGGCCATCGTCACGATCAGCAGCAACAGGAAGCCGATCAGCGTGCCGTCGAGCGAGCGGTCGGCGAGGCGGCCGCCCGCGATGTTGCCGATCGAGAAACCGACGCCGATCAGCACGAGCATCGCGGTCACGAAACCGGGCGTCGCGCCGGTCAGGTGTTCGAGCGTCGGCGCGACATACGTATAGAGCGTGAACATCGCACCGGCGCCGAGCACCGTGGTCCCGAGCGCGCCGAGCACGACGGGGCGCGTCAGCACCGAGAGTTCGGCGCGCAGGTCGGGCATCCGGCCGGCTTCGCCCTTCGGCAGCGCGGCGAACAGGCCGGCGATCGCGACCAGGCCTAGGCCCGCGGTCGCCGCGAACGACATGCGCCAGCCGATGATCTGGCCGAGCCAGGTCGCGGCCGGCACGCCGCCGACGTTCGCGATCGTGAGACCCATGAACATCGTCGCGACCGCGCTGGCCTGCTTGTCGCGCGGCACGAGGCTCGCCGCGACCACCGAGCCGAGGCCGAAGAACGCGCCGTGGTTGAGGCTCGTCACGAGGCGGGCGAGCAGCAGCGTCGTGTAGTTCGGCGCGACGGCGGACAGCAGGTTGCCGATCGTGAAAATCGTCATCAGCGCGATCAGCGCCGAGCGGCGCGGCCAGCGCGCGAGCAGCAGCGTCATCAGCGGGGCGCCGGCCATCACGCCGATCGCATACGCGCTGATCAGCATGCCGGCCTGCGGAATCGACACGTGGACGCCGTCGGCGATCACGGGCAGCAGGCCCATCGGCGAGAACTCGGTCGTGCCGATGCCGAACGCACCGGCGGCGAGCGCCAGCAGCGGCAGCGCGGCGCTGTTGCCCGGGCGGGTAGGGGAAGAAGTCGGGGTGTTCACGCGATGGATTCCTGTATTCGAGGAGCAACGGCACCGGGCCGTTGAGGACAGTGTGAAGTGTGCCTGCTTTACTTTTGCGGAAAAAGCCGCATGTAGACGAAATTATCTTGATTTGATGTCAATAATGCCGGGCGTGTGCGACCCATGCGCGAAGCCTGCTGTCGGCGCCGTGGCCGGGCGGGCAAACGGCGGTGTTTTTAGTGAAAGGCTTCGGTAATCAGGCAGGAGGCGATTCCGGCCGCCGGAACGTGGTCCGGTGGCGATTCGCGGCGGATGGCCGGTCGTCCGGCGCGGCACGCGGCAAGCCGGCCGGCGACGGTGCCAGGACGTGCGGCCAGGCGGATCGACGAGGCCGCCCGGTTGCCGGCCGCAACCCGGCGCGGGCATCGCGGCGTGGCCGCGAATCCTTTGCCGGCGCGGTACATAGGCAAAAAAAGCCCCGGCCACAGGGGGACCGTGACCGGGGCGGAAACGCATCCTCTCTTTGGCACGAGGGTTGGATGCGCGCGAAGTATATTTCGGCGCATGACGATTCGAAATGACGTTAAACGACCGTTTTGGGTGCCAATTTAAAAATGCCGGAGTTGTAGCCTCTTCCGTAATTGATTTGAAAGATTTTTCGTCGCGATGATGATGTTGTTTAGCGCGTAAAAGCAGCTTGATCGACGTTGTGACGGAGGCTGGAATCCGCGTGTGGGCCGGGGGCGCGAACCGTGCGCGCCAGCTCCCCCGGTGTCCGGTCAATCCGGCTCGCCGACCGCTTCGCGCACGGCCGCGAGAAATCGCGCGACGACGGGCGACGGCGCCACGCCGTCGAACACGAATTCGATGTCGAAGCGGCTGGCGAGCTCGTCGAGCGCGACGAGCCGCACCGTGCGCGGGCAGGTCGGCGACGCGCTTTCCGGCACGAACGCACAGCCCATCCCGGCCGCGACGAGGCCGATCAGCGTCGGAATGTCGCTGCCGACCTGCGCGATGCGCGGCGTGAAGCCGGCCTGCTGGCACTGCGCCATCAGGAACCGGTGGTGCGCGGCGGAGCGCTGCGCGTCGAACCAGACGAACGGCGCGTTCGCGACGTCGGCCAGCGTGCGCGGCGCGTGGAAGCGGCCGCCCGGTGGCGCCGGCATCGCGAGCACGAAGCGGTCGCTCAGCAGCCGCACGCCCGACAGGTGCGGCGCCTCGTCCCGACGCCACGCCATGATCCCGCCGTCGAGCTGGCCGCGCACCATCGCGCTCGCCTGTTCGGCCGACAGCATCGGCGCGATCGACAGCTTCACGTCCGGGCACGCGTCGCGAAACGCCTTGAGCACGTTCGCGACGACCGCCAGCGGCAGGCAGTTCGGCAGCGCGCCGAGCCGCAGTTCGCCGAGCTGGCCGGCTGCGCTGCGCAACGCGCGTTCACGGCTGTCCTGCAGTGTCGCGAGCAGGTCGGTCGCATCCTGCAGGAAGCTCGCGCCGGCGGCGGTGAGCGTGACGCCCGTGGCGCGGCGGATCAGCAGCGGCGTGCCGATCGCGTCCTCGAGTTCGCGGATCTGCCGCGACAGCGCAGGCTGGACGATGCCCGCCGCGCGGGCGCCGGCCATCACGCTGCCGGCTTGCGCGACGGCCACGAAATAGCGCAGGTGACGCAGTTCGATCTGGCGCATGCGGTATCCGCTCCGTTTTCGTTGATATACCTGTGGAGCATAGCAAATGCCATTCGATGGTATTGGAAAGCATGACTGGCATCCCGTACGATGGCCGTCATTGCCGCGCTTGCGTGCTCGCTCTCGAGTTGCGCGCGTTCCTTCCGTTCCCATCGCGTCCCGTGCCATGCCGCTCCATATCCAGACTCCCTATATCCGCTCGCAAATCGCGTCCCGCCGGCTCGGCAGGACCATCCGGCTGAAGCTCGATGCGCTTCAGCCGTCGGGCTCGTTCAAGCTGCGCGGCATCGGTGCTGTCTGCGAAGCGCGGCACGCAGCCGGCGCGCGGCGGTTCGTGTCGTCGTCGGGCGGCAACGCGGGCATCGCGGTCGCGTATTGCGGCCGCGAACTCGGCGTGCCGGTGCGCGTCGTCGTGCCGGAAAGCGCATCGGCCCGCGCGCGCGAATTGATCCGCGTCGAGGGTGCGGAGCTCGTCGTGCACGGCGCGAGCTGGGCCGAGGCGAACGCGTTCGCGCAATCGGCGCTCGGCGAACACGATGCGTTCGTGCATCCGTTCGACGATCCCGGGCTGTGGCAAGGCCACGCGACGATGATCGACGAGATGGCGGCGGCCGGGCCGAAGCCCGGCGCGGTCGTGCTCGCGGTCGGCGGCGGGGGCCTGCTGTGCGGCGTGCTCGAAGGACTGGCGCGCAACGGCTGGCACGACGTGCCGGTCGTCGCCGTCGAAACGGAAGGCGCCGACTGCTATGCGCGCTCGGTTGCGCAGGGGCGTCCGGTCGAATTGCCGGCGATCACGAGCATCGCGACGTCGCTCGGCGCGAAGCGGCCGTGCGATGCGGCGGTCGAATGGGCGACGCGGCATGCGATCCATCCCGTCGTCGTGTCCGATGCCGATGCGGTGGCGGCATCGCTGCGGTTCCTCGATGAGCACCGGATCGTCGTCGAGCCTGCGTGTGGCGCCGCACTGGCCGCGCTCGAACGGCCGGTGCCCGTGCTTGCGTCGGCGACGGATATCGCCGTGATCGTCTGCGGCGGCGTGACGGCGACGGTCGAGGATCTGCATACGCTGCGCTCCAGGTTGCGGTAAGCGGGGAGTTGGCGCGCGGGTTTGTCGGGTGGCGGCCGGGCAGTCGCCGATTCAGGCGACTGCGGGCATTGGCTGTGCGCAATTCTTCGCGATGCGTCGACGCCGCATTTCGGTCAGCGCAATGATGGTTACGCAAGCGGCAAGCGGCAAGCGGCAAGCGGCAAGCGGCAAGCGACAGGCGACAGGCGACAGGCCGCGAGGAAATGCTTGCAGAGAATGACGGGGAAGGGTGCGTATCGTCGCGCCGGATATGGGCAGGCGCGACGACGCGACGGGCCGATCAGTTTGCGGCCGGTGCGCTCGCGCCGGACGGCGCGGACGATGCGATGGAGTTGGGGGCGGCAGGTGCGGCTGATGTGTCAGCCTGCGCTGGCGATGGGTTCGTCGGAACGGATGCAGATGCCGGTGCGGACATTGCGGGTGCCAGCGATGCCGGTGTGGCCGCGACCGGTACTGAAACGGCGGGCGTCGATGCTGCAGCGGCAGGCAACGCCGCGACGCTGGAAGCCGGTGCGGATGCAGAGACCAGCATCGGGGTTGCAGCCGGTGCGGACGCAGAGACCGGCACCGGGGTTGCAGCCGGTGCGGATGCAGAAACCGGCACCGGGGTTGCAGCCAGTGCGGACGCAGAGACCGGCATCGGGGTTGCAGCCGGTGCGGATGCAGAGACCAGCATCGGGGCCGAAGCTGGTGCGGATGCAGAAACCGGCATCGGGGCCGAAGCTGGTGCGGATGCAGGGGCCGGCGTCGGGGCCGAAGCTGGTGCGGATGCGGAAGCCGGCATTGGAGCCGAAGCAGGGGCGGGGGCGGCAGTCGGTGCGGGAGCCGAAGTCGGCGCATGTGTGGAGGCAGGCGCCGGAGCCGGAGCCGAAGGTGTCGCAGGCGTGGACGCCGGCGAGGGAGCCGAAGTTGCCGCAGGCGCTGAAGCCGGCGCAGGCGCCGACACCGAACCACCCGCCGAACCCGAAGCCGCTCCCGGCGCAGCGGCACGCATCGCAGCCGGCACCGCGTTCGCCCCCGACCCGGGCGCGACGCCCGGCACCGACAGCGGCACCGGTGCCGCGGGGGGCGTCGGCACGACCGGCGTCGTCATCTTCATCGGTTCGCCTTGCGGCGTTGGCGCGGGTTCGGGCAGCGGCGTGACGGCTTCCTTCTCGGCTGCCTTCACGCTCGCGCGGTCGCGGCGGGCCGGGTCGATCTTCAGGAAATGGTCGACGAGATTGAAGAATCGCTCGTAGAACACACCGGCGGGAATCGTCTCGCTCGCGGTCTTGACGAGCGCGTCGTCGCTCGACCCGATCGGCAGCGACAGCGAGCCGAACACGCTGAGGCCGACGCTCGCCGACGTATTCGACTTCTTCAGCGTGTAGCGATCCTGCACCGCGTTCACGTACGCGATGCTCGACGAGCCGTCCGCGTTCGCGTCCGCACACACGACGTGAAACTCGATCACGACGTGCATGTCGTTGTTCGGCTGGAAATTCTTGCTGCCGTCGACCGCGTCGTTGCGCGACGACGACACCACATACCCCTGGCTCAGCAGCGCGCGCCGCGCGGCTTCGCAGGTCGCGTCGGATTTCGAATGGAACGTATGCGCATACGGGCTGCTCGTCGCGTCGAACTGTTCCTGCTGGTAGATCGGCTTGGGCGGCGACGAGCACGCCGCCAGCACGGTCGCGGCCGCGAGCGCGCACGAAACGGAAAACAGGCGAAATCGGTTGTGCATGGCGTCTTTCAGAAGGCTCGGCGAGATGCCGCGCCGGGTTGCGCGCGTCGCGCGGCAACCGGGTGGCGGCCGTCGCGAAAGGGCGGGGCCGGTAGCGGGTGCGTGGCAATCTCGGATGGCCGGGGCGTCATTATAGTTTCGTTTGATGTCGCGCTCGCTTCGGCGGCTGTTTCCACCTGTGACGGCTTTTGCCGGCCGGCGCACGACCGCTGCCGGCGAGAACGGGGCGCGAACGGGTGTGAGCGGGCGCTAGCCGGCCGGCGACGGCCGCGCGGAAGCCAGCAATTGCGCGGTCAGCGGATGATGTTCGCCGCGCCGCGAGCGGATCGCGTGGATCTCTTCGGTTACGCCTTCCGCGCGCCCGAGCCGCCTGAGGCCGCGCAGCAGCGACGCATCGTTCGCGCCGAGTTCGCTGAGCGGAAACACGCCGAGGCCGCGCGCCGCGAACACGGCCATCAGCGCGCTGTCCTCGAATTCCCCGGCCACGCGCGGCACGATCCGTTCTTCTTCCAGCCACAGGTCGAGGCGCGCGCGCAGCGCCGAGTGGGCGGTCGGCAGCAGCACCGGCAACTCGGCCAGGCATTGCGGAAAGCGTTGCCGCGCGGCCGGCGTGACGAGCGCGGCGGGCCCGTACCAGTCGACCGGCGACGCGACGAGCCGCTCGCTCGTCACGCGCAGGTTCGACCCCGATGGCGCGCCCTGGCCGGCCAGCACGAGATCGAGATGATGCAGCGCGAGTTCCGCGAGCAGCGCATCGTGCTCGCCCTCGTGGCACAGCAGGCGCAGCGTGGGCGTGTCGAGCACCGGCGCGAGGATCGCGTGCGCAGCGAGCTTCGAGATGCCGTCGGCGAGGCCGACCGCGAGCCGCACGGTCGGCTGGCTGGCTGCCGCGCGCACTTCGTCGGGAATCAGCCGCCCCATCTCGAAGATGGCCTCCGCGCGCGCGAACGCGGCCTGGCCTGCGTCGGTCATCGTGACGCCGCGCCCGGCCGGGCGCAGCAACTGGTGCCCGAGCGATTTCTCGAGCTCGCGCACCTGCGCGCTGATCGTCTGCACGGCCATGTCGAGCCGTTCGGCCGCGCGTGCGAAGCCGCCTTCCTTCACGACGACCCAGAAATAGTACAGATGGCGGAAATTCAGCATCGGATCGTTACTTCGTAAAAACCGAACTTAAAATCAGATTCTCTCTGATTTTTCCGAAGTCCGGGGCGGAATATCATCTGGCTTTCCACTTTCGTATCGGCCCATTTCATGGACTACCTGATGACGCTTGCCGCCGACCCCGCCGTCTGGGCCGCGCTCCTGACGCTCGTCGTGATGGAAGTCGTGCTCGGCATCGACAACCTGATCTTCATCTCGATCCTCAGCAACAAGCTGCCCGAAGCGCAGCGCGCCCGCACGCAGCGCCTGGGCATCGCGCTCGCGCTCGTGATGCGCCTCGCGCTGCTCGGCAGCGTCGCGTGGATCGCGAGTCTCACCGAGCCGGTGTTCACGCTCTTCGATCATGCGTTCTCGTGGCGCGACGTGATCCTGCTGTCGGGCGGCCTGTTCCTCGTGTGGAAGGCGACCACCGAGATCCATCACCACGTGTCGCACGACGGCGAAGGCGCGGGCGGCTCGGGCGGCGCGGCCGGCCTGACGGTGTGGGCCGCGATCGGCCAGATCGTGATGCTCGACATCGTGTTCTCGATCGACAGCATCGTGACCGCGATCGGCATGACCGAGCACGTTCCGATCATGTTCGTCGCGGTGATCGTCGCGGTGGCCGTGATGCTGTTCGCCGCGCAGCCGCTCGCGCGCTTCATCGACCGCAACCCGACCATCGTGATGCTCGCGCTGTCGTTCCTCGTCGTGATCGGCATGACGCTGATCGCCGAAGGTTTCGGGTCGCACGTGCCGAAGGGTTACATCTACGCGGCGATGGCGTTCTCCGCGTTCGTCGAAGGCATGAACATGCTGGCGCGGCGCGCGAAGGCGAAGCGCGCGGCACGAGTGGAAGAGCACTGAGCCACCGCGTGCGGGCCGCTGCTGCGGCAGCCGGCTCGCACGCCTTCAAGCGGAATTCGCACGGAAAGGAGAAGCACGATGAAATGCCCAGTCTGCAAGACGCCCGACCTGCTGATGGCCGAGCGCCAGTCGATCGAGATCGACTACTGCCCGACGTGCCGCGGCGTGTGGCTCGATCGCGGCGAACTCGACAAGCTGATCGCCCGCGAGAGCAGCGACGCGCCGGCACGCCGCGACGACGCGCCTGCCACGCGCGATACCCAGGCCAACGCGCCGCGCGAACGCGACAACTGGGGGCGCGACGGCCGTTCGCACGACGACCGCCACCGGCACGACGGCCAGCGTCGCAAGAAGTCGGTGTTCGACCTGTTCGACTTCGATTGAATCCGGATACGGCGTGCGCGCATGCGCGTCGTTCGTTGTTCGTCGTAAAAAAAGCCCCGCCCGGCATCGCGCCCGGCGGGGCTTTTTCATGCGCGTTGCAACACGTCGCGCGTCGGCGTTGCTGCGCTTACGCGTTGCCGGCCGTCACGTCGATGCGGCGCGGACGCGTTTCTTCGCGGCGCGGAATCGTCAGCGTCAGCACGCCGTCGCGCAGGTTCGCGTCGATCTTCGACGTATCGAGATCGGGACTCAGCACGAACGTGCGCGCATAGCGCGGCGCGCGGGCTTCGGCGTGCCGCACGCGCAGGTCGGCCGGCGTGTCGATGCGCGTGTCGGCTTCGATCGTCAGCGTGTTGTCGTGCACCTTCACGTCGAGATTCTCGCGCGGCACGCCGGGCAGGTCGGCCTGCAGCGTGACGCCGCGAGCGTCTTCGACGATGTCGACGGCCGGCGTGGCGACGGGCCGGCGCGCGGCTTCTGCGGCAGCAGGGTGAACGGCGCTCGTGTGGCGCTCGGCAAGGGTCGGGTTCGTGTACATGTCGGTATCCTGAAGATTACTGAACGGTGATGGCGCGCGGCTTCGATGCTTCGCGACGGCCGACCCGAATCAGCAGGCAGCCGTTTTCGTAGCGGGCGCTGACCTGGTCGGCATCCGCATCCCTCGGCAATTCGACGACGCGGCGGAATGGGCCGTGAAAGCGCTCCTGCGCATAGGTGCGCACGTCGTCGCCTTCGCCGCGCGGCGCGGGCTTGCGCTCGCCGCTGATCGTCAGCAGATCCTTGTCGATCGACACGTCGAAATCGGCCGCGGCCATGCCGGGCGCGAACGCGACGATCTCGATCGCGTCGTCGGTCGCGCCGACGTCGAGCGCGGGAAAGGTACCCGGCCGCACCGCGCGGATGCCGGACGGGCGTTCGCCGAACAGGTTCGCCACGTGCCGCTGCACGCGGGCGAAATCGTCGAACAGATCGTTGCCGAAATGAATACCGCTCATGATGGTCCTCCGGGACGGGAAACGCGGGAGACGTGACGGCGCGACGCCTGCGGCGGGCGCGACGGGTGGCTCCACTGGGTTCGAAACGGGGGCAGTGCGTTGCATGGAGCACTGCCCGGCAACGCGTAATTAGTGGCCGCCGCAGCGCATTTCAAGAGGGAGCCTGCAACTTGCGTCAACGCGTGTCCGTGCGATTCGATGCGACAATCGTTGCGAATTCAACAGACCAACGAGACGGGACAACCATGGACATTCGACGTATCGCGATCGTCGGCGCCGGCGTGATCGGCGCGAGCTGGGCGGCTTTCTATCTGGCGCAGGGCTTCGACGTCGTCGCGACCGATCCGGCGCCGCAAGCCGAGGCGCGGCTGCGCGACACGCTTGTCGCGTTTCTCGGCGAACGGGCGGCCGAACTTTCCGCGCGGCTGTCGTTCGACGCTGATCTTTCCCGCGCGCTCGACGGTGTCGATTTCGTGCAGGAAAACGGCCCCGAACGGCTCGACCTGAAGCGCGCGCTGTACCAGCAAATGGACGACGTGCTGCCCGCGCATGTGCCGATCGCGTCGAGTTCGTCGGGACTGAAGATGTCGGACATCCAGACCGCGTGCGCGAAACATCCGGAGCGCTGCCTGATCGCGCATCCGTTCAACCCGCCGCACCTGATTCCGCTCGTCGAGCTGGTCGGCGGCGATGCGACCGGCAAGGACGTGATCGCGCGCGTGAAGGCTTTCTACGATGCACTCGGCAAGCAGACGATCGTCCTGAACAAGGAGATGACCGGCCACGTCGCGAACCGGCTCGCGGCCGCGCTGTTCCGCGAGGTGTATCACCTCGTCGGCGAAGGCGTCGTGAGCGTGGCCGATGCGGACAAGGCCGTTGCATGGGGCCCGGGCCTGCGCTGGGGGCTGATGGGGCAGTGCCTGACCTATCACCTCGGCGGTGGCGCGGGCGGGATCGCGCACTTCCTCGAACACCTGTCGGGGCCGATCACGAGCTGGTGGGACGACCTCGGCACGCCGTCGTTCGATCCGGAAGTCGATCGCAAGCTGAACGAAGCATTACGCGAGATCCAGGGCGAGCGTTCGATGCAGGAGCTGGCGGCCGAGCGCGACCGGCTGCTCGTCGAGTTGATCGACGCGCGGCGCCGCAGCTTCCTGCCCTGATTGCGCGTCGGCGCAGCGTATCGGCCGGGCCGCGCGGTTACTGCTGCGCCGCCGTTTGCGGTGCCTGCGGCGTCTGGGCAAGCCATGCGGGGTTCGCGGCCTGCACGAGTTCGCGGTTGCGTGCGCGCGTTTCGGCGCTCGGCGGATAGTTGCCGTCGTTCGTCGGCAGTTGGCCGTCGAGATAGGCCTGCTTGAGCTGGGCGATGACTTCCGCGCGGGTCAGCCCCCGCTCGGGCGCCGTGGCGTCGGCCTGCGCAAAGGCGGGGGACAGCAGCGCGGCTGCAGCGGTGGCGACAGCGAATCGCAAGAAATTCATGGTGTGCTCCGATCAAGGGGACGGGACACCGGATGCGCGCGGCGGCATGCCGTGCGTTCCGATGGGCCCCATTGTCGCGAGCGGGTGCTGCGCGGACGATGACGCGTTCCGGGCAAAGCTGTCAGTTGGCAGGTGCGGCGGCGCGTGCGCGCCGCGGTGTTACAACTCGGCCGCCGCCGCGATCAGCGTGGCTTCGAGCGCGAGCGTCGAGCGCGACGCGGCCGCCGGCCGGTCGATCACGTATTCGAGTTCGCCGAGCTCGGGCAACCCGGCGTCGAGCCGCGCGAGCCCGGCCGGAATCACGTAGCCGGCGAACGCGCTGACGCCGAGCCCCGCGCTCGCGGCCGCGCGCAGTACCGCGACGCTGCTGCTCACGACCGCGATCCGGTACGGCCGCCCGACGGCCTCGAGCGATTCGAGCACGCGGCGGCGCGACACGCTCGGTTCTGGATGCATCGCGAGCGGCAGCACGGTTTCGTGGCCGGTGATGCGCGAATCGGGGCCGGTGCACCAGTACAGCGGCTCGCTGCGGATCACGCGGCCGCGCCGGCTGCCCGCGATGCGCTTCGCGAACACGAGATCGTGCCGGCCCTCGTCGAGCGCGTCGAACAGGTCGCCCGACAGCCCGGTCGAGATCGCGAGCTCGACTTCCGGATTGCGCTGTACGAAGCTCGCCAGGGCGGACGTCAGGTGCGCCGACGCGAAATCCTCCGACATCGCGAGCCGCACCTTGCCCGACAGCGGCGGCCCGCACACCGACGTGACGGCTTCGTCCATCAGTTCGAGGATGCGCACCGCGTAGCGGAACAGCGCGTCGCCGTGCTGCGACAGGTGCACGTTGCGCGTGTCGCGCTCGAAGAGCGGCCGGTCGAGCAGCTCCTCGAGGCGGCGGATGTGCTGGCTGACGGTCGATTGCGACAGGCTCACGCGCTCGGACGCGGCGGTGAAGCTGCCGGACTGGGCGACGGCGACGAAGCTGCGCAGCAGCTCGGGCGGTAACGGACGCATTGCTAAATCCACTGAATCGGTTTCGACAACTTCATAAATGGCCGGATTTTGCGGGGCTAGTATCGGATCACGCCCCGGTGCGGCCCGTGCAACGGGACGAACCGGACGCGTAGCCCGTGTCGTGCCGGCGGCCGCATCGGTCAGTCTACGGCATCCGGCGTCCGGCCCGAAACCGTATCATCCCATCGACCGCCCGAGAACGCGCCCGCACGACGGGCCGCCGGGTCGCGGCGCACCGCCGCAGGAGACAGCCCGCGCACGGGATCGGCGTGCAGGTTGTCTCCCGCGCGCGTCTGGCGCCCGTCACGAAGAGACTGGAGACGACTCATGATCATCTACGGAACCGCGCTGCTGGCGTTCTGCCACCTGGCCGGACTGTTCCTCGGCGACCTGCTGGGCAGCGCGATCGGCGTGAAGACCAACGTCGGCGGCGTCGGCATCGCGATGCTGCTGCTGATCTGCCTGCGCCTGTGGCTGCACCGCCGCGGCTGGCTGCCGAAGGAGACCGAGGCCGGCGTCGGTTTCTGGGGCGCGATGTACATCCCGGTCGTCGTCGCGATGGCCGCGAACCAGAACGTCGTCGCCGCGCTGAAGGGCGGGCCGGTCGCGCTGCTGGCCGCCGTCGGCGCGGTCGCGATCTGCGCATGCTGCATTGCGGTACTCGTGCGCACCGGGCGCGACGACACGGCCTTCGCGGGCGTGCCGCAATTCGAAGAACAGTAACGGAGGCCGCCATGCTGCAGATGCTCGAAAAAGTCGTCGCCCACAACGGGCTCGTCGCGTCGTTCGCGCTGGTCGGCCTGATCATGTGGCTGTCGTCGATCGCGTCGCGCAAGCTGACGTTCGGCCGCGTGCACGGCTCCGCGATCGCGATCGTGATCGGTCTGGCGCTCGCGTATGTCGGCGGCGCCTTCACCGGCGGCGAGAAGGGGATCGCCGACGTGCCGCTGTTCGCGGGCGTCGGCCTGATGGGCGGCGCGATGCTGCGCGATTTCGCGATCGTCGCGACCGCATTCGAAGTGCAGCCGACCGAGGCGCGCAAGGCCGGCCTCGTCGGCGTCGTGTCGCTGCTGCTCGGCACCGTGCTGCCGTTCATCGTCGGCGCGTGCATCGCGCGCGCGTTCGGCTATACCGACGCGGTCAGCATGACGACGATCGGCGCGGGCGCCGTCACCTATATCGTCGGGCCCGTCACGGGCGCCGCGATCGGTGCGAGTTCCGACGTGATCGCGCTCAGCATCGCGACGGGGCTCGTGAAGGCGATCATCGTGATGGTCGGCACGCCGATTGCCGCGAACTTCATGGGCCTGAAGACGCCGCGTTCCGCGATGATCTTCGGCGGCCTCGCGGGCACCGTCAGCGGTGTCAGCGCAGGGCTCGCCGCGACCGATCGCCGGCTCGTTCCGTACGGCGCGCTGGTCGCGACCTTCCATACGGGCGTCGGCTGCCTGCTCGGCCCGTCGGTGCTGTTCTTCACGACGCGCGCGCTGGTCGGCGCATAAACCGGTGCGACGCGGCCCGTGCGCGGGCCGTATCCATCGCGGCGTCCTCTGAGTTGCATTCGTCAACATCATCAATCGGCGGCGGCGCGAGGCTTAGAATGCCGCTGAACCATCGAAGCGGGAGAACTGTTCATGACGGGATGGAACCACGCGCGGCAGGCGCGCGACGCACGCCTCGCGGCCGGCGCGGTTTACGCGCAGGGCAAGCGGGTCGACGCGCGCGACACCGTGGCGTTGCTCGAAGCGGTGCTGCGGCCGGGTGACCGCGTTTGCCTCGAAGGCGACAACCAGAAGCAGGCCGACCTGCTCGCGACGGCGCTTGCCGACGTCGACAGCGCGAAGGTGCACGACCTGCACATGGTGCAGTCGGGCGTCGTGCTGCCCGAGCATCTCGACGTGTTCGAGCGCGGCATCGCGAAGCGCCTCGATTTCGCGTATTCGGGCCCGCAGTCGCAGCGGATCGCGAAACTGCTGTTCGGCGGCAAGATCGCGCTCGGCGCGGTGCACACCTATCTCGAACTGTTCGCGCGCTACTTCATCGACCTCACGCCGCACGTCGCGCTGATCGCCGCGGTCAGCGCCGATCGCGACGGCAACCTGTACACGGGCCCGAACACCGAGGACACGCCGACCGTCGTCGAAGCCACCGCGTTCAAGGACGGCGTCGTGATCGCGCAGGTCGACCGCATCGTCGACAAGGTGCCGCGCGTCGACATCCCTGGCGACCGCGTGCATTTCGTCGTCGAGGCCGGCCGGCCGTTCTACGTCGAGCCGCTGTTCACGCGCGACCCGGCCGCGATCACCGAAACGCAGATCCTCACCGCGATGCTCGCGATCAAGGGCATCTACGAGCCGTACGGCATCAAGCGCCTGAACCACGGGATCGGCTTCAACACCGCCGCGATCGAGCTGCTGCTGCCGACCTACGGCGAGAAGCTCGGGCTGAAGGGCAAGGTGTGCTCGCACTGGGCGCTCAATCCGCACCCGACGCTGATTCCCGCGATCGAATCGGGCTGGGTCGAGCAGATCCACTGCTTCGGCTCCGAGGTCGGGATGGACGACTACATCCGCGCGCGTTCCGACGTGTGGTTCACGGGCTCCGACGGCTCGCTGCGCTCGAACCGCGCGTTCTGCCAGACGGCCGGCCTCTACGCGTGCGACATGTTCATCGGCTCGACGCTGCAGATCGACCTGTCGGGTCATTCGTCGACGGTCACGGCCGAGCGCATCGCCGGCTTCGGCGGCGCGCCGAACATGGGCAGCGACGCGCGCGGCCGGCGCCATCCGAGCGAGCCGTGGCTGAAGGCCGGCGCGGAAGCCGACCCCGATACGCCGGCGGCGCTCAGGCGCGGCCGCAAGCTCGTCGTGCAGATCGGCGAGACGTTCGGCGACAAGAACGTGCCGATGTTCGTCGAGAAGCTCGACGCGCTGAAGCTCGCCGACAAGCTGCAGCTCGATCTCGCGCCGATCATGGTCTACGGCGACGACGTCACGCACATCGTCACCGAGGAAGGGATCGCGAACCTGCTGATGTGCCGCGACAAGGACGAGCGCGAACACGCGATCCGCGGCGTGGCCGGTTATACGGACATCGGCCGCGGCCGCGACCGGAAGATGGTCGAGCGGCTGCGCGAGCGCGGCGTGATCCGCCGCCCGGAGGATCTCGGCATCGATCCGCTCGACGCCGACCGCCGCTGGCTCGCCGCGCGCTCGATCAAGGATCTCGTGCACTGGTCGGGCGGGCTTTACGCGCCGCCGGCCCGGTTCCGCAACTGGTGAGGAAGAGGGCATGGAACAGTTGAACTATCGCTTCACCGCGCGCGAGCGCGCGAAGGGCGAGCAGGCCGCGGCGCTCGTCGGCGTGGTCGCGTCCGGCAATCTCGAAGTGCTCGTCGAGCGCGTGCTGCCGGGCAACGAATGCGAAATCGACATCCGCACCGCGGCGGTCGGTTTCGGCGCGGTGTGGCAGGCCGTCGTGTCGGATTTCGTCGAGCGGCGCACGCCGGGCGGCCTGAAGCTGTCGATCAACGACGGCGGCGCGCGGCCCGACATGGTGTCGCTGCGGCTCGCGCAGGCCGTGCGCGCGATCGAGGGGGACGCATGATGAACGACGTGATCCATGATGCACCCGCGTTCGTCGCGAACGGTGCGAGCTGGTACGAAGCGTCCGCGCGGCAGCGTATCGACGAGCTGCTCGACGCGGGCAGCTTCAGCGAATTCCTCGGGCCGGCCGAGCGCGTGACGAGCCCGCACCTGCCGCTGTTCGACCTGCCGCAGCAGTTCGACGACGGGATGGTGGTCGGCCATGGCCGGCTCGACGGCAAGCCGGTGTTCGTCGCCGCGCAGGAAGGCCGTTTCATGGGCGGCGCGTTCGGCGAAGTGCACGGCGCGAAGCTCACGGGGCTGCTGCGCGCCGCGCGCGAAGTCGGCAAGCCGGTGCTGATCCTGTTCGATACGGGCGGCGTGCGGCTACAGGAAGCGAACGCGGGCGAGCTCGCGATCGCCGAGATCATGCGCGCGCTCGTCGACGCGCGGGCGGCCGGCGTGCCGGTGATCGGGCTGATCGGCGGGCGTGCGGGCTGCTACGGCGGCGGCGGGTTGCTCGCCGCGTGCTGTTCGGCACTCGCGGTGTCGGAGCAGGGGCGCATCAGCGTGTCGGGCCCCGAAGTGATCGAGACCAATCGCGGCGTCGAGGAATTCGACGCGAAGGACCGCGCGCTGATCTGGCGCACGATGGGCGGCAAGCACCGGCGGCTGATCGGCGGCGCGGATCGGTATGTCGCCGATACGCCGGACGCATTCCGCGCGGCGGCGCTCGAATTGCTCGGCAATGCGCCGACGTTCGATGCGGCGATGCTGCGCGCGGAACAGGTACGCCTCGAAGCGCGGGTCGAGCGGTTCGGTGCGTGCGAGGACGCGCTCGACGTGTGGCGCGCGCTTGGTGCAGAGGCGCCCGAAGCGATTCCCGGAATGCCCGACGATGCGTTCGCCACGCTTGCCGACCAGTTACAGGAGCCGCAGCATGACGCTCGATGAAGTACTGAATTCGCTGTTCCCCGCAGGCCATTCGATCGCACGCACCGGCGGCCTGCTGACCGGCCACGCGGATCTGGCTGGCACGCGCGTCGACGTGATCGGTGTTGCGGACCGTTTGCCGTTCGGCATCGACGAAGCGCTGACGCTCGCGTCGCACGTGCTCGACACGATCGCGCGCGGCGGTGATACGTCGATCCTCGTGCTCGTCGACAGCGACAGCCAGCGGATGAGCAAGCGCGACGAACTGCTCGGCCTGAACGAAGGGCTGTCGCATCTCGCGAAATGCCTGATGCACGCGGATCTCGCCGGGCACCGGACGATCGGCGTGCTGTCCGGCCACACGGCCGCCGGCGCGTTCATCGCGACCGCGCTCGCGACGCGCACGCTGCTCGCGGTGCCGGGCGCCGAGCCGGAGGTGATGGATCTGCCGTCGATGTCGCGCGTGACCAAGCTGCCGATCGACCAACTGAAGGAGATGTCGCGCTCGACGCCGGTGTTCGCGCCGGGGCTCGACAACCTCGTGAAGATGGGCGCCGTCGACGCCGTGCTCGACCCGGCCCGCGCGCTCGACGCGCAGGTCGCGGAGTGGCTCGGCAAGCCGGCCGATCGCGTCGATCGCCGCGCGGCGCGCGGCCGGCCGGTGGCGGCCGATGTCGCGCGGCGCGTCGAGGCACTCGCGCGTGACGCACGCTGAAATGCCGCTGCGCCGCCACACGCTCGTCACGCTGACGGCGGCGGGGTGGGGCGCGGCGTTCGCGCGCGATCCCGCGCTCGCGGCCGATCCGCTCGTACGTGCGTGGGCCGCGCACGCGTGGCCGTTGATCGTGCGCCGCGCGTCGCCCGACGAGGCCGATGCCGGCCGCGTGCCGCTCGGCCTGCCGCTGCCGCCTTCGGCGGGCAAGCGGCGCATCGCGCTGAACGTCGCCGCCGACGCGCTTGCAACGGTCGGCCCGCTGCCCGCGCTGGCCGACGTGCTCGGCGCGGCGCCCGACGCATGGCACGCGCCGTTGCGCGAGCTCGATGCGCTCGGCGCGCGCTGCGGCGTCCAGGGCCGCGTGTTCGGCAGCCTCGCGTGGCAGGCGCTGACGGGCGAGCCATACCTCGGTCCGTCGTCCGATCTCGACATCGTGTTTCCGCTGCCGGACGCCGCGTCGCTCGCGCCGCTGCTCGACGGCCTCGCGGCGATCGACGCACGCGCGCCGATGCGTATCGACGGCGAACTGCTGCGCGACGACGGCGCGGGCGTCAACTGGCGCGAACTGCACGCGCGGTTGCCCGAAGTGGCGGTCAAGACCGCGATCGCCGTCGAATTGATGGCCGCCGACGCATTCACCGGAGGAGGCGCGCGATGAGCGCATGGGCTGTCTGCCGCACACCGGCGCCGTCCGAGGCGGAGCGCATCGCCGCGCTGGCCGAGCGCAGCCTCGTGCTCGAGATCGAGACTTATCCGAAACCGGGGCTCGTCAGCCACGTCGACACCGGCAGCCATTCCGACATGGACGCCGCGACGTTCGCGCGCAGCGCCGCCGTACTGCGGCCGTACTTTGCGGAACTCGCCGACGCGGGCGCGCGCGATGCGGACATGGCCGTGCTGCGCAAGATCGGCCTGCGCGCCGAGCACGCGATGCTCGCGGCGACCGGCGGCGTCAATACGCATCGCGGCGCGATCTTCGGGCTCGGGCTGCTGTGCGCGGCCGCGGGCCGGCGCGGGACGCCCGATCCGGCCGCACACGCGATGACGCTCGGCGCGTTCGTCGCGCATCGCTGGGGCGCCGACATCCTCGGCGGCCCGCGCTTGCCGGACAGCCACGGCGAGCGCGCGAGCCGGCGCTACGGCGTCGGCGGCGCGCGCCGTGAGGCGGCCGACGGCTTCGCAACCGTGTATGCGGTCGGGTTGCCCGCGCTGCGCCGCGCGAAGCGCGCTCTGCCGCACGACCCGGAAGCCGCCCGTGTCGACGCGTGCTTCGCGCTGATCGCCGCGCTCGACGACACGAACCTGCTGCACCGGGGCGGGCAAGCCGGCCTTGATTTCGCGCGGGCGACCGCACGCGCATTCGTCGCGCGCGGCGGCGTGCGCGCGCACGGCTGGCAACTGCGCGCGGCTGCCGCGCACCGGGCGTTCGTCGCGCGCCGGTTGAGCCCGGGCGGCGCAGCCGACCTGCTCGCGATGAGCGTCTTCGTCGACGCGCTCGAAGCCGACGAGGGCGCGCGATGACGCTGGCGATCCTCTGCTCCGGACAAGGCGCGCAGCGCGCCGACATGTTCGACCTGACGGGCGCGGCGCCGCAGGCCGATGCCGTGTTCGCGCACGCCGGCCGGCTCCTCGGCGACGATCCGCGCGCGTGGGTCCGGCAGGCCGGACCGGACGCGCTGCGTGAAAACCGCGCCGCGCAGATCCTTTGCACCGTCCAGGCGCTCGCGGCGACGGCGCTGCTCGACGCGGTGTGGCCGCGGCGGCGCTGCGTCGCGGGCTACAGCGTCGGCGAAGTGGCGTCATGGAGCGTCGCGGGGATGATCGATCCGCACGACGCGCTCGACCTGGCCGATGCGCGCGCACGCGCGATGGATGCGGCGAGCGGCGGCGACGAGCGGATGGTGTTCGTGCGCGGCCTGACGCGCGAGCGGCTCGCGCAGTTGTGCGATGGCCGCGACGCGGCGATCGCGATCGCGAACCCCGGCGACGCGTTCGTGGTTGCGGGGCGGCGCGTCGACGTCGATGCGGTGGCCGACGAAGCGGCACGCGACGGCGCACTGCGCGTCGCGCCCGTGTGCGTGCGGATCGCGTCGCACACGGGCCGGCTCGTGGCGGCCGTGCCGGTGTTTCGCGCGTCGCTCGCCGCAGCGAGCGTGCGACGGCCGCTGTCCGGCACGCGGCTGTTTTCGGGAATCGACGGCGCATCGGTGCTCGACGTCGACGCGGGCCTCGACAAGCTCGCGCGGCAGGTCGCGGAGCCGGTCGAATGGGCGGCGTGCCTCGCCGCCTGCGTGGAGGCCGGCGCGACCGCATTTCTCGAACTCGGCCCCGGGCGCGCACTGGCCGAGATGGCCGGTGGCGCGTATCCGGCGCTGCCGGCGCGCAGCCTCGCGGATTTCCGTTCCGTCGACGGCGTGACGAGCTGGCTCGCGCGCGTCGCGGCGGGCTGACCGGCGGCCTGAAAAACGCTCGCCGGGCGCGCATGGCGCACTGTGTGTTGCGCCGGCGCAGCAGCGTCGCAGCCGGCACTTGCCACGCGAATTGGCATCGCTAAAATGGCGCCCGCCATGAGACCAGCCGCTTTCCTCCTCGTCGCGCTCGGCTGCGCGGCGAGCGCCCACGCCAGCCCGATTCCGTCCGACGCCGCATCGGTCGGCGCGTACTTTTCGTATGACAATGCAGCAGCCGACGCGACCGTCGACCTGATCGAGCAGGCGCAGCGCCGTGTGCTGCTGGCCGGCTATACGCATGTACCGCCGGCCGTCGCGAGCGCGTTGCGCGCGGCCCGCGCGCGAGGCGTCGAGGTACGCGTCGTGCTCGTGCGCTCGCCGCGCGCGGGCAGGTACAGCGGCGCGGGTTATCTGAAATCCGCGGGCATCGACGTCGCGATCGATTCGCGGCATGGCGATCCGGCGCCGCGCTTCGTGATCGTCGACGACAGCGTCGCGCTGACGACGCTGTCCGAAGGCGCGGCCGCCCACGCGGAAACGGTGAACGTGTTCCAGCGCGCGCCCGAGCTCGCGCAATCCTACGCGCAGTCGTTCTGGCGGCTGTACCGGCAGGCCGCCGGCCTCTGACCCCTTCCTTCGGCGTCGTGCACGCCGGTGTGACCCTGCTTGCATCGGCACGACCGATGAACCATGCTCGTTGACAGGCGCCAGCGCGGCTTTCGCGCATCCGGCACAAAAGCAGGGGGCCGATCGTGTTCGAGTGTTTTGCCGATCGCGCCGATGCGGGCCGTCAACTGGCCGTCGCATTGGGTGACTACGCGGGGCGTAGCGACGTCGTCGTGCTCGCGTTGCCGCGCGGTGGCGTGCCCGTCGCATATCCGGTCGCCTGCGCGCTGGGCGCGCCGCTCGACGTGCTGGTCGTGCGCAAGCTCGGCGTGCCGCGCGATCCCGAACTCGCGATGGGCGCGATCGCGACAGGCGGCGCGATTCACTTGCAGCGCTCGGTGATCCGCTCGATGGGCGTGTCCGACTCGCAGCTTGCCGACGTGATCGTGAGCGAGACGGCCGAACTGCATCGCCGCGAAGCGCTTTATCGCGGCGCCGTGCCGCCGCTGCCCGTGGACGGGCGCATCGCGATCGTCGTCGACGACGGCGTCGCGACCGGCGCGTCGATGCGCGCCGCGCTGCAGGCACTGCGCGAGCGCCATCCCGCGCGCATCGTGGCCGCTGCGCCGGTCGCGCCGGCGGGCACGCGGCACGCATTCGACGACCTGGCCGACGCGTTCGTCACGGTGTCGCAGCCGCTGCCGTTCTTCGGGATCAGCCAGTTCTACGCGCGTTTCGAGCAGACGAGCGACGACGAGGTGCGCGCGTTGCTCGACGCGGCCCGTGCCTGACGCGCCGTTACGCCCGCCCGATGCCGGGCGGATGAGCGGCTTCGGCCAGCGCGAACACGCGCTGCAGTGCCGGATGGACGCTGCCGTGCCAGCGCGCGCCCGTAAACAGCCCGTAGTGATCGCAATCGTCGATGTCGACGCGGTAGCGCTCGCCGGCCGAGAGGCCGCTGCACATGTCCAGCGCCGCATGCGTCTGGCCGGCGCCCGTGACCGCGTCGCACGCGCCTTCGACGGTCAGCAGCGTGACGCCGCGCAGCGCGGCAGGCTCGACGCGCCGGCCGCCGACGTCCCACGTGCCGTTCGCGAGGCTCATGCGCTGGAACACGATGTCGACCGTATCGAGGAAGTATTCGGCCGGCATGTCGAGCAGCGCCGTGTATTCGCGCAGCGCGCGCCGTGCGCCGGCGAGCCCGGCCAGGTCGAAGCGCGACGCAGCCAGCGCGTAGGCCTCGATCAGCGACAGGAAGCGCTGCGGGTACATGAGCGCGATCTCGCCCTGCTGGAGATAGGTCGGGAACACGTGGCGGCCGTGCCCCGCGAAGCCGGGCGGCACGATGTCGATCAGGTGGCGGCGGCACCATGCGAGCGAATGGGTCGTTGCGGCCGTGCCGAGCGCGCTCGGGTTCAGGCGCGCGTCGAGCGGGCCGCCGATCAGCGTGATGCTCGCGGGCGGCGGGAGGCCGCGTGCGGCGCGCAGGGCGAGCGCACCGAGCGCGGGCACGGTTGCCTGGCACACGGCGACGACGTGCAGCGGCCGATCGTCGGCTGCGAGCCCGTCGACGAAGCCGTCGAGCGTCGCGACGTACTCGTCGAGGCCGAAGCGGCCCGACTCGGGCGGCACGTCGCGCGCATTGCGCCAGTCGGTTACGCAGACGTCGCCGTCGGCGAGCAGCGTCTCGACGGTTTCCCGCATCATCACGGCCGCGTGCCCGGCAAGCGGCGCGCACAGCAGCACCGTGCGCCGTGTATCGGCGTGCGTGAAGCGCCGCAGGTTGCAGAACGGCGTGCGCGCGACGATCCGCTCGTCGACGGCCGGCCACGCGATGTCGAAGCGCGGCGGCCCGGCCGGCGGCCCGAGCAGCGGCTCGAACAGGTCGTCATAGCATGACGACGCGGCGTGCGGCAGCGTTGCCGCCGGCCACGCGTCGAACGCGTGCCGCGTCGTCTCGCGCCAGACGCGCATCCATTCCCGCTGTTGCTCGACGAGGGCGTACCACATGGGGAACCTCGGGACGGAAGGGGCGTGAATCTGCATTATGGTCATTGTGGCCGGGCAGCGGGCGCTTCATGCGCGGTCGGATGACGCTTCTCGAGCGCGCCGGGCGCGACGCGGCCCCGCGCCGTTGCCGGCCGCCCGCTCGGCCCCGGCTGGCAAGCCGCCGTCGATTGTTCTCGATGGCTGACAAGTGACTTCGCATTCGCGCTGTTTATCCGGGCGCGGCCGGTCCCTAGAATCCACTCCATCGAATCACGCATTGCCTGATGGAGCCGATGATGAAGACCTTGATCGAATCGAGCCTGTACCACCCGTCCGTCCTGTTGCCGCTTGCCGCGCTGACGCAGTTGATGGTCGAGCGCGATTTCAATCTCGGCCAGGTCGGGCTGATCGTCGCGGCGCGTGGCGCCCAGGCGGCGGTGTCGCGCTCGCGCGCGCTGATCTTTTGCCGTCACTGCGAAGCGCACGCGTAATGGCGTTCGTATTGAACAGATGAAAAAAAGCCCGCGCGGCGCAAGCCGGGCGGGCGGATCGGGTTCGATCGGGCCCCGGCTTCGGCCGGGGCTTTTTCATGGGCGACGCTTATGCGCGCGCCGGGGAGGCGACGGTGTACATATCCGACGCGTCGTCCTCGCGCAACTGGCGCACGAGTTGGTGGGCTTCGCGGCGCGTCGCGACGGCGGGCGGCGAGCCCTTCAGCGGCTGGCGCGCGGTTTCGGCGAGCGCGACGACCGACACGATGCCGATCACGGCGGCGCCCATCATGTAGTACGCGGGCATCATCAGGTTGTGCGTCACGTCGACGAGCCACGCGGTGACGAGCGGCGTCGTGCCACCGAACAGCGACACCGACACGTTGAAGCCGATCGCGAGCGCGCCGTAGCGGATCTCGGTCGGGAACAGCGCCGGCAGCGCCGACGGCATCACGCCGGTGAAGCACGACAGCAGCACGCCGAGGATCAGCAGGCCGCCGAACACCGATGCCGTGGTGCCCGCATGGATCAGCATCATCGACGGAATCGACAGCGCGAGCAGGCCGACGCAGCCGGCGAGCATCACGGGCTTGCGGCCGATCCGGTCGGACAGGCGGCCCGCGGCGAGCGTCAGCGGCATCATCAGCACCATCACGAGCAGCACGAGCACGAGGCTGTGCGATTCGTCGAAGTGCAGCGTCGACGACATGAAGCTCGGCAGGTACGACAGCACCATGTAATCGGTCACGTTGAAGATCAGCACGAGGCCGACGCACAGCAGCAGCGCACGCCAGTTGCGCATCAGCGTTTCGCGGAAGCGCGTCTTCGGCACGGCCTTGTCCTGCGCTTCGCGCTCCTCGGCCTGGCGCTTGAACGCGGGCGTTTCCTCGAGCTTCATCCGGATGTAGAGGCCGATCAGGCCGAGCGGGCCGGCGATCAGGAACGGCACGCGCCAGCCCCACGACAGCAGCGCTTCCTGCGACAGCGACGCGGTAAGCAGCGCGACGACGCCGGCGCCCATCACATAACCGATCAGCGTGCCGAACTCGAGGAAGCTGCCCATGAAGCCGCGGCGCTTGTCGGTCGAGAATTCGGCGATGAAGGTGGCTGCGCCGCCGTATTCGCCGCCGGTCGAGAAACCCTGCACGAGGCGGGCGACGAGCAGCAGCACGGGCGCCATGATGCCGATCGACGCGTAGCTGGGGATCAGGCCGATCGCGAAGGTGCCGGCGGCCATCATGATCATCGTGGCGGCGAGCACGCGCTGGCGGCCGATGCGGTCGCCGAGCGGGCCGAACACCATGCCGCCGAGCGGGCGCACGAGGAACGCGGCCGCGAACGTGCCGAAGGTCGCGAGCAGCTGCGCGGACGGGCTGCTGGACGGGAAGAACACCTTGCCGAGCGTGACGGCGATGTAGCTGTAGACGCCGAAGTCGAACCATTCCATCGCGTTGCCGATGGCCATTGCGCTGACGGCGCGCTTGAGCAGGCTCTGGTCGACGACGGTAATGTCGTCCGCGGCGAGCGGGGCCTCGCCGGACGACGAGGGGGATGAAGAAGCAGCGGTCGGGCTGACGTGTGTTGCGGTCAAGGTCATGCACTCCTTTGACTGCGCCGAACGGATGGGCCGTCCGACACGGTTTGCCGGCGAGCGCGGTATCGCAAGCGGCGCGTCGGGGCAGGCCATTAAGCACTTACTGCACAAAAGGCGGTAAAGGGCCGTAAGAGGCTGCTTCGACGCGGGCCCGATGGGCCGTCGCGACAGTGCGCTCATGAAGAATGGGCCGCGTGATGCAGGCGGCAGATGCCGGTGCGGACGATGTCCTGCGTTCCGGCAGCGCCCCGAAGGGGCAATGAAACGAGAAAAGCGGGCCTGTCGGGCGGACTTTCCTGTGGGTGCAATTTCGGTCGAAGGGCCGGCCCGCAACGCGCGGACGGACTTCTCTCGAAATCGAATAGGCAGAGATTGAATGTTGAAACAGGCGACATGATAGCACGATGACGGACGATCGCGCAAATTGCCGGGAAACGCCCGTCTGGCGGGGCGCTCGGGCAGGCCTGCTCGGGTATGATCGGCGGCGCGCGGCGGGGCCGTGCTGCCCTCCGTGACGGAGGCCGAATTCACGAGGAACCGGATGACCGAATTGTTCAGGATCGCGGCGCTGTTTGCCGCTACCGCGCTGGCCGAAATCGTCGGCTGTTACCTGCCGTGGCTCGTGCTGAAGGATGGGCGCCCGCTCTGGCTGCTGGTGCCGGCCGCACTGTCGCTCGCGCTGTTCGCGTGGTTGCTGACGCTGCATCCGAGCGCGGCGGGGCGCACCTACGCCGCGTACGGCGGCGTGTATATCGCGGTTGCGCTGGTCTGGCTGCGGGTGGTCGACGGCGTCGCGCTGACCCGCTGGGACGTGGCCGGCGCGGTGCTCGCGCTCGGCGGAATGGCGGTCATCGCACTGCAGCCGCGCGCGTGAGCACGGCTGCAGTGCGTGCGGCGTGCGTCAGGCCGTTTCGGCGGCGCCCGCGTCGGCGGACTTGCGCCACACGCATTCGCCCTTGACCGACTTGTCGAGCTCGTCGAGCTGCGCCTGGTGCGCGGCGAGCTCGTCGTCGCTCGCGGCCACCACGGGCAGGTCGAGCGACGCAAGCGACACGCGCTGGCCGTTCGCCGAGCCGCCATCGGCGCCCGCGTCGTCGAGCATGTCGATCACGAGGCTGTCCTGGCCGCGCGTCATCGCGAGATACACCTCGGCGAGCAGTTCCGAGTCGAGCAGTGCGCCGTGCAGCGTACGGTGCGCGTTGCTGATGCCGAAGCGGTCGCACAGCGCGTCGAGCGAGTTGCGCTTGCCGGGGAACATCTGCTTGGCCTGCACGAGCGTGTCGATCACGCCGCCGCACTGTTCAGTGAACGGCGGCAGGTCGAGCCGCGCGAATTCGGCGTCGAGGAACCCGAGGTCGAACGGCGCGTTGTGGATGATCAGCTCGGCGTCCTTCACGAAGTCGCGGATCTGATTGGCGACTTCCGCGAATTTCGGTTTGTCGCTGAGGAATTCGGTCGTGAGGCCGTGCACCGCCAGTGCGCCCGGATCGCTGTCGCGTTCGGGGTTCACGTAGAAGTGCAGGTTGTTGCCGGTGAGCCGCCGGTTCAGCAGCTCGACGCAGCCGATTTCGATGAGGCGGTCGCCCGTGCGGGCGTTCAGGCCGGTGGTTTCGGTATCGAGAATGATCTGGCGCATGTCGGGAAAAACGAAGGAAACAGGGGAGCGGCCGGGGTTCAGGCCGTCAGGGATTCGACGCCGCGATTCGCGAGCGCGTCCGCGCGCTCGTTTTCGGGGTGGCCCGCGTGACCCTTCACCCAGCGCCATTCGACTTCATGCTGCGCGACGAGCGCGTCGAGCCGTTTCCACAGGTCGGCGTTCTTCACGGGCGTTTTCGCCGCGGTGATCCAGCCTTTTTTCTTCCAGCCGTGGATCCACTCGCTGATGCCTTTCTGCACGTACTGCGAATCGGTGTGCACGATCACCTGGCACGGCCGCTTCAGCACTTCGAGCGCGGCGATCACGCCCATCAGCTCCATGCGGTTGTTGGTCGTGTTGGGCTCGCCGCCGAACAGCTCCTTTTCGCGGTCGCCGTAGCGCAGCAGCGCGCCCCAGCCGCCGGGGCCGGGGTTGCCCTTGCAGGCGCCGTCGGTATAGATGTCGATGGTATCGGTTGTCATGAATGTTCTTGATGGGTGGTCGGGGAGGCCGCCGGCGTCAGGCCCGGCGCGAGCACGGGCTTCTTCATTTTGATCTGGCCGACGAGGCGCATGCCGCGCACGCGCTTGACGGCCGTCACCATGTAGACGGCGCCGAAGATCGGCCACCAGCGGTCGCCGGCGGCTTCCATGAAGCCGTAGCGGGCCAGCCACTTGTCGGTGACGAGCGGCGGCCGGTAGCAGCCGAAGCGGCCGCGCTCGAGGTCGAAGCCGAGCAGCTTGATCCAGTCCTTGAGCCGGATGAATGCGATCTGGTCGCGCGTGGCCGGCACGAACGGGTGGTTTGCCATGCGCCCGAACGATTGCCGCATGCCCCACAGGCTGAGCGAATTGAAGCCGGTGATCACGAGCTGGCCTTCCGGCATCAGCACGCGCTCGGCTTCGCGCAGCAGGCGGTGCGGGTCGGACGTGAATTCGAGCGTGTGCGGCATCACGATCAGGTCGACGCTCTGCGACTCGAACGGCAGGTCGAGCAGGTCGCACCAGGTCGTGCTGCGATCGTCGGGCGCGTGCACCGGCGCGTGGGCTTCGCGTGCCCACGGATACTGGTACGGCGCGCTCGCGCCGCTTGCCGGATCGAGCACGAGGCCGCGATACGGCATGCGGTTCTCGCGCAGCGCGTCGAGCTGCGGCAGGCCGAGTTGCAGCGCGTGGAACCCGAAGACGTCGGACACGATCCGGTCGAGCTGCGCCTGCTCCCAGCCCAGCACGTAGCGGCCGGGAGGCGAGTCGGTCCAGGCGGGCCAGTCTATAATTTGTCGGTCAGACATAACGATGATTGCGCGCCCATGAACGAGCTGGAATACGTGCCGGTACCGGCATTCGAAGACAACTATATCTGGCTCGTCTCGGACGGCTGCGATGCAATCGCCGTCGATCCGGGTGAAGCCGCACCCGTACGCCGCGTTCTTGCCGAACGAGGCTGGCGGTTGACCGCTATTTTACTCACGCACCATCACGCCGACCATGTCGGCGGTGTCGCGGCACTGCGCGATAGCCAACCGGACGATGTTCCGCTCGTCGTCTACGGCCCTGCAGCCGAGGAGATCGGTGTGGTTACGCGGCCGCTCGCGGGCGGCGATCGCGTGACGCTCGACGCGCCGGCCGTCGCGTTCGACGTGCTCGACGTGCCGGGTCACACGCGCGGCCACATCGCCTATTTCCAGGCGGCCGGGCAGGGCGCCGTGACGCCGCACGTGTTTTGCGGCGACACGTTGTTCTCGTGCGGCTGCGGTCGCCTGTTCGAAGGTACACCCGCGCAGATGCTCGCCTCGCTCGACGCGCTCGCGGCGCTGCCGGGCGACACGCGCGTGCATTGCGCACACGAATACACGCTGTCGAACATCCGCTTCGCGCTCGCGTGCGAGCCGGACAATGCGGCGCTCGCCGCGTGGCGCGACGATGCGCAGGCACTGCGCGCACGCGGCGTGCCGACGCTGCCCACTACGATCGCGCACGAGCGTGCCGTTAACCCGTTCATGCGGGCCGACAGCGATGCGATTCGTGCGACGCTCGAGGCCGAGCTTCACGAAACGGTGCCGGATCGTCTGGCGGCTTTCACACTGATGCGCGAGTGGAAAAACCGGTTCCGATGAGTATTTCCGGAGGACTCCAAAGCTCAAGCGTTGTCTGTAAAAATTGCTCCAAATGTAGGATTTCGCTGAGTTTTCGGTGTTTTTATTGACGTGAAGCACGCACTTCCGTAGTATCGCCTGCAATTTCCAGCCGTCGGAAGCCGAGATTTTCATGCGACTTATATTGAGTGCGATGGTGGTTCTGCTACTCGCCGCTTGTGCGAGCCAGGCCCCTGTCGCCAACAACGCCGCCGATTCGCAGGCGACGTCCAACTACCTCCGTAAATCAGCCACCGCCAAAGAAACTGTCGACGTCGACAAGCAATCGGTCGGCGATCTGACCAGTGCAGACCCCGATCTCTGGGGGCGCATCCGTCGCGGTTTCCAGATGCCCGACCTGCAGAGCGACCTCGTCGACATGCAGACGACGTGGTACACGCAGCGTCCTGATTACGTGCAGCGCATGACCGAGCGCTCGCAGAAGTACCTGTACCACATCGTCGAGGAGCTCGAGGCGCGTCACATGCCGACCGAGCTCGCGCTGCTGCCGTTCATCGAATCCGCGTACAACCCGCAGGCGCTGTCGGTCGCGAAGGCGGCCGGCATGTGGCAGTTCATGCCCGGCACGGGCCGCACGTACAACCTGAAGCGCAACATGTGGCAGGACGAGCGGCGCGACGTGCTCGCGTCGACGAGCGCCGCGCTCGACTACCTGTCGCGTCTGCATGACATGTTCGGCGACTGGTATCTCGCGCTTGCCGCGTACAACTGGGGCGAGGGCAACGTGCAGCGCGCGATTGCGCGTAACCAGGCGGCCGGCC
Organism: Burkholderia stabilis; assembly: GCF_001742165.1. Lineage (NCBI taxonomy): Bacteria > Pseudomonadati > Pseudomonadota > Betaproteobacteria > Burkholderiales > Burkholderiaceae > Burkholderia > Burkholderia stabilis. The sequence continues at coordinate 1,219,156 of NZ_CP016442.1, read as the reverse complement.
TGCCGACCGACTACCAGAGCCTGCGGATGCCGAACGAGACGCGCAACTACGTGCCGAAGCTGCAGGCGGTGAAGAACATCATCGCGAGCCCGCAGCAGTACGGCCTGACGCTGCCGGATATCCCGAACCACCCGTATTTCGTGACGGTCACCACCTCGCGCGATATCGACGTGGCGGTTGCCTCGAAGCTCGCGAACCTGCCGCTCGACGAGTTCCGTTCGCTGAACCCGTCGTTCTCGAAGCCGGTGATCCTCGGTGCGACCGAGCCGCAGATCCTGCTGCCGTTCGACAACGCGTCGGCGTTCGAGAAGAACCTGAAGGCATACAACGGCCAGCTTTCGTCGTGGACCACCTATACGGTCAGCGAACGTGCGCGGCCGGCCGCGATCGCCGAGAAGATCGGCGTGGACGCCGATACGCTGATGTCGGTCAACAAGATTCCGGCCGGCATGCGCCTGAAGCCGGGCTCGACGATCGTCGTGCCGCGCGGCGATGACGACGACGAGGACATCAGCGCCGACGTCGCCGAAAACGGCGCGCTCGCGATGGAGCCGGACGTACCCGACACGCGCAAGATGCTGATTCGCGTGCGCCGCAAGCAATCGATGGCGGCGATCGCCGGCCGCTACGGCGTGTCGGTGGGTCAGCTGAAGGCGTGGAACCGCACGCACCGCGATCTCGCGATGCCGGGTCAGGCGCTCGTGCTGCACGTGCCGGTCGGCCGCGCGGTGCCGGCCGAGCCGGGGCCGGAGCGGATCGCCACGTCGGCCGGCGGCGCGCACATCGAGCGCGCGAGCCTCGCGGTGGGCGGCAAGTCCGCGCGCGGCGCGAAGCGCGGTGCCGCGAAGCCGGCGGCCAAGGCGACGAAGGCTGCCGCGCCTGCAAAGGCCGCGCCGAAGGCAGCCGCGCCGCACAAGACCAAGAAGAAGTAACGCGGCTGCGTGCGCATCGGGTGGCCGACCGAGGCCGCGAGATTGCGCTATCATCCGACGAAATGCGAAAACGCCGTCACCGAGGTGACGGCGTTTTCGTTTGTGCGCGGCGCGGGGGCGCCGTTTCGAGAGTCTTCATATAACAAGGGGAAGCGATGTCGTCGGTGCAGGTGAGGGTGCTCGCGCTGTTTTCGATCGGGTATTTCGTGTCGTACGTGTTTCGCGGCGTCAATCTGGGTTTCGCGCCGTTCGTCACGCATGAGCTCGGGCTGTCGGCCACCGATCTCGGCCTGCTCACCAGTCTCTATTTCCTCGGTTTCGCGGGCGCGCAGATCCCGGCCGGCGTGATGCTCGATCACTTCGGGCCGCGTCGCGTGACGGCCGGCATGCTGTTGTTCGCGGCCGCCGGCGCGGCCGTGTTCGGGGCCGCGCACGGCATCGGCACGATGATGGTCGGCCGGCTGCTGATCGGCATCGGCGTGTCGGTATGTCTCGGTGCGGCGTTCAAGGCGCTCGCGCAGCATTTCCCGGTCGGCCGGCTGCCGCTCGTCAACGGCCTCGTGATGGCGGTGGGCGGCCTCGGCGGTGTCGTGGTCGGGTCGCCGCTGACCTGGCTGCTCGGCTGGACGAGCTGGCGCGCGATCTGTTTCGGCCTCGTGGTGCTGACGGTGATCGTCGCGGCGTCGATCGGCTTCGGCGCACCCGAAGCGAAGCAGGTGCGCCATCAGGGCGGGCTCGTCAGCCAGTTCAAGGGCACGTGGCACATCCTGAGCAGCCGCGCGTTCTGGAAGATCGGTTCGTTCTCCGTCGTCACGCAAGGGGTGTTCTACGCGATGCAGTCGCTGTGGGTCGGGCCGTACCTGCGCGACGTCGCGGGCTTCGATGCGCAGCATGCCGCAGGCCTCGTGTCGGTGCTCGGCTTCGCGATGATGGCCGGCTGCGTCGGCTTCGGCGCAGCGGCGCGCGTGCTCGAGCGGCGCGGCGTGTCGGTCTATGCCTTCTGCGGCGTCGGCATGGCGCTGTTCGTCGCGACGCAGGTTGCGATCATGGCGCGCGTGCCGCTGCCGCCGGCCGTGCTGTGGGCGGCTTACGGGATGTTCGGCGGCGTCGGCATCCTGACCTACGCGGTGATGGCCGGGCACTTTCCCGCCCATCTGATCGGCCGCGCGAACACGACGCTCACGCTCGTGATCTTCCTGCTGATCTTTGCGTTCCAGATCGGTGTCGGGGCGGTGCTGTCGCACTGGCCCGCGGTCGGCGGCCATTACCCGGCCGCCGCGCACTTCGCCGCGTGGGGTGTGCTGCTCGCGCTGCAACTCGCGAGCGCGATCTGGTACGTGTGGCCCGCACGCGGCAGCGCTGGCCAAGCACACTGATCCGGCGGTACGCTGACGGGTAGGGCGGCCGCGGAAACGGGGCCGCAGCACATTGCGCTCGCGTCATGCCGCGATGGCGGGGTGGCGCACGCATGATCGGACGGCCATATCGATTGAAGATAGGGCCATTTTCAGGCTATAATTTGAAAGTTTGTGCTGATCAACCTCGCACCCTAGCGCCTACCTCATTCATCCCGTTCATCCGCCGCACGCCGCCTGCCGGGCGATGCCGCGAAGCCTCGTGCGCCACGCGCCGGCTTCGCGTCTCGATAGCGCAGGCCGCGTCCAGCAAGCGACCACGCGCGCCCACGCAGCGCGGCGCTCGCGCGGCAGGGTAAACAGGTCGGCAACAGGGTGTTCCCCAAGGAGCCTCCCGTGTTGCCGTCTTTTTCTCCCGCCTTGCTTGCACTCGCCGACGGCACGGTCTTTCGTGGTTATTCGATCGGGGCCGAAGGCCACACGATCGGCGAAGTCGTGTTCAATACCGCGATCACCGGCTATCAGGAAATCCTGACCGATCCGAGCTACTCGCGCCAGATCGTGACGCTCACCTACCCGCATATCGGCAACGTCGGCGTCAATGCCGAAGACGTCGAAGCCACGAAAGTCCATGCCGCCGGCCTGATCATCCGTGATCTGCCGACGCTCGCGTCGAACTTCCGCATGGACCGCACGCTCGGCGATTACCTGCGCGACGAAGGCGTCGTCGCGATCGCCGGCATCGACACCCGCAAGCTGACCCGCATTCTGCGCGACAAGGGCGCGCAGGGCGGCTGCATCCTGGCCGGTTCGGACGACGAGGCGAAGGCGATCGAGCTCGCGCGCTCGTTCCCGGGCCTGTCGGGCATGGATCTCGCGAAGGTCGTGTCGACCACGAAACCGTTCGAGTGGAAGCAGACGGAATGGCGCCTCGAAGGCGGCTACGGCATGCAGGAAGCGCCGAAGTACCGCGTCGTCGCTTACGATTTCGGCGTCAAGTACAACATCCTGCGCATGCTCGCGGAGCGCGGCTGCCACGTGACGGTGCTGCCGGCCCAGGCGAGCGCGGCCGATGCGCTCGCGCTGAATCCGGACGGCATCTTCCTGTCGAACGGCCCCGGCGATCCGGAGCCGTGCGATTACGCGATCGCGGCCACGAAGGAATTCATCGAGCGCGGCGTGCCGACCTTCGGCATCTGCCTCGGCCACCAGATCATGGGCCTCGCGGTCGGTGCGAAGACGCTGAAGATGAAGACGGGCCACCACGGCGCGAACCACCCGGTGAAGGATCTCGGCGACGGCCGCGTCGTCATCACGTCGCAGAACCACGGCTTCGCGGTCGACGCGGATTCGCTGCCGGCCAACGCGCGCGTGACGCACGTGTCGCTGTTCGACGGCACGCTGCAGGGTTTCGAGCTGACCGACAAGCCGGCGTTCTGCTTCCAGGGCCACCCGGAAGCGTCGCCGGGCCCGCACGACATCGGCTATCTGTTCGACCGTTTCACCGCGCTGATGGACGCGGCGAAGCAGCGCAACGCCTGACGTACCTGAAGAACGGGAGATTCGCATCATGTTCGGCCACGCACTCGGCATCACGGATATCTGGACCTACGTGTTCGGCGTGATCTTCATCATCCTGCTGCCGGGGCCGAACTCGATGTACGTGCTGTCGCTCGCGGCGCAGCGCGGCGTGAAGACCGGCTATCGCGCGGCCTGCGGCGTGTTCGTCGGGGATACGGTGCTGATGGTGCTGTCCGCCGCGGGCGTCGCGTCGCTGTTGAAGGCCAATCCGCTGCTGTTCTCGGTCGTCAAGTACGGCGGCGCCGCGTACCTGCTCTACATCGGTACCGGCATGCTGCGCAGCGCGTGGCAAAAGCTGCGCGCGCCGGCCAATGCGCCGACCGACGCACCGCAGGCGGTCGACGGCGAGCGGCCGTTCCGCAAGGCGCTGATCGTGAGCCTGCTGAATCCGAAGGCGATCCTGTTCTTCATCTCGTTCTTCATCCAGTTCGTCGACCCGGCATTCCCGCATCCCGCGCTGTCGTTCGTCGTGCTCGGGGCGATCGCGCAATGCGCGAGCTTCCTGTACCTGAGCACGCTGATTTTCGCGGGCGCGCGGCTCGCCGAGCACTTCCGCCGCCGCCGCAAGCTTGCGGCAGGCGCGGCGAGCAGCGTGGGCGGCCTGTTCATCGGTTTCTCGGTGAAGCTTGCGCTCGCGACCATGAGCTGAGCGCTGCCGGCCGACCCACGACAACGATTACTTATTGAATTCACAAGCCATGCCAAAACGCACAGACATCAAGAGCATCCTCATCATCGGCGCCGGCCCGATCATCATCGGCCAGGCGTGCGAGTTCGACTACTCGGGCGCGCAGGCATGCAAGGCGCTGCGTGAGGAGGGCTACAAGGTCGTCCTCGTGAACAGCAACCCGGCGACGATCATGACGGACCCGAACACGGCCGACGTGACCTACATCGAGCCGATCACGTGGGAAGTCGTCGCGCGCATCATCGAGAAGGAGCGCCCGGACGCGATCCTGCCGACGATGGGTGGCCAGACCGCGCTGAACTGCGCGCTCGACCTGCACCACCACGGCGTGCTCGAGAAGTTCGGCGTCGAGCTGATCGGCGCATCGCCGGAAGCGATCGACAAGGCGGAAGACCGCCAGAAGTTCAAGGAAGCGATGACCAAGATCGGTCTCGGTTCCGCGAAGTCGGGCATCGCGCACTCGATGGAAGAAGCGACCAAGGTGCACGGCGAGATCATGGCGGAGACGGGCGGCAGCGGCTACCCGGTCGTGATCCGTCCGTCGTTCACGCTCGGCGGCTCGGGCGGCGGCATCGCGTACAACCGCGAAGAGTTCGAAGAGATCTGCAAGCGCGGTCTCGATCTCTCCCCCACGCGCGAGCTGCTGATCGAAGAGTCGCTGCTCGGCTGGAAGGAATACGAGATGGAAGTCGTGCGCGACCGCGCCGACAACTGCATCATCGTCTGTTCGATCGAGAACCTCGACCCGATGGGTGTGCACACCGGCGACTCGATCACGGTCGCGCCGGCGCAGACGCTCACCGACAAGGAATACCAGATCCTGCGTAACGCATCGCTCGCGGTGCTGCGCGAGATCGGCGTCGACACGGGCGGCTCGAACGTGCAGTTCTCGATCAACCCGAAGGACGGCCGCATGGTCGTCATCGAAATGAACCCGCGCGTGTCGCGTTCGTCGGCGCTCGCCTCGAAGGCGACGGGCTTCCCGATCGCGAAGGTCGCCGCGAAGCTGGCGGTCGGCTACACGCTCGACGAGCTGAAGAACGAAATCACCGGCGGCCAGACACCCGCATCGTTCGAGCCGACGATCGACTACGTCGTCACCAAGATCCCGCGCTTCGCGTTCGAGAAGTTCCGCGAAGCCGATTCGCGCCTGACCACGCAGATGAAGTCGGTCGGCGAAGTGATGGCGATCGGCCGCACGTTCCAGGAATCGTTCCAGAAGGCGCTGCGCGGCCTCGAAGTCGGTGTCGACGGTCTCGACGAGAAGTCGACCAACCGCGACGAGATCGCGATCGAGATCCACGAGCCGGGCCCGGACCGCATCTGGTACGTCGGCGATGCGTTCCGCATCGGCATGACGGCCGAGGAAATCTTCGCGGAAACCGCGATCGACCCGTGGTTCCTCGAGCAGATCGAGCAGATCATCCTGAAGGAAAAGGCGCTCGCGGGCCGCACGCTCGCGTCGCTGTCGTTCGACGAGCTGCGCTACCTGAAGCAGAGCGGTTTCTCCGACCGCCGCCTCGCGAAGCTGCTCGGCGCGACGCCGGAAGACGTGCGCCGCCGCCGCGTCGAACTGAACGTGCGCCCGGTCTACAAGCGTGTCGACACCTGCGCAGCCGAGTTCGCGACGAAAACCGCCTACATGTACTCGACCTACGAGGAAGAGTGCGAGGCGCAGCCGACCACGAACAAGAAGATCATGGTGCTGGGCGGCGGCCCGAACCGGATCGGCCAGGGCATCGAGTTCGACTACTGCTGCGTGCACGCGGCGCTCGCGATGCGCGAGGACGGTTACGAAACGATCATGGTCAACTGCAACCCGGAAACGGTGTCGACCGACTATGACACGTCCGACCGCCTGTACTTCGAGCCGCTGACGCTCGAAGACGTGCTCGAGATCGTCGACAAGGAAAAGCCGGTCGGCGTGATCGTCCAGTACGGCGGCCAGACGCCGCTGAAGCTCGCGCTCGACCTCGAGGCGCACGGTGTGCCGATCGTCGGCACGTCGCCGGACATGATCGACGCGGCCGAAGACCGCGAACGCTTCCAGAAGCTGCTGCAGGACCTCGGCCTGCGCCAGCCGCCGAACCGCACCGCACGCGCCGAAGACGAAGCGCTCAAGCTCGCCGAGGAAATCGGCTATCCGCTGGTCGTGCGCCCGTCGTACGTGCTGGGCGGCCGCGCGATGGAAATCGTCCACGAGCCGCGCGACCTCGAGCGTTACATGCGCGAGGCCGTGAAGGTGTCGAACGATTCGCCGGTGCTGCTCGACCGCTTCCTGAACGACGCGATCGAGTGCGACGTCGACTGCATCTGCGACGGCGAAGCCGTGTTCATCGGCGGCGTGATGGAGCACATCGAGCAGGCGGGCGTTCACTCGGGCGACTCGGCATGCTCGCTGCCGCCGTACTCGCTGTCGAAGGAAACCGTGGCCGAGCTGAAGCGCCAGACGGGCGCGATGGCGAAGGCGCTGAACGTGGTCGGCCTGATGAACGTGCAGTTCGCGATCCAGCAGGTGCCGCAGGCGGACGGTTCGAAGCAGGACATCATCTACGTGCTGGAAGTGAACCCGCGCGCCTCGCGCACGGTGCCGTACGTGTCGAAGGCGACCAGCCTGCCGCTCGCGAAGATCGCGGCGCGCGCGATGGTCGGCCAGAAGCTCGCGCAGCAGGGCGTGACGAAGGAAGTCGAGCCGCCGTACTTCAGCGTGAAGGAAGCCGTGTTCCCGTTCGTCAAGTTCCCGACCGTCGATCCGGTCCTCGGGCCTGAAATGCGTTCGACCGGCGAAGTGATGGGTGTCGGCCAGACGTTCGGCGAAGCGCTGTTCAAGTCGCAGCTCGCGGCCGGTTCGCGCCTGCCGGAGTCGGGCACGGTGCTGCTGACCGTGATGGACGCCGACAAGCCGAAGGCGGTCGAAGTCGCGCGCATGCTGCACGACCTCGGCTACCCGATCGTCGCGACGAAGGGCACGGCTGCCGCGATCGAAGCGGCCGGCGTGCCGGTGAAGGTCGTGAACAAGGTGAAGGACGGCCGTCCGCACATCGTCGACATGATCAAGAACGGCGAGATCGCACTCGTGTTCACGACGGTCGACGAGACGCGCCAGGCGATCGCCGATTCGCGTTCGATCCGCATGAGCGCGCAGGCGCACAAGGTCACGTACTACACGACGATGTCGGGCGCGCGCGCGGCAGTCGAAGGTTTGCGCTACCTGAAGGATCTGGAAGTCTATGATTTACAAGGTCTTCACGCTCGCCTAAACTAAGCAGTCAGTTACCTGTCGAAGCAACACGTGCCGCGATTAGGCGGTGTTTCCAGTTCATCGGAAGCGCGCTTAATCGCGGTGATTTTTTTTATAGCCGTTTTTAGCTATTGAGCCGTTTATGAGCACCATTCCGTTGACAAAGCGTGGCGCGGGGCAACTGCGCGATGAATTGCAGCGCCTCAAGTCCATCGAGCGGCCGGCCGTGATCAACGCGATCGCGGAGGCCCGCGCCCAGGGCGACCTGTCCGAAAACGCCGAATACGACGCCGCGAAGGAAAAGCAGGGCTTCATCGAGGGTCGCATCGCGGAACTCGAATCGAAGCTGTCCGCCGCGCAAATCATCGATCCGACGGTACTCGACGCCGATGGCCGCGTGGTGTTTGCCGCGACGGTCGAGCTCGAGGATCTCGAGTCGGGCGACACCGTCAAGTATCAGATCGTCGGCGACGACGAAGCCGATATCGATCACGGCCTGATCTCGGTCAGCTCGCCGATCGCACGCGCACTGATCGGCAAGTCCGAAGGTGATGTCGCTGCCGTGCAGGCGCCGAGCGGCGTGCGCGAGTACGAAATCATCTCGGTCAGCTACGTCTGAAGCGGGGCGACGTGATGCCGCATCGCGTGTTCCGTCTGCTGTCGGCCGTGTGGGTCGGCAGCCTGCTGACGATCGGGTATGCGGTCGCGCCCGTGTTGTTCAAGACGCTGGAGCGGATGACGGCCGGGTCGGTCGCCGCCCAGTTGTTCCGTATCGAGGCGATCCTCGGTGTCGTGTGCGGCGTGCTGCTGCTCGCATTGTCGAACCAGCAGGTGCGGCGCGGCCGCAGCGAATATCGCCGCGTGCGCTGGGTCGTCGCGGCGATGGTCGTGTGTGTGCTCGTCGGGTATTTCGCGCTGCAGCCGTTCATGAACGCACTGCGCGTGGCCGCGATGGATGCGGGCACCGATATCGCGAACTCGCCTTACGCGAGCCGCTTCGGGATGCTGCACGGCGTCTCGAGCCTGTTCTACCTCGTCGAGAGCGTGCTGGGCCTGATGCTGATCTGGCGCCTGCCGGCGCGCGACGCCTGAGCGTCACGCGGGCAGGGCGGCACGGCATGCTCCGTGCCGCGCAAGGGATTACTTGTCCTGGAACGGCCGCTTCGTGCTTGCCTGGCGCTTTTTCGCGCGCTTCACGTTGCCGCCCGCCGTCACGCGCTCGTTGCCGCGCACGACGACCTTCGTCGGCTTCGGACGACGCACCGGGCTCGCGTTCGGCGATACCTTGACGACCTTCACGGTGCGCGGTGCGCGGCCTTTCCGGTCGTCGGCGGCTTCGGCCGCGCTCGGCAGCGTGCCGGCCCGACGGCCGCGAGCCGGGGCCGCTGCGGCGGCTTCGGGCTTCCAGATCACCAGCAGCTTGCCGATGTGCTGGATCGGCGCCGCGCTCAGGCGGTCGCAGATCTCGTCGTAGATCGCAACGCGTTCGTCGCGTTCGTCACCGAACACGCGGATCTTGATCAACTGGTGCGCGGCAAGGTGCACCTTGATTTCCTTGAGCACGGCGTCGGTCAGCCCTTCGGCGCCGATCAGCACGACGGGCTTGAGCGCATGGGCCTGGGAGCGCAGCGCGGAGCGCTCGGCGGGAGAAAGCGAAAGGGCGGGCATGGAAATGTCGAAATCTATTTAAGGGCGCGCGGCCTGAACAGCGATCGCGGGAAGTTACCGCATCAGCCGTGCGCCGAAACCACGTAAAATCGCGGCTTGGGCCCGGAAAGGGGCCGTAGCCGCGCGAAGAAGACGCGTATTATCCGCTAAAAGCTCGGCTTCACGAAGCAAATGGCAGCAATCTCTCTCTCGAATGGCAAAAAATCGCTTTAACCAGCACTGGCTGCACGACCACATCAACGACCCGTACGTCAAAATGGCGCAGCGGGAGGGCTATCGCGCGCGTGCCGCGTACAAGCTGAAGGAAATCGACGAGCAGGACAAGCTGATCCGTCCCGGCCAGGTGATCGTCGACCTCGGCGCGACGCCGGGCAGCTGGAGCCAGTATGCCCGCAACAAGCTCTCTCAGGGCAAGAAGCGCGATGCGGCGCGCGAAGGCGGCATCGACGGCACGATCATTGCGCTCGACTTGCTGCCGATGGAGCCGGTCGCCGACGTGCACTTCATCCAGGGCGACTTCCGTGAGGACGAAGTGCTTCACCAGCTCGAAGAAGTGCTCGAAGGTCGCCCGGTGGACCTTGTTATTTCGGACATGGCCCCCAACCTCTCCGGCGTGGCCTCGGCGGACGCGGCGCGCATCGAGCATCTGTGCGATCTGGCGCTCGAATTCGCGCAGAATCATCTGAAACCGGATGGTGCGCTGCTCGTGAAGTGTTTTCATGGCAGCGGCTACAGCCAGATCGTCGAGAAATTCAAACAGCAGTTTAAGACTGTCGCGCCGCGCAAGCCGAAGGCGTCCCGCGACAAATCGTCCGAAACGTTCATTTTGGGCCGGCATCTGAAGCATCCGCGCTGACGCGGAGCGGAGTGCCGGAAACGGGCTCCGGCCCTTGCCAGACAAGCGAATCGCTATCGCAGCGGTTGTCAATGCTTATGGCGGGGGTGGTCGGACTGGATTAGAATGACCGAGGGGCGCCGCAAGGTAAATGTAGGCGCTCGTCTACGAGTGAAGGAGTGGTGCTTTGAACAACAATATGTTTTCGAAGGCAGCGGTGTGGCTGGTGATCGCACTGGTGCTGTTTACGGTGTTCAAGCAGTTCGACAAGCCCCGCGTCCAGGAAGGCGTGTCCTATTCGCAGTTCATGGACGACGCCAAGAACGGCAAGGTCAAGAACGTCATCGTTCAGGGGCGCAACCTCACCGTCACTCCGGCTGATGGCCAGAAATACCAGATCGTGTCGCCCGGCGACATCTGGATGGTCGGCGATCTGATGAAGTACGGCGTGCAGGTCAGCGGCAAGGCCGATGACGAGCCGAACGCGCTGATGTCCGCGCTGTACTACCTCGGGCCGACGATCCTGATCATCGTGTTCTGGTTCTACATGATGAGGCAGATGCAGGGGGGCGGCAAAGGCGGCGCATTCTCGTTCGGGAAATCGCGCGCGCGGCTGATCGACGAGAACAACAACGCGGTGAACTTCTCCGACGTCGCGGGCTGCGACGAAGCGAAGGAAGAAGTGTCCGAACTCGTCGACTTCCTGCGTGATCCGCAGAAATTCCAGAAGCTGGGCGGTCGCATTCCGCGCGGCGTGCTGCTCGTCGGCCCGCCGGGTACCGGCAAGACGCTGCTCGCTCGCGCGATCGCCGGTGAAGCGAAGGTGCCGTTCTTCAGCATCTCGGGTTCGGACTTCGTCGAAATGTTCGTCGGTGTCGGCGCGGCTCGTGTGCGCGACATGTTCGAGCAGGCGAAGAAGCATGCACCGTGCATCGTGTTCATCGACGAAATCGACGCGGTCGGCCGTCATCGCGGCGCCGGCATGGGCGGCGGCAACGACGAACGCGAACAGACGCTGAACCAGATGCTCGTCGAGATGGACGGCTTCGAAGCGAACTCGGGCGTGATCGTGATCGCCGCGACCAACCGTTCCGACGTGCTCGACAAGGCGCTGCTGCGTCCGGGCCGTTTCGACCGCCAGGTCTATGTCGGCCTGCCGGACATCCGCGGCCGCGAGCAGATCATGCGTGTGCACCTGCGCAAGGTACCGATCTCGAACGACGTCGATGCGGCAGTCATCGCGCGCGGCACGCCGGGCTTCTCGGGCGCCGATCTCGCGAACCTCGTGAACGAGGCTGCGCTGTTCGCCGCACGTCGCGGCAAGCGTATCGTCGAGATGCAGGATTTCGAGGACGCGAAGGACAAGATCTTCATGGGTCCGGAGCGCAAGTCGGCCGTGATCCGCGAAGAAGCGAAGCGCGCAACGGCTTACCACGAGTCGGGCCACGCGGTGATCGCGAAGCTGCTGCCGAAGGCCGACCCGGTGCACAAGGTCACGATCATCCCGCGCGGTCGTGCGCTGGGTGTCACGTGGCAGTTGCCGGAGCATGACAACGAGACGTACTCGAAGGACTACCTGATGGACCGCCTCGCGATCCTGTTCGGTGGTCGGGTGGCCGAAGAATTGTTCATGAACCTCGTCAGCACGGGCGCATCGGACGACTTCAACAAGGCGACCCAGACGGCGCGCGCGATGGTTGCACGCTTCGGCATGACCGATGCGCTCGGGCCGATGGTCTACGTCGACGACGAGAACGATGCGTCGCCGTTCGGCCGGGGCTTCACGCGCACGATCTCGGAAGCGACGCAGCAGAAGGTCGACTCGGAAATCCGCCGTGTGCTCGACGAGCAGTACAACCTTGCGCGTCGCCTGCTCGACGAGAACCGCGACAAGGTCGAAGCGATGACGGCCGCGCTGATGGAGTGGGAGACGATCGACGCCGATCAGATCAACGACATCATGGAAGGCCGTCCGCCGCGCTCGCCGAAGAGCTCGCCGGCTGTCGGCGGCGATTCGTCGGGTGGCGGCAGCAGTGCAGAGGTCAAGCCCGGCAGCGCGCCGGCGCCTGCTTCGCCGGCGGCATAATCTCCGCTTAGCACCGTTCACGGGCTGGTGTGGCTTCACACCGGCCCGTTTTGCATTCATCCACGCCAGTTGCTCGTGTCCGATTCCGCTGTTTCCCCGCTCATTCCCGCTCCGCTCCAGTGCGGCCGCTTCGTGCTGACGTTCGAGCGCCCGCTGGTGATGGGCATTCTCAATGCCACGCCCGATTCGTTCTCCGATGGCGGCCGCTTCCTCGCGCGCGACGATGCATTGCGCCAGGCCGAGCGGATGATCGCCGAAGGCGCCGATCTCCTCGATATCGGCGGTGAGTCGACGCGCCCCGGTGCGCCGCCCGTGCCGCTCGACGAGGAACTCGCGCGCGTGATTCCGCTCGTCGAGGCGCTGCGGCCGCTGAACGTGCCGTTGTCGATCGACACCTACAAGCCGGCCGTGATGCGCGCGGCGCTGGCCGCCGGCGCGGACCTGATCAACGATATCTGGGGGTTCCGCCAGCCGGGCGCGATCGACGCGGTGCGCGACGGCAACAGCGGGCTGTGCGCGATGCACATGCTCGGCGAACCGCAGACGATGCAGGTCGGCGAGCCCGATTACGGCGACGTCGTGGCCGACGTGCGCGATTTTCTCGCCGCGCGCGCACAGGCGCTGCGCAACGCGGGTGTTGCGCCGGAGCGAATCTGTGTCGATCCCGGCTTCGGGTTCGGCAAGGCGGTCGTCGACGACAACTATGCGCTGCTGGCCGCGTTGCCGGACACGGCGCCCGCGCGGCCCGACGGGCGCGCATATCCGATACTCGCGGGCATGTCGCGCAAGTCGATGCTCGGCGCGGTGATCGGCGGCAAGCCGCCGATGGAGCGCGTCGCGGCGAGCGTGGCGGCCGCGTTGTGCGCGGTCGAGCGCGGCGCCGCGATCGTGCGCGTGCACGACGTCGCGGCGACGGTCGATGCACTGAAAGTCTGGAATGCCGTGCGCGAAGCCGCGCGGCAACGATAAGTCAGAAGACGAAGGAGGAAGGACCTTATGGGACGTCGATATTTCGGCACGGACGGCATTCGCGGCACGGTGGGTGAGGCGCCGATCACGCCCGATTTCGTGTTGCGTCTCGGCTATGCGGCCGGCAAGGTACTGGCCGGCTCGGCCGACGTCGCGACAGGCTCGCGTCCGACCGTGCTGATCGGCAAGGACACGCGCGTCTCGGGCTATATGCTCGAAGCCGCGCTCGAGGCAGGGTTCTCGGCGGCCGGCGTCGACGTGATGCTGGCCGGCCCGATGCCGACGCCGGGTGTCGCGTACCTGACGCGCGCGCTGCGCCTGTCGGCCGGCGTCGTGATCAGCGCGTCGCACAACCCGTATCACGACAACGGGATCAAGTTTTTCTCCGCCGACGGCAACAAGCTGCCTGACGACACCGAAGCCGCGATCGAAGCGTGGCTCGACAAGCCGCTCGAATGCGCATCGTCCGACGGCCTCGGCAAGGCGCGCCGTCTCGACGACGCGGCCGGCCGCTACATCGAGTTCTGCAAGAGCACGTTCCCGGCGGCGTTCGACCTGCGCGGCCTGAAGCTCGTGATCGATTGCGCGCACGGCGCCGCGTACCAGATCGCGCCGCACGTGTTCCACGAGCTCGGCGCGGATGTGATCCCGATCGGCGTCGCGCCGAACGGCTTCAACATCAACGACGGCGTCGGTGCGACCGCGCCGGATGCGCTGGTGCGCGCGGTGCGCGCGAACCACGCCGATCTCGGCATTGCGCTCGACGGCGACGCGGATCGCCTGCAGGTCGTCGACGCAGCCGGGCGCCTGTACAACGGCGACGAGCTGCTCTACGTGCTTGTAAAGGACCGGATCGCGACCGACGGCAAGGTCGACGGCGCGGTCGGCACGCTGATGACGAACCTCGCCGTCGAAGTCGCGCTGCAACGCGAGGGCGTGAAGTTCGTCCGCGCGGCGGTCGGTGACCGCTACGTGCTCGAACAGTTGCGCGAGCACGGCTGGCAGCTCGGCGCGGAAGGCTCGGGCCACATCCTGTCGCTCGACCGGCATTCGACCGGCGACGGCATCGTGTCGGCGCTGCTCGTGCTGGCCGCGCTGAAGCGCAGCGGTCAAACGCTCGGGCAGATGCTCGATGGCGTCACGCTGTTCCCGCAGAAGCTGATCAACGTGCGGATGAAGCCGGGCGCCGACTGGAAGGGCAGCACATCGATTCGCGCCGCGATCGACGCAGCCGAAGCCGCGCTCGCCGGCAGCGGCCGCGTGCTGATCCGCGCATCGGGCACGGAGCCCGTGCTGCGCGTGATGGTCGAAGCGCAGCAGGCGGCCGACGCGGTCCGCCACGCGGAGACGATTGCCGACGCGGTGCGCGCGGCGACGACCTGACATCCGGCATCGGCGCGGGGCGGCCTTGCCGCCTGCGCACCGGCTTTCCGGTGAACCTGCATGCGGCGCCTTCGGGCGCCGCAATTTCGTCAGACGCAAAGGTTTGCGATACCTAATAGTGGGGTGTCGGCAACCGGATGGCCTGACCGTCGCTATCTTCCGACCCCGAATATCGAAACTGCCGCGGGCAGGGGCTTCCCGCGCCGCAGACGCTGCGCTACGATTCGCCCGCACACCCGAAAACGGGTACCCGCCTCTTCCTTGCCAGGGCGGCAATTCTTGCCTTCATCGCCGCTCGGCCGCCACCTGTGCGGTGTCCGCTACTCCCTTTCAACCAGTCATGTTACTGTCACGCCAGTTTCATCGATTGTCACATTACCGTCATGAGGAGCCCCTAACCTTCGCGGTGCCGTAGTCATCCGCTCACACACTGGAGGTCTCATGAAATTGATGCAAACCGCGATTGCCGGCCTGGCTGGCGCGCTTTTCGCCGTTGCTGCGCAAGCTGCCGACATCACGGGCGCAGGCAGCACGTTCGCGATGCCGATCTATACGAAATGGGCTGCCGACTACCAGCAGTCCGGTGGTTCGAAGGTCAACTACCAAGGTATCGGTTCGTCGGGCGGCCTGAAGCAGATCGTCGCGAAGACGGTCGATTTTGCCGGTTCGGACGCTCCGCTGAAGGATGACGAGCTCGCGAAGGAAGGCCTGTTCCAGTTCCCGACGGTGGTCGGCGGCGTGGTGCCGGTCGTCAACGTGCCGGGCGTGAAGTCCGGCGAACTGACGCTGTCGGGCCCGGTGCTCGGCGACATCTACCTCGGCAAGATCAAGAAGTGGAACGACCCGGCGATCGCCGCGCTGAACCCGAAGGTCAAGCTGCCGGATACGGACATCGCCGTGGTTCGCCGCGCTGACGGTTCGGGCACGAGCTTCATCTGGACGAACTACCTGTCGAAGGTCAACGACGAGTGGAAGTCGAAGATCGGCGAAGGCACGACGGTCAACTGGCCGACGGGCACGGGCGGCAAGGGCAACGACGGCGTCGCAGCCTTCGTGCAGCGTCTGCCGGGCGCGATCGGCTACGTCGAGTGGGCGTACGCGAAGAAGAACAACATGGTCTACACGGCCCTGAAGAACTCGACGGGCACGGTGGTCGAGCCGAAGACGGAAACGTTCAAGGCCGCTGCTGCCGGCGCGAACTGGTCGAAGTCGTTCTACCAGATCCTGACGAACCAGCCGGGCAAGGAAGCATGGCCGGTCGTCGGCGCGACGTTCGTGCTGCTGCACGCGAAGCAGGACAAGCCGGAACAGGGCGCGGAAACGCTGAAGTTCTTCAGCTGGGCGTTCAAGAACGGCGAGAAGGCCGCTGACAGCCTCGACTACATCTCGCTGCCGCCGGCGGTCGAGACGGAAATCCGCAAGCAGTGGAAGGCGAAGGTGACGGACGCATCGGGCAAGTCGGTCGCCGCCGAGTAAGCAATGCAGCGGTTCGCTGCCCGGCCGTGCCGGTCGGGCAGTGTGTGCGGTAAAGCCGGGCGTTACGGCGCCCGGCATTCAAAAGCAGGCACCCATGTCTGATATTTCCTATACGTCCTCACGGTCCGCCGACGTTGCGCAGCAACACGCGCCGAGCCGTCTCGGGGACGTTGTATTCGGCGGCCTCGCACGGCTCGCCGCGATCGTGACCCTGCTGCTGCTGGGCGGGATCATCGTTTCCCTGATCATTGCGTCGATGCCGACCATCCAGAAGTTCGGCCTCGGCTTCCTGTGGCAATCCGAGTGGGATCCCAACTCGGACATCTATGGCGCTCTCGTGCCGATCTACGGCACGATCGTGACGTCGGTCATTGCGCTCGTCATCGCGGTGCCCGTCAGTTTCGGCATCGCCTTGTTCCTCACCGAATTGTCGCCCGTGTGGCTGCGCCGTCCGCTCGGTATCGCGATCGAGCTGCTCGCCGCGATTCCGTCGATCGTGTACGGCATGTGGGGGCTGCTCGTGTTCGCGCCGATCTTCGCCGAATACTTCCAGAAGCCGCTCGGCCGTCTGCTCAAGGACGTGTGGGTGCTCGGGCCGCTGACGTCCGGCCCGCCGATCGGCATCGGCATCCTCGCGGCCGGTGTGATCCTCGCGATCATGATCATCCCGTACATCGCGTCGGTGATGCGCGACGTGTTCGAAGTCACGCCCGTGCTGCTGAAGGAATCGGCCTACGGGATCGGCTGCACGACCTGGGAAGTGATGTGGAAGGTCGTGCTGCCCTATACGAAGACCGGCGTGATCGGCGGCGTGATGCTCGGCCTCGGCCGCGCGCTCGGCGAAACGATGGCCGTGACGTTCGTGATCGGCAACACCAACCTGCTCGACAGCGTGTCGCTGTTCGCGCCGGGCAACAGCATCACGTCGGCGCTCGCGAACGAATTCGCGGAAGCGCAACCGGGCCTGCATACGTCCGCGCTGATGGAACTGGGCCTGATCCTGTTCGTGATCACGTTCATCGTGCTGTCCATCTCCAAACTGCTGCTGCTTCGTCTCGAGAAGGGAGAGGGCAAGAAATGAGCGAGCCCATCATGAATTTCCCGGGGCCGAGCGGCGCCGCGCTCGACGCGATGCGCAACCGCCTGCAGCGCCGCCGCAAGGCCGTCAACGCGGTCGCGCTCGCCGCATCGCTCGGCGCGATGGCATTCGGCCTGCTGTGGCTCGTGTGGATTCTCTACACGACGCTGCATCTCGGCATCGGCGGCCTGTCGCTTCAGCTATTCACCGAATCGACGCCGCCGCCGAACACCGAAGGCGGCGGTCTCGCGAACGCGATCGTCGGCAGCTTGCTGCTGTGCGGTTTCGGCACGCTGATCGGCACGCCGATCGGCATCCTCGCAGGCGTCTATCTCGCCGAGTACGGCCAGAAGAACCTGCTCGCCGGCACGATCCGCTTCATCAACGACATCCTGCTGTCCGCGCCGTCGATCGTCGTCGGCCTGTTCGTGTACGCGATCGTCGTCGCGAAGTCGGGGCGCTTTTCGGGCTGGGCCGGCGTCATTGCGCTGGCGCTGCTGCAGATTCCGATCGTGATCCGCACGACCGAGAACATGCTGAAGCTCGTGCCGAACGCGCTGCGCGAAGCAGCGTTCGCGCTCGGTACGCCGAAGTGGCGGATGGTGCTGAAGATCACGCTGCGCGCATCGCTCGGCGGGATTACGACCGGCGTGCTGCTCGCGGTTGCGCGCATCGCCGGCGAAACGGCGCCGCTCCTCTTCACGGCACTGTCGAACCAGTTCTTCTCGTTCGACATGAGCCAGCCGATGGCGAACCTGCCCGTCACGATCTTCAAGTTCGCGATGAGCCCGTTCGCGGAGTGGCAGTCGCTCGCATGGGCAGGCGTGTTCCTGATTACGCTCGGGGTGCTCGGACTCAACATCCTGGCGCGCTCGATCTTCTCGAAAAAGTAACGGCGGAGCGATCCGATGAATATGGCAGAAAGCCACCTGAACCCTGTCGAGCGCACCGCTGCGCCCGCCGGCGCGCACGATGCGGCGAACGACCGCCCGCTCGAGCCGCTGAACGCGAAGATCGAGGTCAACAACCTCAACTTCTTCTACAACAAGTTCCACGCGCTGAAGAACATCAACCTGCGCATTCCCGAAGGGAAGGTGACGGCGTTCATCGGCCCGTCGGGTTGCGGCAAGTCGACGCTGCTGCGCACGTTCAACAAGATGTTCGCGCTCTATCCGGAGCAGCGCGCCGAAGGCGAAATCCTGATGGACGGCGAGAACCTGCTGACGACGAAGCGCGATATCTCGCTGCTGCGCGCGCGCATCGGCATGGTGTTCCAGAAGCCGACCCCGTTCCCGATGTCGATCTACGACAACATCGCGTTCGGCGTGAAGATGTTCGAAAAGCTCACGCGTTCGGAAATGGACGACCGCGTCGAGTGGGCGCTCACGAAGGCCGCGCTGTGGAACGAAGTGAAGGACAAGCTGGGCCAGAGCGGCTACGGCCTGTCGGGCGGCCAGCAGCAGCGTCTGTGCATTGCGCGCGGCATCGCGATCCGTCCGGAAGTGCTGCTGCTCGACGAACCGTGCTCGGCGCTCGACCCGATTTCGACGGGCCGCATCGAGGAGCTGATCGCGGAGCTGAAGAGCGACTACACGGTCGTGATCGTCACGCACAACATGCAGCAGGCCGCACGCTGCTCGGATTACACGGCCTACATGTACCTGGGCGAGCTGATCGAGTTCGGCGAAACCGAAAAGATCTTCATCAAGCCCGTGCGCAAGGAAACGGAAGACTACATCACCGGCCGCTTCGGCTGATGACGGAGAACAACAGCCATGTCGGATAAACATCTGTCGAGCCAGTTCGACGCGGACCTCAATGCCGTGTCGTCGAAAGTGCTGGAAATGGGCGGGCTCGTCGAGTCGCAGATCGTCGGCGCGATGTACGCGCTGAACGAGTTCGATCGCGACGCGGCGGAGAAGGTGATCACCGCCGAGGAAACGCTGAACGCGATGGAAGTCGACATCGACCAGGAGTGCGGCAACATCATCGCGCGGAGGCAGCCTGCTGCGCGCGACCTGCGTCTTTTGATGTCGATTTCGAAAACGATTACGAACCTCGAACGCGCCGGCGACGAAGCCGAGAAGATCGCGAAGCGCGTGCGCCGCCTGGTCGACGAACCGGCCGCGCGCGCGGTCAACATCGCCGAGATCAAGGTGTCGGGCGAGATGGCCGTGTCGATCCTGCGTCGCGCGCTCGACGCGTTTGCGCGCCTCGATACGGTGGCCGCCGCGCAGATCGTCAAGGACGACAAGGAAATCGACCTGGAATTCCGCGCGTTCGTGCGCAAGCTCGTGTCGTACATGCAGGAAGATCCGCGCACGATCTCGGTCGGCCTCGAATACCTGTTCATCGCGAAGGCGATCGAACGGATCGGCGACCACGCGAAGAACATCGCCGAATTCATCATCTACATCGTGAAGGGCACGGACGTGCGGCACCAGCCGCGCGACACGCTCGACCGCGAAGCCAACAGTTAACGCGACCCGCACAG
Source organism: Burkholderia stabilis (assembly GCF_001742165.1). Taxonomy (NCBI): domain Bacteria; kingdom Pseudomonadati; phylum Pseudomonadota; class Betaproteobacteria; order Burkholderiales; family Burkholderiaceae; genus Burkholderia; species Burkholderia stabilis. Next base: position 1,199,370 of record NZ_CP016442.1, on the reverse strand, counting down.
GAAAACAAGAGGTGCCGATGCCCAGCAACATTCTCGTCGTTGAAGATGAGCCCGCGATTTCCGAACTGATCTCGGTGAATCTCCAGCACGCCGGTCACTGCCCGATCCGTGCGTACAACGCCGAACAGGCGCAGAACCTGATCAGCGACGTGCTGCCCGATCTCGTGCTGCTCGACTGGATGCTGCCGGGCAAGTCCGGTATCGCGTTCGCGCGCGACCTGCGCAACAACGAACGGACCAAACACATCCCGATCATCATGCTCACCGCGCGCGGCGACGAGCAGGACAAGGTGCTCGGCCTCGAGATCGGCGCGGACGACTACGTGACGAAGCCGTTCTCGCCGAAGGAGCTGATGGCGCGCATCAAGGCCGTGCTGCGCCGTCGCGCGCCGCAGCTGACCGAGGACGTGGTGTCGATCAACGGGCTGCGCCTCGACCCGGCCACGCATCGCGTCGCCGCACATGCGGAAGGCAGCGAGATCAAGCTCGATCTCGGCCCGACCGAATTCCGCCTGCTGCATTTCTTCATGACGCATCCGGAGCGCGTGCACAGCCGCACGCAACTGCTCGACCAGGTGTGGGGCGACCACGTGTTCGTCGAGGAGCGCACCGTCGACGTGCACATCAAACGATTGCGCGCGGCCTTGAAACCGGCCGGTTGCGATGCGATGATCGAGACCGTGCGCGGCAGCGGCTACCGGCTCGCGAAGCACGCGTAACGTATCCGGGCATGCCGTGTGCCACGGCATGCCGTTCATTCTTTCGGACGCTGAATCATGAACATCATCTGGGCGCGCTTTCTGGTGTCGCTCGTGCTGCTCGTGCTGATCGGCGTGTTGGTCGGCGTCTTCGCCGGCCCGACCGCGGGCCTCGTGTTCGTGGCCGTGATGCTGGTCGCACAGGGCTTTTTCAGCACCTTCCACACGCAGCGTCTGTGGCGTCTGCTCGACGCGCCGGTCTACGGCGAAGTGCCGAGCGCGCCGGGCATCTGGGGCGAGATCTACTATCGTCTGCACAAGCTCGCGAAGCAGTGGCATGCGCAGGTACGGCAGGTCGAACAGCAGCACTCGCGCTTCATCCAGGCGATCCAGGCATCGCCGAACGGCGTCGCGATGCTCGACGACCACGACCAGATCGAGTGGTGCAACGAGATCGCCGAGGTCCATTTCGGCCTCGACGCGAAGCGCGACCTGCGCCAGCACATCACCAATCTCGTGCGGCATCCCGATTTCGTCCGCTACCTGAATGCGCAGCATTACGACGAGACGCTCGTGATGCGCGGCATGGGCGGCTCGCGGCAGAACGTGCTGGCCGTGCAGGTGTTTCCGTACGGCGAGAACCGCAAGCTGCTGCTGACGCAGGACATCACCGAGCTCGAGCGCACCGACGCGATGCGGCGCGACTTCGTCGCGAACGTGTCGCACGAACTGAAGACGCCGCTCACCGTGCTGTCGGGCTTCCTCGAGACGATGCGCGAACTGCCGCTGAACGAGGAAGACCGCGCACGCTATCTCGAGATGATGGAGCAGCAGGCATCGCGGATGCGGCACATCGTCACCGATCTGCTGGTGCTCGCGAAGCTCGAAGGCGAGAGCAAGCCGCCGCTCGATCGCGCGATCGACATGCGTGCGGTGTTCGACCATCTGAAGGAGGACGCGCAGACACTGTCGAACGGGCATCACGACATCGCGTTCACGATCGACGAGACACTCGGCGTCACGGGCTCGCAAACGGAGCTGTTCAGTGCATTCGCGAATCTCGTCACGAACGCGATCCGCTATACGCCGGACGGCGGCAAGATCGCCGTGTCGTGGCGGCGCGAAGGCGCGCAAGGCGTGTTTTCCGTCACGGACAGCGGCTTCGGCATTCCGGCCGCCGATTTGCCGCGGCTGACCGAACGCTTCTATCGCGTCGATCGCAGCCGCTCGCGCGATACGGGCGGCACGGGGCTCGGGCTTGCGATCGTCAAGCACGTGCTGCAGCGGCACGACGCGCACCTGTACGTGCAGAGCGAGGAAGGGCGCGGCAGCACGTTCACCGCGCGGTTCCCGGGCTCGCGCATCATCGCGATCCGGCCGGCGGCGTACGAGGCGTGATCGTGTAACGGCATCGTCTGGTCAGGAGAAAAAAAACGCAGCCCTCGTGAACTGACCCCACAAAGTTGGACAGTTTAAGAAGGCTAGGCGCCCAAGGGCTGAGTTCTGTATTGAACGGGACTCAGCCCTTTTAGTTTGAGCTTGATGCGATCGTGGTTGTAGTAATGGATGTAGCGATCCAACGCATCGCGTAACTGTTCGACGCTAGCAAAGCGTTGCAGCCTGTAGCACTCTGACTTGAGCGTACCGAAGAAGCTCTCCATCGCGGCGTTGTCCAAGCAGTTGCCTTTGCGTGACATGCTCTGCGTCAACGCGTGCTGGCCAAGCAGCCGACGATACGCTGGCATCTGATACTGCCAGCCCTGATCCGAATGCAGCAGCGGTCGATCCTTGCGTCCAAGCTTGGTCAGCGCCTTCTTCAGCATACGGCTGACCATCTCGAAGCTTGGCCGTCGATCCATCTGATAGGCGACGATCTCCCCGTTGTACAGATCCATCACTGGCGACAGGTACAGCTTCTGGCCACCGACGTTGAACTCAGTCACGTCGGTTACCCATTTCTGATTCGGGCGCTCGACATCGAACTTGCGCTGCAGCAGATTAGGCGCGACACGACCAACTTCGCCTCGCCAGGAGCGGTATTTCTTTGGGCGCACCAAGGACTTCAGTCGCAATTGTCCCATCAGTCGTTGCACGGTCTTATGGTTGATCGCGTGTCCTGCCTGCCGGATTGTGGCGGTGATTCGCCGATAGCCGTAACGACCTTGGTGATGCTCGTACACGGTCCGGATCCTGGCTTTGAGATCGGCATGTCGATCACCGGCATCCAGCACCTTCAACTGATAGTAGAACGTGCTGCGCGCCAGATCTGCTGCTTTCAGAAGGGCTGCTATCGGATGGCATTGCCTGAGCTCGCGCACTATTTGCGCTTTTTCTTTGGCGCTGCTTGCTCCTTTGATCGCAGCAGCGCATCGAGCTTTTTTAGGTACGCCACCTCCGCACGCAGATATTCGTTCTCTTTGAGCAGGTCGTCGCGTGAGAGCGTGTCCGGCGTGCGTGCCTCATCGGGCTGCAGCGGGAACTCCGGTTTCATGTCTGGTTCAGGCTTCATGCTGGGCGGGCGTCCTCGTCGGCGAGGCTTCAGAGCATCTATACCGCCGTCATGATACAAGCGCACCCAAGTTGCCACGGTTCGGTCACCACGAATGTTGAATAGTGTCGCGACCTCGCGATACGAAAGCTCATCGCGCCACATACGCTGTAAAACCGAAAGCTTGAACTGCTCATCATAGTGGCTGTATTTCTTACTCAGTCCGGCAACGCCGTGCTCACGATACCGGGCGACCCACCGGTGCACTAGCGTATAGCTCAGGCCGTATCGCTTGCCCAACGCCTTCACTCCAGCGTTGCCGGCAAGGTACTCGTCTACGATTTGCCGCTTGAACTGCTCGTTGTACTTCGTCATGAAAAAACACCCCAAAGGTTGGATCGATGTCCAACTTTTGGGGTGCAGTTCACTCGGGCTGCGTTTTTTATTGGCGGCGACGCGGTGCGCAATCGGCGCCGCACTGCCGGCCCACTCACGAACAGAACTTCGCGAGCAGCCCGAGTTGCGCGTTGCGGATCGTCTTGCCCGCGCGGCGCCGGCGGTAGTGGCCGTCGCTGTGCATCTGCCATGCCGACTGGTTGTCGCCGAGGCACACCGACAGACCTTCGGCGATCACGCGCCGCTTGAGCTTGCGCTCGCGGATCGGGAACGCGACTTCGACACGGCGGAACAGGTTGCGGTCCATCCAGTCGGCGCTCGACAGATAGACATCCTCGGCGCCGCCCGCGTGGAAATAGTAGATCCGGTGATGCTCGAGGAAGCGGCCGACGATCGAGCGCACCGTGATGTTCTCCGACAGCCCGGGTACGCCGGGCTTCAGCGCGCAGACGCCGCGCACGATCAGGTCGACCTTCACGCCGGCCTGCGACGCTTCGTACAACGCGGCGATCACCGACGGCTCCAGCAGCGCGTTCATTTTCGCGACGACGCGCGCACGCTTGCCGGCTCGCGCGTTGTCGATCTCCGCACGGATCGATTCGATGATGCGCGGATGCAGCGTGAACGGCGACTGCCACAGCTCGTGCAGCGTGAGTTCGCCGCCGATCCCGGTCAGTTGCTGGAACACATGGTGGACGTCCTCGCAGATCTTCTGGTCGGCCGTCATCAGCCCGAAGTCGGTATAGAGGCGTGCCGTGCGCGGATGGTAGTTGCCGGTGCCGAGGTGCACGTAGCGGCGCAGCGACGCCTTGCCGGCCCGCACGACGCGCCGCACGATCAGCATCATCTTCGCGTGGCACTTGTGGCCGACCACGCCGTACACGACGTGCGCGCCGACAGCTTCGAGCTGCGAGGCCCAGTTGATGTTGGTTTCCTCGTCGAAGCGCGCGAGCAGCTCCACGACGACGGTCACTTCCTTGCCGTTGCGCGCGGCTTCCATCAGCGCGTCCATCAGCGGCGAATCGGTGCCGGTGCGGTAGATCGTCTGCTTGATCGCGACGACGCTTGGATCTTTCGCGGCCTGCTGCAGCAGTTCGAGCACGGGCTGGAAGCTCTCGTACGGGTGGTGCAGCAGGATGTCGCCATTGTCGATCGCGTCGAACATCGTCGGCGCGTTCGTGATCGCGGCCGGGGTGGACGCGGTGAACGGCGTGAACTTCAGGTCGGGGCGGTCGACGAGATCGGGAATCTGCATCAGGCGCACGAGGTTCACGGAGCCGGCGACGCGATAGCAATCCTTCTCGCCGAGTTCGCTTTCCTCGAGCAGGCGCCGCACGATGTGTGCCGGCGTGTCGGCCGACACCTCGAGGCGCACCGCGTTGCCGAGGTGGCGCGCGGGGAGTTCGCCTTGCAGCGCGACGCGCAGGTTCGTGATTTCGTCCTCGTCGACGAACAGTTCGCTGTTGCGCGTGATGCGGAACTGGTTGCAGCTCTTCACGACGAGTTGCGGAAAGAGTTCGCCGACGAAGCGCTGCATGAACGAGCTCAACAGCACGAAGCCGTGCTCGAAGCCTGACAGCGCGTGCGGCATGCGCACGACGCGCGGCAGCGCGCGCGGCGCCTGCACGATCCCCATTACGGCCTGGCGGCCGAATGCGTCGCGGCCTTCGAGCTCGACGACGAAGTTCAGGCTCTTGTTCAGTACGCGCGGGAACGGGTGGGCGGGGTCGAGGCCGATCGGCGTCAGCACGGGCAGCAGCTCGTCGAGGAAGTAGCGCCGTGCCCATTCGAGCTGCTCGTCGTTCCACGTGTCGCTTGCGTGGAAGTAAATGCCTTCCTGTTCGAGCGCGGGCAGCACGGTTTCGTGCAGCATCGTGTACTGTCGATGGACGAGCCGTTGCGCGCGTTCGACGACGAGATCGTAAGCGTGCTGTAACGACATGCCGTCGGGCGTCAGCGCGCCGGGGTTGTCGCGGATCTGCTCCTGAAGGCCGGCCATCCGGACTTCGAAGAATTCGTCGAGGTTGCTGCTGGTGATGCAGATGAAGCGAAGGCGTTCGAGCAACGGGACTTGCGGGTCGGCCGCTTGGGCCAGCACGCGCTCGTTGAAACCGAGGATGCCGAGTTCACGATTGAGAAGCGGGTAACGGACGGACATCGGCAGAGTAGGGGGAAATTCAGGCGATGATTCGAAAGGACGCTCGGAAACTCTCACGGTACGATGACGTGCTGATGACAATAATGTAGTTATATCGGGAAATTCTACGCTGTAACCGATTCGTCTCATAAAAGTTTCGGCTATATACAATCGAGCAGTGTGCATGCCCGTGAAGCGTGGCAATGGCAAGCGTTCCACGCTTAAAATGTCGCCTTTGATTGATCGCCCCGTGTTGCAGGAACGGCTGCTGCGGGTGAACGCGCACGGAGCCCCATTCTGATGGTTACAACCCCCCACTTGCTGGCTGCCGTGGATCTCGGCTCGAACAGCTTCCGGCTGATCGTCGGTCGCGTCGAGGAAACGCCGGCGGGCAGCCAGATTTATCCCGTCGATGCGTTGCGCGAGCCCGTCCGGCTGGCTGCCGGCCTGTCGAGCGACAAGATGCTCGATCGCGCGTCGCAGGAGCGCGGCTGGGAAGCGCTCAAGCGGTTCGGCGAGCGCCTGCGCGATTTCCATCCCGATCACGTGCGCGCGGTAGCGACCAACACGCTGCGCGTCGCGAAGAACGCCGGCGAATTTCTCGGCGAGGCCGAAGCGGCGCTCGGTTTCCCGATCGAAGTGATCGCGGGTCGCGAAGAGGCACGGCTGATTTATGCGGGCGCCGCGCACTCGGTGCCGGCGAGCGCCGGCAAGCGGCTCGTCGTCGACATCGGCGGCGGCTCGACCGAATTCATCATCGGCTCGCACTACACGCCGATCGTGATGGAGAGCCTCTATATCGGCTGCGTGAGCCATAGCCGCACCTTCTTCCCGGCCGGCAACGTCGACGAATACACGATGCGGCAGGCCGAACTCGCGGCCAAGCGCGAGATCCAGATCATTTCGAGCGAGTACAAGAAGGCCGGGTGGGACCAGGCGATCGGGTCGTCGGGCACCGCACGCGCGCTCGCGGAACTCGTCGAGGCGAACGGCTTCAACGATCCGGGCATCACGCACGGCATTTCGCGCGGCGGCCTCGAGCGCCTGAAGCGGGCGCTGATCAAGTCGGAGAACGTCAACCGGCTGAAGCTGATCGCGCTGAAACCCGACCGCGTGCCCGTGCTTGCGGGCGGCCTGGCGATCATGCTCGCGGTGTTCGAGGAGCTCGGGGTCGACTATGTCGACACGACCGACGGCGCGCTGCGTCTCGGCGTGCTGTACGACCTGCTCGGCCGGACTCAGCACGAGGACATGCGCGCGGTGACCGTCGAGGGCTTCACGCGGCGCTACGGCGTCGATCGCGCGCAGGCCGAGCGGATCGGCGCGCTCGCCGCGCGTTTCTACGACGAACTCGATGAAGCCGACGACGAGGCGCGCGAGGAAGCGCGGATGTTCCTCGGCTGGGCGGCCGCGTTGCACGAGATCGGCCTGTCGATCTCGCACAGCTCGTATCACAAGCATTCGGCGTATATCGCGAGCAACGCGGACATGCCGGGTTTTTCGCGCACGGACCAGGCGCGGCTCGCCGCGCTCGTGCTCGGTCACGCGGGCAAGCTCGGCAAGCTGTCGCAGGCGCGTGAGGTCGAGTGGCCGCTGCTGTTCTGCCTGCGGCTCGCGGCGCTGCTGTGCCGGCGCCGGACCGATGCCGGGCTGCCGGACATTTCCGTTTCGCAGATGAAGAAGGGCGGGTATGAAGTGCGCCTGCCGAGCGCCTGGGTCGAACAGAACCCGTTGACCGACTACAGCCTCAGCCAGGAGGCTGCCGAGTGGGAGAAGGTCGGTATTCCGTATCGCGTGGTCTATACGGGCGCGTAACCGCGCGTCGGCGGGCGGTGTGGCGCGTACCTGCGGGCGCGCTGCGCGATCGCTTTTTCAGGCCGTTCAGTCCGACGAGCAGACGATCGCCGTCAGGAACGGGAACGCCTGCTTGACGGTCGCGTCGCTGCCGGCTTTGCGCACGGCTTCCTCCACCGCGCTCTTCGTTCCGCGTACCACGACGCCGTAGGCCCAGTCGCCGATCGGCGTGCCGTCGCCCGGACGGAAGATCGGGTCGTTCGCCTGGTAACCGAGCACGACATAGACGCCGAAGCCATACGCCGTCAGCGAGCGGGCCGTGCGGAATGCGTTGACCGAATTCGATTCGACGTGCATCGGCTCCGACTGGATGTCGCCGGCGGCGAGCAGCGGCGCGACGAACTTGTGGCCGGTCGAGTGGCAGTCGAGCGCGTCGTCGAGCGCCTTGGCCGACGCGGTGCCGGTAGTCGCGAGCGCGAGCAGCGAGGCGCAGAGGATGGTCTTGAGAATGTTGTTTTTCATGCGCGGATGCGGGTTGTTCACGCGCATTATCGCGTGTTCCCGGAAGGGGCGTGCGCGGGCTTGGTGCGGCGTGACAGGCAGCGCGTGTCGTCGGCAGTCGGGCTTTCGCCGACGCGTGCGACATCGATGCCCTGATGATCCCTGCAGCCTACAATTGACTGGATTGCTGCAAATTGCGAATCCGGATGGGCGAGACGCGGGCCCGGAAATGGAAAAGGGGCTACGGTGTTTAACCGTAACCCCTTGATTCCTTTGGTCGGAGCGATAGGATTCGAACCTACGACCCTCTGATCCCAAATCAGATGCGCTACCAGGCTGCGCTACGCTCCGACGAGCCAAAGATTCTATCGTCTAATTACTGATTTGGTCAATCACGATATGCGGGTAAATGCCGCGGCGGTGAACCGGCCGCGTTTGCGACAATTCGCATGGTGATCGGTCGGCCCGGATGCATGTGCGCGGAGCCGGGCGCCGAAGCAAGGAGAAAATCATGATGAACCTGATCCTGTGGCGCCATGCCGAAGCCGAAGACTATGCGGCGAGCGATTTCGCGCGGCAGTTGACCGTCCGCGGCCGCAAGGATGCCCAGGCAATGGCCAAATGGCTGCGCGGCCGGCTCGAAACGAACGCGGTGATTCTCGCGAGCCCGGCGGCCCGCACGGTGCAGACCGTCGAGGCGCTGACCGACCAGTACCGGACCGTCGACGCGCTCGCGCCGGGCGGCAGCGTCGACGACGTGCTGACGGCGGCCGGCTGGCCGGAGGGCATCGCGCCGACGGTCGTGATCGTCGGGCACCAGCCGACGCTCGGCAGCGTCGCTGCACAACTGATCGCCGGCAGCGATGACAGCTGGAGCGTCAAGAAGGGGGGAATCGTGTGGCTGGCGAGCCGCACGCGTGACGGCAGCCGGCAGGCCGTGCTGAAGGCGGTATTGACGCCCGAACTGGTGTGAAGCCCGCCTGAAGCGGGTTGAAGGCTTTCGTCATACGGTTCTGCAAGCTTTCTGCTAAAGTCAATTCGGCGACACGTCATTGAAAGGACACGGTCGTGCCACATAACGGTCACGGCCGATTACTACATTGGCGGGCATGTCGTCTTATTCCTTACGACCAGGAAAGCCTAATGCGAGAACTGCCGACGCCTACGCTCCCCTTTGCCTCGCTTCCCCTCGACACGTCGCGGCGTCACCTGCCGCGCGCTGCTGAAACCGTCACATCGGAGTATCGCCTGCGCGCTGCGTGGGCACGTACGGAAGACGAACTGCGCGAAGCGCAGCGTCTGCGTTACAGCGTGTTCGCCGAAGAAATGGGCGCGCAGGTCAGCGGCCCCTCCGGTCTCGACGTCGATCCGTTCGATGCGTACTGCGATCACCTGCTGGTGCGCGATCTCGATACGCTGAAGGTCGTCGGCACGTATCGCGTGCTGCCGCCGCATCAGGCGGCGCGTGTCGGCCGCCTGTACGCCGAAGGCGAATTCGACTTGTCGCGCCTCACGCACCTGCGCGGCAAGATGGTCGAAGTCGGCCGCTCGTGCGTGCACAGCGACTACCGCAGCGGCGCCGTCATCATGGCGCTGTGGGGCGGTCTTGGCGCGTACATGATGCAGAACGGCTATGAGACGATGCTCGGCTGCGCGAGCGTGTCGATGGCCGATGGCGGCCACTATGCGGCGAACCTGTACCAGTCGCTGTCGGCGGGCTCGCTGACGGCGCCCGAGTACCGCGCGTTCCCGCACACGGCGCTGCCGGTCGACGAATTGCAGACGGGCACCGTCGTGGCGCCGCCGCCGCTGATCAAGGGCTACCTGCGTCTCGGTGCGAAGATCTGCGGCGCGCCGGCCTGGGATCCCGACTTCAACTGCGCGGATTTCCTGACGCTGTTTCGCCTGTCCGATATCAACGCGCGCTACGCCCGTCACTTCCTGGGCTGAGCCGTCTGAACCGCGTAGCGCCCGTTCTCGGCGGGCGCGCGCCAAACGAACGCCGTCGCGCGGCAGCCTGCCATGCGACGGCGTTCGTGCATTCGGTCAATGCGCGTGTGTCTGGCCCTGTTAATTTGATCGGTGTGCGCGTCCCGGCGTGCCACGGGGTGGCACGTTCACGAACGGCCCGGTTGCGAGACGGGCCGGACGGCAGGGCGGCTCGCTCAGTGCTTGCGCCGCCAGTCGAGCAGGTGGTGTTCCGCCATCCAGTGGTGGATCATCCCTTCGCCTTCGTGGCTGCGCTTGTATTCGCGCGACTCGAAGTACGACAGCGCGACCAGCACCATCAGACCAATGAACAAGCCGATCAGGCCCGCAATTTCTTCAGACGACATGGCAGCCTCCTTTCCTCGGCAAAGCGCCATGCGTACATAGTAGGACATGCGCGGCGCGACTCCGAAGCCGGAATTCCGCTAGACTCGGCGCGGTTCTGGCGCGCGATGGGCGCGCCGTTTTCCGGAGCGATACCCGATGACCCGTTTCATGCTGGCCGTGCTGGCCGCGTCCATTCTCGCCGGCTGCACCAGCGATCCTCATCAGGCCCGCCGCGGCCATCCGCCGGAAGATCCGGCCGACTATCACGGCGTGCCGACCGACATGACGCCGCCGTCGATGCTCGACGCGCCGCCGCCGAAACCCGTGCAGTAACGCTCGGCCTGGCTAGCCTTCAGGCGTGTTGTGCGTCGGTGCCGATGCGCCGCAACAGCCCCGGCAGGTAGCGTGCGAGCGTCGCGCCGCGCGCGGCCATGAACAGCAGCAGCGCGAACCAGAGCCCGTGATTGCCGAACGTCCCGACGGCCGCGAGCGTGGCCGCGATGAAGATCGAGAACGACACGACCATCGCGCGCATCAGCGATTGCGTCTGCGTGGCGCCGATGAATACGCCGTCGAGCAGGAAGCCCCACACGGACACGATCGGCGAAATCGCAGCCCACGGCAGGTAACGCAGCGCGACCGCGCGAATCTCCGCCTGGTCGGTCAGGCGCGCGACGATCCAGCCGCCGGCCGCCCAGTAGACGAGCGCGAACAGCAGCGCGCCGAGCGCCGACCAGAGCAGCGTGACGCGCACGGCCTGCCTGAACGCGCGGCGGTCGCGTGCGCCGGCTGCCGCGCCGACGAGCGCTTCGGCCGCATGCGCGAAGCCGTCGAGGCCGTACGCCATGAAGGTCTGGAAATTCAGCAACAGCGCATTCGCCGCGAGCGTCGCGTCGCCCTGTTTCGCGCCGAGGTGCGCGAACCAGCCGAATGCGCCGAGCAGGCACAGCGTGCGCAGGAAGATGTCGCGATTGAGTACGATCAACCGCTTGAGCGCCGCGCGATCGGCGAGGGCGCGCACCGCGATCGGCGCGAGGCCGCGGGGCCGCAGCCGCCACAGCATCCACGCGCCTAGCGCGAAGCCGCATGCGTCCGCGGTCGCGGTCGCGGCGCCGATGCCGGCGATGCCCCATCCGAAGCCATACACGTAGAGCAGCACCGCGCCGATGTTCACCGCATTGATGAACACCTGCGCGACGAGTGCAAGCCGCACCCGTTGCACGCCGAGCAGGTAGCCGAGCACGACGTAGTTCGCGAGCGCGAACGGTGCGCTCCAGATCCGTGCGTGACTGTAGGCGAGCGCCGTCGCGCGGACGGCATCGCTGCCGCCGAGCGCGGACAGCGCGAACGACAGCAGCGGCACCTGCAGCGCGAGCACCGCGGCGCCGAGCGCGAACGCGACGATCAGTGCGCGCAGCAGGTTCAGACGGATGCCGGCGGCGTCCCCGGAGCCGTGTGCCTGCGCGACGAGGCCGGTCGTTCCCATCCGCAGGAAGCCGAAGCCCCAGAACACGAAATTGAAGAACAGCCCGCCGAGCGCGACGCCGCCGAGATACTGCGCGCCGTCGAGGTGGCCGGCGACGGCCGTGTCGACGGCGCCGAGGATCGGCTGGGTCAGGTTCGCAAGGACGATCGGGAACGCGAGCGCGAGGACGCGCCGGTGCGTGACGGTGGCCGAGCCGGTGCCGGCCCCGTGCGGTAACGCGGATTCGGACATGGCGGAAGCGTCAGGCGCGTTCCTGCACGCACACCCACGGCGACACGACGACGGCCCACAGCTCGGGGTTGCGCGCCGCGTAGTCGGCGGCGGTCTCGGCCGGCATGCGTGCAACGAGGCCGGCGGACAGCCAGCGCGTGACCTGGTCGGATTCGTCACCGGCGATCGCTTCCGCGACGCTGACGAGGTCGAGATCGCGCGCGACGGACAGCAGCTTGCCCTGCGCGAAGAAGCGTTCGAGATCGCACCAGTCGATCTTGGCGGTCTCACCGAGGAGTTTGGCGTAGAGCGGGCTGTGCGACGCGCCCGCGGCGGGTTGGTGTTCAGAGGACATCGTTGTATTGGAAAGACTGCGTGGCGCCACTATAAACCATCCGGCCGGGGGCGCCGCGGGCGCTCACGCGTCGCGCAGCGCGCGGCGCACGATCTTGCCGGTCGCGGTCATCGGCAGGCTGTCGACGAACGCGATCGCGCGCGGATACTCGTGTGCGGCGAGCCGTGTGCGCACGTGCGCCTGCAGCGCGCGAACGAGCGAATCGTCGCCGGTGTAGCCGGGGTTCAGCACGACGAACGCCTTGACGATCTCGGTGCGCGTGGCGTCCGGTACGCCGACGACGGCCGCCATCCGCACCGCCGGATGCGTGAGCAGGCAGTCCTCGATCGGGCCCGGGCCGATGCGGTAGCCGGCGCTCGTGATCACGTCGTCGTCGCGGCCGACGAAGCGCACGAAGCCGTCGGCGTCGATCGTGCCCGTATCGCCGGTGAGCAGGTAGTCGCCCGCGAACTTGTCGCGCGTCGCACCGGGATTGCGCCAGTACTCGAGAAACATCACGGGATCGGGGCGGCGCACCGCGATGCGTCCCTCGACGCCGGGCGGCAGCGGCGTACCGTCGGCGTCGACGATCGCGACCGCATGACCGGGCACCGCCTTGCCGATCGCGCCCGGCTGCGCATCGAACAGCGCCGCGCACGACGACAGCACCATGTTGCATTCGGTCTGCCCGTAGAACTCGTTGATCGTGACGCCGAGCGCTTCGCGCCCCCAGGCCGTCAACTCGGTGCCGAGCGATTCGCCGCCGCTCGCGACCGATTTCAGCGACAGCGCGTAGCGTTCGCGCGGTGCCGGGACGGTGCGCATCAGCTTCAGCGCGGTGGGTGGCAGGAACGCGTGCGTCACGCCGTGCCGCGCCATCAGCGCGAATGCCGCTTCGCTGTCGAATTTCTCGAAGCGGCGGGCGAGCACGGGCACGCCGTGATGCCATGACGGCAGCAGCACGTCGAGCAGGCCGCCGATCCATGCCCAGTCGGCCGGAGTCCAGAACAGCCGCGCGTCGCGGGGGAAGCATTGCTGCGACATCTCGACGCCCGGCAGGTGGCCCAGTAATACGCGGTGGGCATGCAGCGCGCCTTTCGGTTTGCCGGTCGTACCGGACGTATAGATGATCACCGCAGGATCGTCGGCGGCGGTGTCGGCCGGCACGAACTCGGGCGATTCGGCCGCGAGCGCCGCGTCGTAGCGCAATACGCCCGGCGCATCGGGTGCATCGTCGCCGACGCAATAGACGGTGCGCAGCGCCGGCAACTGCGCGTGCAGCGGCGCGATTTTCGCGTAGCCGGCCGCGTCGGTGACGAGCGCGGCCGCTTCGCTGTTTGCGAGACGGTATTCGAGCGCATCGACGCCGAACAGCGTGAAGAGCGGCACCGCGATCGCACCGAGCTTGTACGCGGCAAGGTGCGCGATGGCCGTTTCCGGGCCCTGCGCGAGAAAGATGCCGATCCGGTCGCCGCGGCGCAGGCCGGCGCGCGCAAAGCTGTTCGCGAGCCGGTTAGAAGCATTCCTCAGGTCGTCGAACGTGAAGCGTGAAACGTCGCCTTGTGCCGTTTCATGGATCAGCGCGAGGCGCCCGCTGCCGTCCGCCCATTTGTCGCAGACGTCGACGCCGATGTTGTAGCGCGCCGGAACGTCCCATGCGAAGCGGGAGAGCAGGTCGTCGTAGCGGTCGGCGGCGGGCAGCATCGGGTTGTCTCCTTGGTGCCGATCATGGCGCCGGTCGCGCGGATTACATCAGGATTTCACGCGGGCGAAACCACAATGGCGTCTGATGATAGGGAATGTGCGGACTCGTCTGTTTGGTACTGCTCAGTGCACGATTCCGGAATGACGCATAAGATCACGACACAACAGTGATAGGACCATGGATTTGCTTCTGATTGCTGCGGGGTTCAGCCTGATCGGAATCGGCTTGCTGGTCGCGTTCGCGCGCCACGTCGATCCGTTGTCCGGCCGGTTTACCGGCCGTCTGCGCAAGCGCTGATTCAACCTTCCCGATTTTGCCCGAGACGGCACGCGATGCACATCGGCATCGCGTGTCGACTGCCCGCGCTCAGCGCGCCGGCAGGTAGCGCGACGGATCGATCGACCGGCCGCCGTAGCGCAGCTCGAAATGCAGCGCGACGCGATCGCTGTCGCTGTTGCCCATCTCGGCGATCGACTGCCCCTGCGTGACCGACTGACCTTCCTTCACCAGCAGCGCGCGGTTGTGCGCGTAGGCGGTGAGATAGTCGGCGTTGTGCTTGAGGATGATCAGGTTGCCGTAGCCGCGCAACCCGTTACCCGCGTAGACCACGACACCCGGCGCGGCCGCGACCACCGGCGTGCCCGGCGAGTTCGCGATATCGATGCCCTTGGATTTCGAGCCGTCGAACGTGCGGACCACGTTGCCGGCCGCCGGCCAGATCAGCGCGATGCTCGTGGCTGGCTTGACGGCCGATTCGACCGGCGCGGAAGGCGCGGGGCGGGCGCGGCCGGCACTGCCGGTGCCGGTGGTCGACGGCGTCGATGCGGTCGTCGTGCCGGGCGGCGGCGCGACGCGCAGCACCTGGCCGACTTCGATCGCGTCGGGGTTCGTCATCTGGTTCCAGCGCACGATGTTCTGTACCGACGTGCGGTTGTCGCGCGCGATCTTGTACAGCGTATCGCCGCGCTCGACGCGGTAGAACCCGGGGCCGACAGGCGCGGAGCCGCACGCGACGAGCAGGGCGGCGCAGGCGGCTGCGAAGAGTCGCTTCGTTGTTGTTCCGAACATTGAACCTCGCAAAACCCTGCCGCTGATGACGCGGCAGGCAACACAAAACGTCCGATTTTAACGGGTTCGACCCGTGTACCGCAGTTTGGGCCGTTGCGGGGGCTGTCGCGCGCCGCTTCGGCGCGCGGCGTATCAGCCGGCGAGCGGCACCACGCGAATTCGCAGCGTGGCCGTTTCGGTCGCGCCCGGCGCGAGCATGCGCAGCCCGAGGCCGTTGTGGATCGCATCCGGCAGGCCGAGCCACGGCTCGACGCAATAGAAGTCCGATTCCGGCTTTTCGGTCCAGGTCGTGACCGCGTACCACGGGATCGAGCCCGGCACGTCGAGCGCGATCTCGATCGTGCGGCGACGGCCCGGCATCACGATGCGCACCGGCGTGGACGGCTCGCCGTCGAGGCAGTGGAAGCGGTCGAGGATGTCCGGATCGTCGAGGCGGTAATGCGCTTCGCCCGGCTCGGGCGTGCTGATCGAGCCGTCCGCGCGCTGCATGCAACGGCGCGTGGGCGGCAGCTCGAGCGTGGTGTCGGCGCGTTCGCCGTGCGGCAGCGCGAAATAGAAGTGGTGGCCGGCGTAGTAGGGCAGCGGCGTGTCGCCGCGATTGGTCGTCGTGAGCGCGACGTCGAGCGTGTGCGCGTCGGCGAGACGGTAGGTCGTTTCGAACCGGAAATCGAACGGATAGCTCGCGCGCAGCGCGTCGTTCGCGTCGAGCGTCATCGACAACGCCGCGCCGTCGGCCGACGGTTGCGCGGCGAACGGCAGGTCGCGCGCGAAACCGTGCATCGGCAGGTCGCGGACCACGCCGGCGGCGTCGCGCCAGCGGCCGAGTTCGCCGTCGACGCGGTGGCGGCCGAGAAACGGGAACAGCAGCGGATTGCCGCCGCGTACGCGCGCGAGATTGCTCCAGTCGGCCGTTTCCGGCCAGAAGATGACCGGTTCGCCGTCGACGTGCCATGACAGCAGGCGGCCGCCGAATTGCGGGGCGACCCGGACGAGCGAAGGGCCGGCGTGAAGTTCGTGAATGTCGTGTTGCTGAAAGATCGGCATGGCGGATCGGGCTGAACGGGTGGACGGAACACTGCGCGACGGCGCGCTCCATTATCGGGCGCGATGCGGTCCGGGAAAACCCTTCTCGGGAAATCGCGAGTTTTTAAGACTGTCAACGGTCGGGATAATGCCTCTAAACCGGTGATGTTGCCGGGTCATGACACTTCGAGGAGGCGCCATGGATCTGGCAATGGCAATGGGACTCGCACTGTTCGGCATGTTCACCGGCAGCACGGTATTATTTTTCTATCAGCTCGGCCGCTGACGGCAATTCCTGCCGAAGTCGAAAGGCCCGCCATGCAAATGGCGGGCTTTTTGCTTTCTGTGTGCTTACAAGTTGCAAGCGTTTGTGTGCATTGCCGCAATATCCAGCCAAATGCCTTGGCGCAGTAATCCTGGCTCGGCATAATCGGGGCGCGTTTTTTCGGACGCGCATCGCGTCGTCCGTCTTTCTTCCCGCTTAATTTTCACTAAAAGGACCGACGCGTGAGTCTCTGGTTTCTGGTATTCCTGAGCGTCCTGCAGGGCGTCACCGAACTCTTCCCCGTCAGCAGCCTTGGCCATACGCTGCTCGTGCCGGCGCTGTTCGGCATGCACATCGACAAGCACGCGCCGCAGCTGCTGCCGTTCCTCGTGGCGCTGCACCTCGGCACCGCGCTGGCGCTGCTGTGGTACTTCCGCGCGCGCTGGATCGCGCTGATCACCGGCTTCTTCGCGCAGCTCGGCGGCCGCAAGAACGACGACGGGCACCTGATGTGGGCGCTCATCATCGGGACGATCCCGACCGGCATCGTCGGCCTGCTCCTCGAGAAACGCATCGAACGCGTGTTTCACGACCTGCGGATCGTCGCGATCGCGCTGATCGTGAACGGCGTGCTGCTGTGGCTCGGCGATCGCATCCAGCGCAGCCGCGCGCATCAGGCGCCCGAGAAGATGACGTTCAAGCAGGCGTTCTTCGTGGGCCTTGCGCAGATCGGCGCGCTGATTCCGGGCTTTTCGCGCAGCGGGCTGACGATGATCGCGGGCAACGCGGCGGGGCTGACGGCAGAGAAGGCGGCGGAGTTCTCGTTCCTGCTCGGCACGCCGATCATCTTCGCGGCGGGCGTGCTCGAACTGCCGAAGCTGTTCCATGCGCGCGACCAGCTCGCCGACGCGCTGCTCGGCGGCGTGCTGACGGCGATCGCCGCGTACCTGAGCGTGCGGTTCCTGATGCGCTATTTCGAAGGGCGCGGCCGGCTCGCGTCGTTCGGCGTGTATTGCGTGATCGCCGGCGTGTTCTGCCTCGGCTGGTTCATGCTGCATCCGCAGCCGGTTTGATGCTGTGATGGCCGGCGTCGCGTGAGGTGACGCGATGATCGGGTATAATTTCGGGCTCGGTTACATACCGGGCCCGTTTCGTTTCGGGGCTTCGAGTTCGGTGGCGCGGTTGCTATTGCTCGAAGGTTCGTGCCAAATGCGGTCCGCGTCAGGCCGTGTCTTTTCTCCTCGACCGCCCTTAGCTCAGTTGGATAGAGCAACGGCCTTCTAAGCCGTAGGTCACTGGTTCGAATCCAGTAGGGCGGGCCAATGTTCCTCGGCAGATCAACGGGTTGTACGCTGTCTGTTTCCCTCGGTGGGTTGCAGGGTCGGTCTTCATCGCATACGGTTCTCGCGTGGGCTGGCGCACCCCGATGACAAAGACATCGGATTGCGCGGCCGTTATGGTGCAGTCGTTGCGATTGCTGTGGAACGGTTAAAGACATGCGAAGAGAAATTCGACCCGCAGCGGTTTCGTTTCTGATGGTGTTCGCGATCGCGACGCGCGCGACAACGCCATGTCCTGGCGATGCCAAATGCGAAATCTCCATCGAAGACAGCGTAGCCATCTATGCTGAAATGGCTGCGATCACCCAAATATGTGCCGAACGGGATGCCGTTAATGCCAGTCGATACGATCTGGGTCTCCGCAAGGAAGTCGAGTTCGATTCGCGAGCAGACCAAGAGCGCTTGAATGCCGTTCTAAAGCATCCTGACCTTCCGAGGCTCATTCAAGATGCATACCGAGCGATCGTCGCCGAGCAGGGGAGTTCATGGCGTCATGATTGCGAGGCGCTGCTGAGAAGTGCGGATGCGATCAAAGGCGGGAAAAGCCCGAATTAAGTCATCGCTCAAGCCGCGTCGCAGCATTTGGCCGCCTTCGTCGAACCTGTCCGCATTTTTGTGGGCGAGGCGGTTGAACAACAGGTTATCCACGCGCCTGCGTGAATCGCTCGCCGAACAGGATAGCAAACTGGTTCATCGCTGATTTCCAGTCGAAGGCGGCCCGCACGGTCTTGGCCAGCACGTTGCGCAGCGCCAGCCAGAGCAGCTTGATCGCCGCCTCGTCATTGGGGAAGTGACCACGGGTCTTGATGATCTTGCGCAGTTGCATGTTCAGACTTTCAATGGCATTCGTTGTGTACACGACCCGTCGAATCTCCGGCGGAAACACGAAGAACGGTATGACGTGCTCCCAGGCGCGCTGCCACGATTGCACGATGGTCGGATATTTCTCGCCCCACGGGCCGTCGGCGAAGTCCTGTAACGCCTGCCTTGCCGCCTCTTCGCTAGCGGCTGCGTAGATCGGGCGCAGGGCTGTGGCGAGCGCCTTACGGTCCTTGTAGCTGGCGTACTCGAGGCTGTTGCGGATCAGATGCACGATGCAGGTCTGAACGGTTGTCCGCGGATAGGCTGCACTGATGGCCTCGGTCAGCCCCTTCAGGCCATCGACCACGGCGATCAGGATGTCCTGGCAGCCGCGCGTCTTGAGTTCGTTGAACACCTTGAGCCAGAACTTGGCGCCCTCGGTCTGCTCGATCCAGAGGCCCAGCACGTCGCGCTGGCCGTCGGCCTGGATGCCCAAGGCCAGATAGACGGCCTTGTTGCTGACCACGCCGTCGTCGCGGATCTTGACCCGCAGCGCATCGAAGAACACCACCGGGTACATTGGCTCGAGCGGGCGGTTCTGCCAGCTCAGCGCCTCGGCCATCACCTCGTCGGTGACCGAGCTGATGAAGTCGGGCGACACTTCGGTGCCGTAGTGCTCGGCCAGAAACCCTTGAATCTCGCGCACACTCATGCCGCGGGCGTACATCGCGATGATGCGTTCGTCGAAGCCGGTGAAGCGGCGCTCGTGCTTGGGAATCAGAATCGGCTCGAAGCTGCCGTCGCGATCGCGGGGGACTTCGACCCGAACCGGGCCACGATCGGTGATGACCGTCTTGCCGCTGGCGCCGTTGCGCTCGTTGGCTTGCCCGGTAGGCTTGGACTGGCCGGACGGGTAGCCCAAATGCAGATTCATCTCGGCGCCCATTGCGCGTTCGATGATCGCTTTGTTGAACGCCAGCATCAGATCCTGGACCTCGGTCGGCGTCATCGGCCCCTTGACCAGTTGGTCCAGCAGTTCCTTGGGCAACTCAGGCAGCGGCCCGCGGGCCGCTGCCTGACGCGCTACGGTTTGTCTTTTCTTCTTCATCGGCATATCCATGGCTTTTACACCTCATGATATGCCCCGCCCACAAAATGACGGATAGGTCCCCTTCGTCTGCCCAACCTTCGGTGGAAGGTTGAGCCCACACCCCACGACTAGCTCTCCAGCCAGTCGATCCATTCCGGTCGCGCGCCGTCATTTACATAGAAGTCTGCGATGGCCTTGTAGCACTGTTCCACCTGAATGCACCACGCCACCGGGTACTCGTCTTTTTGACCGTTGCTCAACGTGTATTCTTCGTTGCCGGGCTGGCCTGCCTTACCGATCGAGGTAAAGCCACTGTCACCCTCATGACGCAGGTACATGAGCCACGCGTGCTCGCAGTTGCGCAGCATGCACATGCTGGGTCCATCTGCGGCTGACACCCAAAGCTCAAACTGCGGCACTTCATCAAAACGGTTCAACGCCTCGCCCAGTTCCTTCAGCGAGACGATGCTTTCCGTACAGCCATTGAACGAGATCGACACGGTCATCGTGGGCACGCTGCGAACAGTCGCGTTATGGGTGTTTGGATCCCGGCGCGAGAGCGCCGGCGATTCCGTCAAGGACGGTCGCCAGGACCCCGCCCATCGCGGGGGAGCCCCAGGTTTTCCCGTCGGCTGTCGTTTGCAGTTTCATGGTCGCGGAGATCCGCTTTTCCGCCGGTGCGGCATCGAGAGCGGTGGCCTCCTGGATCAACTGGTCCACCGTAATGCTGCTGTCGTTCGGGAAGTCGAGCGGCAGGATTACCTTCGCGGCGTCAGGGACGAGACATTCATAGGTGACCGTTGCCGACGCTCCGAGATGGGGTTCGGCATAGGGCGTCACCGTGCCCCCGGTGGTGTGGCATGCCGAGCGACGGACCGCTGAAGCAACCGCATGGGCAAACGTAGCGACAGCCTGCTCTTTCCGGGCGTGATCGGGCTCATCATCCGAACTGAAATGCCTCAGCAGATTGTGCGTCAGTGCTTTAGTGAGACTGTCGCCGACATAGGGAGCGTCGGAGAAATCGAGCGGCTGACCGTTGGAATCCTTCCAATAGATGCTCAGCGGGCGCACGCTCGCTTCATCGCCTTTCACGACGACGGCGATAATCATGTCGGCGGCCTGCGCCGCGGAGATAGCCGTCTGATCGCTATCGATCGCCGCATTGACCCCGCTGATCAGTAATGCCAGGGCGACCCCGACGATACCGGAACGAACCATAGCCATTGCAACTCCATGTCAATCAGGATCACTCGATCCATGCTGCAAACCGTGCCCGAAAGGTGCGGTCGCCCAACTCATGCGGCAGGGTAACACCAATGGTTTGGGAGGCATCGCCGACCCGATCAGCAGCGTAAAGCGATGTACGATTCTGCGCGAAAACGGTCGCTCGGACTCAAAGCCTTTGCCCGGCTTGGACAAAACTGCACGCGCTTCTGCCGGCGCCGGGAAGCAAAACATCGTTCACGGGCGGGATTGTTCGGGGTGCCGCCGAACCTGCCCGCATCGAGGTGACATCGCATGAAGGTCGTGGATCACGCTCCCCCCGTCTGGTTCCTGCTCGAAGAAGGCGACATCTTGTATTTCGATGCCGCTTGCGACCACGGCGCATTCGGCTACTCGTGGCTTATCGAACTCAACGAAGACGAGCGTCGCCGCTTCAAGGAGCAGGGGCGGCTCTTCCTGAATTGGTTGGCGCAGGACATCCACAACAGTGTGCCTATCGTCGAGCGGAGCTTGTCTCCGTACAAGGAGCGCAACCGCGATCGGGAGCTCGGCGAGAAGGTCATGGAAGCAGTGAAGGCTTGGCGCAGCAGGGGAACGTCAAGCCATTGAGGGTGCGGGATGTCGATCAATACCGCAGCCTACGGCCTTCTTTCAGACCGTAGGCCACTTGATCGAGTCGTGCAGGGCGAGCCAATCCTCGCATGTCAAGACCTTCTCCGACTATCCCGCGCGTTACCCGAACCCATCACTCCACCGTCACCGATTTCGCCAGATTCCTCGGCTTGTCGATATCCGCGCCACGCAAACAAGCTGCGTGATACGCGAGCAACTGCAACGGCACCACATGCAGGATCGGCGACAACAGCCCGTAGTAATCCGGCATCCGCAGCACCGACACGCCTTCGCTATTGTCGATCCGCGTATCGGCATCGGCGAACACATAAAGCTGCCCGCCGCGCGCACGCACTTCCTGCATGTTCGACTTCAGCTTCTCAAGCAACGAATCGTTCGGTGCGATCGTCGCGACCGGCATCGTGTGGGTCACGAGCGCCAGCGGTCCGTGCTTGAGCTCGCCCGCGGGATACGCTTCCGCGTGGATATACGAAATCTCCTTCAGCTTCAGCGCACCTTCGAGCGCGATCGGGTAGTGCAGCCCGCGCCCGAGAAACAGCGCATTCTCGTGCTGCGCGAATTCCGCCGCCCAGCGTTCGATTTGCGGCTCCAGTGAGAGCACGTCGTCGAGCGCACCGGGCAGCCGCCGCAACTGCGTCGTGTAGCGCGCGAGTTGCGCATCGTCGACATAACCGCGCAGCCGTCCGAGCGTGACGGCAAGAATGAACAGCGCGACGAGTTGCGTCGTGAACGCCTTGGTCGACGCGACGCCGATTTCCGGGCCGGCCCGCGTCAGGAACCGCAGGCCGGTCTGCCGCATCATCGCGCTGGTCGGCACGTTGCAGATCGCCAGCGTGTCGATGTGACCGAGCGCTTGCGCGTACTTGAGCGCGGCGAGCGTGTCGGCGGTCTCGCCGGATTGCGACACGCTGACCACCAGCGTATTCGGCAGCGCGAGCGCGTCGCTGTAACGGTACTCGCTCGCGATCTCGACCTGCGCGGGCACGCGTGCGATCGTTTCGAGCCAGCGGCGGGCGGTCAGGCCGGAGTAGTGACTCGTACCGCACGCGAGTATCAGCACGTTGTCGATCTGTTCGAACGCCCGCGCCGCATCGGGTCCGAATATGGCCGGGTCGAACAGCCCCGCATCGGGAATGGTCGCGGCCACGGCTTGCGGCTGTTCGAAAATCTCCTTCTGCATGAAGTGCCGGTACGGTCCGAGTTCTACGACACCTTGCGCGGAGGACACGGTCTGTATCGCACGCTCGACCGGCGCACCGCTGCGATCGAGCACCCGCACGCCGCCCACCGTCAGCTCGACGATGTCGCCTTCCTCGAGGAAGATGAAGCGGTCGGTGATACCGGCGAGCGCGAGCGCATCGGACGCGAGGAAGCATTCGCCATCCTTCACGCCGACCACGAGCGGCGAGCCGGCCCGCGCGCCGATCAGCCGCTGCGGCTCGTGTTTGCTGAATACCGCGATCGCGTAGGCGCCGTGAAGCTGCGACGTCGCATCGCGCACGGCGGAGAGCAGGTCGCCTCGGTACTTGCTGTGGATCAGGTGGGCGACGACTTCGGTGTCGGTCTGGCCGTCGAATTCGTAGTGCTCGTCGGAAAGTTGCTTGCGCAACGTTTCGTGGTTCTCGATGATGCCGTTGTGCACGAGCGCGATTTCGTCGCGCGAAAAGATCGGATGTGCGTTGCAGGTTGCCGGTGCGCCATGCGTCGCCCAGCGAGTGTGCGCGATGCCGGTGCTGCCGGTCAGGCCGGTGCTGCGCACGTGTGCGTCGAGATCGGCGACGCGCGACACGCTGCGCTCGCGTCGCGCCTGGCCGTCAACCACCGTCGCCACCCCGCACGAATCGTAGCCGCGATACTCGAGGCGGCGCAAACCTTCAATCAGAATCGGGACGATATCCCGTTGCGCGACCGCGCCGACGATGCCACACATGACCCGTCTCCTTCCCTGTTGATCGTCATGGACCGCGTGCGCCGTTGCGTCAGCGCGATGCGGTTGCCGTTGCCGTTGTTGCCGCCGTCGTGAATCCGCATCGAGCGGGCGCGACGGGATCGGTCATCCGGCTTTCGAATGCCAGATAAAGCGATTCCTCCAGTACGTTCCAGTGCGTGCCGTGGCGATATGGACCGGATCGCGCGTGCCAGCAGGCAACCGTGTTCCAGTCGTTCATCTTGAACGCGATCAGCGCGATCAAGCCCCACGGGTAATCGGTGCCGGCCAGTTGCAGCCAGGTCTTGCCGTATTTCCGCATCCATTGCGCATAGATCGTCTCGTTCGATTGTTCGGGTACCTGAATGCCGGACAGGAGCGGGAAAATCTGCGCGACTTTCGCCGGATAAAAGCTCGTGTCGCTGATGTGCTGCGTGCTGGCGCGGAAGCCGGATTGCGCGCCGCGCCAGAACACCTTCAGGATCGCCGATGCGAGCCGGTCGGCACGCTGGCTCCACGGGCCCGCATGCGCGTAGTCGGCGCGCCGGACGTAGTACGCCGCAAGCGCCTGGAATGCGCTGTGTACCTCGACGTTGTCCATCAGCAGCGCGACGTGCTGCGACGACGAGATCTGATAGACGCCGGCAAGCTTGTCGAGCAGCGTGTCCAGATGCTTGCCCGCGCGGTTCAGGCTGAGTTCCCATGCGGCGGGCAAGCCATTGGGGGGCGCGAAGCGGACGAGCAGTTCGATCCAGGTCGCCATCATCGCGTCATCGGCGTCGGCTTCGGCGCATGCGCGGTACCGGCCGTTCTTCACACAGAAGCAATCGAAGCTGCCATCCGGACGCTGGCGCGGCAACAACCATGCGATCCACGCGAGCGCGGCCTGATGCGCGTCGAGTTGGGCGTCGGCGGCGGCGAGCAGCGCCTTTGCCGCGAAATACGGATCGATGCCGGCGCCGTTCAGGCGCACGGTGATCGCCCCGTCGGGGCGTTGGTACAAGTCGTTGAGCTGGAGCTCCGCAGCGCTCGCGTGCAGCGCGAAGCCGCACGTGACGGTACAACAGGCGACGCGCCACAGGCGGCGCAGCCGGGGGCGGCCGCCGCGCATGCGCGTGCGGCCGGGAAAAGCGCGGGCCGGTTCATGATCGGGGGCTCCTGCGCGGTGGTCCTTCGCAATCGTCGCCGGATGCGGCGTTGGCCGCGTCGCGTCCGGCGAGCGTGTCGACTGTATGGCTCAGTGCACCTGGATGCGGGTGGACTTGAGGCTGGTGCCGTTACGCGCGACCGCAAGCCGGTTCGTCGCATGAGCGGTGAACGCGGCCCGCGGATCGCGCGGATGTCGACGGGAAGCGGCGGCGCGTTCGTCACGCTGCAGCGGCTGGCTTTCGTCCCAGGCGGACGGATCGCGTCGCCTCCCGGCTTCGTTGCTTGGGCGCCCCGTCTGTCTGCTGACGTGCGAGTGCGTCGGGACACGCCTCTTTGGCATTAAGCAAGGCGTGAGCCATCGGCCGCGATGCCCCGTGCGGCAAGGGCCGGGGAGCGGGCCGAGCATGCGTGCCGGGCGGTGGCGGCATGTTTTGATTCATCGGCGAATCAGCCGGTTCGCAAGCGGCCCGATCGCGTGCGGCCGGCGCCACGGCCGGCACGCGTCATGCGGCGAGCGATTCGTCTGCCGAACACGTGCCGCCTTGCGGGACGAGGCTCGGGGTGGTTGGCGCATCGTGCGAAAGTGGTTGCGTGCGCATCGTTATTGGAACCGGGACGGTTCCGGTGATCGCATACGACGAATGAACGGGACTCCGATACAACGACCTCGTTCGGGATCTGCGTTACACATTCGCAACATTTCCGGACCCGTCGATTCATGTGACGCAATCACCGTGGCGTGTCGGGGAAACCCTTCGTGTGAGACTCCGGCCGGACGTCGATCGAGTGCCGCGTACTGCACAGACAAAAGTTGCGAATCGAGACGACGCAAAGCGCCATCTGAAGATGGGCGAGTCGCGCTCCGCAATCGGCGCTGGACATGATTGCGCCATTCATCGGACGACGCGGTCGGACGGATCGCGCACATGACCGGATGTTTGTCCGTATCGCGCTTGCGAGGCGGTGCGATGCCCGTAGCAGTTGTGAAACATTCCGAAACGTCCGCACGTGAGCCGCGTGCGCTGCGCGAATCGAGCCCGGCCGCAGGGCGGGTGGTTTGAATATTGCTGTAGTGGAGGTGACGTGACGAACAAGCGTGACGCTCGACACTACGAGGAACGACTCATGACTTGACTGATCAGTGCAACGGGACGCTGGTGGTAAGACGATTCGCGTGGCGTAGACCGCGCGGACAGGACGGCGCGCTCGCCCCGCGACACATCTACGTGTGGATCGCGCGCGAGTACGGGAGGCGCCGCCTGACTACATGCTTTGCGCCGTGTAAGGGGCCGTTCGGTGCAAGGAGGCTAAACGAGGATAACGATGAAGAAGATCTTGCTTGTGTTCGGGACGCGGCCCGAGGCCATCAAGATGGCGCCGCTGGTGCGCGCGCTGAAGGCGCACCCGGATGTCGACGCCAGGGTGTGCGTGACCGCGCAGCATCGGGAAATGCTCGACCAGGTGCTGACGCTGTTCGACATCAAGCCCGACTACGATCTCGACCTGATGCGGCAAGGTCAGACGCTGACCGACGTGACGACCGGCATTCTTCGGGAGATCGGCGTGGTCTTCGACGAATTGTGCCCGGACGTCGTACTGGTGCACGGCGATACGACGACCACGCTCGCGGTCAGTCTCGCGGCGTTCTACCGTTACCTGCCGGTCGGGCACGTGGAGGCCGGGTTGCGCAGCGGCGATATCTGGTCGCCGTGGCCGGAGGAACTGAATCGCCGCGTGACCGATGCGGTGTCGTCGTGGCATTTCGCGCCGACCGGGAAGGCGCGCGACAACCTGCTCAGCGAGGGTGTTCCGGGGGGCGCGGTCGTGCTGACAGGCAATACCGTGATCGATGCGTTGCACGAGGTCAAGCGCATGCTGGATCACACCTCCGCGCTCACGGAAAAGGTGGCCGCGAATTTCCCGTTTCTCGATCCGTCGCGCCGCGCCGTGTTGATCACCGGCCATCGCCGCGAGAGCTTCGGCGAGCCGTTCCGGCATTTCTGCGAGGCGCTGTGCGCGCTCGCGAACCGCTATCGCGATGCGCAGTTCGTCTATCCGCTGCACATGAATCCGAACGTGCGCGAGCCGGCGCGCGCAATGCTCGGCGCGGTGCCGAACATTTACCTGATCGAGCCTCAGGAGTATCTGTCGTTCGTATTCCTGATGTCGCGCGCGCATTTCATCATCACCGATTCCGGCGGTATCCAGGAAGAAGGGCCGGCGCTCGGCAAACCGGTGCTCGTCACGCGCGACACGACCGAGCGACCCGAAGCGATTCAGGCCGGCACCGCGCGGCTCGTCGGCACCGATCGGGAGCGGATCGTCCGGGAGGCGTCGCGGCTGTTCGACAGCGACAGCGCATACGAGGAGATGGCGCATGCGAGCAATCCGTACGGCGACGGCCATGCCAGCGAGCGGATCGTTCACGCGCTGATGCGTACGTCGGGGTGACCGCGAAGACGACGAGCTTCTCGATGGGCGCCGCGGAGATGCCGTACAACGCGCTGACGCTGGGGCTGCAGGCGTTGAGGTCGCGGTGAGCGCGATGACGCCGTAGCGGCCGCGCCGTTCGGTGCGGTTTTGCGAGGATCCGGTCCGGCCGGGAGGCCGGCCGGACATTTGCGCGTGTGCGATCCCGTCGCGCGGGCAAGTTTCGCGCGTGATCGCGTCATGCGTGGTCGCGCGCAACATCGTCGCGCGCCGGCGCGAATTCCCGCTCCATTCAAAAGTGCGTTCGCCGAATGCCGGTTTCCCGGCCGCATGTCGCGCGATGTTTCGCCGGTGAATGCCCGTTTCGCATCTTCCCGCTGGGTGTCCGATCCTGGCGAGCCGTGAACGCGTGTTATGCGATCGACAGGCAGCCCCGGCGCCTGCAATCGACACCGAAGCTGATCCGGCCGGCCTTCCTGCCCCGATTACCCGAAAGCGCCTGAACCGGGCCAATCAGACGACGAATCCGAAATGGTTCGATAATGCGATCGGCGATCCATGCGGGCGAGCGGTTGACCGGAATGTCGTGGAGCGGGTGCACGGAAACCGGACGACAGCATCGTGTGCAGCATCTGCCCGATCGTGTCTGCAGGCGACACGGTCCACGAAACGGCGCCACGCCTGCCTGGTTGTCCGGAATGCGCGTCGCGCCGTTCGAATCCCCACTCGATGCCTGTCTGCGCGGGCGTCGCAACCAGGAGGTGAACGATGATCACGCTGACCGTCAACGGTAGCGAGCAGCACTTCGACGGCAATCCCGACATGCCGTTGCTCTGGTATCTGCGCGATGTCCTTGGCCACACCGGCACCAAGTTCGGTTGCGGCATGGCGCTGTGCGGCGCGTGCACCGTGCATCTCGACGGCGTTGCGATCCGGTCGTGCATCACGCCGGTCGCGGCCGCTTCCGGCAAGCGCGTGACGACGATCGAAGGATTGTCGACGGACCTGACCCATCCGCTGCAGCAGGCATGGCAGGAGCTGAACGTCGCGCAGTGCGGCTACTGCCAGTCCGGGCAGATCATGCAGGCCGCGTCGCTGCTGAAGACGAATCCCCATCCAACCGACACCGACATCGACGATGCGATGTCCGGCAACATCTGCCGCTGCGGCACCTACACGCGCATTCGCGCGGCGATCCGGCTGGCGGTGCGCCGCGGAGGTGCCGCATGAGCGCGCCCGAACTCTCCGTCCACAACGAAAGCCGCCGCGCGTTGCTGCTCGGCTTCGCATCCGGCGGGCTGCTGCTTGCATTCGGCGTGCCGTCGCTCGCGCGCGCGGCGGTGCCGGTGCAGCCGCCGGTCAGCGCGAATCCGCAGTACGGCGGCGCGGGGATGCCGCACGGGTTGCGCGACGATCCGCACCTGTTCGTGGCGATCGCACCGGACGGCACCGTCACCGTGACCTGCATCCGCTCGGAGATGGGGCAGGGCGTGCGCACCAGCGTCGCGCTTGTGGTCGCCGACGAACTGGGCGCGGACTGGGCGCGCGTGAAGGTCGCACAGGCCGTCGGCGACGAGCCGCGCTACGGCAACCAGAACACCGACGGGTCGCGCAGCCTGCGGCAGAGCTTCGCCGCGCTGCGCCGCGCGGGTGCGGCCGCGCGCACGATGCTCGAGCAGGCTGCCGCCACGGCGTGGGGCGTCGACGCGGGTCAGGTCAAGGCGACGGTGCACGAGGTCGTCGATACGAAGAGCGGGCGCAAGCTCGGCTTCGGCGAGCTCGCGGCGAAAGCGGCCGCATTGCCAGTGCCGGACCCGGCAACCGTGGCGCTGAAAGCGCCGGCGGAATTCCGCTATATCGGCAAGGGCGAAACGGCGCTGATCGACGGACGCGACATCGTCGGCGGCCGCGCGCACTACGGGATCGACACGCGGCTCGACGGCATGCTGTACGCGGTCGTCGCGCGCCCGCCCGTCTACGGCGACACGGTGGCGTCGTTCGACGCGTCGGCGGCGGAGAAGCTGCCGGGCGTCGTCAAGGTCGTGCAGCTTGCGTCGACGCCGCTGCCGTCCGGCTTCCAGCCGCTCGGCGGTGTGGCTGTCGTCGCGCGCGATACGTGGACGGCCATCCAGGCGCGCGCGCAGTTGAAGATCGACTGGAAACACGGGCCGAACGCGAACTACGATTCGGCCGCGTATCGCAAGACGCTCGAAGCGGCCGCCGCGCAGCCGGGCGACGTGATCCGCAACGACGGCGACGCGGCCGCGGCGCTCGCCGGCGCGGCGAAGCGCGTGCGTGCGATGTACTACATTCCGCACCTCGCGCACGCGACGATGGAGCCGCCCGCGGCCGTCGCGCGCGTGGCCGACGGCCGCTGCGAAGTGTGGACCTGCACGCAGGCGCCGCAGACCACGCGCGATGAGATCGCGAAGGCGCTCGGATTGCCGGCGGAGCGCGTGACGGTCAACGTGACGCTGCTCGGCGGCGGCTTCGGCCGCAAGTCGAAGCCCGACTACGTGGTGGAAGCGGCGCTGCTGTCGAAGGCGGTCGGCGCGCCCGTCAAGCTGACGTTCACGCGCGAGGACGACATCGCACACGACTATTTCCACGCGGTGTCGCTCGAAGCGTTCGAAGGCGGGATCGATGCGTCGGGCAAAGTCATCGCGTGGCAGCATCGCACGGTCGCGCCGTCGATCCAGTCGACGTTCAAGGCGGGCATCGTGCACGAGCAGCCGGGCGAGCTCGCGCAAGGAATCGCGGATCTGCCGTTCGCGATCCCGAACGTGCGGATCGAGAATCCGGCCGCGGAAGCGCACACGCGGATCGGCTGGTTCCGCTCGGTCTACAACATCCCGCACGCGTTCGGCATCCAGAGCTTCGTGTCGGAGCTGGCGCACGCGGCCGGCCGCGACCCGAAGGATTTCCTGCTCGACCTGATCGGGCCCGCTCGGCGTTTCGAGCCGCATATCACGGTGAAGAACGTGAATTACGGCGAAGATCCGGCGCTGTATCCGGTCGATACCGGGCGCTTGCGGCGCGTGGTCGAGACGGTTGCGCGCGAAGCCGGCTGGGGACGCAAGCTGCCGAAGGGGCACGGGCTCGGGATTGCGGCGCATCGCAGTTTCGTGTCGTATACGGCAGCCGTGTGCGAGGTGCAGGTCGGCGCGGACGGCAGGATCACGGTGCCGCGCGTCGACATCGCGATCGACTGCGGGCCGCAGGTCAACCCGGAGCGCGTGCGCTCGCAGCTGGAGGGCGCGGTGGTGATGGGGCTCGGCATCGCGCTGCACGGCGAAATCACGTTCAAGGACGGCCATCCGGAACAGAGCAACTTCAATGGCTTCCAGGTGCTGAGAATGAACGAGGCGCCGCGTGAAATCCGCGTGCATCTCGTCGCACCGGACGACTATACGACGCCGCTCGGCGGAGTCGGCGAGCCGGGCCTGCCGCCCGTCGCGCCGGCGCTGACCAATGCAATCTTCGCGGCGACGGGCACGCGCATCCGCAGCCTGCCGGTCGCCGATCAGCTCGCGAAGCCGCAGGCGGGTTGACGCAGCAGTTCGCGCCGGGCCGCATCGTGCGGCCCGGCGTGCATGAACCCTTGAACGAGGAGTGTCGACGTGGCCTTTTCCGATGTCAGCCTGAAGCAGTCGGTTTCCCCCGCCGAATGGGATGCGCGAGTCAACCTGGCGGCGGCCTATCGCCTCACCGCGCTGTTCGGCTGGGACGATCTCGTGTTCACCCATATTTCCGCGCGCGTGCCCGGCCCGGAGCACCATTTCCTGATCAACCCGTACGGGATGATGTTCGACGAGATCACGGCGTCGTCGCTGGTCAAGGTCGATCTCGACGGGCGCAAGGTGTCCGATTCGCCGTACGAGATCAATCCGGCCGGCTTCACGATTCACAGCGCGGTGCATGCGGCCCGCGACGATGCGCTGTGCGTGATGCATACGCATTCGATCAACGGCGTCGCCGTATCGGCGCAGGAAGCCGGCCTGCTGCCGCTGTCGCAGCAGTCGCTCGGCGTGCTGGCGTCGCTCGGGTATCACGACTACGAGGGCATTGCGCTCAACGAGGGCGAGAAAGCCCGCCTCGTGCGCGACCTGGGCGGCAACACGAACCTGATGCTGCGCAATCACGGCCTGCTGACCGTCGGCGCCACGCCGGCCGACGCGTTCGTCGCGATGTACTTCTTCGAAGCGGCGTGCATGATCCAGGTCCGCGCGCAGGCCGGCGGCTCGGCGTTGTTGCCGATCGCGCAGCCGATTCTCGACGGCATCAAGCAGCAGATCGCCGCGGTGACGCGAGGAATGGGCGCCGGCGCGCTCGTCTGGCCCGGATTGCTGCGCCGGCTCGATCGGCGTAATCCCGGGTACGCCGACTAGCGCGTCCGTCGTTGTCGTTTGCGAACGACCGTGCTAAATTCCTGCCAGCATTTTCGATCACGGATTCCTTCATTCGGCTGACAAGGCCGGCACCCGGGAGGCAGCACGATGAGCCTGTTGATGTCGCGACGCGATCTCGCGTTCCTGATGTACGAATGGCTCGATGCCGAAGCGCTCGCCACGCTGCCGCACTATGCGGACCACAGCCGCGAGACGTTCGAGGCCGTGCTCGATACCAGCGAGCGCATGGCGGCCGAGCTGTTCGCGCCGCATGCGGCGCGCGGCGATCGCGAGGAACCGCATTTCGACGGCGAGCGCGTGACGCTGATCCCGGAAGTCGAACCGGCCGTGCGGGCTTTCGCGGATGCCGGGCTGATCGCGGCCGGGCACGACGAGGCGCTCGGCGGCATGCGCTTGCCGAAACTCGTCGAAGCCGCGTCGTTCCTGTTCTTCCAGGCCGCGAACATCGCGACGGCCGCTTATCCGTTCCTGAGCGTCGCGAACGCGAACCTGCTGATCGCGCACGGTAGCCCCGCGCAGATCGACGCATTCGCGCGCCCGGAGCTGGAAGGGCGCTTCTTCGGCACGATGTGCCTGTCCGAGCCGCAAGCCGGTTCGTCGCTGTCCGACATCGTGACGCGCGCGGATTTCGAGGGCGATTCGCCGCTCGGCCCGCGCTACCGGCTGACCGGCAACAAGATGTGGATCTCCGGCGGCGAGCACGAGCTGGCGGAGAACATCGTGCACCTCGTGCTCGCGAAGATTCCCGACGAACACGGCCGGCTGCTACCCGGCACGCGCGGCATCTCGCTGTTCATCGTGCCCAAGTACCTGCCGGGAACCGATGGCGGCGCACCCGGCGAACACAACGACGTCGTGCTCGCCGGGCTGAACCACAAGATGGGCTATCGCGGCACGACGAACTGCCTGCTGAATTTCGGCGAAGGCACGCGTTACCGCCCCGAGGGGCGCGCCGGCGCGATCGGCTATCTGGTCGGCCAGCCGAACCACGGCCTGGCGTACATGTTCCACATGATGAACGAGGCGCGTATCGGGGTTGGGGCGGGCGCGGTGGCGCTCGGCTACACGGGTTATCTGCATGCGCTCGACTACGCGCGCAACCGGCCGCAGGGGCGTCCGCTCGGGCCGGCCGGCAAGGATGCGGCCGCGCCGCAGGCGCCGATCGTCGCGCATCCGGACGTGCGGCGGATGCTGCTCGCGCAGAAAGCGTATGTCGAAGGCGGCCTCGCGCTGATCCTGTACTGCGCGAAGCTGGTCGACGAAGGGCGCGCGCATGCGGACGCCGACGTACGCGCCAACGCCGCGCGCCTGCTCGACATCCTGACGCCGATCGCGAAAAGCTGGCCGTCGCAGTGGTGTCTCGCGGCGAACGATCTCGCGATCCAGGTGCACGGCGGCTACGGCTACACGCGCGATTACGCGGTCGAGCGGCTCTATCGCGACAATCGCCTGAATCCGATTCACGAAGGCACGCACGGCATCCAGGCGCTCGACCTGCTGGGCCGCAAGGTCGTGCAGGACGACGGCGCGTCGCTGCGCGCGCTCGACGCACGGATCGGCGCGACCGTCGAACGCGCGCGGGCGCTGGATGCCGGCCTGCACGAGCAGGCCGATGCGCTTGCCCGGCGCTGGGCGCGGCTGCGCGACGTCACGCAACAGTTGGGCGCGCTCGGCGATCCGCAGCAGCGGCTCGCGAATGCGAGCGTGTATCTGGAAGCGTTCGGCCATCTCGTCGTTGCTTGGCTGTGGCTCGACGTGACGCTTGCCGCGCATGGGCACAGTGACGATTTCCACGACGGCAAGCGTGCGGCGGCCCGTTTCTTTTTCAACTGGGAATTGCCGAAGGTGGACGCGCAGCTCGATCTGCTGTCGAGCGTCGACACGACGACGCTCGACATGCGCGACGCGTGGTTCTGAACGTTGCCGCGAGTCCATTCCGGAATGCTGACGATAGGGCGGGTGCCTCTACTGGCGGCCGCCGCTTCTTCGTCGTGAACCTGCCTTGCGGGCGCACCCCGCAGGCTGCATCGATGCGCGGCCGCGCCGTGCAAGGAGAGAGAACCGCATGAAAGCCCTGTTGTGTACCGCATTCGGCCCGATCGACAGCTTGCGCATCGAGGACGTCGCGATTCCCGAGCCGGCCGCGGGCCAGGTCCGGGTCCAGGTGAAGGCCGCGTCGCTCAATTTCCCCGACGCGCTGATCGTCCAGGGCCTGTATCAGGTGAAGCCGGCGCTGCCGTTCTCGCCGGGCGCGGAGTTCGCCGGCGTGATCGATGCGGTCGGCGAAGGCGTGACCGCGTGGCGGCCCGGCGATTCCGTGGTCGCGTTCACCGGCCACGGCGGGTTCGCGCAACAGTGCGTGGCCGATGCACACCAGATCGCCGCGCTGCCGCCCGGCATGACGTTCGAGCAGGGCGCGGCGCTCGTGCTCGCTTACGGCACGTCGCTGCACGCATTGCAGCAGCGCGCGCGTCTGCAATCGGGCGAGACGCTGCTCGTGCTGGGTGCGGCGGGCGGTGTCGGGCTTGCCGCGATCGAGATCGCGAAGGCGCTCGGCGCGCGTGTGATCGCGGCGGCGTCGAGTGCGGACAAACTCGCGCTGTGCCGCGACGCCGGCGCCGACGAGACGATCGACTATGCGGCCGAAGACCTGCGCCGCCGCGTGGACGAGCTGACCGGCGGGCGCGGCGCCGACGTCGTCTACGATCCGGTGGGCGGCGCCTACACCGAGGCGGCGCTGCGCGCGACCGCGTGGCGCGGCCGGTTCCTCGTGGTCGGTTTCGCCGCGGGCGAGATCCCGAAGATCGCGCTGAACCTCGCGCTGCTCAAGGAGCGCGACATTCTCGGCGTGTTCTGGGGCGATGCGGTGCGCCGCGACCCCGCGCAGCATAGGGCAAACATGCAGCAGCTCGCCGAATGGTTCGCAGCCGGCAAGGTGCGGCCCGCGATCACCGAGCACGTGCCGCTCGCCGGCGCGGCCGACGCGATTGCGCGGATGGCGAACCGGCAGGTGAAGGGCAAGGTGGTGATCCTGCCGGACGCATGATCCGGACCTGACGCGCGGCGGCCGGTGCAGGCCGCGCACTGCGCGCGTCGTGCCGGCAACCGTCACGCGATCCGGTTCAATTCCTCGAAACCCGCGACGAGCGCATCGAGCAGATGGCGCACCGCCGGCACCATGCCGCGACGCGTCGGGAAGATCGCGTGGACGAGCCCCGGCGGCGTCGACAACGCGGGCAGCAGGCGAATCAGCTGCCCGGCCTGAAGATCGGCGCTCACCAGTTCGCGCGGCAATTCGGCCACGCCGATGCCGCCGATCGCCGCGATCCGCAGGCTCGCCAGATCGTCGGTGGCCAGGCGCGGCCGATGGGCGAACGACGTCGCGCGCCCGTCGGCGTCCGTCAGGTTCCACACGAACCGGTCGCCGCCGCCGGCCATTGACACCGTCGGCCAGTCCTTCAGGCTGTCGATCGACTCAGGCGCCGGATAACGTGCGGCCAGCGCCGGGCTGGCGACGAGAATCCGCACCGATACCCCCAACTGCCGAACCGCGAGATCGGTGTTCTCCAGCGGCGGAACGCGGACCCGGATCGCGAAATCCAGGCCTTCCTCGACCACGTCCACGCGCCGGTTGGTCGCATCGAGCAGCACCTGAACCTGCGGATTGTTCTCGATGTAGCGCGCGACGATTGCGGCGACGCCCGAGCCCAGCAACCCGACCGGGCAGCTGATGCGCACGGTGCCCTGCGGCTGCGTGCGCGTTCGATCCACGATGTCCTTCGCGGCCCTCGATTCCGCGACCAGCGCGACGCAATGCTGATGGAACTGCCGCCCGGTTTCCGTCAGCGACAGGCTCCGGCTCGTGCGATTGAGCAGGCGCACGCCGAGCTCCTCCTCGAGCGCGCGAATGCGCCGGCTGAGCTTCGAAGTCTGCGCGCCGAGGCTGCGCGCGGCGGCCGTGAAGCTGCCGTGTTCGACCACTTCCGCGAAGAGCCGCAAATCGTTCAGGTCGGTGATGGGGTACATGGCGACGGCTCCGTTCGACGAGATCGTTCTACTGGCGGCAATGATACGTTGCGATTCAGGAGATATGCGAGCGATCTTTGCGAAATTAGCATTCATCCAAGGTTCGGCGCTTCGCAGATTCCGGTGCGGCGCCGCCAGGTAACCGCCCGTCGTCAGGGCAGCAGGAAAAAGGATGCGGACATGCTCACTCATCGGCGTTGGGAATCACTGGATGCGGCGAATCACGGCTGGCTGCGCGCGAAATATCACTTCGCGGTCACGCCGGACGGCACGCCCGAGCATGCGCCGCTGGGCCCGCTGATCGTCTGGAACGACGACGAGATCGCTGTCGGCAGCGGGTTCCCGATGCACGGGCACCGCGACGTGGAAATCATCACGTACGTGCGGCAGGGCGTGCTCGGCCATCGCGACACTTTGGGTTCCGAAGGAACGATCGGCGCGGGCGACGTCCAGGTCATGAGCGCGGGAACGGGCATCCGTCATGCCGAGTTCAACCGGGGCGACGTGCCGCTGAAGGTCTATCAGATCTGGCTGGTGCCGCGCGCCGGCGGCGGGGCGCCCGCGTGGGATACGAAGCAGTTTCCGAAAGGCGACCGGTCCGGACGGTTCGTCGTGCTGGCGAGCGGTTTCGCCGGCGACGACGGCGCGCTGCCGATCCGTGCCGATGCGCGGGTGCTCGGCGCGACGCTGAAGACGGGCGAGCAGGTCCGGCACGTATTGGGCGCATCGCGCCGCGCGTATCTCGTCGCGGCTTCGGGGCGCATCGAAGTGAACGGAGAACGCGTGGGGCCGCTCGACGGCGTCGCGATCACGAACGAGGGTGCGGTGACCATCACCGCGCTCGAAGATTCTGAGCTGGTGATGGTGGACGCCGGCTGAGTGCCTTTATTTCCCAGTCCATCGAATCATTTCATTTCAGGAGTTCATCATGGATCGTTACAAGTATCTTCCGCTTCTCGGCCGCATTCTGATCGGCGCGCCGTTTCTGATGAGCGGGTTGAGCAAGCTGGCCGCGCACGCGACAACCGTCGGCTACATCGCATCGGTCGGCTTGCCGGCGCCGTCGCTCGCATTCGTGGTCGCGGTGCTGGTCGAAGCGGGTGGCGGCCTGCTGCTGATGTCGGGTTATCGGGCCCGTCCCGTGGCGCTGGCGATGGCGCTGTTCAGCCTGGTGACCGCGGTGTTCTTCCATCACAACTTCGCCGACCAGAACCAGATGATCCACTTCCTGAAGAACGTGATGATGGCCGGCGGCCTGCTGCAGATCGCGTACTTCGGCGCGGGTGCGTTCAGCCTCGATGCGCGGATCGGGCGCGCCGCGTTGCGTATCGCGCCGGCAGCGTGAGCCGAACGCCGATCAGTCCTTCGGCAAGCGCAGGGTGTCGAGCGCATCCTGCGAAAACTCGACCCAGAACCGTTCGTTCGCGATGCCGGCCTGCAGCACCAGGTGCTGCAGGCGCTTCGCGCGCGAATCGCATTCTTCCGAAAAATCGCGCGCCTCGATCTGCAGATACAGGTCGAGTTTCTCCTGATGGAGCGCGATGCGCCGCCTGATTTCATCCTCGAGGCCGGCAGGACCCAGCACCGCTTCCGCACGCAGGCGGACCATCAATGCTTCGCGCAGCGGCGTCGGATCTTCCTGTTCGGCGATCCAGCGCCGCAGCTCCTTCTTGCCGGCCGGCAGGATCCGGTACGCGCGCTTGCGGCCGCGCCCCGATTCGGCGGGCAGCGATTCGATCCAGCCCGTTTCTTCGAGACGCCCGAGCTCGCGATAGATCTGCTGATGCGTCGCCTGCCAGAAATAGCCGATCGAGCGATCGAAACGGTCGGCGAGTTCGGAGCCGGAGCCGGGGCGTTCGGCGAGAGCGGTGAGGAGCGCGTGAGGCAAGGACATGTCGGATCGGAAAAGGGCGCGAATGAACCGCATCTTGCCATATCGGGTCCAGGGGACAAGTGGGTAGCCTTGTTTGTGCAACATGTTGCATAAACGAAATCGGCGCGCTAGTATCTCTGCAACTTGTTGCATTAACCGGAGCCTGCCGATGTCCCGCTATCCGCATTTGACGACCCCGCTCGAACTTGGCTTCACGTCGCTCAGGAACCGCGTGTTGATGGGGTCGATGCACGTCGGTCTGGAGGAAGCACCGAACGGCTTCGAGCGGATGGCGGCGTTTTATGCGGAGCGCGCGCGAGGCGAGGCTGGCCTGATCGTCACGGGCGGCTTCGCGCCGAACGAACGTGGCCGTCCGGCGCTGGGCGGCGCGATGCTGACGACCGAAGCGGAGGCCGAGCGTCATCGTGTCGTGACGCGCGCGGTGCATGCGGAGGGCGGCAAGATCGCGTTGCAGATCCTGCATTTCGGGCGTTATGCCTATCACCCGGCGCTTGCCGCGCCGAGCGCGCTGAAAGCGCCGATCAACCCGTTCACGCCGCATGCGCTCAGTAGCGACGAGGTCGATGAGACGATTGCCGATTTCGTGCGATGCGCGGCGCTCGCGCAGCATGCGGGCTACGACGGCGTCGAAATCATGGGCTCCGAAGGCTACCTGATCAACGAGTTCATCGCCGCGCGCACGAACCATCGAGACGATGCGTGGGGCGGCGCATACGAGAGACGCATCCGCTTCGCGGTCGAGATCGTGCGGCGCGTGCGCGAGCGGGTCGGCGCGAATTTCATCGTCATCTACCGGCTGTCGATGCTCGATCTCGTCGAAGGCGGCTCGACGCTCGACGAGGTGATCCGGCTCGCGCAGGCGATCGAGGCGGCCGGCGCGACGATCCTCAATACCGGCATCGGCTGGCACGAGGCGCGCATTCCGACCATCGCGACCAAGGTGCCGCGGGCCGCGTATGCGTGGGTGACGCGGCAACTGATGGGCAAGGTCGGCATTCCGCTCGTCGCGACCAACCGGATCAATACGCCGGAAGTCGCCGAGCAGCTGCTCGCCGACGGCTATTGCGACATGGTGTCGATGGCGCGGCCGTTCCTCGCCGATGCCGAATTCGTCCGCAAGGCGCGGGAAGGGCGCGCGGACGAAATCAACACCTGCATCGGCTGCAATCAGGCGTGTCTCGACCACACGTTCAGCGGCAGGATCACGTCGTGTCTCGTGAATCCGCGCGCGTGCCATGAAACCGAACTCGTGATTCGTCCCGCGCAGCAGCGCAAACGGATCGCGGTGGTCGGCGCCGGCCCGGCAGGCCTCGGCTTTGCAGTCACGGCGGCCGAGCGCGGGCACGCGGTGACGCTGTATGAAGCCGCTGCCGAAATCGGCGGCCAGTTCAACATCGCGAAGAAGGTGCCCGGCAAGGAAGAGTTCAACGAAACGCTGCGCTATTTCCGCCGGCAGATCGAACTGCGCGGCGTGACGCTTCATCTCGATACGCGTGCGACTGCCGAGATGCTGTTGGAAGGCGAGTTCGACGAAGTGGTGCTCGCGACGGGCATCGTGCCGCGCACGCCGCCGATCGACGGCGTCGATCATGCGAAGACGCTCGGCTATCTCGACGTGCTGCGCGACGACAAGGCCGTGGGCCGCAGCGTCGCGATCGTCGGCGCCGGCGGAATCGGCTTCGACGTCGCGGAATTCCTCATCCATCGCGGCGAAGGCACGAGCCGCGATGCGGACCGGTTCTTCGCCGAATGGGGCGTCGACCAGTCGTATGCGAACGCCGGCGGCTTGAGCGACGCGCAGCCCGAGGCGGCAGCACGACAGGTGCATCTGCTGCAGCGCAAGGCGTCGAAGGTCGGCGACGGGCTCGGCAAGACCACCGGATGGATTCACCGCACGGGGCTGAAGGCGCGCGGCGTCGGGATGTCGTCGGCGGTCACTTACCGGCGCATCGACGATGAAGGCTTCCACGTGACGATCGACGGTGTCGAACAGACGCTGCCGGTGGACAACGTGGTGATCTGCGCCGGGCAGGAGCCGTTGCGCGAACTGGCCGTGCAATTGCAGGCCGCGGGCTGCAAGGTTCACCTGATCGGCGGTGCGTACGAAGCGTCGGAACTCGATGCGAAGCGCGCGATTCATCAGGGCACGACGCTGGCCGCCACGCTTTGATGTTGCTTCGTTCCTTTCACATCCGACGAAACAGGAGTCTGCGATGACGAATTTACCGATGCATGTTCATCCCGCTGTCGCGAAATCGCTCGACACATGGCATGCGCTGATTGAACGCAAGGACCTCGGCGCGCTGGACGCGATCGTCCATCCGGATGCGGTATTCCGCTCGCCGATGGCGTTCAAGCCGTACGGACCGGCGCCCGCGCTGTTGATGGCGCTGCGCACGGTGATCACGATTCTCGAGGACTTCACCTATCACCGCCAGTTCGTCGCCGACGACGGCAAGAACGTGGTGCTGGAGTTCAGCGCGAGCGTCGGCGACAAGGCGTTGAAGGGGATCGACATGATCCGCTTCGACGACGACGGGCGGATCGTCGAATTCGAAGTGATGATCCGTCCGTTCAATGCGCTGCAGGCGCTCGGCGCGGAGATGGGCGCACGGCTCGGGCAGCAGCTTCCGGCGTTCAAGGTCAACGGCTGAACGCGGGGCCGTTGTCTGTCGTGCGGTAATTGCAGTCCGGCCGGTGTTTCGTGCGGCTGGTCGTCACGGACGGATGCGTGAACGCACTGCCTGCCGCAGGGCGATCAATACACGTGCGGCGCCCGCATCGTCACACGCCATCCGCGCGCGCCAGCCGCTCGACGAACCAGTCGCAGACGAACGCGGTTCGCTCCGACGCGTGGTTGTAGATCGTGTGCTCGCCATCCGGCCACACTTTTAGCGTCGCGTCGCCGGACGTTGCCGCATCGAGAAACGGCTGCTGATCGTCGAGCCGGATCAGCGGGTCCTCGCCGCCGTGCAGCACCAGCAACGGACACGCGATGCGGTCGCGCTCGGATGAAAAGCTCATCCGAACGAAGTTCGCGGTGACTGCATCCGGATCGTCGTTGCCGAGCATCGCTGCAGCCTGTTCGACGAACGTGCGGAACGGCAGCAGCGTCGGGGCCGACAGCGCGCCGTTCACGCAGCAGGCCGCGATGCGCCGGTCGGCCGCGGCGGTCGAAGCCGCCCACAACCCGCCGATGCTATTCCCCCAGATACCGATCGGCCCGGGCGAGCGGTCGGCGACATGATCGACGAAGCGCCGGTACGCGGCGCTCATGTCGACGTCGACGAAGATCCGCTGTTCGAGACGCGTCTCGCCCTGGCCCGGCCCTTCGGCGAGCAGCGTGGCGAGGCCGCGCGCCGCGAGCGCGCGCGCGATCGGCCAATACGCGAAGCCCCAGCCGCTCTGGCCGCCAAACACGATCACGGTGCCGCGTACACGCTCAGCCGCCGGCTTGACGAGCCAGCCGATCAGGCGCGCGTCGCCGAACGGCACTTCGACGCGTTCGATCCGTTTGTCGGACCAGCGTGCGAGATCGTGCGACGCTTCGACGAGCCGCGCATACAGCGCACGCTTGCGCGGTACGTCGTGGTTGAACGCCATCTGCGCGAACAGCAGATTTGCGATCGCCATCGCCTGAGCGTCGGCGGCCGTGACGAGGTGGCCGGTGTCCGCCGCTTGCGTGGCGCGCGCGAGCTGCGCATCGGCCAGCGCTTCGGCCGCGACATCCCAAGGTTCGCCCGCCGACGTGCGCGCATGCAGCGCCATCGCGTCCGCATAGTCCATCCCGCAATCGAGCAAGCGCGTGACGGGCATCGCGCGTTGCAGCGACAGCGCGAAGGGTGACAGTTCGGTCGTCATGCGTGTGTCTCCTTCACGATGCGTGTACGCCGGCCGCCGCGGTCGCGGACGGCTCGGTGGACAGCGCCGACCAGTGCAGCTTGTCGCGCAGATCGTCGACGAGCGCGCCGAGGTCGCGCAGGTCGGCCACCGAGCCGAACACGATGAAGTCGGGGCGCCTGATATACGCGCCGATCCCGTGCGCGTTCATGAATGCATGTTGTTCGCCGTCGAGATCGATCACGGCATCCGGTGTGCTCACGTCGTCGGACAGCACGGCCACGTGACAGCCGAGCTGCGCGAGGAACGCGCGCTGCGTCGCGTCGAGATAGCGGGAAGGGTGCTCGCGCGCGATCAGCTGGAAACCCTGGCCGACCACGTCGTCGAGGCGGCCCTCGGCTGCGCCGCGGCGTGCACGTCCTTGCGGCGCCGGCGCGCCCGTCGTCGGCAGCAGCGTGCCGTCGGTTTCGTCGTGCACGATGCCATGGCCGATCTTCGGGAACGGCGGCATCGGCGGCATGTTGCCGGAGCGGAATGCCGCGTCGCGCTCGGCGACCTTGCGCGGATCATCTTCGTTGACGACCTGCCCGAGAAACAGCGACATCTGCGTGATCGCGCTCACGTGCGGGCGGCGTTCGGTTTCGTAGGTATCGAGCAGGTCGTCCGACGCGCGCCCGGTCAGCACCAGGTCGAGCTTCCACGCGAGGTTGATGCCGTCGCGCATGCCGGAGCACGCGCCTTGTCCCATGTACGGCATCATCGTGTGCGCCGCATCGCCCGCGAGCAGCACGCGGCCGGTGCGCCAGCGCTCGGCCATGCGCGTCTCGAACGTATAGACCACATGGCGCAGCAGCTTCAGGTCGTCCGGGCCGTAGCCGTAGTGGTCCTTCAGCCATTGCCAGCCGGCTTCTTCCGTTTCCCATTCGGCCGTCGATTCATCCGGCAGCACGCGCAGTTCGAAACGCGTGCGCTTCGTTCCGATCGGCATGTGCATGTATGCGCGCGCCGGGTCGCAGAAGATCGTCGTGCGCGCGCAGCCGTCGCCGAGATCGCGCTTGTTTTCCGAATCGAGATTGAGCCAGCGCTCGTTGTAGCCGAAATCGGTGCGCTCGATGCCGAGCGTGCGGCGCACGAAGCTGTTCGCGCCGTCCGCACCGATCACGTAGCGGGCGCGAATGGTGCGCGGCTGGCCGGTCCATTGCGCGTCCTGGCCGCCGCGCCACGGATGTGCGGTCAGTGTCGCGCCGTTGGCGTCCTGCTGCAGCGTTTCGACCTCCCAGCCGCGCAGGATCGTGACGTTCCTGAAAGTGCTTGCGCGCGCATCGATCGCATCCTCGATGTCGGGCTGGTAGATCGAGATATGCGCGGGATAGCCGCACGCGCGGCCCGTCCAGTTCAGTTCGAGCAGCAGGTCGCCGTTCGCGTCGCAGTAATGGTAGGTGTCGACGGCCTTCGCGCTGCGCAGCGCCTGATCGACGTCGGCGCTGGCCTGCACGATGCGTGCGGTTTCGCCGTCGATGTGCGTGAGGCGCGGCAGCCCGTAAGGCGTCGGCCAGCGTTCGAGGACGATCACGCGGTGGCCGGCGCGGCCCAGCATCGATGCGGCGACGAGGCCGGTCGGGCCGTAGCCGACGATCGCGACATCACACTGTTCGACGGTGCCGTCACAGTTCGCGCTCGGTTCGGTATTCATTCGGGTTGTCTCCATGATGGGTTCGTTTATTGGTCTGTGGTGCATCGTTCGGGCAGCGCAACCGCGTGAGAGGTCAGCCCGCGCTCGAGCGGGGCAGGCTGCCGTCGAATGCATCCTGTAGCAGCGCGCGCAAGCCGTCGCGTTCGATCGGGCGCGGATTCCGGTACGGATTGGCCACTGCGAGATCGGCCGCGCGATCGAGGTCGGCTTCCTGCATGCCGATCGCCTTCAGCGAGACCGGTGCGCCGTTGTCGAGCGCCAGTGCGTAGAGGCCGCGCGCCGCGTCGTTCGTGCCGATCGCGCGGGCGATCCGCTGCATCGCATCCGGCGCGTGCGCCGCGTTGTACGCGAGTGCATGCGGCAGCACGATCGTATGGGTTTGCGCGTGCGGCAGATTGAAGCTGCCGCCGAGCGTGTGACAGAGCTTGTGATGCAGCGCCATGCCGACGTTGCCGAGCACCATGCCGCACAGCCACGCGCCATAGAGCGCGTCGCCGCGCGAGGCGATATCGGCCGCGTTTCTCCGCACGCCGGGCAGGCCGCGCGCCAGCGCGCGAATGCCTTCTTCGGCGACGAGGCTCATGACCGGATTCGCGTCGTGCGCGTAGAGACCTTCCGCCGCGTGTGCGATCGCGTTG
Organism: Burkholderia stabilis; assembly: GCF_001742165.1. Taxonomy (NCBI): domain Bacteria; kingdom Pseudomonadati; phylum Pseudomonadota; class Betaproteobacteria; order Burkholderiales; family Burkholderiaceae; genus Burkholderia; species Burkholderia stabilis. The sequence continues at coordinate 1,155,855 of NZ_CP016442.1, read as the reverse complement.
ATGCCGCTCGTCACGGACAGTTCGACCGGCAGCGTGACGGTGAGCTCGGGGTCGTAGATCACCGTTTTCGGCAGAACGCGCGCGTCGCTGCCCGTGCGCTTGACGCCGCCTTCGGTCAAGCCGTAGATCGGCGTCATTTCGCTGCCGGCGTACGTGGTCGGGATCGCGAGGATCGGCAGGCTGCTTTCGAGCGCAATTGCCTTGCCGAGGCCGATCGTCGATCCGCCGCCGATCGCGATCGCGCAATCCGCGTCGCACGACCGCGCATACGCCCGCGCGTCGCGTGCGATTTCGATCGGCACGTGCATCGTCGCGCGGTCGTACAGGCCGGCCGCGCGCGCGCCGAGCCGCTCGACTATGCGTTGCGCGAGGTCACGCTGCTCCGGCGTGCAGAGCACGATCGCGCGCTGTGCGCCCAGCGCCAGCACTTCGCGTTCGAGATGCTGCAGGCTGCCCGCACCGAAGATCACGCGTGCGGGACGCGCCTGGTAGATGAATTCCATGTCGTCGTCACTCCGTTGCATAGTCGACCTGATGGCGCGCGATGCGCAGGCCCGCCAGCGCGTCGCGCACGCGTTCGTGTTCCGGATGCGTCGCATAACCGTCGAGCGCCGCGCGCGATTCGAATTCGGCGACGAGGATCAGGTCGCACGCGTAATCGACCGCGCTGAAATCCTCCCCGACCTCGAGATGCGTCATGCCCGGAATCCGGCCGCGCAGGCTTTCGAAGGCGGTTTTCACGCTGGCGCGCGCCGTTTCGCGCTCGCGTTCGGTCGCACCGGCGACGTTCCACATCACGACGTGCCGGATCATGCGGCACGCTCCGCGCGATTCAGCACGAAGTCGTAATCGAGCGTGTAGAACGGCGTATCCATGCGCGATCCGTCGGGCGCCACGCCGGGTGCGTGCCGCACCCAGTCGGCGACCAGCGTCGAACGCACACCGAATACCGCGTCGGAGTCGAGATAACGATCGCCGTCGCGGAACACGTGCGTGATCAGCGTTTCGTAGCCGCGCGCCTCGATCATGAAATGCAGGTGCGCGGGGCGCCACGGGTGACGGCCGAGCGCATCGAGCATCGCGCCGACGGGGCCGTCGTGTGGAATCGGGTACGGCTCGGCGAGGATCGAACGGAATGCGTAGCGGCCGTCGGCGCCGGTGCGCAGCCGGCCGCGCGCGCGATGCGTGACCGAGCCGTCGTCGGCCGGTTGCTGCACGTCGTAATGCCCGTCCTCGTCGGCCTGCCAGACTTCCAGCGACGCGTGCGCGACCGGCGTGCCGTCGATCCCGCGCACATGGCCCGACACGAAGCACGGCTCGCCGCATGCGCCGTTCGCGATGTCGTCGAACAGTCCGAACTCGGGGCTGCCTTCGACGTAGAACGGACCGAATACGGTCGCCTCCGTGCAGCCGGCCGGCTTCGCGTGGTTCTGCGCGGTGACGAGCGTCGACAGCCCGAGCACGTCGGACAGCAGGATGAATTCCTGGCGCTTGTCGTCGGTGATGTGGCCGACCGCAGTCAGGAAGCCGATCGCGGCCTGCCATTCCGCTTCGGTGAGCTTCGTTTCCCGTGCGAACGAATGCAGGTGCTGGACGAGGCTGGTCATCACCGTGCGCAGCCGCTCGTCGCGACAGCCGCCCAGCGATGCGATCACGGCCTGCGTGATGGTGTCTTCGTTGAGATTGCGCATTGGGGTTGTCTCCTGATGTCGTTCGAAGGCGCGTTGACGTAACATTAATTCTTCCTTTGATCGTAAAAAAGATGGTTTGGAGGAGTTTTGTTCTCCGCCAGGTGGAAGAATCGAACGCATGGACAAGTGGACCCAGATCGAATTTTTCGTGCAGGTGGCCGAACTGGGCAGCCTGTCGAAGGCCGCCGAGCGGCTCGGCATGTCGAGCGCGGCGGCGAGCCGTTGCCTGAATGCGCTGGAAGAGCGCCTGGCCGCGCGCCTCGTCGAGCGGACCACGCGGCGCCTGTGGCTGACGGACGCCGGCCACGAATATCACCGGCGCTGCGTCGCGATCCTGACGGAGATGGCGGAGGCCGACGCGGCGGTCAACGAGGCGAGCGTCAACCCGGCCGGCACGCTGCGCGTGACCGCGTCGGTGTCGTTCGCGTCGATCTACATCGCGCCCGCGCTGCCCGAGTTTCATCGGCGCTACCCGAACCTGAACGTGCAGATCGTCGCGGCGAACCGCTACCCGGATTTCATCGAGGCCGGTATCGACGTGGCGATCCGCACGCGCGAGCATGAAGCGGATTCGGGCATCACCGTGCGCAGGCTCGCCGAGACGCGGCGCGTGCTGGCGGCTTCGCCCGGGTATCTGGCGAAGCACGGCGCGCCGGCGACGCCCGATGCGCTGTGCGACCACCGGTTGCTGGTCTACAACCTCGCCAACGATCCGTACGTGCTGCATTTCCGCCATGGCGCGAAGAAGCAGTCGATCACGATCAAGAGCGTGCTCGATGCGAACGAAGGGCAGGTGATCCGCGCGGCGGCGCTCGCCGGGCTCGGCATCCTGATCCAGCCGCTTTACATCATTCACGACGATATCGTCGCGGGGAAACTGGTGCCGGTGCTCACCGACTGGCAACTGCCGGCGCTCACCGTCAACATCGCGTACCAGAGCCGCCGTCACCAGCCGGCGAAGATCCGCGTATTCACCGAATTCCTGATCGAGCGCTTCGAACGCCTCGGCCTCGCGCGCAAGTGGAAGGAAGTCAGCCGCTGATCGCGGGCCGCGCCGTGGCGCTCACGCTCGCGCCCGCGTATTTCTCCGTGTGACGGAGAACTGTTCTCCCGATCGTCGTCTTTTTCGCCGTTGTCGTGCGCTTTACATTGCGTCTCGCCCGGGCCGAAGCATCCGGCTTGCGGCCACACGATAAAAATCCGGTTTGGAGACGACATGAAATTCGCATTGCGACGGATGCCATTGGCATTCCTGATTGCTGCCGCCGTTCACGCACCGGCATCGGCCACGGAGAACGGCCAGATCAGCTACCCGTTCGGCGTCAACACGGTGTTGAACGGGCTGCTGCCGCCGCCCGGCGGCACGCAGTATTTCAACTACGCGCAGTACTACGCGGCGAACCGGTTTGCCGGGCCGGGCGGTGGCAGCGCGGTGCCGGGGTTCCACCTGAGCGTCGTCGCGCAAACGCCGCGCGTCGTTCATACGTGGGGCGCGACGTTCGGTCCGTTTTCGCTGTCGAGCAGCGCGATCGTGCCGATCGTGCACCTGCATCTGTCGACGCCGGGCGGCACGGGAAACCGCACGTCGCTCGGCGACGTGATCCTCGAACCGTTCATGATCAACTACGCGAATGCGTCGAAGACGTTCTTCGCATTCTTCTCGCCGTCGTTCGCGGTGCCGACCGGCGCGTATGCGGCGAACCGGATCGCGAACACGGGGCTGAACACGTATGCGTTCCTGCCGTACCTCAGCACGACATGGTTTCCGGGCCGCGACTGGGAGATCTCGACGACCACGGTGCTGGAGCTGAATTCGCCGAACCATGCGACGCAGTACCACTCGGGCGCGGTCGCCGTGCTCGACTACCTGATCGGCTATTCGATCGACCGGCGCGTGCAGCTCGGCGTGCAGGGCACGTTCCTGAAGCAGTTCACCGACGACACGCAAAACGGCGTCAAGGTTGCGTCGGACGGTTTTCGCGGGCAGTCGGTCGCGATCGGCCCGCAACTGCGTTACATGTGGGGGCCGGCGTCGGGCGTGGTCGTGAAGTACCAGCACGAATTCGCAGTGCGCAACCGGCCGCAGGGCGACAAGCTCTGGGTGCAGTTCAGCTTCCCGATTTAGCGGCATCGAGCGGGGCGACCCAAGCTGACAAAATCCTGACGCAATCGGATTGATATAATGTATCATCTGACGTTTTCGTTGCCTGCCGACCGGGCTGCCGGGCATGGCCGCGTGCGACGACATCACACGAAGATCGATACGAAGTGACGAAGACCAGAAGCAAGCCGGCGCGCGGGGAGCGGCACCACGCCGCGTCGCGCCGGGATACCGGCGCATGGCGCGCACGCGGCTGCACGACCCTGCTGGGCTGCGCGATGGCGACCTCCGGCGCGTTTGCCGCCGAAGCGACAGCACCCGCGCCGGACGACCGGCACGCGCTGCCGGCGATCAACATCACCGCGCAATCCGCGTCGGCCGACGCACTGACGCAACCGCTCGAAACGGGCTCGCGGCTCGGGCTGGCGAGTCTCGATACGCCGGCAAGCGTCGAGACGGTCACGGCCGACGCGATCGAAGCACGCGGCGACCGCACGGTGCGCGACGCGGTGACACGCACCGCGGGTTTCGCGAGCGCGACGGCGCCCGGCAACGGCGGCACCGCGCTGAGCGTGCGCGGCTTCAGCGGGCAGGAATCGGTGATGACGCTGCTCGACGGCGTGCGGCTGATGCCGGCGGCCGGCACGATCACGTTCCCGTTCGATACCTGGTCGGTCGAGCGTATCGAGGTGTTGCGCGGCCCGGCGTCGGTGCTGTACGGCGAAGGGGCGATCGGCGGCGTCGTGAACGTCGTGCCGAAGCGGCCGCAGCGCACGCGCGAGACGACGCTGCAGGTCGGCGTCGGCCCGGACGGCGCGAAGCGCGTCGCGTTCGATACGACGGGCGCGCTCGGCCCGCGGCTGTCGTACCGCTTCTACGCGAGCGATGCGCGCGCAAACGGTTTCGCCGAGCGGGCCGATACGCATACGACGGCGGTCGGCGGCACACTGAAATTCGACGTGAGCCCGCAACTCACGCTGACGCTCGACTACGACTACGGCCGCCAGATGCCGGCGACCTACTATGGCGTGCCCGCGCCGAACGGCGTGCTCGATCCGTCGCTGCGCAAGCTCAACTACAACGTTGCCGACGCAACGATCGCTTACTACGACCAGTGGACGCGCCTGTCGGCCAGCTTTCGCCCCGCGGCCGGCGTGACGATCGACAACCAGCTCTACTACCTGACGTCGAACCGCCACTGGCGCAACGCCGAAGCGTATGCGCTCGACCCGGCGACGGGGCGCGTGACGCGCAGCGATTATCTCGACATCGGCCATCACCAGCGGCAGATCGGCGATCGCCTCAGCGCGCGTTTCGACGGCACGCTGTTCGGCCGCGCGAACCGCTTCGTCGTCGGCACGGAGTTCAGCCAGATCACGTTCGACGGCACCAACAATTCGCCGTACGGCGGCGAATCGACTGTGCCCGCGCACGGTTTCGATCCCGGCGGGTTCGCGAGCCCGGACCCGACGGTGCCGCAGTTCAGCACGCGCGCGCGGCAGGCCGCGGTGTTCGCCGAGAACCGCCTCGAAGTGCTGCCGCGGCTCGCATGGGTGAGCGGCCTGCGTTACGACCACATCGCGTTCAGCCGCGAGCAGGCGGCGACCGGCGCGGGCTTCGACAAGCGTTTCGCGAACGTCGGCTGGCGCACCGGTTTCGTCTTCGAAGTCGCACCGACGCTCAGCGCGTATGCGCAGTACACGACGGGCGCGGAAGGGCTCGGCTCGCTCGTGACGCTGTCCGCGTCGCAGGCGAACTACCGGCTCGCGACCGGCGAACAGTGGGAAGCCGGCGTCAAGCAGACGCTGCTCGACGGCCGCGCGTACTGGACGTTCGCGGTGTACGACATCACGAAGCGCAACCTGCTGAGCACCGATCCGTTCAATCCCGCATTGCGCCAGCAGGTCGGCCGGCAATCGTCGCGCGGCGTCGAGCTGACGGGCGGCGCGCGGCTGCCGCATGGCTGGACGATCGATGCGAACGTCGCGCTGCTGCGCGCGCGTTACGACGAATTCAACCAGACGTCCGGCGGCACGACGGTATCGCGGGCCGGCAACGTGCCGTCGAACGTGCCGCAGCAGACGGCGAACCTGTGGCTCGGCTGGGCGTTTGCCGAGCGCTGGCAGGCGAATGCGGGCGTGCGCTACGTCGGCGCGACGTACGGCGACGATGCGAACCGCCTGCAGGTGCCGTCGTACACGGTGTTCGACGCATCGCTGCGCTGGCAGCCGAGCTCGCGCACCGAACTCGCGCTGTACCTGCGAAATCTCGCGAACCGTACGTACGCGGTGACGACGTCGAACGGCGGCGAGCAATGGCTGCTCGGCCCGTCGCGTTCGGCGGAGCTCGTCGCGACGATGCGCTTCTAGCGCAGGGCGGCGCGCTTCCGATGACGCACATGCTCGAAATCGATCGCGTGAGCTGGTCGCCCGGCGGCGCGATCGCCGTGCTCGATTCGGTGACGCTGCGCGTTGCAGCCGGCGAATTCGTCGGGCTGGTCGGCCCGAACGGCAGCGGCAAGACGAGCCTGCTGCGCTGCGTGTTTCGTTACGCGCGGCCGGATGCCGGCAGCGTTGCGCTCGACGCGCAGGACGTGTGGCGCATGCGGCCGCGCGCGGTCGCGCAGCGCATCGCGGTGCTGCAGCAGGAGACGCCGGACGATTTCGGGCTGACCGTCGATGAACTGGTCGGCATGGGTCGCACACCGCACAAGCGGGCGTTCGATGCGGAGTCGGCCGACGATCGCCGGATCGTCGATTCCGCGCTGCACGACGTCGGCCTCGCCGCGCGCCGCGCGCAACGCTTCGCGTCGCTGTCGGGCGGCGAGAAGCAGCGTGCGCTGCTGGCCCGCGCGCTCGCGCAGCAACCCGAACTGCTGCTGCTCGACGAACCGACCAACCATCTCGACCTGCGTCACCAGCTCGAACTGCTCGCGCGCGTGCGGCGCCTCGGCATCGCGACGCTCGCGACGATTCACGACCTCAATCTCGCGGCCGCGTACTGCGACCGGCTCCACGTGCTCTCGCACGGCCGGATCGTCGCATCCGGCGCGCCGGCCGACGTGCTGACCGAAGCGCTGCTGCGCGACGTGTTCGGCGTCGCCGCGCTCGTCGACCGCCATCCGGTCACGGGCCGCCCGCGCATCACGCCGCTTCATCCGGAATGACCGCCATGCCGTTTTCTGTCCTGTCCTTCGTGTCCCGCCGGTTCGTTGTCGCTGCCGTGCTCGGCTGCGCGACCGTTCACGCGGGCGCCTATCCCGTCACCGTGCGCAGTTGCGATCGCGACGTGACGTTCGAGCGTGCGCCGGCGCGCGCGGTGAGCAACGACGTGAACCTGACCGAGATGATGCTCGTGCTCGGGTTGAAGGACCGGCTCGTCGGCTATACGGGCATCGGCGAGTGGAAGACGGGCACTGCGCGGGTGCGTGAAGCGCTGCGCGGCGTGCCCGAACTGGCGAGCCAGTATCCGTCGCTCGAAGTGCTGGCCGCCGCGCGCGCGGACTTCTATCTCGCGGGCTGGAACTACGGGATGCATGTCGGCGGCCCGGTGACGCCCGCGACGCTCGCGCCGTTCGGCATCCGCACGTATGAGCTGACCGAATCGTGTTCGCACGTGATGAAGCAGGCGCCGGCATCGTTCGACGACGTATTCCGCGACCTGACCAATCTCGGCAGGATCTTCGGCGTCGATGCGCGCGCCGCGCAGGTGGTCACCGCGATGCGCGCGCGTCTTGCGGCGGTGTCGCGCGCGATCGGGCGGCCGGCGCCGCTGCGCGTATTCGTCTACGACAGCGGCACCGACAAGCCGATGACGGCGGGCGGGCTCGCGATGCCGACCGCGCTGCTGGCGGCAGCCGGTGCACGCAACGTGATGGACGACGTGTCGCGCAGCTGGACGCAGGTGAGCTGGGAGAGCGTGGTCGCGCGCGATCCGCAGGTCATCGTGATCGTCGATTATTCGGCCGTGACGGCCGCGCAGAAGCGGCAGTTCCTGCTGAGTCAGCCGGCGCTCGCGCGCGTGGCCGCGATTCGCGACCGGCGCTTCGTCGTGATTCCGTACGATGCGGCGACGCCGGGCCCCGAGAACGTCGCGGCCGTCGAGACGCTTGCGCGCGCGCTGTATCCGGCCGCGTTCGCCGGGCCGGCGCGATGAGCGTACACGTGCGCGTGCGTGCGTCGCGGCCCGCCATGCGCGTGGTGCTGCCGGCGCTGGGTGCGCTGCTGATCGTGTCGATCGTCGTGTCGGCTGCGTTCGGCCCGACGCCGATCGCGATGCCGGCCGCGGTGCGGATCGTCGTCACGCATCTTGCGTCGGCGTTCGGCGATGCCGGCGCGTTCACGGCGAGTGCGGGCGACGACAGCATCGTGTGGCTGATCCGGATGCCGCGTGCGCTGCTGGCCGCGATCGTCGGCGCAACGCTGGCGGCGGTGGGCGTCGCATTGCAGGCGGCGACCGCGAACCGGTTGGCCGATCCGCACCTGCTCGGCGTGAGCGCGGGCGCGATGCTCGGCGCCGTCGCGGTCACGGTGGTGGCCGGGGCGGCGTTCGGCCCGTTCACGCTGTCGGCCGCCGCATTCGCGGGCGCGCTCGCGGCAACCGCGTGCGTCGTCGCGCTCGCTTACCGGAGTGGCCGGCTCGAGTCGGACCGGCTGCTGCTCGCGGGTGTCTCGGTGTCGTTCATGATGGCGGCGTTCGGCAACCTGCTGCTGTACCTCGGCGACCAGCGCGCCGCGTCGTCGGTGCTGTTCTGGATGCTCGGCGGCGTCGGGCTCGCGCGCTGGGATCTGTTGCCGGTGCCGGCCGTGTGCGCGGCGCTTGCCGGCGGCGCGCTGTACGCACGCCGGCGCGAACTGAATGCGCTGATGTCGGGTGATGTTGCAGCAGCGGCGCTTGGCGTGCCGAGCGCGCGGATGCGGCGCGAAGTGTTCGTGATCGCGTCGTTCGCCACGGGCGCGATGGTCGCGGTCAGCGGGGCGATCGGGTTCGTCGGGCTGGTGACGCCGCATCTGTGCCGGCGCGTCGTCGGCGCCGAGCACGGCAGGCTGCTGCCGGTCGCCGCGCTGACGGGGGCGATCCTGCTCGTGTGGGCCGATGTGGCCGCCCGCACGCTCGCGGCGCCGGAGGATTTGCCGATCGGCATCGTGACCGCGTTGTTCGGCAGCCTGTTCTTCGTCGCGTTGCTGCGCCGGCGCTGAGCGGTCAGGCGAGGGCGGGGCAGGGGCGAGCGCCCGCCGTGCATCTCATCGCGACGGCGCGGCCGTGCTCGTGCCGTTGCCGATCACGTTGGCATGCGTGATGGTGTCCGCGACGTCGAAGAGGCTGTCCGGCAGTTCGCGCGCGGGCAGCGTGATTACGAAGCGTGCGCCGCCGAGCGGCGAATCCTCGAGCCGCACGTCGCCGCCATGCACCAGCGCAACGCGCCGCACGATCGCGAGCCCGAGCCCGAAGCCGCCGGTCTGCCGGTCGCGGCTGGAGTCGAGCCGCTGGAACGGTTCGAACACGCGCGCGCGTTCGGCGGCCGGAATGCCGGGGCCATCGTCGTCGACGCTCAGCACGAGCGCGCCGGTCTCGTCGCTGGCGGCGGCCAGCAGCACCTTGCGCTGCGCATAGCGCGCGCCGTTGCGGATCAGGTTCAGCAACGCCCGTGCGACGAGTTTCGGATCGCACACGTGGGTCGGCGGCGCGCCGCGCATCGACACGTCGAGCGTGACGCCGCGATCGGCGACGTCGTTCACGACATTGCCCGCGACGCTGTCGATCAGCGCATCGACCACCACCTCCATCGGCGCGAGCTGGCCCGCGCCCTGTTCGAGCCGGCCGATCGTCAGCAGCTCGGTGACGAGCTCGTCGAGTTCGCGCACGTCGCGCCGCAGCGCGTCGCGGCGCTCGCGCATCCGTGCCGTTTCGTCGGGTTCGGCGAGCAGCGCGAGCCCGAATTCGAGCCGCGCGAGCGGCGTCTTCAGTTCGTGCGAGATGCCGTGCATCATTTCGCGCTGCTGCTTGATCGACGCCTCGATGCGCTCGGCCATGTCGTTGAACTGCTGCGACAACTCGTAGATGTTCGACTTGCCCGACAGCTTCACGCGCGTCGACAGCGTGCCGGCGCCGAACGCGCGCGCGGCCTCCTGCAGCCTGCGCAGGTCGCGCCAGTGATAGTGGATCCACAGCACCACGGCGAACAGCGTGCTGATCGCGAGCAGCAGGTACGCGTAGATCCGGATGTCGAGATCGGGCGCTTCGACCGGCCGCGCGTGCAGCACCGTGCCGTCCGCGAGCGGCATGTAGTAATCCTTGCCGTTGTAGCTGATCGCGATCCTGCCGGCATCGAGGTCGTGCAGCGGCGTGCCGCTCAGTTGCGCGCGCGCGGCGGTCATCGACAGGAAGCCGAATCCTTCGTTGCCGTGTTTCGCGAGCTCGCGCAGCGCAAGCGTGCGCTGCCCGCCGGGATGGCGTTCGAGGTAGTCGTTGAGCACGAACGCATAGGTCGTCAGCGAGTCGCGTTGCGCCTGCGCGCCGCGTTCGTAGAAGATCCGGTCGAACGAAAACTGGATGATCACGATCGACGCGGCGACGAACAGGATCACGATGAGGTACAGCCTGATCAACGGGCGCAGCATTTATTCGTCCCACGCGGAAGGGCTGAACAGGTAGCCGCGGCCCCAGATCGTCTTGATCTTGTGCGGCTCCGACGACGCATCCTCGAAGCGGCGGCGCAGCTTCGAGATGCCGGAATCGACCGAGCGGTCGAGCCCGTCGAATTCGATTCCGCGCAACTGCTTGAGGATGTCGTCGCGGCTCAGCACGGTGCCGGCCGAGCGCGCAAGGATCAGCAGCAGGTTGAATTCGGCGGTCTTCAGGTCGACCGGCTCGCCGCGCCACGTGACGGTGCGGTTCGGCGGCGAGATCGCGAGCTCGCCGAACACGAGTGCTTCGGGTGCGGCGACGGGCGCTTCCGCGGCGGCCGGCTGCGCGCGGCGCAGCAGCGCGCGGGCGCGCGCGACGAGCACGCGCGGCTCGATCGGCTTCGTCACGTAGTCGTCGGCGCCCGTCTCGAGGCCGGCGACCTGGTCGTAGACGTCGACGCGCGCGGTCAGGATCAGCACGGGGACGTTGGTGAACGCGCGGATGCGCCGGCAGACTTCCATGCCGTCGAGATTGGGCAGCATCAGGTCGAGGATCACGAGGGCCGGCTGGTGCTCGCGTACCGCCGCGACAGCGAGGTCGCCGCGCCGTACGACCGTCACTGCGAATTCGTATCCATCGAGGTATTCGCGGACGAGCTGCGCGAGGCGGTCGTCGTCCTCGATCAGCAGCACACGGTATTTGAGCGGATCTTCGTTCATGGTCTCCTCGGAATGCGCACGCCGTCTCACGCTCCGACAAGCCGGTGTGCCGCGTGGCACGCGAATTCTATCCGGCGTTCCCGCGGCCGGGACAGTGGTAAGACAATCTCGAACAATCGAACACAATTGAGCACAGATTCTCCGCAGATTCAGGACAGTCTCGGCGCAGGGCGGCACCTAGACTGCGGGCTCCGTCACTCTTATCTCAATATTGTGCGCCCAATACTCCGCCGCTACCGCTATTGCATGCCGCTCGCCGGCCTGACCCTCGCCGCCGCCGCTCACGCGGAAAACCAGTATTCGCTGTCGCTCGGCGGCGGGTTCGCGCCGCGCTATCAGGGCAGCAAACAGTATCGCGGCGTCGTCGCGCCGTCGTTTTCCGCCACGTTCGGCAACGGCTTCTTCATCGACAGCACGCAGGGCGCGGGCTACCGGCTCGACCTGCCGCACGGCGTGTTCGTGTCGGCAGCCGTGAACTACGACCCGGGCCGCGCGGACGAGACCCGTTTCGACCTGCCGGGCTCCGACTACCTGAAGGGCATGGGCCGGATTCCGGGCTCGGTGCTCGTCGGCGTGCGCGCGGGCGTGACGCTTTTCAATGCGGCCGAACTGAGCGTCACGATCGACACGCCCGTGACGCACACGTCGCGCGGCGTCTCGGGGCACATGGATCTCGCGGTGCCCGTGTTCAAGACCGCGCAGCACGAGATCATCGTGACGGGCACCGTGCACGCAGGTTCGGGGCGCTATACGCAGACGTTCTACGGGGTGACCGACGCGCAGTCGATGACGAGCCGGTTCCGGCCGTATTCGGTGAGCGGCGGGATCGACAGCGCATCGATGGCGGTCGCGTGGAACTGGACCCTGTCGCAGCACTGGTCGGTGCTCGCGACCGGCGGCGTGACGCGGCTGCTCGGCCGCTCGGGCGACAGCCCGATCGTTCAGTCGCGCAGCAACTACTACGGCATTGCGGGCGTGACCTACAAGTTCTGAGCGGTCGATCCGGTGCGTCGCGTTGCGTCGGTGCGATCGTTGCGCGCGCAACCCGCGACGTATCGGCGCCGCGTCGTGACTGCCGATCGCGTGCGGTAACATGCAGGCGGCTCCGGCGTCAGGCCGGGCCCGCGGCCCGGACGTGCGGAATCGGTGCGGCCGGGGCGCGAGCGTGCGGTTCGCCGGCCGGCATCCGTCAGGAAGCGGCCAGCAACGCGTGGAACCGCACATGCATGCAATGCCCGGCCGGCGACGAACGCTGCCGCTGCCCGGCCGGGTGCGAAAGGGAGAAATCGATGAAGAAGACGATCGCGATGATGATGGCACTGGTTGCGGGCGCAACGTTTGCGGGGTGCGCGGACATGAACACGAAAATCACGAGCCCGGGCAGCACGCCGGCGAATGGCGGGCAGGCGTGCAAGGCCGACGCGGGGCCGGACGACGCGCTGATCGGCAAGACCGAAGCCGACGCGGCCGCGCAACTCGGTGGCTGCCTGTGGCGCGTGCTCGAGCGCGACGGCCAGTCGTTGCCGGGCACGATGGATTACCGTCAGGAGCGCCGCAATCTCGGCATTCGCGACGGGAAGGTGATCTGGGTGCGGCGCGGGTGATCGATCGACGCGACGATTGCGCGGCCGGATCGCCGATGCCGCGTTGTCCGCGCGTGTCATTCAGGAAGAACGGCACGGCGGAACTGCAGTGGATGGGCGGCATGAACGCGCCTGCGTTGCCGCCGACCGTGGACAAACGATCGCCGCGCGATGCGCGCGATCGCGTGCGCGTTACTTCGAGATGTACCAAAGCGCGTCCGTACTGACGCGCGAGGGTTGAGCAGCCGGCGCCGGGGCCGGTGCGGCAGGCGGCGTGTTCGACGTGACGGCCGTCGGAAACGTGGCGGGCACGTTCGCTGTCGACGGCGACGCTGCTGCCGATCCCGACGTCGACGGCGTGTTCAGATACCAGAGCGCATCGGCTGACGCCGTGCGTTTCGTCGCCGGATTGGCTGCCGTATTCGCTGCCGCATCGGCAGGCTGCTTCGAATTGGACGCCGCCGTCGTCGCTCCCGGACGCTGCGCGGCCGTCCCGGCCTGCGCGGTCATGCCCGCGGCCCCGGCCGCGCCGCGTTGCGCGCGCGCCTCGAACGGCCCGAGCTGGAAGATTAACGTTTGCGCGGGACGGGTCAGGACGGCATACGGAAACTGCAGCTCCCACGACATCAGCACGCGGCCCGATGACGTTTCGGTGAAGATCGCCGGCACGTGCTTCATGTCGCTGAACTGCACGTAGATCCGCGCGCCGTCGTCGAAAACTTGCGTCGGTTTTGCCTGGTCGGCGCCCGTGACCGTCCAGCCGAAGTTGTACGTACCAGCCGGGCCGGCGGGGCCACCCTGCGGCGGCGGCGGGGGCGGAGCCGGCGATACCGTGCGCGGGCGCGCAGCGACGGGCGGCGCGGAGACGCTCAGGCTCGCGAACGGGTTGTACGTCTGTGCCTGCTGTGGCGGCGTGAAGGAGGGTGGAAGGATGGGCATGGGAGTATCCGGCGAATCCGGCAGGGTCCGGATTGCATCATAGACCTTGCGCGCATACGCGAGGCGCTTGTCGGGCGACGCGGAGTTGTACGCGCCGATCGCGTTCCAGTTGGCGCCGAGCTGGCGGATGTTCTGCGACAGGATCCACGCGCCGACATAGGCGTTCGTGCACGCATCGAACAGGCTTTCCCGCGTGATGCCTTCGCGCGCGAGCGTCGGCAGCCACGTGCTGTTGATCTGCATCAGGCCGATGTCGACCGTGCCGTTCGTATTGGTGTTGACGGCGTTCGGATTCATGCCCGATTCGACTTGCGCGATGCCGCGCATCAGGCTGACGCTCACATGCTGGAACGCGGCCGCGTCGTCGAGGCAATCGGCCCGCGCGACGCTGTGCAGTACGCACGACATCGCGATCGTCGAGGCGATCTTCAGCGCTTCACGGCTGATCGAACGGGTTGTCTGACGCGGCATGGCAGGATGGGGCGGAATCCGGCCGCCCGGTGCAAGGAAATGACGAGAGACGCGAAGTTTGCCATAGCGGACAGGCAAATGGCTCGCGTCAAACTTTCCTTTGCATTTGCCCGTGTGCGTGCCGCGCATTTTTATCGCGCCGGATCACCGGCCGCGACGCATCCCGATCGGTAAAAATGGCCGGCTTTTCGGTGAATCCCGGTGCAATGGCGACGCCCGGAATACTGACGTATCGCGTCAGTCATGCGAGGAAACGGCGCGGAATCAAACGGGACGGAAATCGCGCGGCAGTCGGCGCCGGCGCCGGAAACGGCGAGGAAAGACGCTCGCAAAAACAACGGCGGCCGAAGCCGCCGTGCGGATGAATGCGGTTCCGGCCGAACGGCGGCCGCGCGGCGCGCAACCGGCCGTCCGCCGTCATCAGAAGCGGTGACGCAGGCCGAGGTTGACCATCGTCTGCGAACTCGTGCCCGCATAGCCATACGAGCCGATCGACGCTTGCGCGGCCATCGAGCCGCCGTTGCCGTCGCCGGTCTGGCCGCTCGCGTGCTGGTACGCGGCGGTCAGGTAGACGTCGGTGCGCTTCGACAGGTTGTAGTCCGCGCCGGCCGAGACCTGGTGGTAAGTCGCCGACGTGTCGCCGCCCGAGCGCGTGTAGCTGTAGCCGACGCCGACGAGCAGCGCGCTCGTCGCCTGGTAGTTCACGAAGCCCTGGCCCGTGTTGTAGTGCTCGTTCGAGCCGAACACCGAGCTCGCGTCGCGGCGGTATTGCGCGTTGCTGTAGCCGACGCCGAACGTGAACGGGCCGGCGACGTACTGGCCGGCAACCCGCGCGATGCCGAACGAGTGCGCGCTTGCGTAGCCGCTGTTGATCGGGCCGTCGAACGTGCCGTCCGACGAGCTCGTCCAGCCGCTGCGCAGGCTGTTCGACGCGGGGCTGTTGGTCGCGTGGAAATAGCCGCCCGCGACGCTGAACGGCCCGTTGTTGTACGACACGGCGGCCGAATACGACTGCGCGGCGCCGGTGCTGCCGGCGATGCCGCCGAACGAATACATCGCCGAGAACTGCAGGCCCGAATACACGGCCGACGTGTATTTCACCGCGTTGTCGACGCGGAAGCTGTTGTCGTAGTTGTCGACGTCGCCCGGCGTCGCGAACACGCTGCCGAGGTAGTTGTCGGCGGTGATGCCCTGCACGAGATCGATGAGCGGATCGTACTGGCGGCCGAACGTGAGCGTGCCGTAACGGTCGCTCGTCAGGCCGACGAACGCCTGGCGGCCGAACATGCGGCCGCCCTGGCCCTGGCGGCCGTTGCTCGGGTCGAAGCCGTTCTCGAGCTGGAACAGCGCCTTCAGCCCGCCGCCGAGATCCTCGGTGCCTTTCACGCCAAAGCGGCTGCCGGCCAGGTTGCCCGCGCTGCTGTTGCCGAGCATCCACGCGTTGTCCTTGCCCTGCGCGTGGTTCACGTAGGTGATCGACGTGTCGATTACGCCGTACAGCGTGACGCTCGACTGCGCCTGCGCGGCGGGTATCGCCGCGAACGACGCGAGGGAAATCAGCGAGAGGGTCGTGCGTTTCATTTCATCTCCTTGCGCATTGGCTTGTGTGCGTGATCCGGGATGGCAGGAGACTACAGAGCCGTAATAGAACGGCAAAAATGAAATTCTCTTTTGTGACGTAAAGCCGACAGGCACGTCCTCCGGTATTCTCTATTGAGGGATTTGAATTATTTGAAATAGCGTATCAATTGGTTTTGATTTCGCGATTCGGCTGATGCGGCTTGCGAATTTCGAGATAATTTCCGGTGATTTTCCGGGGAATGACGGCAGCCGGGATATTGTCGTTGATCCGTCAATTGATTATTGAATGAATTGAATTGGTCGCACTGTAATGAATGTGATAGCGGAGCATCGCTCGCGCCCGGGAGCGAGCGTGGGTCGACGAGCGAACCGTGTTTTGCGGCGGCGCCGGTTACCGTTTTTGCGTGCGGATCGTTGCGGCGTGTGACGTTCTCCTGGTCCGTTCGGATGCGCAGCATCCGGCAGGCATCGATCTGCCGTATGCGCCGACGGGCATCCCGATTTCATCGGCGCTGCATGCACGCGGCGCCACGAGCGTGCTGCGTCGGCATGACCGGCCGGCACCGGTGCGCCGCCGGCCGACGTCTCGCGCGCCACGGCATGCGGCAGTGACGCACCGAAACCCAGGCCGTCAGCATGCTTTTGTATATAATAATCATTCTCATTTACAAAATTGCCGCCGCCTGCGCACACCGGAACCCGGCCATGTCCGCTGACAAGCTGTCTCTCCATCGAGAAATCGACGCCCTCTATGCCGGCCACCACGCGTGGCTGCGCGGCTGGCTGAGCCGGAAGCTCGGTTGCGCGCACCGCGCGGCCGATCTGGCGCACGACACGTTCATGCGCCTGCTCGCGCGCGACGAGCCGATTCACGCCGACGAGCCGCGCGCGTTCCTGACGACGGTCGCGCAGCGCGTGCTGAGCAATCACTGGCGGCGCGAGCAGATCGAGCGCGCGTATCTCGACGTGCTCGCGCAGCGTCCGGAAGCGTATGCGCCGTCGTCGGAGGAGCGGGCGGTCGTGCTCGAGACGCTGCTCGAAATCGACCGGCTGCTCGACGGCCTGCCGGTCGCCGCAAAACGCGCATTCCTGCTCGCGCAGCTCGACGGGCTTACACAGGCCGAGATCGCGCGCGAACTCGGCGTGTCGCTCGCGACGGTGAAACGCCATCTCGTGAAGGCCGGCACGCAGTGCTTCTTCGCGATGGCGGCCTGAACGATGGCCGCCCCGGGAGCGCCGGCGGTGCCGCCGCACGTCGCGCGTCGCGCGGTCGAATGGTGGGTCGACCGGCAGGCCGGCCGCACGGACGACGCGTTCGCCGCCGCGCTCGCGCGCTGGCGCGCCGAAGATCCGGCGCACGACGCGGCATGGCGTCATATCGAAGCGATGCAGGGCAGGTTCGGCCGGCTGGCGGCCGGGCTCGACACGCAGGCCGCGCACGCGGCGCTGCTGCCGCCGCGTGCGGACCGCCGCCGCGCGGCGGTGAAGACGCTGGCCGTGCTGCTGTTCGCGGGCGGCGCCGCATGGATGGCCGAGCCCGCGCGGCGTGCGGCGATCTGGCCGGCCGACCTGCGAACGGCGGTCGGCGAGCGGCGCACGGTGACGCTCGCGGATCGCACGGTCGTCGTGCTCGATACCGACACGGCGCTCGACGTGCGCTTCGACGACACGGCGCGCTCCCTGCACCTGTTGCGCGGCACGATCATGGTGACGAGCGGCCACGACGATCGGGTGCCTGCGCGGCCGCTCGTCGTCGCGACCGCGCAGGGCGAGCTGCGGCCGCTCGGTACGCGCTTCACGGTGCGGCAGCACGATGGCGCGACGCGCATCGAAGTGTTCGCCGGCGCCGTGCGCGTGCAGCCGGCCGATGCGCAAGCCGGCGCGCGCGTGATCGCGGCGGGAGAGGGCGCGGATTTCACGCGCGATGCGATCGGCGCGGCGGCGCCGCTCGATGCGTATGCGTCCGCGTGGACGAGCGGCATGCTCGTCGCGTCGCGCATGCGGCTGGCCGACCTCGTCGTCGAGCTCGACCGCTATCGCCGCGGCAGCCTGCGCTGTGACGCGGCGGTGGCCGACCTGCGCGTGTCGGGCACCTATCCGCTCGACGATCCGGCGCGCGTGCTCGACACGCTGAAGGCGACGCTGCCGATCGACGTCGAGTACCTGACGCGCTACTGGGCGACGGTCGTGCCGGCTCGTTCGTGAGTGCGTCGAAAAAATTTTCGCCGACCTGAGCTGTTTCTCGATGTTCGCGTGACATGGGTAATGAAAGCAGCACTGGCCCATCGTCCACCGACTCCCCGATCATGGCTTCCATCCGTCTCACGTATCGGCGCCGCCCGGCGCCCGCCCGTCATCCGTCGCGTGCCTCGCACGCGGCCGCGCCCGCCGCGTCGGGCCGCTTCGCGCGCCGGCTGGCCGGCGCCGTCCTGCTGTCGGCGCTGTTGCCGCTGCCCGCGCTGGCCGACATCGACACCGACGCCGATGCGGCGCCTGCCGCGCAACGCGCGGCGCGCCGCGCGTTCGACATTCCGGCCGGCTCGCTCGAAGGCGCGCTGAACCGGTTCGGGCGCGACGCGGGCATCCTGCTTGCGTTCCCCGCCGAGCTGACGTCCGGCCTGACGAGCGGCGGCGTGCACGGCCGCTTCGACGTCGACGGTGCGCTCGATCGCCTGCTGGCGGGCACGGGGCTCGTCGCGCTGCGCCAGCCGGGCGGCGGCTACACGCTGATGCGCGCGAACGGCTCGGCCGCGCAACCCGCGGCGACTGGCGCGGCGGCGGCAGCCGAACTGCCGGCGATCAACGTGCGCAGCACCGCGCTGCGCGCCGAAAGCTACCGGCCGGCGAAGGAAGCCAATGTGCTGCGTTCGGACATTCCGCTGCTCGACACCGCGCAGGCGGTCAACGTCGTGCCCGCGCAGGTGCTGCGCGACCAGCGCCCGCGCAATCTCGACGACGCGCTCGGCAACGTGAGCGGCATCACGCAGGGCAACACGCTCGCGGGCACGCAGGACACGATCATGAAGCGCGGCTTCGGCGGCAACCGCGACGGCTCGATCATGCACAACGGGATGCCGATCGTGCAGGGGCGATCGTTCAACGCGGCGGTCGACAGCGTCGAAGTGCTGAAGGGGCCGACCTCGCTGCTGTACGGGCTGATGGACCCGGGCGGCGTCGTCAACGTCGTCAGCAAGCAGCCGCAGCTCACGCGCTACAACGCGATCTCGCTCGGCGCATCGACGTTCGGGCACGGCAAGAACGGCGGCAGCGCGACGTTCGACTCGACGGGGCCGATCGGCGATTCGCGGCTTGCGTACCGGCTGATCGTCGACCAGTCGAACGAGCAGTACTGGCGCAACTTCGGCGAAAACCGGCAGACCTTCGTCGCGCCGTCGCTCGCGTGGTACGGCCGCGATACGCAGGTCGTGGTGTCCTACGAGTACCGCAAATTCCATTCGCCGTTCGATCGCGGCACCGCGCTCGACCCGCGCACCAATGCGCCGCTCGACATTCCCGCGCGGCGTCGGCTCGACGAGCCGTTCAACAACATGGACGGCGAATCGCATCTCGCGCAACTGAGCATCGATCACCAGTTCAACGCGGACTGGAGCGCACACCTCGGCTACAGCTACAACCGCGAGACCTACGACGCGAACCAGTTGCGCACGACGGGCGTCGATCCGGTGAAGGGCACGCTGTCGCGCAGCAACGATGCGACGCACGGCTCGCTCAGCACCGACAGCTACGGCATCGCTTACGTGAACGGCAAGGTGACGCTCGCGGGGATGCGCCACGACCTGCAGCTCGGCGTCGACAGCGAGTACCGCCGCATCTATCGCAAGGACATGCTGCGGCAGGCCGTGAAGACGCCGTTCAGCTACATCGATCCCGTGTACGGGCTGCTGCCGCCGTCGAGCACGGTGTCCGCGAGCGACAGCGACCAGACCGACACCTTGCACGACACGTCCGTGTTCCTGCAGGACAGCATTCACCTGACCGACAAATGGATCGTGTCGGGCGGGCTGCGCTACATCACGTACAACCAGGTCGCCGGGCGCGGCCGGCCGTTCACGGCGAACACCGATCTCAGCGGCTCGAAGTGGCTGCCGCGCGCGGGCGTCGTCTACAAGTGGACCGACGCGTTCTCGCTGTACGGCAGCTATTCGCAATCGCTGAAGCCGTCGTCGTCGATCGCGCCGATGGCATCGGGCTACATGATCGACGGCTCGACGCCGCCGGAAGAGGCGACCGCGTGGGAGGTGGGCGGCAAGCTCGACCTGCCGGGCGGGATGACGGGCACGCTCGCGCTGTTCAACATCGACAAGAAGAACGTGCTCGTGTCGCAGTACAACGACACGACGAAGCTGACCGACTGGCGCACGTCGGGCAAGGCGCGCTCGCGCGGCGTCGAACTCGACGTGTCGGGCAGGATCGGCGAGCGCGTGAACGTGATCGCGAGTTATGCGTACATCGATGCGAAGACGGTCGACGATCCGCTGTATGCGGGCAACCGGTTGTGGAACGTCGCGCGGCACACGGCGTCGCTCGCGGCCGTCTACGACGTCGGCACGCTGGCCGGCGGGGACGACCTGCGCATCGGCGCGGCCGCGCGCTACGTCGGTGCGCGGCCCGGCGATTCGGCGAACAGCTTCACGCTGCCGTCGTACGTGCTCGCCGATGCGTTCGCGACGTACGACACGCGGATCGGCAAGCAGAAGCTGTCGTTCCAGCTCAACGTGAAGAACCTCTTCAACCGCACGTACTACCCGTCGAGCGCGAACCGCTACTTCGTCGCGATCGGCGACGCGCGACAGGTGTCGCTGCTGACCACGCTGCAGTTCTGACCACGCAACCGCCGTGCGGCATGCACCCTGTCGCGCGGCTTCGGAGAAGATCCACATGAACCGGAATACGAAGAGCGGTGCCGTGCGCGCCGTGGCCGCCGGCGCGCGGCGCCGCGCATTGCGCGCGATCGCGGGCTCGGTGCTCGCGTTGGGCGCGACCCTCGGCGCGGGCGCACCCGCATTCGCGGCCGATGCGCCGGCGGCCGTCACGCGCGTCGCGATGCTCGTGCAATTGCGCGGCCCGAACCTGAAGATCGACGAACGCATCGTCCAGCATCTCGGCGAACGCGGTTACACGGTGCGCCTGGTCGACGAATCGGCGACACCCGACGCGGCGCGCGACGCCGACCTGGTCGTGATTTCGTCCACGGTGTCGTCGAAGAACGTGCGGCCCGGCTGGCGCACGCTCGACAAGCCGCTCGTGACCTGGGAAAACGACCTGCTCGACGATCTCGCGATGACGGGCAAGCGCCACGACGTCGACTTCGGCGAAACGGGCAAGGAGCGCTACCTGTGGCTCGTCAACGCGCCGCACCCGATTGCGGCCGGGCTGCCGGCCGGCGCGACGAACGTGTACGGCAAGCAGGCGCCGATGAGCTGGGGCAAGCCGGGGCTCGGCGCGATCACGATCGCGACCGTGTACGGTCAACCCGACAAGGCTGCGATCTTCGCGTACGAGAAGGGCGCGACGATGGACTACGAATCGCTCGCGCCGGCGCGCCGCGTGATGTTCTTCCTCGACAACGACACGTTCGTGAACCTGTCGCCGGCCGGCATCGCGCTGTTCGATGCGGCGGTCGACTGGGCGGCCGGGCGGCGCTGAGACGCAGCGGCGCCGGTACGCACGCCGCTTACGCGGCCGGCGGCGGCGCGCGCCGTTGCGACGCTTCTTCGATCAGCCGCGCGAGCATCTGCGCCGGTTCCGACATCGTCCGCCGCGCGCGATGCACGAGCCCGATGTCGCGGTGAAACGTGTGGTGTCCGAGGTCGATCGCGCGCACGCCTGCCGGCCAGCGGCGATACACGGCGGTCTGCGGCACGATCGCGATGCCGACGCCGTTCTCGACCAGCTTGACGATCGCGTCGAGTTCGTCGAGTTCACAGGTTTCGCGCACCGCGATATGCATCTTGCGCAGGAAGCGATCGACCTGCCGGCCGCCGAACGACGCGCGGTCGTAACGGACAAACGGTTCGCTCGCGAGCAGCGCGGCCCAATCCTTGCCCTTGACGTTGCGCGGCACGATCAGCCGGAACGGCTCCTGCACGAGCGTCGTCCAGTGCAGGTCGCTCTGCAACGCAAACGGCGGCCGGATGATCGCGGCCATGTCGATCTCGCCCGCATCGACCCGGTTGACCAGCTCGATCGACAGCCCCGGTATCACGCGCGTCCGGCATGCCGGGTGGCGATGATGGAAATCGGCCAGTGCGGCCGGCAGCAGCGCGCTCTGCA
The DNA here is from genome assembly GCF_001742165.1 of Burkholderia stabilis. Taxonomy (NCBI): domain Bacteria; kingdom Pseudomonadati; phylum Pseudomonadota; class Betaproteobacteria; order Burkholderiales; family Burkholderiaceae; genus Burkholderia; species Burkholderia stabilis. The sequence continues at coordinate 1,133,849 of NZ_CP016442.1, read as the reverse complement.
CCGACGCGATCGCGCCGATCGTCACGCGCACGGCGGCCGGCGAGCCGGGCGTCGTCGAACTCAGGTTTTCGTAAAGACGGATCAGCTCCTGCGCCTGGCCGAGCACGTGATCGCCCATCTCGTTCAGGCGCGCCGACCGGCCTTGCCGGTCGAACAGCGCAAAGCCGAGTTCGGCTTCGAGGCGCTGCATCTGCGCGCTCACGGCTGCCTGCGTCAGCCCGATGCGGTTGCTGGCCGCGGCGAACGTGCCTTCCCGGGCGACGGCGACGAGGGTTTTCAGCTCGCGGATCATTCATCAATTCCGTTTGTGAATCGGGAAATTATATATTGATTTAATTTTTGATCGGCGGTGGCTATCATGGCCCGTATTCGCACCGGGCGATCGTTCATTCACGAGGCATCCATGAGTCTTTCACCGTTTCATCTGGCGATTCCTGTCCACGATCTGGCCGCCGCGCGCGACTTCTACGGCCGGGTGTTCGGGCTGGAGGAGGGGCGCTCGAGCGCGCAATGGGTCGACTTCGATTTCTACGGGCACCAGCTCGTGATTCACGCGCATCCGAAAACGGCATCGCAGGACAGCGCACATACGAACGCGGTCGACGGTCACGACGTGCCGGTGCCGCATTTCGGGATCGTGCTCGACTGGCCGAGCTGGGAGGCGCTGGCCGAGCGGCTGAAATCGTTCGGCGTGGCATTCGCGATCGAGCCGTATGTGCGGTTTAAGGGGCAGGTCGGCGAGCAGGCGACGATGTTCCTGTTCGATCCGTGCGGCAATGCGCTCGAGTTCAAGGCGTTCCGCGACATCGGCCAGCTGTTCGCGAAGTGACGGAGCCGGCCGTCAGCGCCGATTGAAATTGGGTGCGAGAATGCGGCCTCGGGCCGGGGTGCGCGCACGCGCGCCGACCGGCGCCGCGCCGCACGGCATCCGTCCGTGCGCGCTGTTCTCCAAGGAACCCGTATGGACAGTCACATCGCTCCGGTGGAGCTGAAGAAAGCCTACCGTCTCCTCAACCACGGCCCGACCGTGCTCGTGTCGGCCCGGCACGACGGCGTCGACAACGTGATGGCCGCCGCCTGGGCGTGCGCGCTGGATTTCCTGCCGCCGAAGCTGACCGTCGTGCTCGACAAATCCGCGAAGACGCGCGAGCTCGTCGAGCGTAGCGGCACGTTCGTGATCCAGGTGCCGACGGCCGCGCAACTGCAGCTCACGCATGCGGTCGGCAGCCACAGTCTCGCGGAGCGGCCCGACAAACTGCGAGAGGCGGGCGTCACGCTGTTTGACGTCGAAGGCCACGACCTGCCGTTCGTCGCCGGGTGCTCGGGCTGGCTCGCCTGCCGGCTGATTCCCGAACCGCACAACCAGCAGACCTACGACCTGTTCATCGGCGAGGTGGTTGGCGCGTGGTCCGACACGCGCGTGTTCCGCGACGGCCACTGGTATTTCGAATCGGCCGATCCCGCGCTGCGCAGCCTGCACTACATCGCGGGCGGCAATTTCTATGCGATCGGCGAATCGCTGCACGTCGACCCGGACGCGCAGTAAGCCGCAGTAAGCCTCGGGCGGGCTTCCTGTCCGCCTCGGAGCGCGCGATTCACGCGCGCTTTTTCAATTCCGCGAGCATCGTTTCGGCGAACGCCTGCGCGACGCGCGGCAGCGTGCGCCCGCGCTTCGTGACGAGCGCGATCGGCCGCACGAACGCGGGATCGTCGATCGGTTTCACGACCAGGTCGGGCTCGGCGCGCACCTCGCGCGCGGTCGCGGGCAGGATCGTCACACCGAGGCCGCCGCGCACCATCGCGACGGCCGTCATCATGTAGGTCGGCTCGCACGCGATCTCGGGCGTGCAGCCGGCCGCTTCCAGCGCGGCATCGACGACGCTGCGTACGCTGGTGCCCTGCGCGGTGAGCACGAGCGGCACGCCCGCGACGTCGGCGGTGCGCACGCGGCGCTTGCGCGCGAGCGGATGATCCTTCGGGCATACGGCGACGAGCCGGTCGGCGCCCGCATACAGCACTTCCAGCGACGCATCGAACGTGTCGCCGCCCGTCAGCCCGAGATCGGCTTCCTCGTTGCGCACCAGCGCGGTGACGAGGCTCGCGACGCCGTCGCGGATCTCGAAGCCCGCGCGCGGCACGTCGCGCCGGAACGACTGGATCAGCTCCGGCAGCAGGCTCGACGCGAAAGTCGGCAGGCACGCGAGCCGCACCGTGCCGCTCGCGCCTTCGCCGAGCGCGCGCGCATCGCGCAGCACGCGCTCCATGTCGTCGAGCGAACGTTGCAGCAGCGGCAGCAGCTCGCGCCCGGTCTGCGTGAGCGCGACGCTGCGGCTGTTGCGGTCGAACAGCCGCGCGCCGACGATTTCCTCGAGCCGACGGATCTGCACGGTCAGCGCCGGCTGCGACAGGTGCAGCCGCGCGGCCGCACGCGTGAAGTTGCCGGCGTGCGCGACGGTGACGAAAGCGCGGATGTCGCGAAGATTCAGATCCATAATCGTTCGTGATTGTTGCGATCAAATCATTTCAATTGTGCTATTGCTGCGCCGACCTTACGCTCGTCTCCAACAAAAGACAAGGTAGGAGACACGGATGCTGCCGTTACTCGGGCTTGGCACGATCGTCGTGCTGCTGGCCGCGATTCTGTCGAAGCGGATGTCGCCGCTCGTCGCGCTGATCCTCGTGCCGATCGCCGCGTCGCTGATCGGCGGCTTCGGGCTGCACACCAGCAAGTTCGTCGTCGACGGGCTGAAGGGGCTTGCGCCCGTCGTCGGCATGTTCGTGTTCGCGATCCTGTATTTCGGGACGATCACCGACGCCGGCACGCTCGACCCGATCATCGACCGCATCCTGCGCGCGGTCGGCACGCGGCCGACACGCATCGTGATGGGCACGACGCTGCTCGCGCTGCTGATCCACCTCGACGGCTCGGGTGCCGTCTGCTTTCTCGTGACGATTCCCGCCGTGCTGCCGCTGTACGACCGGCTGAAGATGGATCGGCGCGTGCTGGCCGCGGCGGTGTCGATGGCCGCGGGCATCAACTTCCTGCCGTGGACGGGGCCGATGATTCGCGCGTCGGCGTCGCTGCACCTGCCGGTGTCGGCGCTGTTCAATCCGCTGATTCCGGTCCAGGCGATCGGGCTCCTGTTCGTGTTCGGCGTCGCGTACTGGCTCGGGCGGCGCGAGGAGAAGCGGCTCGGCCTGTCGCGCGACGATGCGTCGATCCCGCTGCCGACGCGCGAACTGACGCCCGACGAGCAGGCGCTGCGCCGGCCCCACCTGTTCTGGTTCAACCTCGTGCTGACGCTCGTCGTGCTCGGCACGATGGTCGTGATGGGCGAGAAGATCCCGCCCGCGATCATGTTCATGGTCGGGCTGTGCATCGCGCTGATGGTGAACTATCCGGACGTCGACATGCAGAGGAAGCGGATCGACGCGCATGCGCGCGCCGCGCTGATGATGGCCGGCATCCTGCTCGCGGCCGGCGTGTTCACGGGGATCATGCAGGGCAGCGGGATGCTGAAGGCGATGGCGCAGGCGGCGGTCGGCTTCGTGCCACCGTCGATGGCCGGCCATATCCCGGTGGTGCTCGGCTTCGCGTCGATGCCGCTCAGCATGCTGTTCGATCCCGATTCGTTCTACTTCGGCGTGCTGCCGGTGATCGCGGAAGTAGCCGGCCAGCTCGGCGTGCCGGCCGTGCAGGTCGGCCAGGCAGCATTGCTCGGCCAGATGACGACGGGGTTTCCGGTCAGCCCGCTGACGCCCGCGACGTTCCTCGTCGTCGGACTGTGCGGGATCGAGCTGGCCGAGCATCAGAAGTTCACGTTCCCGCTGCTGTTCGGCGCCTCGATCGTGATGACGATCGCGTGCGTCGTGCTGGGCATCTTTTGATTTTTTCCGGCGGCGACGCCCGCCGGATCACGGTACGAACATGACAGCAAAGCAACCTCGTCAAAGCGTGCGCATCGGCGCGGGCGCCGGCTACTCGGGCGACCGGATCGAGCCGGCGGTCGAACTCGCCGAACACGGGCAGCTCGACTATCTCGTCTTCGAATGCCTGGCCGAACGCACGATCGCGATCGCGCAGCAGGCGCGGCGCACCGACCCGGCGCTCGGCTACGATCCGCTGCTCGACGCGCGGATGCGCGCCGTGCTGCCGGTCGCGGTGCCGAAGGGCGTGCGGATCGTGTCGAACATGGGCGCGGCAAACCCGCGCGCGGCGGCGCGGCGCACCGCGCAGATCGCGCAATCGCTCGGCATCGCGCCGCTGAAGGTTGCGGCGGTCGAAGGCGACGACGTGCTCGACGTCGTGCTGCGCGGCGCGTTCCGCTTCGAGGAGTCGGGCGACGAAGTCGCCGCGTATCGCGAGCGCATCGTGTCGGCGAACGCCTATCTCGGCGCCGCGCCGATCGTCGACGCGCTCGCGGCCGGCGCGGACGTCGTGTTGACCGGGCGCGTCGCCGATCCTTCGCTGTTCGCCGCACCGCTGATCCACGCGTTCGGCTGGCGGATGGACGACTGGGACACACTCGGGCAGGCGACCGTCGTCGGCCATCTGCTCGAATGCGCGGGGCAGGTGACGGGCGGGTATTTCGCCGATCCCGGCTACAAGGACGTGCCGAATCTTGCGCGGCTCGGGTTCCCGATCGGCGAAGTCGCGGCCGACGGCTCGGTCGTGATCACGAAGGTGCCGCACGCGGGCGGCCGCGTGAGCGCGGCGACCTGCAAGGAACAATTGCTCTACGAGATCCACGATCCGGCGCGGTATCTGCAGCCCGACGTCGTCGCGGATTTCACGCGCGTGGCCGTCGCGGAAGAAGCGTCGGACCGCGTGCGCGTGACGGGCGGGCGCGGCACCGCGCGGCCCGACACGCTGAAGGTGTCGGTGGCGTACGTCGACGGCTATATCGGCGAGGGCCAGATTTCATACGGCGGCCCGGGCGCGCTGCAACGCGCGCGCCTTGCGCTCGACATCGTTCGCGAGCGGCTGGCGCTGACCGGCGTCGCCGCGACCGAGTTGCGCTTCGACCTGATCGGCGTCGATTCGCTGTACGGCGACGCGACGCCGGCCGTGCGCGGCGAGCCGGCCGAAGTGCGCGTGCGGGTGGCGGGGCGCGCGGCGAGCGCCGCCGAAGCGGCGCGGATCGGCAACGAAGTCGAGACGCTCTATACGAACGGGCCGGCCGGCGGCGGCGGCGCGTTCAAGTCGACGCGCGAGGTGATCGCCGTGCAGTCGGTGCTGCTGCCGCGCACGGCCGTGACGCCGTCGTTTTCATTCGTGGAGGCATGATGCAACTGCGTGAACTCGCGCATGCGCGCACCGGCGACAAGGGCAATACGCTGAACGTATCGGTCATCTGCCGCGATCCGCGTCATTACGACCATCTGCGCGCGCATCTCGATGCGGAGGCGGTGAAGGCGTGGCTCGCGGGCATCGTGCACGGCGACGTCGCGCGCTACGAATTGCCGGCGCTCGCGGCCTTCAATTTCGTGCTGCGCGATGCGCTCGGCGGCGGCGTGACGCGCTCGCTCGCGCTCGATGCGCACGGCAAGTCGGTCAGCTCGGCGCTGCTGGCGATCGACGTACCCGACCCGGCATGACGGCGCACGCCGCCGCCGGGCCGCGCGCACGCGCTCAGGGAATCAGCAGCTCGCGACGCCCGTCCGCGTGCTCGATGCGCTCGCCGGCGATCTGCAGGCGCTGATCCTTCCGATAGTCGTAGACCGCGCGCGATGCGGCGAGCTGGTCGAAATCGAGTTCGACCGTGTGGCGCGATTCGGTGTTGCCGGCTTCGAAGATCAGGTTGCCGAACGGATCGGCCGCGAGGCTGCCACCCGCGAACACGACGTCGTGCGTGCTGTCGCCGACGCGGTTGGCCACCACCGCGAACACCTGGTTTTCCATCGCGCGGGCCGATACCGACGTGCGGTGGACCGCGCGGTACGGCTCCATGTTGCCGTCGGTCACGAGAATCAATTGCGCGCCGAGCATGGCCAGCGCGCGGCCGGGTTCGGGGAATTCGCTGTCGTAGCAGATCAGCAGGCCGATCCGCACGCCGCGCCATTCGACGGTCGCATAGCGGTCGCCGGGCAGCACGACGCCGTGCTCGCTCACCCACAGATGCGTCTTGCGATAGCGCAGCGCGATGCCGTCCGGCGTCACGAACACGGTCGTGTTGTAGAAGCGGCCGCCGTCGTTCTCGATCAGCCCGACCACGACCCCGACGTCGCGCGCCCGCGCCGCCGCGATCACCGCGCCGACGCTCGGGCCGTCGAGCGGCTCGGCGACTTCGGCGAGATTGGACGGATCGAGGAAGCCGGTGAGCTGCGCTTCCGGGAACATCACGATGTCGGTGCCGGGCGCGCAGGTCGCGATCGCTTCGAGCGTGCGCTGCAGGTTGTAGTGCGTGTCGCCGTCGCGGCCGGCGAGCTGCACGATGTCGAGCTTCAGTTTCATGGGCGATTTCGGTGGCTGTGGCCCGTCGCGGCAGGCGACGGAACGGTTGAAAACAGGCCCCAGTATGCGCCGAAGCCCATGGTTTCCCATCCCGCCGACGCGTTAACCCGTCGGGGGTATTGATCTCTGCGCCCGCCACTGCGCCGGCCGCCGATTTGTGCCTGACAGGCACATAAATTGTGTCAAAACCGGCCGCGATTCGCGCCCGGGCCTTCCGTTAATCTAGCGTCCACCGGTCGCCCCGGCCGGCTTCGATGCCGTTCGCCGGTTCGGCCGGCGCACCGACTTGTTCCCGTCCGGAAAGAGACACGACCCGCAGCGTACGTGGCGCGTCCGGTGCGACAGATAGACAACAAAGGAAAAATCATGGGTGGAGACGATTCCCGACGGGCGTCCGCACGCGCGGCGTTCAGGACCTTTTGCGTATCCGGTCTGGGTACCGCGCTGGAGTTCTACGATTTCGTGATCTACGGGATGGCGGCCGCGCTGGTGTTCCCGCAGGTCTTCTTTCCGTCGCTGGATCGCCTGACCGCGACGCTCGTCGCGTTCGGCGCATTCGGCGCGGGTTTTCTCGCACGCCCGGTCGGCGGCGTGCTGTTCGGCCATTTCGGCGACCGCTTCGGGCGCGAGCGCGTGCTCGTCACGACACTGCTGCTGATGGGCGCGAGTTCGCTGCTGATCGGCTGCCTGCCAGGTTATGCGTCGATCGGCGTCGCCGCGCCGATCCTGCTGATCGCGCTGCGTCTCGTGCAGGGGCTCGCCGCCGGCGGCGAATGGGGCGGCGCCGCGCTGTTCGGGATCGAGGTCGCGCCGCCGGGCCAGCGCGGGCTGTGGGGCAGTTTCACGAGCATGGGGATCGGCGTCGGCGGAATCTTCGGCGACGTCGTGTTCGCGGGCGTGAGCACGGCGTTCAACGACGACCTGTCGGGCATCGCGTGGCGCATCCCGTTCTGGATCGGCGGGCTGCTGGTGCTGGTCGGGCTGTATGCGCGGCTGCAGGCCGGCGCGCACCGGCAGGCGGTGCCCGTCGCGCATGCGCGCATGCCGATCGTCGACGCGCTGCGCCGGCGCCCGCGCGAGCTGCTGCTGTGCGCGGGAATCGCGTTCGGCTACATCACGATCGCGTATATCGGCAGCACATTCTTTCTCGCGTATGCGACCGACATCGGCTACGGCAGCACACAGGCGCTGATGTTCGATCTCGCGCTGTCGGTGTCGATCGTGGTGTCCGCGCCGTTGTTTGCGCACCTGTCCGACCGCATCGGCCGCCGCACCGTGATGATCGCCGGCGCGGCGTTGATGACGGCCGGCCTGTTCGCGTTCTTTCCGCTCGTCGCGACGAAGAGCATGCCGCTCGCGGTGATCGCGTATGCGGTTGCCGGCGGCTGCATGGGCGCGACGCAAGGGCCGATCCCCGCGTTTCTCGGCGAGCAGTTCCCGCGCGAGATGCGTTATTCGGGCATCTCGGCCAGCTACCAGATCGGCGCGGCGCTCGGCGGCGGCACCGCATCGAGCGCGGCGACCGCGATCCTGATCGTGACGCATCACAACGCGTTCGCGGTCGGCCTGTACGGCGCGCTGGCGCTCGCGATCGTCGCGATCTGTTCTTACTTCCTGAAGGAAACGGCCGGGCTGAGCATGGCCGAAATCGATGCAGGGGAACCCGCGGCGACGGGCAGCGCGGTCGCAAAGCGCGCCGGTGCGCGCGGCTAGGTCGAAGCATTCGGCGACGACAAGCACATCAAATCAAATCAAATCGACAGGGGACGGAGATTGAACCGCAGTAAATCATGGGTATGGCTGGGCGTCTTGATGGCCTGGCACACGGCGGCGCATGCGCAGTCCAGCGTGAGCCTGTACGGCATCATCGACGCAGGCGTGACGGCGGTCAGCAATGCGGGCGGCTCGCGGCTCGTGAAGTTCGGCGACGGCGTGTCGTATGCGAACCGCTGGGGGCTGAAGGGCACGGAGGATCTCGGCGGCGGGCTGTCGACGGTGTTCGCGCTCGAAGGCGGGTTCCGCCTCGGCACGGGCGCGATGACGCTCGGCGGCGCCGAGTTCGGGCGGCAGGCGTACGTCGGGCTGAAGGGGCCGTGGGGCACGCTGTCGTTCGGCGACCAGCTCGACATGACCAACGAGATGGTGTCGAACTACAACATCTCCGGCTGGGCGAGCGGCTATGCGATCCACCAGGGCGACTTCGACCGCTTCAACGGCGATCGCCTGCCGAACGCGGTCAAGTTCCTGTCGAACGAGTTCGGCGGGTTCCGTTTCGGCGGGATGGTTTCGTTCGGCAACGTCGCCGGCGATTTCCATCGCAACAGCGCATACAGCGCTGGCGCGCACTTCGCGCGCGGCGCGTTCGAGATCGGCGCGGCGTATACGCAGCTCAACGATCCGTCGGGCATCTACGCGTTCGATCCGTACGCGATGATCGGCGCGCACACGTTCCTCGGCAAGCAGACCGTGAGCGTCGATCCGGCGACCGGCGCCGTGACCGATCCCTACGCGGGCACGCCGTTCGCGGTCGACAAGCAGGGCACGTTCGGCGTCGGCGCGAGCTATGTGATCGGCAAGGTCACGCTGATGGGCAACTACTCGACTACGACGATCAAGGGTTACGGCAACACGTCGCACATGCAGGTCGGCGAGGGCGGCGCGAACTGGCAGGTCACGCCCGCGCTGAGCGCGATCGGCGGCTACCAGTACACGACGTTCGAAGGTCATCACTGGAACCAGGCGTCGGCGGCGCTGCATTACCTGCTGTCGAAGCGCACCGACGTGTATGTATCGGGCGACTGGCTGAAGGCGTCGAGCGGCGTCGATCCGGTGATCGGCTACAGCTTCGCGCCGTCGACGCGGTCGGTGCAGGCCGACGTGCGCGTCGGGATGAAGCATTCGTTTTGACGCGTGGTGGGGAGGTCGCGCTGCCGCGAGACATGACGCAGTAAAAAACGCCGGCCTTTTCGCAAGGCCGGCGTGTGTCGTAAACGGCGCGAGCATGACTGCATTCGGCAGCGACTGCGCGACCGGCGCCGCGTGTGCCCGGACGACGCATCGGCCGCGAGACGGCTAACCGTCGATCAGCGCCCAGTCGAACAACTCGCTGCGCGTGCGCACGCCGAGCTTCGCGAATGCGCGCTTCACGTAGGTCTCGGCGGTCGAGTGACGGATGTCGAGCAGCGTCGCGGCGTCCGGCACCGAGCGGCCGCTCAGCAACAGCTTGCAGATCTCCTGCTCGCGGCGTGACAGCCGCACGCCCTGGCGCGCGATGCGCGCATCGAAGCCGTGGTGCGACGGCGCAGGGCCGGCTGCCGGCGCGATGCGGCGCGCGGCGCACGAGCGCGCATGCATTTCGAGCAGCGGAAACAGCAGGTCGGCCATCTGCCGCAGGTGGAACAGCTCACTGCGGCTGAACGCGGCCTGGTCGGTCGAGCGCGTGACCGACAGCGCGTACTGGATGTTCGCGTTGCCGTGCACGAGCATGCATTCCTGCGTGACGCGCTGTTCGTCGAAGAAGCGCCGGCGGAAATCGCCGTCGGGCAGGCCGCCGACGTGCCGCTGCAGCAGCACCGTGCCGGTCGTGCCGCGCACGGGTTCGACGAGCGGATCGGTCTGCCAGAAATCGCGGTAGTACGCATCCATCAGCGCGCACAGTTCCTGATAGCGGTCGCCCCAGCTTCCGAGCCATTCGATCAGGTAGCCCGACGCGGCGCCCGGGTCGGGCCGCCAGCGCTCGAGGTGGATCGCGTCGGTGACGAGGCTCTCGTTGACGAAGCGGGCGACAGCGTCGGCGAACCCGGTGGTGCCGGCCGCCCGGATCGCATTGCCGAGCGTCTGCGGCCGCACGCCGATGACGGGGCCGCCGTGGCCGGGTGGAGCGGGGGGAGCGAGGTGCATGGAAGGTGCCCGCGAAGCTGAACGATACGCGGACGTTACGCGAGCCGCGCGCGCACGTCAGCCGGGGATTGCCCGTGCCTCGACCGACGCGCGGCGATGGCGTGACGCGTTACGCATCGGTCTGCGCCTTCAGGAACAACGAGAACAGCTCCGACTGCGAATTGATCGCGAGCTTCGCGTAGATGTTGCGCCGGTGCACTTTCACCGTTTCCGCCGAGATCGCCAGCTTGTTCGCGACTTCCTTGTTCGAGCGGCCGCTCAGGATCAGGCGGATCACGTCGAGTTCGCGCGCGGTGAGCGGCGTGCCGAGCCGCGCCATCGCGTGCTCGAAGCCGTCCTGCGCACCGGCCCGGCGCGGCGGCGCGGGGTCGGCGCTCGTGTGCTCGAACGCGAGGCGCTGGCGCATCAGCCCGGCCACCCACGGGCGGATCACGTCGAGCAGCGCCACCTGTTCGGGGCCGAAGCGCCGCTTGCTGCCGAGCGACAGGCACAGCGTGCGCGTGTCGTCGAGCACGACGTTGAACTGCACTTCGTCCTCGACGACGTTGTGCGTGAAATAGAGCGTGTAGTACTCGGTGTCGCGAAAGCATTCGGGCGCGACGTCGGACAGCCGGAACAGGCCGCTTTTCGGCGCTTCGCGGTTCGCGATGTAGAACGGGTCCAGCAGGTACAGGCCCTGCACGTAGTCGCGGAACAGCGGGTCGGGGCCGCCGCCTTCGTACGCGCATTCGGCGAACACCTGCGGCCGGCCGTCGTCGAACATCAGCGCGACCCAGCTGTCGAGCGCGACGTATTCGTCGATCAGCCGCGTCAGCGACAGCCAGAAGCCCGGCTGGTCGAGCGACTCGATGAGCCGCCCGACCGAGCGGTGCCAGGCGACGTCCTGCAAGGTCAGGTTCATGCGTGTATCCGTGGCGAGGGCCGGCCGATGCGCGCTTGCGAGGCCGCGCCGTGCGTATACGCTACGGGCTCGCGGGCGCATTTCCGCATGCATCGAACGGATCCTGGAATGAAGAACGAGATCGTAACGCCGGCCGGCGCGAATGGCGAGGCCGTGTGCCGCCGCCGGTTCGCGGCAATCGCCGGGCGCATCGCGCTGGCGTGCATCGGCGCAGTGGCCGCACTGCCGGCCGCCGCCGCGCCGCCTGCGTCCTGCGACGACCAGTTGACGCAACTGATCGTGCCGGCGCTGCGGCAGACCGTGATGGACCGGCGCGCGATCCGCGCCGACGTGGACGAGCGCGAAGGCGACACCTATCGCATCCGCCTGTTCGTCACGCCGCCTCATTCGGGCACCCCGAATCGCGAAGCGACGATCGGCTGGGTGACGCTCGATACGCATGCGATGCGCGCGCTCGACGTCACGCGCGATCCCGATCGTCCGGACGTGCTGGCGATCGACCGGCGCGCATTGTCGCGTTTCGTGTCGACGTGTGCTGCGCCGGCCGCGTCCACCCGCGACGCCGTCGATTGCGATGCGCTGGACCGCCGCGCGCAGGCGCAGGGCGATTACGTGATGGGCAGTGACGCGGGCCGTGTCGTGACGGGCAAGGGGCGCTTGCCGTTCTATTCCGCGCCGGATGACGCATGCCGGATCGACGGGCTGTTCGTCGTCGAGCATGACCGGGTCGATGCGCGCGCCGAATACGGCCGCTTCACGTCGGTCGTCTATCTGAATCCGCGCACGAAAGGCACTGCCGAAGGGTGGGTGCAAACCGCGCGGCTGAAGCCGGACGGCACCGGCATCGCGCCGCGGCAGCCGTGATCGCGCGTACCCTGCACGGCATACTTCTTCAATCCGATCGAATCGAACCTTCACCATGACCGTCCAGCCCCGGAAAAAACGTCCCAGGCCGTCCGTCGCTTCGCTCGCCGCACTGACCGCGCTCGCGGTGCTCACGGCGCTCTCCGCGCTGTCGCCCGTGTACGCGGCCGATCCTGCGCATCCCGAGCGTCAGTTGAACACGTTCATCCACGACAACTACGGCAAGTGGCGCGCAGACCGCAAGGGCTGGCAGTCGGACGGCGACGATTTCATCTACGCGTCGTGCGGATCGCTGCGCGTCGCGACCGCCGACGGCCCGCGTGTCCTGCTCGCGATGTGCGGCGAGACCGAAGCGGCCGTGCAGAACGGGATGCCGGGCATGGATTCGGACGGCACGGGCGGCACGATCGATCTGTACGTGCTGAAGCCGACCGCGGACGGCAACGCGCTCGAACCGGTCGTGAAGAAGACGGAGATCGCGTCGGGCAAGCGCGGCGAACCGGGCACTGTGCATATCGAGCGGCTGGGGCCGCACCTGTTCGGGTTCGTCATCGGCGACGGAATCACGCTGCAGGGTTATACGCAGGCAAGCCGGTCGATCTGGTTGCCTTACGGCAATGCGATCGTCGAAGCGGCGCCGCGCATCAACGAAGCGCTCGACAACACGGGGTCGCTCGATTGCGGGAACGCGAAATCGCATTGCGAGAGCCGCACGTTCGCGATCGCGCCCGACACGACGGGCGCCGGCGACGTCTATCCACTGACGGTGACGGAAACGGGCACGCGCGGCGACAAGGAGATCCACGCGCGCTACACGGTGAAATTCGACGCGGCGCGTGGCCGCTACGTCGTGCCGAAGGTGCTGCGCGAAGGGTATTGAGCCCGCGCGCAACGGAAACGGGCGGCGTTGCGCCGCCCGCGCGTCATACGTACAGGTAGCGCACGAGGTGGAAGAACACCGGCGCGGCGAAGCAGATCGAATCGACGCGATCGAGCATCCCGCCGTGGCCCGCGATCATCGAGCCCCAGTCCTTCGTGCCGAGCGAGCGCTTGACCGCCGACAGCACGAGGCCACCGACGAAGCCCGCGATCACGATCGCGAGCGAGATCCCGAACGCCGCGCCGAAGCTGAACGGCGTCACGCGATACAGCGAGGCGCCGCACAGCGTCGCGAGCAGGCCGCCGCCGATGAAGCCCTCGACCGTCTTCGACGGCGACAGCTGCGGCGCGATCTTGCGGCGTCCGAACAGCTTGCCGACCACGTACTGCAGCACGTCGCTGATCTGCACGACGAACAGGAAGAAGAACAACAGCAGCGCGTTCTGCCCCGTGTAGTGCGGAATGTCGAGGATCAGCACGGCCGGCGCATGGCTCAGCCCGTACACGCACACCATCAGCGCCCAGTTGATCTTCGCGTTGCGGCTCAGGAACTCGCGCGTGTCCTGCGTGAGCGCCGACACGAGCGACATCGCGAAGAACAGGTGCACCGGCACGAAGATCGAATACATCCCGTACCAGTTGATCGCGAGCAGCAGGTACTGCACGGGAATCGCGATGAAGAACGCGATGAAGAGCGTCGTGTGGTCGCTCGCGGTGGTCGGCGTGAGCGTGATGAATTCGCGCAGCGTCAGGTACGACAGCACCGCGAATACGAGGTAGGTGACGTTGTTGCCGAGGCCGATCGCGATGGCCATGATCGCGATCATCGCCCACCACGCGCGGATGCGCTGGTTCAGGTTGACGATGGTCGCGCTCGTGCCGCCGCTGCGCGCGCCGAGGATCGCGCCGATCACGGTCGCGACGACGAGCACGCCCGTCACGCCCGCGACCAGTTCCCAGAAGAGAGTTCGCATGTGGTTATCCGGAAAAGGGAGAGGAGGGCGCCGCGTTCAGCCTGCGGGCCGCTGCGGCGCGAGCGCGACGACCGCGTCGCGCATGCGGGCGAGGAACGTCGGCTTGTCCTCCTGCGCGCCGAGCGCGTCGTTCGCGCCGAAGTGCACCTTGCAGATCAGCGGCACGGGCCAGATCGCGCCCTTCGGCATGATGCGCTGCAGGTTCTCGAGGTAGACGGGCGCGAGCGCGACGTTCGGAAACTCGGTCGCGAGATGGAACAGCCCGCTCTTGAACGGCTGCGGCAGCACGTCGGCGCCGCGCGTGCCTTCCGGAAAGATGATGATCGAATGGCCTTGCCGCAGCGCGTCGCGCACCGGTTCGAGCGGGTCGCCGCCGGATTCGCGGTGGCGGTCGATCAGCACGACGTTCAGCAGCTTCTGCGCGATGTGGCGCTTCATGTCGCTGCTGTCCCAGTAGTCGCGCGCGGCGACCGGCCGCACGACCGCGCGCACGTCGCGCGGCAGCGCGGCGAGGATCGCGAGCGTGTCGATGTGGCTCGTGTGGTTCGAGAAATAGATTTTCTGCGTCGGCGACGGCGGCGCCTGATGCCAGACCGGATACGCGCCGGCGACGAGCCGCACGATGGACAGCAGGAAATCGCGCTGCCAGACGTTGAAGATGTTCATCGGCGCGGCGCCCCCTGCTTGCATGCCCGGCCTGCCGCGCATGCGCGGCGGGCGGAATCCCGGAATGCCGGCGCGGCAGGACGCGCGCCGGACGGCTCTTGTTTAAATTTTTTCAAATTCGTGGCTGCCTGTCGCAGGTCCGCGATAATCGGACGATTCGCCGTCACACGCTGTGGCGTAGCGGCAAATGCGCCGGTCGGCGGCGTGATAATCGGCTGTTGCACGAGTGCCCGTTTGCAGTTCGAATGGATCTCGCTGCGCTCGGGCCAGCGGATTATCGCGAGTTTCCATGAAAAATGCCAGATTGGCGCCGCGCGCAGGCCGAGGCCGCGTGCTTGACGCATCGGGGCCGCTCGGCGACGATTAGGGCCGTCCATTGAAGGCCGACGAAGCTGTTTAGCCGCCCGGGGCAGTGCGGCGCAAACCGTGTCCGAATGAGCCGAACGAATAAAACGATGAGCCTCTACGCACTCAAACCCAAATTCCAGAATCGTCTGCGCCCGTTCGCGAATTCGCTCGCCGAACGTGGCGTCACTGCCAACCAGGTCACGCTGTTCGCGGCCGGCGGCTCGATCGTCGTCGGCGCGCTCGCCGGGCTCGGCGTGTTCGCCCGCGCGTTGTTCCTGCTGATTCCGCTGTGGCTGTTCGCGCGCATGGCGCTCAACGCGATCGACGGGATGCTCGCGCGCGAGCACGGGCAGAAGAGCACGCTCGGCGCCTACCTGAACGAGCTGGGCGACATCGTGTCCGACGTCGCGCTCGTACTGCCGTTCCTCGCCATTTCCGCGTTCGCTCCGGCGGACGTCTGGCTGTTCGCGCTGACGGCGGTCATCGTCGAATGCGCGGGGCTGATCGGGCCGCTCGTCGGCGCGAGCCGCCGTTACGACGGCCCGTTCGGCAAGAGCGACCGCGCGCTGGCCCTCGGCGCATTCGCGCTGTGGATCGGCCTCGGCCTGCCGGTCGGCAGCCTCGCCGCATGGTTGTGGCGCCTGCTGATCGTGCTGTCGATCGTGACGGTGGTGCGGCGCGTGCAGGCCGGCATCGCCGAAAAGGGCGGTTGACCCCCGCGGCGCCGGAGGGCGGCGCCACAAGATTCGAATAACGAAACGAGAGAGATCGCATGAGCGCACGCATGGCCCGCGAGGCCGACTTCATCACGCACGACGGCGAAACGCTGTTCTATCGTCACTGGCCCGCCACGAGCCCGCGCTGCCGCGGCGCGATCGTGCTGCTGCATCGCGGCCACGAACATTCGGCACGCGTCGCGCACCTCGTCGACGAGCTCGACCTGCCCGATTTCGCGTTCTTCGCATGGGATGCGCGCGGCCACGGCCGTTCGCCCGGCGCGCGCGGCTACAGCCCGAGCGCGGCCGCATCGGTGCGCGATCTGCAGACCTTCGTCGAACACATCCGCGATACGCACGGCATCGCGATCGAGGACATGGCCGTGGTCGGCCAGAGCGTCGGCGCGGTGCTCGCGGCCACCTGGGCGCACGACTACGCGCCGCCGATCCGCTGCCTCGTCGTCGCGTCGCCGGCATTCCACATCAAGCTCTACGTGCCGTTTGCGCGGCCGGGCCTGCGGCTGATGCACAAGCTGCGCGGGCTGTTCTACGTGAACAGCTACGTGAAGCCGAAATTCCTCACGCACGACCCCGAGCGGATCGCGAGTTATGCGTCCGACCCGCTGATCACGCGACCGATCGCGGTCAACATGCTGCTCGACCTGCACGACACCGCGAAGCGGATCGTCGCCGACGCGGCCGCGATCACCGTGCCGACCCAGCTGTTGATCTCGGGCGCCGACTGGGTCGTGCATCGCGGCCCGCAGGACCGCTTCTTCGAACGGCTCGGCTCCGCGCGCAAGGAGCGCATCGTGCTGCCGGGCTTCTATCACGACACGCTCGGCGAGCGCGACCGCGCCCAGGCGCTCGCGCCGCTGCGTGCGTTCGTGCTGCGCGAGTTCGATGCGCCGAGCCCGCGCGTGTCGCTCGCCGACGCCGACCGGCGCGGCGCGTTCCATGACGAATACGCGGCGCTCGGCCGGCCGCCCGCGAACGTGTTCGCGCGCGCGTACTGGGCACTCACGCGCGCCGGCCTGAAAGCCGGCGGTGCGCTGTCGGACGGCATCGCGCTCGGGCTGCGGCTCGGTTTCGATTCGGGCTCGACGCTCGATTACGTGTACCGCAATCGCGCGCAAGGGCGGCTCGGCGTCGGCGCGCTGATCGACCGCACGTATCTCGATTCGCCGGGCTGGATCGGCATCCGCCAGCGCAAGGTGCATCTGCAGGAACTGATCGGCACGGCGATCGGCCGGCTGCGCGGCCACGGCACACCGGTGCGGATCGTCGACATCGCGGCCGGGCACGGGCGCTACGTGCTCGATGCAATCGCGACGGCCGCCGAGCGCGACGGCGCGGCGCCCGACGACATCACGCTGCGCGACTACAGCCCGCCGAACGTCGAGGCCGGGCGCGTGCTGATCGCGCAGCGCGGCCTCGAGCCGATCGCGCGCTTCGAGCGCGGCGACGCGTTCGACGAAGCGTCGCTTGCGACGCTCGAGCCGCGTCCGACGCTCGCAATCGTGTCGGGCCTGTATGAACTGTTCGGCGAGAACGCGCTGATCGAGCGCTCGCTGCGCGGGCTCGCTCAGGCCGTGCCGCCGGGCGGCTATCTCGTCTATACGGGGCAGCCGTGGCATCCGCAGCTCGAATTCATCGCGCGCGCGCTGAACAACCATCGCGGCGAGGCGACCTGGGTGATGCGCCGCCGCTCGCAGGCCGAGATGGACGAGCTCGTCGCGCGCGCGGGTTTCCGCAAGCTCGACCAGCGGATCGACGAAATGGGCATCTTCACGGTCAGCCTCGCGCAGCGGGTCGACGCGTCATGAGCGCGTTCGGCGGCGGCGCGGGCGGTCTCGCCGAGCCGGTGGCCGGCGCGCGCGACGCGTCGTTCGCGCTGCGCTTCGGCTGGCTCGCGGCGATGGGCGCCGTGTTCTTCTCGACCTACGGTTTCGCGAACTGGCTCGCCGCGCGTCGCGCGGCGGTGCCGACGTTCGCGTTCGGCTGGGAGCACGCGATCCCGTTCGTGCCGTGGACGATCGTGCCGTACTGGTCGATCGACCTGCTGTATGCGCTGTCGTTCTTTTTCTGGACACGCCGCGCCGATCTGCTCGATCACGTGAAGCGGCTGCTGACGGTGCAACTGATATCGGTCGCGTGCTTCATCGCGTGGCCGCTGCGCTTCGGTTTCGAACGGCCCGACGCGGGCGGCGTGGCCGGCGCGCTGTTCACGCTGCTGATGGGTTTCGACAAGCCGTTCAACCAGGCGCCGTCGCTGCACATCGGGCTGCTCGTCGTGTTGTGGGCCGTGTATGCGAAGCACCTGCGCGGCACGCTCGCGCGCGCCGTGCTGCATGTGTGGTTCGCGGCGATCGGCATCTCGGTGCTGACGACCTACCAGCATCACGCGATCGACGTGCCGACCGGCGCGGCGGTCGGCTGTCTCGCGTTGTTCCTGTTTCCGCTGCGCGATGCCGCGGGCCGGCTGCCGGGCGCCGACGCATCGCCGGGCGCGGCTAGCCGCGCGCTCGCGCGCCGTTATGCGCTCGGCGCGGCGCTGGTTGCGCTCGTGGCGCTCTGGTGCGTGCCGCGCACGCCGGGCTGGGCGCTCGCGGCCGGGTGGGTCGCATTGGCGCTCGCGTGCGTCGCGTGGATCTATCGGCGCGGCGCGCCCGGTGCGTTCCAGAAGGATGCACACGGGCGATTCCCGGTGTTCATCCGCTGGCTGCTCGCACCGACGATCGCCGGCGCGTTCGTCAATTCACGGTGGTGGACGTTCCGGCAGCCGGCGCCGGTGCGGATCGACGAGCGCGTATCGATCGGCCGCACGCCGACGACGCGCGACGTGCGCCGCCACGGCTTTACCGCGCTGGTCGACCTGACCGCCGAAATGCCGCGCTGGGCGGCTGACGATGCGTCGCTCGCGTATGCGGCCGTGCCGCAGCTCGACCTCGTTGCGCCGACGGCGGTGCAGTTCGCGCAGGCCGTCGCGGCGCTCGAACGGCTGCATGGGGAAGGGCGCGACGTGCTGGTCTGCTGCGCGCTCGGCTACGGGCGCAGCGTGCTGTGCGCGGCCGCATGGCTCGCGGCGCGGCGCGGGTTCGCCGATGCGCGCGACGCGCTGGCCGCGGTGCGCGCGGTGCGGCCGCACGCGGTGTGGTCGGAGGACGGCGTAGCCGTGCTGCAGCACTGGATCGATCGCCGCCGCAGCGCGGGAGGCGCGTGATGCGCGATCCGTCCGCACCGTTCAGGATCGCCGCCGCGCGCGGCGCGCTCGATGCGGGTGCGTGGGCGATCGCGGCCGCGCTGGCCGCGGCCGGCGCAGGCTGGTGGATCGCGTCGGGCTGGGCGCCGGCGACGATCGCGCGTGTACTGCTGGCCGTCGTCAGCACGGGGTCGGGGATTGCGGCGCTGTGGTACGCGGTGCGCATCGAGATCGACCGCCGGCTGTTCGCCGCGCTTGCGCGGGCGGTTTCTGGCGACGCGCCGGTCGACGACGGGCTTGCGGCGCTCGATCGCGCGCTGACCGATCTCGGCTGGATCGACGCAAGCAAGGCCGGCCGCGCGCTCGATGCACGCGTGCGCGGCGCGGTCGGGCTGTGCCGCGCCGGCGTGCTGATCGCGATCGTGCAGTGGGTCGTGGTCGGGCTCGCGCTCGCCGTTCCGCAGATCGGCTAGCGGCCGGTCGGCCGGCGGCCCGGGTTACGCGCGGGCCATGCGCTGCGGGCGCGACCGCTTGGCTTCGTACATCGCCTGGTCCGCATGCTCGATCAGCGCGTTCATGTCGGTGCCGTCGTCGGGCAGCATCGCGATCCCGACGCTGACGCCGAGCTGCAGCGCACGCCCCTCGAATTCGAACGGTTCGCCGACCTGCCGCGCGAGTCGCGTGCTTTGCGCGTGCGCATCGTCGCGATTGCCGATGTTCGGCAGGATCACCGCGAATTCGTCGCCGCCGACGCGCGCGACCGTATCCGAGCGCCGCACCGCGCCCTGCATCCGCGCGGCGATCTCGCGCAGCGCGGCGTCGCCCGCGCGGTGGCCGAACCCGTCGTTGATCGGCTTCAGCCCGTCCATGTCGATGTTGAGAATGCCGAGCCGGCCGTTCGCGCGCAGCGCCGTGTGCATCGACTGACGCAGGCGGTCGTAGAACAGCGCGCGGTTCGGCAGGCCCGTGAGCGCGTCGTGCGTCGCGCGCAGGTACAGCTCGTTGGCCTCGTTGCGCGCCGCATGGAACATCGCGGCGGCGATCAGCTCGGCCGTCAGCCGCAGCGTGCCGGCGTCGGCTTTCGAGAAGCCGTCGACGTCCGGCGACATCACCTTCAGCACGCCGACCGTCGTCTCCGCATGCGTGAGCGGCATCACGAGCATCGAGCGCAGGCCGACCCGGCGGCACGCGTCGCGATCGACGCGCGGATCGGTTTCCGAATCGGTGCAGTGCAGCAACTCGCCGCGCTGCACGCACAGGCCCGAGAGGCTGCCCGAGCGGCGCAGCCGCAGGCCGAGCATCCCGGCGGCGGTGCCCGACGCGGCGCGGTACACCATGTCGTCGCCTTCGGCGAATTCGACTGCGGCGGCGCTCGCGCCGGTGAGCAGCGGCACCTGTTCGGCCACGTAGGCCATCACGCTGCCCAGGTCGAGGCCGAGCTTCGCGATTTCGGTCTGGACCGCGATGATGCGCAGCAGCGTGTCGGGGGATGGGGTCGCAGTGTCGACGATTTGATCCAAGTCAGTTTTCCATCAAGAAAAAGTGAGTCGCGTGTCGTGCGCTTGCGGTAGCATACGCGCCGCCTCCCGGCAGCGCGTCCCGGGCGGTCTGCAACGGACCGCCGCCAGCCGGCCGCACCGCGCCGGCAGTATGCCGTTCGGCAGGTCCGGCGACAACGGCGCAATTCTTACCATTCGTGCCTCTCGCGCAGCATTTCCGACCGGAATGAGGTTTTTTTCGCTTCACCGTCGCGAATCGACGTTAGTTTTGTCCTAATTTTAAGATAGTGTGACGAATGGGCGTGCGCCGGTGCCAGGGGCGCGCAACACGATGACAGGCGATTAAAGAATCCGCCGCGTCGTTTCGATAAATGAATCAGGCCAGTTTGTTTCATATGAGGGGAAGCAGTGGGGATGTTCACTCACGGGCATAGCTGCTTTACGCGCGCCGGTTGCGGCGCGACGGAGGACCGGATGATCCTGACGCAACGGGGTGGCGCATGAAGCCGGCCGCGTCGTTGTTCGTCCTGTCGATCGCCATGGTCGGCGCTTTCCACACGGCCGCGCTGTCGGCCGCACCGATGCCGGCGGTGGCGGTGGTTGCGGCGACGTCCGGTGCTGGTCCTGCGGCGTCGCCCGGCGATGCGCCGGTGGCGGCGGTCGCGCTCGCGGCCACGCCGGCGGCGGCCAGCGCGCCGTCCGCCGGGTTGCCGGCGACGACCGTGCGCCTGCCGTTCTCGTCGCTCGGCGCGTTCGATCCGCTGCGCCTGCGCGGCGCCGACGACGCGCGCACGATCAACGCAGGCGTGCGGCTCGACCGCGTGGTCACGGGCGCGCGGTTGCGCCTGACCTACGCGTATTCGCCGTCGCTCGTGTTCCCGATGTCGCACCTGAAGGTGTCGGTAAACGGCGAGGTCATCGCGACCGTCCCGTTCGACGCCGCACGCGCGGGCCGCACGGTCACGCAGGACATCCCGATCGATCCGCGCTACTTCTCCGATTTCAACCAGATCGGCCTGCGCCTGATCGCGCACTACACGCTCGACCATTGCGAGGACCCGTCGAACTCGGCGTTGTGGGCCGACGTGAGCCCGACGAGCGAGCTGATCCTCGACGAATCGCCGGTGCGCCTGCCGAACGATCTCGCGCTGCTGCCCGCGCCGTTCTTCGACCGGCGCGACAACGGCCGCGTGCGGCTGCCGTTCGTGCTGCCGGCGTCGCCCGATTCGGCGACGCTGCGCAGCGCGGGCGTGCTCGCATCGTGGTTCGGCGCGCTGGCCGATTACCGGCATGCGCGTTTCCCGGTGTCGACCGCGCTGCCGGCCGACGACCAGGCGGTGGTGATCGGCACAGCCGCGACGCTGCCGGCCGGCCTCGCGCTGCCGTCCATCGGCGGCCCGCTGCTCGCGGTCGCCGACAACCCGGCCGCACCCGGGCGCAAGCTGCTCGTCGTCACGGGCCGCACCGCGGCCGAGGTCGACGACGCGGTCGCGACGCTCGTGCTCGGCCGCGCGGCGCTGTCGGGGCCGGCCGCGACGGTCGCGCACGTCGATCTCGGCGCGCCGCGCAAGCCGTACGACGCGCCGCGCTGGCTGCCGGTGAACCGGCCGATCGCGTTCCGCGAGCTCGTGTCCGATCCGCGCGAGCTGGAAGTGCGCGGCACGATGCCGGATGCGATCCGCCTGAACCTGCGCGTGCCGGCCGATCTGCATTCATGGAACGGCGCAGGCGTGCCGATCACGCTGCGTTACCGCTACACGGCGCCGACCGTGCAGGACAACTCGACGCTCGCCGTCGAAATCAACGACCAGCTCGTGAAGTCGTACCGGCTCGGGCCGGCCCACGCCGAGGACGCGCGCGGCCGCATGCAGCTGCCGCTGC
Source organism: Burkholderia stabilis (assembly GCF_001742165.1). Classification (NCBI taxonomy): domain Bacteria; kingdom Pseudomonadati; phylum Pseudomonadota; class Betaproteobacteria; order Burkholderiales; family Burkholderiaceae; genus Burkholderia; species Burkholderia stabilis. Next base: position 1,111,565 of record NZ_CP016442.1, on the reverse strand, counting down.
TGTCGGTGCCGGAAGGGCGCGTGACGAGCGACGTCGATATCCCGGCGTTCCGCGTCGGCAGCGGCAACCAGCTGCAGTTCCGCTTCACGCTCGACTCGCAGAAGACGGGCCTCTGTTCGAGCACGGCCAGCGAGCCGCAGCGCGCGGCGATCGATCCCGATTCGACGATCGACTTCTCGCACTTCGTCCATTACGCGCAATTGCCGAACCTCGCATATTTCGCGAACAGCGGCTTCCCGTTTACGCGCTTCGCCGACCTGTCGCAGACGGCGGTCGTGATGCCCGACCGGCCGTCGCCGCAGGAGATCGAGGCGTACCTGACGATGCTCGGCCACATGGGCCAGTGGACCGGGTTCCCGGCACTGCGCGTGCAGGTCGCGCGGCCCGGCGACGTTGCCGCGCTGTCGGGCAGCAAGGATCTGCTCGTGATCGACGGCTCGCCCGCTTCGCCGCTGCTTGCGCACTGGCGCTCGGCGCTGCCGCTCGTGCTCGGCCAGCAGGGCGGCACCGGCGGCGAGGGGGCGACGCGCGTCGCGTTCACGGTGAAGGAGCGCTGGCGCAACGGTGTCGGCCTGGCCGACGGGGGCGCGCACATCGAACAGACGGGCTCGCTCGCGGCGCTCGCCGGGTTCGAGCTGCCGGGCAGCCACGGCCGCAGCGTCGTCGCGCTGACGGCGACCGACCAGCCGCGCCTCGGTGATCTGCTGAACGTGTTCGAGAATTCCGGCCTCGTGTCGCAATTGCAGGGCGATCTCGCGCTGGTGCGGCCGGGGCAGGTCGACAGCCTGCGCGTGGGCGAGCCTTACGTGGTCGGGTTCGTACCGTGGTATGCGCGGGTGTGGACGCATGCGGCGCGGCATCCGGTCGTGCTCGGCGCGGTCGGCGTCGTCGCGGGGCTGTTGCTCGCGCTCGGCGTGTTCAGCGTGCTGCAGCGAATCGCCGCGCGTCGACGGGGGATGTAACGGATGGCGCGGGTTATGGCGAAGCGACGGGCAACGCAGCCGGCGCGGCGCGTCGGCGCGGCATTCGCGCTGACGATTGCGCTGGCGTGCGCGGCGGCCGGCATGGCCGCTCGCGCGCAGGCGGCGGGAGCCGACGCGGGCGACGCGGGATGCAGCGCGGCTTGGCCGCGCTGGGATGCGTTCAAGCGCGATTTCATCTCGGCTGACGGCCGCGTGATCGACGTCGGCTCGGCCGATTCACGCACGGTGTCGGAGGGGCAGGCGTATGGGCTTTTCTTCGCGCTGGTCGCGAACGACCGGCGCATGTTCGACACGATCCTCGCATGGACCGAGAACAACCTCGCGCAGGGCGACCTGAGCGCGCATTTGCCGGCATGGCTCTGGGGCCGCGCGCCGGACGGCGCGTGGCGCGTGCTCGACGCCAACGCGGCGTCGGATGCCGATCTATGGATCGCCTATGCACTCGTCGAAGCCGGGCGGCTGTGGCACGAGCGCAGCTATACGGCGCGCGGCGCGCTGCTCGCGAAGCGCGTGCTCGACGAGGAGACGGCGAGCGTGCCGGGCCTCGGCATCACGCTGTTGCCGGGGCCGACCGGATTCAGGCTGCCCGACGGCCAGTGGCGCGTGAACCCGAGCTATTCGCCGCCGCAGGTGATCCGTGCGCTCGGCGCGCGCCTGCCCGACGACCGGCGCTGGGCCGCGCTGGCCTCCAGCACCGGGCGCGTGCTGCTCGACACGGCGCCGAAGGGTTTTTCGCCCGACTGGGCGCTGTATCGCGCGGGCACCGGCTTCGGGCCGGACTTGGAGACGCACGCGGAGAGCGCGTACAACGCGATCCGCGTGTACCTGTGGGCCGGCATGCTCGATCGCGCCGATCCGCTCGCCGCGCCGCTGCTCGCGCGTTTCGCGCCGTTCGCCGAACACATCGCCGCGCATGGCGCGCCGCCGGAGAAGGTCGATACGACGACGGGCGTCGCGGGGCCGAACGACGGCAACGCCGGTTTCTCGGCGGCGGCCGTGCCGTTCCTCGACGCGCGCGGCCAGCGCGCGCTCGCGGATGCGCAAGCCGCCCGCGTCGATACGCTCGCGCGCCAGTCGGCGCCCGGTTATTACACGAGCGTGCTCACGCTGTTCGGTCTCGGCTGGCGCGACGGGCGCTACCGGTTCGGCGCGGACGGCTCGCTCGACGCACGCTGGGGAGGCCGCTCGTGCGCCGCCCGCTGAAGCGCGCCGCGCCGCATGTCGCGGGGTTCGCGTGGCTCGCGTCGTCGGTGTGCGCGGCGGCGCCGGGCGCGGCTTCCGATGCGACGCTGCCGAAAGCCGCCGCGCCGGCGACCTCCGTTTCCGCCGACGCGCAGCGCCAGCTCGACACCGCGCGGATGTGGGGCGTCAAGCATCGCGACGACCTTGCGCGCGATGCGCTGCGCAAGGGGCTGCTGATCGCGCCGGGCGACACCGAACTGCTCGCCGAGCAGGTGCGCGTGCTGCTGCGGCTCGGCGACGCGAAAGGCGCACAGGCCTCACTCGCTCGCCTGCAGGCGCAGTCGCCCGGCGCGCCCGCCACGCGGCAGGTGGCCGACGAATACCGCGTCGCGACGAGCGGTCGCGGCGACATGGCGCAGATCCGCCTGCTCGCGCGCAGCGGCCGTTCCGATGAGGCGGCCCGGCGCATCGTCGCGCTGTTTCCGAACGGCGCGCCGTCGGGCGCGCTCGGCGCCGAGTATTACGAGATCGTCGCGAATGCGCCGGGCGGACGCGAGTCGGCGGTTGCCGCACTGCGCCGCCGGATCGCGGCCGATCCGCAGGACACGAGTGCCGCGATGGCGCTCGCGCGGCTGCTGAACCAGCACAGCGACACGCGTGCGGAGGCGAACCGGATCGCATGGTCGCTCGCGAAACGGGACGACACCGACCATACGGAGGCGATGTCGCTATGGCGGCGCGTGCTGCAGGCGGCCGGCAGCGATCCCGCGTATCTCGATGCGCTGCACGCGTATCTCGCGCTCGTGCCGGACGACACCGAATTCCGCGGCCGCGCGGCCGAACTGGACAGTCAGCGCGATGCCCAGCGCCGGCTCGAACGCGATCCCGATTACATCGCGCAGCAACGCGGCCTGCAGGCGCTCGCGCGCGGCGACCTGGCCGCCGCCGATCCGCTGCTTGCCCGCGCCGCACGCGCGCGGGCCGACGACGCGGACGCGGTCGGCGGGCTCGGCCTGTTGCGCCTGCGCGAAGGCCGGCACGACGAAGCGCGCGCGTTGTTCGCGCGGGCCGCGACGCTCGCGACCGACCAGCGCGGCAAGTGGCAGAGTCTCGCGCGCACCGCGCAGTTCTGGGGCCTGCTCGCGCAAGGCCGCGCGGCCGCCGCAGCAGGCCGGCCGCAGGACGCCGAGCGCATGGCGCGCGCGGCACTCGCGATGCAGCCGAACAGCCCGGACGCGAAGCTGCAGCTCACCGACGCGTTGCTCGCGCAGCGCGACTGGGCACGCGCGGAGCCGTTGCTGCGCGAGTTGCTGGCCGCGCGTTCGCCGAACCTGTCGGCCGTGCGCGGCACGGCGCTGCTGTATGAAAACACCGGCCGCGCGGACCGGGTCGGCCCGCTGCTCGACGCGCTGCAAGGACGCGTGACGGGCCGCGACGATCGCCGCGCGCTCGACGGCCTGCGTGCCGACCTGCTCGCGAACCAGGCGCGCGCACTCGCCGACAAGGGCGAACGCGGGCCCGCCGCGCAACGCTACGAGGCGGCCGTGCGCGCGGCGCCCGACGCGCCGTGGACGCGCTTCGCGCTCGCGCGCCTGTATCGCGACATGGGGCTGCCGCAGCTCGGCCGCACGGTGATGGACGACGGGCTCGCGCAAAGCGACACGCCCGAGATGCGCTATGCGACCGCGCTGTACCGCAACTCGCTCGACGACGTCGCGGGCGCACAGGCCGCGCTCGCGCCGGTCGACGACGCGCACCGCTCGGACGGGATGCGCGCGCTCGCGCGCAAGCTCGACGCCGAAAGCACGCTGGCCGATGCGCGCGTGGCGCTCGGGCGCGGCGACCGCGCGGCATTCGCCGCCTCGCTCGCGCATGCGCAGGCGAGCGCGCCGGACGATCCCGACATGCTCGCCGCGGTCGGTGCGCAGTGGATCGACGCGGGCGAAGCCGAGCGCGGCCTCGCGCCGTTGCGCGACTGGATCGCCGCGCATCCGGGCGAAGCCGATGTCGACGTGCGGCTGCGTTACGGCGACCTGCTCGGCAGTGCGGGGCGCGACGACGCGCTTGCCGCGTGGCTCGACGCGCTGCGCCGCGAACCGTCGCTGACACCCGCGCAGATGGCGCGGCTCGAGGACCAGTCGCTGCGGCTCGTGCTGCGGCAGACGGACGACGCGATCGCGCGGCAGGACTACGCACAGGCGCGCACGCTGCTCGGTCGCGCGAGCCCGGCCGGCCGCGCGGACAAGCGCTACGCGCTCGAGCGGGCCGATCTCGAACGTGCGCAGGGGCATTACGATGCGGCGCGCGACGCGCTCGCACCGGTCGTCGCACGCATGCCGGACGATGCCGATACGCAGCTCGCGCTCGCGCGGATCGACGAGGACAGCGGCAATCGCGCGGCGGCGCTCGCGCGCGTGCAGGCCGTGCTCGCGCACACGCCGGACGACGACGTCGACACGCAACTGTCGGCCGTGCGCCGGTTGAACGCGTTGCGCCGCCCGGACGAGGCCGCGCAGGTGACCGACCGCTTGCACGCCGCGTATCCGGCGCGCGCGGACGTGACGGTCGCGGCCGGGCGCGTGGCCGAAACGCAGGGCCGCTACGACGACGCGGCGTCGCTGTACCGGCTGTCGCAGTCGCAGGAACGCGCGACGGGCGTGAGCCCGGGCCGCGACGGCCTGACGCCCGCGCAAGCCGCGTTCGCGGAGCTGGAGCAGCGGCGCAACCCCGAGATCGAGACCGGCTGGATGCCCGCGTACAAGTCGGGCGACGCGGGCCTGTCGTCGTATCGCGCGCAGCAAGTGCCCGTCTACATGCAGTTGCCGGTGCGCTACGACGGGCACGCGTTCCTGCAGATCGACACCGTGCATCTCGATGCCGGCACGCTCGACACGGCCGACAAGACGGCGTATCCGCTCAACACGTTCGGCTTCTACCCGGCGCTGAGCGCGCCGGCCGCGAACCCGCCGGGCTCGCTGCACCAGTCGGCCACGGGCGTCGCGGTCGGCGCCGGCTACAAGAACGACGCGTGGCGCTTCGACGTCGGCACGTCGCCGCTCGGCTTCCCGGTGCAGTACGTCGTCGGCGGCTTGCGCTACCGGTTCGACGCGGGCCCCGCGAGCTTCACGGTGAACGCGTCGCGGCGGCCGGAAACGAGCAGCGTGTTGTCGTATGCGGGTTTTCGCGATCCGTGGACGGGCGCGGTATGGGGCGGCGTGCGGCGCGACGGCGTGAACCTGCGCGCGTCGGTCGACGTCGGCCGCGCGAATCTGTTCGCGGAACTCGGCGCGGGCGTGCTGTCCGGCCGCAACGTCGAGCGCAACGCGGAAGTCACGCTGCGCACGGGGTTCACGATGCCCGTGTACGAGCGCGCGACGATGCGCGTGAGCACGGGCCTCGTCGGCAGCGCGTGGCATTACGCGCAGAACCTGCGCTACTACACGTACGGGCAGGGCGGCTACTACAGCCCGCAGCGCTACCTGTCGCTCGGCGTGCCGGTCGAGTGGGCCGGCCGCATCGATGCGCTGTCGTGGGACCTGACCGTGACGGGCGGCATTTCGAACAGCTACGAGCGCGATACGCCGTATTTCCCGATCGGCGTGCCGGGTTCGGGGCTGAAGTCGGCCGATGCGCTCGCGGGGCTCGTGTATGGCGGCAGCTCGACGCGCGGCGTGTCGTTCTCGTATGGCGTGAACGGCATCGTCGAGTACCGCGTGAACCCGCACCTGAGCGTCGGCGCACAGTTGCATATCGACCGGTCGCACGACTACGCGCCGAGTTCGGCGCTGGTGTATTTGCGCTATGCGTTCGACGCGCGGGCGCCGCGCAGCTGGCTCGTCACGCCGACGCCGGTGCGGCTTTATTCGGATTATTAGGGGAACGTCGTGAATACGGAAATCGATGCCACCCGCCCCGCGTTCGGCGCCGCCGGCCTGCTGGGCCGCCTGCGCGCGCTGCTGCGCATGGGGCCGGCCGGCGGCCGCATCGGCACGCTGAGCCGGCTCGCGATCGACGGCTTGCCCGATGCCTGGACGCAACTGGAAGCGGGCGGCTTGTACGCGATCTACGCGGCCGGCGGCACGCCGGCGTGCGACACGCTCGTGTGGGAGAGCGTGCGGCAGGCGCGCACGCGCGACGTGACGGTCGTGCTCGCGCGCGATGCCGCACGCATCGCCGAACAGATGCAGGCGCGCGGTTTCGCGGGCGGCGCGCAGCCGGCCGGCTGGCCGCGCAACCTGAACGTGCTGGCCATGCCGACGACGGCCGAGCCGGCGGGCGACGACGGTGCGCCCGGCGCGGTCGGCAATGCGCCGCGCCGCGCCGCGCGGCGCCGGGCCCGTTCGCGCGACTGACGGGCGGCTTGCGCGCGATGAAGCGCTACGGCTTTCGCGCGCGCTCGCTGTATTTCGTCGAAGGTGCGCAGCGCTGGTTCAGCTGGGACGACCCGGTCGCGCTCGCGGAGGAAGCGCACGCGCTTGCCGACTGGTGCCGCACGCGCCGGATCGCGCTCGTGCTGCTGCTCGATCCCGAAGCGGCCCGCGCGGGCGCCGACGCGCTCACCGACGATCCGCCGCTCGTGCGCGATGCGAATCGCACGCCGCGCAGCGGTTTTCATGGCATCTGTTCGGGCGTCGCGCAGTTGCAGCGCACGCACGGCGAACTGCTGTGGATCGTCGATTTCTGGCGCGCGGGCGATACGCTCACGGCCGGCGAGGTGCGTCCGCTGCGCTTTGCGCCGGGCGGCCGGCTGTCGGCGAGCGTCGACGGCGGCGCGACCGAGCCGGCGAACCGGATGAAGCTCGCGAGCGACGAGGATCGCGTCGTCGTCAGCCGCGCGGTGCTCGACGGCACGAACCGCGTACCCGGCGACTGGGAAATCGTCGACGACAACGCGGCCGTCGTCGCAGCCTGCGCGCACGCCCAGGCCGCGACCGCGGTGCTCGCATTCCGCTCGCATGCGCAACTCGAGGCGTTGTGCGCGGACGTACACGCGCTGCGCCGGCAGTGCGGCGGCGCGCTGAAGATCGCGATCGTCGAGCGCGGCGAGGTGCTGCGCCAGCAGTTCGAGATGCTCGTGCTGAGCGTCGGCGCGAACCGCGTGGTCGCGCGCGACCTGCCGGTGTCGCGGATGCAGGCGGCCGTGCATGCGCTGCGCGGCCAGCTCTATGCGCGGCCCGTCGCGCCCGACTATCGCGCGGCGCTCGCGGCCGCGCTCGGCGATTCGGTACTCGGTTATCTGCCGGTCGGCGCCTTCTGCCTGCGGATTCGCGCGGTGCTCGATCGCGGCGCCGTGCTCGCGCTGCCGCACACGCTCGCGAAAATCACGCTGCTGCCGGGCGTGTCGCACGTCGACGCGCTGCGGCATTGCCGGCCGCGCCGCGCGGGCGACGTCGTGACGGCCGATGCCGGGCACCTGTACGTGTTCCTGTTCGCGTGCGAGCCGGTCGACGCCGACGACGCGCTCGGGCGGATTTTCGACGTGCCGGTCGACACGCTGTCCGATCGCGTGGTGTGCCTCGGGCAGGGCAGTATCGACTCGGAGCTCGATGCGCTGAAGGCCGAGAACCGGCGCGCGCCGATCGCCGACTACAGCGACCTGTTCGCGGTCGCGCAGCCGGCCGGTGCGGCACGCACATCGGCTGCGCGCGCCGATTCCGGCGCGGCGCTGCCTGACGCGCGCGAGGTGAGCGACGCGATCGACGCGATCGATACCATCGTCTCGCTCGACGCGATCGGTGCGACGCCGGCGCTCGCGGATCTCGCCGCCGACGCACCGGCCCCGCATCCCGTCATTCCCGCCGCGCGTGCGCGCGGCGCCGTCCGCAGCGCGATGCCGCTGCGCAATCCGGAGGGCGCATGATCGCCGAACTCGTCATCGGTTTCATCGTCGGCATCGCGATCGCGGTGCCGGTGTGGATCGTCGCGCAGCACCTCGGCATCGGCCGCGGCTTCCATGCGCCGCGCGGGATCGACCGGCGCGACGCGGTGCCGTGCGAACTCGTGCCGGTCGCGCTGCGCGGGCGGCTGCTGCCCGGCGTGGAGCTCACCGGTCGCGACGATCGCGACAGTCGTGACGACAAGGCGGCGCGATGAAGACGATCGCCATTACGTCGACGACGGGCGGCGCGGGCCGCACGACGCTCGCCGCCGCGCTCGCGGTGCTGCTCGCGCGCCGCGGCCGGCCGGTCGTCGCCGTCGAATTCGATGCGCAGAACCTGATGGGCGCGACGCTCGGCCTCGACTCGCTGGCCGAACACGGCCTCGCGCAGAGCGTGCTCGGCGGCGCCGAGCCGTGGCACGCGCATACGTGGCGCAATGCCGACGGCGTGCTGTTCGTGCCGTATGGGCAGCTCGACGCGGCCGGCGCGTTCGCGTGCGACGCGCGGCTCGCGAGCGATTCCGCGTGGCTGTCGCGCGCGCTCGACGAGATCGCGCTGCCGGCCGACGGCGTCGTGCTGGTCGACACCGCGCGCTATCCGTCGCCGCAGGCCGAGCAGGCGATTCGCCGCGCGGACCTGACGCTCGTCGTCGTGCCGCCGGAGCCGGCCGCCTGCGCGACGGTGGCCGCGCGGCTCGGTGCGCTCCGGGCCGGCGGCGGCGAGTTGCAGATCGTCGTGAACCGGCTCAACCCGGCGCGCGACATGCAGCGCGACGCGCTCGCGATGCTGCGCGCGGTCGCGGGGCCCGCCTCGATGCTCGAGCAGCGGATTCACGTCGACGCGGCCGTGCCCGAAGCGCTCGCGCGCGGCAGCTGGATCTTCGACGACGCGCCGTATTCGCAGGCATCGCACGACCTGAACGGCATCGCGAACTGGGTCGATGCGTGGCTGGCGGCGGCCGCGGCGGGCCGCACGGGAGCCGCGCGATGAAGGCCGCCTTCGCGCCGCGACTGCGCGCGCTCGGCCGCCGAGCGACCGACTGGGTTGCGCGCGGCATCGGGCTGCCGGCGGAGCGCACGTTGCTCGACTGGCTCGTGCGGCTGTTCTTCCATGCACCGCCGCCCGGCCGGTCCGATCATGCGCGCCGCTGGGCACGCGTCGCGTTCGTGCGGCTCGCGCACGAGTGGGGCGTGCTGCAGCCGCTCAGCGTGCGCGAATGGTTGTGGCGCTCGATCGTGCGCGCGCCGCGCGCGGCCGATGGCCGGCCCGCGCGCGATCCGCTCGCGTGGTTCGACAAGTACGTCGTGCCGGTCTACGTGGCGGGGCGCGCGGTCGGCCGGCGCGTCAATGCGATGCTCGAACGCCTGCCGTGGGTGCGTTGGGGCGGCTGGCTCGACGCGCGCGCGAACGGCGTCGGCCGGCGCCGCTGGCTCGCGCCGCTGCTGCTCGTGGCCGGCGCGGTGCTGTGGGCCGCGGCCGGGATGTCGCCGCTGATGCCCGGCGCGCAGTTCGCGTTCTTCGCAATCGTGGCGGTGCTGGCGCTCGCGCTGCGCCGCTTGCCGGGCCACCTGCCGACGCTCGCGCTCGCATCGCTCGCGCTGCTCGCGACGGTGCGCTACGTGTGGTGGCGCACGACCCAGACGCTCGACTTCCGCGGCCCGGTCGAGGCGGTCGCCGGCTACCTGCTGTACGGCGCCGAAGCCTATACGTGGATGATCCTGCTGCTCGGCTTCGTGCAGACCGCGTGGCCGCTCGACCGGCCGATCGTGCCGCTGCCCGACGATCCCGACACCTGGCCGAGCGTCGACATCTACATCCCGACCTACAACGAGCCGCTGTCGGTCGTGAAGCCGACGGTGTTCGCCGCGCAGAGCATCGACTGGCCGAGCGCGAAGCTGCGCGTCTACCTGCTCGACGACGGCCGGCGCCCCGAGTTCGCGGCGTTCGCGGCCGAAGCGGGCATCGATTACCTGACACGCGACGACAACCGCCACGCGAAGGCCGGCAACATCAACCGCGCGCTGCCGAAGACGCACGGCGAATACATCGCGATCTTCGACTGCGATCACGTGCCGACCCGCTCGTTCCTGCAGACGACGATGGGCGTGTTCCTGCGCGACCCGAAGTGTGCGCTCGTGCAGACGCCGCACCATTTCTTCTCGCCCGATCCGTTCGAGCGCAACCTCGGCACGTTCCGCGAAATCCCGAACGAGGGCAACCTGTTCTACGGGCTCGTGCAGTCGGGCAACGACCTGTGGAACGCGACGTTCTTCTGCGGCTCGTGCGCGGTGCTCAGGCGCAGCGCGCTGGAGGAGGTCGGCGGCGTCGCGGTGGAAACCGTGACCGAGGATGCGCACACGGCGCTCAAGCTGCACCGGCGCGGCTATACGTCCGCGTACCTGCCGACCGTGCAGGCGGCCGGCCTCGCGACCGAAAGCCTCGCGGGCCACGTGAAGCAGCGCACGCGCTGGGCGCGGGGGATGGCGCAGATCTTCCGCATCGACAACCCGTTTCTCGGGCGCGGGCTCGGCCTCATCCAGCGGATCTGCTACGGCAACGCGATGCTGCACTTCTTCTACGGGATTCCGCGGCTGGTGTTCCTGACGATCCCGCTCGCGTACCTGTTCTTCCACCTGTACTTCATCAACGCGTCGGCGCTCGCGCTCGCGAGCTACGTGATTCCGTATCTCGTGCTCGCGAACGTCGCGAACTCGCGGATGCAGGGGCGCTACCGCCATTCGTTCTGGGCTGAGGTCTACGAATCGGTGCTCGCGTGGTACATCGCGTTGCCGACCACCGTCGCGTTCTTCAGCCCGAAGCACGGCAAGTTCAACGTGACCGACAAGGGCGGCAAGATCGACGAAGGCTACGTCGACTGGTCGACGTCGAAGCCGTATCTCGTGCTGTTCGGGCTGAACGTGCTCGCGATCGCGGCCGGCCTGTGGCGGCTCGTGGCCGACCAGGGCGACGAGGCGTCGACGATCCTGATCACGCTCGGCTGGACCGTCTACAACCTCGCGATGCTCGGCGCGGCGCTGGCGGTGGCGCGCGAGACCAAGCAGGTGCGCGTCACGCACCGGATCGCGATGCGCGTGCCGGCCACGCTGCTGCTCGCCGACGGCTCGACGGCCGCGTGCTTCACGAGCGACTACTCGACCGGCGGCCTCGGCCTCGAAGCCGTGCCGGGGCTGCCGCTCGCCGTCGGCGACACGCTGACGGTGTGCGTGACGCGCGGCGATCGGCCGTTCCCGTTCCCGGTGCGCGTGAGCCGCGTGACGCCGACGCACGTCGGCCTGAGTTTCGAGGCGCTGACGCTCGAACAGGAGCGCCAGCTCGTGCAGTGCACGTTCGGCCGTGCGGATGCGTGGCTCGACTGGCACGAAGGCGAGCGGGTCGACACGCCGCTCGGCGGGCTGAAGGAAGTGCTGCGCGTGGGCGTGGAAGGTTATGTGCGGATGTGGAAGGGTGCGGCGCGCGGCTTGCAGTCGATGCTGGCGCCGAAGCTCGATCGGGCGCGCGACTGACGCGGCGCTCATCATGGAGTGGGTTAGATGACGTTCTGGAATCTGTATTTCATCCTGAAGTTCGCGCTGTTCGCGACCGGGCACCTGCAGCCGCTGTGGCTCGCGAACCTCGCGTTCGCGGTGGCGCTCGCGGCGAGCGCGCCGATCCGGCGGCGCGCGTGGCGCATCGTGCGGCAGGTCGCGGCGATCGCGATCGCGGTGCCGCTGCTCGCGCGCGAGATGCATGCGCCGCCGCTCGCGCGCCTCGCCGAGGCCGCGCGCGAAATGAGCACGTTCCGTCTCGACTACTGGATGGAGCTGCTGCCGCGCCTGCTGCCGCCCGTGCTGCTGCTGACGGTGGCCGGCGCGCTGATCGTCTACTTCATCGTCAATCGCCGGCTGCGCGTCGCGACGTTCGTGCTGGCCGTGCTGGTCGTGATGCCGCTGTGGCAGGCCGGCAGCGGCCTGATGGCGCGCGTCGTCGCGCCGGCCACGCAACAGGCGAACGCGCCGGGCACGACGATGGGGCGCGCCGACCAGCCCGAGGACCACAACGCCGCGCTCGCGACGTTCCGCGCGCAGGAGTCGCAGCGGCAGGTTGCATTCGGCCATCTCGGCAACGATCCGGCCGCGCAGTTCGACGTGATCGTGCTGCACGTCTGCTCGCTGTCGTGGGACGATCTCGATGCCGCGAAGGTGCGCAATCACCCGATGCTGAGCCACTTCGACTACCTGTTCACGAACTTCAGCACGGCCGCGAGCTACAGCGGCCCGGCGGCGATCCGCGTGCTGCGCGCGAGCTGCGGACAGGAGGCGCACGCGGACCTGTACAAGCCCGCGCCGCAGCAGTGCCAGCTGTTCGCGCAACTCGCGGGCGCCGGCTACACGGTGCAGTCGCTGCTGAACCACGACGGCCACTTCGACAACTTCCTGCAGGTGATTCACGACAACATCGGCGCGGCCGGCGCGCCGATGATCTCGAACGCGGCCGCGCCCGTCGCGATGCATGCGTTCGACGGCTCCCCGATCAAGGACGACTACGGCACGCTCGCGAACTGGTATGCGCAGCGCGCTTCGGTGCAGGGGCCTGTCGCGCTGTACTACAACACGATCAGCCTGCACGACGGCAACCGCGTGGTCGGCAGTTCGCTGACGAGCATCGACTCGTATCCGCAGCGTGCGACGAAGCTGATGGGCGACTTCGACCGTCTCGCCGACCTGATCGCGCAATCGGGCCGGCGCGCGGTGATCGTGTTCGTGCCCGAGCACGGCGCCGCGCTGCGCGGCGACAAGAACCAGGTTGCGGGCCTGCGCGAGATCCCGACGCCGCGCGTCGTGCACGGGCCGGTCGGCGTGCGGCTCGTCGGCTTCACCGGCAACCACGGCGCGACGACCGTGATCGAGCAGCCGACCAGCTTCCTCGCGCTCGCGCAATTGCTGTCGAACCTCGTGTCGAACAGCCCGTTCAAGCCGGGCACGACGCTTGCGCAATACGCGGCCGACCTGCCGCGCACGCGGATGGTGGGCGAGAACGAGGGCACGGTGACGATGCAGACGGCCGCGGGTTACGCGGTGAAAACTCCGGACGGCGTATGGATCGACGAACAGTAATCCTTCCCGGCGAAAGCGACGACGATCGCCTGTCGCAACCGAACGACGTGCTCGGTCTCGCGCGGCATCTGCCCGCGCTCGACCCTGAACGGTACGTCGACGAGCAGGCGCGCCGCACGTTCATCGAGTCGCTCGACCGCTGGCCGACGCTCGCGAAGCTGATGGGGTTGAAGCGGTAAACGCACGACGGCCGGCATGCGTGCCGGCCGTCCTTTGCTTGTGCGCGAACCTGCTTACTGCGCCTTGCGTTCCGGCTGGCGCGTCCATTCGTTTTCTTCGCCCGGCACCTTGCCGAACGTCTGCGCGGCCCACGCCGCGCGCGCCGCGTCGATCTTCGCACGCTCGCTCGACACGAAATTCCATTCGATGAAACGCTCGCCCGGCAGATGCGCGCCGCCGAGCAGCATCACGCGCGCGCCGTTCGCGCTCGCGAGCGCCACGGTCGCACCGGGTTCGAGCACGGCCATCGTCGCCGCGGCGAGCGGCGTGCTGTCGAGGGTGAGGTCGCCGTCGACGAGATACACGCCGCGTTCGTCGTGCTCCGCATCGAGCGCGAGCGTGCCGCCCGCCGCAAATTCGGCATACGCATAGAGCGTCGGCGAGAATACGTCGACCGGCGACGTGAGCCCGAACGCGCTGCCCGCGATCACGCGCACGCTCGCGCCGTCGCGCGTGAACGACGGCAGCGTGTCGGCTGCATGATGGACGAACGCGGGCGCGGTGTCCTCGTGCTCGACCGGCAGCGCGACCCAGGTCTGGATGCCGTGCACGGGCTGCTCGCGCGGGCGGTCCTCGTCGGGCGAGCGTTCCGAATGCACGATGCCGCGCCCGGCCGTCATCCAGTTCACGTCGCCGGGCACGATCTTCTGCCGGAAGCCGAGGCTGTCGTGATGCATCAGCGAACCGTCGAACAGGTAGGTGACGGTGGCCAGGCCGATGTGCGGATGCGGCAGCACGTCGATGCCGCGGCCGGCCGGCAGCACGGCGGGGCCCATCTCGTCGAAGAAGATGAACGGGCCGACGAGCCGCGCGGCGCGCGCGGGCAACACGCGGCGCACGACGAGGTTGCCGATGTCGCTTTCGCGCGGCGTGAGCAGGGTCTTGATCGAGGCGGACATGGTGGGGATCTCTGGGTCGTGCGGGGTGCGTCAGGCGATTGCAGTATCGATCGTGATCGGGTGCGTGAGGATCTTGTGCACCGGGCACGCGTTCGCGATCTGCAGCAGGCGCTCGCGCTGTTCGCCGGACAGGTCGCCTTCGAGCGTGATGCGGCGCACGATCGTGCTGCCCGCGTTGCCCGATTCGTGCGCGAGCTTCACGTGCACTTCGGCGAGCGGCCAGCCCTTGCGCTGCGCATACATCTTCAGCGTGATCGCGGTGCAGGCGCCGAGGCTCGACAGCAGCAGCGCGACGGGCGTCGGTGCCGCGTCGCCGCCGCCGAGCGGCGCCGGTTCGTCGGCGCGCCATTGGTGGACGCCATCGCTGAAGTGGACGAGGTAATCGACCGAGCCGATGCTCGCTTCGACGGACAGTTCGCTCATTGCAGTTCCATAGGGAAAGGGGGAGGGCCGGCGGCGTGGCCGGACGTTACGGTTCGAGCAGCCGCTGCAGCCGCAGTTCCTCGAAATCGAGCTCCGATTCGATCCGGTGCAGCACGGTGTCGTCGACCTTGCCGTCGCGATGCAGGTCGAGCAGCGCCTGGCGCGACACGCCGACGAGTTCGAGTTCGACGCGCAGCATCCGCGTGCGCATGTCGGCCGGTTCGGCGCCCTGACGGTGCGCGCGTTCGTTGAACGTGACGCGGTTGCGGTATTCGGCGAGCAGGCGGTCGAGCGACGGGCGTTCGAGGGTCGACCCGCGCTGCTCGAGCGCGTCGAGTTCGGCGAGCGCCGCGCCGAACGTATGCGCGCGCACCGCATGCTCGGACATCGTGTGCCGCTCGGCCGGGCGCAGCTTCAGCACGCGGATCAGCGGCGCGAGCGTGCCGCCCTGCACGACGAGCGTCGCGATGATCAGCAGGAAGGTGCTGAACAGGATCAGGTCGCGGCCGGGGAAGTTGCCCGGCAGTGCGATCGCGGCCGCGAGGCTCACGACGCCGCGCATGCCCGACCAGCCGAGCACGATCGCCTCGCGCCACGACCACGGCGCGTGACCCGCGCGCGGCGCGCGCAGGCGGCCCGGCAACCACATCGCGACGAACACCCACACGATGCGCGCGCCGATCGCGGCGGCGGTCGCGGGCAGCGCAACGCGCAGGCCGGCCATCAGCACCGCGCCTTCGTGGTTCACGCGCGCGAGGATCGCGTGCAGCGCGAGGCCGATCAGGATGAACACGAGCGCGTCGAGCACGAACACGATCGCTTCCCACGTCGCCTTCGCCTTGATCCGCATGTCGGCGTCGAACACGCGATGCTGGCGCACGCCGAGCACGAGGCCGCAGGTCACGACCGACAGCACGCCCGAACCGTCGACGGCTTCGGCGATCCCGTAGCTGCCCCACGCCATCGCGAAGGTGACGACGATGCCGAGCATCGGGTCCCGCAGACGCGGCAGCACCCAGCACATCGCGTGACCGCACGCGAGGCCGACCGCGATGCCGATCAGCGTGAGCGAGAAGAACAGGCCGGTGGCGCTCGCGGCCGTGATCGACACGGCGAGTGCGGCTGACACCGCCATCTGGTACAGCAGCAGGCCCGATGCATCGTTGACGAGGCTTTCGCCTTCGAGCACCGCGACGAGCCGCGCGGGCAGCGGGTAGCGCTGCAGGATCGCCTTCGCGGCGACCGCGTCGGGCGGCGACACGATCGCGCCGAGCGTGAAGCACGCGGCCCACGGCAGCGCCGGGTTCGCCGCATGCACGGCGAGCGCGACCGCGACGGTCGTAAACACCACCGCGCCGAGCGCGAGCGATGCGATCGACGCGAGCTCCTGCCGGAACTCCTTCCACGCGGTGTAGAAGCCGCTCGACATCAGCAGCGGCGGCAGCACGGCCGCAAGCAGCAGCGCCGGGTCCATGTCGGGCACGCGCTTGCCGGCGACCGCGACCACGCAGCCGCCGAGCAGCAGCACGACGGCCGGCGGAATCGAGATGCGTTCGGCGAGCCACGTGAGCGCGCCCGCGCCGCAGATCAACAGCAGCAGGTAATGGAACAGCTCGACGTTGGTCATGCGCGGCCGGCGGCGATGATGTGCGTCATGACGGCTTGCGGTCGTTCGGCGCGCCGCCCGGCAGCGCGCCGAACATGTGCTGGCTGCACTGCGCGTCGCGCCACGCGGTGTTCAGCCGGTGGCCCGCGAGCATCCGCCGCGCGAGCGGCAGGATCTGTTCGCCGGCCAGCATGCCGAGCAGGCCGAGGAGCGCGATGATCGGCGGCGCCGGCGAATTCACGCCGATCGCGCCGTAGATGACGCCGGCCAGGATGCCGGCGAGCAGCGACAGGAAATACGGTTTCATGGTGAGCGTCCCGTTGTGGCGGATCGGCAGCCGCAGGCATGCCGTCAAGGTTCCGAAAGCGTATCGGGTTTGCGTGAAGAAAAAAAGGGCGGGTAGCCCCGAACGGGCATCGATTCCGGAATCGGATCGATTCCGTTTCTTGGGTGTTCGCGCCGCGCGTTTGCGGATTAAATATTTCGAGCCGGATGACGATCCGGCGCAACGCATCTCCGGCTCCTCCCGTTCCGACGGTCGAGGCAGGCCCCTCTTTTTTCGTTCAAAGGACGACCCGCGCCATGAGCAATCCGAAGCTTGAAGTACTCACTCCGCAGAACAGCCAGCTGATCTTCATCGACCAGCAGCCGCAGATGGCGTTCGGTGTGCAGTCGATCGATCGACAGGCGCTGAAGAACAACGTCGTCGGGCTCGCGAAGGCCGCGAAGGCGTTCAACGTGCCGACCACGATCACGACGGTCGAGACCGAGAGTTTCTCCGGTCATACCTTCCCCGAGCTGCTCGACGTGTTCCCGAACCAGCCGCTGCTCGAACGCACGTCGATGAACTCGTGGGACGACCAGAAGGTGCGCGACGCGCTTGCCGCGAACGGCCGCAAGAAGGTGATCGTCGCGGGCCTGTGGACCGAGGTCTGCAATACGACCTTCGCGCTGTGCGCGATGCTCGAAGGCAACTACGAGATCTACATGGTGGCCGACGCATCGGGCGGCACGTCGAAGGACGCGCACGACTTCGCGATGCAGCGGATGGTGCAGGCGGGCGTGGTGCCCGTCACGTGGCAGCAGGTCGTGCTCGAGTGGCAGCGCGACTGGGCGCGCCGCGAGACGTACGACGCGGTGATGGAGATCGTGAAGGCGCATTCGGGCGCATACGGGATGGGCGTCGATTACGCGTACACGATGGTCCACAAGGCCGCGCAGCGCACCGCGACGCCGCACGAATCGCTCGCGGCGGTGCCGGCGAAGTAAGGCGCCGGCCGTGATCGCCGCGGCCGGCGTGATGAGCGGCCGCGGCGATCGTCTGCCGCCGGCCGCCGCGCATTCAGGCCGCGGGCAACGCCCACGGCGCGTGCGAGAAGTGCTCGGCGAGAAAGTCGAGCAGCACCGTCACGCGCGCGGCACGCAGCATGCCGGGCGGCGTGACGAGGTTGACGTTGATGTCGGCGATCTTCCAGTCGCTCATCACTTCCTCGAGCTCGCCGCGCTGCATCGCTTCCCACACGAGGAACTCGGGCTGCAGGGCGAGGCCGTGGCCGGCGACGAGCGCGGGGAGGATCACGTCCGCGTTGTTGGTTCGAATGCGACCGTGCACGGACACGCCGAAATCCTCGCCCGATGCCGGGTGGCGGAAGCGCCAGTGTTCGGGCGTCGGCAGGTTCGTGTAGGTGAGGCACACGTGCTGCTCGATGTCGCGCGGATGCGTGGGGCGGCCGCGCCGGTCGAGATACGCGGGCGCGGCGACGAGCGGCCGGCGCACCGCGCACAGCCTGCGCGAGCGCAGCGACGAATCGTTGAGCTCGGCGATGCGGATCGCGACGTCGAAGCCGCCGGACACGATGTCGACGATGTGGTCGGTGAGCACGAGGTCGATGTCGACGCGCGGATAGCGTTCGAGAAACGCGGGCAGCACCGGCGACAGATGGCGCAGCCCGAACGACATCGGCGCGTTCACGCGCACGAGGCCGTGCGGTTCGAGCGCTTGCGCGGACGCTTCGTTCTCGATCAGCTCCGCATCGGCGAGCAGGCGGATCGCGCGGTCGCGCAGCAGTTCGCCGGTCGGCGTGAGCGACAGCTTGCGCGACGTGCGGTACAGCAGCATCGCGCCGAGGCGCTTTTCGAGGCGCGCGATGGCCTTCGATACGGTCGGTTGCGACACGCCGAGGAGATCGGCGGCTTTCGCGAACGAACCGGTCTCCGCGACGCGCGCAAAGATGGCCCAGGCTTCGAGATCAGGAAGGTGTTGCATGGTCGGAACGGGTGGCAGGCAAGCGAACGGATTCGGCGGCAGCGGATCGTGCCGCCGATGCGATGCACCGCGAAGGCGGTGCGTGCGGTACCGGTGATTCTAATCCGGCCGGGAGAAAAAACGTTATGGAATCGTATCTACTTTCATTGGGTGCCGGCGTGCTGATCGGCATCGTGTACAGCGTGATCAAGGTGCGCTCGCCGGCACCGCCGCTGATCGCACTGGTTGGCCTGGCCGGCATGCTGCTCGGCGCCGGGGCCATCGCTCCGGTCCGTCACTGGCTCGGCTTCTGACCGCATCGAGGACACTTCATGAGCGCAACCGATACTCAACCGGATCTCATCCTGCACAACGGACGCATCACGACGCTCGATCGTGCGAACCCCGTCGCCACCGCCGTGGCGATCAAGGACGGCCGCTTCGTCGCGGTGGGCGGCAACGCGGACGTGATGCCGCTCGCCGGCCATGCGACGAAGGTTGTCGACCTCGACGGCCGTACCGTGCTGCCGGGCCTGATCGACAACCATACGCACGTGATTCGCGGCGGCCTGAACTACAACCTCGAGCTGCGCTGGGACGGCGTGCGTTCGCTGGCCGTCGCCATGGAGATGCTCAAACGGCAGGTCGCGATCACGCCCGCGCCGCAATGGGTGCGCGTGGTCGGCGGGTTCACCGAGCACCAGTTCGCCGAGAAGCGCCTGCCGACGATCGAGGAGCTCAACGCGGCCGCGCCCGATACGCCCGTGTTCATCCTGCACCTGTACGACCGCGCGTTGCTGAACGCGGCGGCGCTGCGCGTGGTCGGCTATACGAAGGACACGCCCGAGCCGCCGGGCGGCACGATCCTGCGCGACGCCGCGGGTAACCCGACCGGCCTGCTGCTCGCGAACCCGAACGCGACGATCCTCTATGCGACGCTCGCGAAGGGACCGAAGCTGCCGTTCGAATACCAGTACAACTCGACGCGCCACTTCATGCGCGAGCTGAACCGGCTCGGCGTGACCGGCGTGATCGATGCAGGCGGCGGGTCGCAGAATTATCCCGACGATTACGAAGTGATCCGCAAGCTGCACGACGCGGGCGAGATGACGGTGCGGATCGCGTACAACCTGTTCACGCAGAAACCGAATGCCGAGAAGGAAGATTTCGTGAACTGGACGAAGAGCGTCAAGTATCACGACGGCACCGATTATTTCCGCCACAACGGCGCGGGCGAGATGCTGGTGTTCTCGGCCGCCGATTTCGAGGACTTCCGCGTTGCGCGCCCGGATCTGCCGGCGCAGATGGAGGACGATCTCGAAGGCGTCGTGCGCGTGCTGGCGCAGAACCGCTGGCCGTGGCGCATGCATGCGACCTACGACGAAACGATCAGCCGCGCGCTCGACGTGTTCGAGAAGGTCGACAAGGACATCCCGCTTGCGGGCCTGAACTGGTTCTTCGATCATGCGGAAACCATTTCGGAGCAATCGATGGACCGCATCGCGGCGCTCGGCGGCGGCATTGCGGTGCAGCACCGGATGGCGTACCAGGGCGAATACTTCGTCGAGCGTTACGGCGTGCAGGCGGCCGAGGCGACACCGCCCGTCGCGAAGATGCTCGAGAAGGGGCTCAAGGTGTCGGCCGGCACCGACGCGACGCGTGTTGCGTCGTACAACCCGTGGGTGTCGCTCGCGTGGCTCGTGACGGGCAAGACGATCGGCGGGCTGCGCATGTATCCGCAGCGCAACCTGCTCGATCGCGAAACCGCGCTGCGCATGTGGACCGAGTACGTGACCTGGTTCTCGAACGAGGAAGGCAGGAAAGGGCGGATCGCGGTCGGGCAGCTCGCCGACCTGATGGTCCCGGATCGCGATTTCTTCACCTGTGCGGAGGACGATATCGTCGATACGACCGCGTTGCTGACGGTGGTCGGCGGAAGGATCGTATGGGGCGCGGGACCGTTCGCGCCGCATGACGCGCCGATTCCGCCCGCGATGCCCGACTGGTCGCCGGTGCGCGAATACGGCGGCTACGGCGGCTGGGGCGCGACGCAACGCAACGGCGCACCGCTGCAGCGTGCGGCCGCCGCCGCGATGTGCGGCTGCGCGAGCGCCTGCAACGTGCACGGTCATGCGCATGCGGGCGCGTGGGGGCGCGCGTTGCCGACGTCGGATGCGAAAGGCTTCTGGGGCGCGTTCGGCTGTTCGTGCTGGGCGGTCTGACATGGCGGCCCCGACCCATTCCGGCGGCTTCGGCAATCCGGCATGGATCCGCGCGCTGCTGTCGCAGCCGTGGGTCCTGCCGCTCGTGCGTCTGGCGCTGGTGTCCGCCTATCTGATCGGCGGCGTCGCGAAGGCGCTGGACTTCGACGGCGCGGTTGCCGAGCAGGCGCATTTCGGCCTGCATCCGGCCGCGCTCTGGGCGGCGCTGGCGATCGTGGTCGAGATCGCCGGCTCGCTATGCGTGGTGTTGCGCCGCTTCACGTGGCTCGGCGCCGGCAGCCTCGGCATGCTGACGCTCGTCGCGATGATGGTGGCGAACGATTTCTGGAACCACACGGGCGCCGAACGTTTCATGGCGCTCAACAGCTTTTTCGAGCATCTCGGGCTGATCGCCGCACTCGTGCTCGCGACCGTGCTCGCCGATGCGAAGCATCCGGCCGGCGACAGCCGTGCGTGACCTGCCGCACCATTCGATGAAACAACAAGGAAACCCCGTCATGAAACCCATTCGTTCCGCCTTGCTCGCGCTTGCGCTCGCCACCGGTCTCGTCGCGGCGCCGGCCGCGTTCGCGAAGCCGCCGGTGCCGCTGGCGGCCACGCCGACGCTGGCCGTCGGCCCGCAGTACGACACGACGCACGTGTACGTCGCACCCGAGGATTTCGACCGCTTCACCGACAGCTTTGTCGCAACGTTCGGCGGCAGCAAGTCGAAGCAGGGCGTGTTCCAGGTCACGCCGACGCCGAGCCAGACGATGTCGCAGCTCGTGTTCACGCCGGCCGGCTCGATCTCCGTGTTCGGCTTCAAGACGCCGGTGCCCTGGCCGTTCGGCGCGGAGCGCACCGGTTATCTCGTGACCGACATGGATGCGGCGGTGAAGGCGGCGCGCGAGCACGGCGCGGACGTGATCGTCGACACGTTCCCCGACCCGATCGGCCGCGATGTGGTGATCGCGTGGACGGGCGGCGTGAAGATGCAGCTCTACTGGCACACGCAGGCGCCGAACTACGACGCGCTGCAGACGATTCCCGAGAACCGCGTGTACGTATCGCCGCAGAGCGTGCGCAAGTTCGTGCATGACTTCGTCAAGTTCTCGAACGGCAAGGTGGTGTCCGACAACCTGAAAGCGCCCGGCATCGAGATCGGCCGGCCGAACGACACCTATCGCCGCATTCGCATCACGTCGGGTTTCGGCAAGATGACGGTGCTCGTGACGGACGGCCATCTGCCTTACCCGTACGGGCACGAGATGACCGGCTACGAAGTGCCCGACCTCGCCGCGACGCTGAAGAAGGCGCAGGCCGCGGGCGTGACCGTGCTCGTGCCGCCGTACACGGCGGACGGGCGCGACGCGGCGGTGGTCCAGTTCCCGGGCGGCTATATCGCGGAGATCCACGCGGGCGCCGCGCGATGAAGCACGAAGACACGATCCTCGCCGCGGTGGCCGGCTTCGTCGATACGCTGAGCTTCGTCGCGCTGTTCGGGCTGTTCACCGCGCACGTGACCGGCAACTTCGTGCTGATCGGCGCGGGCGTCGCGGGCTTCGGGCAGGGCATCCTGCTGAAGCTCAGCGTGTTTCCCGCGTTCGTGTGCGGTGTCGTCGCGAGCAGCCTGATCGCGCGCGCGCTGGCCGGGCGGCCCGCATGGCAGGGCACGCGCGCGCTGCACGCGGTGCAGGCCGTGCTGCTGCTCGGCTTCTGCGCGGCCGGTGTGTGGGCGACGCCCGTCACGCAATCGGACAGCCTGCCGGTGCTGGTGGCCGGCATCGTCGGCACGTTCGCGATGGGCGTGCAGAATGCGCATCCGCGCGTGATCGCGCGCGCCGGCGTGCCGAACACGGTGATGACCGGCAACGTCACGCAGGCCATTCTCGACGTCGTTGACCTGCTGTCCGCCGGCACGGCCGACAGTGCGCGTGCGGCTGCGCGGGCACGCTTTAGCAAGATGTGGCCGGCGATCGTCGCGTTCGCGCTGGGCGCGGCGTGCGGCGCGCTGGGTTTTCGCCATGTCGGGTTCTGGGCGCTGCTCGTGCCGGCCGGTGCGCTCGCGGTGCTGGCGGCGTGTGCGGGGATGGCTGCTCGTACCGCTACGCAGGAGCATGCATGATCGTGCGGCATGGAAGGACGGGGCGCATGCGCGTGCGGCAAGCGGGCCGAGTTGACGCAGGCGGTCGCGAGCGGATCGCCGCGATGAGCGGGCAGGGTATCGCGATGACCGCAACAGCAAGGGTTCGCCGCTTCGATCGCGCTGCCCGCGCGTCGGTCGTTGCAGGGTTGTTGCTTGCGGGAAGCGATGCCGTGTTCGCGCAAGCGGCGACGACATCGACATCGACATCGACATCGACATCGGCCGCGGACGGCGCCGCGCCCACATGCACGGTGAAGCGCCCGACCGTGCTGTTCAACCGCTGGCAGGAAGACTGGTCGGTGCTCGCGAATCCGTGCGTGCCGCGTGCGCCGTTCGACGGCTTGAAATACATTCCGCTCGGCAACGATCCGGCATCCTATCTGTCGCTCGGCGTGAACCTGCGCGAGCGCCTGGAGACCAACGATGCGCCGCTGTTCGGGATCGGCTCCGCGCAATCGGATACGTACCTGATCCAGCGCGTCGAAGTGCATGCCGATGCGCATCTCGGCCAGCACTGGCAATTCTTCGTGCAGTTGCAGGACGATCGCGCGTACGGCAAGAACACGATTTCGCCGGTCGACAGGAACCCGCTCGATCTCGAGCAGGCGTTCGCGACCTACACGGGCGCGCTCGGCGGCGGCACGTTCAAGTTCCGCGTCGGTCGCCAGGAGATGGCGTTCGACTTGCAGCGTTTCATTGCGGCGCGCGACGGCCCGAACGTGCGGCAGGCGTTCGATGCGGTATGGGCCGACTATGAATATCAAAAGTGGCGCTTCATCGCTTACGCGACGCAGCCCGTGCAGAACCGCACCATGTCCACGTTCGACGACGTGTCGAACCGCGACCTCACGTTCAGCGGCGTGCGCTTCGAGCGGCAGTCGGTGGGGCCGGGCGACCTGTCCGGTTACTGGTCGCGCTACAACCGCAGCAACGCGCGGTTTCTCGATGCGAGCGGCGCCGAGCGCCGCGACGTGTGGGACCTGCGCTACACGGGTACGCACGGACGCTTCGACTGGGATCTCGAAACGATGCTGCAGACGGGGACGGTCGGCAGCAGCACGATTCGCGCATGGGCGGTCGGCTCGATCGCCGGCTACCGGCTCGACGCGCCGTGGTCGCCGCGTGTCGCGCTGCAGGTGGACGCGACATCGGGTGACCGGCATCCGCACGACGGCCGCGTCGGCACCTTCAACCCGCTGTTCCCGAACGGGTATTACTTCACGCTCGCCGGCTTTACCGGCTACTCGAACCTGATTCACGTGAAGCCGTCGGTGACGCTGAAGCCGGCGCCGAACCTGTCGCTGCTCGGTGCGCTCGGTTTCCAGTGGCGCGAGACGACCGGCGATGCCGTCTACCAGCAGGGCAACGCCGTGGTGCCGGGCACGGCCGGCAAGGGCGGATTGTGGACGGGGATGTACGTGCAGTTGCGGGCGGACTGGACGATCGCCGCGAACCTGATCGGCGCGATCGAGGCCGTGCATTTCCAGGTCGGCGACGCGATCCGGCAGGCGGGCGGGCACAACGCCGATTACGTCGGCGTCGAGTTGAAGTACGGCTGGTGACGAAGCGAGGCGGTCACGCGCAACCATGAAAAAGGGCGGCCGTGAGGCCGCCCTTCGTTCGTCGGAGCCGACAGCAGCCGGCCCCGACGCTGCGATGCCGTTACAGGTTCGGCGACAGTGCGAGCGCGTTCGTCAGGTCGCCCATCGGCTGCGCGCCGTTGGCCTTCAGCGCATCGTCGCGCTGCTGCAGGCCCGTGAGGCGCGGCAGCGAGAAGCGACGCGTGATGAAGCGCAGGATCGACGCCGTGTCGTATTGCGTGTGGTCGACGAAGCCCTTCTTCGAGAACGGCGACACGATGAGTGCCGGAATCCGCGTGCCCGGGCCCCAGCGATCGCCCTTCGGCGGCGACACGTGATCCCAGAAGCCGCCGTTTTCGTCGTACGTGACGACCACGACCATGTTCTTCCACTGCGGGCTGGCCTGCAGGTGCGCGATCAGGTTCGCGATGTGCTGGTCGCCGCTCGACACGTCCGTGTAACCCGCGTGTTCGTTCAGGTTGCCCTGCGGCTTGTAGAACGCGACTTGCGGCAGCGTGCCCGCGTCGATCGCCTTGAGGAACTCGCTGCCGTCGGTGCCGCCGTCGAGCAAGTGCTGCGCGCGGCTCGTGCTGCCCGGTGCCTGGTTCGCGTAGTAGTTGAACGGCTGGTGGTGCGGCTGGAAGTTCGGCGCCGTCATGTTCGGGCCGTAGATCACGTTCGCCGTGCCGCTTTGCGCAGCCTGCAGCGCCTGGTTCCACGCGCCGCCGTACCATGCCCACGACACGCCGGCGTTGGTCAGCAGGTCGCCGATGTTCTGTTGCGTCTGCGGCGGCAGCGTCGATGCGGCGTTCGGATCGGCGAGGTTCGGGTCGCCGCCCGAAGCCGCCTTGTTGCCGCTCGGCTGGTACGGCGGCTGCATCGTGTTGATCGCGTAGAAGTCGGGCGTCAGGTTGCCCGAGTTCACGAACTTCGGAATGCCGTCGAGCGCCGAAGCCGGCGAGTTGCTCGCGAGCTGCAGCGACTTGCCGTCGGCGCCGACGGCCGAGATCGAACCGGCGGCCGGGCTCTTGTCCGCGTTCGCGTAGAACGGCGCGCACGCGCAGATCAGGTACTGGTGGTTCAGGAACGAGCCGCCGAATGCGCCCATGAAGAAGTTGTCGGCCAGCGTGAACTGCTGCGCGATCTTCCACAGCGGCAGCTTCGTCGCGTCCGGCGTGTAGTGGCCCATCACCAGGCCGCCCGAATCGGCCCATGCGGCGAACATGTCGTTCTTGCCGCCGTTGATCTGCATCTGGTTCTCGTAGAAGCGGTGATACAGGTCGCGCGTCGTCACGCTCATCGGCGTGTTGAAGCCGCTCGGATCGTCGATCGCGAACGGCGCGTTCGGCAGGTTGGCCGTCATCGCCTCGGTCACGGCGGGCGTCACGCCCTTCGCGGTCAGGCCGCCCCAGACCTTCGGCAGCGTCGCGAGCGGCTGGCCGTTGCGGTCCTTCTGCTGCGCGCTCGCGGCCGTCACGTTCTGCAGGCCGTTCGCACCCGGGAAGTTGCCGTACAGGTTGTCGAAGCTGCGGTTTTCCGCATAGATCACGACGACGTTCTTCACCGTCGACAGGCCTTGCTGCTGCACGTCGTCGCCGCCGCAGGCGGTGAGGGCGGCGGCCGCGGCGATGGCGATCGGTGTAAAGCGAATCCAGGCGTGGTTTTTCATGCGTTGTACTCTCTATCTCTCTCTTGTCGCGTGGGGAACCGGAGCATCCGTGCGCCGCCGGTTCTCGGAGGTGACCGTGGCATGTCCGGCTGAAAGTATTTTGAGGGTGCGATTTGACAGGCGGGTGTAGGCGTCCTTTCGATTGCCTGTCGGTGGGCCGTCATGGAACGGTCATGCGGCTGACATAAACTCCGGCCGCTCCTGGACCCACTTTCCGACGAATCGATGAAGCCTCGCCAACCGACAGCCGGCGCGTTTGCGCGTTCGTGGCTGCATCTGACCGGCGCGCTCGCGCTGGCCACCACGCTTGCAACCCTTGCCGGCTGCGACGGACAGCCGGGTGCGGGCACGCCGTCCGCACCGGCCGCGAGCGCGGCGAGTGCGCCGCACGCTGCGAAGATGGATGCGTCCGCAACGGTTTCCGCAAGCGTGCCCGTGGTCGAAACGAACCAGCCGCAGACGCGTGCACAAGTTTACGAAGGCGTGCGCCGGATGACGGCGCTCGGCAAGCAACTTTTCTTTGACCCTACGCTGTCAGGTTCCGGCAAGCTGGCGTGCGCGTCGTGTCACAGTCCCGAGCACGCGTTCGGGCCACCCAATGCGCTGGCCGTGCAATTCGGCGGCGACGACATGAAGCGCGCGGGTTTTCGCGCGGTGCCGTCGCTGAAGTATCTGCAGGGCGTGCCGCAGTTCACCGAGCACTTCCACGACTCCGACGACGAAGGCGACGAGAGCGTCGACGCAGGCCCGACGGGCGGCCTCACATGGGACGGCCGCGTCGACACGGGCGCCGAGCAGGCGCGCATCCCGCTCACGTCGCCGTTCGAGATGAACAGCTCGCCCGCGAAGG
This sequence comes from Burkholderia stabilis, assembly GCF_001742165.1. Taxonomy (NCBI): domain Bacteria; kingdom Pseudomonadati; phylum Pseudomonadota; class Betaproteobacteria; order Burkholderiales; family Burkholderiaceae; genus Burkholderia; species Burkholderia stabilis. The sequence continues at coordinate 1,084,569 of NZ_CP016442.1, read as the reverse complement.
TTGCGCAGGCGGTGAAGGCCGCGCCGTATGCGGACGAGTTCCTCGCGGTGTTCGGCGTGAAGGTGCTCGACGACGACGCGGCCACGTTCAAGGCCGTGCTGCGCGCGCTCGAGACGTTCGAGCAGACGCCCGAGCTGTTCTCGCCGTACACGAGCAAGTACGACGCGTATCTCGCCGGCCACGCGCAGCTCACGCCGACCGAATTGCGCGGGCTGCAGTTGTTCAACGACGAGAAGAAGGGCAATTGCGCGAGTTGCCACATCAGCCAGCGCGCGCTCGACGGCACGCCGCCGCAGTTCAGCGATTTCGGGCTGATCGCGATCGCGGTGCCGCGCAACCGCGCGCTGCCCGTCAATCGCGATCCGCGCTTTTACGATCTCGGCGCCTGCGGCCCCGAGCGCACCGACCTGAAGGGGCGCGACGAATTCTGCGGGCTGTTCCGCACGCCTTCGCTGCGCAACGTCGCGCTGCGCAAGACTTTCTTCCACAACGGCGTGTATCACTCGCTGGAAGACGTGATGCGCTTCTACGTCGAGCGCGACATTCATCCGGAGAAGTTCTATCCGGTCGTGCACGGCAAGGCGCAGATCTACGACGATTTGCCGAAGCGTTACTGGCCGAACATCAATCGCGAGCCGCCGTTCGACCGCAAGCGCGGCGAGCAGCCGGCGCTGAACGCGGCCGAGATCAAGGACGTGATCGCATTCCTGGGCACGCTGACTGACGGATATCAACCCGGGTCGACGCAGGCGGCCCGCTAAAAGCGCCACATCCGGCACGCATGCTATGCTCGCTCGCTGACGGGCGTGGCGCGTGCCGGTTCGCCGGCATGGGCCACGCCGTTCGACCGAACATCCAAGGAGAACAACATGTCGATGCGTGCATCCCTTTCCATCGTCACGCGTGTGCTGGCCGGCGCCGCGTGCGCAGCCGCGATGCTGCCCGCCCATGCGCAGAACAACCTGAACTTCCTGACCAACACGCCGCTCAGCTATTTCAGCAAGGCCGACACGGCGTCGCTGTCGAAGGCCGCCGAGAAGGTGCGCGACGAAGGCAAGGACGGCGAAACCACCACGTGGCAGAACAGCGGCAGCCGTACGCAGATCGAAGCGAAGCTCACGCCGACCACGACCGAGACGGACGGCAAGACCTGCCGTCAAATCACCACGGACATCACCGCGAAAGGCCAGACGATGACCCTCAAGCCGGTCTACTGCAAGACGGCCGCGGGCAAGTGGCAGCTGCAGAAGCACTGAGCACGCGTGTGATGAAGCGGGGCGGCGCGCCGCGCACGGTGTCGTGCGGCGTCGTGATTCTCGATGCGGCCGGCCGCGTGTTCCTCGCGCATGCGACGGACACCACGCACTGGGACATCCCGAAGGGGCAAGGCGAGCCCGGCGAGACGCCGGCCGACGCGGCGCTGCGGGAGCTGCTCGAGGAAACCGGCATCGAATTCGCGCCGGCCCGGCTGCTCGATCTCGGCCGCTTCGCTTACCGGCACGACAAGGACCTGCACCTGTTCGCGGTGCAGGTGGCGGACGGCGAGATCGATCCCGCGCACTGCACGTGCACGTCGCTGTTCCCGAGCCGTCGCGACGGCTCGATGATCCCCGAGATGGATGCGTACCGCTGGACCGTGCCGGGCGATATCGACGCGTATGCGAGCCGCAGCCTCGCGCGGCTGTTTCGCACGAAGCTGTCGCTGGCGGATCTGCATCGGCGGTTGTCGGGGGTGTGAATGTGAGCGACGGCGTTGCTGCCGCTTCGCATCGCTGCCCCAATCGGCGCACCCATGAAAAAACCGGCCCTCGAGCCGGTTTTTTTGTCGTTGCGCGATGCCGTGCACCGCGCGCGGAGCAGGCCGTCAGGCCGGCTTGCCCCAGCTGTCGCGCAGCCCGACGATCCGGTTGAACACCGGCTTGCCCGGCTTCGAATCGACACGGTCGGCAACGAAGTAACCATGCCGCTCGAACTGCAGACGCGTTTCCGGTGCGATGTCGTCGTTGCCCGGCTCGACGTACGCCTGCACGATCTTCTTCGAATCGGGGTTCAGCGCTTCGAGGAAGTTCGCGCCGCCCGCGTCCGGATGCGGCTCCTTGAACAGGCGGTCGTAGATTCGCACTTCGGCCGGCTGCGCATGCTTCGCGCTGACCCAGTGGATGTTGCCCTTGACCTTGTACGTGTTCGCGCCTTCGGTGCCCGACTTGCTGTCCGGGAAGTAGTTGCAGTGCACGGCCGTCACGTTGCCGTCGGCATCCTTGTCGAAGCCCGTGCACTCGATCACGTAGCCGTAGCGCAGGCGCACCTTGTTGCCCGGGAACAGGCGGAAATAGCCCTTCGGCGGGTTCTCGACGAAATCCTCGCGCTCGATCCACAGCTCGCGCGAGATCGGGAACGTGCGCACGCCGCGCTCCGGGTGATGCGGATGCACCGGCGCCGTACACGCTTCTTCCAGGTCTTCCGGATAGTTGTCGATCACGAGCTTCAGCGGGTCGAGCACCGCGACCGTGCGCGCTGCCTTGTCGTCGAGGTCGTCGCGCAGCGCGCCTTCGAAGATGCTCATGTCGATCCACGAATCGATCTTCGTCACGCCGATCCGCTCGCAGAACAGGTGAATGCTCTCCGGCGTGAAGCCGCGGCGGCGCACGCCGACGATCGTCGGCATCCGCGGGTCGTCCCAGCCGTCGACGTGGCCTTCGGTGACGAGCTGCAGCAGCTTGCGCTTGCTGGTGATCGCGTACGTGAGGTTCAGCCGCGAGAATTCGATCTGTTGCGGCAGCGGGCGCGTGAACATGCCGGCTTCCGCGAGTTCGTTCAGCACCCAGTCGTACAGCGGGCGGTGATCCTCGAATTCGAGCGTGCACAGCGAATGCGTGATGCCTTCGAGCGCATCCGAAATGCAGTGCGTGTAGTCGTACATCGGATACACGCACCATGCGTCGCCGGTGCGGTAGTGGTGCGCATAGCGGATCCGGTAGATCACCGGGTCGCGCATGTTCATGTTCGGCGAAGCCATGTCGATCTTCGCGCGCAGCACGTGCTCGCCTTCCTTGAACTCGCCTGCCTTCATCCGGCGGAACAGGTCGAGGTTCTCTTCGGGCGTGCGCTCGCGGAACGGCGACGGCTTGCCGCCTTCGGTCAGCGAGCCGCGGTTCGCGCGCATTTCATCGGCGCTCTGGCTGTCGACGTAGGCCTTGCCGCGCTTGATCAGCAGCTCGGCGAATTCGTACAGCTTGTCGTAGTAGTCGCTCGCGAAATACTGGTGGTCGACCGCGTCCTTGCGCCAGTCGAAACCGAGCCAGCGCACCGCGTCGACGATCGAGTCGACGTACTCGACGCTTTCCTTTTCCGGGTTCGTGTCGTCGAAGCGCAGGTGGCACACGCCGCCGTAGTCGCGCGCGACGCTGAAGTTCAGGCAGATGCTCTTGGCGTGGCCGATGTGCAGATAACCGTTCGGCTCGGGCGGGAAGCGCGTCTCGACGCGGCCGCCCCATTTGCCGGTGCGGTTGTCGTCGTCGATGATGTTGCGGATGAAATTGGAAGCCGCGGGGGCGTCGTTGCGTTCGGTGCTCATGCGGTTGGCGTCAGGTTGGGTCGGCGCGTCGCGCCGGTTTAATCCTGCAATTCTACCTGACGGAGGTCCGTCCCGCGCGGCTTGCGGGTTGGGGTCGGTACGTCGGAGACGGGGGGCGCAATATCTCGAACGTGTGTCGGCTGTAACACGACGTAAATCGGATTGCCCGAGCCGTTCGGGTTTTCCTATGATGGCTTCACCGATTCAATGCCGCCATTCGTACCGTCGCGTGGCGGGAGGAAGCCAATAATCATGATGAAGAAGACCACTTTTCTCGTTCGTACCGCCGTGATCGTCGCGGCCCTGTCGCAACTCGGCGCATGCGCAATGACGCATACGCAACGCAATGCCGGTATCGGCGCAGCCGCGGGCGGCGCGCTCGGCTACCTGATCACGGGCGGCCCGGTCGGCACCGTCGCCGGTGCGGCGGCAGGCGGCCTGGTCGGCGCCGGCGTGCGCTGATCGAAAGCCGGCGCAACCAGGCGCCGGCCGGTCGTGACGCCGACCCGAACGCGTCACGGCTCTTGCGCACACCCTTCCGGTTTTTGACAGGCAGCATCAGGGAGAGGAGGGTGTGCGACACTTCGTCGACACCACACAACGACTTCATTCGTCGACGAATCCTTTCATGAGCGACCCCCTCGTTTTCGTTCTGCCGGGCTACGCCAATTCGGGCCCGCTTCACTGGCAGAGCCGCTGGGAGCGCGCCGATGCGCGTTTTTCGCGCGTCGCGATGCCCGATTGGGACCGTGCGTTTCGCAACGGCTGGTGTCTCGCGCTCGACCGCGCGATCGAAGCCGCGCGCGGGCCGGTACTGATCGCCGGCCACAGCCTCGGCACGCTGACGACCGCGTGGTGGGCGACGCGCTATGCGCGTCCGGCCGCGCTTGCGAAGGTGCGCGGCGCGCTGCTCGTCGCGTTGCCCGATCCCGCCGGGCCCGTGTTTCCCATCGACGCGCACGGTTTCGGGCCGGTGCCGCGCGAGCGGCTGCCGTTTCCGACTTGCGTGGTCGCGAGCAGCGACGATCCGTACGGCTCGATCGCGTTCGCGCGCGGCTGCGCACGCGCGTGGGGCAGCGCATTTCACGACATCGGCCCGCGCGGCCACATCAACGCGGACAGCGGGCTCGGCGACTGGCCCGCCGCGCGCGGCTGGCTCGACGCGCTCGCGCGGCAGCAGCGATAAGCACCATCACCGCCACCGGCGCCGCCGAACCGGCCGCGCGTCAGATCGCCTGCTTCGCCTTCAGCGCGGCAATCCGTTCATCGTCGTAGCCGAGCATGTCGCGCAGCACGTCGTCGGTCTGCGCGCCGAGCAGCGGCGGGGCCGTGCGCGCGTCGGGCGGCGTCGCGCTCATCCGGATCGGGTTGCGCACGAGCTTCACGTCCGCGCCGCACGGGTGCGGCAGCGACACCTGCATCCCGCGCGCGACGACTTGCTCGTTGTCGAACACTTCGTCGAGATCGTTGATCGGCCCGCACGGCACGCCGGCCGCTTCGAGCGCACCGATCCAGTCGGCCTTGCCGCGCGCCTTCACCATTTCCGCGAGGATCGGCACCAGCGTGTCGCGGTGGCGCACGCGCGACGGATTCGTCGCGAAACGTTCGTCGTCGGCCAGTTCGGGCTGGCCGCCGGCCTCGACGAACTTGCGGAACTGCCCGTCGTTGCCGACGGCGACGATGATCCACCCATCGCTCGTCTGGAATGTCTGGTACGGCACGATGTTCGGATGCGCGTTGCCCCAGCGCACGGGCGGCTTGCCGCTCGCGAGGAAGTTGGTGTTCATGTTCGCGAGCAGCGCGACCTGCACGTCGAGCAGCGCCATGTCGACGTACTGGCCTTCGCCGGTTCGATCGCGGTGCGCGAGCGCCGCGAGCACGGCGATCGTCGAATAGAGGCCGGTCGCGAGATCGGCGATCGCGACGCCGGCCTTCTGCGGGCCGCCGCCCGGCTCGCCGTCGCGCTCGCCGGTGATGCTCATGAAGCCGCCGATCCCCTGGACGATGAAGTCGTAGCCCGCGCGGTGCGCGTACGGGCCCGTCTGGCCGAAGCCCGTGACCGAGCAATAGATCAGGTCGGGCTTCACCGCGCGCAGCGATTCGTAATCGAGCCCGTATTTTTTCAACTGGCCGACCTTGTAGTTCTCGAGCACGACGTCGCTTTGCGCGGCGAGCTCGCGCACGATCTGCTGGCCTTCGGGCGTCGCGATGTCGACCGTCACCGAGCGCTTGTTGCGGTTCGCCGCGAGGTAGTACGCGGCTTCGGCGGTATCGGCGCCGTCCGCGTCCTTCAGGTACGGCGGCCCCCAGTGGCGCGTGTCGTCGCCGGCGCCCGGGCGCTCGACCTTGATCACGTCCGCACCGAAATCGGCAAGCGTCTGCGCGCACCACGGGCCCGCGAGCACGCGGGTGAGGTCCAGCACGCGGATATGGCTCAGGGCACCCATCGTCGAATCGTCTCCTTTATGGCTGGCCTTGGCGGGCAAGGCGGATTGGCATGCCGAGCATCTTAAGGCGAATCGGCCGGACAGGTGGCCCGGCGCGGTCGTCCGCGAGGCCGGGCCGCTGCCGTCTGGGCCGGCAGTCTGTATCGTATAATCGAGCGTTTACGATACTTGCCCGCCGTGCGTCCGCCAGGACCGCCGGCGTTTGAAGCCGTCTTAGCCAGACATTCCCCGCACGCCATGAAAGCTGCCGAAATCCGCGAGAAATTCCTCAAATTCTTCGAATCGAAGGGCCACACGATCGTCCGCTCGTCGAGCCTCGTGCCCGGTAACGACCCCACGCTGATGTTCACGAACTCGGGCATGGTCCAGTTCAAGGACGTGTTCCTCGGCACGGATCCGCGCTCGTATTCGCGCGCCACGACGGCACAGCGCAGCGTGCGCGCGGGCGGCAAGCACAACGACCTCGAGAACGTCGGCTATACGGCGCGTCACCACACGTTCTTCGAGATGCTCGGCAACTTCTCGTTCGGCGACTACTTCAAGCACGACGCGATCAAGTTCGCGTGGGAGCTGCTGACTACGGTCTACCAGTTGCCGAAGGACAAGCTGTGGGTCACCGTCTACCAGGAAGACGACGAGGCGTACGACATCTGGGCGAAGGAAGTCGGCGTGCCGACCGAGCGCATCATCCGCATCGGCGACAACAAGGGTGCGCGCTACGCGTCGGACAACTTCTGGACGATGGGCGATACCGGCCCGTGTGGCCCGTGCACGGAAATCTTCTACGATCACGGCCCGGACGTGTGGGGTGGCCCGCCGGGGTCGCCGGAAGAAGACGGTGACCGCTACATCGAGATCTGGAACCTCGTGTTCATGCAGTTCAACCGTGACGCGCAGGGCAACATGACGCGCCTGCCGAAGCAGTCGGTCGATACCGGCATGGGCCTCGAGCGTCTCGCCGCGGTGCTGCAGCACGTGCACAGCAACTACGAGATCGACCTGTTCCAGAACCTGATCAAGGCCGCCGCGCGCGTGACCGAGATCAGCGATCTCACCAACAACTCGCTGAAGGTGATCGCCGATCACATCCGCGCATGCTCGTTCCTGATCGTCGACGGCGTGATCCCGGGCAACGAAGGCCGCGGCTACGTGCTGCGCCGGATCGTGCGCCGCGCGATCCGCCACGGCTACAAGCTCGGCCGCAAGGGTTCGTTCTTCCACAAGCTGGTGGCCGACCTCGTCGCCGAGATGGGCGTCGCGTATCCGGAGCTGAAGGAAGCCGAACAGCGCGTGACCGACGTGCTGCGCCAGGAAGAAGAGCGCTTCTTCGAAACGATCGAACACGGGATGTCGATCCTCGAAGGCGCGCTGGCCGATGTCGAAGCGAAGGGCGGGAAGGTGCTCGACGGCGAACTCGCGTTCAAGCTGCACGACACCTACGGCTTCCCGCTGGACCTCACGGCCGACGTGTGCCGCGAGCGCGGCATGACGGTCGACGAGCCGGCGTTCGACGACGCAATGGCGCGTCAGCGCGAGCAGGCGCGCGCGGCCGGCAAGTTCAAGGCCACGCAGGGCCTCGAATACACGGGCGCGAAGACCACCTTCCACGGCTACGAAGAAATCGCGTTCGACGATGCGAAGGTCGTCGCGCTGTACGTCGACGGCTCGTCGGTCAACGAAGTGAAGACCGGCCAGGATGCGGTCGTCGTGCTCGATCACACGCCGTTCTACGCGGAATCGGGCGGCCAGGTCGGCGACGAGGGCGTGCTCGCGAACGCCGCGACGCGCTTCGCGGTGGCCGACACGCTGAAGGTGCAGGCCGACGTGATCGGCCACCACGGCACGCTGGAGCAAGGCACGCTGAAGGTGGGCGACGTGCTGCGCGCGGAAATCGACGCGCATCGCCGCGCACGCACGCAGCGCAACCACTCGGCCACCCACCTGATGCACAAGGCGCTGCGCGAAGTGCTCGGCGCGCACGTGCAGCAGAAGGGTTCGCTGGTCGACGCGGAAAAAACCCGTTTCGACTTCGCGCACAACGCACCGATGACGGACGACGAAATCCGTCGTGTCGAGCAGATCGTCAACAACGAAATCCTCGCGAACGCGCCGGGTATCGTGCGCGTGATGCCGTACGACGAAGCGGTGAAGGGCGGCGCGATGGCGCTGTTCGGCGAGAAGTACGGCGATGAAGTGCGCGTGCTCGACCTCGGTTTCTCGCGCGAACTGTGCGGCGGCACGCACGTGCACCGCACCGGCGACATCGGCCTCTTCAAGATCGTCGTCGAAGGCGGCGTCGCGGCCGGCATCCGCCGTGTCGAGGCGATCACCGGCGACAACGCGGTGCGCTTCGTGCAGGATCTCGACGCCCGCATGAACGAAGCCGCGGCCGCGCTGAAGGCGCAGCCGTCGGAGCTCACGCAGCGCATCGCGCAGGTGCAGGAGCAGGTGAAGTCGCTCGAGAAGGAACTGGGCGCGCTGAAGTCGAAGCTCGCATCGAGCCAGGGCGACGAGCTCGCGCAGCAGGCCGTCGAAATCGGCGGCGTGTACGTGCTGGCTGCGACGCTCGACGGCGCCGACGCGAAGACGCTGCGCGAAACGGTCGACAAGCTGAAGGACAAGCTGAAGAGCGCGGCGATCGTGCTGGCGGCCGTCGAAGGCGGCAAGGTCAGCCTGATCGCGGGCGTCACGCCGGACGCGAGCAAGAAGGTCAAGGCCGGCGAGCTCGTGAACTTCGTCGCGCAGCAGGTCGGCGGCAAGGGCGGCGGCCGTCCGGACATGGCGCAGGCAGGCGGCACCGAGCCGGCGAACCTGCCGGGCGCGCTGGCAGGCGTCAAGGGCTGGGTCGAAGAGCGGCTCTGATCGCTGCGACCGATGCGATGCCGTTTCGCTGACGGCATCGCATGAAACGAACAACGACCCGATCGGCATGTGCCGGTCGGGTCGTTTCGTTTGTGCGCCGAAGAAACGCGTCGGCGCGCCGCGAACGCATCAGGCGGGCACCGCCGCCGGCCGCTTCGCTGCATCGTCCGGCTGCCGCGCGGCTTCCGTGAGCGCGTCGCGCAGCGCGGCGAGCGCCGCTGACGCATAGCCTTGCCGCCATGCGAGCAGCGTGTCGATGCCTTCGATTTCGGGAATCGCATGCGCGGCGATGTTGCCGGTCTCGGGCTGCAGGTCGAGCACCGAACGCGGCGCGACCGCGACGCCCGCACCGGCCGCGACGCACGCGACGATCGCGTGATACGAGCCGAGTTCGAGCACGCGCGCGGGTTTGACGCCGTGCGCCGCATACCACTGCTCGACGTACTTGCGATACGTACAGCCGCGCTCGAACGCGATCAGCGTCGGCAGGATCACGTCGCGCGGGGTGCGCACCGGCGGATGGCCGCGCGGCGTGAGCAGCACCAGTTCCTCGCGGAAGACCGGCACCGTCTCGAAGGTGTCGGGCAGCGTGTCCGGTGCGGGCGGGCGCGCGAACAGCGCGGCGTCGATCTCGAAGTCGCGGACCCTGTCGATCAGCCAGCCCGTCGTGCCGGTCAGGAGTTCGAGCGAGACGTCGGGCCACGCGTGGTGATAGCGCGCGAGCACGGTCGGCAGCCGGCTCGCGGCCGTGCTTTCCATCGTGCCGAGCCGCAGCCGCCCGCGCGGCGTGTCCTCGCGCACCGCGTCGCGCGCTTCGTCGGCGAGCGCGAGCAGGCGCTCCGCATACGGCAGCAGCGTGTGCCCGGCCGGCGTCAGCACGAGCCGGCGGCCGTCGCGCACGAACAGCGCCGCGCCGAGTTCCTCCTCGAGCTGCTTGATGCGCGTCGTGACGTTCGATTGCACACGATTGAGCTTCGCCGCCGCGCGCGTCACGCCGTTCTCGCGCACGACGGCCCGGAAAATCGCCAGCGCCGCCAGATCCATGATTCTCTCCGAGCGATGATTGGATTCTCAATTATTCATTTTTCGAGAACATTTGGTCAAGCTACGATCGCAGCATTCCGGTTTCCGATCCGCCGGCGCGCCGAGCGCCGGCCCATGCCGCCATGTCACGTTCCGATACCCCGTCCGCCGTCGCCGGCGTACTTTCGTCAGACCAGATCGATCAGGCCGACCGCCGTGCCCGCACGGCCGCGCTGGCCTGCATGGTCGGCCTTGCCGTCGTGCTCGGCGTCGGCCGTTTCGCGTTCACGCCGCTCTTGCCGTTGATGCTCGCCGACGGCTCGATCAGCCTGAAAGCCGGCGGCTGGCTCGCATCGGCGAACTACGCGGGCTACTTCGCCGGCGCGGTCAGTTGCGCGGCGCTGCGCGTTTCGCCCGCTCGGATGGTCCGCTTCGGGCTCGCGGCCACCGTGCTGCTGACCGCCGCGATGGGCGTCGGCCACCTGCTGCCCGTGTGGCTCGTGGTGCGCTTCGTTGCGGGTGTGGTCAGCGCGTGGACGTTCGTGTTCGTGTCGCAATGGGGGCTGCGGCGGCTGGCCGAGTTGTACGCGCCGGAGTGGAGCGGGGTGATCTACGCGGGGCCCGGCGTCGGCATCGTGCTGACGGGGCTGATCGGCAGTGCGCTGGCCGGCCAGCGCGCCGCGTCAGGCTGGCTCGGCTTCGCGGCGCTGTCGGCCGTGTTGTCGGTCGTAATCTGGCGCACGTTCGGCGGCGCGCCGGCGCAAGCCGCGCCATCGGCCGGTGCGGCGCCGCATACGGCGGCTGCCTCCACAGCGCCGGCCGGCGCGCGACGCCATCGCGCGGAAGCTGCGTGGCTCGTCGTGCTGTACGGGGCGCCGGGCTTCGGCTACATCATCACCGCGACGTTCCTGCCCGTGATCGCGCGCGCCGCACTGCCGGCCGGTTCGCCGTGGCCCGACCTGTTCTGGCCGATGTTCGGCGCGGCGCTGATCGTCGGCGCGATCACCGCTGCGCGCTTGCCCGGGCATTGGGACAACCGCCTGCTGCTGGCGGCCGGTTGCGCGACGCAGGCGCTCGGCATCGCGGCCGGGATCGTGTGGCCGAATGCGCTCGGCTTCTCGGTCGGCAGCATGCTGCTCGGCCTGCCGTTCACCGCGATCACGCTGTTCGCGATGCGCGAGGCACGACGCCTGCACGGCGAGCGTGCAGCTGGGCTGATGGGGTATGCGACCGCGTCGTACGGGGTCGGGCAGATTCTCGGCCCGCTCGTCGCGGCGCCGCTTGCCGCGCGTTTCGGGTCGTTTTCCCCGGCGCTGTGGCTCGCGGTGGGCGCACTGCTCGCGGGCACGGCCGGCTTCGCGGCGAGCGCCGCACACGCGCGCATGCAATCCTGATATCGGCGGGGCCGGATCGTCTGCGGCGCGGGCAAACTCGCTAGAATGAAGCCTTTCCCGCGCCGAGCGGGCGCGCGGGCGGCCGGCAGGCGGCCGCCGGGCGCCCGCCATCTCCCCATCGATGACCACCGCCGACTACCGCTTTTGCCCGCGCTGCGCGAGCCCGCTGACCGAGCGCGCCGATCCCGAACATGAAGGCGGCCGCGTTCGCCAGGCGTGCCCCGACGATACCTGCGGCTATGTCCACTGGAACAACCCGCTACCGGTCGTTGCCGCGATCGTCGAGCTCGACGGCAAGATCCTGCTCGCGCGCAACGCGGCCTGGCCGGAAGGGATGTTCGCGCTGATCACCGGTTTCCTCGAGAACGGCGAGACGCCCGAGGACGGCATCGCGCGCGAGGTGTTCGAGGAAACGGCGCTGAAGGCCGAACACGTGTCGCTCGTCGGCGTCTACGAATTCATCCGCAAGAACGAGCTGATCATCGCGTATCACGTGCGCGCGTCGGGCACGGTCGCGCTGTCGCCGGAACTGCTCGAATACAAACTCGTCGATCCGCCGCTGCTGCGCCCGTGGCGTGCCGGCACGGGCGTCGCGCTCGCCGACTGGATGCGCGCGCGCGGCCTCGATTTCGAGTTCGTCGACCGGCCGGGACAGTGACGGGCCGGCCCGCCAGCAAGGTTTCATCCGCCGCGCCGCGAGCGATCGCGCCGCGGCGCACCGCCGTTTGCCGATGTGCCGTGCCGCACGGCCGCCGCGCTTCCCCTCATCGTCCTGACCGCCATCGCCATGTCCGACAAGCCGCAGCCGCGTTCCCGCGACGCCTACCGCCACTTCCTGCCGATCACGACCCGCTGGATGGACAACGATGTCTACGGGCACGTGAACAACGTCGTCTACTACAGCTACTTCGATACCGTCGTGAACGAGTATCTGATCCGCGCGGGCGTGCTCGACGTCGAGCACGGACAGACGATCGGGCTGGTGGTCGAGACGCAGTGCAACTACTTCGCACCGCTCGTGTTTCCGCAGTCGGTCGACGCGGGGCTGCGCGTCGCGAAGCTCGGCACGTCGAGCGTGCGCTACGAGATCGGGCTGTTCGCGGCCGGCGACGCAGCGCCCGCCGCGCAAGGGCATTTCGTGCACGTGTACGTCGATCGCGGCACGCGCCGCCCGGTGCCGCTGCCCGACGCGCTGCGCGCCGCGCTCGAATCGATCGCCGCCTGACGGTTCGCGGTGCACCCGTTCGCGCTCCAGGCGTTCAACGGCCTCAGTTACGGCTTGCTGCTGTTCATGCTGTCGGCCGGCCTCACGCTGATCTTCAGCGTGCAGGGCGTGCTCAATTTCGCGCATGCGAGCTTCTACATGCTCGGCGCGTATGTCGGCTACAGCATTGCGGCGCGCGCGGGCTTCTGGCCCGCGCTCGTGCTCGCGCCGCTCGCGGTCGGGCTGCTCGGCGCCGGCTGCGAACGCACGCTGTTGCGCCGCGTGCAGGCGCGCGGCCATACGAGCGAGCTGCTGCTGACCTTCGGCCTCGCCTACCTGATCGGCGAGGGCGCGAAACTCCTGTGGGGCCTCGCGCCGCTGCCGGCGCCCGTGCCGCCGCTGTTCGAAGGCGCGCCGGTGAGCGTCTTCGGCCTCGCGCTGCCGCGCTACCGGCTGTTCATGATGGGCATGTCCGCCGCGATGCTGGTCGCGCTCGGCGCGTTGCTGCGCGCGTCGCGCATCGGGCTCGTCGTGCGTGCGGCGCTCACGCATCGTGCGGCCGTCGAAGCGCTCGGCTACGACGTGCCGCGCGTGATGACGGGCCTGTTCGGCGCGGGCACCGCGCTCGCGGCGCTGGCCGGCGTGATCGGCGCGCCGCTCGCGGTGATCGAGCCCGCGCTGGCCGAGACCGTCGGGTCGGTCGTGTTCGCGGTCGTCGTGATCGGCGGGCTCGGCTCGCTCGGCGGCGCGTTCGCCGCCTCGCTCGCGGTCGGGTTCGCGCAAACCTTCGCGGCCTCGAGCGACACGTCGCTGCGCGACCTCGCGCAATGGGCCGGGCTCACGCTGCCCGACAGCGTGGCCGCCGTGTCGATCGCGCAGCTTGCGCCGCTGGTGCCGTATCTGCTGCTCGTCGCCGTGCTGGTCGCGCGGCCGCGCGGGTTGTTCGGCGAGCGTGCCGATGCGTAGCCGCGCGCTCGCCGGCTTCGCGCGCTGGGCGCTGTTCGCCGCATGCGTCGTGCTGCCCGGGTGGCTGTGGCCGCACGGTGCGGTGCTCGGCTATCTCGCGCAGACGGCCGCGCTCGTCGTGCTGGCACTGTCGTACAACCTGCAGCTCGGCACGACCGGGCTGCTGTCGTTCGGGCACGCGGCGTTCGCGGGCCTCGGCGCATTCGCGGCCGCGCACTGGTTCAACCATTTCGGCGGGCCGCTGCCGCTGCTGCCGCTCGTCGGCGGCTTGGCCGGCGCGGGTTTCGGTTTCGTCGCCGGGCTGCTTGCGACGCGGCGCTCGGGCACCGCGTTCGCGATGATCACGCTCGGGCTCGGCGAGTGCGTCGCGGCCGCCGCGTGGAGCGTGCCCGCGTGGTTCGGCGGGCTAGGCGGCGTGCCGATCGACCGCGCGCGCGGCACGCCGTGGGGCAGCTGGCATTTCGGCGCGCCCGCGCAGGCGTACGCGGTGATCGCCGCGTGGTGCATCGCGTCGGCGCTGGCGATGCACGCGCTGACGCGCACGCCGCTCGCGCGGCTCGCGAACGCGGTGCGCGACAACCCCGCGCGAGTCGCCGCGCTCGGCACCGAGCCGCGCCGCGTGAGGCTCGCGATGGTGACGTGCGCGTCGTTTTTCGCCGGTGTCGCCGGCACGCTGACGCTGATCGACGTCGAGATCGCGACACCCGACAGCGTGTCGATGGCGCGCTCGGCCACCGTGCTGATCGCCGCGGTGATCGGCGGCACCGGCGCGTTCTTCGGGCCGGCGGCCGGCGCGGCCGTGCTGACGGCGCTGAGCATCGTCGTCGCGGGGGTGTCACGCGCGTGGGCGCTGTATCTCGGCGTGCTGTTCGTCGTGATCGTCGTGGCCGCGCCGCGCGGGATCGCCGGCATCGCGCAAGCGCTCGCGCATGCGTTGCGGCGCGGCGCGCCGGCGGCCGAGCGGTGGCGCATGCTGTGCGGCGTCGGCGCGTGCGTGTTTTGGGGCGTTGCGATCGTCTGCGCGGCCGAGCTCGGTTACGCGTGGCGCTTCGCGCAGGACGACGGCACGGGCTTCGCGTTCGGCGCATGGGGCATCGACGCCGATACGCCGGCCGGCTGGGCCGTCGCCTGCTCGGCGGCCGGCATCGGCACGCTGCTGTGGGGCTGGCGCGCGCGGCTCTTGCCGGGCGGGCAGGCCGGCGAGCGGGAGGACGGGCGATGAACGGCAATGCGATCGCGCTCCATGGCGTCGTGCAGCGCTTCGGCGCGCAGACGGTGCTCGACGGCGTCGATTTGAGCATCGCGGCCGGTGAGCGCCACGCGCTGATCGGGCCGAACGGCGCGGGCAAGTCGACGCTGTTCGGCGTGATCGCGGGCGCGACGCGGCCGACGCGCGGGCGCGTCGTGCTGCACGGCGTCGAGCTGCGCGGGCGCGGGCCGGTTGTCGCGAGCCGCCTCGGCATCGGCCGCAGTTTTCAGCAGACGAGCGCATTCGCGCGCCTCACCGTATTCGACAACCTGCGTTGCGCGGCGCTGCATGCGCCGGCCGAGCGGCGGCGCTGGTGGAACCGGCTGCGCGAATCGGCGTCGGTCGATCTCGCGGCTACGCGCGTGCTGCACGACGTCGGGCTCGATGCGCGGCGCGACACGCCGGCCGCCGAGCTGAGTTATGCGGAGCAGCGCGCGCTCGATCTCGGGATCGCGCTCGCGAGCGGCGCGCGCACGCTGCTGCTCGACGAACCGACGGCCGGCATGAGCCGCACACAGGCGGCGCGGATGATCGCGCTGATCCGCGCGACGACGCAGGGCCGTACGGTGCTGATGATCGAGCACGACATGGACGCGGTGTTCGGTTTCGCCGAACGCATCACGGTGCTCGTGCGCGGCACGGTGGTCGCGACCGGCGCGCCCGATGCGATCCGCGCCGATCCGGCCGTGCGCGCCGCGTATCTCGGGGAAGGCGGACCATGAACGCGCTGCTCGACATTCGCGACCTGCGCGCGTGGTACGGCCTGCAGCCCGTGCTCGACGGCGTCGATCTGTCGCTCGCGCCGGGCGAGACGCTCGCGCTGCTCGGCCGCAACGGCTCGGGGCGCTCGACGCTCGCGAAGGCCGTGATGGGGCTCGTGCGCACGGCCGGCTCGGTGCGCATCGCCGGCGCCGAATGCGCGGGCGCGCGCACGTTCGAGATCGCGCGGCATGGCGTGGCTTACGTTGCCGAAAGCCGCGACGTGTTCCCGCTGCTGAGCGTGCGCGACAACCTGCGGCTCGGGCTGCGCGGTGCGCGCGGCGCGGCCGAGCGCGCCGCGCTCGAACGCCTGTTCGACCGCTTTCCGCTGCTGGCCGCGCGCGCGGACGTGAAAGCCGGGCGGCTGTCGGGCGGCGAGCAGCAGGTGCTCGCGCTGGTGCGCGCGCTCGCCGGCAGCCCGCGCGTGCTGATCGTCGACGAACCGGCCGAAGGGCTCGCGCCGCTCGCGGTCGACGAAGTCGGCGCGTGCCTTGCCGCGCTGCAGGCCGACGGCGTCGCGATCGTGCTGATCGAGCAGCGGCTGCAGTTCGCGCCGCGGCTCGCGCGGCGCGTCGCGGTGATGGGGCGCGGACGGATCGTCTACGACGGCGCGCTCGACGGCCTGGGCGGCGACGTCGCCAATGCGTGGCTGAGCGCCGGCTGACGGCGCCTGGCCGATTGTTCGGCAAACCCCGCCAGTCAATTCGTGTCGAGCCGCTTTATCGCCGCCGCGCCGCACCTTAAATTGCCACTCATGCCGGGCCGCCGCATCGATGCGGCAAGCGGCGTCATCCATCGAACGTCTTCTGACTGAGGAATGAAATCATGAGCAAGCTGGCAGGCAAGGTAGCGATCGTCACGGGCGGATCGAAGGGCATCGGTGCCGCGATCGCGAAGGCGCTGGGCGCGCAGGGCGCGTCCGTGGTCGTCAACTACGCGAGCAGCAAGGCGGGCGCCGACGCGGTCGTGAGCGCGATCGTCGAAGCCGGCGGCCGGGCGGTCGCGGTCGGCGGCGACGTGTCGAAGGCAGCGGACGCGCAGCGCATCGTCGATACGGCGATCGACACGTACGGCCGGCTCGACGTGCTGGTCAACAATTCCGGCGTCTACGAATTCGGGGCGATCGAAGCGATCACCGAGGAGCATTACCGCCGGCAGTTCGATACGAACGTGTTCGGCGTGCTGCTCGTGACGCAGGCGGCCGTCAAGCATCTCGGCGAAGGCGCGAGCATCATCAACATCAGCTCGGTGGTGACCAGCATCACGCCGCCCGCCAGCGCCGTCTACAGCGGCACCAAGGGCGCGGTCGATGCGATCACCGGCGTGCTCGCGCTCGAACTCGGCCCGCGCAAGATCCGCGTGAACGCGATCAATCCGGGCATGATCGTGACCGAGGGCACGCACAGTGCAGGCGTCATCGGTTCCGGTCTCGACGAGCAGATGCGCAGCCAGACGCCGCTCGGGCGGCTCGGCGAGCCGGACGACATCGCGTCGGTCGCCGTGTTCCTCGCATCGGACGATGCGCGCTGGCTGACCGGCGAACGCCTCGTCGCGAGCGGTGGGTTGCGCTGATCCCGCGACGCGGGGCGTCGGCGCGCATGGACTGATCGCGCCGTTACGCGATCATCGCCAGCGCGTTCGCGCCGACGTGCCAGCGCAGGCTCTCGACGACGAGCGCGTGATTGCGCTCGGAGTCGAGCCCGGCGATCGTCATCGCGCCGACGATGCCGATTCCGGCGATGCGCAGCGGCACGCCGCCGCCGTCGAGCGCATAGTCGGCGCCGGACAATCCCTGCGATTCCAGTGACCAGCCGGCGCGGCGAAAGCACGCGCCGACTTCGAGCGAACTCACTCCGAAGCGCAGCACGGTGTTCTGCCGGCGGCGAATCGCATCGTTGTCGTGCGCGCCGCTGCCGTCGAGCGCGCAGTAAAAGAGCGGGGCCGCTTCGCCGACGATGCCGACCGCGATCGGCAGCCCGCGCCGCGATGCGATGTTGACCGCGATTTCCCCGAGCCGGCGCGCAACGTCGGCATTGAAATGCGGCAGCGCCGTGTCCGGCGCATCTTCGTCGAAGGGCGCGTGATCGATGCGCAGGAAGGTCGTCACCATGGCGGCTCCGTGTGTCGCAAGTGCGGGGGCGCGCGCCGGTGTCGCCGGGTGACGGGCCGCGCGCTCGCCCGTCGTTCGTTCAGCGTGTCGGCGCCGCGTCGAGCATCCACTCGTGCGCGGGATCGTTCTTGAACGCCCACGCGCGGCTCGGGCCGGCCATCACGTTCAGGTAATACAGGTTGTAGCCATGCGGCGCGACGACCGGGTGGTAGCCGCGCGGCACCATCACGACGTCGTGGTTCTCGACCGCGCACGCTTCGTCGAGGCTGCGATCGTCCGTGTACACGCGCTGGAACGCGAAACCCTGCGGCGGGTCGATCCGGTGGTAGTACGTTTCCTCGAGCGAGGTCTCGTCGGGCGCCGCGTCGCGGTCGTGCTTGTGCGGCGGATAGCTGCTCGAATGGCTGGCCGGTGTGACGACTTCGACGACGAGCAGGCGCTCGGCCGCCGGGTTGTCGCCCATCAGGATGTCGCACACGTAGCGCGTGTTGGTGCCTTGCCCGCGCACCGAGCGGCGCATCCGTTCGCCGTCGAGGCGCTGCACGGGCTTGTCGCCGTGCGCGTACGGCGCGGTGCACAGCGCGACTTCCGCGTCGCGCGTCGCGACCAGCGTGACCGTCTTGCCGCCCGGCACGTACAGCGCGTCCGGCGATACTTCTTCGAAGACGCTGTCGCGCTTGCCGAGCGCATCGTAGGTTGCGCCGTCGACGCTCGCGCGCACCGTGCCCGTGAGCACGACGACGCACAGCTCGCGCGCGCCGGTGTCGAGCGTTTCGGTGTCGCCGGCCTTCAGGCGCAGCGCGCGAAAACCGACGTGCTTCCAGCCGGCCGACTCGGGCGTGACGTTGCAGATTTCGCGGTCGGGCGATGCCTTGACCAGCAGGGGAGAAATCGTCATGGGGTGGGGCTCCTCAACAGGGGCTCAAGCGTTCATGCGTACACGCGTTCGATCGTTCAGGCGCTCAACCGGTCGACGATCGCGCGCAGCGAGTCGTAACCCTTCTTCGCATACTGATAGCTCGGCGCGACGGCCGGGTCCTGCTCGGCCTCGACGACGAGCCAGCCTTCGTAGCCGGCGTCCTTCAGCGTGCGCAGCGTCGCTTCGTAGTCGAGCGCGCCGTCGCCCGGCACCGTGAAGGTGCCGTTGATCACGCCGTTCAGGAAACTCCAGCCGCCGTTGCGCGCCTGCGTGACGACCTGCGGCCGCACGTCCTTGCAATGCACGTGGACCACGCGCGACACATGCTTCTTCAGCAGCGTGACCGGGTCGGCCGCGCCGCCGAAATACGCGTGGCCCGTGTCGAACAGCAGGAACACCTTGGCCGGATCGGTCAGCGCCATCAGCCGGTCGACGTCGTCGGGCGACTCGACGTACGCGCCCATGTGGTGATGGTAGGCGAGCTTGATCCCGTAGGTCGCGAGCAGGTGCGCGCCGAACGCGTCGAGGCGCGCAGCGTAGCGCTGCCACGCTGCGTCGTCGACGAAACGCGGCCGCTTCGCGACCGGCGTGTCGATGCTGCCCTGGATCGTGCCCGCGCATTCGCCGTATACGACCACCTTCACGTCGTTGTACTGCAGCTTCGTCATGTGCGCGCGGCAGCGTTCGATTTCCGCGGCCACCGCATCCGCGTCGCTCATGCCCGGCCCGACTTCCGCGAGGAAGCCCGAATACCAGCCCGACACGCACACGAGCCCGAACCCGGCGAGCTTCGCCTTCAGCTCGGGGCCGGTCTTCGGAAACTTGTTGCCGAGCTCGAAGCCCGCATAGCCGATTTCGGCGCCTTCCTTCAGCGCCGTTTCGAGCGGCGTCTCGCCGCCGAGCGACGGCAGGTCGTCGTTCATCCACGACAGGGGATTGATACCGATGCGGACGTTCCAGCTCATGACGTGCTTCCTTGGTTCGTATGGGGTTTTCACGGGGTGGGTGCGGGATCAGCGGCGCTGCCGCGCTTTCGCATCGAGATACGCGCGGTGCGCCGCTTCGACGCCGGCGCGCGCGGATACCTGCGGCACCGCGACTTCCCACCATGCGCCGCCGTCGTCGGTCGTGCGCTGGTGCGTGGTGTCGATCACGAGCACCTGGCTCGTCGTCGCCGCGCGGGCACGCCGCATTTCGCTGCGCAGTTCGCCGACGTCGCGCACGTGCACGGCTTCCGCGCCCATCGCACGCGCGTGCATCGCGAAGTCGATCGTCGAGCGTTCGCCGCCTTCCGGCACGCAGTCGTCGAGCATGTTGTTGAAGCTCGCACCGCCGCAATTCAGCTGCAGCCGCTCGATGCAGCCGTAGCCGCGGTTGTCGAGGATCACGACGATGATCTTGCGACCGAGCATCACGGAGGTCGCGAGTTCCGCGTTGAGCATCATGTACGAACCGTCGCCGACGATCACGATCACTTCGCGATCGGGCCGCGCGAGCTTTGCGCCGAGGCCGCCCGCGACCTCGTAGCCCATGCACGAGTACGCATAGTCCATGTGGTAGTTGCCCGGCACGCCGCTGCGCCACAGCTTGTGCAACTCGGCCGGCAACGTGCCGGCCGCGCAGACGACGAGATCGTCGCGC
This sequence comes from Burkholderia stabilis, assembly GCF_001742165.1. Lineage (NCBI taxonomy): Bacteria > Pseudomonadati > Pseudomonadota > Betaproteobacteria > Burkholderiales > Burkholderiaceae > Burkholderia > Burkholderia stabilis. The sequence continues at coordinate 1,064,421 of NZ_CP016442.1, read as the reverse complement.
GCGCTGTCGCGTCCCGCGTCGGCGGCCGAATCGCGCACCGCGCCGATCACTTCCGCGTCGTACGGCAGCGTGTCCTGCGGCACGCGGGTCGTGAGTTCCGTGACGCGCGCGTTCCATGCGGCGGCCTGGTCGCGGTTCGCAGCCGTCCACACCGGATCGGCGCGCCAGCCGGCCAGCGCGGCCGACAGCTGGCCGAGGCCCGTGCGCGCATCGGCGACCAGTTGCCGGCCGCGCTTCTTGCCCGCGTCGAACGGCTGCACGTTCAGGCTCAGCAGCGTCGCGTTGCCGTACAGCGCGTGCGAGCCGGTCGTGAAGTCCTGCAGCCGCGTGCCGACCGCGAACACGACGTCGGCCTGCGCGGCCGCGCGGTTCGCGGCCGGCGAGCCGGTCACGCCGATCGACCCGAGGTTCAGCGGATGGTCCCACGCCAGGCTGCCCTTGCCGGCCTGCGATTCGGCGACCGGCACGCCGTGCGTGTCCGCGAACGTGCGCAGCGTGTCCCACGCCTGGCTGTACAGCACGCCGCCGCCCGCGACGATCAGCGGTTTCTTCGCGGCCTTCAGCACGTCGAGCGCATCGGCGAGTTCGAGCGCGTCGGCCGGCGGCCGGCGCATCCGGATCACCGGCGGCGCGAAGAAATCCTCGGGCCAGTCGTACGCGAAGGTCTGCACGTCCTGCGGCAGCGAGAGACACACGGGGCCGCACTGCGCGGGGTCGGTCATCACCTGGATCGCGCGCGGCAGCGCGACGAGCAGTTGCTCGGGCGACGTGATCCGGTCGAAGTAGCGCGTCACCGGCCGGAAGCAGTCGTTCGCGCTGACGTCGCCCTGTTCGAAGTCCTCGACCTGCTGCAGCACCGGGTCGGGCAGCCGCGACACGAACACGTCGCCGGGCAGCAGCAAGAGCGGCAGCCGGCCGACGTGCGCGAGCGCGGCCGAGGTCAGCATGTTGGTCGCACCGGGGCCGATGCTCGACGTCGCGGCCATCATCCGCTGGCGGAAATTCGCCTTCGCGAACGCGATGGCCGCGTTGGCCATCCCTTGCTCGTTGTGCGCGCGGAAGGTCGGCAGCCGGTCTTTTTCCGCATGCAGCGCTTCGCCGAGCCCGGCCACGTTGCCGTGGCCGAAGATCGCGAACACGCCGCCGCAGTACGGCAGGATCTCGGTGCGGCCGTCGGGCTGGACGACTTCGGCGCGCAGGGCGGCCAGATAGCGCACGAGCGCCTGGCTGACGGTCAGTCTCACGGTGGTGGTCATCGTCGGTCGGTGGTGAGGAATCGGGGCGGTCATGGCGGGAACGGGCATCAGGCCGCGGCTGCGCGCGCGGCGTCGCGGCGGCCGAGCCACGCGTCGACGAGCTGCGCGAAATTGCCGGCGACCTCGTCGACCAGCGCCTGGTCGTCGATCCGGCCGGCGAACCAGTGCGGCGCCGCGTCGGCCCACAGCGTGCGTCCGACCATGAAGCCCTTGACGATCGGGTTGGTCGCCGAGCGGAAGCTGTCGATCAGATATTGCAGCGGCTGGTTCAGCCCGAGGATCACCGCGCCGCGGCAATGAGGATCGCGTTCGGCGACGAGCGCTTCGAGCCGCGACCAGCCGTCGGCGCTCAGCGGCGTGAGCTTCCACCATTCGGGCATCACGCCGAGGTTGTAGAAACGCGCGACCGCGCGCAGCACCGCATCGTCCTCGGTGCCGGCCGGCGTGACCGCGCGCGGCGGAATGACTTCCAGCAGCAGCTCGTTGCCGCTGGCGCGGGTGGCTTCCCACAATTCCAGCACGCGCTGTTCCTGCTCGACGCGCAGGTCGACGTCGTCGTCCGGGTGATAGTGGATGAGGCACTTCACGACCTGTTCGGTCGGCCAGTGCGTGAGCGTCGAGCCGACCGAGCGCGTGTCGTCGAAGCGCAGCGGCCGCGAGCCGGGCAGCTCGACCGGGCGGCCGACCCACCAGCCGCGCCCGGTGGCCGACGCGAGCGCGTCGCTGCCGTATGCGCCGCCGTCGATCAGCACGCCGACGTGGCCTTCGATATGACGATCGCGCTCGACCTGTTCGGCCGCGCGCACGAGCAGGCGCTTGAGCGTCCTGATCCGCGCTTCGTCCGCGCCGGCCTGCACCGCGAGTTCGTAGAACTGGCTGCGATGGTCGAACGCCATCACGCACAGGTCGTCCCATTCGCGGCGCGGCACCGTGACGCGATGCAGGTGCGCGAGCGTGCGGTCGGCGTCGACCACCGGGTTGCGGCTGCCGTCGAACCAGTGCGCGAGCTCGGCCGGCGTCGGCATCGCGGCCGAACATGCGTGGCGCGACACGACGATCGCGCCGCACGCGTTCGCGATGCGCGTCGATTCGGCCCAGTCGAGGCCGCGCAGCAGCCCCGACAGCAGGCCCGACAGGAATGCGTCGCCCGCGCCGAGCACGTTCAGCACTTCGACGCGTTCGCCGAGGAAGGTCGGCGCATCGTCGACGCGCGCGGGGATGTCGCCGTCGATCACGCAGCAGCCGAGCGCGCCGCGCTTGACGACCAGCGTCGCGCCGGTGATGTCGCGCACCGCCTGCAACGACGCGATCAGGTCGTGCGGCACGCCGCCCGCGATCAGGAATTCCTCCTCGGTGCCGACCAGCAGGTCGAACTCGCCGAGCACCTGCTGCAACTGCCGCGTCACCTGCGCGTCCGGCACGTAGCGGTTCTCGCCCGCGCCGCGCGCGGTCAAGCCCCACAGCACGGGCCGGTAGTCGATGTCGAGGATCCGCACGACGCCGTGGCGGCGCGCGTAGCCGAGCGCGGTCAGCGACGCTTCGCGCGTGGCCGGCGTCGACAGATGCGTGCCGGTGATCGCGAGCGCGCGGCAGCCCGCGATGAAGTCCTCGCCGATCTCGTCGGCGCGCACGGCCATGTCCGCGCAGTTCTCGCGCACGAACAGCAGCGGGAAGGTGTCGCGGTCCTTCAGCCCGAGCAGCACCAGCGCGGTGAGGCGCTCGCGGTCGGTCTGCAGCTGGCTCGTGTCGCAGCCTTCGCGCTCGAGCGTCTCGCGCAGGAAGCGGCCCATCTGCTCGTCGCCGACGCGCGAGATCATCGCGGTCTTCAGGCCGAGCCGGGCCACGCCGAACGCGACGTTGCCCGACGAGCCGCCGAGATACATCTGGAAGCTGCGCGCGTCTTCCAGGCGGCTGCCGTACTGCTGCGCATAGAGATCCACGGCGACGCGGCCGAGGCAGGCGAGATCGATGGGGCGGTCACTCGGGAAGTTCAGCAGGCTCATATCACGTGTCACGCTCGCGGCCGGCGTTCGGCGATGCCGGCGGATTAGGGGGCCGGTCCTCGGGCGACTGTCCGCATCTGATGTGCTGCACGACGCGAGACTGCCTGCCACAAGGAATCGGGCTACGGACGCAGTCTAGAATTTTTGGAAATCCAATTCTCTAGGTGAAACCACGTAGAAATAAATTTCCAAATTTTCGAGGAAGTGATCTACAGTTTCATCCGGATGCTTCAGTCCGTATCGGACTCGGCCCGGCGGCGCGCAACGCGCCGTCTTCCGCCCCCGGAGATGAGGAGACAGATTGATCATGAAGACCAAGCTGATGGCCGTCGCGGCCGCCGCGATCCTGGCTGCGCCGCTCGCGCATGCCGAGAAGATCGGCGTGACGATGGCGTCGTTCGACGACACGTTCCTGACCATCCTGCGCAACAGCATCACCGACGCGGCGAAGAAGGACGGCGCGACGGTGCAGATCGAGGACGGCGGCAACGACGTCGGCAAGCAGTTGAGCCAGGTCCAGAACATGATTGCGCAGAAGGTCGACGCGATCATCGTGAACGCGGTCGATACCGACGCGACGCCGAAGATCACCAAGATGGCGACGGCGGCGAAGATCCCGCTCGTCTACGTGAACCGCAAGCCGGTCGATTTCGACAAGCTGCCGGCGGGCGTCGCGGTCGTCGCGTCCGACGAGAAGCAGTCGGGCACGCTGCAGGCGCGCCAGGTGTGCAAGCTGCTCGGCGGCAAGGGCGACCTCCTCGTGCTGATGGGCGAGCTGTCCAACGAATCGGCGCGCGCCCGCACCAAGGACATCGAGGACGTGATCGCGACGAAGGATTGCTCGGGCATGAAGATCGTCGACAAGCGCGAAGGCAAGTGGAGCCGCACGCAGGGCCAGGACATCACGATGAACTGGCTGAGTTCCGGGACGAAGTTCGACGCGATCGTGTCGAACAACGACGAAATGGCGATCGGCGCGATCAACGCGCTGAAAGCCGCGCGCAAGTGGACGCCGAAGACGGTCGTCGCTGGCATCGACGCGACGCCCGACGGCCTGGCTTCGATGAAGAGCGGCGAGCTGAAGGTGTCCGTGTACCAGAACGCGGTCGGACAGGGCGCGCAGTCGGTGGCGGCGGCGCTGAAGCTGGCGAAGAAGCAGCCCGTCGACCGCTACGTGAACGTGCCGTTCGAGCTCGTGACGCCTGAAAACATGAACCAATACGCGAAGCACTGACCGGCTTTTCCGTTGAACTGCGCGAGCCCGGCACGACCGGGTTCGCGCGCGACTGTCGAGGAACGTCCATGTTTACAGCCAGGATCGCGCGCCCGATGGCCGGCGGCGACGCGCCGGCCGCTTCGTCCGGGTCGACCGGATCGTCCGGCCGGGACGGCGCGCCGGCTTCCGCGGCCGACTGTGTGCTCGAGGTGCGCGGGGTCGGCAAGTCCTTTCCCGGCGTCGTCGCGCTCGACGGCGTGCAGTTCCGCGTGCGGCGCGGCACCGTTCATGCGCTGATGGGCGAGAACGGCGCGGGCAAGTCGACGCTGATGAAGATCATCGCGGGCGTCTACACGCCCGACCAGGGCGAAATCCTGATCAACGGCGAACCGGTCGTGCTGACCGGCCCGCTCGATGCGCTCGACCGCGGGATCGCGATGATCCATCAGGAGCTCAACCTGATGCCGTACATGACGGTCGCGGAGAACATCTGGATTCGCCGCGAACCGAAGAACCGCTTCGGCCTGATCGATCACGCGGAGCTGCGCCGCCGCACGGCCGCGCTGTTCGAGCGGCTGTCGATCGACATCGATCCCGAAACCGACGTGCGCACGCTGACGGTGGCGAGCCGGCAGATGGTCGAGATCGCGAAGGCCGTGTCGTTCGACTCGGACGTGCTGATCATGGACGAGCCGACGTCGGCGCTGACCGACAAGGAAGTCACGCACCTGTTCCGGATCATTCGCCAGCTGCGCGAGCAGGGCAAGGGCATCGTCTACATCACGCACAAGATGAACGAGCTGTTCGAGATCGCCGACGAGTTTTCGGTGTTCCGCGACGGCAAGTACATCGGCACGCATGCGTCGAGCGACGTCACGCGCGACGACATCATCCGCATGATGGTCGGGCGCGAGATCACGCAGATGTTCCCGAAAGAGGACGTGCCGATCGGCGAGGTCGTGCTGTCGGTGAAGGACCTCGGCGTCGCGGGCGTGTTTCGCGACGTGAGCTTCGAGCTGCGCGCGGGGGAGATCCTCGGCGTCGCGGGCCTCGTCGGCTCGGGGCGCTCGAACGTCGCGGAGGCGCTGTTCGGCGTCGTGCCGGCCACGTCGGGCGAGATCCGGATCGACGGCAAGCCGGTGCGGATCACGACGCCCGCGCAGGCGATGAAGCACGGGATGGCATTCCTGACCGAAGACCGCAAGGACACCGGCTGCTTCCTGAATCTCGACCTGCTCGCGAACATGGAAGCGGCCGTGCTCAGCAACCGCTACGTGAAGTTCAACTTCGTGCAGCACGCGCAGTTGAAACGCGACTGCGAGGAAATGAGCCGGATGCTGCGCGTGAAGACGCCCGGGCTGCACGAGGAGATCCAGAACCTGTCGGGCGGCAACCAGCAGAAGGTGCTGATCGGCCGCTGGCTGCTCACGCAGCCGCGCATCCTGATCCTCGACGAACCGACGCGCGGCATCGACGTCGGCGCGAAGGCCGAGATTCACCGGCTCGTCAGCGCGCTCGCCGGCAAGGGCGTCGCGGTGCTGATGATCTCGTCGGAGATGCCGGAGGTGCTGGGCATGAGCGACCGCGTGATGGTGATGCACGAAGGGCGCATGACCGGCATCGTCGATCGCAAGGACGCCGACCAGGTCCGCATCATGGATCTCGCGTCGCGCTGAGCCGCAACAAGCATGGAGACAACTGAAATGGGCAACCTGAATCCGGTCGCGGACGCGCAGACCATGACAATCAAGGCGCGGCACACGAAATGGCCGCCCGAGCTGAGCATCTTTCTCGTGCTGGTCGGCATCAGCCTGTTCTTCGAGATCGTCGGGTGGATCGTCGTCGGGCAGAGCTTCCTGTTCAACGCCGAGCGGCTCGAGATCATCGTGCTGCAGATGGCCGTGATCGGCATCATCGCGGTCGGCGTGAACCTCGTGATCATCACCAGCGGGATCGATTTGTCGTCGGGGTCGGTCGTGGCGGCGGCGGCCGTCGTGTCGGCGAGCCTCGCGCAGGTGTCCGATTTCCCGCGCGCGGTGTTTCCGCACCTGACCGATCTGCCGATCATCTGGCCGGTGCTGGCCGGCGTGTGCGTCGGGCTGCTGGTCGGCCTGCTGAACGGTTCGCTGATCGCGATGACGGGCATCCCGCCGTTCATCGCGACGCTCGGCACGATGGTGGCCGCGCGCGGCTTCGCGAAGTGGTTCACCAACGGGATGCCGGTGTCGATGCTGACCGACCAGTTCGCGGCCATCGGCGCAGGCGCCAATCCGGTGGTCATCTTTCTCGTGATCGCCGCGATCTTCCACGTCGTGCTGCGCTATACGCGCTTCGGCAAGTACACATACGCGATCGGCGCGAACCGTCACGCAGCCGTCGTGTCGGGCATCAACGTCACGCGCCACCTGATCTTCGTCTATGCGATCGCGGGCCTGCTGAGCGGGATCGCCGGCACCGTGACGGCCGCGCGCGCGATCTCCGGCCAGTCGGGCATGGGCGTGATGTACGAGCTCGATGCGATCGCGGCGGTCGTGATCGGCGGCACGTCGCTGTCGGGCGGCCTCGGCCGCGTGACGGGCACCGTGATCGGCGTGCTGATCCTCGGCGTGATGACGTCGGGCTTCACGTTCATCCGCATCGACGCGTATTACCAGGAGATGGTGAAGGGCGCGATCATCGTCGCGGCCGTGATCGCCGATCAGTATCGCAACAAGAAGACGCGCCGCTGAGCGCCCGCGTCCGACCGGAACCCGAATGCGTGAAGGAAGCCTGATGAAGATCGCGCTGGACCCCTACATGATTCGCCATCTGCCGCTCGACCGGCTGCCGCACGCGGTGGCCGAGCTCGGCTACGACCAGATCGAGCTGTCGCCGCGCAGCGACTTTCTCGACTGGTGGGTGATGCCGCGCGCGACGCGCGAGCGCATGGCCGCGTTCCGCCAGGCGATGCGCGCGAGCGGCGTCGGCCTCGCGTCGCTGCAGCCGATGTACCGCTGGGCGAGTCCGTTCGAGGACGAGCGGTTATGGGCCGTGCGCTGCTGGAAGAAGGCGATCGAGGTGGCGCTCGAGATGGAGTGCGCGCTGATGGTGTCGGAGTTCGGGCGCGGCGCGTCGCCGGAGCGCTCGGTCGGCGAGCGGCCGGGCGCGAACCCGAAGGAGCTGTGCGAAGCCGCGTGGTTTCGCTCGATGGATGAGCTGCTGCCGATCCTCGAGCGCGAGCGCATTGTGCTGTCGGTCGAGCCGCATCCGGAGGACTGGATCGAGCAGCTGCAGCCGGCGATCGACATCGTGACGAACCTCGGCTCGCCGTCGCTGAAGCTGTCGTATATCGCGCCGCACACGTTCTACTACGGCGACGACATGGCCGCGATGATCGCGCAGGCCGCGCTGATTCTCGCGCACGTGCGCGTGGCCGACACCTTCGACCACCGCAAGAGCAGCCAGCTGCGCTACATCGTGAACCCGCCGGGCTCGAACCAGATCCGCGTGCACCAGCATCTCGACATCGGGCAGGGCGAGATCGACTGGGACGTGTTTTTCCGCGCGCTCGGCACCGCGGGTTTCGACGGCGTGATGTCGTCGTGCGTGTTCGCGTGGGAGGACCGTGCGGAAGCGTCGTCGCGCTACATGCGCGACACGATCCGGCGCTACGTCGATCGCCATTTCGATCGCGCGGCGCGCTGACTGATTGCTGACCGGCGCGGCACGGGCCGCGCCGCTGATGAACGACTGGAGACTTTCAGATGACCTTGCAAATCGGCGTGATCGGCTGCGGCGCGATCGGCCAGGACCACATTCGCAGACTGACCCGCACGCTGTCCGGCGCGCGCGTCGTGGCCGTCAACGACATCGATCCGCAGCAGGCGCGCGACGCGGTGACGAAGGCTGGGCTCGACGCCGAGATTTACGGCGACGGCCACGAAGTGGTCGCGGCCGCCGACGTGCAGGCCGTGCTCGTCACGTCGTGGGGGCCGACACACGAAGCGTTCGTGCTCGACGCGATCGCGCACGGCAAGCCGGTGTTCTGCGAGAAGCCGCTCGCCGTCACGGCCGACGGCTGCATGCGGATCGTCGAGGCGGAAGTCGCGCATGGCCGCCGGCTCGTGCAGGTCGGCTTCATGCGGCCCTACGACGAAGGCTATCGCGCGCTGAAGCGCGTGATCGACAGCGGCGAGATCGGCGCGCCGCTGATGCTGCATTGCGCGCACCGCAACCAGTCGGTCGGCGAGCGCTACACGACCGACATGGCGATCACCGACACGCTGATCCACGAACTCGACGTGCTGCGCTGGCTGCTCGGCGAGGACTACACGAGTGCGCAGGTCGTCTATCCGAAGAAGACGCGCCATGCATCCGCGCATCTCGCCGATCCGCAGATCGTGCTGCTGGAAACCGCGAGCGGCGTGCGCATCGACGTCGAGATCTTCGTCAACTGCCAGTACGGCTACGACATCCAGTGCGAGGTGGTCGGCGAGCAGGGCATCGCGAAGCTGCCCGATCCGCCGGCCGTGGGGCTCAAGCACGCGGCGCGGCAGTCGGTCGAGATCATGACCGACTGGAAGGAGCGTTTCATCGCGTCGTACGACGTCGAGCTGCAGGCGTTCATCGACGGCGTGCGGCAGGGGGCGCTCACCGGGCCGTCCGCGTGGGACGGTTATGCGGCGGCGGTCGCGGCCGACGCGTGCGTGCACGCGCAAAAGAGCGGCGCGGTCGAGCCGATCGCGATGGCCGAGCGCCCCGCGTTCTATCGCGGCTGAACCGTGGCCGCCTTCCTGCCGGACTGACCGACATGACGATGAAGATGGGTTGCGCACCCTGCTGCTGGGGCGTCGACGACGTGAAGAACCCGCACCTGCCGCCGTGGCGGCAGGTGCTCGCCGAAGCGGCGCAGGCCGGGTACTCGGGCATCGAGCTCGGGCCGTACGGCTATATCCCGCTCGAACTCGACGTGGTGAGCGCCGAGCTCGAGCGGCAGCGCCTGAGCATCACCGCCGGCACGATCTTCGACGATCTCGTATCGCCGGAGAACCTGCCGAACCTGCTGCGCCAGACGCGCGAAATCTGCGCGCTGATCACGCGGCTGCCGAAGCTGCCGACGCAGCACGGGCAGCGCTACGCGGCGCCGTACCTGGTCGTGATGGACTGGGGGCACGACGAGCGCGACTATGCGGCCGGCCATGCCGATCGTGCGCCGCGCTTGTCGGACGAACGCTGGGTGCGCATGGTCGACCACATCCGTCAGATCGCGACGATCGCGCGCGACGAATTCGGCGTGCGCGCGGTGATCCATCCGCATGCGGGCGGCTACATCGAGTTTGCCGACGAGATCGACCGGATCGTCGCCGATATCACGGCCGACACGGTCGGCCTGTGCCTCGACACGGGCCACCTGCATTACTCGGGCATGGACCCGGAGACGTGGCTGCGCCGCCATGCGGCGCGTCTCGACTACGTGCATTTCAAGGACATCGACGCGGCCGTGTACGACGCGGTGATGGGCGAGCACATCGCGTTCTTCGCCGCGTGCGCGCGCGGCGTGATGTGCCCGATCGGCAAGGGGGTGCTCGACTACCCGTCGATCCGGCGCGCACTCGACGACATCGGCTACGCCGGCTATATCACGATCGAGCAGGAACGCGATCCGCGCCATGCGGGCACGAGCCTGCGCGATGTCGCCGCGAGCCGCGCGTTTCTCGCGTCGGCCGGCTTCGCTTGACGCTTTGACGACGAACCAGGACCACCACCATCATGATTGACGGACAGATTCTGCTTGGACACTCGATTCGCTGGGGCATGGTCGGCGGCGGGCTCGGCAGCCAGATCGGCTACAGCCACCGCTCGGCCGCATTGCGCGACGGCAGCTTCCAGCTGGTCGCCGGCGCGTTCGACATCGATCCCGAGCGCGGCCGCCAGTTCGGCGTGAAGCTCGGCGTCGCGGCGGATCGCTGCTATCCCGACTACGCGACGATGTTCGACGCCGAGGCGCGCCGCCCGGACGGCATTCGCGCGGTGTCGATCGCGACGCCGAACAACACGCACTTCGAGATCTGCCGCGCCGCGCTGAATGCGGGGCTGCACGTGGTCTGCGAGAAGCCGCTGTGCTTCACGACCGAGGAGGCCGAGGCGTTGCAGCGGCTGTCGGTCGAGAAGAACCGGATCGTCGGCGTCGCGTACGGCTACTCGGGGCACCAGATGATCGAACAGGCGCGCGAGATGATCGCGCGCGGCGATCTCGGCGAGATCCGCATCGTGCAGATGCAGTTCGCGCACGGGTTCCACAGCGAGGGCGTCGAGGCCGCGAGCGCGGCCGCGCGCTGGCGCGTCGATCCGAAGTTCGCGGGCCCGAGCTACGTGCTCGGCGATATCGGTACGCATCCGCTGTACATCTCCGAGGTGATGGCGCCCGAGCTGAAGATTCGCCGGCTGATGTGTTCGCGGCAGAGCTTCGTGAAGAGCCGCGCGCCGCTCGAGGACAACGCGTTCACGATCATGGAATACGACACGGGCGCGGTCGGTTACGTGTGGTCGAGCGCGGTGAACGCGGGCTCGATGCACAGCCAGAAGGTGAGGGTGATCGGCTCGAAGGCGAGCGTCGAATGGTGGGACGAGCATCCGAACCAGTTGCGCTACGAAGTGCAGGGGCAGCCCGCACAGGTGCTCGACCGCGGGATGGGCTATCTGCATCCGCATGCATTGCGCGAAGATCGCATCGGCGCAGGGCATCCGGAAGGGTTGTTCGAGGCGTGGTCGAATCTTTACGCGCGTTTCGCGCTTGCGATGGACGCGGCCGATCGCGGCGACACCGCGGCGCTGAAGAACATCCGCTATCCGGACGTCCACGCGGGCGTCGAGGGCGTTCGGTGGGTCGAGAACTGCGTGCGTTCCGCCGACGCGGGCGGCGTGTGGATCGACTATCGCTGAGTCGGGCGCGACAGGCCGGCTGCGCGCCCGCTGTGCATCGCTGCGCACCGGCCGCCGGCGTCGGCGCACTCGGTAGACACCCTAATCTTTACGACGCCCCGAGAGCGTTGGACAATCGCTTCCAGTCTTGCCGTGGAGCGTGTGCAAGTGATGATCGAGCGCGTGGGAGCGACACGTGCGGCACGGGCCGTGCCGCAAACGTGATTAAATTCGCCCTTCATGCATGTATCCAGGTGAGTCCCGGGCCGCGTCCGTCCGCATCGCGCGCGCATCGGGGCCGTCAACTTCGCGCTATCCGATGAGTTCATCCGAGAAACCTCCCGCCACCGTCGAGCAGTTCCTGCAGCATCTGACGCAGGAATACGAGGGCCTCAGCAATCGCCTGAAGGTCATTGCGCGCCACGTGGAAACGCATCGGGACCAGCTTGGGCTGGAAGGCATCCAGTCGCTCGCGGAGGCCTGCGGCGTGCAACCGTCGGCGGTGGTGCGCTTCGCGAAGCATTTCGGCTTCTCCGGTTTCTCCGAGATGCAGCGGTTGTTCCGCGAAGGGCTCGCGCAGCAGATCGCGCCCGGGCGCGCGTACAACCTGCGGCTGCGCGACGTGATCGAATCGGGCTCGTCGAGCCTGCAGCCCGAACAGATCGCCGACGAATTCATCAAGGGCAGCATTGCCGGGATGCAGCAGCTGCGGCAGACGCTCGACCCGCAGGCGCTCGCGCAGGCCGTGGACCTGCTCGCCCAGACGCAGGCGATCTGGATCGCGGGCTCGCGGCGCGCGTTTCCGATCGCGGTGTATCTCGACTATGCGCTGCAGCACACCGACAAGCGCATCGGGCTGTTCAGCGCGCTCGGCAGCATGCATCTCGGGCAGATCCGGTCGGTGCGCGAGGGCGACGTGATGATCGTCATCTCGTTCATGCCGTATGCGGAAGAAACGGTGCAGGTCGCGCAGCAGGCCGTGCAGCGCGGCGCGCGCCTGATCGCGATCACCGACAGCCGGATGAGCCCGCTCGCGCGGGAGGCCGAGGTGACGCTGATGGTGCAGGACAGCGAGACGTTCGGCTTCCGCGCGCTGACGGCCACGATGGGCCTCGCGCAGAGCCTGTTCGTCGCGCTCGCGTACCGGCTCGAGCTGTCGTACCTGCCGACCGCCGACGGCGCGCACGGTACGAAAGCCGGCTGACGCATTCTGCCGGCGTACCGCCCGCGATACTCGGCGGGCGGTGCGCCGGCCGGCTTACTTCGCGGTCGGCATCGCGAATTCGGCGCCCTTGCCGATGCTCGACGACCAGCGCTGCATCACCGACTTCTGGCGCGTGTAGAAGCGCACGCCTTCCTCGCCGTACGCGTGCATGTCGCCGAAAAGGCTCTTCTTCCAGCCGCCGAAGCCGTGCCATGCCATCGGCACCGGAATCGGCACGTTGATGCCGACCATCCCGACCTGGATGCGCCGCGCGAATTCGCGCGCGATGCCGCCGTCGCTCGTGAAGCACGACACGCCGTTGCCGAACTCGTGCGCGTTGATCAGGTCGACCGCTTCGCCGAAATCCTTCACGCGTACGCAGCCGAGCACGGGCCCGAAGATTTCTTCCTTGTAGATCCGCATCTCGGGCGTCACGTGGTCGAACAGCGTGCCGCCGGTGAAGAAGCCCGCCTCGCGGCCCGGCACGCGCAGGCCGCGGCCGTCGACCACCAGTTGCGCGCCTTCGCTCACGCCTTGCTCGATATAGCCTTCGATGCGCTTCAGCGCTTCGCCGGTGACGATCGGGCCCATCTCGACTTCCGGCGACATGCCGTCGCCGATCACCAGCTTGCGCGCGCGTTCGGCGACCGCCGGCACGATCTTGTCGGCGACGTCGCCGACCAGCACCGCGACGCTGATCGCCATGCAGCGTTCGCCGGCCGAGCCGTACGCCGCGCCGATCAGCGCGTCGACGGCCTGCTCGATGTTCGCATCGGGCATCACGACGAGATGGTTCTTCGCGCCGCCGAGCGCCTGCACGCGCTTGCCCGACTGCACCGCGCGTTGCTGCACGTAGGCCGCGATCGGCGTCGAGCCGACGAAGCTGACGGCCTGCACGTCGGGGTGGTCGAGCAGTGCGTCGACCGCGCCCTTGTCGCCCTGCACGACGTTGAACACACCGGCCGGCAGGCCGGCCTGCGTGAGCAGGTCGGCGATGAACAGCGCCGCCGACGGGTCACGCTCGCTCGGCTTCAGCACGAACGTGTTGCCCGTCGCGATCGCGACCGGGAACATCCAGCACGGCACCATGCACGGGAAGTTGAACGGCGTGATGCCCGCGACGACGCCGAGCGGCTGGCGCATCGTCCAGTTGTCGATGCCGGTGCTGACCTGGTCGGTGAAATCGCCCTTCAGCAGTTGCGGCACGCCGCAGGCGAATTCGATGATGTCGATGCCGCGCGCGACTTCACCTTGCGCATCGGAGAACACCTTGCCGTGCTCGGCCGTAATGATGGCCGCGAGCGTGTCGCGGTGCTCGTTCATCAGTTGCAGGAAGCGGTGCAGCACGCGCGCGCGGCGGATCGGCGGCGTCGCGGCCCAGGCCGGGAATGCGGCGTTGGCGGAGGCGACGGCCTGCTGCACTTCGTCGTGATCGGCGAGCGCGACGCGGCGCACCGCCCGCCCGAGCGCGGGATTGAGGACGTCCTGGAAGCGGCCGCTGCGGCCGGCGACGGGCGCGCCGTCGACATAGTGGCCGACGTCGGCGTCGGACGTGTAAGCGGGAACCGGATTCATCGTGTCTCCTGGGGATGGGGGATGGATGGAAGCTAGTCTAGGGAAACCGGCGGGGCGGGAGAAGGCCGCGAAACTTGATTCACTGTTCAGAATTCTGAATAATCGGTGGATGAATCAGCAAAATGTCCAGGCGCTCTGGCCGCATATCCATTCGCTGACGGTGCTGGCCGCGGCCGGCAGTTTCACGGCCGCCGCGCAGCGGCTCGGCATCAGCAAGGCCGCGATGAGCCAGCGCATCGCCGATCTCGAAAAGGCCGCCGGCGTGCCGCTCGTGCGCCGCACGACGCGCAGCGTGCGGCTCACCGATGCGGGCCAGACGCTCGTCGACAGCACGCGCGACGCGTTCGAGTCGATCGGGCAGCATTTCGCGCGCGTGAAGGATCTGGCCGGCGAGCCGCGCGGGCTGCTGCGCGTGACGGCGCCGGTCGCGCTCGGGCGCCAGCAGGTCGTGCCGCACCTGCCCGATTTCCTGCGGCAGCATCCGGGCGTGCACATCGAGCTCGACCTGTCGGACCGGCTGCACTCGCTGACGCAGGAGGGCTTCGACCTCGCGATCCGGCACACGACCACCGCGCCGCAGACCCACGTCGCGTGGAAGCTGTGCGATACACGCTCGCTGCTGGTTGCGAGCCGTGACTACCTCGACGCGCGCGGCGCGCCGCGGCACCCGAGCGAACTCGTCGATCACAGCTGCCTGTGCTACCTGCGCGACAACGAGCCGGCTGCCTGGAGCTTCGAGCCGGACGGCCGGCGGCGCCAGCGCGTGAGCGTGCCGGTGCGCGGCAGTTTCGCGGCGAACAACAGCGAGGCGATGCGCGAGGCCGCGCTCGGCGGGCTCGGCATCGCGCTGCTGCCCGATTTCAGCGCGCGGCGTGATCTCGACGCCGGCCGGCTCGTCGCGCTGCTCGACGGCTGGCGGCCGTCGGGCGCGTTCGGCGATCACATTTTCGCGATCCGCCCGTACAGCCCGGTCGTGCCGAGCGCGGTGCGCGCGCTGGTGCGGCACCTGCGCGAACGGCTCGCGGGCGGCTTCTCCGGCGCGTGAGGCCGGCGCCCGCGGGCGCCGGGCCGCGGGCCGCCCGGGCGGGGGCGGCGTCGCTGCGGTAAAATCGCGGCTTACCCCCGCGCCTCGTGTGGCGCGTCATTCGAAGGTCGACAGCCGATGCAGATTCACAAGGAAGTGGACGCGCGCGGGCTCAATTGCCCGTTGCCGATCCTGCGTGCCAAGAAAGCGCTTGCCGATATGGAAAGCGGGCAGATTCTCAAGGTGCTCGCGACCGATCCCGGCTCGCAGCGCGATTTCGCCGCGTTCGCGAAGCAAACGGGCAACGAGATCGTCGAATCGACGACGCAGGACAAGACCTTCGTGTTCCTGATGCGCCGCCGCTGACGGCCCGCATCGCGCGCCGGCCCGGGCCGGTTGCGCCTCTGACAATTCTTAAACCTCACTTCGTTACCGGCTGCGTATACTGACCCGGCCGGTCGTCCGCGCTCAGCGGAGGCGCCGGCCACGGTACGTCTACGGCGGGCACGGGGGCCATGCCTGACGCTACCGTCGTACAACGGGGAGAGGACATGTCCTTCAGACCAGGGACGATTCGAAGTCCGTCCGGAGCGGAATGCATTGCGCCGTCGCGCACGTCGGGATTGAGCCGGATCGAGCTCGACCCGCAACAGGACCGCCATGCGCGTGCCGCGCTGGAGGCCTACGCGGATTCTGCCGCGGCCGAGATGCCGTGGCTGGCGGAGTGGCTCGACGAACGGCTGCGCGATGCCGCGCAGGACGACGGCTCGGGCCTGACCTACTGCGGTGCGACGATCGAGCGCGTGTTCGATCTGGCGCAGGCGTGGGCGGCGGGCCAGCCCGACTACGCGGCGACCGCGTGGGAACGCGTGCGCGGCCAGTTGCAGCGGATGCTCGCGCAACCGGCGCTGTCGGCGCGCGTGCCTGCAGACGATTTCGCCGAGCCGGTGGCCGGCATTGCGGGTGCCGACTAGGCGTCCGATTGCGCGACAGGAAGGATTATTCGAAAAAGGACGGTAGTCCGCGCAATTTCTTGGCGAATTTCATACTACTATGATGAAATCGCCGGTTCGTCCGTGCCCCGTTTTTGAGATATTTTGCCGGGGTCGCCGGTTTGCGCAGATGGCGCGAGCGGCGAACGATGGCTCGCCGGCCGGTATCCGGAAGCCGCGTGCATGCTGCGCGGCGGGAGTGGCGCGGGGAGTTGAACTGGACGAATCGATTTCGATTTGCGGGGTGCTATGAGAATTGCTGTACTGGATGACGATCCGGCCCAGACGGATTTCGTCAGTCAAACGCTGACGGCCGTTGGCCATACGTGCTATGCGTTCAAGGAAGGCAAGGCCCTGAAGAAGCGTCTGCAGCGCGAGACGTTCGATCTGCTGGTGCTCGACTGGAACGTGCCCGACATGTCCGGCGAGGAAGTGCTGAAGTGGGTGCGCGCCAATCAGACCGAGCACAGCCTGCCGATCATCTTCATGACGAGCCGCGACGACGAGGCGGGGATCACGCAGATCCTCAACGCCGGCGCCGACGATTACGTGGTCAAGCCCGTGTCGGGCCCGATCCTGCGCGCGCGCATCGGTTCGCTGCTGCGCCGCGCGTATCCGGTCAACGCCGAGGCGAGCGTTCGCGAATTCGACCAGTTCCGTTTCGACGTGAACCTGAAGCAGGCGTACGTCGGCGACAAGGCCGTGAGCCTCACGCAGAAGGAATTCGAGCTCGCGCTGCTGCTGTTCCAGCACCTCGACCGGCCGCTGTCGCGCGCGCACATTCTCGATCTCGTGTGGAAGCAGGCGACCGACATCCCGTCGCGCACGATGGATACGCACATTTCGATGCTGCGTACCAAGCTCGGCCTGCGGCCCGAAAACGGCTATCGCCTCGCGCCGATCTACGGTTACGGCTACCGGCTCGAGCGGGTCGGCCAGGGGGAGCCGGAGTGACCGCGGCAATCACGCAGCGCACGGCGAACCTGCGTACGGCCGCGCTGCGCGCGGCGTGCGCAGTCGCATTTGCGTTCACCGCCCAGCACGCGGTGGCGCAGCCGCCCGCCGCGGCCGGCAAGATGGTCGTCTATCGCACGCAGGCCGGCGACACGCTGTACGACGTCGCCGCGCGCTACCTGCAGGGCGCGGACGACTGGCAACTGCTCCAGCAGATCAACGGCGTGCCCGCGCCGAAGCACCTGCAGCCCGGCGTCGCGCTGAAGCTGCCGGTCGCGCGCCTGCGCAAGGAAAAGCTGACCGCGCGTGTCGTTGCGGTGCAGGGCACGGCCGAACGCGCGTCCGGCGGCGCCTATGCGCCGCTCGCGGACGATGCGACGCTCGCCGAGGGCGACCGCGTGCGCACGGGCGCGAACGGCTTCGTGACGCTCGAGCTCGCCGATGGCACGCACATGAGCCTGCCGCCCGACAGCCAGCTCGACCTGAAGTCGATGCGCCGCACCGTGCTGACCGGCACGCTCGATCGCGAGTTCGAACTCACGCGCGGCTCGGTCGACAGCGAAGTCACCCATCTGAAAAAACGCGACGACCGCTTCCAGATTCGCTCGCCGTCGGTCGTGGCCGGCGTGCGCGGCACGCGCTTTCGCGTGAACTACGATGCGTCCGGCAATGCGTCGACGCGCGTCGAAGTGCTCGACGGCACGGTCGGTGTCGCGGGCGGCCGTCAGCAGGCCAGCCCGACGCTCGTGCATGCGAACTTCGGCAGCGTCTCGACGTCGTCGGGCGCGGTCGGCGCGCCGGTCGAGCTGCTGCCCGCACCGGCGCTCGCGCATCCCGACAAGGTGCAGGACGAGCCCGACGTCGCGTTCGACCTTGCCCCGCTCGCGCAGGCGCATGCGTACCACTTGCAACTCGCGCACGACGCGGGGCTGCTCGACCTGTTCCGCGAAACGCGTACCGATTCGCCGCGCGCGGTGTTCCGCGACGTACCGAACGGGAATTACTTCGTGCGGGTCGCCGCGATCGATGCCAACGGCCTCGAAGGGCTGCCGCGCACCTATGCGTTCGAGCGCCGCGTGATGGGGCTCGACGCGAGCGCGTCGCCGGGCGCGGGCGGTTACGAGTTCCGCTGGTCGCCGAACGGTTCGGGCAAGGGTGCGCGCTACCGGTTCGTGCTGTCGCGCTCGAAGGACCTGAGCGCGCCGGTCGTCGATCAGGTCGGCCTGCACGCGCGCAAGATCACCGTCGCGCATCTGCCGCCGGGCGACTATTTCTGGGCCGTGACCGTCGAGGAGTTCGAAGGCGGCAAGTTCTACGAGAAGACCAGTCCGGTCAGCGCGTTCACGTTGTCGCGCTGACCCGCGGCGCATGAAACCGGATTCCGTTTCCCCCCGGCGGCGCCTCGGCCGCCGCTTCCTGATCGAATGGATCGCGATCGGCTGCCTCGGGATCGCGGTGATCCTGTCGTGTGCGCTCGGCCGCCTGTCGTCGAGCGTCGACGGGCTGATCTACGACCGGCTGCTGATGCTGCGCAGCCTGCCGCTGTCTCCCGACGTGGTCGTCGTCGACATCGACAACCAGAGCGTGTCGGCGCTCGGCCGCTGGCCGTGGCCGCGCGACGTGCATGCGCGGCTGCTCGACACGCTGGCGCGCGCGCAGCCGGCCGCCGTCGTCTATGACGTGCTGTTCACCGAAGCGTCGCCGGAGGATCGCGCGTTCGCGGACGCGATGAGCCACGTACCGACCTTCCTGCCGGTGCTGCTGAGCCCCGAGCAGGCGGACGGCTCGCGTAGCGTCGATCCGCCGGTGGCCGCGTTGGCGGCGCGCGCGACGGGGCTCGGCCACATCAATCTCGAAGTCGATCGCGACGGCATCGTGCGCAGCGTCGCGCTGTTCGAAAGCGACGGACGTGTGCGCTGGCCGCAACTGATGGTGCCCGTCTACCGCGCGATCCAGGCCGGCCGGCTGCATCCGGTCGGCGGCGCGCCGGGCGCGAACGCGCACGACCTGTCGCGCGACGCGGCCGGCGAGGGCCGCTACCTGATCCCGTTCAGCCGCAACACGCCGGCCTATCCGACGCTGTCGTTCGTCGACGTGCTCGAAGGGCGTGTGAAGCCCGACGCGCTGCGCGGCAAGATCGTCGTGGTCGGCGTGACGGCGTCGGGGCTGTACGACCGGTTCGCGACGCCCGTGTCCGGCGAGTTCGGCCCGCTTGCCGGCGTGTATATCCATGCCAACGTGCTCGACATGCTGGCGACCGGCAGCGCGATCTCGCCCGCGTCGCGCGTGGGGCTGTTCGCCGCATCGCTGCTGCCGCTCGCCGCGCTGCTGGGCGGTTTCCTGATGCTGTCGCCGTGGCGCTCGCTGCTGCTGACGCTGAGCCTCGCCGCGCTCGCCGTCGTCGCGAGCCTGGCGCTGCTGTTCGAGGCGCGCATCTGGCTGTCGCCGGCGCCCGCGATCTTCGGGCTGGTCGCCGTCTACCCGATCTGGAACTGGCGGCGCCTGGAAATGACGATGTCGTACCTGCGCCGCGAGCTGCAGCGGCTCGCCGACGAGCCGCACCTGCTGCCCGAGGCGCCGCGCACGCGCAGCGTCGGCGGCGACGTGCTCGAGCGGCAGATGGCGCTGATGGCGCAAGCCGCGCAGCGCGTGCAGGACATGAAGCGCTTCGTGTGGGATAGCCTCGACAGCATGCCCGAGCCGATCTTCGTGACCGACCTGGCCGGCACCGTGCTGATCGCGAACCACGCGGCGAAGCGCTACGGGTCGCGGCTGTCGCTGCCGTTGCCGGAAGGGCGGCCGCTGCGCGCCGCGCTCGGCGAGCTGACGTTCATGAAGACCGTCGACGGCAACGCCGAACACGACGTGGCGATCCGCGAGCACTGGCCGGCCGTGCTGGACCCGACGCTCGAGGCCGAGCACGACGCGATGGCGCGCGGCATCGAGGTGCGCGATCGTGACGGGCTCGACCATCTGTTACGCTACGCGGCTTGTACGAACGCGCAGGGCCGCGTGACGGGCTGGATTGCCGGCCTCGTCGACGTGACCGAGCTGCACGCGGCCGAGCGGCATCGCGAGGAAGCGCTGCATCTGCTGTCGCACGACATGCGCTCGCCGCAGGCTTCGATTCTCGCGCTCGTCGAGATCGAGCGCGACCGCGTCGAGACCGACGCGACGCGCGGGCTGCTCGCGCGGATCGAGCGCTATGCGCATCGCGCGCTGTCGCTTGCCGACGAGTTCGTGCAGTTGGCGCGCGCGGAGTCGCAGGTGTACCAGCTCGAAGCGACGAGCCTCGTCGACGTGCTGATCGATGCGAGCGACGAAGTGTGGCCGCAGGCGCAGGCGAAGCACATCCGCATCGATACCGACGTCGGCACCGACATGTGCTGGGTGCGCGCGGATCGCTCGCTGATCACGCGCGCATTCGTGAACCTGTTGAACAACGCGGTCAAATACAGTCCGTCCGACACCGTGATCGCGTGTACGCTGACGGTCGAGCACGCGTCGAAACGGATGTTCTGTACGATTCGCGATCAGGGGTACGGCATTGCGCCGGAAGATCAGCGGCATCTGTTCGAGCGTTTCAAGCGATTCCATGCCGGCGAGCGGCCCGAGATCTCGGGTTCCGGGCTCGGCATGGCATTCGTGAAGACGGTCGTCACGCGCCATGGGGGCAGCGTGACGGTCGACAGCGAAGTGGGTGTCGGCACCGCGGTGACGGTGTCGCTGCCCGCGATCGACGAGCCGTCCGCCTGACAGGGCCGGGCGCGACGGCAGGCATTTGGGGAAAGCCATGAGAAAGGAATGGGCAGCGGCCGCGCTGGCGGCGTCGCTGTTGACGGGTTGCGCCGGCGTGACGAGCGGCGTGAGTGCGGTCGGGCAGCCGAATGCGTTTGCATCCGGCGCGCACGGCTACGATGTCGTCCGGACGGCCGCGCAGGCCAATGACGCAGACTACCGGCAGATCGAGACCCTCGTGCGCGACGAGCTCGCGCGCCGCGGCTTCGACGCGAAGCCGCTCGCGACCGCGCGTTACCGGCTGTCGATCGCGTATGCGACGCAGCCGGCTTCGGTTGCGGCGAGCGCCGACCAGTGCGGTGCCGCGAGCAGCGCCTGCGTGACGGTCGACGGGCCGGCGCCGTTCGCGCTGCCGTTCATGGGCAAGGTGTATCGCCACGTGCTGACGCTGCGTTTCGTCGATGCGAAATCGGGCGCCGACGTCTACCGCGTGTCGGCCGCGCTGCGCGACCGTGATCCCGGCGCGCAGCAGGCCGCGCCGGCGCTCGTGAAGAGCGCACTCGCGAAGGTGCCGTTCGGCGACGGTGGCGGCTGGCTCGTCAAGACGAAAAAAGACGACGCGGGCGCAATGCCGGGCGTCGTCTCGGTGAAGCCGGCCGCAGCGCGCTGAGCGGTGGCCGGTGAGGTGAGGGCGGGCCCGCCGGGGCGAGCCCTTGCCGCGCTCAGGCGGCCGGATGCGCGCCGTCGCGCGTGCGCAGGTAGGTGTCGAAATCCGCGCCGACTTCCGGGTGACGCAGCGCGAATTCGACCGTCGCCTTCAGGTAGCCGAGCTTGCTGCCGCAATCGTAGCGCGTGCCCTGATACTTGTAGGCCAGCACCTGCTCGTCGGCGAGCAGCGCCTGGATCGCGTCGGTGAGCTGCAGCTCGCCGCCCGCGCCGGGCTTCAGTGCACGCAGGTGCTCGAAGATCCGCGGCTTCAGGATGTAGCGGCCGACCACACCGAGGTTCGACGGCGCGACTTCCGGCGCCGGCTTCTCGACGATCGCCGACATCTTGACGATCGACTCTTCCCACTCCTTGCCGTCGACGATCCCGTACGACTTCGTTTCCGACGGCGGGATCTCTTCGACACCGATCACCGAGCTGTGATAGTGGTCGAACACGTTGACCATCTGCTTCATCACGGGCGGGTTGCCGTCGAGCAGGTCGTCGGCGAGGATCACCGCGAACGGGTTGTCGGCCACGAGCTTTTCCGCGCACAGCACCGCATGGCCGAGGCCGAGCGCTTCCGGCTGGCGCACGTAGAAGCAGTCGACATGGCTCGGCTTGATGCTGCGCACCAGCTCGAGCAGCTTTTCCTTGCCGCGCGCCTCGAGTTCCGCCTCGATCTCGTACGACTTGTCGAAGTGATCCTCGATCGCGCGCTTGCTGCGCCCGGTGACGAAGATCATTTCGGTGATGCCCGCGGCGATCGCTTCCTCGACCGCGTACTGGATCAGCGGCTTGTCGACGACCGGCAGCATTTCCTTCGGGCTCGCCTTCGTTGCCGGCAGGAACCGCGTGCCGAGGCCGGCAACGGGGAATACCGCCTTGGTGACTTTCAACATGATCGAACCTTTATTCCTGTAATCGACTTGTCAGACAGTCTATGTTCACGTCCCCATTATAGTGAACGCAAACGACCTTACCGTTTGTTACGCAGGCAACCGATCGAGCTGCGCGCGCAGTTTCTCGAGCGTGCTCTGGAACTCCACGACGCGTTTTTGCTCCTGTTCGACCACGGCCGGCGGCGCTTTCGCGACGAATGCCTCGTTGCCGAGCTTCGCGTTGCACTTCGCGATCTCGCCCGTCAGGCGCGCGATTTCCTTCGACAGGCGCTCGCGTTCGGCCGCGACGTCGATTTCCACCTTCAGCACCAGCTTGTTCGGGCCGACGATCGCGATCGGCGCGCCGTGCGCTTCCTTGTCGAGCGTGGCTTCGTCCGCGAGGATCTGCACTTCCGACAGGCGCGCGAGGGCCTGGACGTACGGCGCGAACGAGCGCAGGCGCTCGGCATCGCCGGCCGCGAGCAGCGGCACCTTCGTCGCCGGCGACAGGTTCATCTCGCCGCGCAGGTTGCGGCACGCGTCGACGATCGCCTTCAGGTCGGCCGCCCACTGCTCGGACGCCTCGTCGATCTTCTCCAGGTTCGCGACCGGATATGCCTGCGTCATCAGCGACGCTTCGCCTTCCGCCTTGCCTTGCGGATAGCGGCCGGCGAGCGGCGCGACCTTCTGCCAGAGCGCTTCGGTGATGAACGGGATGACCGGGTGCGCGAGGCGCAGCACCGTTTCGAGCACGCGCAGCAGCGTGCGGCGCGTGGCGCGCTGCTGTTCAGGCGTGCCGTTCTGGATCTGCACCTTCGCGAGCTCGAGATACCAGTCGCAGTACTCGTCCCACACGAACTTGTAGATGCTGGTCGCGACGTTGTCGAAGCGGTAATCGGCGAAACCCTTCGCCACGTCGGCCTCGGTGCGCTGCAGCAGCGACACGATCCAGCGGTCGGCCGCGGAGAAATCGAGGTAGCCGCCGGGGCCGCAGTCGCCCGCGCCGCAAACTTCCGGCTTGTCGGTGCCGCAATCGTGGCCTTCGCAGTTCATCAGCACGAAGCGCGTCGCGTTCCACAGCTTGTTGCAGAAGTTGCGATAGCCTTCGCAGCGCGCGAGGTCGAAGTTCACGTTGCGGCCGAGCGTCGCCATCGACGCCATCGTGAAGCGCAGCGCGTCGGTGCCGAACGCGGCGATGCCGTCCGGGAATTCCTTGCGCGTCTTCTTCTCGATCGTCGCGGCCTGCTTCGGATTCATCAGGCCCGTCGTGCGTTTCGCGACCAGCGTTTCGAGGTCGATGCCGTCGACGATGTCGATCGGGTCGAGCGTGTTGCCCTTGCTCTTCGACATCTTCTGGCCTTCCGCGTCGCGCACGAGGCCGTGTACGTAGACGGTATGGAACGGCACCTTGCCCGTGAAGTGCGTGGTCATCATCACCATCCGGGCGACCCAGAAGAAGATGATGTCGAAGCCCGTGACGAGCACCGACGACGGCAGGAAATGCTTCAGTTCAGGCGTTTCGTTCGGCCAGCCGAGCGACGAGAACGGCACGAGCGCCGACGAGAACCACGTGTCGAGCACGTCTTCGTCGCGCTTGAGCGCACCCGCGTAACCCTTCGCGGCGGCTTGCGCGCGCGCCTCTTCCTCGTTGCGCGCGACGAACACTTCGCCGTTCTCGCCGTACCACGCGGGAATCTGGTGGCCCCACCACAGCTGGCGAGAAATACACCAGTCCTGGATGTTCTCGAGCCACTGGTAGTAGGTGGTCGTCCAGTTTTCCGGGACGAACTTGATCTGGCCGTCGCGCACGACGTCGAGCGACACCTCGGTGATCGACTTGCCCGGATGGAACGTGCCTTCCGGTGCCGGCTTGGTCATCGCGACGAACCACTGGTCGGTCAGCATCGGCTCGATCACGACGCCCGTGCGGTCGCCGCGCGGCACCATCAGCTTGTGCGGCTTCACGGAGTCGAGGAACCCTTGCGCGTCGAGGTCGGCGACGATCGCCTTGCGCGCGTCGAAGCGGTCGAGGCCGCGATACTGCTCGGGGCCGTTGTCGTTGATCTTCGCGTCGAGCGTGAGGATCTCGATCGGGGCGAGCTTGTGGCGCAGGCCGACCTGGTAGTCGTTGAAGTCGTGCGCGGGCGTGACCTTCACGACGCCCGTGCCGAACTCGCGGTCGACGTAGTCGTCGGCGATCACCGGGATTTCGCGGCCGGTCAGCGGCAGCGTCACCAGTTTGCCGATCAGGTGCGCGTAGCGTTCGTCTTCCGGATGGACCATCAGCGCGACGTCGCCGAGCATCGTTTCCGGACGTGTCGTCGCGACGGTCAGCGAGCCCGAGCCGTCGACGAGCGGGTAGCGGATGTGCCACAGGTGGCCGTTTTCCTCTTCGCTCGCGACTTCGAGGTCCGACACGGCGGTGAGCAGCACCGGATCCCAGTTGACGAGGCGCTTGCCGCGGTAGATCAGGCCCTGTTCATAGAGGGCGACGAACACGTCGCGCACGGCGGCCGACATCTTGTCGTCCATCGTGAAGTATTCGCGCGACCAGTCGGTCGACGCGCCGAGACGGCGCACCTGGCCCGTGATCGTCGAACCGGACTGCTGCTTCCATTCCCATACGCGCTCGACGAACTTCTCGCGGCCGAGGTCGTGGCGCGACACGCCCTGCGCGTCGAGCTGGCGCTCGACGACGATCTGGGTGGCGATCCCTGCGTGGTCGGTGCCGGGCACCCACAGCGTGTTCTCGCCGAGCATCCGGTGGTAGCGGGCGAGGCCGTCCATGATCGTCTGGTTGAACGCGTGGCCCATGTGCAGCGTGCCCGTCACGTTCGGCGGCGGCAACTGGATCGCGAAATCGGGGCGCGACGGGTCGAACGCCGGGGCGGCATAGCCGCGTTTTTCCCACTCCGGCCCCCATTGGGCTTCGATGGTGTGGGGTTCGAAACTCTTCGCAAGCGTGCTGTCGCTCATGTTGGAAATCTGCCGAAAAATGCGTGAATTGGATGCCGAATCCGTCAATTATAAATGGATGCACATCGACCAGCCATCGCCTTGCCGGCGCGGGCCTGGCGCAAGGCGGCCGCGACGGGCTCGCGGCCTGCGACGGAACGGATCGGGAACGCCATCGCGCGGCCGACTTATAATGTCGGGTCCGCATTTTCCTCGCCCGTCCGCTGCCGCTCCATGCCCGATCTGCTCGCCAATCTGAACCCCGAACAATACGCCGCCGTCACGTTGCCGAACGAACCGGCGCTGATCCTCGCAGGGGCGGGCAGCGGCAAGACCCGCGTGCTGATCACGCGCATCGCGTGGCTGATCCAGCAGGGTTACGCGTCGCCGCCCACCGTGCTCGCCGTCACCTTCACGAACAAGGCCGCGCGCGAAATGATGGCGCGCCTGTCGGCGATGATGCCGATCGACACGCGCGGGATGTGGATCGGCACGTTCCACGGCCTCTGCAACCGGATGCTGCGCACGCACTGGCGCGACGCGGGCCTGCCGCAGACTTTCCAGATCCTCGACACGGCCGACCAGTTGTCCGCGATCAAGCGGCTGATGAAGGCCGCGAACGTCGACGACGAGAAATATCCGCCGAAGAACGTCCAGTACTTCATCAACAACGCGAAGGAGCAGGGGCTGCGCCCCGACAAGGTCGACGCGACCGACAGCTTCAACCGCAAGTTCGTCGAGCTGTACCAGGCGTACGACCAGCAGTGCCAGCGCGAAGGCGTCGTCGATTTCCCCGAGCTGCTGCTGCGCTGCTACGAGCTGCTCGCGTACAACGCGCCGCTGCGCGCGCACTATCAGGCGCGCTTCAAGCACATCCTCGTCGACGAGTTCCAGGACACCAACAAGCTGCAGTACGCGTGGCTCAAGATGCTCGCGGGCGGCCAGAACGCGATCTTCGCGGTCGGCGACGACGATCAGTCGATCTACGCGTTCCGCGGCGCGAACGTCGGCAACATGCGCGACTTCGAAGACGAATTCCGCGTGCGCAACCTGATCAAGCTCGAGCAGAACTACCGGTCGCACGGCAACATCCTCGACGCGGCGAACCAGTTGATCTCGAACAATGCGCACCGCCTCGGCAAGAACCTGCGCACCGACGCCGGCCACGGCGAGCCGGTACGCGTGTACGAGGCCAGCACCGATTCGCAGGAAGCCGGCTGGATCGTCGAGGAGATCCGCTCGCTGATCAACACCGGGATGGCGCGCAGCGAAGTGGCCGTCCTGTACCGCAGCAACGCGCAGTCGCGCTCGATCGAGCACACGCTGATGTCGTCGGGCATTCCGTACCGCGTGTATGGCGGCCTGCGCTTCTTCGAGCGCCAGGAAGTGAAGCACGCGCTCGCATACCTGCGCCTGATCGACAACCCGAGCGACGATACGGCGTTCGTGCGCGTCGTGAACTTCCCGACCCGCGGGATCGGCGCGCGCTCGATCGAACAGCTCGCCGACGCCGCGCGTCTCTACGACTGCTCGATGGCCGCCGCGATTCCGTACGTGACGGGCAAGGCCGGCACGAGCCTCGGCGCGTTCGCGAACCTGATCGCGAAGATGCGCGCCGAGACGCAGCAGATGAGCCTGCCCGAGACGGTCGAATACGTCGTGCGCGCGAGCGGCCTCGCCGATTTCTACCAGGGCGAGCGTGAAGGTCAGGACCGTCTCGAGAACTTGCAGGAACTCGTGAACGCGGCGACCGCGTTCGTCAGCGAGGAAGGGTACGGGCTCGACACGCCGGCCCGCTCGATCCCGCTGCGCGCGGGCGCGATCGCTGCGCCCGAGCTCGGCGCGGCGACGGACGACGCGTCGGTCGAGGTGCTCGATCCCGCGCCGCTCGCCGATCCCGCGCAGAACCCCGACACGATGACGCCGCTCGCCGGTTTCCTGTCGCATGCGTCGCTGGAGGCCGGCGACAACCAGGCGCAGGCCGGGCAGGACGCCGTGCAGCTGATGACGGTGCACGCGGCGAAGGGGCTCGAATTCTCGGCCGTGTTCATCACGGGCCTCGAAGAAGGGCTGTTCCCGCACGAGAACAGCGTGCTCGAATCGGACGGCCTCGAGGAAGAGCGCCGGCTGATGTACGTCGCGATCACGCGCGCGAAGGAGCGGCTCTACCTGTCGTTTGCGCAGAGCCGGATGCTGCATGGCCAGACGCGCTACAACGTGCGCTCGCGCTTCTTCGACGAACTGCCGGAGCACGTGCTGAAGTGGCTGACGCCGAAGGTCGAAGCCGGTTCGCGCTGGGGCGGGCGTTCGGACAATGCGGGCTACGGGCGCGACTGGTTCGCGCGGCCGGGCGGTGGCAGTCGCGAGCAGATCGTCGACGCGGCCGTGTCCGCGCCGCTGCCCGCATTTGCAGACAAGCAGCGCGCGGCCGACGCCGGCTTCCGGGTCGGCCAGCAGGTGTTCCATACGAAGTTCGGCGAAGGCACGGTGACCGCGCTCGAAGGCAACGGCGCCGATGCGAAGGCGCAGGTGAAGTTCAAGCGGCACGGCGAGAAGTGGCTCGCGCTCGCGGTCGCGAAACTGCAGGCGGTGGAATGACGAGTATCGACATGGTTTCCACGCCTTCGGCTCGCCCGCTCGGCATTCTTGCCGCGCTGCCCGAAGAACTCGGCGACCTGATCGCCGCGATGCGCGCCGAGGGCGCGATGAAGACGGTCACGCTTGGCCGCCGCGATTACCACGTCGGCACCGTGCACGGCGCGGCCTGCGTCGTCACGCTCGCGCGGGTCGGCAAGGTTGCGGCCGCCGCGACGGTCAGCGCGCTGATCCACGTGTTCGGCGTGGCGGGCGTCGTGTTTACCGGCGTGGCGGGCGGCGTGTCGCGCACGGTGCGCGTCGGCGATGTCGTCGTGGCCGATACGCTGCTGCAGCACGATCTCGACGCATCGCCGCTCTTTCCGCGCTACGAGGTGCCGCTGCTCGGCATCACGCGTTTTGCGACCGACGCGGCGCTGACCGCGCGCCTCCGGGAAGCGTGCACGCTGTTCGTCGCCGAAGAGGGCGCGCAGTTCGCCGAGCGCTTCGGGCTGGCCGGCGCGACGCTGCACGCGGGGCTCATCATCAGCGGCGACCGGTTCGTGTCGAGCGAGCGCGAGGTCGTCGCGTTGCGCGACGCGCTGCCGGACGCGCTCGCGGTCGAAATGGAAGGCGCCGCGATCGCGCAGGTGTGTGCGGAGCACGACGTGCCGTTCGCGCTGGTGCGCACGATTTCCGATACGGCCGATGACCACGCGACGCAGTCGTTCTCGCATTTCCTGTCGGCGATCGCGAGCAGCTATTCGTCCGGCATCCTCAAGCGTTTCCTGACGCTGCATGCGACGACGGCGGCCTGAAGCCGCCGTCTCGTCGAGCGAAAAACGGCCGCGGCGCCAGCAGGCGCGCCGCGGCCGTTTTTTCATGCCTTCTTGCGCCGGCTGCTTTCGAGGTTCGGCAGGAACACCGTCAGCACGCCGATCAGCGGCAGGAACGAACACACCTTGTAGACGAACGTGATGCTCGTCGCATCGGCGAGCTGGCCGAGCACGGCCGCGCCGACGCCGCCCAGGCCGAACGCGAAGCCGAAGAACAGGCCGGCGACCATCCCGACCTTGCCGGGCATCAGTTCCGTCGCATAGACGAGGATCGCGGCGAATGCCGACGCGAGCACGATGCCGATGATGACGGTCAGCACGCTCGTCCAGAACAGGTTCGCGTACGGCAGCAGCAGCGTGAACGGCGCGACGCCGAGGATCGACACCCAGATCACGTACTTGCGGCCGATCCGGTCGCCGACGGGCCCGCCGATCAGCGTGCCGGCCGCCACCGCCGCGAGAAACACGAACAGGTGGATCTGCGCGGCCTGCACCGACAGGTGGAACTTGTCGATCAGGTAGAACGTGAAATAGCTGTTGATGCTCGCGAGGTAGAAGTACTTCGAGAACACGAGCAGCACCAGCACGCCGATCGCGCCGATCACGCGGCCGCGCGACAGCGTCGGGTGGCCGGCCGATACGGCTTTCTTCTTCATCGAAGGATGCTTCTTGTACCAGTGGCCGATCTGCGTGAGCACGACCATCGCGACGAGCGCGGCCGCGGAGAACCACGCGATGCTGCGCTGGCCGTGCGGAATGATCACGAGCGCGGCGAGCAGCGGCCCGAGCGCGGAACCCGCGTTGCCGCCGACCTGGAACACCGACTGCGCGAGCCCGTGCTGGCCGCCCGACGCCATCCGCGCGACGCGCGACGATTCAGGATGGAACACCGACGAGCCGCAGCCGACCAGCGCGGCGGCCACCAGCAGCACGGGGAAGCTCGGCGCGACCGACATCAGCAGCAGCCCCGCGAGCGTGAAGCCCATGCCGACCGGCAGCGAATACGGTTTCGGCCGCTTGTCGGTATAGAGGCCGACGAGCGGCTGCAGCAGCGACGCGGTGATCTGGTAGGTGAGCGTGATGAGGCCGATCTGCGCGAACGACAGCGCGAACTGGCTCTTGAGCATCGGATAGATCGCGAGGATCAACGACTGGATCATGTCGTTGAGCATGTGCGAGAAGCTGATCGCGCCGAGCACCGGGTAGACGGTGCGCGGAGCGGGGGGCGCGGACGGCTGGGCGGCGGCTGCGCCGGCGGTACCCGTGTCGAGACTGGTTTCCATGTGAGCTGAGCGAGTTGAGGTGGCGGGCGCGCTCTGATGGGGATCGGCGCGTTTTCAATCGTTGTTGCGTCAAAGAAGTGTAATTTGGCGTATCGAGAATGTCCTGCCAAGTTTTATCGCGATTCGGACATTCCTGTGATGAATCGGCCGGTGCCCGTTTTTTTGACCGGGTATAACGCTGGCGGCGCGTTCGCCCGTCAGCGGGGCGCCCTCGGGCCCGATGCGTGTTTTATCGGACTCAAGAAACGGCGGTGGCAGCCGTAGAACGACGTAATGACAACAGGCGCGCCGCGCCCGGCACCGGCTATCCGCCGTGCGGGCGCAGGACGCGCGGCATGGCCAGCCATCGCGGGAATGCCGGGACCGACCTTTCCGGCCGCGTGATCAATACGGGGATATATCGATGAAAGCAGCATCATTGCATCCGCAGCCGGGTGCGGCCGCCGCCGCACCCGACGTTGCCGCCGGCCGCGCCGCACGGCGTGTGCGCGCGGCGCGTCGCGAGCGCCGGCCGTGGACCGTCAAGGCGACGTTGCGCGCCGCGTTCGCGATCCTGCTGGCCGGCACGCTGGCGATCGGCGTGTTTTCGCTGTGGCAGATCAGCCGACTGAACGCGTCGATCGCGTCGGTCTACGAGCAGGGCCACGTCGCGAGCCGCGCGGCGCAGGAGGTGCGGGCCGAGGTGCTGCGCGCGAGCCGTGCGCAGAAGATGCTGCTGACCGCGACCACCGCGAAGGAGCGCGACGAACTGGGCGCAGAGGTCGACGCGGGGCTCGCGTCGATCGGCCAGGCGCTCGGCACGCTGCAGCGCTACGCGGATCCGGTCGACGCCGACGATTCGGCGCGGTTGCACGCGTTCTCGACGGCCGTCGGCGCGTGGAGCGGACATCTGCGCGATTTCGTCTCGCTCGTGCGCGCGCAGCCGCTCGACCTGTCGCAGATGAACTGGCAGGTCGGCACGCAGGACGTGTCGCTGCTGGTCGAAACCGGCAAGCTCGAAAAACTCGTCGCCGAACTCGTTAAGACGCGCGGCGCGAAGTCGAAGGCGACGCTCGATGCGTCCGCCACCATCTTCTCGTCGTCGTTCGCGATGATCGCGGCGATGACGGCCGCGCTGATCGTGCTCGCGATCGTGATCGCCGAACGCGTCGTGCGCCGCCTCGCGTCGCAACTCGGCGGCGAGCCCGCGCATGCGAAGGCGATCGCCGCGGATATCGCGCGCGGTGACCTGACGCGCCCGATCGCGCTCGGCCGGCACGACCGCGACAGCATGGTGCGCGCGCTGGCCGAGATGCAGACGGGGCTCGCGGCGACCGTCGGCGAGATCGCCGTCAGCGCCGAGGCCATCGCGGCTGCATCGGGCGAGATCTCGACCGGCAATCTCGACCTGTCGCGGCGCACCGAGCAGCAGGCCGTCGCGCTCGAGCGCACCGCGGCTAGCATGGAGCAGCTCACGTCGACGGTGCGGCAGAACGCAGAGAATGCGCGGCAGGCGAGTTCGCTCGCGGCCAATGCGTCGTCCGTCGCGGAGGCGGGCGGGGAAGTCGTCGGGCGCGTGGTCGCGACGATGAGCGAGATCGACGATAGCGCGAAGAATATTCGCGACATCATCGGCACGATCGAGGGGATCGCGTTCCAGACCAACATTCTCGCGTTGAATGCGGCGGTCGAGGCTGCGCGCGCCGGCGAACAGGGGCGCGGTTTCTCGGTGGTCGCGGGCGAGGTGCGGCTGCTCGCGCAGCGCGCGGCGACCGCGGCGAAGGAGATCCGCACGCTGATCGGCGCGTCGGTCGAGCGCGTCGCGAACGGCGCGGCGCTCGCGCACGATGCGGGCCGTACGATGGGCGACGTCGTGCGCGCGGTGAAGCGCGTGACGGACATCATCGGCGAGATTTCCGCGGCGTCGGACGAACAGAGCGCGGGCATCGACGAGATCGGCCGCGCGGTCACGCAGATGGACGCCGGCACGCAGCAGAACGCGGCGCTCGTCGAACAGGCGGCCGCCGCGGCGAACGCGCTCGACGAGCAGGCTCAGGCGCTCAAGATGCTGGTCGGGCGTTTCCGCATCGCGGCCTGAGCGCCGCCCGAGCGTCGCGCGATTACGACTTCTTCTGCTTGTCCGGATCGATGATGACCGTGCAGGTCGTGCCCGCTGACAGCACCACGTCGGCCGGCACTTCGTCGATCCTGATGCGCACCGGCACGCGCTGTGCGAGGCGCACCCAGTTGAAGGTCGGGTTCACGTCCGCGACGAGGTCGCGGCTTTGCGGGTTGTCGCGATCGTAGATGCCGCGCGAGATGCTCTCGACGTGGCCCTTCATCACGCCGCCGCTCATCAGCCGCATCTCGGCCGGCGCGCCGATCTTCACGCGCGGCAGCTTGGTTTCCTCGAAGTAGCCGTAGACCCAGAACGAATGGCTGTCGACGATCGCGAGCTTCGCCTGGCCGGCCACCGCGTAGTTGCCCTTGAACGTCTGCAGGTTCGTGATGTAGCCGTCGACCGGCGCGACGACGCGCGTGCGCTCGAGATTGAGCTTCGCGGCGTCGAGCGCGGCGATCGCCTGCTGGTACTGCGCATCGGCGCTCGACGCGCTGTGCGCCGCGTTCTCGCGGTTTTCCTTCGACACGACGAGCGCGTCGAGATCCGCGCGGCGGGCCGCGTCGTCGCGGCGCATCTGCAGTTCCGCGCGGCGGGCGGCGACGGCCGCCTGCGCCTGCTCGACCGCGATCTGGTAGTGCGACGGGTCGATCTGCATGATCAGGTCGCCCTTTTTCACGAGCTGGTTGTCATGCACGGGCAGCTCGACGATCGCGCCCGACACGTCCGGCGCGACGTTGACGATCTCGGCGCGCACGCGCCCGTCGCGCGTCCACGGATCTTCCATGTAGTGCACCCACAGCGAGTGCCCGATCAGGATCGCGACGAGAAGGATGACGGCGGTCGCGACGAAGCCGAAGAGTTTTCTGAGAATCATGATGGTTCGGAATCAACGGTAAACGGCAAGACTCAGTCCGCCGCAAATGCAGACGAGAAGGCAGGCCCGGAACAGCGCCGGGTGCCAGACGAGACGGTAGAGGCCCGTGTAGGCGAGCAGGCGGTCGACGGCCCAGGTCGCGAGCGCGCCCAGGACGAACATCAGCACCACCGTGGGCATGTAGGCATCGAGAATGGCGATTTCACGCGGCATCATGACGAGGCTCCTGGTTGGGGACGCACGGGGCGGTTGCGGTTGAGCGGCTCGAGCGGCGATTCCGGATCGAGCAGCGCCGTGCGCACGAAATGCAGATGGCTGAGAATGCGCTGCAGCCGGTGGCGCTCGTCGCGCGACGGCTCGAACGCGTCGAGCGTCTGCCGGGTCGCGTCGATCGCCGCATTGGTCGCGGCAAGCGTCGCGTCGAAGCGCTCGGCGCTCGGCTTCGTGAACAGCGTCGACAGCGCGGCGCGCATCGTCTCGATCGCGCGACGCCACGGCATCGCCGGCGCATAGCGCGGGTCGGACGGCAGCGCCGCCAGCTCGTGGCGCAGGTCGATCGCGGCGTTGCCTGTTTCCAGCACCGCGAACATCCAGCGCAGCGCGTCGCGCTGTACGTCGGGCTGGTCGGCCGACAGCGTGTGCGCCTGGTACATCAGGTCGCGTGCGCCGCTCTCGAAGCGCGTGCGCAACCCGGCGAGCCGCGCATGGCAGGCCGCGACGGCCTGGTGACGCAGGTCGGCGAACAGCCGCTTCTTGAGCCACGGCGCGGTCGGCGGGAACAGCACCGCGAACGCGATCGCCGATACCAGCATCGACAGCACGAGCGCGAGCGCGTCGTTCATGAAGCTGGTCGGATCGTAGTGCGTGATGCTGTCCGGGCCGGCGAGGAAGCAGAAGAAGATCAGGTAACCCATCCCGTAGCCCGCGAGCTTCGGCTTCAGCGTCATGTAGATGCCGATCGCGAGCAGCGGCGCGAGCGCGACGCACAGCAGCGGGAAGCCGTCGATGTGCGGATAGATGCCGAACGTCAGCAGGAACCCGGTGCAGACGGCGAGCGCCGTTCCCATCCCCATTTGCGCGGACATCGCGGTCGGGCGCGGCGTCGACGACGCGAGCGCGCAGGTGGCCGCCGCCGTCAACGTGAGCGTCACGCCGCTCGGCCACGCGGTCTCGATCCAGAACCAGCCGAGCAGCAGGATCACGGTCGCGGTGCGGATCGCGGCGATCACCATGGCCGTCACGTTGGTGCGCGGCTCGTAGCGTTCGATCCAGCGTTCGCGTTCGTGCGTCGCGGTCGACAGCGACGCGTAGGTCGCCGCGTATTCGTGCAGGTCGGTGATGAAGCGGTACAGCAGTTCGGCGGCCGTATCGAAGTCGAGCAGTGGAAAGTCCGGCTGCGTTTCGAGCGCCGCGCGCGTCGCGCGGATGCGGCGCGGCAGCGCGTCGCGCCACGCGAGCAGTTGCTCGGCCGCCTGGCCCGCGTCGGTCGACGTGCGCACGGGTTCGCCGGCAGGCGTCAGCAGCAGCGGCGCGATCTCGCGGAAGTACGGCTCGATCGCATCGATCGCGGCCTGCGCGCCGGCTGCATGCAGCCGGTTCATCAACTGGTGCAGCGCATGGAAACGGCTCGATGCGCTCATGAACTCGCTGTTCAGCCGCGCGAGGCGGCCGCTGCGCATCCGCGTGTCCGGATCCTCGAACACGGCCATGCTGCGCGCGGCTTCGAACCCGACCACGTCGGCGACGAAGCGCGTATGGATGGATTCGATATGCGCACGATCCAGCTTGCCCGACAGCGCCGATGCGACGTAGTCGACGAAGCTGCCGAAGCGCTTGCGCACCGTCGTGCGCATCTGCTCGCCCGTGGTCTGCGGGAACACGAGCGCGCTGACCACGCCGGCCGACACGATCCCGACCATGATTTCGGCCACGCGCGTCATCGCGCTCATGAACGCGCCGTCCGGGTGTTGCGACGCGGGCAGGCCGATCAGCGCGGTCGTGTAGCCGGCCAGCAGGAAACCGTAGCTGCGGAAGTTGCGGTTGCGCGCGGCGCCGGCCGTGCACAGCGCGACCCACAGCGCGACCGCCAGCAGGAACAGTTGCGGCTGCTGCGGGAACAGCCCGACGAACGTGAGCGTCGCGATGAGCCCGAAGATCGTTC
Source organism: Burkholderia stabilis (assembly GCF_001742165.1). Taxonomy (NCBI): domain Bacteria; kingdom Pseudomonadati; phylum Pseudomonadota; class Betaproteobacteria; order Burkholderiales; family Burkholderiaceae; genus Burkholderia; species Burkholderia stabilis. The sequence continues at coordinate 1,029,189 of NZ_CP016442.1, read as the reverse complement.
CGGCGACGCGGTAGAAGCTCTTCGCGAGCACCGCGCCGCTTTGCGGCTGCATCACGATGAACACCGTCGTCAGCGCCGTTTTCGGCGCGGGCAGGTCGAGCCGCATCGACACGCCGGTCGCGATGAACGCGGCGAGCAGCGCCTTGAACAGGTAGAGCCACGCGGCGCCGTCGGTGCGGGCCCAGTCGCCGAACGCGGCGTACCAGGCCGCGAGCGGGCCGCCGGCGTGCGTGGAAGCGGATGAGGAGGCTGACATGGCGGGCGCTCCGCGTTACCGTGCGGCCGGCGTGCCGGACGCGCCGGCCGTCGCGACCTGCGCGGGCCGGGCGACGGCCGCCGAGGGTTTGGCAGCCGATGCGCCGGCGGGCGCTTGCGCGCTGCCGGATTTCGGTGCGCTGCCGGTCGACGCTTCGTCGCGGGGCACGTCCTCGCCGGTCTCGACCCCGCCGCCCAGCGCGGCCATCAACTGCGCATGCGCGGCGAGACGTTCGGCATCGATGCGGGCCGCCGTTTCCTGCGCACGCAGCAGTTGCTGCTGCGCGATCAGCACGTTCACGTAATCGGTCAGCCCGCGGCGGAAGCCTTCGCGCGACAGCTGGTAGCTGCGGTCGTTGGCGGCCACCGAGCGTGCGGCGTCCTTCTTCTGCGTATCGAGCGAGCGGATCCGCACGACCTGATCGGCGATGTCCTTGAGTGCGCCGACGATCGTCTGGTTGTAGCGCTCGACCGCCTGGTCGTAACCAGCATTCGCGGCGCCGAGCTGCGCGCGCAGCCGGCCGCCTTCGAAGATCGGCAGCGACAGCGCGGGGCCGGCCGTCCAGCCGCCGTTCATCGCGCGCAGGAAGTCGGTGAACGGCGCGGTCACGCCGAAGCCGCCGACCGTCGCGAGCAGGTCGATGTTCGGGTAGAACGAAGCCTTCGCGACATCGATGCCGCGCGCCTGTGCGTCGACCGTCCAGCGCGCCGCGACGACGTCGGGGCGGCGGCCGAGCAGGTCGGCCGGCATCGCCGACGGCAGGCCGGCCGGCGCATCGAGCGCAAGCTGCGGCCGCTTGATCGCGTCGCCGGCGCCCGGGCCCTTGCCGGCCAGCGCGGCGAGCTGATGGCGCGCGAGCTGGACCGCTTCTTCATAGCTGTCGATCTGGCGCTCGTAGTCGGGCAGCGTCGATTCCGCCTGGCTCACTTCGAGCTGTGTGCCGAGGCCGGCCTGCAGCCGCTTGCGCGCGAGATCGGCGAGCGAGCGCTGGCGCTCGAACGTTTCGTGCGCGAGGTCGAGCAGCGCATAGTTCATCGACATGCCGACATACGCCCGCACGACGTTGACTTCGAGTTCGAGCTTTGCCGCACGCGCGTCGGCGGCTGTTGCATGCGCGGTGTCGAGCGCGCGTTCGGTCGCGTTCTTGTCCTTGCCCCACAGGTCGAGGTGGTACGACAGGCCGAGCGTGCCGGTGTTGTTCCAGGTATCGGCGTTCGCGAGCGGGCCCGGGCCGTAGTACACGTTGTCGGGCCAGTGCTCGCGCATCAACGACAGATTGCCGTTGATCTGCGGCAGTTCGGCCGAGCGGGCGACGCGCGCCATCGCTTGCGCTTCGCGCACGCGCGCCTCGGCGGCCGCGAGCGTCGGGTTGCCGGCCTGGGCCGCGGCAATCCACGTGTCGAGCTGCGGATCGCGGTAGGCGCGCCACCAGTCGGCCGCGGGCCAGCCCGCGTCACGGTCGGCCGCGCGGATCGCGGCACCGGCGTCGAGCGCGTTCGCCTCGATGCGAGCCGACTGCGGTTTGTTGTCGCCCATGCTCGCGCATCCGGCCATTATTAATGAGACTGCAAGAACCGCCAGTGCGAGCGTCCCTTTTGTCGCCGGAGACTGCACGATTTTCTCCCTTTCGGATATAGATGAGCCGGATGGGATTATATTTTTCAGTGATTCCTGAATAAATGGACAACGGTGCAAGTCATTTTTACGAATCCTGAGACAATATTTGTTCGCTCCTGTGCAACAATCCCTCCGGATTCAAACGGGTAATGGGATGGATACGTTACAAAACATGCGGGTATTCGTCCGCGTGGTCGACGCGGGAAGCTTTACCGCGGCCGCCCAGCAGATGAATTCGACTACCGCCTATGCATCGCGCGCGGTCTCGGATCTCGAGGCCCACCTGCGCACGCGCCTCTTGAACCGCACGACGCGGCGGATCGCGCTCACCGAAGCCGGCGAGCGCTACCTGCAGCGCTGCGAGCAGATCCTCGCGTATGTCGACCAGGCCGAAGCCGAGGCCGGCGACGCGCACGCGCGCCCGTCGGGCAAGCTGAAGGTTCATTGCTTCACGAGCCTCGGCCAGCACTATCTGGTGCCGGCCATCGCGCGCTATCGCGAGCGCTACCCGGACGTGCACGTCGAGCTGACGCTCGCGCAACGGATGCCCGACCTGCTCGATGAGGGGTACGACGTCGCGATCGTCGTCGGCCGTGACCTGCCCGATTCGGGGCTCGTGTCGCAGCGGCTCGGCGAGAGCTACAGCGTCGTGTGCGCATCGCCCGGCTACGTCGAGGCGCATGGCGTGCCGCAGCAGCCGGCGGATCTCACGCAGCACGTGTGTCTCGGGATGGTCACGCCGGGGTTTCACTTCGACGAATGGACACTGTCGGGGCCGGATGGCGACGAGGTGTTCCCGGTCACGGCGCCGCCGTTCCGCGTGAATGTCGCCGAAGCGCTCGCGGTGGCCGTACGGGAGGGGATGGGGGTCGGCGGATTGCCGCTCTATTCGGCGATCGGCTGGCTGCGCAGCGGGCACATCGTGCGCGTGATGCCCGAGTACAGGTCGCACGTGATGAACATTTACGCGCTGTATCCGTCGCGCCAGTACCTCGACGCGAAAATCCGCACATGGGTCGATTTCCTGCGCGACGAGTTGCCGGCCACGCTCGCGGCAGACGAAGCCGCGCTCCAGCAGTACACGCGTGCGACATGACCGCGCGGTTCGCCGCAATCTGACGAGATTTGTCCTTCACGCAACATTTTTTTACGAACGCGTGTCAGACAGTTTGATACTGTTGAAGTTATCGAGATACACCACCCCGGAGTAGCAATGGATACGCACCTGATGATCGGCCTTGGAGTCCTGCTTGGCGTGGCCGCCGCTGCTGCGGCGACGCGCGACCTGCTGCGCGCGATGAAGGCGAAGGCGCAGATGAAGCCGGTGCCGGTGCGCGTGACCCAGCACGGATCGCGCCGTACCGATCGCTGATCGGGGCCGTATCAGCCCGGGGCACGGAAGGCCGCGCAACGCGGCCGGTCAGTGTGGCCGCGCAGCGCGGCGTTCAGCCGAGCTCGACGACCTTGTCCCACGCGAACGCGGCATTTTCCAGCTCGCCGGTACGCCGGTGAATATAGCCGCGCGGGTTGCACACCACGCGTGTGCCGCCTTCCGCAACGTAGTCGAATGACGTATGTGTGTGGCCGTGGAGCCACAGATCCACCGGCGGCCGCACGAGTTCCGCCATGTCCGTGACGAATCCCGCTGACGCAAGGTCTTCCGCATAGCGCTCCGCCAGCGAGCGCCGGTGCGGCGCATGATGGGTGACGACGATCGTCTTGCCCGCGAACGGCGCCGCGAGCTGCGCTTCCAGCCACGCGCGGCTTTGCCGATGCAGCGCGATTGCGTCCGCCGGCGAGAAATCCCGTTCCGGCGCACCCGATGCCGGATGCAGCGCCGCGTCGTGCGGCCAGGTCACCTGAATCAGTCCCTTGAAATCGAGCATCACGCGCAGCCCGGCCTCGATTGCGCCGGCGACGCTGGCTTCGTCGTTGCCGAATAGCGAAAAATCGGCCCAGAGCGTCGTGCCGAGCACGCGAAAGCGCTGCTCCGGATCGACGTAGACGCCGTTGTTCAGGTAATGCACGTTGTCGAGCGCATGTGCTGCGTCGCGCATCGCCGTCTCCAGCGCGCCGAATTCCCCGTCGTAGTACTCGTGGTTGCCCGGCACGTAGACCACCGGCACGGCCGGATCGAACGTTTCGGCGGCCCAGCGCAGGCCTTCCGCGTGGTTGTGGATGTCGCCGGCCAGCACGACGAGATCCGCATCGGCATGCGCGATCGCGTCGGGCTGGTTGCTTTCGAGATGCAGGTCGGACAGGACGCGGATTTTCACGGGCTTCGCTCCGGAATGGGCGGCTTCAGCGCAGGACCTTGCCGGGATTCATCAGGCCGCGCGGGTCGAGCGCGGTCTTCAGCGTGCGCATCAGCGTCGTTTCGACCGGCGACTTGTAGCGCTGCGCGTCGTCGATCTTCAACTGGCCGATGCCGTGCTCCGCGCTGATCGTGCCGTGGTGGCGATGCACGTTGTCGTAGACGATCCGGTTGATCGGCGCCTGGAATTGCGCAAGGAACGCCTTCGGATCGCCGCCTTCGGGCATCTGCACGTTGTAGTGGAGATTGCCGTCGCCAAGGTGGCCGAACGTGACCATCCGCGCGCCCGGCGCGGCCTGCTGGATCGCCGCGTCGGTCTCGTCGATGAAGCGTGCGACCGACGAGATCGGCACCGCGATGTCGTGCTTGATGTTGAGCCCTTCGTCGGCTTGCGCGAGCGGGATGTGCTCGCGCAGATCCCAGAACGCGCGCGACTGCGCGAGATTCTCCGCGACCACCGCGTCGACCACGAGCCCGGCCTCGAACGCTTCTTCCATCAGCTTTTCGAACAGCGCACGCGCGTGCGCCTCGCTTTCGTTGTCGGACAGCTCGAGCAGCACGGTTTGCGAATGCGTCTGCGCGAACGGGTAGCGCAGCTGCGGATAGTGCTTGCCGACCAGCTGCATGCAGAAATCCGACATCAGCTCGAAGCCGGTCAGGAGCGGCCCGGCCGCGCGCTGCGCGAGCGCGAGGAAATCGAGCGCCGCGTGCGGCGATTCGAGCGCGGCCAGCGCCGTGACTTGCGCGGCCGGCAGCGGATGCAGTTTCATCACGGCGGCCGTGATGATGCCGAGCGTGCCTTCCGCGCCGATGAACAGGTCGCGCAGGTCGTAGCCCGTGTTGTCCTTGCGCAGCCCGCGCAGACCGTCCCAGATCTCGCCTTGCGGTGTCACGACCTCGAGCCCGAGGCATAGCTCGCGCGCGTTGCCGTAGCGCAGTACCGCGGTGCCGCCGGCATTGGTCGACAGGTTGCCGCCGATCGTGCAGCTGCCTTCCGCCGCGAGGCTCAGCGCGAACAGCCGGCCGCCTTCACGGGCGCGCGCCTGCACGTCGGCGAGGATCACGCCGGCTTCGACGGTGATCGTGTTGTTGTGCGGATCGAGCGCACGCACGCGATTCAGGCGCGCGACGCTCAGGACGGCCTGGCTGCCGCTCGCATCGGGCGTCGCACCGCCGGCGAGGCCGGTGTTGCCGCCCTGCGGCACGAGCGCGATGCCGTGCGCGTTGGCGAGCTTGACCAGCGCAGCGACTTCGGCCGTGTTCGCGGGCTTCAGCACCGCACACGCGGCACCTTTGTAGCGGCGGCGCCAGTCGGTCAGGAACGGTTCGGTATCGTGTGCGTCGGTCAGCACGTAGTCGGCGCCGATCGCGTCGCGGCACGCGGAAACGAAAGCTTCGGAGGACATCATCACCTTGTCGCGTAAGGGTCAGGACGCGGCGCGCGGTTTTTTCGCCGCGCGCTTGAACGGCGCGACGTACGCCAGCGCCGCCACGAAGAAACCGACGGCGAGCGCGGTCTCGCACCAGCCGAGCGTCGCGGACAGCCCGCGGTCGGACATGCCGCGCACGATGCCTTCGGCGAAATAGACCAGAATCAGCATGCTCGCCCACTGCATCGTATAGATGTTACGCCGCCAGACGCCGGGCAGCGCAAGCGCGAGTGGCACGGCCTTGAGCATCAGCGCGGAGCCGCCCGGGCGCAGCGGCGCGAGCCACAGTTCCCACGCGAGCGACAGTGCGATCAGCGCGACGAGGCACGCGGCGGCGGCCAGCGCATAGCGCGGCCGGGCCGCGACGGCGGGGCGGGCGGGGGCGTTCATGCGGCCTCGGCCGCGGCGAGGGCGGCCGCCGCGCGCGCGAGCCGCACGCCGAGCGCGGCCGCGAGCGCCTTTTCGTCTGCCGACAGCCCCGCGGGTGCGGTGCGATCGTGCTGCGAGACGTGCGATGCGCCATACGGCGTGCCGCCGGTGCGCGTCGTGCTGAGTGCGGATTCGGTGTACGGGATGCCGACGATCATCATCCCGTGATGCAGCAGCGGCAGCATCATCGACAGCAACGTCGATTCCTGGCCGCCGTGCAGGCTGCCCGTCGACGTGAAGACGCTCGCCGGCTTGCCGGTCAGTGCGCCCGACAGCCATTGCGGCGTCGTGCCGTCGAGGAAATACTTGAGCGAGGCGGCCATGTTGCCGAAGCGGGTCGGCGAGCCGAGCGCGAGGCCCGCGCATTCCTCGAGGTCGCGCAGCTCCGCATAGGGCGGGCCGTCGGCGGGGATGTCGGAGGCGGTGGCTTCGCAGACCGCCGACACGGGCGGCACGGTGCGGATGCGTGCCTGCATGCCCGGCACGCTGTCGATGCCGTTCGCGATCGCGAGCGCGAGATCGCGCGTGGCGCCGTGACGGCTGTAATAGAGAACGAGGATGTCTTTCATGGGCTACGGAGCCGCGTGCGGCCGCGCGCGTGCCCGGTGCAGTCGGCCCCTGCTGGATCGAGCGGCTATTATAGGGGCTGAAGCCGTCGCGCAGCGCGGCGGCGGCGCGCCGTCGGGCGCGCGGCATCAAGAAGGAGAAGCCGTTTGCCGAAGTTGAGCGTCGATCTCGACACCATCAAGCGCCTCGCGCAGTTCGCGGCCCGGCGCAGCGCCGAGGATCGCATCCCGCAAGTGGCGGGCAGCCTGACCTTCACGACGATGCTGGCGCTCGTGCCGCTCGTGACGGTCGCGTTCGCGCTGTTCACCGCGTTCCCGATGTTCGCGTCGTTCCAGATCTCGCTGCAGGGGTTCCTCGCGGATCACCTGATGCCCGCGCAGTTCAACACCCAGATCTTCAAGTACCTGAACCAGTTCGCGTCGAAGGCCAAGGGGCTGACGACCGCCGGCCTGATCGTGCTCGTCGTCACGTCGGTGATGACGATGATGACCATCGAATCGGCGTTCAACCTGATCTGGCGGGTGCGCAAGCCGCGGCCGTTCGCGCAGCGCGTGCTCGCGTACTGGGCGCTGATCACGCTGGGCCCGTTGCTGTTCGGCGTGAGCCTGTCGATCTCGTCGTACCTGTTCACGCAGTCGCTCGCGTTCACCGGCGCGGGGCCGTCCACGTCGATCGTCGAGTGGCTGCTCGCGCTCGCGTCGTTGCCGCTGACGGTGCTTGCGTTCACGCTGCTGTACGTCTACCTGCCGAACTGCACGGTTGCATGGCGCGACGCGGTGATCGGCGGGCTGTTCGCGGCCGTGGCGTTCGAGCTTGCGAAGCGCGGCTTCGGCTACTACGTGCGGCGGATTCCGACCTATACGGCCGTCTACGGCGCATTTGCGGCGCTACCCGTGTTCCTGCTGTGGGTGTACCTGAGCTGGTTCATCGCGCTGCTCGGCGCGATGGTGGCCTCGGCGCTGCCGGCGATCCGCGTCGGCCAGTTCCATCGCATCCACTATCCGGGCAGCGACCTGCTCGACGCGCTCGAGCTGCTCGCGCGGCTTGCCGAGGCGCGCGCGGCCGGCAAGCGCGGCTACACGGCGATGCGGCTCGCGACCATGTTGCGGTGCGACATGGAAACCGCGCAGCGGTTGCTGACGACGATGGAAGAGCGGGAATGGATCGCGCGGCTGGATGCCGGCAGCGGTGCTACGCCGCGCTATATCCTGCTGGCGAACCCGGAGCAACTGACGCTCGCGCAGCTGTTCGACGTGCTGGTGATCGATCGCACGGAGCTGACCTACCAGTTGCAGCGCCGCCGCAGCCATGTCGACGGTGCGGCGCTGCTCGCGGTGCTGTCGAGCGACCGCTTCGACGTGTCGCTCGCGTCGCTGATCGCCGCGCACCGGCTTGCAGGCGCACAGCCGGCGGGCAACCCCGGGCAGGCGCCGGACGCCGTGCCCGATCCGCACGCACGGCCGCCGCGGCCCGCGTGAAGCGGCGCGCGGTGCCTACAGCGGGATCTTGCCGGTACAGATGTCCTTGAACATCACCCAGTCGCCCATCAGGCTGTAGATCGGATGCCGGAACGTGGCGGGGCGGTTCTTCTCGAAGAAGAAGTGCCCGACCCACGCGAACCCGTAGCCGCAGACGACAGCCGCCGGCAGCCACAGCCAGTTGCCCGTCGCGATCGCCATCGCGACGCAGCCGATCACGCCGAGCGAGCCGACGAAATGCAGCCGCCGCGACGTCAGGTTCTGGTGTTCGTTCAGGTAATACGGGTAGAAATCAGCGAAGCTGGCGAATTGCTCCGAATGGGTATGCGCCATGGCGTTTCCTCGGGCCGCTGTTCATGGGGCCATTGTGCGGCGGGCGGCCGGCATTCGCAAGCGGGGCGCGGCCGCCCGCGCCGGGCCGCGCTTTCCTTTTGACAGGCTTTCCGATAGGATCGAAAGAGGTTTTGCATTCAAGCATTCAAGCATGAGGGGACTACGATGCGCGTCAGCGATATTCTGAAAGTGAAGGGCAACACGCTGTTTACGGTGACGCCCGATAAGCCGCTGCGCGAAGCGGTCGATACGATGGCCGAGCACGACATCGGCTCGCTCGTCGTGATGGAGTACGGCGATCTCGTCGGGATGCTGACGTTCCGCGAGATCATCCTGCGTCTGCACGTGAACGGCGGCGCGATCGGCGACGTGCAGGTGCGCAAGGTGATGGACGAGCCGCTCACGTGCACGCCGGAAACGGACGTCAACGAAGTGCGCCGGATGATGCTGGAGCGCCACGCGCGTTACATGCCGGTGCTCGACAAGAAGGTGTTGATGGGCGTCATCTCGTTCTACGACGTCGCGAAGACGGTCGTCGAGGCGCAGAGCTTCGAGAACCGGATGTTGAAGGCCTACATCCGCGACTGGCCGGAATCGGAAGCCGAAGCGCACAAGCCGTGAACCATGCCGCGCCCGGCGCCATCACGCGCGGGCGCCGCCACCCGGCACGCGGCGGCGCAGGTTTGTCCTGCGCCGCCGTTTTTTCAACGACAACTCAACAAGGCCCGCGCAGCTTCGCCGAGACGACGCGCGCGTATTCCGCATGAGCGATCAAACGCAAGCCACACCGGGGCAGCGCGACGAACGGCGCGCCCACGCGTCGCAGTTCGACCTGCTGCGCGAGCGCCGTTTCGCGCCGTTCTTCATGACCCAATTCCTGGGCGCGCTGAACGACAACGTCTTCAAGATCGGCTTCACGTCGCTCGTCACCTATCACACCGCGCGGTTCTCCGGCGTCGACGCGAAGACCGCCGCGTTCCTGATATCCGCGATCTTCATCCTGCCGTTCGTGCTGTTCTCGGCCACCTCCGGCCAGATTGCCGACAAGTACGACAAGGCGACCCTCACGCGCTTCGTGAAGACCTTCGAGATCGCGCTGATGCTGGTCGGCGCGGCCGGCTTCGTCACGCATAGCGCGACGCTGCTGTACCTGTGCACGTTCATGATGGGGATGCACTCGACGCTGTTCGGCCCCGTCAAGTATTCGTACCTGCCGCAGCATCTCGGCGAGCACGAACTGGTCGGTGGCAACGGTCTCGTCGAGATGGGCACGTTCATCGCGATCCTGATCGGCACGATCATCGGCGGTGCGGCCGCGGGCATCGAAGGCAGCGGCGAGCGCGTGCTCGCGGTGAGCGTCGTCGTCATCGCGCTCGCGGGGCGGCTCGTCGCGCAGCGCGTGCCGTCGACGCCGGCGCCGCAGCCCGATCTCGTGATCAACTGGAATCCGGTCAGCGAGACCTGGCGCAACCTCGGGCTCGCGCGACAGAACCGCACCGTGTTCCTGAGCCTGCTCGGCATCTCGTGGCTGTGGTTCGTCGGCGCGACGTTCCTCACGTCGTTCTTCAATTTCGCGAAGGACGTGCTGTCCGCGAGCCCCGACGTCGTCACGATCCTGCTCGCGACGTTCTCGGTCGGCATCGGTCTCGGCTCGCTGCTGTGCGAACGGCTGTCGCAGCGGCGCGTCGAGATCGGCCTCGTGCCGCTCGGCTCGATCGGCATCAGCGTGTTCGCGATCGAGCTGTATTTCGCGAGCCACGCGCTGCCGTCGCCCGGCCACCTGCTGTCGGTCGGCGAATTCCTGGCCGGCGCGCGCCATTGGCGCATCCTCGCCGACCTGTTCCTGCTCGCGATGTTCGGCGGCTTCTACAGCGTGCCGCTGTATGCGCTGATCCAGAGCCGCAGCGCACCGACGCACCGTGCGCGGATCATCGCCGCGAACAACATCCTGAATGCGCTGTTCATGATCCTGTCGGCCGTGATGGCGATGGGGCTGACCAAGGCCGGCGTCGATATCCCTGGCCTGTTCCTCGTCACCGCGCTGCTGAACGTCATCGTCGCCGCGTATATCTACCTGCTGGTGCCGGAGTTCCTGCTGCGTTTCGTCGCGTGGGTGCTCGTGCATACCTTCTACCGGATCCGCCTCGTGCACGCGGAGCGGATCCCGGCGGAAGGGGCGGCCGTGCTCGTATGCAACCACGTCAGCTATGTCGATGCGCTCGTGCTGGCCGCCGCGAGCCCGCGCCCGATCCGTTTCGTGATGGATCACCGAATTTTCAAGACGCGCTTCGCGAGCTGGGTGTTCCGGCATGCGAAGGCGATTCCGATCGCGCCGCGCCACGAGGATCCCGACATGCTCGTGCGCGCGTACGACGCGTGCGAGGCCGCGCTGAAGGATGGCGAGCTCGTGTGCATCTTCCCCGAAGGCAAGCTGACGAAGACGGGTGACATCAACACGTTCCACCACGGGATCACCGAGATCCTGGGCCGCACGCCGTCGCCGGTGATTCCGATGGCGTTGCGCGGGTTGTGGGGCAGCTATTTTTCACGGCACGCCGATGCGCGGATGCCGCGCCCGATCAAGCGCGGCGTGATGAGCCGGCTGACGCTGGCGGTCGGTGAGCCGATCCCGGCGTCGGTCGCGACGCCGGAGGCGCTGCAGGCCGCGGTGACCGAACTGCGCGGCGCGCGGAAGTAAGCGGCGCGGCGGTGTGGCCCCGGTCTCGGTGCGGGCCATGCAATCGAGATGCGCCGGCCGTCTTCAGCATGACGGTCGGCCGCGTGTGCCGCAGCGCGTCCTGCGGGCGGCTATCGCGCACGTCCCGCGCTGGCGGGACGACTGGCATAATGTAGGCTTGTCTATATTCCACGACTTGCAAGATATCGGTCCGTCTATATTTCGACGGATCCGTACTGGCTTGTCCATTTCTCTTTGGGCGGTTCCATCATGTCCGGCAATACCCTCGGCACGCTTTTCACTGTCACGACCTTCGGCGAATCGCACGGCCCCGCGATCGGTTGCGTGATCGACGGCTGCCCGCCGGGGATGGGGCTGACCGAAGCCGACATCCAGGTCGAGCTCGATCGCCGCAAGCCCGGCACGTCGCGGCACGTGACGCAACGGCAGGAGGCCGACGAGGTCGAGATCCTGTCCGGCGTGTTCGAGGGCGTGACGACCGGCACGCCGATCGCGCTGCTGATCCGCAACACCGACCAGCGCAGCAAGGACTACGGCAACATCGTCGAGACGTTCCGTCCCGGCCACGCTGACTACACCTACTGGCAGAAGTACGGCATCCGCGACTACCGCGGCGGCGGCCGTTCGTCCGCGCGCCTGACCGCGCCGATCGTCGGCGCGGGCGCGGTCGCGAAGAAATGGCTGCGCGAGCGCTTCGGTGTCGAGGTGCGCGGTTACATGAGCGGCCTGGGTGAGATCGACGTGCCGTTCGTCGACTGGTCGCACGTTCACGAGAATCCGTTCTTCTCGCCGAACGCGGCGGTTGTTCCAGAGCTCGAGGCGTACATGGATGCGCTGCGCAAGGACGGCGATTCGATCGGCGCGCGCATCGACGTCGTCGCGTCGGGCGTGCCGGTCGGCTGGGGTGAGCCCGTGTTCGACCGCCTCGACGCGGACATCGCGAAGGCGATGATGAGCATCAACGCGGTGAAGGGCGTCGAGATCGGTGCAGGCTTCGACAGCGTCGCGCAGCGCGGTTCGGTGCATGGCGACGAGCTGACGCCGGCCGGTTTCGTCGGCAACCATGCCGGCGGCGTGCTGGGCGGGATTTCGACGGGGCAGGACATCACCGTGTCGATCGCGATCAAGCCGACGTCGAGCATCCGCACGCCGCGTCGTTCGATCACGAAGGGCGGCGAACAGGCGACCGTGGAAACCTTCGGCCGCCACGATCCGTGTGTCGGCATTCGTGCGACGCCGATCGCCGAGTCGATGCTCGCGCTGGTGCTGATCGATCATGCGTTGCGCCACCGCGCGCAGTGCGGCGACGTCGAGACGCCGACGCCGAAGATCGCCGGCAGCGCGACCTGATCGAGCGGGCGGGGCGCGGCCCCGCCATGACCGTCGAGCGACGAATGCAAACGGGGCGCTGCGTGATGCAGCGCCCCGTTTCGTTTGCGTCGGCCTCAAAATAAACGCGCCGCTCGTGGCGGCGCGCTCCAGCGGGTTACATGTTCGGGTAATTCGGCCCGCCGCCGCCTTCCGGCGTGACCCACACGATGTTCTGCGTCGGGTCCTTGATATCGCAGGTCTTGCAGTGCACGCAGTTCTGCGCGTTGATCACCAGCCGGTCGCTGCCGTCGTCGTTCTTCACGAATTCGTACACCGCCGCCGGGCAGAAGCGGCCCTCCGGCCCCGCGTACGTGTGCAGGTTCACGTTCACCGGCACGTTCGCATCTTTCAGTGTCAAATGCGCCGGTTGGTTCTCTTCATGGTTCGTGTTCGAGATGAACACCGACGACAGCCGGTCGAACGTCAGCTTGCCGTCCGGCTTCGGATACTCGATCGGCTCGCACTGCGACGCCGGCTTCAGCATCTCGTGGTCCGCATGTTTGTGGCGCAGCGTCCACGGCACGTTGCCGCCCATCACCTTCTGCTCGAGCCCGACCATCAGCGTGCCGAGATACAGGCCCTTCGCCATCCACTGCTTGAAGTTGCGCGCGCGGTACAGCTCCGTGTACAGCCACGATTGCTTGAAAGCGTCCGGGTATGCGTTGAGCTCGTCCGACTGGCGGCCGGCCTGCACCGCGTCGAACGCGGCGTCCGCCGCCAGCATGCCGGTCTTGATCGCCGCGTGGCTGCCCTTGATTCGCGATGCGTTCAGGAAGCCCGCGTCGTCGCCGATCAGCGCGCCGCCCGGAAACACCGTCTTCGGCAGCGACAGCAGCCCGCCCGCGGTGATCGCACGCGCGCCGTACGACACGCGCTTGCCGCCTTCGAGGAATGCGCGGATCGACGGATGCGTCTTGTAGCGCTGGAATTCCTCGAACGGCGACAGGTACGGGTTCGTGTAGCCGAGGCCCACCACGAAACCGACGACGACCTGGTTGTTGTCCATGTGATACAGGAACGAGCCGCCGTAGGTATCGGACTTCAGCGGCCAGCCGGCCGTGTGGATCACGAGGCCCGGCTTGTGCTTGGCCGGATCGATTTCCCACAGTTCCTTGATGCCGATCCCGTACGCTTGCGGGTCGGCGTTCGCGTCGAGCTTGAACTTCGAGATCAGTTGACGGCCCAGGTGGCCGCGGCAGCCTTCGGCGAACAGCGTGTACTTCGCGTGCAGCTCCATGCCGAGCTGGAAGCTCTCGGTCGGCTCGCCGTCCTTGCCCACGCCCATGTTGCCGGTCGCGACGCCTTTTACCGAGCCGTCGTCGTTGTAGAGAATCTCGGCGGCCGGGAAGCCCGGGAAGATCTCGACGCCCAGCGCTTCGGCCTGTGTCCCAAGCCAGCGCGTCACGTTGCCCAGCGAAATGACGTAGTTGCCGTGGTTCTGGAAGTTGGCAGGCAGCGCCCAGTTCGGCGTCGTGACCGCGCTCTTTTCGGACAGGAACAGGAAGCGGTCTTCCGTCACCTCGACGTCGAGCGGCGCGCCGCGTTCCTTCCAGTCGGGGAACAGTTCGTTGATCGCACGCGGGTCCATCACCGCGCCCGACAGGATATGCGCGCCGATCTCGGAACCCTTCTCGAGCACGCACACGCCGATCTCGGTGCCTTTCTCGGCGGCCAGCTGCTTGAGCCGGATCGCCGCCGACAGCCCGGCGGGGCCGCCGCCGACGATCACGACGTCGTATTCCATCGATTCGCGCGGGCCGTATTGCTCGATGAGGCTTGCGGGGGTCATTGGCGTTCCTCTAACCGTTAGAATGCTTTTATTCGGGAGCGTATTGTCTGCGAAACGAAACGCTTGCCGCAACAGCAGGCGGCTAGATTAGCACGATCGTTCTATTTTTATGCTAGGGTTATGCCGCACGGGCTGAGCTGTCCGGGGCGGCGAAATGACATCGAAAGGGGTGTGCAATGGGTCGGTCGATCAATCTGGAAGGCAAGGTTGCGCTGGTCACGGGCGCGTCGAGCGGTCTCGGGCAGCGCTTTGCGCAGGTGTTGTCGCAGGCCGGCGCGAAGGTCGTGCTCGCAAGCCGCCGCGTCGAGCGCCTGAAGGAGCTGCGTGCGGAGATCGAGGCGGCAGGCGGCGCCGCGCACGTCGTGTCGCTCGACGTCACCGATGTCCAGAGCATCAAGGCGGCGGTCGCGCATGCGGAGACGGAAGCCGGCACGATCGACATCCTCGTGAACAATTCGGGCGTCTCGACGATGCAGAAGCTCGTCGACGTGACGCCGGCCGATTTCGAGTTCGTGTTCGATACCAACACGCGCGGCGCATTTTTCGTCGCGCAGGAAGTCGCGAAGCGGATGATCATGCGCGCGAACGGCAGCGGTAACGGCAAGCCGCCGTGCCGGATCATCAACATCGCGTCGGTGGCCGGCCTGCGCGTGTTTCCGCAGATCGGGCTGTACGCGATGAGCAAAGCCGCGGTCGTGCAGATGACGCGCGCGATGGCGCTCGAATGGGGCCGCCACGGGATCAACGTCAACGCGATCTGTCCGGGCTATATCGATACCGAAATCAATAACTACCTGTGGGAAACCGAGCAGGGCCAGAAGCTGCAGTCGATGCTGCCGCGTCGGCGCGTCGGCAAGCCGCAGGATCTCGACGGGCTGTTGTTGCTGCTCGCGGCCGACGAGTCGCAGTTCATCAACGGTTCGATCATCTCCGCTGACGACGGTTTCGGCCTCGCCTGAGCGGATGACATTCAGCAACAAAGAAGACTGCAATGAGCGCAACAAGCGATTACTCACCCGTATTTGAGATGTCGATGCCGATCCGCTGGGGCGACATGGACGCGTTCGGCCACGTGAACAACACGGTCTATTTCCGCTATATGGAGCAGGCGCGGATTTCGTGGTTCGAGGAGCTCGGCATTGCCGGCGGTAACGGCGAGGGGCAGGGGCCCGTCATCGTCACGGCGTCGATGGAGTTCCTCAAGCAACTGCACTATCCGGGCGACGTGATCGCGAAGATGTCGGCCGCGAAGCCGGGCCGAAGCAGCTTCGACACCGGTTTCGAACTCACGCGCGCGGACGATCCGCTGCACGTCTATGCGCGCGGCAACGCGCGTTGCGTGTGGGTCGACTACGCGCTCGGCAAGTCGGCGCCGCTGCCGCAACTGCTGCGTGACACGATCGAGCGCGCGCTCGCGGCGAAGATCGGCTGAGTGTGCTGATAGGCGAGGCCGGCGCCGTGGCGCCGGTGATTCGCCGTGCCCCGTTGTGTCCCGTTGTTTCCCGAATCGGCCGCCACGCGCGGCCGATTGTCATTCGGGAGCCGGCACTCAGTGGCCGAGCAGGCGCTGCAGCAACTCAGGCGTGTTGTTCGTCCCGTATTTGCGCATCAGCCGCGAGCGGTAGATGTCGACCGTGCGCGAGCTGATGTCGAGCACGCGCCCGATCTGCTTGCTGGTCTTGCCGGTCGCGAGCTGCGCGGCGATCTCGCGCTCGCGCGGGGTCAGTTCGACCGCGACGCGGCGCGTCGCGCTCAAATCCTCGAAGGTCCAGACGCCGGCTGCGAGCGGCGCCGTTCGGTCGAGCGCGCGGCCCGTCACGTGGCACCAGAACAGATCGCCATCCGCCCGCTTCATGATTCTGTCATCGGAGTAGATGCCGTTCGCGGCCATCACGCGCGAAATGCGCTCGCCGATTCGCTGGAATTCGTCCGTCGACGGGTAGAGCACCTCGTACGATTTCCCGATCAGGTCCGCTCGCGCGCAGCGGAAGATCGACGCGAGCGCGTCGTTGCAATCCTCGATCACGCGGTCGCGCGACATCACGAGGCCGAGCGGCGCGAGGTGGAAGGCAGTCTGGTAGTCGAGAGGGGGCATGGCGCAGGCAAGCGGAGGCAAACGCTTATGTATTTTTGCGTATTGTGCCGTATCGGCACCGCATCGTACCCTTTCAGGCATCTCGCGGCGGTTTGTCGCGACATAAAAACAGCGCGCCTCGACGCAGGCATCGCCGCGCATGCATAGAATGATGCGGCGGGCTTGCGGGCCACGTGGGCGCGTGAACCGGTTTTTGCTGGTTTCCATAGAGGAAGGGACAACAGATGAACAAAGTCTATCCAAGCGCGGCTGCCGCGCTGGAAGGGATCGTCCGCGACGGGCAGACCTTCGCGGTGGGCGGCTTCGGCCTGTGCGGGATTCCGGAGGCACTGATCGCGGCGTTGCGCGACTCGGCCGTCAAGGGCATCACCTGCATCAGCAACAACGCGGGCGTCGACGGTTTCGGCCTCGGCCTGCTGCTGGAAACGCGCCAGATCAAGAAGATGATCTCGTCGTACGTCGGCGAGAACAAGGAGTTCGAACGCCAGTACCTGGCCGGCGAACTCGAGCTCGAATTCACGCCGCAGGGCACGCTCGCCGAAAAGCTGCGCGCGGGCGGCGCGGGCATCCCCGCATTCTTCACGAACACCGGTTACGGCACCGTGATCGCGGAAGGCAAGGAAACGCGCCAGTTCGGCGATCGCCACTACGTGCTCGAGCCGTCGCTGACGGCCGACGTCGCGCTCGTGAAGGCCTGGAAGGCCGACAAGTCCGGCAACCTGATCTATCGCCGTACCGCGCGCAACTTCAACCCGATGTGCGCGATGGCCGGCAAGATCACCGTGGTGGAGGTCGAGGAGATCGTCGAGAACGGCACGTTCGATCCGGACCACGTCCATACGCCTGGGATTTTCGTGCAGCGCATCGTGCTGAACGCGACGCCCGAAAAACGCATCGAACAACGCGTCGTACGCGCGAAAGGAGACTGACATGGCCTGGAATCGTGACCAGATGGCCGCGCGCGCGGCGAAGGAACTGCAGGACGGCTTCTACGTGAACCTCGGTATCGGCCTGCCGACGCTCGTCGCGAACCACGTGCCGGAAGGCGTCGAGGTGTGGCTGCAGTCGGAGAACGGCCTGCTCGGCATCGGCCCGTCGCCGACCGAGGACGAAGTCGACGCCGATCTCATCAACGCCGGCAAGCAGACCGTCACGACGCTGCCGGGCTCGTCGATCTTCTCGTCGGCCGATTCGTTCGCGATGATCCGCGGCGGCCACATCAACCTCGCGATCCTCGGCGCGATGCAGGTCAGCAAGCAGGGCGACCTCGCGAACTGGATGATCCCCGGCAAGATGATCAAGGGGATGGGCGGCGCGATGGACCTCGTCGCCGGCGTGAAGCGCGTCGTCGTGCTGATGGAGCATGTCGCGAAGGGCGATCAGCACAAGATCCTCGAGGAATGCAACCTGCCGTTGACGGGCGTCGGCGTGGTCGACCTGATCATCACCGACCTCGGCGTGATCGAAGTGACGCCGGCCGGCCTGAAGGTTCTCGAACTCGCCGACGGCGTGAGCGCCGACGAGATCCAGTCGAAGACGGGCGCACCGCTCGACGTCAGCGCGGTCGCATAAGTTTGCCGCGCGCTGGCGCGGCTTCGACGCCCCGCATGCCGGACGACGGCATGCGGGGCGTTTGTCATTGCGTGGGGGCAGGCCGCATAGTCGGTGCCCGATGAGCCGACCCGCTCCGCGGAAGCGGTTTACAATCGTTTGCATCGGGCGTCGCAAGCGTTGCCCCGCGCGTCGCCCCCGTTCGACAGGATGCCAACGATGCCAACGACCCCAGTGAATCCCGAGGTTCCTCGCCAGCGGCGCGTGCAGTGTGCGAGCGCGGCCGGCCTTCACCATGTCGCCTATACCGAGTGGGGCGATCCCGCCAACCCGCGCGTGCTCGTCTGCGTGCATGGCCTGACCCGTTCCGGCCGCGATTTCGACCGGCTCGCCGCCGCGTTGTCCGATACGTATCGCGTCGTGTGTCCCGATGTCGTCGGGCGCGGCCGGTCGGACTGGCTGGCCGATCCGAGGCTTTACGCGATTCCGCAATACGTGGCCGACATGGTGACGCTGATCGCGCGGCTCGACGTCGAATCGGTCGACTGGTTCGGCACGTCGATGGGCGGCCTGATCGGCATGGCGCTCGCGGGGCTGCCCGGTTCGCCGCTGCGCCGGATGATCGTCAACGACGTCGGCCCGCGCATCGAACCCGATTCGCTGACGCGTATCGGCGAATATCTCGGCGTGCAGCCGCATTTTGCGACCGAGCAGGAGGGCATCGACTACCTGACGTCGCTGTCGCTGCCGTTCGGCGCGCTGACCGGCGACGAGTGGCGCGAGATCAACGGGCCGCTGCTGCGCGCGCTGCCCGAAGGCAGCTGGACGATGCGCTACGATCCGCGCATCGCCGAGCCGTTCAAGGCGACGACGCCCGAGCTGGCCGCGCTCGGCGAAGCCGCGCTGTGGCGGGCCGTCGAGACGACGGACGCGTCGCTGCTCGTCGTGCGCGGCGAGATGTCCGACCTGCTGTCGCGCGAGACGGTCGCCGACATGATGCGTCGCGGCAAGCACGTGACGCAGGCCGAGATTCCGGGGACGGGCCACGCGCCGGCGTTCATCTGCGCTGACCAGATTGCGCTCGCACGGCGGTTTTTCGTCGAAGGCGACGCATAAACGCGTCATAATATGCGGTTCGGCGGCACGCCGGCTGTGCCGCCGCCCGATTTTCCACCTACTCACGACCGGAACATTCCATGGCAGTCATTCGTCACCACGTCGGGGCCCGTCTCTCCGAAACCGCGATCCACAACGGTACCGTGTATCTGGCCGGCCAGATCGCTGAAGACACCACGCAGGACATCAAGGGCCAGACGCGCGAGGTGCTCGGCCATATCGACCGCCTGCTCGCCGAAGCGAACAGCGACAAGGCGCATCTGCTGTCGGTGCAGATCTACATCTCGGATCTGGCGAACTTCGAAGGCATGAACGCGGAGTGGGACGCATGGGTCGCGCAGGGCAACACGCCGCCGCGCGCCACGGTCGAGGCGAAGCTCGCCGATCCGGCGCTGCTCGTCGAAATCGTCGTCGTTGCCGCACAGCGGAGCTGAGCGCCGCTTCGCGATGATCGTATTCCGCCAGGCCGTGCAATGACCGAGTCCGTTTCCGCTTCCACCGTCGCCGCGCCGTCGTTCGACGACGTGCTCGCGTTCGTGCGCGAGCGGGCCGGCGACGTGCGACTGTCGTCCGGCGAACTGCTCGCCGATCACTCGGCGGGCACGGCGGCGATCATGCGCACGCTGAACGTCGATCCGTCCGCGATGCAGGCCGCCGCGCTGTTCGTGCTGACGCCGCATCTGAGCGACCCCGAGCGCGAGCTGACCGAGCGTTTCGGCGAAGAGGTGGCGCGGCTCGTGTCCGACGTGCGCAAGCTGTTGCGGCTCGGCACCGTCAGCCTGCGCGCCGCGCAGAATGCGGTGCCCGACGTGGGGCGCGACGCGGCGGAAGAGCGGCGCACGCAGATCGAGGCGCTGCGCAAGATGCTGCTCGCGTTCGCGCAGGACATCCGCGTGGTGCTGATCCGGCTTGCGTCGCGGTTGCAATCGCTGCGTTACTACGCGGCCGCGAAGATCGACCCGCCGCCCGATGTCGCGCGCGAGACGCTCGAGATCTACGCGCCGCTCGCGAACCGTCTCGGTATCTGGCAACTGAAGTGGGAGCTCGAGGATCTCGCGTTCCGCTTCGAGGATCCCGTCACCTACAAGCGAATCGCGAAGCTGCTCGACGAGAAGCGCATCGAGCGCGAAGCGTATGTCAAGCAGGCGATCGAGCGGCTGCAGCACGAGCTGGCGGAAGTGAACATCCAGGCCGACGTGAGCGGCCGGCCGAAACATATCTACAGCATCTGGCGCAAGATGCGCGGCAAGGAGCTCGACTTCTCCGAGCTGTACGACGTGCGCGCGTTCCGCGTGATCGTGCCCGACATCAAGGATTGCTACGCGGTGCTCGGCATCGTGCATCACCTGTGGCAGCCGGTCCCGAAGGAGTTCGACGACTACATCTCGCGGCCGAAGCCGAACGGCTACAAGTCGCTGCATACGGTCGTGATCGGCGACGATGGTCGCGCGTTCGAAGTGCAGATCCGCACGCAGGAGATGCACCGTTTCGCAGAGTACGGCGTTGCCGCGCACTGGCGTTACAAGGAAGCCGGCGCGCGCGGCTATGGCGGCCAGTTCTCGGCGAGCGACAAGTACGACGAGAAGATCGCGTGGCTGCGCCAGTTGCTGGCGTGGAAGGACGACGTCGAGGACGGCACCGAGGTGTCGGGCGACCAGGCGTGGGCGCAATTGCGCGAGACGTCGCTCGACGACGATCACATCTATGTGCTGACGCCGCAGGCGCGCGTGATCGCCTTGCCCCAGGGCGCGACGCCGGTCGATTTCGCGTACCACCTGCACAGCGAGCTTGGCCACCGCTGCCGCGGCGCGCGCGTCGACGGCGTGATGGTGCCGTTGAACACGTCGCTCGCGAACGGCCAGACGGTCGAGATCGTCGCGGTGAAGGAGGGCGGGCCGTCGCGCGACTGGCTGAACGTGCAGCTCGGTTACCTGAAGAGCCCGCGCGCGCGTCAGAAGGTGCGCGCGTGGTTCAACTCGATCGAACAGGAAGAAAACGTCGCGTATGGCCGGGCGCTCGTCGAAAAGACGCTGCAGCGCGAAGGCAAGACGTCGGTCAATCTCGACAACCTCGCCGCGAAGCTCGGCTTCAAGTCGCCCGAGGAATTGTTCTCGGTTGTCGGCAAGGAAGAATTCAGCCTGCGCAACGTCGAGCACGCGCTGTCCGATGCGCCGCCGCCCGAGCCGGCGCCGGAAGCGCCTGCCGATTTCGAGAAGCGCAGCAGCGGCGCGAGCGTCGCGCACGGCGCGTCGACCGGCGTGCTGGTGGTGGGGGTCGATGCGCTGCTGACGCAGCTCGCGCGCTGCTGCCGTCCGGCGCCGCCCGATCCGATCAGCGGCTTCGTTACGCGCGGCAAGGGCATGTCGATTCACCGCAGCGATTGCCCGACGTTCCGCCGGATGGTCGAGCGTGCGCCGGAACGCGTGCTGCAGACGACCTGGTCGGCCGACGTGCTGGGCGGGCGCGGCGTGTCCGTCTATCCGGTCGACCTGATGATCGAGGCAAGCGACCGGCAAGGGCTGCTGCGCGACATCTCCGAAGTGTTCGCACGCGAAAAGCTGAACGTGGTGGGCGTGAAGACGCAGAGCCGCCGCAACGCGGCATTCATGCAGTTCACGGTCGAGGTGTCGAATTCGGCACAGGTGCAGCGCGCCTGTACGCTGCTCGGCGAGGTACAGGGCGTCGTGCGGGCCGGCCGGAAAGCGTGATGGGGTTGGAACGCCGTTATTTTGCTGCGACCGCATAAAAACGCTTGCCAAACGAGTAACAGCTCCATATAATTTCAGCTTCTTTAGGCTCGTAGCTCAGCTGGTTAGAGCACCACCTTGACATGGTGGGGGTCGTTGGTTCGAGTCCAATCGAGCCTACCAACGAATTGAGAATGCCTGGTCCCCGGGTGTTCGATGCAGTAAATAACTCAACGCAAACAAGGCGAATACGGTTATGGCACCGCGAACGTTGACCGAAACCTTTTCGGAGCGACGCTAGTCGAGGAACGTTTTCGCCCTTTCTGTTTGAGTGAAGTATCGAATGCGGCCCCTCGAAAGCGGGGCCGCATTTTTTTTGTCGCGAAATTTTCGCGCGTGACTTTTATATCGCGTGCTTGGTCTGCCGCCCACTGTCGGCATCACGGAGATTGCTATGGTTTCGATACGCTTGCCTGACGGCTCAGTTCGACAATACGAGCATCCGGTGACAGTTGCCGAGGTTGCAGCCTCGATCGGTCCCGGCCTTGCGAAGGCTGCGCTTGGTGGCAAGCTCGACGGCGAGCTCGTCGATACGTCCACGGTGATCGACCGCGACGCGTCGCTCGCCATCGTCACGGACAAGGACGCCGACGGCCTCGACATCATCCGTCACTCGACTGCGCACTTGCTTGCGTACGCCGTGAAGGAGCTGTATCCGGACGCGCAGGTGACGATCGGCCCGGTGATCGACAACGGTTTCTATTACGACTTCTCGTATAACCGCCCGTTTACGCCGGAAGATCTGGAGAAGATCGAAAAGCGCATGCAGGAGCTCGTGAAGAAAGACGAGCCCGTGACGCGCCGTGTCGTGTCGCGTGATGAGGCTGCAGGCTACTTCCGCAGCATCGGCGAGAAGTACAAGGCCGAGATCATCGAGTCGATTCCGCAAAGCGACGAGATCAAGCTCTATTCGCACGGCGGTTTCACGGATCTGTGTCGCGGCCCGCACGTGCCGTCGACGGGCAAGCTGAAGGTCTTCAAGCTGATGAAGGTCGCGGGCGCGTACTGGCGCGGCGACTCGAAGAACGAACAGCTGCAGCGCATCTACGGTACGGCCTGGACGAAGAAGGAAGACCAGGATCAGTACCTGCACATGCTGGAGGAAGCGGAAAAGCGCGACCACCGCAAGCTCGGCAAGCAGCTCGACCTGTTCCACATGCAGGAAGAGTCGCCGGGCATGGTGTTCTGGCATCCGAAGGGCTGGGCGCTGTGGCAGCAGGTCGAGCAGTACATGCGCCGCCGCGTGAACGAGGCCGGCTATCAAGAGATCAAGACGCCGATGATCATGGACCGCTCGCTGTGGGAGGCGTCGGGCCATTGGCAGAACTACCGCGAGAACATGTTCACGACGGAGTCGGAGAAGCGTGATTACGCGATCAAGCCGATGAACTGCCCGGGGCACGTCCAGGTGTTCAAGCACGGCCTGCGCTCGTACCGCGACCTGCCGCTGCGTTATGCGGAATTCGGCTCGTGCCACCGCAATGAAGCATCGGGTGCGCTGCACGGCCTGATGCGCGTGCGTGGCTTCGTGCAGGACGATGCGCACATCTTCTGTACGGAAGACCAGATCATTGCCGAGTCGATCGCGTTCAACAAGCTCGCGATGAGCGTGTACAAGGATTTCGGCTTCGACCACATCGACATCAAGCTGTCGCTGCGTCCGGAGCAGCGCATGGGTTCCGACGAAACGTGGGATCGTGCCGAGCAGGGGCTGCGTGAAGCGCTGACGGCGTGCGGCCTCCAGTGGGAGGAGCTGCCGGGCGAGGGTGCGTTCTACGGTCCGAAGATCGAGTACCACATCAAGGATGCGCTCGGCCGTTCGTGGCAGTGCGGCACGCTGCAGCTCGACATGATGCTGCCGGAGCGCCTCGGCGCCGAGTACGTGGCGGAAGACAACAGCCGCCGCCGGCCCGTGATGCTGCACCGTGCGATCGTCGGTTCGATGGAGCGATTCCTCGGTATTCTGATCGAGCACCATGCTGGTGCGATGCCGGTTTGGCTCGCACCGTTCCAGGCAATTGTGCTGAATATCGCCGAAAGTCAGGCCGAATATGCGCAGTCTCTGGCCCAATCGTTGCAAAAACAAGGGGTTAGAGTGTCGGCCGATTTGCGCAACGAGAAGATTAGCTATAAAATACGCGAGCACACGCTGGAAAAGGTGCCTTATCTCCTCGTCGTGGGCGATAAGGAGCGTGATGCGCAAACGGTAGCCGTGCGTGCCCGTGGCGGCGTCGATCTTGGCGTTATGCCGGTCGAAGCCTTCGTTGAGCGTCTGCAGGAAGACCTGCGCTCGTTCAAGTAACCGCCCTGGCAGCGCGGCTCGTTTTTTTAATTTTTAGAGGAAACGTAACATCGCTACTGATAAGTCGTCGCATCGCATCAACGGTGAAATCACTGCGCCGGAAGTGCGTCTGGTCGGGCTCGAGAACGAACCGCTCGGTATCGTAAAACTCGCTGATGCTTTCCGTAAATCGGAAGAACTGGATGTAGACCTGGTGGAAATCGCCCCGCAGGCGGTTCCCCCGGTGTGCCGCCTGATGGACTACGGCAAGTTCAAGTATCAGGAGTCCAAGAAGCAGCACGAAGCCAAGCTGAAGCAGAAGGTCATCCAGGTCAAGGAAGTCAAGTTCCGCCCGGGTACCGATGACGGGGATTACAACGTCAAGCTTCGCAACCTCGTGCGCTTCCTCGAAGAGGGCGACAAGACGAAGATCACGTTGCGTTTCCGCGGCCGTGAAATGGCTCACCAGGAGATCGGCATGCGGATGCTTGAGCGTCTGCGCACGGATCTCGAGGAAGTCGGTCAGGTCGAGCAGATGCCGAAGATGGAAGGGCGCCAGATGATCATGGTGCTCTCGCCGAAGAAAAAGAAGTAACGGGCCCGCGCGCTGGTCGCGCAGGTTCGACAGTGGTTCGGCGCGTTGCCCGGTCAGGGCGGCGTGCCAACAATGACGGCGGCTGCGCAAGCGGTTCGCCGTACACAAGTGGACTGGGTTTCGAAGGGCGGGTCAAGGGCGCAAGCCAACCGCACACCCATCGCCATCTAATAAACTGGAGTTGTTCGTCATGCCTAAGATGAAGACCAAGAAGAGCGCTGCAAAGCGCTTCGTGGTGCGTCCGGGCGGTACCGTCAAGCGCGGTCAAGCCTTCAAGCGCCACATCCTGACCAAGAAAACCACGAAGAACAAGCGTCACCTGCGCGGCGCAACGGCAGTTCATGATTCCGATCTGAACTCCGTCCGCGCGATGCTGCCGTTCGCGTAACCCCTCAATCGATACTCAAAGGAGAGAAACATGCCTCGAGTCAAACGTGGGGTAACCGCACGGGCCCGTCACAAGAAGATCATCAACCTGGCCAAGGGTTATCGCGGTCGCCGCAATAACGTCTACCGCATCGCCAAGCAGGCGGTGATGCGCGCTGGTCAGTACGCTTATCGCGATCGTCGCAACAAGAAGCGTGTGTTCCGCGCACTGTGGATCACGCGTATCAACGCGGCGGTTCGTCAGCACGACATGACCTACAGCGTGTTCATCAACGGCCTGAAGAAGGCGTCGATCGAACTCGACCGTAAGGTGCTGGCTGACATGGCGGTGTTCGACAAGGCTGCTTTTGCTGCGATCGTCAAGCAGGTGAAAGCCGCCGTTGCAGCCTAATTGCGAAATTAGCACTGCGTGGTTAGTTGCAGCGATGTCCCGGTAGTCTCGGCCGCTGCAACGAAAACGGGGCTCTTCCGAGCCCCTTTTTTGTTTGGTGGAGCGATTTCGCTCGCCAAGACCGAATGACGTTGGAAATGATGGGATCTATGGATCTGGACCAGATTGTCGCCGACGCGCAGCAGTCCTTCGAACAGGCTGCCGACATCACCACGCTCGAAAACGAGAAAGCACGATTTCTCGGCAAGTCGGGTGCGCTGACCGAGTTGCTGAAGGGCCTCGGCAAGCTCGATCCCGAAACACGCAAGACCGAAGGCGCACGCATCAACGTCGTGAAGCAGCAGGTTGAGGCCGCGCTGACCGCCCGTCGCCAGGCACTGGCCGACGCGCTGCTGAATCAGCGCCTCACTGCCGAAGCGATCGACGTGACGCTGCCGGGTCGCGGCGCCGGTGCAGGCAGCCTGCACCCCGTGATGCGCACCTGGGAGCGGGTCGAGCAGATTTTCGGCTCGATCGGTTTCGATGTGGCTGACGGCCCCGAAATCGAGACCGACTGGTACAACTTCACGTCGCTGAACAGCCCGGAGAACCATCCGGCGCGTTCGATGCAGGACACCTTCTACGTCGAAGGCAAGGATGCCGACGGCCGCCAGCTGCTGCTGCGCACGCATACGAGCCCGATGCAGGTGCGTTACGCGCGCATGAACCGTCCGCCGATCAAGGTGATCGCGCCGGGCCGCACGTATCGCGTCGACAGCGATGCGACCCACTCGCCGATGTTCAATCAGGTCGAGGGGCTGTGGATCGACGAAAACATCAGCTTTGCCGATCTGAAGGGCGTCTACACCGATTTCCTGAAGAAATTCTTCGAGCGCGACGACATCCTCGTGCGCTTCCGTCCGTCGTATTTCCCGTTCACGGAACCGTCGGCCGAGATCGACATGATGTTCGAGCAAGGCAAGAATGCCGGCAAATGGCTCGAGATCTCCGGCTCGGGGCAAGTGCATCCGACCGTGATTCGCAACATGGGCCTCGATCCCGAGCGCTACATCGGCTTCGCGTTCGGCAGCGGCCTCGAGCGCCTGACGATGCTGCGCTACGGTGTCCAGGATCTCCGGCTGTTCTTCGAGAACGACCTGCGTTTCCTGCGCCAGTTCGCATAACGCCGCTCGCCGCGCCGACATGTGCCCGCGCACGCCCCGACGGACGATCCGACGGGGCCCGGGCGTCGATCTAACCTGTTTCGAACGTAGACATCCATGCAATTCCCTGAATCCTGGTTGAGAACCTTTGTCGACCCGCAGCTGACGACCGACGAACTGTCGCACGCGCTGACGATGGCGGGGCTCGAAGTCGAATCGCTGAGCAAGGCTGCGCCGCCGACGTCGAAGATCGTCGTCGGCCGCGTGCTCGAAGTCGTCAAGCATCCGGATGCGGACAAGCTCAATGTCTGCCAGGTCGACGCCGGCACCGGCGCGACGCTGAATATCGTCTGCGGCGCACCGAACGTGGCGCCCGGCATCAAGGTGCCGGTCGCGCTGGTCGGCGCGGAACTGCCGCCGGCGGAAGAGGGCGGCAAGCCGTTCGCGATCAAGCTGTCGAAGCTGCGCGGCGTGGAGAGCCAGGGGATGCTGTGCTCGGCGCGCGAGCTGAAGCTGTCCGAAGATCACAGCGGTTTGCTGGTCCTGCCGGAAGACACGCCGGTCGGTCAGGACATCCGCGAGACGCTCAATCTCGACGACACGATCTTCGAAATCAAGCTGACGCCGAACAAGGCCGACTGCCTGTCGGTGTTCGGTATCGCGCGCGAGACGGCCGCGATCACCGGCGCACCGCTGACGCCGGTCGATATCCGCCCGGTGCGCGTCGAACTCGACGAGACGCTGCCGGTGCGCATTGCCGCGCCCGATCTGTGCGGCCGCTTCTCGGGTCGCGTGATCCGCGGCGTGAACGCGCATGCAAAGACGCCGCAATGGATGGTCGAGCGCCTCGAGCGTTCGGGCCAGCGCAGCGTGTCGGCGCTCGTCGACATCTCGAACTACGTGATGTTCGAGCTCGGCCGCCCGTCGCACGTGTTCGATCTCGACAAGATCCACGGCGGTATCGAGGTGCGTTGGGGCAAGCGCGGCGAATCGCTGAAGCTGCTCAACGGCAACACGGTCGAACTCGATGAAACGGTCGGCGTGATTTCGGACGACCAGCAGGTTGAGAGCCTGGCCGGCATCATGGGCGGCGACAGCACGGCCGTCACGCTCGACACGACCAACATCTATCTGGAAGCCGCGTTCTGGTGGCCGGACAGCATCCGCGGCCGCGCGCGCAAGTACAACTTCTCGACCGATGCGGCGCATCGTTTCGAGCGCGGCGTCGATTACGCGACGACCGTCGAGCACGTCGAGCGCATCACACAGCTGATCCTCGAGATCTGCGGTGGCAAGGCCGGCCCGGTCGACGACCAGTCCGTGAACCTGCCGCAGCGCGCGCCGGTGAAGATGCGCGTGTCGCGCGCGAACCGCATCATCGGCGTGAAGATCGGCGCCGACGAGATCGCGAGCATCTTCACGCGCCTCGCCCTGCCGTTCGAGCGCGAAGAGGATGCGTTCCTCGTCACGCCGCCGTCGCACCGCTTCGACATCGAGATCGAGGAAGACCTGATCGAGGAAGTGGCGCGCATTTACGGTTTCGAGAAGATCCCGGCGCGTCCGCCGGTCGCGACGAGCGAAATGCGCGCGACCAACGAGACGCGGCGCTCGATCCACGACATCCGTCACGCGCTTGCCGCGCGCGACTACGCGGAAACCGTCAACTTCAGCTTCGTCGATGTGGAGTGGGAGCACGATTTCGCCGGCAACGACAACCCGATCCGGTTGCTGAATCCGATCGCGAGCCAGCTGTCGGTGATGCGCACGACGCTGTTCGGCAGCCTGATCGCCGTGCTGCGCCACAACCTGAACCGCCGCGCCGATCGCGTGCGCGTGTTCGAGTCGGGCCGCGTGTTCCTCGCCGATCCGTCGGTGAAGGCCGGCGAGCTGGCGGTCGAAGGTCATGCGCAGCCGAAGCGTGTCGGCGCGCTCGCCTACGGTCCGGCGCTCGACGAGCAGTGGGGCGTGGCGACCCGTGCGGTCGATTTCTTCGACGTGAAGGGCGATCTCGAGGCGCTGCTCGCCCCCGCGGCCGCGCGCTTCGTGAAGGCGGAGCATCCGGCCCTCCATCCGGGCCGCAGCGCGCGTATCGAGGTCGATGGCCGCGCGGTTGGCTGGATCGGCGAACTGCACCCGCGCCTGATGCAGAAGTACGAGCTGCCGCACGCGCCGGTGATGTTCGAAATCGATGCGGATGCGCTGATCGCACGCGCGCTGCCGGCGCCGACCGACGTGTCGAAATTCCCGCCGGTCCGCCGCGATATCGCCGTTGTCGTCGATCAGGCGGTCGAGGTTCAGGCACTTTTCGACGAAATGAAGAAGGCGCTCGCCGAAGAGGCCTGCCGATTCGTTCAGAAGGTTGTACTCTTCGACGAATTTCGTGCAAAATCAAATACTTCCGGTGGTCTTGCCGCACACGAGAAGAGCCTTGCCTTCCGCGTGACGCTGCAGGACGCGGCTGGCACGCTACAGGACGAGGTCGTCGATCAGGCGATCCAGACGCTTGTCGAGCGGATGGCTCGTACTGGAGCGCGCCTGCGCGGCTAAGGAGAGGGTCCGCCCGTTCGCGGGCGGCTTTTTCCCATCGTAAGTTTTGATTTAACGCGCTGTATGGCAGATATGAACGACATGACCTCGAGTGAATTCGAAGCCCTCCTGACGGCGCAACGCAGCGCCATGAACCGCGACGCTTCGGCGCCGGCGTCCACCGAGACGCCCACGCTGACGAAGGCGGAGCTGGCGGAGCTGCTGTTCGACAGCGTCGGGCTGAACAAGCGTGAAGCGAAGGACATGGTCGAGGCGTTTTTCGAAGTGATCCGCGACGCGCTCGAAAACGGCGAAAGCGTCAAGCTGTCGGGGTTCGGCAACTTCCAGTTGCGCGACAAGCCTCAGCGTCCCGGCCGCAATCCGAAGACGGGCGAGGCGATTCCGATCGCGGCCCGTCGGGTGGTAACCTTCCACGCGAGTCAGAAGCTGAAGGCGCTGGTCGAAAACGGCGCGGAGTAAGCTCCGCGCGCTGACGTCTCCGCGCGGCCGCCGCGCACCCTTTACCGACGGTTAACCGACGATGACCACTACGGTTGAGAAAGTCGTCTTGCCTCCGATTCCCGCGAAGCGCTACTTCACGATCGGTGAAGTCAGCGAACTGTGCGGGGTCAAGCCGCATGTGCTGCGTTATTGGGAACAGGAATTCACTCAGCTGCGACCGGTGAAGCGGCGCGGCAATCGTCGGTATTACCAGCATCACGAGGTGCTGCTGATCCGGCGGATTCGCGAGTTGCTGTACGAGCAGGGGTTCACGATCAACGGTGCGCGCAACCGGCTCGATTCGCCGGGCGGCGCGCGCGCCGCGGCGGCGCCCGACGAACACGAGGTGCAGGCCGCCGACGCGCGCGCGGCCGGCAAGCCTGGCGCAACCGTCGATGTCGTTGCGTTGCGGCAGGCGCTGCTCGACGTGCTCGACGGACTGAAGCACGACTGAGCTCGAAGCGCGAATCATCCATTGAAAAGCCCGGTTGGCGAAGCGCCACCGGGCTTTTTTCATGCGCGTCGCACACGCGTGTCAGCGCGACGCAAGCGGATTCTTCTGTCCCATGTCGACGACCAGCGTGCCGTCCGGCAGCATCCGCACCGAGCCCTGGGCCACCTGGCTGCGGTAACCGTACAGGTCGAAACGCATCGGGCCGGTTTCGGCCGAATTCCGGATCAGCGCACGCACGTTCAGTTCGAGCACGTTGAACATCTTCATGTCGCCGCCTTCCATCCACATGTAGCTCGGCGCATCGATCTGCGGCCGCTTCGGGGCCGGCGCACCCGCCGCGCGTCGGAACGTCAGGCGCAGCCCGTCGCGCTCGACGGTCGCCTGCCCGAGCTTGCCGTTCAGCACCGGCGGCGGGAACACGGTGTACTGGTCGAGCACGAGCGTGTCGCCGCGCAGTTCCGCGCCGCGCCGCTGCAGCGGCGTCAACGAAGCGAGCTCGATGCCGAGCGAGCGCAGCAGCTTCGCCTGCGGAATGCCGAGCACCGACACCTGGGCCGGCTTGAACGCGAGGTGCCGGTCGTCGAGCACCGTGAGCGAGCCCTTCATGTCGGTCGGCAGCCAGACGCCCGGCACGTGATTCCACAGCTTGATGCCGCCCTGCACGCGCAGGTCCTGGCCGTCCGCGCTCAGTTGCAGGTCGTTCAGCGAACGCGGCGAGTAATCGAGCAGGTAGTTGTTGAAGAGCGCGGACATCGACTTCCACGACTCCACGACCGTGCCGCCGAGAATGCGGATGTCGTACTGGTTCGGATCGTCGAGATCGACGGGCTCGACGGGCCGCTTCGACACGAGTTCCACGTCGAGATCCTCGACGTGGAAGCCGATGTCGCCGGACAGGTTGAAGTCGACGTTGCGCAGATGGATCGTCGGGTTGCGGTTCGACACGTGCCGTTCGTTGAACGGCGTGGTCGACGAGCGCCGCATCGCGACCTTCTGCATGCCCGGCCGCACGGCGTCCGCTGCGAGCGCATAGGCCTCCCAGTGCTGGCGCACGTCGCGCAGCGCATTCTGCTGCGCCGACAGGAAGCTGTCGTTCAGGCGCGCGGCCGCGTTGCCGAGCAGCGCACCGCTGGCCGGGCCCGTGTACGAAGGCATCCGGATGGCCATCGCACCGCTTTCGTCGAAATTGAAATAGCCGGCCGACACCTGGTCGCGATAGTGATACAGGTCGAACACGAAATTCTGGTCGCGCTTCGTCGGATCGACCGGGCCGATCAGGATGTCCGCGTTCATCGGCATCGAGCGCATGAACTTCACGTCGCCGCCGCGAATGTACATCGCCTGCTGCGGGGCGTTCGCGGGCATCGCGAAGCCCGCATGCGTGCCGTCGTCGAGCGCGAGGTCGAGGCCGGCCGGCGTCACGCGCAGCGCGGTGATCGTGAGCTTCAGGCGCGGCGGCGGCATCAGCTTGTCGACCGACATCACGAGATCGTCGCCGGCGAGCCGGGCGATCGGGGTTTGCACTTTCAGCAGGTCGGCCATCTTCACGTTGGCCGCGCGCATTACCGGCTGCGCGTTGATGCCCGATACGCGCACGCCGGTCGGATGGAACACGAGCTGGTTGCCGTCGCGGATCGCGAGCGTGCCGGTCAGCGAGAACGGCACCCAGCCGTCGCGCTGCATCTCGCCCTGCAGGTGAATCACGCCGTCGCCGGCCGACACGGCCAGCTTGCGCAGCGGTGCGTCGCGGTAACCGAAGATGTAGGTGTTGAAGAGGGCGGTCAGCTTCGCGTTGTCGAGCGTGACCGTGCCTTCGTGCACGTCGATCTGGAAGCTCGTCGGATCGTCGAACACGATCGGTGCGCCCGGCTGCGTCGGCACGAGCGTCGCCGACAGCTGATGGATGAAGAAGCCGAGGTTGTTGACGATCCGGAAATCGACGTCGCGCAGGAACGTCATCGCGCCGTTCTGGCCCGAGTCGCGCAGCGTGAACGGGCGCGGTTGCGTGAGGCTGATCGACGCGAGCGACGGCACGGTGCGCGCGATCTGCTGTTCGCGGGCGAGGCGTTCGGCCTTTGTGCGTTCGAGCTTCGTCGACGCGACCGGCGTGTTGCCGTCGCGTTGCGCGACCGATTCCGCGCAACCGGCGCAGAGCAACGCGAGCGCAAGCGCGCCGCAACCGAATACGCGGGATGTCTTGTGCGAGACCGGGGCGGCCGCGCGTCGCGGGCCGGAAAACCAGCCGAGAATTGCCAAAGGCGAGCGATGGCCGCGCCGGACCGTATTCCGCATCGTCTGTCTCCATGTCTTGTCATGATCGACGGCGGCGCGCCAACGCACGGCGCGAGCGTCGATGCCGTGCAGTGTGTCATAGCGCGCTAGAGCGGCGTCACCAAACAACGGGCGGGCGGGCGGGGTGGGCTGGCGGGCTGCGGGACAATGGATTCGCGGTGGCCGGACGGCAGGTTCAAACGGTCGTTTGGTTTGTGCGGACGCTCGGTCGGCGTCTTTTACAGCGGCCGGGGAAACCCGCCGTCAGCCTTGGCCGGCGCGGGTTTCGCGCCGGGGTTGCGATGCGGCGGCCGAAGCGATCGAAGCCGGCGTACGATCCGGCCCCGTCGCGACTGCCGGTGGCGCCGGTCAGACCAGCATGTGCTGCCGGATCGCGTTCAGCGTGGCCTGGTCGAGTTGCAGGCCGTTGGCGATGTACGACGTCATCGAACCGTACGACGCCGTGGCCTGGTCGAATGCAGCCTGCAGATAGTCGGTGTGCGCACCCTGCAGCGCGGTCATCATGTCTGCGGCATCTTGCCCCCCGGCCTTTTGAGCCTGGGCGACAGAGGCCGCGATTGCCGATGCGCTGTAGACGTTGGTCAGCAGGTAGTCGGCGAGGATCGTTTGCTGGGAGATGCCGAGGATCGTGTGCAGAATGGCGGTCGCCCAGCCGGTGCGATCCTTCCCCGCGGTGCAGTGAAAGACCAGGGTGTCGCCCGAATCGGCGAAGCTGGTGAATAGCGCGTGATAGCTTGCGTGCGCGGTGTCGGACGTCACGAACGTGCGGTACATGCTCAGCATGAATGCGGTCGCGGTGGCGCCGGTGGTCGGAATCGGCTCGATACTGGCGGCCCCGAGCACGTTGAGGTTTTGCCAGGTGGCGCCGGCCAGCGGCACATCCGGTTGCGTCTTGATCTCGGCGGGCGTGCGCAGATCGTAGACCTGCCGGATGCCCAGCGTGCCGACCGTGGCGACGTCGGCGGCAGACAACGCGAGCGCGTTTGACCGATAGATCACGCCTTTCTTCATCGTCGCGCCGCTCGTCGTCACATAGCCGGTGCCGTCGGGGCCGGCCGTGTCGCGAAAGTTCGATGCCGAACTCAGCCGTGGCGTCGTGACCGGCGCGACCGAAATCGAATCACCTCCGCATGCCGACAGAAACGATGCGCTCCCCAGTGCCACGCCGATTGTGCCGGCGCCCAGCCGGAGAAAATGTCGACGGGAAATTTCGTTTTTCTGATGCATTCAATGCCCTTTGTCGGAGACTGTTACAAGAAGTCGCGACCGCGGTGGTGACCGAAGCCGCTTCCTGTCTTGCGCGCGACGCGGCAAAGCCGGGGCGGGCCGGATCGATCGGCGTGCAGTCGGACGGTTCGCCGTGCGCGTCGAATTCGCGCCGGGTAACCGCACGGTAGCGATCCGCGGCGTAGCGGCCATCGTCCTTTTCGACTAGGGATGAATGCGGGTTGCCCGTGAAAACCATGCATCGTTGACGGGTGCGATCGACAGTGGCGGCGAGTAAGATCGGCATCAATGGCTGTATCGATCAAAACACGTTGGCCATCACGGGGAATCGCCATGGATCTGAAGGAAGTCGACGTATTGGGTGCGGGTGCGGGCGATCACTGGTACTACGCGTCGAAGGCGAGCGCGATCCGTCGGTTCCTGGGCGCGTCGGACGCGAACCGGATACTCGATGTCGGCGCGGGCTCGGGCTTTTTCTCGAAGCATTTGCTGGAGCGCACGCGGGCAACCGAGGCGTGGTGTGTCGATACGAGCTACGCCGACGATACCGACGGGGAGACCGCCGGCAAGCCCATTCATTTTCGGCGGTCCGTCGAACGATTCGATGCCGATCTCGTTTTGCTGATGGATGTGCTCGAGCATGTCGACGACGATGTCGGGCTGCTGGCCCAGTACGTCGCGGGAGCGCCGCCGGGCAGCCGGTTCCTGATCACGGTTCCCGCGTTCCAGTTCCTCTGGAGCGGCCACGACGATTTTCTCGAGCACAAGCGCCGCTATACGCTCGCCGGCCTCGAGGAGGTGGTGCGTCGTGCGGGGCTCGACGTCGAGCGCGGCGCCTATTACTTCGGCTTCACGTTTCCGCTCGCGGCGGCGTTGCGGCTGGGCGAGCGGGCGCGCCGGCATCCGCGCGAGCCGGCGTCGCAATTGCGTCGGCACCATCCACTCGTCAACGGCGCGCTCAAGATGATCTGTCGTGCCGAGCTGCCGATGTTCCGGTTCAACCGCGTCGCCGGCCTGACGGTCATCTGCGTGGCACGCAATCGGTGAGCACGATGCGGATGCCGTGCGGTCGGCCCGCAGGCCGTGCCGGCATGTGCGTCGACACGCGAACCCGCACCGCCACGCCAAAAAATTTCACAAGAACATTCACAAAATGCATGCGACCCGATTCTAAATAGGGAAAGTGTCTGTTATACTTTTCTTCTTTCGGGGCGTAGCGCAGCCTGGTAGCGTACCTGCATGGGGTGCAGGTGGTCGGAGGTTCAAATCCTCTCGCCCCGACCAGACAAGAACCCGCGTCAGTTCAAGCTGACGCGGGTTTTTTCTTGCCGGTCGCTTTTTTGCACATCGCGGCGCGGCCCCGGTAAAATGCAAGGTTGATCCACGGAAAGCGCCGTGATTTAGCGGAAGAGGATTCCCCGAACATGACTGATCTTCGTCTTACCATGCGGTTCGCTGCAGTGCTCGCCACTGGCGCGCTCGTCGCCGGTTGCGGTACGTCGTCGCCCACGAAAGTGGACTACAAGAGCGAT
The DNA here is from genome assembly GCF_001742165.1 of Burkholderia stabilis. Classification (NCBI taxonomy): domain Bacteria; kingdom Pseudomonadati; phylum Pseudomonadota; class Betaproteobacteria; order Burkholderiales; family Burkholderiaceae; genus Burkholderia; species Burkholderia stabilis. Next base: position 994,070 of record NZ_CP016442.1, on the reverse strand, counting down.
TCGAAATCGAAAGAAGCGTCGCTCGCAGTGCCGCCCAACATGCTCGACGAGACGGCCGATCAGCGTTCGCTGCCGCCCCAGGGCGGCGCGACTTCCCTGTCTGCGCTTCAGCAGGTCCAGCAGGCCGCGCCTGCGCTGGACACCGTCGCTCCGGCCGTGGCCGGCATGCATATCCAGCGCGACGGCACCGAGAGCTGGCTCGTGATCGACGGCAAGCAGCCTGCCGACATCTGGCCGCAGGTCCGCCGTTTCTGGCAGGAGCAGGGCTTCCTGCTCGTCGTCGACCAGCGCGACAAGGGCGTGATGGAAACCGACTGGAACGAAACCCATCCGCAGATCAACGATGGCCTGATCCGCAGCGTGATCTCGAAGGCGATGGGCAACTCGTACGTGACGGCCGAGCGCAACAAGTACCGTACGCGTCTCGATACGGCACCGAACGGCGGCACCTACGTGTTCATCAGCCAGAAGGGCATGCGCGAGGCGATCACCGGCGCGAACAACGATTCGAGCAAGTGGGAGCCGAAGCCGAACGATCCGGCGCTCGAGGCCGAATACCTGAAGCGGCTGATGGCCGTGCTTGCGCAGAACGAGCAGCGCGCGAAGAACGGCGAGCCGCCGATCGCGAACATCAAGGACAACACGCTGCCGAAGGACAAGAAGGCCGACGCCGACGCATCGTCGAAGGCTGCCGCCGCGATCGCCGCGCAGAACGTCACGCGCACGTCGGCGCAAGGCAACGATGCGGCCGACGCGGCTTCGGTGCCGTCCGAAGTCACGCTCGGCGAGCCGTACGACCGGTCGTGGCTGCACGTCGGTCTCGCGCTCGATCGCGCGAACTTCACGGTCGACGATCGCGATCGCACGAAGGGTCTGTATTTCGTGCGCTATGTCGACCCGAAGGATCTGAGCTCGGCCGAGCAGGGCTTCTGGAGCCAGCTGTTCCACGGCAAGAAGGAAAAGCAGGCGAAGCAGTACCGCGTCAACGTGAAGGCGCTTACGTCGGACCAGACGCGCATCGCGGTCGTCGACGATTCGGGTGCGATCGATACGTCGTCAGCGGCTCGCCAGATCATGGGGCTGCTCGTGAATCAGCTGCGCTGATCACACGCGTCTTCGCATCAATGAAAAGCCCGCCATTCGGCGGGCTTTTTTCATGGCCGCTCGCCGGCGCGTATGTGTGCGAAGGGTTCGGTCCCTCCTCGTGACGTTACGTAACATCCGCGCGTTACGGCGGCAGAACACGTGTCACATTGCCGTCGACGAAAAAATTGTCCTTTTAAATCAATGGCGTGATCTGTTTTCGATGCCTGGCACACAACCTGCTTTATATGTTGGAATTGTTAGAGCAGGGAGGATGACGTCAGATACCGGGTGCGCGCCGTGAGCGCCGAATCAACGGTATCGGCGTCTTCAAATGCCGGCGCGAAAAGCGCTGGCGCAACTGATGACGATCCGCGCCAGCGTGCGGATCTCGATGGCCCCGTCGCCTATCCTCGTAGGGCGACGGTTTCGCCCGCGCTTCTCTGAAGCGCGGGCTATTTTTTTGGGGCCGTCGTGTGGTGATGCATCGGCGTGGCCGATGCATGATGCGTGATGCGTGATGCGTGATGCGTGATTCGCGTATTCTCGGACTTTTCTGGATGAAGGAGTCGGGAATGGCGGAAATTGCAGTCGTGGCGTTGATCGTGGCAAAGCCGGGCACCGAGGAAAAGCTGCGTGCGGCGCTGGAAGGAATCGTCGAGCCGACCCGCAACGAAGCCGGCGCATTGCAATACGACCTGCATCGGGATCTGAAGGAGCCTGCGCGTTTCGTATTCGTCGAGCGCTGGGAGAGCGAGGAGGCGCTTGCCGCCCATGCGCGTTCCGCACACATTCTCGCTTATCGCGAAGCGGCCGCGGACTGGATCGAGCGTTCCGAAATCCGCGTGCTGTCGAAGCTCGTCTGAGCGGGGGGCGGGGGCGACCGGACGTGTCCGGTCGCGGCGGCGCGTCAGTGCGACGTGCCGGGTACGTCGAGGATCAGGATGATCGTCCAGTCGGCGTCGCCGTCGTGATGATACTGGCGCTCGGCAACGATGAACGGTTGCTGCTTGCCTTGCGGGCCGAGGAAGAGCACGTCGCCCTCCATCGGCAGGCACTCGATCGGCGGCAGTGCGAGAAACGCGTCGGCCGAGCCACGGGGCATCAGTTGCTTGATCTGGCGAGTGGCGGCTTCGGTCCACTCGATGTCGAGTTGAATGTTGCTCATGCTGTCCTCCGCACCGGGGTGCGCACGGGTGGAAAATTTCGGTGCGCGACTTTAGCACAGCGCGCAGGCGCCGCAACCAAAAAAGCCGAACCCGGTTGCCCGGATTCGGCTTTTTGCTTGTGCGGTGCCGCCGAACTTACTGGCTGGCAGCGTCTGCGGCCTTGGCAGCCTTCTTGCCGGCCTTCTTCGCAGCAGCCTTGTGGTGAGCAGCCTTCTTGCCGTGGTGATGCTCTTCCTGCATCGCCGGCTGTGCGGCTTCGGCCGCTTGCTGCTGCTGCAGGGCTTGCGCGCGCTGCTCGATCTCGGAGATCTTGGCCGGATCGGTAATCGTCTTGATTTCCGTGCTCTCTTGCGCATACGCTGCGCCAGTCAGCGCCGACATCGCTACCAGGATAGCCAGGGACGTCTTCTTCATTGCTTTACCTCCGCTAAGTGGTGATGAACCCGAGTGTTGCCGTTTTGTCTGGCGACTGCAATCGAGTGCGTGTCGAGTGTAACAAAAGTGACGGATCAATGTGCACCGGATCGCGGCGCAGCGCAAGGTCTCGTTGAAGTCGCGCAACACTTTGCGCACGTCGTCACGTGCTTGCCATCCTGGGCGGCACGGTCATTTCCGCTCCTGTTTCCGTGCAGCCGTCAGAACCACCCGAGCCATCGGTAAACGTGGAATTGCGCGATACCGACCAGTTCGTGCAGCGCTCGTTCGGCGTTGGCTACATTGCGCCAGCGTGGCAGCCAGCCCGTTTGTGCACGCCGGACGTTCGCATAAACAGGCTGCGGATCGATGCCGAAACGGTGGAAATCGAGCAATGCGCGGCGCATCTGGTAAGACGACGTGACGAGAATGCGCGCGTCGTCATACTGTGGGCGTAGTATAGACGCAGTGAATTTCGCATTTTCGTAGGTTGTGCGGCTGTTCGGTTCGAGTACGAGGTCGGCGGGCGCGACGCCTTCCGCGACGAGTCGGCGCCCGTACACGGCCGCCTCGGTTTCGCCGTGATGCTGCGGGTCGCCGCCCGACATCACCACGGTGCAGCGGTCGGCCTGCAGCCGGCACATGCGATAGAGCGCCGCAACCTTGTGGATGCGTGCGGCTCCGTCGGCGGGCGGTTGCAGCCCGGTGTCGGTGCGGCGCGTTCCCGCGCCGATGAGAATCAGCGTGGTGCGCCCGTGCATGTCGGGGCGTTCGACCGGCATAACGCCGGCCTCGCTCCAGGCAATGAGCGGCGCGGCGAGCCAGCCCGTCGCGAGCAGCCAGAACAGCGCAACGGCGGCGATCGAGATGAATCGTCGCCGCTTGCGGCAGAGCATGAAACAGATGAAGAGAAGTACAAATGAATCGAACAGAATCAATTTGATTGGGGTATGGTGTCTTTTTATGGACGGCTGATGATCCGGCCCTGACGCGACGCCGAACGTCGGCCCCCAGAATCGGTGGCGGAATCGGCGGGCGGAGACCCCGCCCGGCGCGCCGCTTCGCATTGTCGCTGCACTTTAAGAAAGAATCGAGATGGCCACGTATTCCAACGAAGCGGTGCTCGACGCATTGAGGCGAGTGCAGTACCGCCAGGTACCGTGGGCACGCCGCCCGGGCGTGTTCGAGTATCTCCGGTCGCTCGGGCTGATGGACACGGTCAGGCAGAAGACCGTTGCCCCCGCGCCGGGTTTTCACGCACCGGTCGATATCGCCGTGCTGACCGACAGCGGCCGAGCCGAATTTTCGCGTCTCGAGCGCGACGAAAAACTACTCTCCTGGACCGATCGCCGCATGGACGACTACGCATTGAGCGAAGCAAGCGCCGTGGCGATTCTCGAAAGCCGCCTGTAGCGGCGGACCCTCCCGCTCATGCGTTGCCGCGCGGGCCGGCGATGCCAAAAAAAAGCCCGTATCGCGAGGATACGGGCGTACCGGATACTTTTGCTGTTGCCACGCTGTGCTCATGGCAACGATGTGACTCGCCGCATGCGGCGCAGTTCCCGAAAGCGGGTATTTTCTTTGATGAAATCCTGAAATTCGCAGGACTACGGATGACGTGGCAGGTCGGACGGCTGCGAGCCGATGCGCGCCCGTGCGTTGCTGGCGATGTCGCCGCGCAAGTCGCCCCGCGGTACGGTCTGCCGGCTGGATTGCGCGGCGGACGGCGGCTGGCGGAGGTTATTCCGGTGATCCTGCTGGCGATGGGGCGGCTTCGTGCGATCGTCGGCGTGAGCTGGGGCGGTCAGCGCCAGGGAAATGACAATGCCGCATGCGACGAGCAGTGACATTGTTTTCATGGCGGGGGCTCCCTTCAAGCCGTCGACGCGGCCTGTTGATATATCGCTAAGGTAAGCGTGGGAGTGCAGGCTTGCTGTAAATAATGGTAAATAGATGTATCGCGGCACGACATTGGTAATCGACGGCAATGCGGGCGTCGGGATCGGGTCGCGACGCAGAAGCAAACCGGGCGGCCGAAGCCGCCCGATCGAGCATTCGTTACGCCATCTTGACGGGCGCGCGCCAGGATTCCGGATTGGTCCAGAAGGCGCCGCGCAGCCGGTCGCGGCTCGGCGGTGCCGGCGGCTTCGCAGCGCTTGCGCCGATGCGCCCGCGCAACGAAATCTGCCGGCCGCTCGTGCCGAGTCGCTTCACGATTTCGGCGAGCGTGCCGTCCGCCTGCCATTCGTCGAAACGACGGCGGCAGGTCGGCGGCGACGGATAGCGGCCCGGCAGCTTCGACCAGCCTTCACCCGTCGACAACACCCACAGCACGGCGTTCACCACCGAGCGGGCTTCCACGCGGGGACGGCCGCGCCGCTCACTCCGTGCTGGTTCCGAGCAAAACAGACCCTCGACCAGCGCCCACTCGTTATCTCTCAAATCGTCGAACAGCATCATGTCCTCACCTCAGCGAAGCTAACTCCGGTGCGCTGCCCTGCGCCGCGCACTCTTCAAGCACTCGATCGTCGAGTGCCGGGTGGGGGCGTCCGGTTGGCCGGCAGCGGCGTTTTTGCCTTTCCATCCGACGAAACCTGCGCCCTGTGCGCCAGGTAATGCACGAAGCGTGCCATGTCGGAGGCGAATCCCTCGAGAGCCGCTTGGCAGCGAGCTAACGGCTAAGTCAGCTAGGGGCGTATAAGACGCCAAAATAACCCGCCAGCAAATCGGGACAATCACCAATCTTGTGCAGTTCGCCCGCGCTACGTGCGTTTGCGTGTGTATTGCACCGCAGCGAAACATGTGCGGCAGGTGCGGGATTCGCACATCGAAGCCGGATTCGCGCATTAAAATCGCGCATTGATATCGACGATTAATGAGGTCAGGAGATGAACGTCACGCTTCGCCAGCTTCGCGTATTCATCGAGGTAGCGCGGCTCAAGAGCTTCAGTCGCGCGGGCGACGAGATCGGGCTCACGCAGTCCGCGGTCAGTCGCTGCGTGCGCGAGCTCGAGGCCGAGCTCGGGTTGAAGCTGATCGACCGGACGACGCGCGACGTGCAGTTGACCGACGTCGGCGCGAACCTGATCGCGAGCGTGTCGCGCCTGATCGACGATCTCGACGACACGCTGCGCGAGATTCGCGAGATCGGCGAGCAGCGCCGCGGGCGCGTGATCGTCGCGGCGAGCCCGACGATTGCATGCAGGCTGATGCCGCGCGTGGTGGCATCGTGCGAGCGCCAGTTCCCGTTCGTGACGCTCGGCCTGCGCGACGACGTGCAGAGCGACGTGCTGCGCAAGGTGAAGTCGAGCGAGGTCGATTTCGGTGTCGTGATCGGGCCGCTCGCGGTTGCCGATCTCGTCTGCGAGCCGCTGATGACCGACTCGTTCTGTCTTGTTGCGCGGGCCGACCATCCGCTCGCGGCGCGTACCGAGGTGCCGTGGACGGCGCTGGACGGCGAGCGCCTCGTGCTCCTCGATCACGCGTCGGGAAGCCGGCCGCTGATCGATGCCGCGCTGGCTGCCCATCAGGTCAACGCGACGGTCATGCAGGAGCTCGGGCATTCGGCGACCGTGTTCGGGCTCGTCGAGGCCGGCGTGGGCGTGAGCGTGCAGCCGTGGCTGTCGTTGCCGCTGCCGGCCGGCTCGACGCTCGTCGCGCGGCCGCTCACGCCGCGCACCGAGCGCACCGTCGAGCTGGTGCGCCGTCGCGACAGGTCGTTGTCGCCCGCTGCGCAGGCGATCTGGGAGCTCGTGCGGCAGATGCCGGCGAGGGCCGAGGATCTCGACTGACACGCGTCGACGTATGCCGGTCCAGCTTGCGGGTCGGTACACTACGCGGATCGTGTTCCTCGGCGGTGGCTCTCGATGACGCATTCCGCAGATTCTTTTTCGATGACCGGTGAGCCGGCGGCCCGCACCGTGGTGCATGCGCTGCGGCCGTCGCTGATCCGGGACGTGGCGAACGCCGGCTTCGGCGTGCCGGACATGCTGCCGTTCTGGTTCGGCGAATCCGATCGCGTGACGCCGGACTTCATCCGCGACGCCGCTGCGGCGGCGCTGCGCGACGGAGCGACCTTCTACACGCACAACCTCGGCACTGCGCCGCTGCGCGACGCGATCGCGGCTTACGTCAGCGCGCGTCACGGTGCGACGGCGGCCGACATGGTGGCCGTGACGAGTTCGGGCGTGAGCGCGCTGATGCTGGCCGCGCAGATGCTGGTCGGCCCGGGCGAGCGCGTCGTCGCGGTCACGCCGCTCTGGCCGAATCTCGTCGAAATTCCGAAGATCCTCGGTGCGCACGTCGAATGCGTGCCGCTCGGCTATGGCGGCGCGGGCTGGCAGCTCGATGTCGAACGGTTGCTCGCGGCGCTGACGCCCGGGACGCGGATGTTGCTGATCAACTCGCCGAACAATCCGACCGGCTGGACCATGTCGCGCGACGATCAGCGGGCCGTGCTCGCGCATTGCCGTCGTCACGGTATTTGGCTGGTTGCCGACGAGGTGTACGAGCGACTCGCGTTCGACGACGACGGCGCGCCGTCGTTTCTCGATATCGCGTCGCGCGACGAGCGGGTCGTTGTCGTGAACTCGTTCTCGAAGGCATGGGCGATGACGGGCTGGCGGCTGGGGTGGCTCGTTGCGCCGGCATCGGTGATGGGCGACCTGTCGAAACTCGTCGAATACAATACGTCGTGCGCGCCGGGTTTCGTGCAGGCCGCAGGCGAGGTTGCGCTGCGGGACGGCGAGCCGTTCGTGCGATCGTTCGTCGCGGCGCTGCGCGAAGCGCGCGATCACCTGGTCACCGCGCTGCGGACGCTGCGGACGCTGCCGGACGTCGAGGTCCAGCCTCCGCCGGGCGCGATGTACCTGTTCCTGCGTGTGCCGGGTGCGGCCGACAGCCTCACGTTCTGCAAGACGCTGGTGCGTGACGCGGGGCTGGGCCTTGCGCCCGGGCGCGCATTCGGCCCCGAGGGCGAAGGGTTCGTGCGCTGGTGCTACGCGTGCGATCCGGCCCGACTCGACGCGGGCGTCGAGCATCTGCGCCGGTTCCTTGCGCGCGGCGCGGCCGCCCGCTGAAGCAGGGCCGGAGCGGGTGCGGCGTCCTGGCGGCGGTCTGTTCGGCTCATCTTTACGCACCGGGCAATTTTGCGTAAGATGGCGTTCAGTCACGCGGCTCCGTCGTGAGTCGTGCTGTTCCGTCCGGTCTGGGCCTGGCCTGAAGTTGTTCGCCGCCCCCGGTTCGTGCTCCCATCAATATGACCGATCAGAATCGGGCGAGCGCGTCTTCCGTTCCTTTCGTCTGTTTGTTGATCCGGTTCGTTTGACCACAGGGTCTGGCCTAGCTGCATGAATACCCAAGAGGCGAAGATCGTCCTCGAGACTGCTTTGATCTGTGCGCAGGAACCGCTGAAGCTCGGCGATTTGCGCAAGCTCTTTGCCGACGGCGTGTCGGCTGACACGGTCCGCACGTTGCTCGAAGATCTGAAACAGGATTGGTCCGGCCGCGGGGTCGAACTGGTGGCGCTGGCGACCGGATGGCGCTTTCAGAGCAAGCCGGCGATGCGTCATTATCTGGATCGCCTGCATCCCGAGAAGCCGCCGAAATATTCGCGTGCGGTGCTCGAAACGCTCGCGATCATCGCGTACCGGCAGCCCGTCACGCGCGGCGACATCGAAGAGATTCGCGGCGTCACGGTCAATACGCAGGTGGTCAAGCAACTCGAGGATCGCAGCTGGATCGAGGTGATCGGTCATCGTGACGTGCCGGGGCGTCCGGCGCTGTATGCGACGACCAAGCAGTTTCTCGACGATCTCGGCCTGAAGGCGCTCGACGATCTGCCCGCGCTCGAAGAACCGGCCGCGAACATCGAGGCCGCGCTGCTTGCGCAGCAGGCCATGGACTTCGACGGCGACGTGCCGGTTGCCGACGACGCAGCGGGCGACGTGCCGGAAGCGGGTGAAGTGTCCGCTGGCCAGTCGGGTGAATTGCCGGGCGATGCCGTGGCCGATACCGCGTCGACGCAGGAAATCATGCATCGCGATACGCTCGAGGCTGATCGCGTGCAAGCGGAACAAATGGAACAGGTTGGCGCCGAAGCAGCGCTGACCGGTGCGCAGCCCGAGTTGCTGCGCGCGGATTGGAACGAGGAAGATCGCAAGCCGGTTGCCGAAGAGGGTGCCGGAGACGGAGCGGAAGCGGCCGGTGGCATGCCCGGCGAGGCTGGCCAGGCCGATGCCCCCCGTTCACGTCCAGCGGACGACGAGATGCTGGACGACACGTCCGACAGTCTCGCGGATGCCGTGCGAAGCGCCAGTGCGCCCATCGGTGCTGACGCGCTGCCGGACGACGAAGCAGAACCCGAACAGCGTCGCGCCTGACCGCGGCCAACTTCTTGCCGCGCCCGCGCCGGGCGCGAGACCTGACATTTTGAGGTTGTTTTGACAGATATCCACGATATTGAATCGTCCGCGCCTGCCGCGCAGGCAGCGCGTGCCGACGATGCACCGGAGCAGGACGCTTCGGCCGCGGGTGGCGACGAGCGTCCCCGCCGCGGTTTGCGGCGAGGCCCGCGCAGCCTGATCGCGCGGCGTCGCGCGGCGGCCAAGTCGAAGGGCGCCGAAGGCGAGCCGCAGGGTGGCGAAGGCGCGGATGCGCCGCCGGCCGAGGCCGCCGAAGCGCAGCCCGCACGCGCGCCGCGCAAGGAAGGTGCAGCCAAGGGCGGCCGCAAGCCGGCCGGCAAGCGCGAAGGCGCGCCCAAGGGTGGCCAGGGTGCGCAGGGCGGCCAGGGCCGCCGTGGTGGTGCGCCGAAGGTTGAGGGCGGTCCGGCGAAGACGGAAGGCGATGCGTCCCAGGACGAGCTGTTCGCCTATGTGACGTCGCCCGCATTCGACGCGGACAACTCCGCGGGCGGTAGCGGCGTACGTGCGCCGATGCTGCGCCGCGGTCGCAGCCAGCCGGCGAACAAGCGCGTGCTGTCGCCGGACGACGACGCGCCGAAGCTGCACAAGGTGCTGGCGGAAGCGGGCATGGGCTCGCGCCGCGAAATGGAAGAGTTGATCGTCGCCGGCCGCGTGTCGGTGAACGGTGAGCCTGCGCACATCGGCCAGCGCATCATGCCGACCGACCAGGTGCGGATCAACGGCAAGCCGGTCAAGCGCAAGCTGCCGAACAAGCCACCGCGCGTGCTGCTGTACCACAAGCCGACCGGCGAAATCGTCAGCCATGCGGATCCGGAAGGCCGTCCGTCGGTGTTCGACCGCCTGCCGCCGATGAAGACGGCGAAATGGCTCGCGGTGGGCCGTCTCGACTTCAACACCGAAGGTCTGTTGATGCTGACGACGTCGGGCGACCTTGCGAACCGCTTCATGCATCCGCGTTACAGCGTCGAGCGCGAGTACGCGGTGCGGGTGGTCGGCGAGCTTACCGAAGGTAACCGGCAGAAGCTGCTGCACGGCGTCGAGCTGGACGACGGCCCCGCCAATTTCCTGCGCATCCGCGATGGCGGTGGCGAAGGCACGAATCACTGGTATCACGTTGCACTGGCCGAAGGCCGCAACCGTGAAGTGCGCCGGATGTTCGAGGCGGCCGGCTTGATGGTGAGCCGGCTGATCCGTACGCGTCACGGCCCGATCCCGCTGCCGCGCGGCCTGAAGCGCGGCCGCTGGGAGGAGCTCGATGACGCGCAGGTGCGCAAGCTGATGGCGACCGTCGGCCTGAAGGCGCCGTCCGAGGAGAAGGGCAAGCGCGGTGGTGCTGTCGGCCAGGCCGAGCGCCGTCAGCCCGATCCGATGCAGACGTCGATGGGTTTCATCAACCGTGAGCCGGTGTTGACGACGCACGGGCAGCTCGACCAGCCGCGTCGCGGCGGTGGTCGGCGCGGCGGGCCGGGTATGCCGGGCCTGAGCGGTTACGGCAGCCTGCCGGTTGCGCCGTCGGGCTACGGCAACCGCACTGGCGGCGGTCGCGACGGCAACCGTTCGGGCGGCGGCCGCGATGTCGACGGCAACCGCGCATCGTACGGCGCAGGCCCCAAGCGCGATGGCGCGGGGCCCAAGCGCGGCGGCAGCAAGGGCGGCGGTGGCAATCGCAATCCGAACGGCAATCGCGCCGAGGGTGCCGGTAACGGCGGTGGCCCGCGCGGCGGGCAGCGTCCGCAGCGCAGCCGTACGCGCAGTCGCTAAGCATATCGGCATGCGGCGGCGCAAAGCCGCCGGCGCGCCGGCAGGATCGGCATCCGTCCGGTTTTGTCGGCGCGGCGCGTTGTGTTTTTCGATTTCGACTGTATATATGCCGTGCCGCGTGCCGCTGGATGGCCGTTGGCATGACCGATTTCCGGTGCGGCAGGATTGGCCCGGTTGATCGGGTAGCCCGATTTCGCATTTTCGGTCCGTAAAAGCAGTCGATACGCTGCTTTTACCGGCTGGCTTGGCGTTTGCGCCAAAAATCGCTATAATCGCGGAGTCGCTGGGCGTACGGATTCAATGTGCGGCTCAGGTGCGACCACCAGTAAGAAGATGGGCGTTCCGCCCATTTTTTTTTGCTGAAACGGTTAGGCATCTCGGGTAGCGCTTCCTGCGCCGGCTAAGGCGCGCGCCCGCGGGTGAATCGCGAGCGGCGGGCGCGAACACCTGAGAGGACACAGTGCAACTGACGGAACTGATAGAAACCACGGTCACCGGGCTCGGCTACGAGCTGGTGGATCTCGAGCGCACCGGGCGCGGCATGCTTTGCATCTATATCGATCAGCCTGCCGGCATCTCGCTCGAAGATTGCGAAAAGGTCACGCGTCAGCTCCAGCACGTCTTGACGGTCGAAAACATCGATTACGAACGGCTCGAAGTCTCGTCCCCGGGGCTCGACCGCCCGTTGAAGAAGCTTGCCGACTTCGAGCGCTTCGCCGGCAGTGAAGTCTCCGTGACCTTGAAAAAGCCGCTGGACGGGCGCAAGACGTACCGGGGCATTCTGCACGCGCCGAATGGCGAAACGATCGGTTTGGAATTTGAGAGGAAGAAGGGCGAGGCGGCCATGCTGGATTTCACGCTGGCCGATATCGACAAAGCCCGCCTGATTCCGCAAGTTGACTTTAGGAGCCGCAAATAATGAGTCGCGAAGTGTTGATGCTGGTGGATGCGCTGGCGCGCGAGAAAAACGTCGACAAGGATGTGGTGCTGGGCGCCCTCGAGGCTGCGCTCGCGTCCGCTTCCAAGAAGCTGTTCGACGAAGGCGCCGAAATCCGCGTCCATATCGATCGCGAAAGCGGCGAGCACGAAACCTTCCGTCGCTGGCTCGTCGTACCCGACGAGGCAGGCTTGCAGGAGCCGGATCGCGAGATCCTGCTGTTCGAAGCACGTGAGCAGAATCCCGACGTCGAAGTCGGTGAATATGTCGAGGAACCCGTACCGTCGATCGAGTTCGGCCGTATCGGCGCGCAGGCTGCGAAGCAGGTGATCCTGCAGAAGGTGCGCGACGCAGAGCGCGAGCAGATCCTGAACGACTACCTCGAACGCGGCGAAAAGATCATGACGGGTACGGTGAAGCGCCTCGACAAGGGCAACTTCATCGTCGAGTCGGGTCGTGTCGAGGCGCTGCTGCGCCGCGATCAGCTGATCCCGATGGAAAACCTGCGCGTGGGCGACCGCGTGCGCGCATACATCGCGAAGGTCGACCGCACCGCGCGCGGCCCGCAGATCGAACTGTCGCGCACGGCGCCCGAGTTCCTGATGAAGCTGTTCGAGATGGAAGTGCCGGAAATCGAGCAGGGTCTGCTCGAAATCAAGGCAGCCGCTCGCGATCCGGGCGTGCGCGCGAAGATCGGCGTCATTGCATACGACAAGCGGATCGATCCGATCGGCACCTGCGTCGGCATCCGCGGCTCCCGCGTGCAGGCCGTGCGCAACGAGCTTGGTGGCGAAAACATCGACATCGTGCTATGGTCGGAGGATCCCGCCCAGTTCGTGATCGGCGCGCTCGCGCCGGCAGCTGTCCAGTCGATCGTCGTCGATGAAGAAAAGCACTCGATGGACGTCGTCGTCGACGAGAACGAGCTGGCTGTCGCGATTGGCCGCAGCGGTCAGAACGTTCGCCTCGCTGGCGAACTGACCGGCTGGCAGATCAACATCATGACGCCGGATGAATCCGCCCTGAAGCAGGGTGAAGAGCGCGACCGGCTGCGTGCGCTGTTCATGGCGCGTCTCGACGTCGACGAAGAAGTTGCCGACATCCTGATCGACGAAGGCTTCACGAGCCTCGAAGAGATCGCCTATGTGCCGCTCAACGAAATGCTCGAAATCGAGGCGTTCGACGAGGACACCGTGCACGAATTGCGCAACCGCGCACGCGACGCGCTGTTGACGATGGCCATCGCGAACGAAGAAAAGGTCGAGAACGCAGCGCTGGATCTCAAGAGCCTTGACGGCCTCACGCCGGAGTTGCTCGCGAAGCTGGCCGAACATGGCATGCAGACGCGCGACGATCTCGCCGAGCTGGCCGTGGATGAACTGGTCGACATGACCGGGATGGAAGAGGATGCCGCTAAGGCGTTGATCATGAAAGCACGTGAACACTGGTTCCAGTGAGAAATGACCATGGCGCACTGATTTGATGGCGGCCGTATGGCCTGACCCGATGCTAACAGCAAGGAATCGGTCCTTGCACTAAGAGGAATGAATGGCGAGTAACAACGTAGCCCAATTTGCCGCGGAACTGAAAATGCCTGCTGGTGTGCTGCTCGAACAGCTGCAGGCAGCGGGCGTCCAGAAAGCGAGTGAAGACGATGCGCTGTCCGAAGCGGACAAGGCGCGTCTGCTCGATCATTTGCGCAAGTCGCACGGCGCAACCGACGGCGACAAGCGCAAGATCACGCTGACCCGCAAGCATACGTCGGAGATCAAGCAATCTGACGCGACGGGCAAGGCTCGCACCATTCAGGTCGAGGTCCGCAAGAAGCGCACGTTCGTCAAGCGTGACGAAGTGAGCGATGGTGCGGAACAGGGTCAGGCGCAGGTCGCCGAAGCGGATGACGATGCAGAACTGAAGCGTCGCGAGGAAGAAGCGCGCCGCGAGGCCGAGCTGCTCGAGAAGCAGGCGCAGGAACTGCGCGAGCGCCAGGAGCGCCTCGAGCGCGAGGAAGCCGAGCGTCGTGCCCGCGAGGAAGCGGCTGAGGCCGAGCGTCGTCGTGCAGAGGAAGAAGCTGCGGCGAAGCGTGCCGCGGTCGAAGCCGCTGCGGCACAGCAGCAGGCAGCAGCCCAGCAGGCCGCCGCGGCCGAGCAGGTCGCGCCGAATGCTCAGACCGAACAGGACGAAGCACGCGCCGCCGCAGAAGCACGCGCAGCTGCCGAACGTGCGGCGCAGCGCGAAGCGGCGAAGAAGGCCGAGGACGCAGCCCGCGAGGCGGCGGACAAGGCGCGCGCCGAGCAGGAAGAGATCAGCAAGCGCCGTGCGGCCGCCGAGGCCGAAGCGCGCGCGATCCGCGAAATGATGAACACGCCGCGCAAGGCCGTGGTCAAGGCAGTCGAGCCGCCGAAGCCGGTCGAACCGCCGAAGCCGGCCGAAGCGAAGGGCACGCTGCACAAGCCGGCGAAGCCGGAAGGCGCACAGGCACGTCCGGCGGTGAAGAAGCCGGCAGGCGCTGCAACGCCGGCAACGACGCAGGCGCCGGCAGGCGCGGGCGACCGCAACAAGAAGCCGGGCGCAGGCAAGGGCGGCTGGCAGGACGACGCGGCGAAGCGTCGCGGCATCAAGACGCGCGGCGACTCGAGCGGCGGCGTCGACCGCGGCTGGCGCGGCGGCCCGAAGGGTCGCGGCCGTCACCAGGACAGCGCATCGTCGTTCCAGGCGCCGACCGAACCGATCGTCCGTGAAGTGCACGTGCCGGAAACCGTGTCGGTTGCCGATCTCGCGCACAAGATGTCGATCAAGGCCTCCGAAGTCATCAAGGTGATGATGAAGATGGGCCAGATGGTCACGATCAACCAGGTGCTGGACCAGGAAACGGCGATGATCGTCGTCGAAGAACTGGGCCACCGCGCGGTTGCGGCGAAGCTGGACGATCCGGAAGCGCTGCTCGTCGAAGGCGAAACGAGCACCGATGCGGAGCAACTGCCGCGTCCGCCGGTCGTCACGGTGATGGGTCACGTCGACCACGGCAAGACCTCGCTGCTCGACCACATCCGCCGCGCGAAGGTTGCCGCAGGCGAAGCGGGCGGCATTACGCAGCACATCGGCGCATATCACGTCGAAACGCCGCGCGGCGTCATCACGTTCCTCGATACGCCGGGTCACGAGGCGTTCACGGCAATGCGTGCACGCGGCGCGAAGGCGACCGACATCGTGGTGCTGGTGGTGGCGGCCGACGATGGCGTGATGCCGCAGACGAAGGAAGCTATCGCTCACGCAAAGGCGGGTGGCGTGCCGATCGTCGTGGCGATCAACAAGATCGACAAGCCGGAAGCGAACCCCGATCGCGTCAAGCAGGAGCTGGTCGCGGAAGGCGTCGTGCCGGAAGAATACGGTGGCGATTCGCCGTTCGTGCCGGTGTCGGCGAAGACGGGTGCGGGCATCGACGATCTGCTCGAGAACGTGCTGCTGCAGGCCGAAGTGCTGGAGCTGAAGGCACCGGTCGAAGCACCCGCCAAGGGCATCGTGATCGAAGCGAAGCTCGACAAGGGCAAGGGCCCGGTTGCGACGATCCTCGTGCAGTCCGGTACGCTGAATCGTGGCGATATCGTGCTCGCGGGCTCGGCCTATGGCCGCGTGCGTGCGATGCTCGACGAGAACGGCAAGCCGACGAAGGAAGCCGGCCCGTCGATCCCGGTCGAAATCCAGGGTCTGTCGGAAGTGCCGGGTGCGGGCGAGGAAGTGATCGTGCTGCCGGACGAGCGCAAGGCGCGTGAAATCGCACTGTTCCGTCAGGGCAAGTTCCGTGACGTGAAGCTCGCGAAGCAGCAGGCCGCGAAGCTGGAAAGCATGCTCGAGCAGATGGGCGAAGGCGAAGTGCAGAACCTGCCGCTTATCGTCAAGGCCGACGTGCAGGGTTCGCAGGAAGCGCTCGTGCAGTCGCTGCTCAAGCTGTCGACCGACGAAGTGCGCGTGCAGATCGTGCACGGCGCGGTGGGCGGCATCAGCGAAAACGACGTCAACCTTGCAACGGCGTCGAAGGCAGTCATCATCGGCTTCAACACGCGTGCGGATGCGCAGGCGCGCAAGCTCGCGGAAGCCAATGGCGTCGACATCCGCTACTACAACATCATCTATGACGCAGTGGATGAGGTGAAGGCGGCGATGTCGGGCATGCTGGCACCGGAGAAGCGAGAAGTCATCACCGGTACGGTCGAGGTGCGCCAGGTGTTCAAGGTGCCGAAGATCGGCGCGGTCGCAGGCTGTATGGTCACGGACGGTATCGTCAAGCGCTCGTCGTCGGTTCGCGTGCTGCGCAACAACGTCGTGATCTTCACGGGCGAACTCGAATCGCTGAAGCGCTTCAAGGACGACGTGAAGGAAGTCAAGCAAGGCTTCGAGTGCGGTATGTCGGTGAAGAACTTCAACGACATCGTGGAAGGCGACCAGTTCGAAGTCTTCGAAGTGACCGAAGTCGCGCGTACGCTGTAATCGTCGCGTATCGGCTCATGGGCGGGGCAGGCTTGGGCTTGTCCCGCCCATTTTTCATGGCGGCCCGCCAAAAGGCGGCCGCATTATCCTGATAAACGAATCAGGGATCGATCATGTCCAGGAAACGTACTTCCCCCAATCGCAACGTTCAGATCGCCGACCAGATTCAGCGCGACCTGTCCGAGCTCATCATGCGCGAGGTCAAAGACCCGCGCATCGGCATCGTGACCATCCAGAGCGTGGAGCTCACGCCGGATTACGCGCACGCGAAGGTCTACTTCACGGCGCTGACCGGCGATCCGGAAAAGACGCAGGAGGCGCTGAATCATGCGTCGGGTCACTTGCACAACCTGCTGTTCAAGCGTCTGCACATTCATACGGTGCCGACGCTGCATTTCCACTACGACCAGACGATCGAGAAGGCCGTCGAAATGTCGCGCCTGATCAAGGAAGCGAACTCGACGCGCGCGAAGGACGACGACGAGGCCGACGCGCCCGCCAAGGACGACTGAGCTCGACCGGCCTATGACGAATGCAGCACCTCAACGTCCGCGCGTGCCCCGGCGTGTGTTGGACGGCGTCCTCCTGCTCGACAAGCCGGTCGGCCTGTCGAGCAACGATGCGCTGATTCGCGCGAAGCGCCTGCTTCTCGCGAAGAAAGCCGGTCACACCGGCACGCTCGATCCGTTGGCCTCGGGCCTGCTGCCGCTGTGCTTCGGCGAGGCGACGAAGTTCTCGCAGGACTTGCTCGAGGCCGACAAGACCTACGAAGCGACGATGCGGCTCGGCCAGCGCACGGCCACCGGCGACGCTGAAGGCGAAGTGATCGACACGCGGCCGGTCGAGTGCGACCGCGCAGCCGTTGAAGCCGCACTCGTGCGCTTCACCGGCGAGATCGTGCAGGTGCCGCCGATGTATTCGGCGCTCAAGCGCGACGGCAAGCCGCTGTACGAATATGCGCGCGCGGGCCAGACGGTCGAGCGCGAAGGCCGCAACGTGACGATTCATGTACTCGATCTGCTCGCCTGCGAGTTGCCCGACGTGACGTTTCGTGTGACCTGCAGCAAGGGCACCTACGTGCGCACGCTGGCGGAGGATATCGGCGAGGCCCTGGGATGCGGTGCGCATCTGACGATGTTGCGTCGCACGGGCGTCGGCGCGCTGACGCTCGAGCATGCGGTGACGCTCGATGCGTTGTCGGACGCCGCGGAATCGGCGCGCGATGCGTGGCTTCAGCCGGTCGATGCGTTGCTGTCGACGTTTCCGGCCGTCCGGCTCGACGACACGTGTGCAAAGCGGTTCCTGCACGGTCAGCGCCTGCCGCTGTCGGAGCTCGGTCCGATCGATGCGGCCGACGGCGAGCGTGTGCGCGTCTACGATGCGACGCGACTGCTCGGTGTCGCCCGCAAGGCGAACGGCGTGCTCGCACCGGAACGTCTCGTCGTGACGGCTGCGTGACGCCAGCGGCGCGAGCGCGCCATCGGAGCAATAAAAAAACCCGGTCGATATCGACCGGGTTTTTTGTTTGGCGCACTCGGGTGCGTTGCCGCGTAACGCTCAGTGCGCGGCCGATGCTGCCGCACCTGCATCGCCGCCGCCCGCGCGTTCTGGTTTGGTGATCCAGATCAGCGCGATCAGCAGCACGAAGATCGCCGCCGAGACGTAGAACAGATCGTTCACACCGAGCTGCGCGGCCTGCTGCGTGGCCAGGTTGTTGATGAGGCCATGCGCCTGGTCCTGCGTCAGCCCGAGATTGCCCATCTGCGTCACGGCCTGGTTGAACGTCGGGTTGTACACGTTCGTCTGCTCGACGAGCTGCGCGTGGTGGAAGTTGTTGCGATGATCCCACGCAGTCTGGAAGATCGACGTGCCGATGCCGCCGCACATGATCCGCACGAAGTTCGACAGGCCGGACGCCGCCGGGATGCGGTGGCCGGGGAGCCCGGACAACGTGATCGACACGAGCGGAATGAAGAAGCCGGCCATCGCGACGCCCTGCACGAGCGTCGGCAGCGTGAGCGACCACTCGTCGACGCCCGTCGTGTAGCCCGATCGCATCCAGAAGCACAGCGCGAAGATGAGAAACGCGGCGGTCGCGATGTAGCGCGGGTCGGTGCGCGGCAGGAACTTGCCGGTCAGCGGCGACAGCAGGATCGCGAACAGCCCGACCGGCGCCATCACGAGGCCGGCGTCGGTTGCCGTGTAGCCGATCTGCGTCTGCAGCCACAGCGGCAGCAGCACGAGGTTGCCGAAGTAGAGCCCGTAACCGACCGCAAGCGCAATCGTGCCGCCCGTGAAGTTGCGCCGGCGGAACAGCGACAGGTCGACGACGGGGTGCTCGGCGGTCAGTTCCCAGATCACGAAGAACGCGAACGAGATGATCGCGATCAACGCGAGCGCGACGATCGTGGTCGATGCGAACCAGTCCAGATCCTTGCCCTTGTCGAGCATGATCTGCAGCGATCCGACCCACAGCACGAGCAGCGCAAGGCCGACGCCGTCGATCGGCGCGCGGCGCACCGTCGATTCACGCGTGCGATAGATCGACCACGTGGCGAGCGCGGCGGCGATGCCGACCGGGATGTTCACGTAGAAGATCCACGGCCACGAGTAGTTGTCCGATATCCAGCCGCCGAGGATCGGGCCCGCGACCGGCGCGATCAGCGTCGTCATCGACCATAGCGCGAGCGCCATCGGCGCCTTCGCACGCGGATAGCTCGACAGCAGCAGCGATTGAGACAGCGGAATCATCGGCCCCGCGACCGCACCCTGGAGGACCCGCGATGCAAGCAGGAACGGCAGGCTCGGTGCGAGCCCGCACATCCACGACGAGATGACGAACAGGATGATCGATGCGAGGAACAGGCGGACCTGTCCGAAGCGGTCGGTCAGCCAGCCCGTCAGCGGCACCGAGATTGCGTTCGCGACCGCGAACGACGTGATGACCCATGTGCCCTGGTCGGACGATACGCCGAGGTCGCCCGAGATAGTCGGGATCGCGACGTTCGCGATGGACGTGTCGAGCACGTTCATGAACACCGCGAGCGATACCGCGATTGTCCCGAGAATGAGTTGCCCGCCCTGCAAGGGCGGGTAGGAGGCAGGAGCCTGTGCCATGTCGGTGGTTTTCCGAAGTCGGAACGGTTACATCATTTTCGCGGCGCTGTTCTGCTTGGCCGCAGCCGGCGCCGACGCGTTGCCGCCGGCGTTCTCGGCGATGACGCGTGCGATTTCTGCGTCGGCTTCGTCGCCGTACTTCGCGAACACGTTGGTCTCGTAGACGGTGTTCGGCGCGTTGACGAGCTGGTCGCCGCGTTCGTCCTTGATGTCCACGTCGACCTGCATCGACAGACCGATGCGCAGCGGATGCTTGTCGAGATCCTTCGGGTCGAGCTCGATACGCACCGGCAGGCGCTGGACGACCTTGATCCAGTTGCCGGTCGCGTTCTGCGCCGGCAGCAGCGAGAACGCCGAGCCCGTACCGGCCGAGAAGCCGACGACCTTGCCGTGGTAGACGGCCGACGAGCCGTAGATGTCGGCCGTCAGCTCGACCGGCTGGCCGATGCGCATGTGCTTGAGCTGGACTTCCTTGAAGTTCGCATCGACCCACACGGCATTGAGCGGCACCACCGACATCAGCGGCGTGCCGGGCGACACGCGCTGGCCGACCTGCACCGAGCGCTTCGCGACGTAGCCCGTCACCGGCGCCGGCAGCACGTTACGTGCATTCGCGAGGTAAGCGTCGCGAACCTTCGCGGCGGCGGCCATCACGTTCGGATGCGACGCGATCGTCGTGTTCGCGGTCAGCGCGCGGTTCGACGCGAGCTGCTGCTGCGACGCGTCGAGCGACGCCTGTGCGGCGCGCACGGCGTCACGTGCGTGCGAGATTTCTTCCTGCGACACGGCGCCCGTCTGTGCGACGGCCACGCGGCGGCGTAGGTCGTCTTCGGCCTTCGACAGGTCGGACTGGCGCAGCGCGACCTGCGCGCGGTACTGGTCGTCGTTGACGAACAGGCCGCGGACCTGGCGCACGGTCTGCGCGAGGTTGGCTTCGGCCTGCTGCAGCGCGACCTGCGAATCGGCCGGGTCGAGCACGACCAGCGGATCGCCGGCCTTGACCGTTTGCGTATCGTCCGCCTTCACGGCGATCACGGTGCCCGTGACCTGCGGCGTGATCTGCACGACGTTGCCGTTCACGTATGCGTCGTCGGTCCCTTCATGGAAGCGGGCGACGAGGAAGTAGTACAGGCCGTACGCGATGGCCGCGATCACGATGACCGCGACGAGCAGCGTCATCATCCGTTTGCGCTTCCCGTTGTTCTGCGACTGTGCGCTGGCGGCGTTTTGTTGAGGGTCGCTCATGGCGATTTTCTCCGTCCGTTATTTCGAGTGTCTGCGTAGTGGTGGCGCCGGATCAGTTGGCGGCCTGTTTTGTCGGCTTGTCGGCATCGGGCGCGGCGAGCGGCGTACCGGTCGCATCGAACCCGCCGCCCAGCGCCTTGATCAGTGCGAGCTGCATGTCGCGCCGGCGCATCTTCAGGTTGGTCACCGTCTGCTCCGATGCGAGGCGGTTGCTGTCCGCGGTCAGCACCTGCAGTTGCGGCGACAGGCCGGCCTTGTAGCGAATCACGGCGAGGTCGTACGCGCGCGTCGACGCGTCGAGCGCGCGTTGCGCATCGCCCATCTGGCGATCGACCGCGCGGATCGACGCGACTTGCGTCGCGACGTCGTTCAGCGCGCTGATCAGCGTCTGGTTGTAGTTCGCGACCGACAGGTCGAAGTCCGCATAGCGACCCTTGAGCTGCGCGCGCAGCGCGCCGGCGTCGAAGATCGGCAGGTGGATCGCCGGGCCGAACTGCGCCTGGCGGCTCGCGAAGTTCAGGAATTTGCCCCAGCCGAACGCATCGAAGCCGAAGCCGGCCGCGAGGTTCACGTCGGGGTAGAACTCGGCCTTTGCTTCCTTCACGTCGTGCATCGCGGCCTCGACCTGCCAGCGCGCGGCAACGATGTCGGGGCGGCGCGCGACGAGATCGGCCGGCAGGTTGCCGGGCAGGGCGACTTCGCCGCTCGGGTTCAGCACGGGCGCGGCGATCTGCAACCCGCGATCCGGACCCTTGCCGAGCAATGCGGCGAGCTGGTAGCGCACCGTCGTGATCTGGCCGTCGAGGTCCGACAGCGACGCCTGGGTCGTCGCGATATTGCCGCGGGCCGTCTGGCGTTCGACGTTGGTGTCGAGGCCGGCCGATACGCGGCCGTCGGTGATCTTGCCGACCGTCTCGCGGTTGGCGATCTCGCGTTGCGCGATGTCGCGCAGCGCATAGAGCTGCGCGAGCGAGTTATAAGTGCGCGCGACCGACGACGCGAGCGTGATGCGCGCCTGCTGCATGTCGGCTTCGGCGGCCTTTTCCTGCGATACGGCGGTATGCAGGCGTTCGCGGTTCTTGCCCCACAGGTCGAGTTCCCACGACGCGCTCGCGAGCGCGTTGTTCTCGCTGTACCACTGGCCGCCGTATGGGGGCGGGAACAGCGCGTTCCCCGAATACAGCTCGCGCGTCCACGAATAGCTGGCCTCGGCCTTCGGCAGCAGGTTCGAACGCGACGATTCGATGTAGGACGATGCCTTCGCGATGCGCGCCTGCGCCTGCGCGATCGACGGATTGCCCTGGAGGGCTTCGTCGATCAGCTTCGGCAACTGCGGATCGCCGAACTGGCTTGCCCAGTCGAGCGCCGGCCATTGGCCGCCCTGGGCCGGCAGGCTCTGGGCGGATTCGAATTGCGACGCAGGGGCGATCTGCTTGTCGCTTTTGATGCCGATGTAGTTCGCGCAGCCCGCCAGCGCCAGTGCGGCGACCGCGGCGGCAACGGCGACGCGGCACGACCCGGCGCGCACGGACAACGGGGAGGATTTCATCGCGCTGACCCCTGACTCGGAATGAATGATGGACACTGCAAGGATTTCCTTACATTAATCTGTCAAAAGTAATTGTTATGGCAACTATTACGTGATGCTGCCGCCGGCCGTCTCGCAATAGTTGCTGAGAATGCGGCGCAGCATGCTCTTCAGGAACCCGACTTCTTCCGGCGTAAACCCGTCCAGCACCTGGTCGAGCACGCTGCGGAAAATGGGCGGCAGCCGTTCGGCGAGCGCACGCCCTTCGTCGGTCAGCTCGAGGCGCACGACGCGCCGGTCCTCGATGCTGCGGACGCGGGACAGGAGCCCGCGTTTCTCGACCCGATCGAGCAGGCGCGTGACCGCGCTCGCGTCGATCCCGTATTCGCGCGCAAGCTCGGCGGCCGTCGAGCACTTGCCGACCGCGATCATGAACAGCATGCTCGCCTGCGTGCCCGTGATGCCGAGCTCTTCCTGCGTGCGTTGCGTGACGAGGTTGGTCATCACCGACTTCACGCGCGACATCAGATAACCGACGCTGTCGTTCATCTGGTACGTGGACAGCGACGAAACGGGCGATTGGGTAGAAGAATCCGGCATAAAACCCTGAAACTGCAATAGTTGACTAGGCAGCAGTATAGGCACAATTGCTTGCCGCGGCAAATGTTAATCGAACGGCAAAGGGCGCGCTTCGTGCTGCAAAAATCCCTTATCTCGATAAGGTTTTTTGGCTTGCCGGCGGCGCCGCCTTGGGGCGAATTGTTCACCCGAGGGGAGGGCGAAGCCGTCCTGGTTTGCTGCGTTGCAACGCGCCGGTCAGCTTTCGACACGCGTACGTGCTATAATTTGAGGCTTTCCAAGCTGCAACGCGCGCGCCCGTGAAAAACGAGCGCGCGCGTTTGCGCGTTCAAACGATTTCCAGGTTTCTATGACCCGCGCCCTTCGCAATATCGCCATCATCGCCCACGTCGACCACGGCAAGACTACGCTCGTCGACCAACTGCTTCGCCAGTCCGGCACCTTCCGCGAGAACCAGCAGATTGCGGAGCGGGTGATGGACTCGAACGACATCGAAAAAGAGCGCGGGATCACGATTCTCGCGAAGAACTGCGCGGTCGAGTATGAAGGCACGCACATCAACATCGTCGACACCCCGGGGCACGCGGACTTCGGCGGCGAGGTCGAGCGCGTGCTGTCGATGGTCGACTCGGTGCTGCTGCTCGTCGACGCGGTCGAAGGCCCGATGCCGCAGACGCGCTTCGTCACGAAGAAGGCGCTTGCGCTCGGCCTGAAGCCGATCGTCGTGGTCAACAAGATCGACCGTCCGGGCGCGCGGATCGACTGGGTCATCAACCAGACCTTCGATCTGTTCGACAAGCTCGGCGCGACCGAAGAGCAGCTCGACTTCCCGATCGTCTACGCGTCGGGCCTGAACGGCTACGCGTCGCTCGACCCGGCCGCGCGCGAAGGCGACATGCGCCCGCTGTTCGAGGCGATCCTCGCGCACGTGCCGGTTCGCCCGGCCGACCCGGAAGCGCCGCTGCAGCTCCAGATCACGTCGCTCGACTATTCGACGTACGTCGGCCGGATCGGCGTCGGCCGTATCACGCGCGGTCGCATCAAGCCGGGCCAGCCGGTCGTAATGCGCTTCGGCCCGGAAGGCGACGTGCTGAACCGCAAGATCAACCAGGTGCTGTCGTTCAAGGGTCTCGAGCGCGTGCAGGTCGAGTCGGCCGAAGCGGGCGACATCGTGCTGATCAACGGTATTGAAGATGTCGGCATCGGTGCGACGATCTGCGCGGTGGATACGCCGGAAGCGCTGCCGATGATCACCGTCGACGAGCCGACGCTGACGATGAACTTCCTCGTCAACTCGTCGCCGCTCGCAGGCCGTGAAGGCAAGTTCGTGACGAGCCGCCAGATCCGCGACCGCCTGATGAAGGAGCTGAACCACAACGTCGCGCTGCGCGTGAAGGACACGGGCGACGAAACGGTGTTCGAAGTGTCGGGCCGCGGCGAACTGCACCTGACGATTCTCGTCGAGAACATGCGTCGTGAAGGCTATGAACTGGCCGTGTCGCGTCCGCGCGTCGTGATGCAGGAAATCGACGGCGCGAAGCACGAGCCGTACGAACTGCTGACGGTCGACCTCGAGGACGAGCACCAGGGCGGCGTGATGGAAGAGCTGGGCCGCCGCAAGGGCGAAATGCTCGACATGGCGTCGGACGGCCGCGGCCGCACGCGTCTGGAATACAAGATCTCGGCACGCGGCCTGATCGGCTTCCAGAGCGAATTCCTGACGCTCACGCGCGGCACGGGCCTGATGAGCCACATCTTCGACTCGTACGCACCGGTCAAGGACGGCTCGGTCGGCGAGCGCCGCAACGGCGTGCTGATCTCGCAGGACGACGGCGCAGCCGTGGCATACGCACTGTGGAAGCTGCAGGATCGCGGCCGCATGTTCGTGAAGCCGGGCGACGCGCTCTATGAGGGCATGATCATCGGCATCCACAGCCGCGACAACGACCTCGTCGTGAACCCGATCAAGGGCAAGCAGCTGACCAACGTGCGCGCGTCGGGCACCGACGAAGCCGTGCGTCTCGTGCCGCCGGTCCAGATGTCGCTGGAATACGCGGTCGAGTTCATCGACGACGACGAACTCGTCGAAGTGACGCCGCAGTCGATCCGCCTGCGCAAGCGCTTCCTGAAGGAGCACGAGCGTCGTCGCGCGAGCCGCGAAGGCGCGGTCGACTAAGCGTTTCGACCGTTCCCGTGCACGACGAAAAGGCTGCCTCGTGGCAGCCTTTTTCGCATCCGCGCGACGCGCAACCGGGTTGCCTGCAAAACACTGTTCCTGCCGGTCGCGGCAATCCGGCAAAACCCCGTCGCGCGGTGCTTTCGGGCACATTTCACCGTGAACTTCGGTATCGGTTCTGTGATATGCTGCGCGCACGCAAGTTTTAGGTCCTTCCAAGCAAGACTTGATTCGCAATCCGCTAAACGGTCAGGCCGTGTCGCGGAAGGTTGAGTAACCCGCTATTTCTCGAGAAGCTCGAAGAAAGGTGAGCGTAAAATGTCAGATGTAATGAAGCAGTTTCAGCTGAACTCCTATCTGTTCGGCGGCAATGCTTCGTACGTTGAAGAACTGTACGATGCATATCTCAACAATCCGGCGTCGGTGCCGGAGAACTGGCGAGAGTATTTCGACGCGCTGCAGAATGTGCCTGCAACGGACGGTTCGAATGCCAATGACGTCGCTCATTTCCCGATCGTCGAATCGTTTGCCGAGCGTGCGAAGGCCAATGCCTTCATCCCGCGCGAAAGCAGCACCAATCTGGCTGCGGCACGCAAGCAAGTGCACGTGCAGTCGCTCATCAGCGCCTACCGCTTCCTCGGCTCGCAATGGGCCAATCTCGATCCCCTGAAGCGTCGCGAACGTCCCGCCATTCCCGAACTCGAACCCGCGTTCTACGACTTCTCCGAAGGCGATCTCGACCAGACGTACAGCGCGAGCAACCTGTATTTCGGTTTCGACCAGGCTTCGCTGCGCGACATCGTCAAGGGTCTGCGCGACACGTATTGCGGCACGATCGGCGCCGAATACATGTACATCAGCGACCCGGAGCAGAAGCGCTGGTGGCAGGAGCGCCTAGAGTCGACCCGTGCGACGCCGAACTTCTCGGCAGACGAGAAGAAGCACATCCTGAATCGCCTGACGGCCGCTGAAGGCCTCGAGCGTTACCTGCATACCAAGTACGTCGGCCAGAAGCGCTTCTCGCTCGAAGGCGGCGAAAGCTTCATCGCGGCGATGGACGAAGTCGTCCAGCACGCGGGCAAGCGCGGCGTGCAGGAAATCATCATCGGCATGGCCCACCGCGGCCGTCTGAACGTGCTGGTCAACACGCTGGGCAAGATGCCGGCCGACCTGTTCGCCGAATTCGAAGGCAAGCACGTCGACGACCTGCCGGCCGGCGACGTGAAGTACCACAAGGGCTTCTCGTCGGACGTGTCGACGGAAGGCGGCCCGGTCCACCTGTCGCTCGCGTTCAACCCGTCGCACCTCGAAATCGTGAACCCGGTGGTCGAAGGTTCCGCGAAGGCGCGGATGGACCGTCGCGGCGACGAAGACGGCCTGCAAGTGCTGCCGGTGCAGATCCACGGCGATGCGGCCTTCGCGGGCCAGGGCGTCGTGATGGAAACGCTGAACCTCGCGCAGACGCGCGGTTACGGCACGCACGGCACGCTGCACATCGTCATCAACAACCAGATCGGCTTCACGACGTCCGACCCGCGCGATGCGCGTTCGACGCTGTACTGTACCGACGTCGTCAAGATGATCGAGGCGCCGGTGCTGCACGTGAACGGCGACGATCCTGAAGCGGTGATCCTCGCGACGCAGATCGCGATCGACTACCGGATGCAGTTCCACAAGGATGTCGTGATCGACATCGTCTGCTTCCGCAAGCTGGGTCACAACGAGCAGGACACGCCGGCCGTCACGCAGCCGCTGATGTACAAGAAGATCGCGCAGCACCCGGGCACCCGTGCGCTGTACGCCGAGAAGCTCGTGCAGCAGGGCGTGATCACCGCGGAAGATGCCGACAACTACGTGAAGGCGTACCGCAAGGCAATGGACGACGGTCACCACACGGTCGACCCGGTCCTGTCGAACTACAAGAGCAAGTACGCGGTCGACTGGGTTCCGTTCCTGAACCGCAAGTGGACGGATGCAGCCGACACGGCCGTGCCGCTCGCAGAACTGAAGCGCCTCGGCGAACGCATCACGACGGTCCCGGAAAACTTCAAGGTCCACCCGCTCGTCGAGCGCGTGATCAACGACCGCCGCAACATGGCGCGCGGCGACCAGCCGCTCGACTGGGGCATGGGCGAGCACCTCGCGTTCGCGTCGCTCGTCGCATCGGGCTACTCGGTGCGCCTGACGGGCCAGGACTCGGGCCGCGGCACGTTCACGCACCGTCACGCGGTGCTGCACGACCAGAACCGCGAACGCTGGAACGACGGCACGTACGTGCCGCTGCAGAACATCGCCGAAGGTCAGGCGAAGTTCACGGTGATCGACTCGGTGCTGTCGGAAGAAGCGGTGCTGGGCTTCGAATACGGTTACTCGACCGCCGAGCCGAACACGCTCGTGCTGTGGGAAGCGCAGTTCGGCGACTTCGTCAACGGCGCACAGGTCGTGATCGACCAGTTCATCTCGTCGGGCGAAGTGAAGTGGGGCCGCGTGTCGGGTCTCACGATGCTGCTGCCGCACGGCTATGAAGGCCAGGGCCCGGAACACTCGTCGACCCGTATCGAGCGTTTCCTGCAACTGTGCGCGGATCACAACATGCAGGTTGTCCAGCCGACGACGCCGGCGCAGATTTTCCACCTGCTGCGCCGCCAGATGATCCGCCTGTTCCGCAAGCCGCTGATCGTCGCGACGCCGAAGTCGCTGCTGCGCCACAAGGAAGCGGTGTCGGACCTGTCGGAACTGGCGAAGGGTTCGTTCCAGCCGGTGCTGGGCGAAACCGACGGCGGCATCGACGCGAAGAAGGTCAAGCGCGTGCTGGCATGCTCGGGCCGCGTGTATTACGACCTCGTCGCCCATCGCCGTGAAGCGAAGGCGAACGACGTCGCGATCATCCGTATCGAGCAGCTTTACCCGTTCGCGCACAAGCAGTTCGAAGCCGAAATGAAGAAGTACGAGAACGCGACTGAAGTGGTCTGGGTGCAGGACGAGCCGCAGAACCAGGGTCCCTGGTTCTACGTCGAGCACCATCTGAAGGAAGGCATGAAGGAAGGGCAGAAGCTGGCATACAGCGGCCGTCCGGCTTCGGCCTCGCCGGCGGTTGGCTACTACGCGAAGCACTACGAGCAGCAGAAGGCCCTGATCGAAGGTGCTTTCGGCCGCCTGAAGAGCGCATCGATCGCGAAATAACCGACGGAAGCGAAACGGGAAGGCGCACAGTGCTTTCCCGTCTCTTTTGGCCCGCCGGGCGCGTGGCGCGCCGCATCGGCCGAAGGAATCGCACGAACCTCGTCACACCCCAGATTAAGCATCCAGGAAAATCACATGGCTATCGTAGAAGTCAAAGTCCCCCAGCTTTCGGAGTCGGTTTCGGAAGCCACCATGCTGCAATGGAAGAAGAAGCCGGGCGAAGCAGTCGCGCAGGACGAAATCCTGATCGAACTCGAGACCGACAAGGTCGTGCTCGAAGTGCCGGCACCGGCCGCGGGCGTGCTCGCGCAAGTGCTGCAGAACGACGGTGACACGGTGGTTGCCGATCAGCTGATCGCAACGATCGACACCGAAGCGAAGGCAGGTGCCGCCGAAGCCGCAGCGGGCGCCGCCGAAGTCAAGCCGGCAGCCGCGCCTGCCGCAGCCGCACCGGCCGCACAGCCGGTCGCCGCAACGGCATCGAGCTCGGCCGCCGCATCGCCGGCCGCATCGAAGCTGCTGGCCGAGAAGGGCCTGTCGGCAGGCGACGTCGCAGGTTCGGGCCGCGACGGCCGCGTCACGAAGGGCGACGCGCTGGCCGCTGGCAGCGCACCGAAGGCTGCTCCGGCTGCCGCACCGGCCAAGGCCGCTGCGAAGCCGTCGCTGCCGGAAGTGAAGGTGCCGGCGTCGGCCACGGCCTGGCTGAACGACCGTCCGGAACAACGCGTGCCGATGTCGCGCCTGCGTGCGCGTATCGCCGAGCGTCTGCTCGAATCGCAGCAGACCAACGCGATCCTGACGACGTTCAACGAAGTCAACATGGCTCCGGTCATGGAACTGCGCAACAAGTACAAGGACAAGTTCGAGAAGGAACATGGCGTGAAGCTCGGCTTCATGTCGTTCTTCGTGAAGGCGGCCGTACATGCGCTGAAGAAGTTCCCGCTCGTGAACGCGTCGATCGACGGTAACGACATCGTCTATCACGGCTACTTCGACATCGGTATCGCCGTCGGCTCGCCGCGCGGTCTCGTGGTGCCGATCCTGCGCAACGCGGATCAGCTGAGCCTCGCCGACATCGAAAAGAAGATCGCCGAATTCGGCCAGAAGGCGAAGGACGGCAAGCTGTCGATCGAGGAAATGACGGGCGGTACGTTCTCGATCTCGAACGGCGGCGTGTTCGGCTCGATGCTGTCGACCCCGATCATCAACCCGCCGCAGTCGGCCATCCTCGGCGTGCACGCGACGAAGGAGCGCCCGGTCGTCGAAAACGGCCAGATCGTGATTCGTCCGATCAACTACCTCGCGCTCTCGTACGACCACCGGATCATCGACGGCCGCGAAGCCGTGCTGTCGCTCGTCGCGATGAAGGATGCGCTCGAGGATCCGGCACGCCTGCTGCTCGACCTGTAAGCCGAGTTTCACCGCATTGACCCGCTCCGCACGGGCGCGCGACACGCGCTGCCCGTGCGGGCGCACAAGTAGAAAGGATTGCCATGTCCAAGGAATTTGACGTCGTCGTGATCGGCGCCGGCCCCGGCGGTTACATCGCCGCGATCCGCGCCGCGCAGCTGGGCAAGACCGTTGCCTGTATCGAGAAGTGGAAGAACCCGGCCGGCGCGCTGAAGCTCGGCGGCACCTGCCTGAACGTCGGCTGCATCCCGTCGAAGGCGCTGCTCGCATCGTCGGAAGAGTTCGAGAACACGTCGCACCATCTGGCCGACCACGGCATCACGGTTGACGGCGTGAAGATCGACGTCGCGAAGATGCTCGGCCGCAAGGACGCGATCGTCGAGAAGATGACGAGCGGGATCGAGTTCCTGTTCAAGAAGAACAAGATCACCTGGCTGAAGGGCCACGGCAAGTTCACCGGCAAGACCGACGCCGGCGTGCAGATCGAAGTGAGCGGCGAGGGTGAAACCGAAGTCGTCACCGCGAAGAACGTGATCATCGCGACGGGTTCGAAGGCGCGTCACCTGCCGGGCATTCCGGTCGACAACAAGATCGTGTCGGACAACGAAGGCGCGCTGACGTTCGACTCGGTGCCGAAGAAGCTCGCCGTGATCGGCGCGGGCGTGATCGGCCTCGAGCTCGGCTCGGTGTGGCGCCGCCTGGGTGCCGAAGTGACGGTGCTCGAAGCGCTGCCGGCGTTCCTCGGCGCAGCCGACGAAGCGCTCGCGAAGGAAGCCGCGAAGCTGTTCAAGAAGCAGGGCCTCGAGATCAATCTCGGCGTGAAGATCGGCGAAGTGAAGACGACCGCGAACGGCGTGTCGATCGCTTACACCGACAAGGACGGCAACGCGCAGACGCTCGACGCCGACCGCCTGATCGTGTCGGTCGGCCGCGTGCCGAACACCGACAACCTCGGCCTCGAGGCGATCGGCCTGAAGGCGAACGAGCGCGGCTTCATCGACGTCGACGACCATTGCCGCACGGCGGTGCCGAATGTGTACGCGATCGGCGACGTGGTGCGCGGCCCGATGCTGGCGCACAAGGCGGAAGACGAAGGCGTGCTGGTCGCGGAAGTGATCGACGGCCAGAAGCCGCACATCGACTACAACTGCATTCCGTGGGTGATCTACACGTACCCGGAAATCGCATGGGTCGGCAAGACGGAGCAGCAGCTGAAAGCCGAAGGCCGCGAGATCAAGACGGGCAAGTTCCCGTTCTCGATCAACGGCCGCGCGCTCGGCATGAACGCGCCGGACGGCTTCGTGAAGATGATCGCGGACGCCAAGACCGACGAACTGCTCGGCGTGCACGTGATCGCGGCGAACGCGTCGGACTTGATCGCGGAAGCCGTGGTGGCGATGGAATTCAAGGCGGCGTCGGAAGACATCGCCCGCATCTGCCATCCGCACCCGTCGATGTCGGAAGTGATGCGCGAAGCGGCACTCGCCGTCGACAAGCGCTCGCTGAACAGCTAAGCGCGGTATAGCGCCGGCCTGTATCTGGCCGGCGCCGCCGTTTGATGACGAAGGCGAGCGGGATGCCCCGTTCGCCTTCGTTTTTTCCGGTTTGCCCGATGAACGTCACCGAATACTACACGCGCGAATTGACCACGCGCGGTTATCAGTCCGATCCCGCGCAGCGCGCGGCCGTCGATCGCCTGCAGCGCTGTTTCGACGAGTGGGTCGAGTACAAGGCGCGTCGCTCGAATGCGTTCAAGAAGCTCATCAATCACCCGGATCTCCCGCGCGGCGTCTACATGTGGGGCGGTGTCGGTCGCGGCAAGAGCTTCCTGATGGACAGTTTTTACGCGGTCGTGCCCGTGCAGCGCAAGACGCGCCTGCACTTCCACGAATTCATGCGCGAAGTGCACCGCGAGCTCGAGGAACTGAAAGGGCAGGCCGATCCGCTCGACGAACTCGCTCGACGCATCGCGAAGCGCTACCGGCTGATCTGCTTCGACGAGTTCCATGTGTCGGACATTGCCGACGCGATGATCCTGTACCGTCTGCTCGATCGCCTGTTCAACAACGGCGTGCAGTTCGTGATGACGTCCAACTACGATCCCGACGACCTGTATCCGGACGGCCTGCATCGCGACCGCATGCTGCCGGCGATCGCGCTGATCAAGGAAAAACTCGACGTGCTCAACGTCGACGCGGGCGTCGATTACCGGCAGCGCACGCTCGCGCAGGTGAAGATGTATCACACGCCGCTCGGTGCGGACGCCGATCGCGAACTGCGTCACGCATTCGCGAAGCTCGCTGCGGTACCCGACGAGAGCCCGATCCTGCATATCGAGAAGCGCGAGCTGAAGGCGCTGCGCAGGGCGGACGGCGTCGTATGGTTCGATTTCGCGACGCTGTGCGGCGGCCCGCGATCGCAGAACGACTATCTGGAACTCGCGAGCCGCTTCCACGCGATCGTGCTGTCGGAGGTGCCGCAGATGTCGCCGCGGATGGCGTCCGAGGCGCGCCGCTTCACGTGGCTCATCGACGTGCTCTACGACCACAAGGTCAAGCTGCTGATGTCCGCGGCGGTGCCGGCGGAGCAGTTGTACGTCGAAGGCCCGATGGCAAACGAATTTGCGCGCACGGTCTCGCGTATCGTCGAGATGCAGTCGAAGGAATATATCGAAACGCCGCGCCGCATCGTCGATACGTCGCTGACCTGACGGCGATTTCCGGTAATTGACGTGATTCAAACGTCAATTCCGGTCAAATTTAATCCATCTCAGGGTATTTTCGGATTTGTCTTATATTCACCGTTAAGGTGAGCCGATATCGTTGCGTCATGGTTCCTAAGGCTGGAGATGTCCATGACACCGTATCGCGATCTGACCGACCACGAGTGGCGCTGCGTTGCGTCGCTTCTGCCCGAAATGCAGCCGCGCACCGAGTTGCGCGGCCGGCCGTTAGCCAACACGCGTGCCGTATTGAACGGCGTGCTTTGGGTGATCTACAGCGGCGCAACGTGGTCTGCCATGCCGCGCCGCTACCCGTCGTATCAGACGTGCCATCGCCGCTTCAAGGTCTGGCACGAGACGGGCACGTTGATGAACGTGATGCGTGAGCTCTATGGCGACGCCGGCATGAATCTGTGCAATGAATTGTCCGCGCGGATGCGCAAGCATACGCAATCGAAGGCGGCAGAGGCGCGCAGCAGTGCGGCGCCCGCGTATCGCGCACCGGGTGGCTATACGCCGAACACGCTGAAGCATGCGGCGTAATACCCGCTGATTTTCGTTGCGTGCGCACCAAAAGAAAATCGGCCTGACGACTGTGTCGCAGGCCGATTTTTCATTGAGTCGCGCGTTTCGACGCGCGCTGCGTTATTGCTGGCGAACCCAGGTCTGCGACCGGCCGAGCAGCGACACGCCGATATAACCGCGCACGACGAGTTTCTGGCCGCCGTCTTCAAGCGTCATCTTGCACTTGTAGACCTTGCCGTTCTCCGGGTCGAGAATGTTGCCGCCGTCCCAGTGGTCACCGTCCTTCTTCATCGCCTTGATGATCGTCATGCCCTTGATGAGCTGATCCTTGCGCTCGTCCGTGCACGCGGTGCAGCGGCGATCGGGCGTATCGTTTGCGCCGAGGCCCTTGACGACCTTGCCCGACAGCGCACCGTCGCCGTCATCGGCGATCTGCACGAGTGCCTTCGGTTTGCCCGTGCTGTCGTCGATCGTTTGCCACATGCCGGCCGGGCTGTCTGCTTGTGCGAATGCGTGGGCAGTGCAGGCGAGCAGCGCGCCGGCGAGAGCCATCGCACGCAACGGCCGAGTCAGTTGAATCATTGTCATCCTCCTTGTTTTGCATGTCGTGTTCGATGCGCTCGCACGACCGTCTGCATGGGGCGGGTCATGTTGCGAGCTTCGCCAGAATACGTGAAACCGTGCGCCACGTTTGATAGAGGGGACTCTAATCGAAACAGCCCGCGTGACGCGGGCTGTTTGGTGACCGATCAGTTGAGCTGATACGAGAATGCGGCGTTGATCCGCGGGCTGCGCGACGCGCTTTCGACGGGTGCGTCGCCAACCGGTTTCGCGACGTTCAGGTCGAGACTGTAGAAACGGCTGTCGGTGAACCGCACGCCGATGCCGACCGATGACATGCGGCTCGGCGACGGCGTGCCCGCGTGCAGATACACGCGCGCCATGTCGTACGCGATGTACGGCGTGACGGATTTCATATACGTCCAGCCCGGCGTGAAGCCGCGGTTGACCTCCAGCGACATCCCCCATCCCGAGTCGCCCGACGCTTCGCCAGGTTGATAGCCGAGTGCGTAGCGCGTCGAGCCGAACGAGATCTGTTCGGACGTCGGCAGCGAATCGGGGCTGTATTGCCCGGTCAGCGAGACCGACGTGCCGACCCGGAACGGCCATTCATTCGTTTGCGTGAAGGTCGCGCCGGTACGGACGAAGGTCAGCGAAATCGGGTTGTCGATCGAGGTCGTCGTCGTGCCGACGGTGACGTCCTGCGCTTTCGACGCGCCGAGGATGTTGAACCCCTTCGCAACGTTGACGCTCAGCTTGCGCACCTGTTTCGGCGCCACGCTCGTGTAGTCGAGCTGCATCTGCAGGACGCGGACCTGCGAGCGCGTGTCGAGGGTCGCGCCGTTGATCTGGTTCTGGTAGCGGTCCTCGTTGTGCGACGCATAGCCCGACACGGTACCGAGCAGGCTGCGCTGGTTGTTCAGCAGCAATGGATAGGAAGCCGAAAGACCGAGCTTCTCGTTCTTGACGGTGCGCTGGACGTAGGACGGCAGGCCCGGGTTGTCGGTCGGCTTGCCGCGATACGTGCTTGCGTCGAGACGCGTGATCAGGCCGCTGCTGCCGACCGGCACCGCGCCGCTGAACGCGAAGTAGGTCTGCTTGTCGCGGCCCGGCGGCGCCAGCGCGGAGATGCTCAGTTGCTCGCCGAATTTCGTGAGGCCGTTCTCGGTCGCGGTGATGAGGCCCTGGACGCCCGGGTGGTTGAAGTCGATGCCGGTGCTGACGTTGAACGGCTTGCGATCGACCGCGAGTTCGAGCGTCGTTGCGCCGTCGGTGGTCTGCGGCGGCGGCACGTTCGCCTTCACCGTGAGGCCGGGCAGCAGGCCGAACGTGTTCACGTAGCGCTCGAACGTCGCGCGGCGCAGCGGACGATCGGCCGTGATGTGCGCGGCGATCGCGCGAATCTTCGATTCCATCGCACCGGGCTTGCCGGTGACCTTGACGTCCGACACGTAGCCTTCGACGACCGTCACGCGCACGACGCCGTTCTCGAACGTCTGTGCGGGAATGAACGCGAACGACAGCGCGTAGCCTCGATCCTGGTACAGCTTCGTCACGCCGTTGGCGGTTTCGATCAGGTCGCCGATCGTGATGTCCTTGCCGACGAGGGGCGTGAAGCGACGCGAGATTTCTTCGAACGGCACCGACTTCACGCCTTCGACCTGGAACGTCGTCGGCGTCAGGTGCCGCGACAGCAGTTCCTGCAGTTGCGGCGCCTGGGGGGCGACCTGCACGGTGACGTTCGGGCCGGTTTTCGGCGCGTTGATCTGGGGCAGGGAGTCGAGCGGGTTACCGCCGACGCGCGTTTGTGCTTGTGCCGTACCTGCCGCCGCGATGGCGAGCAGCATCATCCATCTGTCGAGTCTGGATTTCATTGTTCTTCCTCGTAGGCCTTGCTTTTCATCTTCTTTCTAATGCAGGCGCGCGACACCAAGGTGCCGCGCGCCGCGTGCCGCCATGCCGGTTGTATTTGTACGGTCGCGCCCTCTGCTCCGGCTGCGAAGGTGCGACCGTCCTCCTTACTTGCCAACGCTACCCAGCGTGCCCAGCAACCCCGTTACCGGTGCCAGCAGGCCCGTCGAGCCGCCCGACGATGCCGTACCCGTCACGCTGCCCACCAGCGATGTGACCGGCGCGAGCGGGCTCGAACCTCCGGACCCTGCCGCACCGCCAACTGCTCCGGTGACAGTATTCAGCAAACCGGTGACGGGCGCGAGAGGGTTTGCACTGCCCGCGCCACCCGTTGCGCCGCCGAGCGTGCCCGTCACCGTCGACACGAGATTCGTGACGGGGGCGAGCGGGCCGCCGCTGCCGCCTGCCGCGCCACCGAGCGCGCCGGTGACCGTGGAGACGAGGCCCGTGACCGGTGCGAGCGGGCTGCTGCCCGAGCCGCCCGTTGCGCCGCCGAGTGCGCCCGTGAGCGAACCGAGCGGCGTCGAGCCGAGACCCGACAGCAGGCCGCCGAGCGGGTTCGTCGAGCCGGAACCCGACGACGTGCCGTTCTGGACGGTGGCCGTCGAACCGCCGACGAGGCTCGTGATCAGGCCGGGGATCGGTGCTGCGCCGTTCGGGCCGTTCGGATTCACGAGGCCGCCCGCGTTGGTCACGGTGTTGCCGACCGCGGTGACGAGCTGACCGACGTCGCCGACGAGCGGCTGGTTCGATGTGCTACCGACCTGCTTGCCTGCCGAGCTGATCGCGCCGCCGACCTTGCCGAGCAGGCCCGAGACGGGTTGGCCGAGACCGGTCGTCGTGCCGACCTGTTGCGTGACCTGGCCGGCCGTGATCACGAGCGGCGTGACCGCCGAGCTGATCGGCTGCGTGACCTGCTGCACGGCGCCCGACGACAGCGTCGAACCGATCGTCGTGCCGGCGGCCGTCAGGCCGTTGGCGACCGTGTCGAGCACGGTGCCCACCGGGGTCGTGACAGGCGCGAGCGGTGCGAGCGGGCCCGTGCCGAGCGCCTTGACCGTCGAGCTCAGGCCGGCCACCGTGTTGCTCGTCGCACCGACGACGTTGCCGAGACCGGCCACCGTCGTGCCGACTGGATCCTTCGTCGAGCCGATCTGTCCGAGCCCGTTGCTCACGGCATCGGCTGCCGCGCCGACGATCGTGCCCGTGCTCGAGAGCGTGCTGCCGACCCCCTTCGTCACGCCGTCGCCGAGACCCGGCAGGCTGATGTTGCCGACCGTGCTGCCGAGGTCGCTGGCCGTCTGGCCGACCGTGCTGACCACACCCTTGGTGCCGGTGGTGGACGTGCCGCTGGTGCCGCTCGTGCTGGGCGTGCCGCTGGTGCTGCTGGGGCCGTTGTTGCTGCTGGTCGGCGGCGAGCTGACACCGCCGCCGCCGCAGGCGGCCAGCAGGCAGGCTGCGGCAAAGGCGGTGAGGGGCACGCGCCACTGGCGCAGGGCGGCCGTCGTAAGAGAACGTTGCTGGGACATGATTGACTCCTCGCTGTCTTGTCGATGAATGGATATCGGTTTATTTGCCGTGCGTGCCGCCGAGCAGGCCGCCGATCAGCGACGTGACGGGCGCGAGCGGATTCGACGACGAGCCCGAATTCGTGACGGCACCCGTGCCGCCGCTCAGTGCCGGTACGCCGACCGTGCTGGTGACCGTCGACACCGCGTTCGTCACCGGGGCAAGCGGGCTGCTGCCGCCTGCGCCGCCCACCACGCCGCCAAGTGCGCCCGTGACTGCGCCGAGGAGGCCCGTGACCGGCGCGAGCGGGCCGCCGCTCGTGCCGCCCGTTGCGCCGCCGAGCGCACCGGTGACCGTGGAGACGAGGCCCGTGACCGGGGCGAGCGGGCCGCCGCTGCCGCCTGCCGCACCGCCGAGTGCGCCGGTGACCGTGGAGGCGAGACCCGTGACCGGGGCGAGCGGGCCGCTGCCGCCGCCTGCTACGCCGCCGAGTGCGCCGGTGACCGTGGAGACGAGACCCGTGACCGGGGCGAGCGGGCCGCTGCCGCCGCCTGCTACGCCGCCGAGCGCGCCGGTGACCGTGCCGAGCAGGCCCGTGACCGGAGCGAGCGGGCCGCTGCCGCCGCCTGCTGCACCGCCGAGTGCACCGGTAACCGTGCCGAGGAGGCCCGTGACCGGAGCGAGCGGGCCGCTGCCGCCGCCTGCTGCGCCGCCAAGTGCGCCGGTGACCGTACCGAGCAGGCCCGTGACCGGGGCGAGCGGGCCGCTGCCGCCGCCGAGCGTACCGGTGACCGTGGTGAGGAGGCCTGTGAGCGGAGCGAGCGGGTTGGTCGTGCCGCCGGTGCCGCCCGTGAGCAGGCCGCCAACGGCCTTCACGGTATTGCCCGTCGCCGAGACGGTGTTGCCGAGGCCCGTCGTGACGGGATTGCCGCCTGCGGATGCGAGCAGTGCGCCGGCCTGGTTCAGGCCGTTGCCGACCGTGCCGAGCAGCGTGTTGACCGGAGCGCCGAGGCCGGTCGCCGAGCCGATCGTCTGGGTCGTCTGGCCGACCATCGTCGTGATCGGCGTGATGGCCGAGCTGACCGTCTGCGTGACTTGCTGGATCGGGCCGGTCGACAGTACGTTGGTGAGCGTGTTGCCGCCGTTCGACACGGCGCCGCCGAGCGTCGACACGAGGCCGCCGACGGCGCCCGTGACCGGTGCGAGCGGCGACAGCG
The DNA here is from genome assembly GCF_001742165.1 of Burkholderia stabilis. NCBI lineage: Bacteria > Pseudomonadati > Pseudomonadota > Betaproteobacteria > Burkholderiales > Burkholderiaceae > Burkholderia > Burkholderia stabilis. Next base: position 956,113 of record NZ_CP016442.1, on the reverse strand, counting down.
GACCGCTGCCGAGGCTCGTGACCAGGTTGCCCGTCTGCGTGACTGCGCCGCCGAGTTGATTGACCACGCCGCCTGCGCTGGCGACCGTGGTGCCGATCGGGTCCTTCGTTGCACCCAGTTGGCCAAGACCGTTGCCGAGGCCGTTACCGAGCGCGGTGACGGCGCCGCCCACGCTTTGCACGACGCCGCCTGCGGCTTGCGTGGTGGCCGGATTGACGCCCGGCAGCGACTGGTTGGCGATGACGGTGCCGAGGCCCGAGACGGTGCCGCCGACACCCGTCACGATGTTGCTGCCGCTTGCGAGGACAGTTCCCACTGGATTCGACGACACACCCGAGGTGCCGGACGTGCCGCTCGTTCCCGACGTACCGCTGGTGCCGGAGGTGCCGGAGGTGCCGCTCGTGCCCGACGTACCACTGGTGCCGGAGGTACCGCTCGTGCCCGAGGTGCCGCTGGTGCCGGAGGTACCGCTCGTACCCGACGAGCCGCCCGAGGTGCCGCCACCCGACGTGGAGATCGAATCGCCGCCGCCCGAGCTCGAACCGCCGCCAAGGCCTTGGCTGATGGAACCGGAACCACCGCACGCGGAGAGGGAAAGCATGGCTGCAACGGTGGCCGCGATCAGAGTCGTCCGGAACACGCCATGAGGGATAACCTTAATGTCCATTTTGTCCTCGCATTAAAAATGTGTTGTGTGCTGCGTTGTGTTGAGTGGTGCGAGGACTACTCTGCAACTGTCGTGCCATTTCAATGCCCGACGGTTCGACAACAGGCTTTAAACGAGGCAATTCCTTGTCGGAAAAGGGAGTTATGGAAATTGAAAGATTGTTGATTCTGTTTAAGAGCAGACGAATGAGAACGGTTTCGGCCGTTTCGTAACGTAACGTCACAACATTGGCGTTACGCGTGCGACGTAACGCGGGACACACGCAGGCTTGGTGGACGAGGCAATTGTTTTACTGGTGGAATAGGTGTGCACATCTAACCTATCGTAAATCCTATGTGTAAGTCGTACCGAAACACCGTACAAATACGTTGTGCTTCAGGTCATTTTTTTCGATCCGTGCCGTTAAAAGAGGTTGGAAGTTAAATGGGATCGGATATAGAATCCGGAGCAGATGTAAGCAAATGTACGGTTCGGTACACAACGTTCGAGGAGGGTCACTATCGCGAATGTTAACTTGCATCAAATTGTGAGCCATGCCCTTCGGGGCGACCTATAAAGAAAGCGCACCCGGTTGACGTTACGGCAGATGTGACGAACGACGCGGGGCAACGGCCAGATATGCGGGGACGTATACGTATAAAAGGCCAAAGAACGTAAATACAGGCACGAGGAATAAAATGAAAGCAATGATGATTCGCTTCCTTCGGGAAGAAGACGGGGTTACCGCGATCGAATATGGTCTGATTGCGGGTCTGATTGCAGCGTTGATCATCGGTAGCGTGACGACTATCGGTACGAAGATCTCGGCTCTGTTCTCCACGATTGCCTCTTCGCTACCGGCGGGCTGATCCCCCGTAGTTCGGTGGGTGGCGGGCGGGCTGCGATTGCAGCTCGCCCGTCGTTACGTCGACTAGCGCGGTCGGTCGCGATATGGCACATCTTCTCAGCACCAGCATTTTTTTTGCCTGGGCGACGCTCGTTGCCGCCGGTGATATTCGAATTCGGCTTGTCCGGAATTCGCTTGTCGTCGTCGGACTCGTTGCGGCGCTTGCCAGTGCATGGGTTCATGCAAATCCATTTGGTATATCCGTCGAACAGGCATTGATCGGGATGCTGGTCGGCTTCGTTGTTTTTTTTTCCGCTTTTTGCATTTCGCGTCATGGGCGCGGCAGACGTGAAAGTATTCGCGGTACTCGGCGCGTGGTGCGGTTTGTCGATATTGCCCTGGCTTTGGGTTGTCGCCAGCCTTGCAGCCGGTGTGCATGTCCTCGCACTGATGATGCTGACGCATACGCCGGTGGGCGCACTGTGGTCGCACGGTTCGCCGACGCTTGCGCTCGGCACGCGACGGGCGACGCCTTATGCCGCCTGTCTCGTCGTACCGGCAGCGGTGTGGCTGGCCTATCTCGTGGTGACCGGGGGGATGGCATGAAGCGACAGTCCCGGCCCCGGTCGCGGCGGCGTCAACTGGGCGCGACGGCTGTCGAGTTCGCGCTGGTGTTTCCGCTGTTCTTCCTGATCCTGTATGCGATCGTGACGTTCGGGCTGATCTTCGCGGTTCAGCAAGGGCTGACGCTCGCGGCGACCGAAGGGGCGCGCACGGCGCTGAATTATGTCTACGAGGCCAACGGGTCGGGGGCGCAGGCGCTGACGGACAGGGCAGCCGCGGCGAAGGCGACGGCGACCGGACTGACGTCCTGGTTGAGCAACGTTCAGATTCCGACACCGGTGTCGGGGGCATGCAGTTACGACGCGACGATGTATTGCGTGACGGTCACGGTGACGTATCCGTACAAGAACTATCCGCTGGTTCCGTCGCTGCCGCTCATCGGACTCGTTACGCCGACGCAGTTGACGGGCACGGCAACCGTGCAGATCAACCCGGCGACCATTTTATGAAACGGACGTCGGCCGGGCGTGGCGGCAGGGTTGAAACGACGTTTGCATTTCGACATAACAACATTTACGGCACTCAACATTCACAATGGCCAACAACTTGACGAAGATCATCGCCGGGCTGCTGATCGCGATCGCGGTGCTGCTGGGGATCTACGCGTGGATGCTCGGTCGCGCCCCGGCCCAGCCGCCCGCCGTGGCACCTGCCGTCGCGACGGCGCAGACGGTGCCGGTCGTCGTGGCGACGCGCTTGTTGCCGGCCGGTCAACCGATCCCGGCCGATGCGTTGAAGCTTGCGTCGGCGCCCATGATGCCCAACGGCGGGTTCAGCGATCCGTCGATTCTGGTCGGCCGCGTGCCGGCGAACGACATTCTTGCCGCCGCGCCGATCGTCGAAGGGGGGCTGACGTCGGGGCTGGCGAACCAGGTGGCGCCCGGAGAGCGGGCAGTGGCCGTCAAGGTCGACGAGACGAATGCAGTCGGAAGCCGGTTGCGGCCCGGCAACTTCGTCGACGTGTTCCTGAATCTGCGGCGCGATGGCTCGGGCATGGGGCAAACCGGTTCGGAGATTCCCAATTCGCAGTCGCGGCTGCTGATGTCGAAGCTGCGGGTTCTGTCGTTCGGCGACGCGACCGCCGAGCGTGACGGCAGCGGCGGGCCGGGCGGCGGCGTGAGGACCGCGGTGCTCGCGGTGCCGACGGCGCAGGTCGATGCGCTGACGCTGGCCGAAGCAAGCGGCCGTCTGACGCTCGCGCTGCGTAATCCGCGCGACGACGAGGTCGCGACGCAGACGGTCGCGATCCGCACGGCCGGCGACTTGACGCCTTCGGGACAGGCTGCCGCCGGCGTGTGGCTCGATGAACTGTCGGGCGGGCGCGCGCGCAATGTGCCCCGCGTACAGGCGGCGCCGCGTGCGCCGGTCGTCGCCCGCGGGGGCGGGAGCAGCATCGAAGTGATTCGGGGTGGGCGGGCCGAAACGGTCGCCTATTGACAACCTAGATACGGTCATCGAAAGCAGCAACGGAAGGGAGAAGGCCGTACGACGGTCTCCGACACAATGACAAAAAAACTGATTGCATACGCAATTACCATCTGGGCCATGACTTTCGCCGTGTTGGCCGGGGCAGCCGGCGCAAACGGGTCGATCGATCTTGCCGTCGGCTCGCAGCGGCAGGTCGCTGCCGGCCGCGCTTTGCAGCGGATCGCGGTGGGCGATCCGTCGGTCGTCGACGTGCTGGTGATGAAGGGTGGGCGTGCCGGGTCCGTGCTGCTGGTGGCGAAGGCGCCGGGTTCGACGAACGTGATGCTGTGGGAGCGTGGTCGCGACGAGCCGACGGTGTGGAACGTCAATGTCGTCGATGCGGCCGCGCAGGAAGCGCTGGGCGGCTCGGGCGCGAACGTGAAGGCGTACGGCGGCGCCGCCGTCGTGTCGGGCGCGGCGGCGTCGCTCGACGCGCACGAACGGGCGGTGGCCATCGGCAAGCGGATGGGCGGCAAGGAAGGTGCGCTGATCGATACGTCGACGATCGGCAACCGTAATGTCGTGCAGGTCGATGTGCGGGTCGTCGAATTCAGCCGGTCGGTGCTGAAGGAGGCGGGGCTGAATTTCTTCAAGCAGAGCAACGGGTTCGCGTTCGGTGCGTTTTCGCCGGGCGGTCTTCAGTCGGCGACGGGCGGCGCGACGTCGAACTTCCAGGTAACGACCGGTATTCCGCTCGCATCCGCGTTCAATCTGGTGGTGAATTCGGCGGGCCGCGGCATCTTCGGCAATATTTCGATTCTCGAGGCGAACAACCTCGCCCGCGTGCTGGCGCAGCCGACCCTCGTGGCGTTGTCCGGACAAAGCGCGAGTTTTCTCGCGGGCGGTGAAATTCCCGTGCCGGTGCCGCAGGCGCTCGGCTCGACGGCGATCGACTGGAAACAATACGGCGTCGGTCTGACGTTGACGCCGACCGTCCTGAGCCAGCGCCGCATCGCGCTCAAGGTGGCGCCGGAATCGAGCCAGCTCGATTTCCAGCATGGGGTCACGATCAACAGCGTGTCGGTGCCGGCCATCACGACCCGCCGCGCGGATACGACGGTCGAGCTCGGCGACGGCGAAAGCTTCGTGATCGGCGGCCTGATCGACCGTGAAACGATGTCGAACATCAGCAAGGTGCCGGTCCTGGGTGATCTGCCGATCATCGGCGCCTTCTTCAAGTCGCTGAACTACCAGCAAAACGACAAGGAACTGGTGATTATCGTGACGCCGCATCTTGTCGCGCCGATTGCGAAGGGCGCACCGTTGCCGACCACCCCGGGCGAACTGTCCGAGCAGCGCGATGGCCCGGTGTGGCGCTCGTATCTTGGCGGCATCGCATCACCCGATGCAGCGCCTGGATTTTCGAAATGAACGCGGGGCACGATGTCGCGCGATACGTAACCGGGGGTGTTCAACATGAACGCGAGAACCCTTTCGTTGGCTGAACCCGCCGTGACCGACTATTTCGTGTGCGCATCGCAGCAGGACGAGCATGTCCGCTGGCTGGGCGAGACGCTCGTGTCGGCCGGCACGGTGGAAGCCTTGTCGCTCGAGCCGGGCGCGCTGAGCCAGCGCATCGCGGGGCTCAATCCCGCGATCGTCTTCATCGATTTTTCCCGTGCGCAACCGGCGGCAAGCGCTGCCGCGGCCGCCGTGCGTCTCGCTCACCCGGGCCTGCCGGTCGTCGCGCTCGGTACGCTGTCGGAGCCGGAAAGCGCGCTTGCCGCACTGCGGGCTGGCGTGCGCGATTTCATCGACGTATCCGGTAGCGCCGAAGACGCGTTGCGGATCACCCGGGGTTTGCTGGAGCACAGCGGCACGGAGCCGGCCAACCGGCACGGCAAGGTCGTCGCGTTGCTCGGCGCGCGTGCGGGGATGGGCGTCAGCACGCTCGCCGCGAATCTGTCGGTGTGGGTGCACAAGCGGGGCGGGTCGGGCGATGCCGAAGGCGGCACGCCCGCGTTCGGCGTTGCCGCGCCCCACGCGCGGCAGACGGCGCTCGTCGATCTCGGGCTCCCCGCGGGCGATAGCGCGCTGTTCCTCAATACGCGCTGCGAATTCCATTTCGTCGAGGCCGTCCGCAATCTGCGGCGCATCGACCGGACGTTCGTCAACACGGCGCTGACGCGCCACGCGAGCGGCGTCGCGCTGACCACGTTGCCCCCGAATCTCGCCGACCTGCGCGACGTGTCGTATGCCGCGTGCGTCGGCCTGCTGAATCGGCTGCGCGCGTTCTTCGATCAGCAGATCGTCGATCTCGGCGGATTCACGAACCATGAATTCGTTGCGCAGATCACCGCGGTCGCCGATGAAGCCTGGCTCGTGTGCGACCAGGGCGTCGCCTCGATCGTCTCGGCGGTCGACCTGCTGGAAGGACTGCGCGATGCGGGTGTCGATATCGGCAAGATTCGTCTCGTCGTCAACCAGTACGACGCGACACTGAGCCTCACGCCCGCGCAGATCGCGGACCGGCTCGGCATTTCGTTGCTGGCGACGCTGCCAGCGCGCCGCGTGCCGATTGGCCAGGCGGCCAACCAGGGGCGGCTGATCGTCGACACGGCCGAGCGCGATCCGTACGTGCGCGCGCTCGAGCCGCTTGCAGACCGGCTGGCCGGCCCGACCGTCGCCGGGCAGCGCGTTGCATCGGGCTTGTCCGCGCTCAAGCGTTTCATTCAACCTTCGTCCAGGCGATCGTAAGCGATGGCACACGACATCCAATTTGCCGACGGCGCCGCGCCGTTCTCCCAGTCGCAGCAGTTTCACGACATCAAGAATGCCGCGCACGAGCATCTGCTGACGCGTATCGAGGAGCTCGGCGCCGAGTTCGGCCGCTGGTCGCGTCAGGCGATCAACCAGTTCGTCGATCTGGAGATCGACAGCTTCGTGCGGTTGCGGCGCATTCCGCTCAACGAGAACGAGGTCAGGGCGATCGCCGAGGCGCTGACGAAAGAGCTCGCCGGGTTCGGGCCGATCGAGGATCTGCTTGCCGATCCGCACGTCGAGGACATCCTGATCAACGGCTACAACGACGTCTACGTGTCGCGCCACGGCATCCTGGCGAAGCTGCCGATCCGGTTCACCGATAACGCGCACCTGCTGCGCATCGTGCGCCGGATCCTCGCGCCGATCGGCCGGCGTCTCGACGAATCGAATCCGATGGTCGACGCGCGGCTGCCCGACGGCGGGCGCGTCAACGTCGTGATCGAACCGCTGTCGATCGACGGGCCGGTGGTATCGATCCGGAAATTCCGCAAGGACCCGCTGAAACCGGCTGACCTGCTCGCCAACGGCACGTTCAATGCGGAAATCGGCACGTTGCTGGAAGCGGCGGTCGAAGCGCGCTGCAACATCCTGGTGTCGGGCGGCACGAGTTCCGGCAAGACTTCGCTGCTCAATGCGCTGGCGTTCCATATTCCCGAGCACGAGCGGGTCGTGACGATCGAGGATACGGCCGAACTGTCGCTGAATCACCCCCACGTCGTGCGTCTCGAAAGCCGGCCGGGCGGTTTCGACGGCAACGGCGTCGTCTCGATCCGCGACCTGCTGCGCAATACGTTGCGGATGCGGCCGGACCGCATCATCGTCGGCGAAGTGCGTGGCGGCGAAGTGCTCGAAATGCTGCAGGCGATGAATACGGGGCACGACGGATCGATGGGGACCGTCCACGCGAGTTCGCCACGCGAGTGTCTGTATCGACTCGAGATGCTGGCCGGCTTCGCGGGCTTCCAGGGGACGGAGTCGAGCCTGCGCCGGCAGATCGCAAACGCAATCGACTTCATCGTGCAGATTGGCCGTCTGTCGAATGGCCGCCGCCGGATTCTTTCGATCACCGAAGTGACCGGGCTGTCGGACAACATCATCGCGACGCAGGAACTGTATCGCTACGAAGCGCGCGTGACGCCCGAGGGCGAGGAAATCGACAACTGGGAGTCGCTCGGCATCCATCCGCATTCGCCGAAGCTCGCGCGCTTCCGCCAGACGCTCCAGAACAGCGGTTTTGGCGGCGGTGGCGGCGGCAGCGGTTTCGGTGGGGGATTCGGCCGTGGTGGCGGAGGGTTCAATGTATAGCCTGATGGCGGGCGTGCTGGCGGTGGCGATGCTTTGCATCGCCGGCGCGCTGATGCTGTGGCGGCACGGCGAGGTGAAGCGCGGCCAAGCGGACGTGCAGCGCTTCATCGACAGCCGCATCGAACCGGCCGCGCGGGCGGCCGGTGCGATTCAGCGCGAGCCGCGGCCGGCCGCGAGCGCCGCGTCGGCGCCCGGGGCGGCACGCGCGCCCGCCGCGCCTGCTTCGCGCTGGGCACACTGGCGCGAGATCGGTGCGGAGTACCTCGGCAACGTGGCGAGCCGTGCGGGAATCGAGGATGCGCGCGGCAAGGCGCTCCTCGCGCTCCTGGGGCTGGTCGCGGTCGGGCTCGTCGCCGGGAGCCGGGGCGGCTGGCTCGGCTGCATCGCCGCACTCGTGTGCGGTGCGTCGCTGCTCGTGTTCTGGCTCGTGTCCCGCATTCAGCGGCGGCGCCTGACGATCGTTCGCCAGTTGCCGTCGTTCCTCGACGGCATCGTGCGTCTCGTCACGCTCGGCAACAGCGTGCCGGCCGCGTTCCAGGCGGCGCTGCTGACGACGGAGGCGCCGTTGCGCGGTTGTCTGGACCACGTCTCGCGGATGTTGCGCACGGGCGTCGAGATCGACCGTGCGATGGGACATATCGCGACCGTCTATCACACGAAGGAGTTCGAACTGGTCGGTTCGGTGCTGCGGCTTTCCGTTCGATACGGCGGCCGCGCCGACGTCATGCTCGACCGGATGTCGACGTTCATGCGCGACCTCGAGCAGGCCGAGCGGGAGCTGGCGGCGATGTCGTCGGAGACGCGCTTGTCCGCGTGGGTGCTGGTCATGTTGCCGATCGCGATCGGCAGCTTCGTGATCGCGACGAATCCGCTCTATCTCCAGTCGATGTGGAACGACTACACGGGGCGCCAGCTGTTGTTCATCGCCTTCATGCTGCAGGTTGCGGGCGGGATCTGGTTGTATCACATGGCCAAACTCAGGTGACGGCATGACAGCCAATCAAATCGGTTCGTTTGCACTCGCACTCGGGGCGCTCGGCGTCGTGCTGCTGGCGCTGCTCGCGGTGCGCCGCGCGAGTGCGGAGTCGCGCAGCGATCGCGCGCTGGCCAACGCGCTCGAACGACGCTCCGCGACGCTCGAGGCAACGGGCGCCCGGGCCGCGCCGGAAGTCGATGAATCCCGGCTGAATGCGGGCGGGCGGGATGCGGGCGCCCGGCCGTCGCGTGTCGCGTACGTGCTCGACCGCCTGTCGATGGTCGGCACGCGCCTGCTTGACACCCGCATCGGCCGGTATCTGGTCGCCGACGAGGATCGGCTCCTGCTGGAGCAGTGCGGCTACGTCGATACGCGCACCCGCGGACTGTTCCTGAGCGCGCGGCTTGCATGCTCGATCGCCGCGCCGTTGCTCTTCATCGTGCTGATCGGCTCGCAACTGACCGGCGCGCAATGGCGGGCCGGCGCCGGCATCGCCCTCGTCACCGGCTTCATGTTGCCGAAGCTCTACCTGCGGCGTCGTGCTGCGCAGCGCCGGCAGGCGGTGATCGACGAATTGCCGCTGCTGGTCGACATGCTGCGTTTGCTGCAAGGCGTCGGGCTGTCGCTCGACCAGAGCATCCAGGTCGTGACGAACGACTTCAGGGGGATGATGCCGGTGCTGTCGCTGGAAATGGAAATTGCCCAGCGGCAATTCGCTGCCGGCCGGACCCGCGAACAGTCGCTGCAGCGGCTGTCATCCGGCTTCGAGAACGAGGATCTGCGCGCGATCGTGCGGCTGCTGATCCAGGTGGACAAGCACGGCGGCGCGGTACAGGAGCCGCTCAAGCAGTTCGGCGACCGGTTGCGCGAGGCGCGCCGCGCGATGCTGCGCGAACGGATCGGCCGGCTGACGGTGAAGATGACGGGCGTCATGATCGTGACGTTGCTGCCCGCGCTGCTGATCGTGACGGCCGGACCGGGGATGATCTCGGTGTTGCGCGCGCTGAGCCAGGCGCAACGCTGATGCCGGGACGGAAAGGAAGCAAGATGAGACGCATCGATGAAATCGTGAAAGTGGCCGGCGTGCTCGTGATGGCGGGCCTGCTCGGCGCGTGTTCGGCGTTCAAGGAAAGCGGGTACGGCGTCGGCCCGCAGGCCGAGCGCGCGGCGCTGATGGATGCGGCCGCCCAGAAGCAGTCGGCGCCCGATACGCCGGGCATGTATCTCGGCCTGATCGAGCGGATGCAGTCGCAAGGGTTGTATTACGCGTCGCTGGCGCATATCGACGCCTACGAAAAACAGTACGGCGCATCGCCGCAAACGATCCTGCTGCGTGCCGATGCGTTGCGCATGACCGACCAGCCGGCCGCCAGCTCGGCGGTCTACACGCAGTTGCTCAACACGACGCTTGCCGCGCGCGGATATCGCGGGCTCGGGCTGATTGCCGGCGGCGCGGGCGATTTTTCGCGCGCCGCGCAGGCGTTGTCGCAGGCAACGGTGCTGGCGCCGACCGATGCATCGACGCTTTCGGATCTCGCTTACGCCAAGCTGCGTTGCGGCGATATCGAGGGGGCGCGCATTCCGCTGATGAAGGCTGCGGAGCTCGACCAGAGCAATCCGAAGATCATCAGCAATCTGGTGCTGTACCTGCTCGCATCCGGCCGCACGCACGATGCGCAGAAGCTGATGACGCAGCAGAAACTGTCGGCCGACATCCGCAACGATATTCGCGGCGATGCGGCGAAGATCGCCGCGGCGGCGCGCACGTGGCGCCGTGGGTCCCCGGCGTCGGCTTCGGTCGCGACGCCGATCGGCTCGGGGAGCGTGGTCAACGTGTCGGGCTCGGATGTCGCGAAGCGTCCGTCGCCGGTGGCGAATATCCAGGGATTCGATCCTACTGCGCCGCTGCTGCAGCGGTTCGCACAATGAAAAAGGCATTCGGGGGGAACTGACATGACGAACAACAAGAATCCCGGTCGCGTCGCACGCGTGCGCCAAGGTGTCGCGCTGCTCGCGCTCATGGGGGCTGCAACCGCGGCGTATTGCGATCAGCCGGCGCAGGACCCGTCGGAAGTCGGTCATGCGACCAGCGCGCTGCTGGCGTTTCAGCGGGACGGCCGCGCGGCCGCGCCGGGACTGCCGGTGCTGGGCGACACCGCGTCGCTCAGCTATCAACGGTATCTCGAATCGTTCAAGCACAAGATTCCGGAATCGATGGGCTCGCCGGTGAACGCGAACGGCAGCGGGTCGTCCGGCGGGCAGGGTTCGTCGCAATCGTATTGACGAGGCCGCGATGAGCATGGCTCGACATGCATCGAACCGGGTGACCGGACAAGGTCGCGCGTCACCGCGCCGGCAGCGGGGCTCGGTCGTCGTCATGGCGTCCGTGTGGATCCTGCTGTCGATGGTGATTCTCGGTTCGCTCGACATCGGCAACGTCTTTTTCACGCGCCGCGACATGCAGCGCGTGGCCGATCTTGCCGCGCTCGCCGCAGTGCAGAAACTGGACGATACCTGTGCGAACGTGACCTCGGTGGCCACGAGCAACGCGTCGACGAACGGCTTCACGGCGGACGGCAGCATCACGAAGCTGACGGCCGACTGCGGCTATTGGGCGCCGTCGGCGAGCGGGACGTCGAGCACCTTCTATGCGTCGAAGACGACGGTACCGCTGGCGACGCAGTTGAACGCGGTGCGCGTGACGGTCTCCAAAACGCTGCCGTACTTCTTCTTCGGGCCGACGCGCACGGTAACTGCCACGTCGACCGCGAAGGCAACCAACATCGATACCTTTTCGATCGGCGCGACGCTGGCCGCGGTGGGCGGCGTCGGCTGCTCGGGCGTGCCGAGCGGAAACCCCGGCCTCGTGAATGCGCTGCTGGGCTCGCTGCTGCAGGGGCAGGGCGGCACGCCGCTGAACCTCAATCTCGCGTCCTACCAGGGGCTCGCCTGTGCGAACGTCAAGCTCGGCGACATCGCCGTCGCGCTGCAGTCGCTGTCGGTCGGCAACGGGACGATGGGCGGGCTGGTCAATGCCAATGCCACGGTCGGCAACATGCTCAATGCGATGATTGCGGCGGTCGGCAAGACGACCGGGCTGAGTACGACCCTGCAGACCAGCGCAACCGGAGCACTGAACACGCTCGTCAACCTGAACGCGGTCAGCAACACGGCGATCAAGGTCGCGAGCCTGACTGGACAGGGCGCCACGTCGCTGCTGACGCTCGGCCTCGCGAACGCGCAGGCGGCGGCCGATGCGACCGTCAACGTGCTAGATCTCGTCATGGCGATGGCGCAGATCTCGCAGGCCGGCAAGCCGGGCGTGGTGATCGGCGCCAATGTGCCGCTGACGCTGCCGAACGGCAATTCGGTGTCGATCGTCCAGCTGCAGGCGCAGGTCATCAGCCCGCCGACCATTGCGGTCGGCGAAGGCGGGAAGGACGCGAACGGCGCATGGCGGACGGTCGCGACGAACGCGCAGATCGGCCTGTACCTCGTCGTCAACCTGGGCGTGAATCCGCTGCCGGTCGTGGTTTCCGCGAACGTGTACCTGCCGCTTTACGTGCAACTGGGTGCCGGCAATGCCACGCTGCTGTCGACCAACTGCCTGACGTCGCCGAATTCCGCGACGATCAGCGCGCAACCGAGCGTCGCCAATCTCTGCATCGGCCAGCCGCCGCTCACGGCCGGTAATCTGCTGAACCTGCCGGCGACCTACAGCTGCACGACGCCGGCCAAGGTGCTCGACGTCCTGGTTCTGCTGGGCGCCGTCGAGGTGAGCGCGACCGTCTCCAACGTTTCGGTGAGTCTGGCCGGCAATGCGGCTAACAATACGTTCTACGGGCGCGGCGGAAGCGATCCATCGTATTACTGGACGACGAATACGAATGCGCTGGGTTCGGCCGTCAACAACGCGCTGGCAGGCCTGAAAAACGCCCAGATCTCGGCAAACGTGAGCGTCCTGTCCGGACTCATCTCGGTCACGATCACACCGGATTTCCTTACGTCGGTGCTGTCGGTCCTGACCACCATTTTGAGCCCGCTCTTGACCGCGCTCGACGGTATCATCGATCCGTTGCTGGACCTGCTCGGGGTCCAGCTCGGTGCCGCCACGGTGCATCAGATGTCGCTGACCTGCGGCGTCGCGCAAACAGTCAGCAATTAGAGAAGCAAAACCACCCGATGAGAACCACGCCAGCAATCGAAGAGCTCGACCTGTACGTCTGGGAAGGCAAAGCGGACATCGTCGACCGCGTTGCCCGGTGCATGGCGAGCTTCGACGTCGAAGTGATCCGCGCCGACAACGCGGAGATCTCGCCCGAGCGCGCCGCTTTGCGGCCGTCGCTGGCGATCATCAGCGTGTCGATGATCGAAACCGGCTCGGCGTTCCTGCGCGACTGGCAGGCCAATATCGGCATGCCGGTCGTCTGGGTCGGCGCGGCGCGCGACCACGACGCGTCGCAGTATCCGCCCGAGTACTCGCATATCCTGCCGCTCGATTTCACCTGTGCCGAACTGCGCGGCATGATCGGCAAGCTCGTCACGCAACTGCGTGCGCATTCGGCCGAAACGTCGCAGCCGTCCGAACTCGTCGCACACTCGGAATCGATGCAGGCGCTGCTGCACGAAGTCGATACGTTCGCCGACTGCGATACCAACGTGTTGCTGCACGGAGAAACCGGCGTCGGCAAGGAGCGCATCGCGCAACTGCTGCACGACAAGCATTCGCGCTACCGTCATGGCGAATTCGTGCCGGTGAACTGCGGTGCGATTCCCGACGGCCTGTTCGAATCGCTGTTCTTCGGCCATGCGAAAGGATCGTTCACTGGCGCGGTTGTTGCGCATAAAGGCTATTTCGAACAGGCGGGCGGCGGCACGCTGTTCCTCGACGAAGTCGGCGATCTGCCGTTGTACCAGCAGGTCAAGCTGCTGCGCGTGCTCGAGGACGGCGCAGTGCTGCGCGTCGGCGCGACGTCGCCGGTCAAGGTCGATTTCCGCCTGGTCGCGGCGAGCAACAAGAAGCTGCCGCAGCTCGTGAAGGACGGCCTGTTCCGCGCGGATCTCTATTACCGGCTCGCGGTGATCGAGCTGAGCATCCCGTCGCTGGAAGAGCGCGGCGCGGTCGACAAGATCGCGCTGTTCAAGTCGTTCGTCGCGCAGGTCGTCGGCGAGGACCGGCTTGCCGAGTTGTCCGATCTGCCGTACTGGCTGACGGATTCGGTCGCGGACAGCTATTTCCCCGGCAACGTGCGCGAACTGCGCAACCTCGCCGAGCGCGTCGGCGTGACGGTGCGGCAGACGGGCGGGTGGGATGCCGCACGGCTGCAGCGGCTGATTGCGCATGCGCGCAACTCGGCGCAGCCGGTGCCGGCGGAGAGCGCGGCGGAGGTCTTCGTCGATCGAAGCAAGTGGGACATGAACGAGCGCAACCGCGTGATCGCGGCGCTCGACGCAAATGGTTGGCGGCGCCAGGACACGGCGCAGCAACTCGGTATCAGCCGCAAGGTGTTGTGGGAAAAAATGCGCAAATATCAGATCTTCGACGAAGAGCCCGAGACACGCGAAAGCGAGTAATTAATGAGATAAAATCGCGCTGAATTACAACGACTCGGGCGGGAATAAAACTTCATGAGCCATATGACGGGGTTGGGGCGGGCGTGTGCGTTGCTCGCCGTGGTGGGAGGCATGCAGGGCGCGTACGCGCAGGGATTGGCAGACAGCACTTCGCCGGCAGTGCAGCAGGCATCGGCGCCGGTGGCCGCGATTCCGGTGATCGATTCGCAGGGCCCGGCGTCGCTGCAGCCGCAGGCGGGCGAGACGACAGGGCCGAGCACGGTCGACGACCTGCAGCGCCAGATCCAGGCGCACACGCTGACCGAAATGCGCACGAGCTACAACGGCAGCTACGGTGCAAGCCTGCTGTTCAACGTGAAGGACGGCGCGTATTTCGTCGCGCTGTTCCAGCAGAAGGCGTTCTGGCGCGTGATCAAGACTTTCGACGAAACGCGCGCGGAAGCGATCTATCGCGACTTCTCGCGTCAGGCGGAGCGGCTGGCCGTCAACGAACTGCGTGCGGCGAAGCTGGAATCGCAGAAGGCGCAGATGGACAAGCAGATCGAGGTCACGCAGGACCGGGCGCGGCGCCTGCAGGCCGATATCTCGATCGCACGCCAGCAGCAGGCGGCAGTATCGGATCGCCAGAAGAGCGTGCGTAACGAGACCGCGGCGTTGCAGGCGCAACAGGCCGAGCTCCAGTCGCAACTGCGCGCGTTGCAGCAGCAGGTGCGTTCGCTGCAGCGCGAGGCTGACGCGGGCCTGCCGACGACGGCACGTTGAGTTCAGCGGCGGCGGTGCGGCGACATGCCGCGCCGGCCGCACAAGAAAAAAGGGCAAGCCCGTTGGCTTGCCCTTTTTGTTTCGTCGGCGTTTTACTGGCCGTCCGGCACGATGCGCCGGCGGCGCGTGACGATCACCGGCCCGTTGCCGCCGCGTGCATCCGACGGCGACGAATTGCCGGGCGTATCACCGGTGTCGCGCGGCGCGCTGTAGCTTTCGCGCGGTTCACGCGGCGCGCCGTAGCCTTCGCGCGGCTCACGCGAGCCGTAACCTTCGCGCGGTTCGCGGGAGCCATAACCCTCACGCGGTTCACGGGAACCGTAGCCGCCGTCGCCACGCGATTCGCGCGGGCCGCCGTGCGAGCCGTACGGGCTGTGACCGCCGCCTTCACGGCCGCCGGGGCGCCCGCCGGTGCGCGGGCCGCGGGGGCCGCCGCCGCCCGGGCGCGAGCCGCCGGTGTCGAGCTGGATCGTGGAAATCGCGCGCTTGTAGATGCCTTGCAGACCCACGGGGGTGCGCAGCATCACCAGGTACTGGTCGAACGACTCGATACACCCCGTCAGACGAATGCCGTTGACGAGATAGATTTCAACGCGCTTACGTTCCTTGCGCGCCGAATTGATGAAGTCGTTTTGCGGATGGGATTCTGCGGGATTGGCCATTGAGGTGCGGCAGGAGCCTGCGTCAGAGATATGTTGTGCGTGTGTGTGGCGTATGCGTCCACAAGGTGTTTGGCGGGATTCTACCCTGTTCGTTCCGTATGCGCGCAGTCGTGATTGTGTCGAACCGTAACCCACTATAGACGTTCCAGCGCATTTTCGCGATTCGGCCGAACGGCCAAACCGGTTTCGTTACGTCGCGTTACGACTCTCGCAGCGCCGTATCACCTTGGCGTGCGTGCGGCGCTTACATTAGGCTCGCGAGCCGGGCGGGCCGGTATATCAGGGATCCAGAACATGAACAAGAGGCGATGGGCAGGGTGGGTCGGGGGCGTGGCGTTGCTGGCTTCCGGCAGTGCGATGGCGGGGCACGTCGACCTGTCGGTCGGCATCGGCGTACCGGTCGCACCGGTCTATGTCGAGCCGGCGCCGGTCTATGTGGCGCCGCAGCCGGCCGTGGTCGCCTATCCGGGTTACGGATACGGCTACTACGGCGATGACGACGACGATCGCTACCGGAAGTGGCGCAAGCACTATTACAAGCACTGGCACCGGCACCACGGCGACGACGATGACGATTGAGCACGAGGCCGGCCCCGCCGGCGCGCATCAGAACGCGTAGTCGGGGTTCTTCGGATCGAATGCGGTGTCGTCGAGCGTCGCCGGCGCGATTTTCTCGATGACGATCCGCTCGAAGATCTTGCCGTCGTTGTCATAGGACTCGACGGTCCGGAAATAGGGCGCGTGCAGGTCGAGCCCGAGGATTTCCTTCTTTGCATAGAACTGCGGCCGGCCGGTCGGCGTTTCGTAGGTGAGCGCGACGACGCGCACGCCGCCGATCGTCCTGACTTCCACCTGGGTCGGCCGCTGCACGCCGGCTTCCAGGTATTTCTTCCCTTCGGTCAGGTACAGGTTCGTGATGAACTCGGTGCCGAGATCCTTCACCTGGTGATTCGACTGCGCGCGCGCGAGCGCGCCGTCAAGTGACGTCCACAGCGGAATCTTGCCGAGCAGGCCGCCGAGGTGGCCGTACATCTCGTCCTTGCGCTGCGTCGTGTCGTAGATGATTTCCTGTCCCGCGTGCGCGCCGCCCGACTGCCATTTCGCGTAGACCCGCAGCGGCTCGCGGGTCGTTTTCACCAGCATCCGGTCGGGCGTGTCGGACCATTTCCCGCTGATGCGCTCCTGGCGCACCATCGTGAACTGGTACGACGGATAGCCGTTCGGCCCGTTGTGGATGTAGGCCGGCACGGCGAGCGGATCGAGCGCCTTGAAGAGCGCGGTGAGCGTCGCGTCGTCGAGTTGCGCGAGCGTGCCGCGCTGTGCGGCCGTACGCAGCCAGCGCGCCTGCTGCGCGACCGGCTCGCGGGTGACCTTCGCCAGGTCCGCCGGCAGCGCGACGCCCTGTGCAGCGCTCGCGGCGTCCGTCGTTTCCTGCGCGTGCAGGCCGGCCTGCGCGAGCGACAGTATGCAGGCGACCACCGCGGCGGCGGCATGCCGCGCGCGGGTTTTCTTTCCTTCGTTCATCGACAGCGTCTCCCGGAGCGATGGGGCGTTCAGCCTTGCTTCGTGGCCTTGATCTTGGCGAGTTCCTCGTCGCGCAGCGCGCGGCGCAGGATCTTGCCGACGTTCGTCTGCGGCAGTGCGTCGCGGAACTCGACGAATTTCGGCATCTTGTAGCCGGTCAGGTTCTTGCGGCAGTGCGCGAGCACGTCGTCGACCGTGAGCGACGGGTCGCGGCGCACGACGAACACCTTGATCCGCTCGCCCTGTATTTCGTCGGGAATGCCGATCGCCGCGGCTTCGCTGATGCCCGGGTGCATCACGAGTACTTCCTCGATCTCGTTCGGATACACGTTGAAGCCCGACACGAGGATCATGTCCTTCTTGCGGTCGATGAGGCGGATGAAGCCGCGTTCGTCCATCACGCCGATGTCGCCGGTGCCGAGCCAGCCATCGGCATCGATCACCTTGGCCGTCTCGTCGGGGCGCTGCCAGTAGCCGCGCATCACCTGCGGACCGTGCACGCACAGCTCGCCCGGCTCGCCGATCGCGGCCCAGGTGCCGTCCTCGCGGCGAAAGCGCACGGTGGTGGAGGGCGCGGGCAGGCCGATCGAGCCGCTGAATGCGGCCATGTCGTTCAGGTCGACCGGGTTCATCGTGACGATCGGCGAGCATTCGGTGAGGCCGTAGCCTTCGACGACCGGCCGGCCCGTCACCTGCTGGAAACGCTCCGCGACCGCGCGCTGCATCGCCATCCCGCCTGCCATCGCCAGCTTGAGCTTCGAGAAGTCGCGCTTGCGGAACTCCTCGTTGTCGAGGAACGCGTTGTACAGCGTGTTGATGCCGGTGATCCCCGTGAACGTTTCGTTGCGGATGATCTTCATCACCATCTTCATGTCGCGCGGGTTCGCGATCAGGATGTTGCGCCCGCCGAGTCCCATGAAGATGAACGCGTTCACCGTCAGCGAATAGATGTGATAGAGCGGCAGCGGCGTGAGCACGGTTTCGACGTCGCCCGACACCTGGTCGGCGATCCAGGCCTTCGCCTGCAGCAGGTTCGCGATCAGGTTGCCGTGCGTGAGCATCGCGCCCTTCGCGACGCCGGTCGTGCCGCCCGTGTATTGCAGGAACGCGAGATCGTCGCGGGTCGTCTGCACGGGTTGCGGTTTGCCGCGCGCGCCGAGCGCAAGCGCGGAGCGCAGCCGGATCGCCTGCGGCAGGTGGTAGGCCGGCACGAGCTTCTTCACGTGCTTCAGCACGAAGTTGATCAGGCGTCCTTTCGCATTGAAGCCGTCGGCGAGCAGGTCGCCGAGCGCGGTGACGACGATGTTCTTCACCTGCGTTTCAGGCAGCGCGTCCTGCAGCGTGCGCGCGAAGTTCTCGAACACGACGATCGTCTGCGCGCCGCTGTCCTTCAACTGGTGCGCGAGCTCGCGCACGGTGTAGAGCGGGTTGACGTTGACGACGATCGCGCCGGCCTTCAGCGTGCCGAACAGCGCAACCGGGTACTGGAACGTGTTCGGCAGCATGATCGCGACACGGTCGCCCGGCTTCACGCCGAGGCTCTGCAGATAGGACGCGAACGCGTCGACTTTCTGCGCGAGCGTGCGATAGGTCATCGATGCGCCCGCGCTCACGTAGGCGACGCGCTCGGCGAAGCGTGTCGTGCATTCGTCGAAGAACTGCACGAGCGACGCGTATTGCGCGACGTCGATTTCGTGCGGTACGCCGGGCGGGTAAGACGCGTACCAGATGCCGTCGGTGTTCGGCGGAACCTGGGTCGCTGCGGTTGCTGCGGAAGATGACATGACGTGTCTCCGGTCTTTGCTTTTGGTACGGGCAGGCGTCTAGTCGCCGGTCCGTGCCCCGTGTCTGGCGGTCGATCGACGCGGGCGCCTCGACGCTCCGCACGACCCCGCGCATCAATCAAATCGTGAACAGGAAGCCGCGCGTGGCCTCGCGCGCTCAGCTCGCGGAATGCAGCGTCGCCGTATCGGCGGTCGCGGCACCCGGCGGCAGCCCGAATGCTTCGCTCGCTCCCGCGTCGTCGAGCACCGCCGCGAAGATCGACAGTTGCGCGCTGTCGGGCATCGGCGCCTTCAGCGCGGCGACGATCAGCGACGACAGCCGCGCGATCATCTGCACGTCGTTCATCGTGCGGCCCTGCGAGAACTCGTCGATCAGGCTTTCCGTTTCGGCGCCCGCGAGCGCGCCGGACAGCGCACCGATCGCGAAGTGCAGCCGCCAGCCGAGCTCGGTGCGCGGCAGATGCGGCAACGCGCGCTGGAATGCGTCGAAGAAGCGGCCGGCGACGCTCGCGTAGTGCGCGGTCAGGAAGTTGCGCACGAACGGCGACGGATCGGTGTACGCGCGGCCGATCAGCCGGAGAAACCCGGGGCCGCCGCGTTCGGGATTGCGCGAGGCCTTCAGCGCGGGAATGAACATCGCGCCGAGCACGTGCTCGCAGGTGATGTGCATGCCGAGCTGCGCATCGAAGCGGTCGAGGATGGCGAGACGCTCCTGGTTGAGCTGGTCGAGCCGTCGCGACAGCATCGCGTGGATCAACGCTTCCTTGCTGCCGAAGTGGTAGTTGACCGCGGCAAGGTTGACCGCCGCGCGTGAAGTGATCTGCCGCATCGACATCGCTTCGA
Organism: Burkholderia stabilis; assembly: GCF_001742165.1. NCBI lineage: Bacteria > Pseudomonadati > Pseudomonadota > Betaproteobacteria > Burkholderiales > Burkholderiaceae > Burkholderia > Burkholderia stabilis. The sequence continues at coordinate 936,336 of NZ_CP016442.1, read as the reverse complement.
AGCCGTGCTCGATGAACAGGTCCTCGGCCGCATCGAGAATGCGCGCCTTCGTCCCCCCGGTCTGCCGAGTGCCGGATGACCGTGCCCCGGACGGCCGTCCCGCGGGCGGCCGCCCCTCCTGACTTACTGCCATGTTCCGCCTCCCATGCCGGTCGCCCGGCCGCGAACAGGTGATTCGATTATGTGATTCAAACGATCGTTTTTATTAAGAGTAAAAAAACGCGGGCACAGCGGGCAAGCGGGGAATCTGGACCAATTCCTCTAGTTCGATGTGCGGATGCGGAAAGTGTGAGGCGCGGCCCCGGCGGAGCGGGGCGCGCGCGATGGTGCGATGCGGCAATGCGGGGGATCAGCCGACGGTGCTACGCGTATTGACCGATTGCGTCATGTCGATGCCGCGCCGCTCGCGGCTGAACAGGATCAGCACGGCGATCGCGACGGCCACGGTGCCCGCCACGAGCGCGAGCGCCATGCCGTAATTGTTGTCGTGCGACACGGCGAGCGATGCCTGCATCGTCGCGTTGCCCGACGCGAGCAGGTTGCCGAGCTGATAGACGACACCGGGGAAGGTCGCGCGGATCTCGTCGGGCGAAATCTCGTTCAGGTGAACGGGAATCACGCCCCACGCACCCTGTACCGAAATCTGCATCAGGAATGCGCCGGCGGCGAGGGCGAGCGGGCCGCTCGAGAACGCCCACAGCGGCAGCACGGGCAGCGCGATCAGCGCGGCGATGAAGATCGCGCGGCGCCGGCCGATCCGCTCCGAGATCGTGCCGAACGACAGACCGCCGACGATCGCGCCGATGTTCAGCACGATCGTGATCCACGACACGGTATGCGGATCGAAATGATGCTGTTCGCGCAGGAACGTCGGATAGAGATCCTGCGTACCATGCGAGAAGAAGTTGAACGCGGTCATCAGCACGATCGCGTAGATCGTGAGCTTCCAGTTCTGCTTCAACGTGGCGCCGAGGCTCGGGCGCGGGCGTTTCTCCATCTGTTTCCACGCCGGCGATTCGGGCACGTGCGCGCGCACGTACAGCACGAGCAGCGCGGGCAGCACGCCGACCATGAACATCCCGCGCCAGCCGATGTACTGGTAGAACAGGCCGAACACGACGGACGCGAGCAGGTATCCGCTCGGATAGCCGGCCTGCAGCAGCCCCGACACGAAGCCGCGCGCATGGGTCGGCACGGTTTCCATCGTCAGCGCGGAGCCGACGCCCCATTCGCCGCCCATCGCGATGCCGAACAGCGCGCGCAGCACGAGCAGTGCGGTCAGGCTCGGCGCGAAACCCGACGCGAGTTCGAGCAGCGAGTAGCACGCGATGTTCACCATCAACGTCGGGCGGCGGCCGAAGCGATCGGCGAGCCGGCCGAAGATCAGCGCGCCGAGCGGGCGCATCGCCAGCGTCAGCGTGAGCGCGAACGCGACGGCGGGAATCGTCGACGAGAATTCGGCGGCGATGTCCTTCAGCACGAAAACCATCAGGAAAAAATCGAACGCATCGAGCGTCCAGCCCAGGTAGGCGGCGATCGTGACGTTGCGTTGCTCGCGGGTCCAGCTCATGTCCGAGGTCTCCTCGTTGCCGTGCGCGCTCACGATGTGCATGCGGGTGCCGGCCCGGCTTGCGCGCGGTGCGGGGGCACTGATCGAGTGTAGGCCGCCGCGCTGCGCGATGTGGGGCGCGATAACGTTGAATCGGGAATAATCCCTACGAAATGAACTGTTTCGAAAACGGAAACGGCGCCGCGCGAGGCAGGTGACAGGCATCTGTATCATTCCGGAAGGCTTTTTGTATCAGTTCTGTAATGCGCCCGATGCGCATCGTCACCGAATCAGGAGTCCCGATGACCGACCATTTTGCCGCTGCGTTGCCCGTGCTCGAAACCGAAAGACTGTGGCTGCGTCCGCGCGTGCTGGCCGATCTCGATGCGTGCATCGCGATGGATCGCGATCCCGAGGTCACGCGGCACATCGCGGGCCCGTGGCACGATCCCGTCGAGCATCGGCGCTTCGTCACGCACCGGATCACGCGCGACTATCCGCCGGGTCTCGGCTACTGGTCGATCTTCGAGAAAGCCGCGCCCGATGCGTTCATCGGCTGGGTCCTGTTGATTCCCGACTATGCGGATGGCGCGCGCGACGTCGAGATCGGCTGGCGGCTGATGCGCGCGACGTGGGGGCGCGGCATCGCGAGCGAGGCCGCGCAAGCCGTCGTGCGTCACGCATTCGACACGGTGCGCCTGCCGCGCGTGATCGCCGACATCGCCGAGGCCAACGGCGGTTCGCTGAACGTCGCGCGCAAGCTCGGGATGCGCCGCGTGGGCGTCGTGCACGACGGCATCCCTTACGTGCGTCACCGGCTCGAACGCGACGACCTGCGCGCGTAGCAGGCACGCGTGCACGACCGGTTGTCAGAGATCGTCAACCGGATGCGTATCGAGGTCATGACGTATTAACGGCTCGCGCGATCAGGAGTATCGTTGCCGGAATTTCGCAACATGGGGTACGACCATGGCACTCGGCAACGACGTTCATCTCATTCCCGTCCGGCTCGACGCATTGCGTCCGACCCAGATGACGGTCGGCTATCGCGAAGTGAAAGCGAAGCGCAAGCACTGGAAGGCGCTCGACAAGCGCGCGCGCAAGGCCGCGATCGAATCGCACTGGTTCCCGGCCGTGCTCGGCCCGGACGGGCTGCACTACATCACCGATCACCACCATCTCGGCCTCGCGCTGATCGAGGAAGGCGAGTCGCGCGTGAACGCGATGCTGCTGAAGGACCTGTCGTGGCTCGACGACACGATCTTCTGGCGGATGATGGAGCACAACCAGTGGGTGCACCCGTTCGGCCCGGACGGGACGCGTCGCGACTATGCGCATTTGCCCAAGGTGCTGACGGGGCTCGAGGACGATCCGTACCGCAGCCTTGCCGGCGAGCTGCGCACGGCGGGCGGTTATGCGAAGGATGCGACGCCGTTCAGCGAATTCCTGTGGGCCGACTACCTGCGCCAGCACGTGTCGCTCGATCAGATCCGCAAGAACTTCGCGAAGGCGCTCGACGTCGCATTGCACCGCGCGCACGATCAGGATGCGCGCTATCTGCCCGGCTGGTCGGGCGTCATCGCCGTCAAACCCTGACCGACCCACGCCGGCGAGCGCCCCATGACGACTGCCCCGATTCGCCCCGACGCCGGCCCGCAGCATGCCGACCATTTCACCGCGCTCGACGCGGCGCCGCCGCCGCGCACGCAGCGCATCGGCCTCGATGCGCTGGCCGGCCTGTCGATCGCCGGCCTGCTGATTCCCGAGGCGGTCGCCTATGCGGGGCTGGCCAACCTGCCGCCGCAGGCCGGCCTCATCGCGCTGCTGTCGGGGCTCGTCGTCTATGCGCTGACGGGCAGCAGCCGCTTCGCGATCGTGTCGTCGACGTCGTCGTCGGCCGCCGTGCTGGCGGCGACCGTACTGGCGGAGTCGGGGATGGCGCCCGCCGCGCAGCTCGCGCTCGCGGCGGCGCTCGTCGCGATGACGGGCGTGTTGTTCATCCTGGCCGGCGTCGCGCGGCTCGGTGGCATGTCGGATTTCATCGCACGGCCCGTGCTGCGCGGTTTCACGTTCGGGCTCGCGCTGACGATCGTCATCAAGCAGTTGCCGAAGATTCTCGCGATTTCCATGCAGCACAGCGATGCACCGCATGTCGCGCTCGACCTGATCGCCGGCGCGCCGCATGCGAACCTCGCGAGCGTCGTGCTCGGCGCGACCGCGCTTGCGCTGCTGTTCGTGCTCGGCCGCCGCTCGCGCGTGCCCGCCACGCTCGTCGTGATCGTGCTGTCGATCGCGATCGGCTATGCGATCGACTGGCAGCGGTACGGGATCGCGATCGTCGGTCATATCGACTTCAAGCACCTCGAATTCGGCCTGCCGCAGCTCGACCGCAACGCGTGGATGCAGACGGTCGAGCTCGGCTTCGCGCTGATGCTGATCCTGTACGCGGAGTCGTACGGATCGATCCGCAACTTCGCGCTGAAGCATGGCGACACCGTGTCGCCGAATCGGGATCTCGTCGCGCTCGGATGTTCGAATCTCGTGTCGGGCCTGTTGCACGGGATGCCGGTCGGCGCCGGCTATTCGGCGACGTCGGCGAACGAGGCGGCCGGCGCGCAGTCGCGTTTTGCCGGCCTGTGGGCGGCGGGCGTGGTCGCGCTGATCGTATGGTTGCTGCTGCCGCAGCTGGCGCGCACGCCGGAGCCCGTGCTCGCGGCGATCGTGATCTTCGCGGTCAGCCACTCGCTGCATCCGTCCGTATTCCGGCCGTACTGGGTCTGGCATCGCGACCGGCTCGTCGTGATCGCCGCGCTGCTCGCGGTGCTCGTGCTCGGCGTGCTGCACGGGCTGCTCGCGGCCATCGGCGTGAGCCTGCTGCTGACGCTGCGCAAGCTGTCGGAGCCGAACGTCAGCGTGCTGGGCCGGCTGCGCGACAGCCACGACTTCGTCGACGTCGCGAGCCATGCCGAGGCGAAGCCGGTGCCCGGCGTGCTGATCGTGCGGCCCGAGGCGCAGCTGTTCTTCGCGAATGCGGACCGGATGCTCAATCGCGTGCGCGCGCTGATGAAGGCCGCGCCGGACACGCATACGGTGATGCTGAGCCTCGAGGAGACACCCGATGTCGACGGCACGACGATCGAATCGTTGCGCACGTTCGCGGCCGAATGCGCGGCGCGCGGGCTGCGGCTCGCGATCGTGCGGCTCAAGGTGCATGCGCTGCATGCGTTGCGCCGCGCGGCGGACGACACGCTGCGCGACGACGAGATGTCCGAACTGAGCGTCGACGAGAGCCTGCAACTGCTGCAGGCCGGCATGCAGCCGGGTGGCGACGACGGGGCGACCGCCACGTGATGACGGGCGCGCACGCGTTACCTGTCGCTAAAGCACCGCGAAGGTAGCGCGGCCGGCCATCTCGGCCACTTCAGCGGCCGTTGGCGCATACGCGCCTGCGTGCTCGCAGGCGACTGCCGCGCACGCGGCCGCATAGCGCAGATGCTCGGCCGCCGGTGCATCGGGCCGTGCAAGCTGGCTCGCGAGCCAGCCGCCGATGCTGGCATCGCCGCAGCCGACCGTATCGGCCACGTCGGTCGGGAACGCGGGCTGGAACAGCGCGGTATCGCGATGCAGCAGCTGCATGCCGGCTGCGCCGCGCGTGACGAGCATCGTCGCGTCGGGTGCCCACGCGCGCAGTTGCGCCAGCGCGGCCGTTTCGTCGAGTTCGGGAAACAACCCGTGCAGATCTTCGTCGGATACCTTGATCCAGTCGGCGAGCCCGGCCAGCCGGCGCAGCGTGTCGCGATACGACGGCACGGCCATCGGCGCACGGAAGTTCGGGTCGAACGAGATCCGCTTGCCGGCCGCGCGTGCCGCTTGCGCTACCTCGATCAGGCGCGCCGCGAGCGGTTCGCGCACGACGCCGAGCGAGCCGACGTGCACGATTTCGGCCGCGTCGAACGCGCCGGCGGGCAGGTCGGCCGGATCGAACGCGAGATCGGCGCTGTTTTCGCCGATGAAGAAATAGTGGGGCGGCTGCTTCGACACGACCATCGCGAGCAGCGGTGCGCGGTCGACCTGCCGGATGAAGCGCATGTCGAGCCCCGCGTCGGCGCTCTTGTGCATCAGCTCGTCGCCGAAGATGTCGCGGCTGACCGTGCCGGCGAATGCCGTCGGCACGCCGAGCCGCGCGCCGACGCGCGCGACGTTCCAGCATGAACCGCCTGCGATGCTGTGCCAGTGCTGCGTGTCGTCGCGGATGAAATCGGTCAGCGCTTCGCCGAATACGATCAGGCGGGGGAACGTCGTCGTCATGTCGAAACCTTGTGCCGTGGCGTTGTGCACGGCCGTACGGCGGTTGATCCGAAAAGGCGGGCAGTGCGGGCCGTCGCGCCTGGCGACACGGCCCGCACTGCCCGGTTGGGCGGGTGGACAGGCGGCGCGATCAGCGCGGCGTGCTCCAGCCCTTGTACGTCTTCACGTTGTCGCGCGTGATGAGCGTCGGCTCGATCAGGATCATCGGATTGGCCGGCTTCTGGCCGTTCATGATGCCGTAGCCGACGTTGACGGCCTGCTGCGCCATCGCCCACGGGTCCTGGCTCGACGATGCCTGCACGAGCGTGTTGGACTTGAGCGCGACCTCGATGTCGGGTGCGCCGTCGACCGACGTGATCACGATGTTCGGGCGATTCAGCTGTTTCGCGGCGAGATCGCTGCCGATCGCCTGCGGGTCGTTGATCGTGAACACCGCATCGAGCTTCGGAAAGCGCGTCAGGTAGCCCTGCATCGTGTTCATCCCGCCTTCGCGCGAGCCCTTGCCGTCCTGGTCGCTCGACAGCACCTTGATGCCCGTGTTTTTCGCGAGCACGGCCTTGCAGCCGTTGACGCGATCGATCACCGCCGACACCTGCGGGCCGTTTTCGATGATCACGTTGCCCTTGCCGTTCAGCTTCTTCGCGATGTAGTCGCACGCGAGTTCGCCGGCCTTCACGTTGTTGGTCTGCACCGTCGCATTCGCGCCGGCCGCCGCGACGTCGACCGCGACGACCGTGATGCCGGCTGCCTGCGCCTTCTTCACCGCCGGCTCGATCGCCTTCGGATCGGTCGCGTTGAGCAGGATCATGTCGACGTGCGCGGAGATGAAGTTGTCGATCTGCGTGAACTGCTTGTTCAGGTCATAGTCGGCCGACACGGCCGTGACCTTTGCGTTCGGGTTGATCTGCCTGGCGCGCGCCTCGGCGCCCTTGACGATCGTGACGAAGTACGGATTGCCGAGCGACCCGACCGTGACGCCGATCGATTTGAGCGGCTTGTCGGCCGCGTGTGCGGCGGAGGCGCCGAAGGCGAGCGCGCAGGCGACGGCGGTCAGGGCGGCTTTGTGCTTGAACATGTCGTTGTGTCTCCGTGAGGTTTGTTGGCGGACGGGCGCAGGAGGGTCTGCCTGCGCCGCAAGGTTGAATGAACGGGAGAGGATCAGGTGCGCGCCGAGTCGCGCTGGCGATAGCGGTCGAGTGCGACGGCGCCGATGATCACGAGCCCCTTGATGATGTATTGCCAGATGTCGGACACGCCGAGCAGCACGAGGCCGTTCGTCAGTACCGCGATGATCAGCGCGCCGATCAGCGTGCCGACGATCGAGCCGACGCCGCCGACGAAGCTCGTGCCACCGAGGATCACCGCGGCGATCGCGTCGAGTTCGTAGGACTGGCCGAGCTGCAGGCCGTTGGCCGCATAGAGGCGCGCGGCCGACATCACTGCGCCGAGCCCGGCGAGCAGCCCCGACGCCGCGTACACGAACATCTGGATCGCCCGCACGTTGATGCCCGACAGGCGCGCGGCTTCCGGATTGCCGCCGACCGAATAGATCCGCATCCCGAGCACCGTGCGGCGCAGGATGAACCACGAGATCGCGATCACCGCACACGCGATCACGACGAGCCACGGCACGCCGAGGATCGTGCCGTTGCCGATGAACGCGAACGGCAGTTGCGGGTTGAACACGGTCGTGTCGTTGCCGATCAGGCGCGCAACGCCGCGCACGGCCGTCATCGCTCCGAGCGTGACGATGAATGGCGGCAGGCGCAGGAAAGAGATCAGCCCGCCGTTGATCGCGCCGAATGCGAGCCCGACGACGAGCGCGAACGGCACACCGAGCCAGCCCCAGCCGGGGATCGTCGATGCGAGCAGCGCCGCGACGGCCGCGGCGGCGAGCACCGAGCCGACCGACAGGTCGATGCCGCCGGTCAGGATCACGAAGGTCATGCCGGCGGCGAGCACGATGTTGATCGACGCCTGCTGCGTGACGATCGACAGGTTCTGCAGCGTGAAGAAGCCGTCGGTCAGGAAGCCGAAGCCGATGCACAGCACCAGCAGCACCGGCAGCATGCCGGCGGTGCGGATCAGCGACTGCATGCGTGCGCGATGGTCGGCGACGCGTAACGGGGAAGGACGATCGCCCACCGGATGGGCCGTCGCGGAAGCGAGGTTCCGCTGCTTGGTCGGGTTGATCATTTCGGTAACCTGAATGTAAGTGGGAAATGAAAGAGCGCGCTCAGTGCGCATCGGTGAGCTCGGCCGGCGAGCCGGTGGCGAGCGCGATGATCGCTTCCTGCGTGATGGGCGTGTGCGTGTGGCCGCCGAGTTCGCCCGCGATCTCGCCTTCGCGCATCACGAGCACGCGATCCGCGACGCCGATGATTTCCGGCAGCTCGCTCGAGATCACGATCACGCCCACCCCGGCGCGGGCCAGTTCGTTGATGATCCGGTAGATCTCCGATTTCGCGCCGATGTCGACGCCGCGCGTCGGTTCGTCGAGGATCAGCACGCGCGGCTTCGTTTCGAGCAGGCGCGACAGCAGCACTTTCTGCTGGTTGCCGCCCGACAGCGCGCCGACGTTGACGTTCGCGTGGGGCACGCGGATCGACAACGACGAAATCGCGTCCCGCGCGCGTTCGGCGCCGCGCGCGAGATCGAGCGCGCCGAGCCGCGCATCGCGGTTGCAGACCGAGATGTTGATGTTGTCGCGCACGCTCATGTCGAGGAACAGGCCCTGTCGCTTGCGGTCCTCGGTCAGGTAGACGAGGCCCGCATCGATCGCGTCGCTTGGTGAATGTGCGCCGAACGTGCGGTCGCCCAGCTTCACGTCGCCGCGCGCGCGCGGCTCGGCGCCGAAGATCAGCCGCGCGAGTTCGGTGCGGCCCGCGCCGACGAGCCCCGCGATGCCGAGCACCTCGCCGGCGTGCAGGTCGAGGCTGCAGCCGCGCACGCGCGCGCCGTCGGCGATGTCGCGTACCGACAGCAGCAGGTGGCCGGGGTCGTACGGCGCGTGTTCCTTCTTGTAGAAGCCGGAGATGTCGCGCCCGACCATCATCGCGACGAGACGCTCGGCCGACAGCGATTCGCGTTCGAGCGTGCCGACGTACGCGCCGTCGCGCAGCACCGATACGCGGTCGGATAGTTCGTAGATCTCCGCCATCCGGTGGCTGATGTAGATGATCGCGAGACCTTCCTCGCGCAGCTGGCGGATCAGGCGGAACAGGTGCTCGGTTTCGCGCGACGACAGCGGCGTGGTGGGTTCGTCCATCACGAGGATGCGGGCGCGGGTGTGCACGGCGCGTGCGATTTCGACGAGCTGCTGTTCGGCGATCGACAGCGTGTCGACGAGCGTGTCGGGCCCGAACGACGCGCCCAGGCGCGCGAGCACATCCTGGCAGCCGCGCGCCATCGCCGCGCGGTCGATCGTGCCCCAGCGCCGGTTGCCGCGCCGCAGTTCGCGGCCGATGTAGATGTTTTCCGCGACGCTCAGGTTCGGCGACAGGCACAGCTCCTGGTAGATCACCGCGACGCCCGCATCGCGCGCGGCGAGCGGGCCGTCGATCTCGATGCGTTCGCCGTCGATCAGGATCTCGCCGCCGGCGTCGGCACGATACGCGCCCGACAGGATCTTCATCAGCGTCGATTTGCCGGCGCCGTTTTCGCCCATCAGCGAATGGATCTCGCCCGGATAGACGGTCAGGCTGACATTGTCGAGCGCACGCACGGCCGGGAACGTCTTGCTGATCCTGCGCATTTCGAGCAACGGGCGGGGCGCCTCAGAACGCGGCATGGTGGACCTCCTGCGAGTCGGTGCGGGCGCCCTTGAGGATGCCGGCCCGCGGGGAGAAGTTGAAGAACATCGGCAGCGTGGCGGCGCCGATCGCGCCGGCGTCGGCGCCGAACGTGCCGCGCACGAGCATCGGCGTGCCGCGCGCTTCGGGCGCGGTGGCCACGAGCGCCGCGCGCAGGCGTGTCGTGACTGCGTCGAGCAGGCCCGCGTCGGTGTCGGCGTCGAGCACGACCACCGGCGCATCGATCACGCACAGCACCGCGCGCAATGCCGGCGCGAGTGCATCGACGCAGTCGTCGATCCATTCGTCGACGGCCGGCAGGCCGCGGGCGATGCATGCTTCGAGATCGGCGCGGTTCTCGACCGCCTCGCCGTGATGGCGCAGATGGCGCACGAGCGCATGCAGCGACGCGCGCGCGAGCAGGATGTCCCACGGGCCGCGCGGCGGCGGCGCGGAGGCGAGCCGGCTCGGCGGCACCGGAATCACGGCGATGTCGCCCGCGTTGCCGGTCACGCCGCGCAGGCAGTCGCCGTCGACCGCGATGCCGCCGCCGATCGCCGGCCCGATGAACAGGTAGACGAAGTCGTCGCACTGCCGGCCGTAGCCGTAGAACAGCTCGGCGATCGCGGCCGCGTTGCCGTCGTTTTCGCCGAACACGGGCAGCGACAGCGTGCGACCGAGGTCGCTCGCGAAATCGACGTCTTCCCATGCGCGGAACGTGTCGGGCGCGAGGCCGAGTTCGCGCATCCATGCGCCGAGGTTGTATGGCTGCGCGACGCCGACGCCGGTCAGGCGGGCGCGTTCATGGTCCGGGAGCAGGGCCTGCATTGCGTCGATGTCGTGCCGCACGATCTCGAGCACGTCGGCGGGCGGCGGCAGCAGTGTGTCGTGCGAGCGGCGGCCGAGCACGTCGCCCGCGAAGTTGACGAGCGCCGTCTCGATGCGCATCCGGTCGAGATGGACGCCGATACCGAACGCGCCGCGCGGGTCGAGGCGGATCAGCGATGCCGGCTGGCCGCGCTGGCCTTCGGTACGACCCGCGAATTCGATCAGCTTGGCGTCGGCGAGCGACGTGATGATGCTGCCGACCGCCGTGCCCGTCATGTTCGCGAGGCGGGCGAGATCGGCTTTCGACGCGCTGCCTGCACGGCGCAGCGTCTTCAGCAGCAGCCGTTCGTTGTAACGGCGCACGTTGGCCGAATTGCTTCCCTGGCCGATGTGCGGGCTTCTCATGGCGTCTCCTTCCATGCTGCGCCGCGTGTCGGCGCATTAAATAAATCACGTTGATTTATTTAACCGCGGGAGCACCGGCATGTCAGCCTAGGGAAATCCCGGTTTTGCCGAAGAGGAAGGGTGGCGGTGCGTGTGTCGGGAAAACGGGGATGGGTTGTGAGGCCGTGCGGCAGAAGCTTCGAGGCGCGTCTGGAGGCGCGTGAGGTCACAGCGGAGGCGATTTGTCCGGCCGGGAGATGGCAAGGGGGGATTCGTCACACCGTGCGACGTGAGTGATGCGAGGCCGGAAATGAAAAAAGGCCGGCTGGAAGCGGACCTTTTCAAAAACAGAGGGTGCTCGGGAGAGGGCTCGGCCACGCAGGCGCTTTGCTTTTTGTGCCGGAAAAAGAAAAAGGCCGGCTAGAAGCCGACCTTTTCAAATAAGTGGTGCCCAGGAGAGGACTCGAACCTCCACGATGTTGCCACCGCTAGGACCTGAACCTAGTGCGTCTACCAATTCCGCCACCTGGGCACGTTTCGCATTGCTGCATCGCGAAAGACCGCAATTATAGCGTGCCTGAACGGCTTGTCAATAGCTTTTGTGCGCCATCGTGTGGGGAGGGGCGCGGGATTCACCGTATCCGAAGAATGGCGATGCCGGGGCGATCCCGAGGCGAAGGATTGCCGCCGGAGAGGAATGAGCGAATTTCCTGAACGCCTATTCAAGTCCATCGCCGAAGAAATTATTGTCGGGGTGTGTCGGAGGTGCCGCGCTGGCCGCGCGCGCCGCGATTGTCGGCTCGCTTGTCCGCATCATGTGCATCGCGCAGCCATCAACGGTAATGGAGCGCGCGGCACGGGCAAGCAGAGGCGCTTGCATTGCAATTATTTCTGTTACTATCGCGGTAACGTTTTTTTGCGGAATAGTCCGCGACAAGGAGCTTTTCATGTCTGAAATCGCAGTGGTGTTTCATAGTGGCTACGGCCATGCGGCCGTCATCGCAGATGCGGTCGCGCGTGGTGTCGAGAAAGTCGACGGCGTGTCGGTCAAGCTGATCCCTGTCGATGCGATCGACGAGCATTGGGAGTATCTGGAGCGCGATGCCAAGGCGATCGTCTTTGGTTCGCCGACCTACATGGGCAGCGCGTCCGCCCAGTTCAAGGGCTTCATGGACGCATCGTCGAAGTACTGGGGCAAGTGGCGAGACAAGCTGGCGGCAGGCTTCACGGTATCGGCTTCGCAAAGCGGCGACAAACTCGCGACGCTGCAGCAACTGGCTGTCTTCGCGGCCCAGCATCAGATGCTGTGGGTCAGCCTCGGCCTGATGCCCGGCAACAACAACAGCAAGGGCTCGGTCAACGATCTGAATCGGCTTGGATCGTTCCTCGGCGCGATGGCGCAGGCGAACGCGGACGAGGGTGGCGATGCGATTCTCGAAAGCGATCGAAAGACGGCCGAAGTGCTGGGCGAGCGCGTCGCGATTGCCGCGAAACGCTGGAACGGCGCTTGAGGTTGGCGGCCGGAGGCCATGTCTGGATGGTCGTCCGGCCGAGTGGGGCTGATGCGGGATCGGAGTGTTTCGTGCGTGCCAGCTGTGCTCGTTGAGCGTCTCGAATTCGCGGCCCCGATCCCGCTTTGTATCCGGGGCCGTCAATGAAAAAGGCCGGCTAAAAGCCGGCCTTTTTCATTGAGTCGTCCCTGGGGAGGGCTCGGTCGCATAAGTGCGGCCTTTCGAGTTCCCCGCAATGCACGCAGGTGTTTCACTTCCCGGGCCGGAAAAAGAAAAAGGCCGGCTAGAAGCCGACCTTTTCAAATAAGTGGTGCCCAGGAGAGGACTCGAACCTCCACGATGTTGCCACCGCTAGGACCTGAACCTAGTGCGTCTACCAATTCCGCCACCTGGGCACGTTTCGCTTGCTGCGATGCGAAGACCGCTATTCTAGCGTGTTCGGAAGGGCTGTCAACATAATTTCATCGAAAGCGACGAAAAATATGGCCCCTCGCCAAACGGCCTCTTACGCGCCGACCGGATCTGCGCGTTTCGCCGTGAAATTCCAGCGCAGCGCCTGTTTCGTATCGACGCGGGCCGGCAGCAGTCCGGCTGCCAGGAACGTGTCGGCGATCTTCTGCTGTTCGCCGAAGTTTTGCGCGTCCACGGAGCGGACGAGGTAGCTGCGTCGCGCGTTCGCGCGTGCGATCGTTCCCGCGTCGAGCCCCCAGATTGGCGCGAGCGTGTTCGCGGCCTCCTGCGGGTGTTCGCGCAACCACGCGCCAGCCTGCGACAACTGGTCGAACAGGATTTGGATGACGTCAGGGCGCGCGGCGGCGAAACCGCTCGAGGCGAGGTAGTAGCGCTGGTACGAAGCGAGTCCGTTGCCGTCGGCCAGGATTCGCACGTCGGGATTCCGGTCGACCGACGCGACATAGGGATCCCACGTGATCCATGCGTCGACGCTGCCGCGCTCGAACGCCGCGCGGCCGTCCGCGGGCGTCAGGTAGTGGATCGCCGCGTCGGCCGGCGCGAGCTTTGCGCGTGCGAGCGCGGCCAGCAGCAGGTAATGGCTGCCGGCCGCTTTCGTGACCGCGATGCGCTTGCCCTTGAGATCGGCGAGCGTGCGCAACGCGCTGTCCTGCTTGACCACGATCGCTTGTGCCTTCGGCGAAGGCGCTTCCTGTGCGACGTACACGAAACGCGCATGCGCGGCCTGCGCGAAGACCGGGACCGTGTCGGCCACATCGGCGCTGAAATCGACAGCGCCGACGTTGAGCGCTTCGGTCAGCGGCAATCCGCTCGCGAACTCATGCCACGACACCCGCAGGCCGAGCGGCGCAAGCGTCTGCTCGAGCGTGCTGCGCGTCTTGAGCAGCGTGATGAGCGTCGACGATTTCTGGTAGCCGATGCGCAGCGCACCAGGCGCGTTCTCGGCGCGCGTCCGGACGCCCGCGACAGTGAGGCCTGCGGCCAGCATCGCGCGCGCGAACGCGCGGCGGTTCATCGACGTCATGAATCGTGCTCCTCGTTGGGGTCGTTGCATTGAAGCGAGCCGGCTAACGTACCAACGGGGCTGGCGGACGATAACCGATAAATTCTGCTATCGATCCGACTGGCGGGCATAAGGCGCGGGGGTACCCGTCTGCGGGCAGGCGATCGATCGGGGCGCGTCGCCTTCAGCTTGCATTTGATTGCATAGTCAAATATATTCTTTGCAGAAAACTCAGAGTCAGCGATTGGCGTTGACGCGGGCAAGACCCGCGGGCCGCGTTGATCGCTTTTTTCCATTATTTATCTGACTTGTCAGTTAATTTTTGCTCGACGCCGCGGCAGCGATCCGTGCGGCGCCTGACCAGAAGGGCATCCTATGAAACCGTCTGAAAGTTCGGGTGCGCCGGCGCCGCTGACCGGCGCAAGTTTCGCGCTGGGTACGCTCGCGGTGGCGCTTGCCACGTTCATGAACGTCCTCGATTCGTCGATCGCCAATGTCGCGATCCCGACCATTTCGGGCAATCTCGGCGTATCGATCGACGAGGGGACATGGGTCATCACGCTGTTCTCGGCGGCCAACGCGGTGTCGATCCCGCTGACCGGCTGGCTGACGCAGCGGGTCGGGCAGGTGAAGCTGTTCGTATGGGCCATCCTGCTGTTCGTGCTGTCGTCGGCCGCGTGCGGCCTCGCTCCGAACCTGACCGTGCTCCTCGCCGCGCGGATCGTCCAGGGCGCCGTGGCCGGGCCGCTCGTGCCGCTGTCCCAGGCGTTGCTGCTGGCTTCGTTCCCGAAGGAGAAGAGTTCGAGCGCGCTGTCGCTGTGGGGGATGACGGCGACCGTCGGGCCGATCGCCGGCCCCGCGCTCGGCGGTTGGATCACGGACAACTACAGCTGGTCGTGGATCTTCTACATCAACGTGCCTGTCGGATTGTTTGCCGCCGCAGTGATCTGGGCGCTCTATCGCAACCGCGAAACGCCGGTCCGCAAGCTGCCGATCGACAAGGTGGGGCTGATCGCGCTCGTCGTGTGGGTCGCCGCGCTGCAGGTGATGCTCGACAAGGGCAAGGATCTCGACTGGTTCAATTCATCGACGATCTGGATCCTGACGATCGTCGCGGTGGTCGGCTTCGTGTTCTTCCTGATCTGGGAGTTGACCGAAGCACGGCCGATCGTCGATCTCAGGTTGTTTGCACAGCGAAATTTCCTCGGCGGAACGGTGGCGATTTCGATTGCGTTCGCAGTATTTTTCGCCAACCTCGTGATCCTGCCGCAATGGATACAGGGCTCGCTCGGTTATCCGGTCGTCAATGCCGGCCTCGTGACCGCACCGCTCGGCATCTTTGCGGTGATGCTCGCGCCGGTGGTCGGCAAGGTGATGCCGAAATCGGACATGCGCGTGCTCGTCACCCTCGCGTTTCTCGGGTTTGCAGGCGTGTTCTTCATGCGCTCGCGCTATACGACGGGCGTCGATACGTGGTCGCTCGTGGTGCCCACGCTGCTGCAGGGCATCCCGACGGCGTTCTTCATGACGCCGCTCACGTCGATCATCCTGTCGGGGCTGCCGCCCGAGCGCATTCCGGCGGCCGCGGGCCTGTCCAATTTCGCACGCGTGTTCATGGGCGCGGTCGGCACGTCGCTCGCGAGCACCGGCTGGAACGACCGCACGATCCTGCATCACGCGCAACTGGCCGAGCAGGGCAGCGTGAACAACCCGATCTTCGCGAGTGCGGTCGCCAGCGTGCAAGGCGCGCTCGATGCCGGTACGCCGAAGGCGCTCACGTTTATCGAGGCGACGCTGAATGCGCAGGCGACGATGCTGGGGCTGAACGACATTTTCTGGCTGTCGGCGGTGATCTTCGTGCTGATCATCCCGCTGGTCTGGGTGACGCGGCCGGGCAAGGGCGTGGCAGCCGGCGCGGCGGCCGCCGGCGGACATTGAGTCGATGCGGGCCGGTGGTTGCGGGCTTGCGCGCCTTGAAAAATCCTGATGTCGCAATTATTGTGTGGGTCAACAATATGCGACGCGGGCAGCACGATGGAACACTACACGCCGAAGAATTTCCTGCACACCGAAAGCGTGGGTTTTGCGCTCGCGAAGGCGCGTAACCTGGTCGCTTCCGAGATGGATGCGGCGTTGAAGGATCTCGACATCACGACGCAGCAGATGGGTGTCTTGCTGTCGCTGCGGGTCGGCAGTGCGGCGACGCCTTTCGAGCTGTCGAAGTTGCTCGGCGTCGACACGGGGCTGATGACGCGCCTGCTCGACAAACTGGAGAGCAAGGGGCTCGTCGAGCGTTCGCGCAGCGTGAGCGATCGGCGGGTCGTGAATCTCGCGCTGACGGAAACGGGGCAGGCGGTTGCTGCGCAGATTCCGGAGATCGCGCCGAAGGTGCTCAATGCCCGCCTGCGGAAATTCACGAAGGGCGAATTCGACGAGTTGTGCCGGTTGCTGCGCAAGTTCATCGGCGAGTGATTGGTCGCGTTGTTTCCCGGGCCGGAAAAAGAAAAAGGCCGGCTAGAAGCCGACCTTTTCAAATAAGTGGTGCCCAGGAGAGGACTCGAACCTCCACGATGTTGCCACCGCTAGGACCTGAACCTAGTGCGTCTACCAATTCCGCCACCTGGGCACGTTTTGCAGTAGCTGCTTGCTGCAAAGAAGCGAAATTATAGCGCCCCAATTATTCGTGTCAACACTTTTTTGCGACGCATCGCAAACCGGCCGCTGCCGCGCCTGCCCGCGGCATTCGCGTCATTTGGCGACACAGGCGGGTGATAGAATGAGCCGCCGCCGTCAATATAGAACTGTCTGACGGACACCTCTATGTTGATGCCGTGCACCATCAGTCAACGCAACGAGAACAATCATCGACAAACCCTTGAGCAAATATCCGTACCCCATTCCGAGCCGTGAAGAAATTCTCGGCGTGCTGCGTACGAGCGACGCGCCGCTGGCTGCCAACGACATCGCCGAAGCGCTGTCGATCAAGCGTCAGGAGCGCGAGGGGTTCTTCCGGCGTGTCGCCGCGATGGAACGCGACGGCCAGATCCGCCTCGACAAGCGCGGCCACTACCAGTTGACCCATCCGTCGAACTTCGTCGCCGGGCGCGTGCAGGGGCATCGCGACGGCTACGGGTTCGTGATCCGCGACGACGGCCAGGACGACCTGTTTTTGCCGAACGGCGAAATGCAGAAGGTGATGCACAACGATCGCGTGCTCGCGCGGATCGTCGGCTACGACCGCCGCGGTCGTCCCGAAGGGCATGTCGTCGAAGTCACCGAGCGTGCGAACAAGCGCGTGATCGGCCGCCTGCTCAACGAGAACGGCGCGCTGATCGTCGCACCGGAAGACAAGCGCATCGGCCACGACATCCTGATCACGCAGAACGTGAAGAAGGCGAAGGTCGGGCAGGTCGTCGTCGTCGAGCTCACCGATTTCCCGAGCCGTCATTCGCAGCCGCTCGGCCGTGTCGTCGAAGTGCTCGGCGATATCGACGATCCGGGCATGGAAATCGAAATCGCGGTGCGCAAGTATGGCGTGCCGCATGAGTTCAGCCAGCCGGCGCTCGACGAAGCCGCCGCGCTGCCCGACAAGGTGCGGCCGGCCGACCTGCGCTTCCGCGTCGACCTGCGCGACGTGCCGCTCGTGACGATCGACGGCGAGGATGCACGCGACTTCGACGACGCCGTCTACTGCGAGCCGGTCAAGGTCGGTCGCGGCGACGGCTTCCGGCTGATCGTCGCGATCGCCGACGTGTCGCACTACGTACAGCCGGGCAGCGGCCTCGACACCGATGCGCTCGAACGCAGCACGTCGGTCTATTTCCCGCGCCGCGTGATCCCGATGCTGCCGGAGAAGCTGTCGAACGGCCTGTGTTCGCTGAATCCGCAGGTCGATCGCTGCGTGCTCGCGTGCGACATGATCATCACCGCGCGCGGCGAGATCAAGGCGTACCAGTTCTACCCGGCCGTGATCCATTCGGCTGCGCGCCTCACGTACACCGAAGTCGCGGCCGTGCTGTCGAACACGAAGGGGCCGGAGGCCGCGCGTCGCGCCGACCTGCTGCCGCACCTGCAGGATCTGTATGGCGTCTACAAGGCGTTGTTCGCCGCGCGGCAGAAGCGTGGCGCAATCGACTTCGACACGACCGAGACCTACATCGTCTGCAACTCGCAGGGCAAGATCGAGCAGATCGTGCCGCGTCAGCGCAACGACGCGCACAAGCTGATCGAGGAATGCATGCTGGCCGCGAACGTCTGCGCGGCCGATTTCCTGAAGCGCAACAAGCACCCGGGCCTGTACCGCGTGCACGCGGGCCCGACGCCGGAGAAGCTCGAGAACCTGCGCGCGTTCCTGCGCGGCATGGGCTTGTCGCTCGGTGGCGGCGACAAGCCGCATGCAAGCGATTACGCGGCGCTGATGGCGCAGATCCGCGACCGGCCCGATGCACAGATGCTGCAGCCGATGCTGCTGCGCTCGATGCAGCAGGCCGTCTACAGCCCGGACAACATCGGCCACTTCGGTCTCGCGTATGAGGCGTACGCGCACTTCACGAGCCCGATTCGCCGTTATCCCGACCTGCTGACGCACCGTGCGATCTACGCGATCCTGTCGGGCAAGAAGTACGTGCCGAAGGCGCCGGACGGCTTCGAGCTGAACACCGCGCTGTCGCCGCGCGCCCGCGCGATGCAGCAGGCCGACGACGAAGCGCGCAACCGCTCGCGCACGAACACCGCGATCTGGGAAGAGCTCGGCCTGCATTGTTCGGCGAACGAGCGGCGTGCGGACGAGGCATCGCGCGACGTCGAGGCATGGCTCAAGTGCTACTTCATGCGCGACAAGCTCGGCGAGGAGTACGGCGGGATGGTGAACGGCGTCACGTCGTTCGGCATCTTCGTGCAGCTCGACACGCTCTTCATCGAAGGGCTCGTGCACGTCACGGAACTCGGCTCGGACTACTTCCAGTACGACGAAGTCAAGAACGAGCTGCGCGGCGAACGGACCGGCATCCGCTATCGCCTGTCGGACCGCGTGCGCGTACAGGTGAGCCGCGTCGATCTCGACGCGCGCAAGATCGATTTCCGCCTCGTGCGCGATACGCCGGTGAAGGCGCCGCGTCCTGCGCCCGCGCCCGCGCCGGCTGCCGCAGGCGCCGATCGCAACGGCCCGCGCTTGCGCGCGCTGCCGCAGGCGGAGGAGGTTGCGCCGCGTCACAAGAAGGCCGCGAGCGCGCCGAGCGTCGCCGTGAAGGAGGCGCGCGCCGCACGGGCCGCCGCGAAGAAGAAGAGCGGTGGCGGCGGTGGTGGCGGTGGGGCGACGGCGAAGCCGACCGCGAAGAAGGTACGCGCCCGCAAGAAGTATTGAGCGTTCGGGGGCGGCGCAAGCGCACGCCCTGCAGTATCGAGAGACGCCGCGTCACCGGCCACCGGCCGGCAACGCGGCGCTTTCCTTTTCCATGGATCGCGGCTGCGCGCGTTGTGCGGCCGCACGTTTGATCGAAGGTTGTTCCAGTCATGTCACGTCTGAAGGTTCTTTACGGTTTTCATGCGGTGACCGCACGTTTGCGGCACGATGCATCGACGGTTGCGGAGGTGCTGTACGACCAGACGCGCCGCGACCGCCGCATGCAGGACTTCCTGCACACCGCGAAGGAAGCGGGCGTGCGGCTGATCGCGGCCGACGAAACGCGCCTGTGGGGTCTCGCGCATACCGAGCGCCACCAGGGGGTCGTCGCGCGCGTCGAGGACATGCCGCTCGCGCAGAACCTGTCCGAGCTGCTCGATGGCATCCACGGCCCGGCGCTGCTGCTCGTGCTCGACGGCGTCACCGATCCGCACAACCTTGGCGCTTGCCTGCGGGTGGCCGATTCGGCTGGCGCGCACGCGGTGATCGCGCCGCGTGACCGGGCGGTCGGCCTGAACGCCACGGCCGCCAAGGTCGCGAGCGGCGCGGCCGATACGGTGCCGTACATCACCGTGACGAACCTCGCCCGCGCGCTGCGCGAGCTGAAGGAAGCCGGCGTGTGGATCATCGGCACGTCGGACGAAGCGCCGGCCACGCTCTACGAGACGAAGCTCGACGGTCCCGTCGCGCTCGTGATGGGTGCGGAAGGCGAAGGCATGCGCCGGCTCACGCGCGACACCTGCGACGAAGTGATGAGCATCCCGATGGCCGGCAGCGTGGAAAGCCTGAACGTATCGGTCGCAAGCGGCGTCTGCCTGTACGAAGCCGTACGGCAGCGGCGCGTGAAGGGCTGACGCAGCCCGTCTCGCGCGGCATCCTGCGCAAGCTTGAATGACCCGAACGACGCGTGCCGCGATTCAGCGCGGCACGCGGTTCCCTGGAACTCGCGACCGATGATCCCGTTTCGCCTCGGCGCAGCGTGCGCCGCGCTATGCGTGCTGGCGGCCTGCACGTCGCCGTCACTCATCGAACGCGGCAGCTACTATGCCGACACGAGCCTGCACGCGCGCGGCGCCGATTCGCGGGTCCGCTTTCTCGTGATGCATTACACCGAGAGCGATGAAGCGAAATCGCTGCGCACGCTGACGGGCGATTCGGTCAGCGTGCATTACGTCGTGCCGCCGCAGCCGCGCATCGAGCGCGGGATGCCCGTCGTCTACCAGCTCGTTCCGGAGTCCGAACGCGCATGGCATGCGGGCGTCAGCGAGTGGCAGGGCACGACCGAGCTGAACGCGGCGTCGATCGGTATCGAGAACGTGAACCGCGGCCCGCTCGACCCGCGGAATCGCACCTGGCAGCCGTATACGCCCGGGCAGGTCGATGCGCTGATCCGTCTGTCGAAGGACATCGTCGCGCGCTACGGGATTCCGCCGACGCGTGTGGTCGGGCACAGCGATATCGCGCCGCAACGCAAGATCGATCCGGGGCCGCTGTTTCCGTGGCGTGCGCTGGCACGGGTCGGTGTCGGCGCGTGGCCGGACGATGCGACCGTTGCCACGCGGCTAGGCGGCCGCGATCCGCACGCGCCGGTCGACGTGCGCGAGTTGCAGCTCAAGCTCGCGCGCTACGGCTACGATGTGCCGACCGACGGTGTGCTCGACGCCCGCACGCGACGCGTGTTCGCGGCGTTCCAGATGCATTTCCGGCCGTCCGACTACGCGGGCAATCCGGACGCCGAAAGCGACGCGATCGCGCAGGCGTTGCTCGACAAGTACTTCCCCGGCGCACAGCCGGCAGACAGCGCGCCCGCGGCGGCCGCACCCTGAACGCACGGCGCACGCGCGCCGAAAAAAGCGGGCCGTCATCCGAGTCCGGTAAACTGGCGGTTTTCCGCAATCCCGCAGCATTCCCATTCCATGACTCAAGACGAACTCAAACGCCTCGTCGGCCAGGCCGCCGCCGACTACGTGATCCAGAACGTGCCGGAAGGCGCCGTGATCGGCGTCGGCACCGGCTCGACTGCCAACTGCTTCATCGACGCGCTCGCCGTCGTCAAGTCGCGCTATCGCGGCGCCGTGTCGAGCTCCGTCGCCACGACCGAACGACTGAAATCGCACGGCATCAAGGTGTTCGACCTGAACGAGGTCGACTCGCTGCAGGTGTACGTCGACGGCGCCGACGAGATCGACGCGAGCGGCGCGATGATCAAGGGCGGCGGTGGTGCGCTGACGCGCGAGAAGATCGTCTCGTCGGTGGCCGACACGTTCGTCTGCATCGCGGACGGCAGCAAGCGCGTGCCGGTGCTCGGCGCGTTCCCGCTGCCGATCGAGGTCGTGCCGATGGCGCGCACGGCGATCGGCCGGCGCGTGACCGCGCTCGGCGGCGTGCCCGTGCTGCGCGTGACGAAGGACGGCGCACCGTACATCACCGACAACGGCAACGAGATCCTCGACGTGAAAGGGCTGCAGATCGCCGATCCGCGCGGCTTCGAAGCGCAGGTCAACGCGTGGCCGGGCGTCGTGACGGTCGGCTTGTTCGCCGAGCGCGGTGCGAATCTGTGCTTGCTCGGCACGGAAAACGGCGTTGAAACGATCGTTTATTCGGCTAATTGAAAGAAATGAACAGCAGTCCGTAACGGTATGTTACTTATCGTAATGGATTGAATGTTTAAATCTTGTGGAAATCGGGGTCCGGCAGGCGCAGAGCGCTTCCCGGGCCTTTTTTTTAGCCGTATAAATCACCCCGTCAAAAAGAGGGATAACCCTGTCAGGTGTTTACCAGATAGCGAAATATCCCCGAACTCATCAACTTATAGATCATAAGAACAGTAGTAACCAGGGCCGGCGGAACTGCGGAGCAGGTGTTCGCAAATCGACGCACGGGGAGGTGTCATGGAGCAGGGCAAAGACCGGTCACTGGTCGCCAAAGTGATGGATGGGCTTGTCTCGGGTATCGTCGAAGACAAGTACGGCGGCATCCTGCCGCCACAGGACGTGCTGTCGAAAGAGTTCGATGTAAGTCGCACCGTGATGCGGGAAGCGTTGTCGATGTTGCTTGCGCGCGACATGCTCGACGTGCGGCCGAAGGTCGGCACGCGCGTGCGGCCGATGCGCGACTGGCGGATGATCGATGAAGACGTCGTGAGCTGGCGGTTCAGGGCAAAACCCGATCCGCAGTTCATGCGCGACGTCATCGAATTCCGCATGTTGATCGAACCGCGTGCAACCGCGCAGGCCGCGGTGCGCGCGACGGCGACCGACATTGCGGGCATTCGCGAGGCGTTCGATGCGTTCAAGGTGTTGCTACCCGGCGATCCCGGTTACGACACGGCGGACGAGTTGCTGCACACGCGGATCGTGCAGGCGAGTGGCAATCAGTTTTTCCAGCAGATGGCGGCGATCGTGCGCGGTGCAGTGCGTCTCGTGAATCCGCGTGTCGTACAGAAGGAGGGCGCACACGACATTGCGGTGAAGGCGCATGCGCGTGTCGTCGATGCAATCGAGCGGCGCGATCCGCGCGAGGCCGAAGCGGCTTCGCTCGCGCTGATCGATTTCAGTGCCGACGAGATCTCGCGAGACTTCTCGGTCGACGTGCCCGTGCGCGCCTGACGCTGTTCGCGTCGCTCATCCGTGTGCCGGCGAGCCGTTTATCATGACGGTCGGCCGGCGGCGTGCCGGCCATCGTCATATGACCGACACGGAAGATCTGGATGAACGACAACGACCAGCGCCCGGTGCGCTTCGGCATCGTCGGCGCGGGCAGCATTGCGCGCCGCTTCGCGCAAAGCCTCGCGCACGTGCCGGGCGCCACGCTAGCCGGCGCCTGGGCCCGCCGCACCGACGCAGCGGCAGCCTTTTGCGAGGCGTATGGCGGCACACCCGCCGCGAGCCTCGAAACACTCCTTGCGAGCGATATCGACGCCGTCTACATCGCGACGCTCCATGACAGTCACGCGCAGTACACGCTGGCCGCGCTTGCCGCCGGCAAGGCCGTGCTGTGCGAAAAACCCGCGACGCTCAACGCGGCGCAACTCGACACCGTGCTGCGCGCGGCACGTGATGCCGGGCGGCTTTTCATGGAAGCGATGAAGCCGCCGTTCTTTCCGCTGTACCGTCAACTGCGTGCCCACCTGCATGACGATCCGATCGGCGAGATCCGGCTCGTGCGCGCGGGGTGCGCATCGTCGTCCGTACCCGACGACCATCCCGTCTATCGGCTGGATCGCGCGGGCGGCGCGCTGCTCGACATCGGGATCTACGAGGCGTTTCTCGCGGTCGACTGGCTCGGCGCGGCGCTCGACGTCCAGACGCTCGGCCGAGTCGGCGCGACGGGTGTCGACATGTTTGCGAGCCTGAACAGCCTGCATGCGAACGGCGGGATCGCGCAGCTCTTTTGCGGGCTCGACGTGATGGGGCGCGGCGACGCGCTGATCGCCGCGGCCGGCGGGCACGTGACGATTCACGAGAAGTGGTGGAACCCCGCGCGCGCGACGATCCGCTATGCGGACGGGCGCACGATCGAACTCGACGCGCCGGCCGACGGCGGCGGGCTGAACTACGAGACCGCGCATTTTTGCGACCTGCTGCGCGCGGGCAAAACCGAAAGCCCGATCATGACGCACGACCACTCGCGGCAGATGATCGCGATGACCGATGCGGCGCGCGCCGCGCTCGGCGTGCGCTATTCGGGCGAATAGGCAAAAAGGCGGGGGCGCCGGGCACGCGTGCCCGGCGGACGGCCTGCGCTCAGTGCCGCGACGGCAGCGACAGGCGCTTTTCGTACCAGCGCTGCACCCATTCGAGGATCTGGCACAGGATCCAGTACACGGCCGCGGCGGCGAGGTAGAGCGGCAGCGGCTGGTAGGTCGCTGCGATCACTTCCTGCGCGCTGCGCAGCAGTTCGGTCACGGTGATCACCGACACGAGCGACGTGTCCTTGATCAGGCTGATCAGGCTGTTCGACAGGCTCGGCACGGCGATGCGCAGCGCCTGCGGGCCGATCACGTAGCGCAGTGTTTGCCCCCACGACAGCCCGAGGCTGTAGGCGGCGAGCCATTGGCCGCGCGCGATCCCGTTGATCGCGCCGCGCATGCTTTCGGACATGTAAGCCGCGACGTTCGCGGACAGCGCGATGACGCCGGCGGGCGTCGGGTCGAGCGAGATGCCGAGGCTCGGCAGCCCGTAGTAGATGACGAAGATCTGCACGAGCAGCGGCGTGCCGCGCATCAGGCTCACGTACGCGCGTGCCAGCCACGCGAGCGCATTGACCCAGATGCGCTCGAAGCCGTCGAGCGCTTCGCTTTGCCGGATGCCCATCATCGCGAGCACGACGGCGCCGAGCAGGCCGAACACCATCGACAGCACGGCGAACTTGACGGTCAGTACGGCGCCCTGGGCGAGCACCGGCAGCGATTGGACGAGCAGGGACGTTGTCGACATGGAATACGAATCGAATGCTTGCGCGAAAGCGCAATCATAAACCGGACGAATAAAACAAAGGGCGGCATCGTTGAGGATGCCGCCCTTTCCGGCCCGCCGTCAGGCGGGAAATGCAGGCGTGCTTACTTGATCGGCTTCGTCACGTCGATGCCGAACCACTTGTCCGAGATCTTTGTGAACGTGCCGTCGGCTTCGAGTTGCGCCATCGCGTCGTCGATCGCCTTCTGGAACTGCGGATTGCCCTTCTTGAACGGGATGCCCGACGGATTCGCCGAACCGACGTTCGCGCCCGGGCGCAGCGGCAGTTGCGAGTTCTTCGTCAGGTACGCGAGCATCAGGCGATCGTTGAGCGCCGCGTCGAGACGGCCGGCCGCGAGATCGCGCAGGTACTCGGGCGCGCCCGGGTACGTCTTCACGTCGATGCCGGGCACCGACTTCGCCATGTCCATGTAGTTCGTGCCGAGCGCGACGCCGAGCTTCTTGCCCTTCAGGTCTTCAAGCGACTTGAACTGGCGCGTGTCGTCCTTGCGCTGGATCAGTTGTGCGGACGAGTACGTGTACGCCGGCGAGAAGTCGAGCGTTTCCTTGCGCTTGTCGGTGATGCCGACCTGGTTGGCGATCACGTCGAACTTGCCGGCCTGCAGGCCGGCGATGATGCCGCTCCATTCGGTCGTCACGAACTCGGCCTTCACGCCGAGCTTCGCGGCGACAGCCTTCGCGATGTCGACGTCGAAGCCGACGAGCTCGCCTTGCGGGTTCTTCGAGTTGAACGGCGGGAACGTGCCTTCGAGGCCGATCCGCAGCGTGCCGCGTTGCTTCACCTGGTCGAGGAGGTCGGCCGCGTGCGCGGTGGCGGCGGCGAACGACGTGCCGATCAGGCCGGCAACCAGCAGCTTCTTCAGCAGCGAAAATTTCATCGTGTGAGCTTCCTTGCCCCGTCGGGGGCTCCTGTTCTGATAGTGCGACCGATGATAGCAAAAATGCAATCGATCGATAAATATCGTTTGTTTATGCCTATATTACGCAGTGCGCTCGCGGGCGATCGCCTTCACGCATTCCGAGACGAGCGCGGGGCCGCGGTAGATGAAGCCCGTGTAGAGCTGCACCAGCGCTGCACCGGCCGCGAGCTTCGCGCGGGCGTCCTCGCCCGAGAAAATGCCGCCGACGCCGATGATCGGCACAGCGCTGCCGACTTCGGCGTGCAGCTTGCGGATCACTTCGTTCGACGCGTCGAACACCGGGCGTCCCGACAGGCCGCCGGCTTCGTCCGCATGCGGCAGGCCCTGGACGGCCGCGCGCGACAGCGTCGTGTTGGTGGCGATGACCGCTTCGATCTTGTGACGCAGCAGCGTGTCGCCGATTTCCTTGACCTGTTCGTCGTCGAGATCGGGCGCGATCTTCAGCGCGAGCGGCACGAGTTTGCCGTGCAGGTCGGCGAGACGCTGCTGCTTGTCCTTCAGCGCCGCGAGCAGCGCGTCGAGCTCGCCCGCGCCCTGCAGCTGGCGAAGGTTCTTCGTGTTTGGCGACGAGATGTTGATCGTCACGTAGCTCGCGAACGGGTACACGCGCTCGAGGCAGTAAAGGTAGTCTTCGGCGGCGCGCTCGATCGGCGTATCGGCGTTCTTGCCGATGTTCAGGCCGAGGATGCCGCGATAGCGGGCGGCCTGGACGTTCTTCACGAACTGGTCGACGCCGTGGTTGTTGAAGCCCATCCGGTTGATCAGCGCGTCGGCCTGCGGCAGGCGGAACATCCGCGGGCGCGGGTTGCCGGGCTGCGCGCGCGGCGTGACCGTGCCGACCTCGATGAAGCCGAAGCCGAGCGCGGCGAGCCCGTCGATGGCTGCACCGTCCTTGTCGAGGCCGGCCGCCAGGCCGACCGGGTTGCGGAACGTGAGCCCCATCACGGTGCGCGGCGCGTCGGGCACGCGGGCCGACAGCGCACAGGCGAGGCCCGTGCGGCCGGCCGCGCCGAGCGCGCGCAGCGTGAGATGGTGAGCGTCTTCCGCATCCATTTTGAACAGGGATGCGCGGGCCAGCGGATAGAGGGAACTGAACACGGGAATTGGGCGGACAGCCGGAATGAATGACAACCCGCTATTTTACCGGGAGTTCTGCGGCAGGGGCGCGCTTCGCGTCGCGAGCCCGGTGGCGCGCGCTCAACCCGAGCCGGAATGCCCGCCCGGCAACGGCGCGCGGTTCATCGCCGCATCGACGGGCGGCA
This sequence comes from Burkholderia stabilis, assembly GCF_001742165.1. Classification (NCBI taxonomy): domain Bacteria; kingdom Pseudomonadati; phylum Pseudomonadota; class Betaproteobacteria; order Burkholderiales; family Burkholderiaceae; genus Burkholderia; species Burkholderia stabilis. Next base: position 909,431 of record NZ_CP016442.1, on the reverse strand, counting down.
GGTCGACCCGTTCCGGATCGAGGGTCTTCCAGCGGCCGTCGATCAGCCCTTCGAGCTGGTGGAAGTTCGCCTTGTAGGCCATCTTCGGGCTTTCGCGGATCCAGTAGCCGAGGTACACGTACGGCAGGCCGAGGCTCTTCGCCTGCTCGATCTGCCACAGGATGTTGTACGTGCCGTAGCTCGTATGCCGATCGTCGGGCTCGAAGAACGTGTAGACGGACGACAGACCGTCGCCGAGGATGTCGATCATGCTGACCATGCGCAGCTTGCCGGGCTCGCCGCCCGGTGCGTCGAGATCGCGGAATTCGACGAGGCGCGAGTTGATCCGGCTCTGCAGCAGGAACTGCTCGTACTGGTCGCGGCTGTCGCGATCCATGCCGCCGCCCGCGTGGCGCGCGGACTGGTAGCGCATGTAGAGCGCGTAGTGCTCTTCGTCGTAGTGCAGCGGCGAAACCGTCGCGACGAGCGTGCGGTGCCGCTTCCACATCCGGCGCTGCGTACGCGACGGCACGAAGGCGCCGACGGACACGCGCACCGGCACGCAGGCGCGGCAGCCGTCGCAGTAGGGGCGATACGTGAAGACGCCCGAACGGCGGAAACCGGCCTTCACGAGCTCGGTATAGATGTCGGAATTGATCAGGTGGCTCGGCGTCGCGACTTGCGAGCGCGCGATGCGGCCGTCCAGATAGCTGCACGGATAGGGCGCCGTTGCATAGAATTGCAACGCCGAAAGCGGTGAAAGCGGCAGCTCAGTCGGGTGAGTCATGGGCAGCTCTCGATGCAGGGGAGGAGTGCCGCGCTAGCGTTCGATTCCGGAGGGTGCCGCCGGTTCGGTGCGGGCCGTCAGCGCGGCGAGCACGCGCTTGTCGAATTCCCACGGAATCGGCGGTTCAGCTACCGCGCTGCGCACGTGAGCGACAAAGGCCTTGCGTGCGATCTCGCGGCCGCCGAGCGACGCTAGATGCGACGTATTCTGCTGGCAGTCTATCATCTCCAGCCCCTGCCCGCGAAGGTGGGCGATGAGCGTGGCCAGCGCGATCTTCGATGCGTCGGTCACGTCCGCATACATCGATTCACCGAAAAACATCCGCCCGAACGATACGCCGTACAGGCCGCCGACCCGGCGCCCGTCGTGCCACGTTTCGATGCTGTGCGCGTTGCCGGAGCGGTAGAGCGATGTATATGCGTCGATGATCTCGGCCGTGATCCACGTACCGCGCTGCCCGCGGCGCGGCGCCTGTGCGCAGGCGCGCATCACGCCCGGGAAGTCATGATCGACGCGCACTTCCCATTCGGGCTCGCGCAACACGCGCTTCAGCGTCTTGCGCAGCGACGGCGACACCTTGAATTCGGCCGGCACGAGGATCATGCGCGGTTCGGGGCTCCACCACAGCACGGGCTGGCCGTCCGAGTACCACGGGAAGATGCCGCGCTGGTACGCGTCGATGAGACGCGACGGCAGCAGGTCGGCGCTCGCGGCGAGCAGCCCCGGCGCGCCGGTCGCGGGGCCGAGCGCGCGTTCGATGGGCGGAAACGGATCGTCCGGGCCGAGCCAGGGGACCATGGGTCGCGGGCTCAGCCGTTGCGCAGCGAGCGGAAGATATCGCCGGTGTGCACGCCGTAGTCGCCGGCGGCGCGATCGGCGAAGAAGAAGCGCAGGGTCTGGCTGACGGTCGGGAACGCGATTTCGTCCCACGGGATGTCGGCTTCGTCGAACAGCTTGACCTCGAGGCTTTCCTCGCCGGCTTCGAAAGCCGGATCGGTGAGCCGTGCGAGGTAGAACAGGTGAACCTGGTGCACGTGCGGCACGTTGAGCAGCGTGAACAGGTTCTGCACCTCGACGCGTGCGCCGGCTTCCTCGAGCGTTTCGCGTGCGGCGGCTTCGGCCGTCGTCTCGCCCATTTCCATGAAGCCCGCGGGCAGCGTCCAGAACCCGTAGCGCGGTTCGATCGCGCGGCGGCACAGCAGGATCTGGTCACCCCAGACCGGGACCGTGCCGACGACGTTGCGCGGATTCTGATAGTGGATCGTGCCGCAGTGATCGCAGACGAAGCGCTCGCGGTTGTCGCCCGGAGGAATGCGCGCGATGACTTCGTGACCGCAGACGGAGCAGAATTTCATGTCGAGTGGAAGGGACGAGGTGAATGCGAGTGTATCACCGGGGCGCGGCATTCTAGAACGCCTGCGCATGCGGGCGGCGCGTCGCGCGAAGCGGAGGGGGCGCATGCGCGAAGAGGGTGCCGGATTGGCGCGGAAAAACAAAAAGCCCGGCACTGGGCCGGGCTTTTTGCACGAATCTGGACGTTGGTTGCGGGGGTAGGATTTGAACCTACGACCTTCGGGTTATGAGCCCGACGAGCTGCCAGACTGCTCCACCCCGCGTCCGTCGAAGAAATGAATTATAAGGAGTTACCCGAGTGCGTGCAAGCACTTTCTGACAATCGCGTGTCGCGTCTTGTGGGGACGGTACGGTGGGCGCGTGCGCTAGAATCGAGCGGTTTGTTTCGTCTCTTCGGCAGCGGCATCTTGCGCGAGCGCATCGGCGCTGCCGCGACTCTCTTTACTGCATCGACGGATTCATGGACATCGCTCACGATCTTCAATCGATCGGCGCGCAGGAACAGGCGCTCGTGTTTCCCCATTTCGACCCGGCCCGCGCGTGGGCGCTTGGCAACCGGATGCATGCGCTCGCGACGTCGCGCGGCCATGCCATCGCGATCGACATCGTCACGTTCGGTCAGCCGCTGTTCTACGCGGCGCTCGCCGGTGCGACACCCGACAACGCCGACTGGGTGCGCCGCAAGCGCAACGTCGTCGCCCATTTCCGGCGCAGCTCGTATGCGATCGGCCTGCGCATGCAGCAGGCCGGCGCCACGCTCGCGGACAAGCACGGGCTGCCGATCGCCGAATATTCGCCGCACGGCGGTTCGTTTCCGCTGACGGTCGCGGGTGCGGGCGTGATCGGCTCGATCACCGCGTCGGGGCTGCCGCAGCGTGCGGACCACGAGTTCGTCGTCGAGGCGCTCTGCGCCGAGCTCGGCCAGGATTACGCCGTGCTGGCCCTCGCAAGGAGCTGAGCGATGCAGCTTCCCGGATACGCATGGCTCGCGATCGCGATCGTCGCGGAAGTGATCGGCACGTCCGCGCTGCGCGCGGCGGACGGCTTCACACGCTTCTGGCCGTCGGTGCTCGTCGTCGCCGGTTACGGCGTCGCGTTCTACTGCCTGTCGCTGACACTGCGCACGATGCCCGTCGGCATCATCTATGCAGTCTGGTCGGGCGCCGGCATCGTGCTGATCACGCTCGTCGCGATGCTGCTCTATCGCCAGGTGCCGGACTTGCCGGCGGTGATCGGCCTCGGGCTGATCATCGCGGGCGTCGTGGTGCTGAACCTGTTCTCGAAGATGCAGGCGCACTGAACGTGCGGCTGCCATTTGCCGGATTCCCCTCATGACCGATTCCACTTCCGCTGCCGTTTCTGCCGAACCTGCCCAGCCCGATGTCCGCGCCTATGTCGCGAACCGCATCGGTTTCCTCGAACTGAACCGGCCGAAGGCGCTGAACGCGCTGTCGGTCGGCATGATCCGGCTGATGCAGCAGGCGCTCGACGCGTGGCGCGACGATCCCGAGGTCGTTGCGATCGTCGTGCACAGCCCGCATCCGCGCGCGTTCTGCGCGGGCGGCGATGTGCGCTTCTTCCACGACGCGTGGCAGCGCGGCGACCGCGATGCGGTCGATACGTTCTTCATCGAGGAATACACGCTGAACCATGCGATCTTCACCTATCCGAAGCCGTACATCGCGCTGATGCACGGTGTCGTGATGGGCGGCGGCATGGGCATTTCGCAGGCGGCGCGGCATACGGGCGGCCTGCGCGTCGTGACCGACTCGACGAAGATGGCGATGCCCGAAACGCGTATCGGCCTGTTCCCGGATGTCGGGATGAGCTGGTTTCTCGCACGCACGCCCGGCGCGATCGGCCGCTATCTCGCCGTGACCGGCGCGACGCTCGACGCGGCCGGCGCGCTGTACGCACAGCTCGCCGACGTCTATCTGCCCGATGCCGCGCTACCGGCGCTGCTCGACACGCTGCGCAGCGCGCGCATCGACAGCGGCGCGCAGGCCGTCGCCTGCGTGGCCGATGCGGCTGCCGCGCACAAGGTCGTGCCGACGCCCGACACGTCGGCGCTGGCCGATGCGCGCGCGGGGATCGACCGGCATTTCGCGCATCCCGACCTCGGTGCGATCCTCGCGTCGCTCGACGCCGAGCAGGATTGCGCGGCCGTCGATGGATGGGTCGAGAAGGCGACTCACGCGATGCGCGAGCAACTGTCGCCGCTGTCGATGGCCGTGTCGCTCGAAGTCGTCGAACGCGCACGCGGCGCGACGATGGCCGAATGCCTGCGGCGCGATCTCGATCTCACGCGCTCGACGTTCGCGCGCGGCGACGTGATCGAAGGCGTGCGCGCGCTGATCGTCGACAAGGATCACCAGCCGGTCTGGCGTTTCAAGTCGGCCGCCGACATCGATCGCGCCGACGTGCTCGCGATGTTCGACAGCCCGTGGACGCCCGATACGCATCCGCTGCGCGACCTGAAAGACTGACGCGCGCAATATCGAAACGAAAAACGAAAAGGCCGCCTGCACATGCAGGCGGCCTTTTCGTTGACGGGTACCAGTTCGCTCGTGGTCGAACGACGCGCGGTGCGGGCAGGGGCTATTCGTCGCCTGCGTCGTCCGACATGAACGCGCGCATGAACACGAGCGCGCCGAAGCCCCATACCGCGTTCGCCGCGAAGCCGGCCGCGAGCACCGGCATCATGTTGCCCGACGGCCAGATGCCGCGCAGCGGATCGATCGCGAACACGCGGGCGGCCGTCAGCACGATGCCGCCGAACATGAGCGCACCGATCCACGACGCCTCGCGCTCCGGCGAGACGCGCAACAGCCACGCCATCGGCACCGCGCAGCATGCGCTGATCAGCGCGTTCGCGACAAATTCAGGAATGCCGAGCGGCGCGAACGGCTGCGTGGAGAAGCCGGCCGCGGCGATCAGGTCCGCTGTATGGAGGAGTGCGAGCGTGGCTTCGCGGAAGAACAGGGCGGCAAGGAAGCCGGACAGGAACGGCAGGATGACTTTCTGCATCGATGAGTGCACCGCAGGCGCGCCCGGCCGGGGCCGAACGCGCGGAGTTATTCGGATAGGTGCGTCATTATAGGGCCCGCCCGCCGCGATATTCGCTGCAGCGTCGTGCTAATCACGAAAGCGGAAAACCTAAGCTCAAAAAAATCGTTCCAAAGCCCTGCACCGATCCCTAGGGAAACGCTGATTTATTCGGCTCGGCGGTCATCGCAGACGTAGCCGAGGACGTTTAGAAGACAGCTCACGGAACGGACCCACGACGATGAAGAGGCAGATCGGCTTCGCGGAAGCGGAAATTGCAGGCAAGAAGCGAGTGACGAGGCGCCAACGCTTCCTGGAAGAGATGGAGAAGGTCGTTCCGTGGCAGCGCTTGCTGTCGGCCATCGAACCGCACTATCCGAAGGGCACGCGAGGTCGCCCGCCGATTGGCCTTGAGCGGATGCTGCGAATCTACTTCGTGCAACAGTGGTACGGACTGTCGGACGAAGGACTGGAAGACGCGCTGTATGACAGCATCACGCTGCGAGCCTTCGCCGGCATCGATCTGGCGATCGAGAACGTGCCTGATGCAACCACGCTGTTGAAGTTCCGGCGCCTGCTGATCGAACACGAACTGACACGGAAGTTGTTCGACGAGATTGGCATCTCGCTGTGCGAGCGTGGGCTGATGATGAAGGAAGGCACGCTGGTTGACGCGACGATCATTGAAGCGCCGCCGTCGACCAAGAATGCCGGGAAGAGCCGTGACCCGGAAATGCATCAAACGAAGAAGGGCAACGAATGGCACTTTGGCATGAAAGCCCACATTGGCGTCGACGCCGACTCGGGCCTGATTCACAGTGTGGTTGGCACGGCGGCCAACGTGTCGGATGTATCGCAAGCTCATGCCCTGCTGCACGGGCATGAAGAGCAGGTGTTCGCCGACGCGGGCTACATTGGCGTCGACAAGCGCGAGGAAATGGCGGGCAAGGCCGTGAAGTGGCACGTCGCTGCCAGGCGGGGAAAGATCAAGGCGATGCAAGAAGGAGCGCTGAAGGACCTGGTGATCGCGCTCGAGCGAACCAAGGCGCAGATCCGTTCGCGGGTTGAGCATCCGTTTCATATCGTCAAGAATCTGTTTCAGCATCGCAAGACCCGATACAAGGGCTTGGCCAAGAACACCGCGCAACTGTTCAGCCTGTTCGCTCTGGCGAATCTGGTGATTGCGCGAAATCTGTTGCGATCGGTCCATGGGAGCAGTCCGTCATGCGTATGAAAAATGCGAGCAGGGGAGGCTCGCTTACGCGCCAAATTCACTGAATTGAGCGCCGATTCGCTTCGTCATCCAGAAAATTTGAAGCCATCTCGCCTGCAACTTCGGAAGTTGGTCCATTGATCAGCGTTTCCCTAGACTGATTTCCCAGAAACAGCCGTGCAATCGCGTACTCGCCCGCCGCACGGCCTGACCGGCGAACCATCCCGATTCGAACGCACACCATGCATGCGTCGCTCATCCGCGACGCGAGCAGGGTGGTGTTTTTCCCAAATTCCGGCAAGGACAGTCCAGCAGGAGCAGCAGATGAATGTGTTCTGGTTTATCCCCACGCATGGCGACAGCCGCTATCTCGGCACGGCAGAAGGCGCGCGCGCCGCGGATTACGACTATTTCAAGCAGATCGCCGTCGCGGCCGACACGCTCGGCTACGAGGGCGTGCTGCTGCCGACCGGTCGTTCCTGCGAGGATGCGTGGGTCGTTGCGTCGAGCCTCATTCCGGCGACGCAGCGCCTGAAGTTCCTGGTCGCCATCCGTCCGGGCATCGCGTCGCCGGGGCTGTCGGCACGCATGGCCGCAACGTTCGACCGCCTGTCGGGCGGACGCCTGCTGATCAACGTCGTGACGGGCGGTGACGCGGCCGAACTCGAAGGCGACGGCCTGTTCGCGGATCACGATACGCGCTACGAGATCACCGACGATTTCCTGAACATCTGGCGCGGGCTGCTGTCCGCATCGCACGACAACGGCGGCTTCGACTACATCGGCAAGCATCTGCAATCGAAGGGCGGCAAGGCGCTTTATCCGCCGGTGCAGCGCCCGCATCCGCCGCTGTGGTTCGGCGGTTCGTCGCCGGCTGCGCACGAGATCGCTGCCGATCACATCGATACCTATCTGACCTGGGGCGAGCCGCCCGAGGCCGTCGCGAAGAAGATCGCCGACATTCGGGCCCGTGCGGAGGCGCGCGGCCGCAAGATCAAGTTCGGCATTCGCCTGCACGTGATCGTGCGCGAGACCGAGGACGAAGCATGGCGCGATGCCGAGCGCCTGATCAGCCGCCTCGACGATGAGACGATCGCACGCGCGCAGAAGGCGTTCGCGAACATGGATTCGGAAGGCCAGCGCCGGATGGCGGCGCTGCACGGCGGCAAGCGCGGTGGCCGCGACGTGCTCGAGGTGTATCCGAACCTGTGGGCCGGTGTCGGCCTCGTGCGCGGCGGCGCAGGCACCGCGCTCGTTGGCAATCCCGAGCAGGTCGCGGAGCGCATGCGCGAATACGCGGATCTCGGCATCGAGACGTTCATCCTGTCCGGCTATCCGCACCTCGAGGAGTCGTATCGCTTCGCCGAACTCGTGTTCCCGCTGATCAAGGGCAAGGACGCGCAGCGGCCGGCCGGCCCGCTGTCGGGGCCGTTCGGCGAGATCGTCGGCAACAGCTACTTGCCGAAGGCGAGCCAGAGCTGAACGAAGAGAGGCTTGCGATGACAACGAAAACATCGACGACCGCCGCCGTAGCCGCCCGCGCATGGCGCGGCATCGCGCCGTGGCTCGTGCCGCTCGCGCTGCTGGTTGCGTGGGAAGTCGGTGCGCGCGTCGGCTGGCTGTCGACCCGCGTGCTGCCCGAGCCGGTTGCGGTCGTCCGCTCGGCCTGGTCGCTCGTGGCGTCGGGCGAAATGTGGGCGAACGTGAAGGTCAGCACGTGGCGCGCGCTGTTCGGCTTCGTGATCGGCGGCGGCGTCGGCCTTGCGCTGGGGCTTGCGACCGGCCTGTCGAAGGCTGCCGAGGTCGCGCTCGATTCGACGATCCAGATGATCCGCAACATCCCGGCGCTCGCGATGATTCCGCTCGTGATCCTGTGGTTCGGGATCGACGAGAAGGCGAAGCTGTTCCTGGTCGCGCTCGGCGTGTTCTTTCCGGTCTACATCAACACGTATCACGGCATCCGCTCGGTCGACGCGAACCTGATCGAGATGGCGAAGAGTTACGGCGTGCGCGGCTTCGCGCTGTACCGCGACGTGATTCTTCCTGGTGCTTTGCCGTCGATCCTCGTCGGCGTGCGCTTCGCGCTCGGGCTGATGTGGGTGATGCTGATCGTCGCGGAAACGATCTCCGCGCAGTCGGGCATCGGCTACATGACGATGAACGCGCGCGAATTCCTGCAAACCGATGTGGTGGTGGTCGGCATCCTGCTGTACGCGGTGCTCGGCAAGCTGGCCGACGTGCTGGCGAAATGGCTCGAACGCGTGACGCTGCGCTGGCACCCCGCTTACCAATCTGGAGCAAAGGCATGAATGCGACGACTTCGGCGGCCGCCTATGGCCCGCTCGCCGGCGCAGACCTCGAGGCCGAACTTGCGCAGGCACGTGTTGCGGACGGCGATGCGCGCGACGCGGCGATCCTCGATCGAGACGGCGGCGCTTCGGTGGTGCCGCTCGCGCGGCGGCGGGCAGGCAGTCCCGCTCCCGACGACGCGGTGACGCTGTCGGGCGTCAGCAAGCGCTTCGGCGCGCGAACGGTGCTCGACAACGTCGAACTCGGCATTGCGCGCGGCAGCTTCGTCGCGATCGTCGGGCGCAGCGGTTGCGGTAAGTCGACGCTGCTGCGCCTCGTCGCGGGCCTCGAGCAGGCGAGCAGCGGTGCGCTCGTGACGCGCGGCGAAGGCGGCGGCGTGCTCGATACGCGGATCATGTACCAGGACGCACGCTTGCTGCCGTGGAAGACCGTGCTGCAGAACGTGATGCTGGGCCTCGGGCGCGGCGCGCGCGACGAAGCGCGCGCGGTGCTCGACGAAGTCGGCCTGCTGGAACGTGCGAACGACTGGCCCGCGCAACTGTCGGGCGGCCAGCGGCAGCGCGTCGCGCTGGCTCGCGCGCTCGTGCACCGGCCGCAACTGCTGTTGCTCGACGAGCCGCTCGGCGCGCTCGACGCGCTGACCCGCATCGAGATGCATGCGCTGATCGAGCGCTTGTGGCGCGAACATCGGTTCACCGCGCTGCTGGTCACGCACGACGTGCAGGAGGCCGTCGCGCTCGGCGACCGCATCCTGCTGATCGAGCAGGGGCGCGTGGCGCTCGACCAGCCCGTGCCGCTCGACCGGCCGCGCGCCCGCGCATCGGCGGCGTTCGCGGCGCTGGAGGATCGCGTGCTGAAACGCGTGCTCGCCGGCGGCCCTGGCGCAGCCGATCATGGCGCGGTGCATGAAGCAGATAACGTACGACCGGTCGGGCAGATCCGCTGGGCCGTTTAAATCCGGGCGGCAACGGCCGCCCGTTCTGAGACTTTTTTATTCGGAGCGATCAACCCGATGAGCATCACTGCAATCAACGTGCGTAACCAGTTCAAGGGCAAGGTAAAGGAGATCATCCGCGGGCCGGTGGTGTCCGAGGTCGACGTCGAGACGCCGTTCGGCATCGTCACGTCGGTGATCACGACCCGCTCGGTCGACGAGCTCGAACTGAAGGTCGGCGCGGAAGTCGTCGCGCTCGTGAAGTCGACTGAAGTATCGATCGCGCGTCTCTGAACGCGTTTCCCGCGCCGGCGGGCAAGCCTGCCCGCCGACGTCGCCCGGCATCCCCGCCGCGCGTTTGCCTTGGTATTCGGCGTCCGGACGAAGTGCTAGGATGGAGCGACACCGATGCCGGAGGGCAACGCATGACCCCCATCCTTTCCCCCGAAGCCATCGAGGCGCTGAAGTGGATCGACCAGTTCGGCGAAAGCCGGCCGGTTCCTGCTGCGTTCGACGACGTCGTCTATGCGTTGCTGAACGAGGGGTTGATCTACCAGGCGACGGCCGACAGGGTCGACCTGACCGCGGATGGCAAATCCTTTTTGTCCAACGAATACGACTGAGCGCAACGCGCCCGGCTGCAAGGGCGGCTGGCGCCGTATCGCCACGGAGCGTGCGATGGAACCGAGAGGCAGCGACCTCGGCGATTTCAGCGAGCCGTACCGCGGCTTCGAGATCGAGGTGAAGACCGAGCAGGTCTGGGACGGCGAGCATGCGCACTACCGCGTGCTGCAGGGCGATGTCGTGCGGATCGACTGGCGGCTCGTCAAAGTCGACGGGCTGTTGCTGACCGAACGGCGCGTGATCGAGCGCGTGCTCGACGAGGCGCGGCGGGCGGTCGACGCGGAACTGGCCGAAGGCGGGCGCGGCTAGCGCACGCGCCGGGCAGGCCTGGGCCGTGTTGCGGTAAAATAGGCGGTTGTTCCCGCGCCGTCTGGCCTGTTGCCCGAATTCCATGTCCGTACCGTCCTCGCTTCCTCCCCGCCGCGTATCCGTCGCGCCCATGCTCGACTGGACCGACCGCCATTGCCGGTCGTTCCACCGTACGCTGACGCGCGACACGTGGCTGTATACGGAGATGATCACGACGGGCGCGCTGTTGTTCGGCGATGCCCAGCGGCATCTCGCGTTCACGCCGAACGAATCGCCGGTCGCGCTGCAACTGGGCGGCAGCGAACGCGACGACCTCGCGCGCGCTGCGAAGCTTGGCGAGCAGTGGTGCTACGACGAAATCAACCTGAATTGCGGATGCCCGTCCGAGCGCGTGCAGCGCGGTGCGTTCGGCGCGTGCCTGATGAACGAGCCGCAGCTCGTCGCCGACTGCGTGAAGGCGATGCGCGATGCGGTGTCGGTGCCGGTCACGGTGAAGCACCGGATCGGCGTCGACGCGGTCGAGGACTACGCATTCGTGCGCGACTTCGTCGGCACGGTGGCTGAGGCCGGCTGCGAAACGTTCGTCGTGCATGCCCGCAACGCGATCCTGAAGGGACTGTCGCCGAAGGAGAATCGCGAGATCCCGCCGCTCAAGTACGACTATGCGTATCAACTGAAGCGCGATTTTCCGTCGTTGGAGATCGTCATCAACGGCGGCATCAAGACGCTCGACGAGGTCGCGCAGCATCTGGAGCATGTCGATGGCGTGATGCTCGGCCGCGAGGCGTATCACAACCCGTACGTGCTGGCGGGTGTCGATGCGCGCTTCTACGGATCGACCGATGCGGTGCCGACGCGCGAAGAAGCCGAGGCGCAACTGATCGAATACTGCGCGGCCGAACTGAAGCGCGGGACCTACCTCGGCGCGATCGTGCGGCACGCACTCGGGCTGTATCGCGGCATGCCCGGCGCACGCGGCTGGCGTCGCGTGCTGTCCGACAACAAGAAGCTCGCGCGCGGCGATCTGGCCGTGTTCGACGAGGCGCGCGCGCATCTGAACGAAGCCGAAGAAATTTTTGAAAAAAAGGCTTTGCAAGATTCAAAAGACTTCGTATAATCTTGCTTCTTCGCTGCTGAAACAAAAACAGCGAAGAGCAGAAAGCAGTATCAGTGGTGGCTGTAGCTCAGTTGGTAGAGTCCAGGATTGTGATTCCTGTCGTCGTGGGTTCGAGTCCCATCAGCCACCCCAAAATTCTCAAACAAAACAGGCGCCTAGGCGCCTGTTTTGCTTTCCACGGTATGAATTTCGGAACGGAAATCGCAGTTTCGGAATTCACTCCGTCGCGTCGGCGGCTTTCACCTTCCTTCGATCGTAGTACTGATGCGTCGTGTTCGGATTCACGCGTGCTGCGAAATCGTATGCGTTGGCATCCCGATTCGCGAGTTTCGTCGTAATCGCTGCCGGACGAGTGTCCTGTAACGAGAAGCCGGCGGGATGTTTTGTTGGCTTAGACTCCATTCCGCTCTCGACAGGACGATTGATTCGATTCGCGACGCGCTGAGCGGCTTCCCGCATCTTCTTCACGTCAAACACCTTCGCGATCCCGGCATCGTGCGGCCCGATGTCGCCATGCATCGCGTCTTGTCACACGGACGCCCGTCCACTCTTCGAATACATCTGCCTCGGAGTGAGTGGCGTTCCACACCCGGTTCCGTTTTCATTCGCGTCGAAGTCTTCACCGTGCAACGCGTGCGAGATCTACAGTCCGGTATACCCGAACGGCACCGGCCAGCACATGTTGTCGATGATCGCCGTGAACAGCGATGCGCATTCAATCTTTTTCCGGATGCATCGGCCGAACGACGAGAAGCGGGCCGTCGCGAGCTTGAATCCCAATGGCTGGGAGGAGCGGCTGGCGACATTGAACGTCGAGGCTGCGCAAGCGATGCTGCAGGGTTGCTTTGCTTTGCTGACAAGACAGCGACAGGCCGAAGTGAGGCAGCCGATTAATCGAGTCGATCGTGGAAACGTCAATTCCTGAATTCGGTATAACTTTATCGATGGCCAGTACTCCTTTAGCGGTAATACATGATGCCCAGATGGGAATGTCTGCTTTCAGGGGTGATTGCAATCAAAATCACAAATAATCGAACTTGCACCTGATAAAAAATGTAATCAATTGATTGTTTTCGACGAAGCTCTGCAGGTTTTCGTATAAATAAGTGAATTTTGGTCGCCATCAACCTAATGGCTGTGTAATTGCATGTAATTGATTCGGTAAAGTGCTGGGCCCATTCTTGAATCGTTATACACGGGTTTGAGTGGCTTTGAGATCGATGGCTTGTGTACAACGAGATGTACCTGACCAACGCAATCACTGATGAGGCTAAAAATGACTGAACCGGTACGCGAAGTGGTAATTGTATATGCGGGCTACGGCTACCTTAACCAGACGATCGATGTCACGAAAGGTATTCGAACTGAATACCAGGAAGGGGCACGTACCTTTCTGGCGACCAATCGATTCGGCGATCCTGCTTCCGGCAAGAACAAGGCACTGTACGTCGTCTGGGAGTACGTGCCACCCATTACCCCGGGCGCACGCTACTCTGGGGTGTCTTACGAGCATGAGAAGGTGGGATTCAAGATTGACTAACAGGAAATCTCGATAATGTAGCGATTGAGATGCTGTTATTGATCTCGTGCTGATGGTTTGGTGGTGCATCTCGCCTGCCAAACCATTTTTATGGAAATTTTATGAATATAAAATTCGTATAGAGATTGCGGCTCGTGTCATGGTTGGTTCGATTCCTGCCAGCCGCCTCAAAAAATCAAGTAAGAGGCCTGATTCATCGAGCTGGACTTTTTGATTTGCTGCAACCGTATAGCCACCGTGTAACTGGCTTCGTCAAAAAATCTTCGAAAAGAGGTTGCATAATGCCTGCCCAAGGCGCCAAGTGTCGCGCGATTTCAGTATCGATCCTCAAGCAAGGATGCTTTGTAAAGCCGTTGCTTTGTCAATGCTGTCAAACGAATGCGTCGGGGCGTCATATACACAAGAGAATCGAACGCCATATCGATGAACTCGACGGCTACGCAATCATCGTTGAATCCGTGCAGCCGGCGCTTGGTATAGCTGGATGGCGAACGTTCGGGTTTGCAAAGACGGAGTCCGGTCTCCGAGGCGATATGACGTCGACAGTGCGTATGACACGTCGGACGGGGCGAAGTGTGCAGATGTCGAGATTGGACGAGCCATCGTGCGCGGTATCAAACGATAGCGCGGTTTCTTGTTTTTTTGTCATGGCCACGACGTCACTGGTGCTGACCGCAAAGCCTTCAGTGAGACCAAGGCAAGATGTGCCTCGGGCATCATCAGCGCTTCGCTGACGATCCGCGCACCCATTCGCAAGCCGCGCGTCCTTCTTCGCTAAGGTTTGCCCATCGCGTGCCGTTATCTTCTCAGGACAGCCCTCGTGCCTCGAATGCTGATCCGTTTTCTTGCCTGCTCGTGTTCCACATGAGCAGGCTTTTTTCGTTTGCGGCAGTCCATAACCGGCCAAGTGGCGGAATAGGGCAGGGGCTTGGCGTGAGTCGACAAAGCGCAACTGCCCTGCATTGGGGTAAGGTGTCGGCTTCCTCGTGCCCTCATGCTTTGCAGGGCCGTTCGATCCCGACGACCAATGAAGGTGTCGGGATTTTTTTTGCCCCGATGTTCTGGCGACGAACCGTCCCGGTGCGCAAGTCTGGTGTCGAGCCGGGCCGGTACACAAGGATGCTATGGCATCAAACGTGAAGAATACGTGTGCCTGCAAAAACCACGAGCCGGTGTGCGACGGCGACGCAGACAAGGGAAGCGTCGCATCGCCTGATTTCTCCAAGGCCCGTTGGTCTCGCATATCGGGGCAAGTCGGCACAAAGCATGAGGAGCCGGCCGACGTTGAACTCCGAGTCCCGCAAGGAACGGTATATTTTGCGACGAGACATTCCGATCAAGAGAACAAGCAGAAGGAGTTACCACCCATGCCGGAAACCCGGACCACGCTCCGAGCCGCGACTGCGCAAGACGCGAACCTCATCGCTCGCCTGCACACACTGAGTTGGCAGACCGCATACAGCCACATCCTGCCGGCAGCCTATCTGTCCGACGACGTGCCGACGGAACACGCAGTCCGGTGGCAGAAATATCTCGATCGCGACGAAAAGGAGTGGGGCCTCGTGCTGATCGCCGAAGCGGCTGGCGAACCTGTCGGCTTCGTCAGCGCCGAGCGTCCGGTCGATCCGGCGCGCGGCGTGCTGCTTGACTGCCTGCACGTCCATCCTTCGCATCACGGAGGCGGTACAGGCAAGCGCATGATCGAAGCCGTTCGCGCGTGGGCCCGGACGCTTGGCGTGGACAAGGTTCACCTGTCGGTGCTGGATGGCAACGTGCGTGCGATCGGCTTCTATGAGCACAACGGGTGGCAATTGGCGGGTATCGAGACGAGCTGCATCGGCCAGACGGAAGTCACCGATCGGATCTACGCGATACAGGCCTAGAGGCCTGCCGTCATCCGGGCGAACGGTTGCGCGACATGTGTGATGCGCAATCACGCCCGGCCGCCGCGAAGCCACGCCGCGCGAAAGCCTGGCTTGCTCGCCTGTTACTCGCCGCAATATCGCGCGAGCAAATCGGCTTCGGTCTCGTGCACCTCGACGGGCAACATCGTCGCGCCTGCATGGGCAAGATAGCGCGCGCGATGCTGGCCGTTGCGGAACGACGCGACGCCGACTTTCGACAGGCCGGGGATACCGAGCAGCGTTCGCGTTCTCGTCTCGCGAAACGTGATGAACGGCATGTCCGGAATCCTGTCCTGGTCCGGATCGAGGAATTCGCGAATGCCCGCGGCTTTTCCGGGCGCCCAGTACTGCACTGACGGCAGCACGTAATCCGTGGTGTCGCGGTCGGCGCAGGTCAGCAGTTTCTTCAGGTCGATTGTCACGACCCGATGTCGCGAGTCGTCGGACGAGAATACCCGCTTGAGATGCGTATAGGCATACGGGGTGTGCCCGGGAAGCTGGATAATCCAGACCTCTACGCCGTTGAGTTGTGCGCGGGCGAGTGTCATGATTTCCTTTGGTGGCGCAAGCGGTCGTTGTGGCGGGAGTTTAGCAGTGCCATTAACGCGGTGGAGCAGATCGATACCCGGAATAGAAAAACACAGCGACTCATGGCGAGACGGGAGCCGCGTGCGAAAGCGCGGAAAGCATGGCCGGCAGCGCGGATGCGGTCATGCGTCGGTGGCCGATCGCGACAGGTCGCGAGAATACGCGATACTGCCAGCGTGAATGGCGCGCTGCACGACATTCACGCAAGATTCATACAGTGTCGCGAAGCCGGCAGGCATCAGAACGGAGAGGGCGGATTGACCGGAGAAAACCATGTCGCCGAAACTTGAAATCGAGTATCTCGATTACTGTTTCACTGCGGCGCTCGAAATCAGGGCGTCCGGCCGGACCGGCGTTGTCGACTGGCGGCTCGAATCCGATTCGCGAAGCAGGACGCTCGCCTGGATCGTGTTCGACCGCTTTCTCGAACGGCATGACTTCGCGGACGAAGAAGACGCGCGTGCAAATATCGTCGACTGGCTGGAGCGGCTTGCCGACCCGAGGTCCGGCGCGTCTGCCGAAATCGCGAAGGCGGGTGCGATCGCTTCCGTGCCGGTGGTTGCGGATACATCGACTGCCGAAATCGTCGGCGAAACCGTCATTGAAATCGTCAGCGATCTCGACTGGGTCGATATGGTCGTCGACTGGTTTTCGAGCGGCTCGCTTTAATGGCGAGAGCCAGATGTCATGACGCAGTTTATTGCGTTCGTGAAACGCGGTTTCAAAAAACGACGTAAGAAAATGAAGTCGCGAAAATCGGGGAAATAGAATAATCCTGCTTTGACAATTCCCGTGACTTACCGGAAACTGCGCCCGGGTCTGAAAAAATTCGCTTGAACTAAAACAAAATCGAATTCCGAACATGAAAAGAAGAACGCTGCTGACGGCTGGCGCGATCGCTACCGCTACCGCTGCCGGCCTGACAGGCTGCACGGCAATGCTGTTCGAAGACGGCCACTACAAAGAGACCGTCGACCGATTCCTCGTCAGCGAAGACGGCAAGAAATTCGTCGTGCTCGGCAAGAAATATCACTACATCTTCGACATGCCCGAGCATCTCGGTGCCGTACTGGCATCGTCCTACCGGAAGTCGATCAAGGCGTCGCTTTACGATTTCGTCGCCCAGGGCGACAAGATCTCCGGCAAATTCGAGCTCGAACTCCATCGCTCGGATATGGCCGACGACGATTGGGATCGCGCGCTGGCGGACGGTTTCACGAGCGACGGACGCAACGACCTGAAGATGAAGGGCGCGCTGGACGGTACGCGTTATCTGGCCGACGGTTTCGCGCAGGGCAAGACATGGTCGTCGTTCGCGCATTCGTACACGATTCAGGTGACCGACCGCATCACGACGGCGGGCAAGGCCGTTCGCGTGCTCGCGACGCCTGTCACGCTCGCGGCCGACGGCGTGATGATGATCGGGGCGGTGGTGCTGTCGCCCGTCATCGTCGTGATGCTCTTGCCGGCCGCAGGCCTTGCGCTGGGACCATGACGCTGCCCGCACGGCGCGCGAACCTTCGGGTTGCGGCGGCATTGTCACCAAATGGTGAGTTGCCGCACAGAACGTTGCGCGACCCGCGCTCACAATTTGGCGGGTTGACCGATCTACCCCGGCCCGGTCAACGGTTTCCCCGCTCGCTCGCGTAGGAGCGGGGGCTTTTTGCCCGTCCGACGCCGGAAGGCTGCGTCGGAGGAACCGGACAGGCGTTCGGCAGGCTGCGCAATTGCACCCGGCGCACCTCGGCATGCGTTCGCCTGATCCGCACGAATCGCTTTCCTCGTGCCTGAGCGAACCCTCAGGCCCATCGTCGGCTTCGGCCGGTGATGCCTTGGTCCCGGCGGCGCGCAGTCACGCTGCCGGGATGCTTTTTCACCGAACGCGTTGCGTCACGTCGTGCGCGGCGGGCACGTCAACCTGCTCCGCCTGCCTGTTCGACGCTGGTCTCCCATCCGTCGTATTCACCGCCGAGCGAACGTACCTCGCGATTGATCGCGATCGTATGGCGCGTGATGTCGGCCAGTGCCATGGTTCCCTCGTGCGCGAACCGAACGGCCGACTTGCCGTCTTCGGTCGGTGCGACCGATTCGACCGGATAGCCTTTCGCTTCGGCCCAATCCGCGAACTGGTGTGCGTCGCTCGGGTCGGGGAAGTACGCCCAGTGCATCACGCGCCGGCTCACGTCGCTGGCGTCGCCCTGCTTTTGCAGCGCATCCAGCACACGCATGTCGCGCATGATCTGCCAGTCGTCGTCGGTCGGGTAAAGGGTCTGCCAGTACGCTTCCTTGTCGGGGTCGTCCTGGTGTGCGTACTGAAGCGCATAGGGCGTCTGGTCGGCCAGCGCGTCGACGATCTCCGCCGCCGCCTCTTCGTCGAACGACACGTAGAACAGGAAATCCCGATTGCCGTCGACGGTGATGCGGCCGACCTGCACGCCGCCTTTCGCAGCGATCGTCGCGTCCAGCAGATCCTCGATTTTCGCGAGGTCGGCGAATTCGTCGCCGGCCGGCAGGCCTTCGGGCGTCGGATGCGCAAAGGGCACGCGCACGGTGAGCCGCGACGTGCGCGGATCGCCTTCCGCGATCTCCGCATAGCTGTGGTTGAAGCTGATGAAAGCCTGATGGTCGCCCATTCGGGCAGGGAAGGTTCCCCAGGCGTCGGTCATGTGTTTCTCCCGTACACGATTGTCTGTTGACGGTTGCAAAGCGCCCCAATGTATCATCGAAAATCGCGTTGACCGAAGAGGCGCACATGATCGCGAGTCTGGGCATCCTGGTGCCGGTCGAATACGGCCAGTATCGGGCCGTCGTCGATTTTTATCGCGTGGTGCTCGCGCTTCCGATGCATTCCGACGGTGTGTCGGCCGCGGGGAATCCGTGGCATCGCTTTGTCGTGCAGGGCGCGACGCTGACTGTTCACACGGGCAGGGGCGGCGAGTTTCCGTATCCGGAGTTTCGTCCGACCGGCCATGGAATCGCGTTGGCCATCGAAGTGGCCCACGTCTCCAAAGCCGTTGCGCGACTTGAGTCGCACCGCGTCGGCATCCTGAACGACTGGGATTACGGCGACGGCACCGTGGCGATTTCCGTGGCGGACCCGGCGGGTAACGTATGCGAGATCTGGGGCTGCCCGTGACCGGCGCATGAGCGCGGCGGGCCGCAAAAAAATTCGAAGGAGGTTCCGATGTCGACGTTTGCGGTGAATGGTGTTCGAATCGATCCGCTCAGCGCGCGCGTGACGCACGTGCGCTGGGCGGCCGTGAATCCGGCCGACCGGTCGTGGGCGGCGACGCCGAGCGAGGCGCCGGTGGCGGAAGTGGCGCGTGCGCTCGCGTCCGGCAACGATGTCCGTGCGATTTTCTCGGAATCGGATGAAACGGCGGTCGGGCCGAGGCTGAAACGCGTGCTGTATCGCGATGCGTCGGAAGGCATCGAGCTCGACATCGATGCCACGAGCGAGTCGCGTACGTTGCGGGATCTTCCGCAAATCTGACCCGAGCGGCCCGCGCTGGCAGTGGCGGGGGCTGCCGCATCGGTTGCCGCACCTGGCGCGAACGGCCGTTCGCGCAACATCGGACGCGAGGAGTAGTATCGGGCAACCGCCATGCTGCGTTGCAGGTTGCGCCGGCGGATCGGCGGGCTGCGCGTCGTTCTGCGAGCCGATATCAGAAGCGAATAGCGCAAACGCGCACGAGACCATGTCCAGACTGCTCATCGCTCCGTTGGCATTCGCATTGTGCCTGGCGCTCCCGGCCTGCCAGAGCATGTCCGAACCACCGCCTCCGCCGCCATCGCCCGAAACCGCGTCGGCCGCTGTTCCGGTATCGTCGCCGGCCGCGCCGATCAGTGGCGTCGGTCTGGCGCCTCATCTGGCAGGGCAGAGTCACTGGGCCGTCGGTCAATGCACGACCAACGGCACCGTCAAGGTCTGCAATTGACTGGCGTTGACGGAATGGCGCCGGCTTTACACGAACGAAAGACTGTTGCTGCGCATGGGCGCGCCATTTTCCCAGCCGTTTTGCGACGACAAGCGGCTCGTCGCTCATCATCGCCTTCCGGCGGTTCTCGCCCGGCGTGTCGAAAGGGTATCCGGCCTTAAAGGGCCGAATACCGTCGACGCGATCCGTTTTCGTCGCGACGCATTTCGACAAGCAAAAAAATGTCCGGCGGCGTGTCGATTTTCGCCGGCTTCGTCCGTCGTAGCATCGGAGGCGTGCGCATCGCGCGTCCGTCCCGTTTTCCGATACGACAACCGACCGAAGGAGCGACACTCATGTCCACGTCCGTCAAACCGATCCCCGAAGGGATGCGCACGCTGACGCCGCACCTGATCTGCGCCGGGGCCACCGCCGCCATCGACTTCTACAAGCGCGCATTCAATGCGAACGAACTGTTTCGCCTGGCGATGCCTGATGGCAGGCTCGCGCACGCGTGCCTCGCGATTGGCGATTCGACACTGATGCTGGTGGATGAAATGCCCGAGCACGGCGCGTTGGGTCCGAAGGCGCTGAAAGGCACGCCGGTATGCCTGCACCTGTACGTGCCGGACACCGATGCGGCGATCGCGAAGGCTGTCGAAGCCGGCGCGACGGTCACGATCCCGGCCGCCGACATGTTCTGGGGCGATCGTTACGGGCAAGTCGAGGATCCGTTCGGGCATCGCTGGTCGCTCGCGACGCATCAGCGCGACCTGACGCCCGAACAGATCGCGGAGGCGATGGCCAGCGCGCCGCCGTGCGGAAGCTGACGAAGCCGCGCCATCACGATTGAACGGCGGCGCGGCGGCATGCGAAAGCGGCCGGGTCGCCTGCGCTCACGCGCCGGTTGTCTTGCCGCGTTGCTTGTTCTCGTACATCCGGTGATCGGCCGAGGCGAGCAGGTCGGCCACGGCATGATGGTGGGCAGGATCGTAGTCGACGTGGCCGACGCTGAAGCGGATCGCGTAGCCGCGCGCGTCGGCTGCGTTGCGCAGCGCGAGCGCCTGCGTCACGCGTTCGACCGGCTCGGCGACATCGGCCGGATCGGTCGCGCTCAGCAGCACGACGAACTCGTCGCCGCCGAGCCGTGCGATCACGTCGCTGTCGCGCAGCGCGCCCGTCAGCGTATCGGCGAACGCCTTGAGTGCGCGGTCGCCTTCGGCATGGCCGAAGCGGTCGTTGATCGCCTTGAATTCGTTCAGGTCGAAAAACAGCAGCACGGCGTGACGGCCCAGCCGATCGCACAGGCTCAGCACGTGGCGGGCAAGGATCTCGAAGCCGCGCCGGTTGGTCAGTTGCGTGAGCTCGTCGGTCGTCGCGAAATGCAGCGCGGCGATCTCGCGCTCGGTCATGTGGGCGAGATCGCCGAGCAGTGCGAGTTCATCGGGTTCGAGCGAGCGCGGCCGCGTGTCGATCAGGCACAGCGTGCCGACGGGCGCGCCGTTCGGCGCCGCAAGCGGTTGGCCGGCGTAGAAGCGGATGCCGGGCGCGCCGGTGACGAGCGGGTTGTCGTGGAAGCGGTTGTCGTTCAGCGCATCCTGGATCACCATCGTGTCGCCCGCGAGCAGCGCGTGGGCACAGAACGACACGTCGCGCGACGTCTGCGTGGCGTCGAGGCCCGCATGGCTCTTGAACCACTGGCGATTCTCGTCGACGAGGCTGACGAGTGCGATCGGGACGTCGAACAGCCGCCGCGCGAGACGCGTCAGGCGGTCGAAACGCTCTTCGGGTGGCGTGTCGAGGATCGAGAGCGAATGAAGGGTATCGAGCCGGGCCGCCTCGTTGGCCGGTTTCGGTGCGATTTGCATGGGCCTTGTCTCTTGTCCCGGCGGCAACGCCGGTCATCGGATCGTATGCCGGACAGTATCGCGCATTATTCGGCGCATCGCCAAGCCGCAAGTCCGCAGGTTCGGCGGCGGGCGTTTTCGGTGCTGTCCGGATCGGTGAAGATGCAGTGAGAAGCAGGTGGCATGGGCCTGTGTTGCGTCCCGATACGGAATCGTTTGCGCGACGCCTCAAGGTGCCCGTCGCGGTGCCGTAAATAGGACGAGTCCAATCGTTCATCGCATCCCATTCCATCGCACCATGGTTCGAATCCTGTACGCGGGGTATCTCGCGTTTGCGCTGTATCTGCTTTACCCGATCGTTCAGAACACGCTGGCATTCGGCACGGATTGCGTGAGCAACGCACTGTCGATCGGCGGCCACGGCTTGTCGACCTCTTCGGCAAGCGGCGTGGACGGGCACACGAACCGTTGTGTGCCGACCGCGCGGGTCGGTGCCGCAACCGGGCGGATGCCTGAAATCCATTGAGCGCGGCGGGCCGCCGCGAATGTCGTTCGCGCGAGGCGAGGTGGCATGCCGGCCATTCGGCCGAATTGATGCTCGCGTCACGCTCGGCGATCATCTGCAACGCGGCGGATCGAATGCGATGTGTCGAGTGCCGGTGCGAAAGCGCGCGGCGTGCGTCAGTAGCTGGAGCGGTACGGCGTGCCCTGGTCGAAACGGCTTTGCCAGTGCGTGAGATAACGCGACGCGAGTTGCGGATTGTTCCAGACCACGACGACGTTCTCGGAGTTGCGGCTGGCCGCCGACGCGCTGTAATTGAACGAACCCGTTTCGACGTGCTCGGCATCGATCACGAGGTACTTGTCGTGATGGATCGCATAAGCGTCGATCGTGCGCGTCGGAATGCCGGCGTTGACGAGCAGGTTCAGTGCCTGCTTGCTGCTTTTTGCGCGGTTGCCCTTGTCGTCGACGACGACGGCGACATTGACGCCGCGTCGCTTGGCGGCCAGCAGCGCGCGCGTGACGGGCGGCGAGGTGAACGAATAGGCGGCAACGCGGATCGAGCTGCGCGCGGCGCCGATCGCTTTCAGCACGAGTGCCTCGGCACCGCCGTCGGGCGAGAACGCCGATTCGACAACCTGTGTCGCGGGTGCTTCGTGGGTCGGTGCCGGCAGCCATCGCGATACGAGGTCGATCGCCTGCTGGAACAGCGATTCCGTTTGCGTCTTGCCGAACGCGGCGAACGGTGTGGCGAGCAGGGAGGCGGCGAGACAGGCGGCGGCGAGGCGATTGCGCGACAACATCTTGGACAGCGAATAATTTCGAGACAGCGGGCCGTGAGTGTAACGCAGACGCGGCGGCTCGGTCACGCGAGGATGCGAACGGTTGGCCCGTGCGTTGAGCGGCGGCGGTAGAGGCGAGGGTGTCAGGGCGCATCGCCTTGCATCGGCATGGGCGATCGACCCGGCTGACGGATGTCGCTGACGAAGGCGGCCAGCTGCGCGTGTGATTCCGGGATATCGGCGCGAAGCGATGCGCGCGAGCGGGCTCGGTGCGGCCCGTGACGGAAGCGCGAGTACCGGGAGCGGTTCGTGCGCGTCAGGCAGCCATGCACGCGCTACGCGTCATTCGTCGGCCGCTGGCGCTCCGGCTTCATCGACCGAAATCCACCCGGGGCCACGCTCTGGCTGCACGTCGTGCGCGTCGAGCGGTTCACCGCAGGCCGAGCATACGGTCACCGCGTGCATCAGATGGCCGCAGGTACGGTGTCGCAATTGCAGCGGCGGCCCCTGACCGTTGTCCTTCCAGCGGTCGCCCCACGTCATCAGCGCGAGCAGGGCCGGGTACAGGTCGAAGCCCTTTTCCGTCAGCCGGTACTCGAAGCGTGGCGGGCGCTCCTGATACGCGCGCTTGATCAGCACACCCTCGTCGACGAGCCGCGCGAGCCGCTCGGCCAGCACATGGCGCGTGAGGCCAAGCTGTGTCTGGAACGCGTCGAAGCGGCGGCAGCCGAGGAAGGCGTTGCGCAGGATCAGCATGGTCCAGCGGTCGCCAAGCACGGCGAGCGTGCGCGCGACCGAACAGTTCAGCGTGCCGATGTCATCCCATTTCATCGTCGAGTCTCTTGCGGCGGTTCAGCGAAATAGCGAGCGGGTTCGATTATAGAACCCGCCTTCGGTTTCAACGGGTGCGGCTACGTTGACAACGGACGGCATCGTTGTCAATAATGAGTTCCAATTTAGAACTTACTCGCGCGGAGACGCGCTTTCAACCCGGAGACAACCCGATGAATCCGCTTTCCCTGTCCGGTCTCGATCTGCTGCGCGCCGCGGTGGCGGGCGATGCGCCGCTCGCATCGATTTCCGAAACGATCCCGATGCGTCGGCTGGACGTCGAGCTGGGTTATGTGAAGTTTTCCGCGCGTGCGGACGGCCGGCATTTGAATCCGCTTGGCGGCGTGCACGGCGGGTTCGCCGCGACGGTGCTCGATTCGGTCACGGGTTGCGCGGTGCATTCGATGCTCGATGCCGGTGTCGGCTACGGCACGGTCGATCTGCACGTGAAGATGCTGCGGCCCGTGCCGCGCGACGCCGACCTGATCGCGGAAGGGCGCGTGATTCACCTGTCGCGTTCGCTGGGCGTCGCGGAGGGTACGCTGAAGACGGCGGACGACAAGATCGTTGCGCATGCATCGGCAACCTGCTTCATTCAGCGGCCTCAGTAGCGGAAGGCGGCAAGCGGCGAGGCGTGTCATTCGCGCAGGCACGTGGACCTCGACGCCGACGCCGAAGGCCGTCTGTAAGCGTGCGTGGCGCGCGTCTGAAGCAGCCGCTTCAATGTGATAGCGTTCCTGCTTTCCACCGACGCGACAGGAACAGCATGGAATACCGCACACTCGGCGATTCGGGCATCGAGGTCAGCCTGATCGGTCTCGGTACGATGACGTGGGGCGAGCAGAATTCGGAGCGTGACGCGCACGAGCAGATCGACTACGCGATCGGGCAGGGCGTGACGCTGATCGATGCCGCCGAAATGTATCCGGTGCCGCCGAAGCCCGACACGCAGGGGCGCACCGAGCAATACATCGGCACCTGGCTCGCGCAGCATCGCGCGCAGCGCGACAAGATCGTGCTCGCGACGAAGATCGCCGGCCCGGCGCGGCAGCCGCACAATCCGCGCCATATTCGCGGCGAAGGCAACCAGTTCGACCGCAAGAACCTGACCGAGGCGCTCGACGGCAGCCTCAAGCGCCTGCAGACCGATTACGTCGATCTCTACCAGCTGCACTGGCCCGATCGCAGCACGACGACGTTCGGCCGCCCGGCCTATCCGTGGGTCGACGACGCGTATACGGTGCCGATCGAGGAAACCCTCGGCGTGCTCGCGGAATTCGTGAAAGCCGGCAAGGTGCGCGCGATCGGCGTATCGAACGAAACGCCGTGGGGCGTCGCGCAGTTCCTGCATGCGGCCGAGAAGCTCGGGCTGCCGCGCATCGCGAGCATCCAGAATCCGTACAGCCTGCTGAACCGCACGTTCGAGAACGGGCTGTCGGAATTCACGCATCGCGACGGCGTCGGCCTGCTTGCGTATTCGCCGCTCGCGTTCGGCTGGCTGTCGGGCAAGTACGAGAACGGCGCGCGTCCGGCCGGCGCGCGCATCACGTTGTTCGAGCGCTTCCAGCGCTACAGCAAGCCGCAGGCCGTCGAGGCGACGTCGCGCTACGTTGCGCTTGCGAAGCGTCACAGGCTGTCGCCCGCGCAACTCGCGCTCGCGTTCGTCAACAGCCGGCCGTTCGTGCGCAGCAATCTGGTCGGCGCGACCTCGCTCGAGCAGTTGAAGGAGAACATCGGCAGCATCGACGTGACGCTGTCCGACGAGATCCTCGCCGAGATCGACGCGCTGCACGAACTGCAGCCGAACCCGGCGCCGTAAACGGCGCGCGGCCCGCACGGCAGCGATGCCGCAGCGGGCCGGATCGGCGGCGCATCGCCGCGCCGTCGCTGGTTTCCTACCGCATCTTGAGCCGCGTGCGCGCGACGAACAGCGCGACGAGGCTCAGCAGCGCACAGCCCATCAGGTAGAGCGCGGGCGACAACCGGTTGCCGGTCGTGCTGATCAGCCAGGTGATGACGAACGGCGCGAAGCCGCCGAACAGCGTGACGCCCGTGTTGTAGCTGACCGCGAGACCCGTTGCGCGCGTCTGCGACGGGAACAGCTCGGCCATCAGCGCCGGCAGCGCACCGCAGTACATCGCCTTCAGCGCGCCGATCCAGACCAGTGCCGCGAGCATCGTCGCGAATGATGCGTGACGCGTCAGCCACGCGAACGTCGGCCACACGGTGACGAGCATCAGCAGCGCCGCAATCGCCATCATGCGGATCCGCCCGGTGCTGTCGGACAGATGGCCGACGATCGGCGTGACGAGCGTCAGCACGAAGCCGGTCGCGAGCGTCGCCGCGAACCCCGTCGATGCCGGCAGCCCGAGCTGCTTGATCGCGTAAGTCGGCATGTACAGGATCATGTAGTTGATCGCGGTCGAGATCACGAGCGCGCCGATCGACAGCAGCACCCGCACCTTTTGTTCCGCGAACAGCTCGCGCACGGGCGCTTCGGAGCGCGCCTGCGTCTTGAACTCGACGCCTTCGTCGACGTAGCGCCGAATGTACAGCCCGACCGGGCCGATCGCGAGGCCGAACAGGAACGGCACGCGCCAGCCCCAGCTTTCGAGTTGCACGGGCGTCAGCGTGGACGTCAGCAGCGCACCGAAGCCCGAAGCGAGCAGCGTGGCCAGGCCCTGGCTCGCGAATTGCCAGCTCGACATGAAGCCGCGCCGCTGCGGCGCATGCTCGACGAGGAACGCGGTCGAGCTCGCGAATTCGCCGCCCGCGGAAAAGCCCTGCATCAACCGCGACAGCATGATCCCGAGCGGCGCGAGAATGCCGATCGATGCGTAGGTCGGCATCAGCGCGATCAGCAGCGTGCCGGCCATCATCATCGCGATCGACAGCAGCAGCGACGCCTTGCGGCCCGCGCGGTCCGCGTATGCGCCGAGCACGAAGCCGCCGATCGGCCGGATCAGGTAGGACAGCCCGAACGTGCCGAGCGTGAGCATCAGCGACGTCGCTTCGCTCGTCGCGGGAAAGAACAGCTTGGCGATCGTCACCGCGAAGAAGCCGTAGACGATCAGGTCGAACCATTCGAGCGCATTGCCGATCGACGCCGCGAAGATGATGCGCCGGATTTTCGCGGCGCTGGGGCGGGCGGCTTCCTGCGAGGTCAGGGTGGTCGTATTCATCGTGTGTGCAGGTCCCGTGAAAGGGGCGAAGCGTGTTACAGGGCGGCGCCGGCCGCGGCGGGCGCCGCGCGGCGTACGGGCGGCGCATCGTCGCCGAGATCCCAGAAGAGGCCGGCCATCATCTGCAGCCCCTCGCTGACGACGCTCGCGAGCAGATGCTCGTCGGGCGCGTGCTGCGAGCACGCCGGGTACGAGTGCGGTACCCACAGCGTGGGCAGCCCGAGCGTGTCGGCAAACACTTCGTTGGGCAGCGTGCCGCCGAGATTCGGCAGGATGGCGGGCTTCTTGCCGGTGGTGCGGGCAAGCGACGCGACGGCCCAGCGGACCCACGGATCGTCCGGCGGCAGGCGTGTGGCCGGTGCGCCGCGTTCGACGTCGATCTCGATGTCGGCGAAACCGTGCGCATCGAGGTGTGCGCGCAGGTGCGCATGCAGCGCTTCCCAGTCGGTGCCGACGACGAAACGCAACTGGCAGTGCGCATACGCGACGGGCGGGATTGCATTGACCGGGTATTCGGGGTTGCCGGCCTTGAACGCGAGGATCTCGAACGTGTTCCAGCCGAACACGCGCTCGGCCGCGGAGAGGCCCGGTTCGCCCCAGTTCGCGTCGAGCGCCGGATCGCCGGGGCCGCCGCCGACGGACAAATCGGCGAGCGCGTCGCGCACGGCGTCCGTGATCGGCGGCGGGCGCAGCCCGTCGACGCGAATCGCGCCGCGCGCATCGACGAGGCTCGCGAGCGCATGCGCGAGCACGATCGCCGGGTTGCGCAGCAGCCCGCCCCAGTTGCCGGAGTGGTGCGCGCCGTCTCGTGCGCGCAGGCTCAGCCTGAAGTTGACCGAGCCGCGCGAGCCGAGAAACACGGTCGGGCGCGCGGCGGCGATGCGCGGGCCGTCGGACGCGATCAAGACATCGGCCGCCAGGGCGTCGCGTTCCTGGCGGCACAGTGCGTCGAGTCCCGGCGAGCCGGTTTCCTCGCCCATCTCGATCAGCAGCTTCGCGTTGAAGCCGAGCCAGCCGCCGCGCGCGTCGAGCACGCTCGCGAGCGCAGCCAGGTTGATCGTGTGCTGGCCCTTGTTGTCGGCGCTGCCGCGGCCGTACCAGCGATCGCCGTCGGCCGTCAGCGTCCACGGCGACAGCGGCGCGCGCCACTGCGCGTCGTAGCCGCGCACGACGTCGCCGTGGCCGTAGATCAGCACGGTCGGCAGCGCGTCGTCTTCGTGGCGCGACGCGAGCAGGAATGGGCCGCCGCCGTCGACGGGATTGTCGACGATCCGCGACGTGAAGCCGAGGCGGGCGGCCTCGGGGGCGATCTCGTCGGTCAGGTACGCGCGCAGCGCGTCACCGGTGCCGCTTTCCTGGCTTTCGGTGCGCAGGCCGACGCGGCGGCTCAGGGTCGTGAAGAACGCGCCGGATTCGAACTGGTTCAACGCGTGCTGGATGGCGGCGGTACGGCTCAAGTGGTGTCTCCTCTGTCGGGTTCGCGGCGCACACGGATCGTGCAGGCAGCGTGAAGTGCGATCGATTCTAGAAAGCCGTTTTTTTTGTCACAATGATCGAATTTCGAACCTTTCTTTGCCGAAAAGGCAAAGCAGCACGGCCGCGAGCCGTGCGGAGACAGAACGATGGCGGCTTTCCTGCATGGCCTGGCGCTGCGCTATTTCGTCGAAGTGGCGCGCACCGGCTCGATCAGCGATGCATCCGCGCGGCTGCATGTGGCGGTGTCGGCGATCAGCCGCCAGATCACGAAGCTCGAGAGCGAACTCGGCGCGCCGTTGTTCGAGCGCCGGCCGCGCGGGATGGCGCTGTCGGAGGCCGGCGAGCGGCTGCTGGCGTTCGCGCAGCGCAGCCTGCTGGAAGCCGAGCACGTGATGAAGGACATCGGCGGGCTCGACGCGCTGCACGGCAGCCTGCTGAAGATCGCGTGCTCCGAAGGGTTCGCGATCGATTTCCTGCCCGGCGCGCTCGCGAGCTTCAAGGCGCGCCATCCGGGCGTCGATTTCTCCGTGTGGGTCGTGTCGCCGGCGGATGCGACGCGGCGCGTGCGCGACGGCGATGCGGACATCGCGCTGACCTTCAGCCTCGCGCCGGAGAAGGGCGTGCGCGTCGAGCACACCGAGCGCGCGCCGATTTTCGCGCTGGTGCGGCACGACCATCCGCTCGCGATGCGCGGCGAGGTGTCGCTCGCCGATGTCGCGCGTCACCCGCACGTGTTGCCCGAGGCCGGCACGACGGTGCGCCAGCTGATCGACATCGCGTGCGCGCTCGACGGGCTGTTGCTCGAGCCCGAACTGACGAGCAACAACACGGCGGCGATGTACGGCTACGCGCGGCGCACGGGTGCGGTGATGTTCACGGGGCTGCTGTCGGTGCGCGACCGTTGCGACGCGGACGGCTTCGTCGTCGTGCCCGTGACGAATCCGCAGCTTCGCGAGCGCAGCATCCAGGTGCAGACGATGGCGGGGCGCGATCTGCCCGCGTCGGTACGGGCGTTTCGCGATCATCTGATCGACACGATGCAGGCCACGTCGAAGCCGTCGGTCGCCGCGCGCGGCCCGAGACGCCGGCCCGTGAGATAATCGCCAATCCGCCTTCCGCGCCCATGCGGCTCACCGAGCCGCATCGCCCCTGTTCGACGCCAAATTGAAGAACCTGATTGTCACCCTCGATCGCGCCGGCGAGTTCGACGAGATCATCGACGTGCGCACGCCGCTCGAATTCGCCGAGGATCATATCCCCGGCGCACTGAACGCGCCCGTGCTCAGCAACGAGGAGCGCGTGCTCGTCGGGACGATGTACCGGCAGGTGTCGCCTTACGAGGCGACCCGCGTCGGCGCGGCGATCGTCGCGCGCAACATCGCGCGCCATCTCGACACGACGTTCGCCGACCGTCCGCGCAACTGGCGGCCGCTGATCTACTGCTGGCGCGGCGGCAAGCGTTCAGGCTCGATGACGACCTGGTTCAACCTGATCGGCTGGCAGGCGCGCCAGCTCGACGGCGGGTACAAGTCGTACCGTCGTTCGGTGTGCGAGACGCTCGACACGCTGCCGACGCGCTTTCGCTACATCGCGCTGGTCGGCCATACCGGCTGCGGCAAGACGCGCCTGCTGAACGCGTTGCACGACGCGGGCGCACAGACGCTCGATCTCGAAGCGCTCGCATGCCATCGGGGCTCGCTGCTCGGCGCACTGCCGGGCACGCCGCAACCGTCGCAGAAGGGGTTCGATTCGGGGCTCGTCGAAACGCTCGGGCGTTTCGACCCCGAATGGCCGGTGTTCGTCGAATCGGAAAGCCGCAAGATCGGGCTCGTGCAGTTGCCGATCGCATTGCTCGACGCGTTTCACGCGGGGCCGTGGGTGCAGGTCGATGCGGCGCACGACGAGCGCATTGCATTCCTGCTCGACGATTACGGCCACCTGTTCGACGAACCGGCCGCGTTCAAGGGGCAACTGCATCGGCTGATCGGCTTGCACAGCCGCGAAGAGGTGGCGCACTGGAATGCGCTGATCGATGCGAACGCGCGGGCCGAATTGTTCGCCGCGCTGATCGACAAGCATTACGATCCCGCTTATGCGCGCACCCACCGTGCGGCATACGACAAGCCGAACCGGGCGCTGACGTTCGCTTTCCGGCCCAACGCGGCCGATGTGCGCGATCAGGCGCGCGCGTTGCTGAGCCAGCTTGCGCAGGCAGGGCTGCCCGCGTCGGCCGCGATTGCGGCAGGCGGGGCATCCGGAACCGATAAAAACCAATCGACGACCACACGATGACGACCACACGCACCCAACCCAGTCCGGCCCTCGGCTGGATGACCTTCCTGCTGATCGCAGTCGCGGGACTGTTCTATGTGAAATGGTTCCCGTACTACAACAAGGCGTTCGTTGCCGCCGAGCATCATTCGATCGGCCAGTCGATCCTGATGGGCACGTCGGCAACCGCCCCCGAGCCGTCGCTGAAGGCCGCGCTCGACTACGCGTGGGCGTACGGCAAGGCGATCTGGCAGGCAATGGTGCTCGGTCTGCTGCTCGGTTCGGCCGTGCAGGCGCTGCTGCCCGCGCACTGGGTCGCGCGCGTGCTCGGTCGCACGGGCTTCGGCAGCGTTGCCGCGGGCGGCCTGCTGTCGTTGCCCGGGATGATGTGCACGTGCTGCGCGGCGCCGGTCGTCGCGGGCTTGCGTGCGCGCCATGCGTCGCCCGGCGGCGCGGTCGCGTTCTGGCTCGGCAACACGGTGCTGAATCCGGCGGCGCTGGTCTTCATGGGCTTCGTGCTCGGCTGGCACTGGAGCGCGCTGCGCCTCGTGCTCGGCATCGCGATGGTGTTCGGGATCGGGTATCTGCTGAACCGCATTGCCCGTCCGGAAGACCGCAGCATCGACGACGCGCAACTCGCTGCACTGGCCGCCGAGCAGGCCGCGGCCGGCAATCCGTTCGTCCGCTGGATGAAGCTGCTGGCCCGCATGGCCGTGCGGCTCGTGCCCGAATACATCGTGCTCGTGCTGCTGCTCGGCGCCGCGCGCGCATGGCTGTTCCCGCACATCGGCCCGGACATCGGCAACCATCTCGGCTGGATCGTCGCGTTCGCGGTCGCGGGCATGCTGTTCGTGATCCCGACGGCGGGCGAGGTGCCGATCATCCAGGCGATGCTGTCGCTCGGCATGGGCGTCGGCCCGGCCGCCGCGCTGCTGATGACGCTGCCGCCGATCAGCGTGCCGTCGCTCGCGATGCTCGCGCGTTCGTTCAAGCCGTACATGCTGGCGATCGTCGCGATCCTCGTGGTCGTGTTCGGGATCGCGAGCGGATTGCTCGCGATCGCGCTCGGGTTCTGACGCGCGCGAGCGGCGCGCCAGGCGGGCGCGATCGTCGAATTTACCCGGCGCCGGCGCTTCGCGCGTGCGGCGCCCTTTACAAGAAGCAAACAGGAAAACGCATGACCCAACCGAAGATTCATCCTCGACTCGAAAAGGCGCTGACGCGCGGCGATCTCGCGATCCGCCAGGCCAATTCCGCGCGGGCAACGGCCGTGCTGAACGCGCTCGGCACGATGATCATCGAGGCCTCCGCAACGATCGGCGTCGATGCAAGCATCGACATTCCGCAGGGCGACCGCATTTACGACCCCGTCAACGGCCTGTGGCCGCAGAAGATGCTGGTGTCGTTCGACGGCCCGGTCGACGAAGCCGACAAGGAAGAGCTGCGCTCGGTCTATCTGGTCGCCGACGATCCGGGCACGCAATTCCGGGTCGAATGGCATCGCGCGGACGGCAAGCTCGGCCGTCAGGAAGGCGGCCCGCTCGCGACCGTCGCGTTCCTGACCGACGTCGAGATCCCGTGGAGCGACGACGACGAGTGACGTCGTCGCATGAAGCCGGCGCCGCGTGCGCCGGCCGTCAGCGCATCATCCGCCGCCGGAACAGCCATGCGGACAGCAGGAACCCGCCGATCGCGTAGCCGGCGAGCACCGCGATATGCAGGGCGACGTCGGTCGCCGGCCGGCCGAGCATCGCAGGCCGGATCAGTTCGACCGCGTTCGCGAGCGGCAGCGCATGCGCCGCATGCTGTGCGACCGGCGGCAACTGCGTGATCGGGAAGAACACGCCCGACAGCAGCAGCATCGGCGTCAGCACGAGCGTCTGATAGAACATGAAGAAATCGTAGGACGGCGCGAGCGCCGTGACGATCATCGCGATGCTTGCAAACGCGAGGCCCGCGAGCGCGATCACGGGCAGCGCCGCGAGCATCGACGGAAACCGCGCATAGCCGAGCGCGCCCGCGACGAGCATGATCGCGACCCCCGACAGCATGGCCTTGCTGGCTCCCCAGACGATCTCGCCGAGCACGATGTCGCCGAGCGCGAGCGGCGTGTGCATGATCGCCTCCCAGGTGCGCTGCACGTGCATGCGCGAGAACCCCGAATACATCGATTCGAAGCTCGCGGACATCATCACGCTCGACCCGACCGTGCCGGCAGCGAGGAACGCGATATACGACACGCCGTCGACATGCCCGAGCATCAGGCCGAGCCCGAAACCCAGCCCGAACAGATAGATCATCGGATCGGCCAGATTGCCGAACATCGACGCGAGCGCGAGCTTGCGCCAGACGAGATAGTTGCGCCGCCATACGGCGATCCAGTTGGTTGCGTTCGCGGGCATCGCGATCGCGAAGCGTGACGCGCGCGGCGAGGCGGACGGTGTGGCGGCGGAATAATTGCGGACGTCCATGGTCGATCAGTCCTGCATTTCGCGGCCCGTGAGCCGCAGGAACACATCCTCCAGATTGGCCGGGCGATGCAGATAGCGCAACCCCGGACGACCCTTGAGTCGCGCACTGAGCGGCTCGGGGTCGCTCACGTAGCAGAACAGCGTCTCGCCGCTGATCTCGGTGTGCTTTGCGAACGCCGCGAGCTCGTCGCGCAGGGCGGCTGGATCGGGCCCGTAGATTTCGATCACGTCGCAGCCGATTTCCGATTCGATCAATGCATGCGGCGCGCCTTCCGCGATCTTGCGGCCTTCCTCGATCACGCACAGCCGGTCGCACAGGCGTTCGGCTTCTTCCATGAAGTGCGTGGTGATGAGGATCGTCTTGCCGCGCGCGAGCAGCGAGCGCAGCCGCTCCCACATCAGGTGTCGCGCCTGCGGATCGAGGCCCGTCGTCGGCTCGTCGAGCACCAGCACATCGGGATCGTTGACGAGCGCGCGGGCGAGCGTGAGGCGGCGCTTCATGCCGCCCGACAACTCGCCGACCTTCGCGTCGGCCTTGTTCTCGAGCTTCGCGAATTCGAGCAGCGGTTGCACGAGCGTGCGGGCAGCCTGCGCGGACATCCCGAAATAGCGGCTGAACACGAGCAGGTTCTCGCGCACGGTGAAATCGGGGTCGAGATTGTCGAACTGGGGGACGACACCGACACGCTGGCGCGCATGCCGCGCACGCGATGGAACCGGTTCGCCGCATAGCGAAATGGTGCCTGCATCGGGTTGCGCGAGGCCGAGCAGCATCTTCAGCGTCGTGGTCTTGCCGGCGCCGTTCGGCCCGAGCAGGCCGTAGCATTCGCCGGCCTGCACGTGGAAGGACAGGCCGTTGACGACGAGTTTGTCGCCATAGCGCTTTTCGACGTTACGGAAATCGATCGGTGCGACGGACATGGGCATGTTGTCGTTGTAAGCGGGCGCGGAAGCGTTCTGCTGGCGGATGCGTGGCCGGCTTGCGAACGGATCGGGCGAACATGTGTCACACGGGCATGACCGAAGCGCGACGCCGGCGCGTGATGGCCCGCTGGAGTACGAACGGGCCATTCTAGTGCATCGGCTGCGTCTCTTCAGGGCATGCCTGCACGGTGCGATGCATGCGCGCACCGATCGTGCACCGCATCATCGCGCACGCGCCGAGCGGGGCGAATCAGCGTTTTCCATCCCTTGCGTCCTGAATTGCGGCGCACCATGATGAATGCGTAGGCTCGTAGTCGCGACAGGGAGGTTTCATGGCTAGCTACAACAAGATTTTGCTGTGTTACGACGGTTCGCTCGAAGGGCGCAAGGCGCTGCGTTGCGGCGCCAATCTCGCACTCGACCTGAAGGCTGAAACGCATTTGCTGTCGGTGGTCGACATGCGATCGAGCATTGCGCAGAGTGCCGGCCTGCTGACCGATGTTGCGTGCGGCCGCTTCGAGGAAACCGCACGCGAGATTCTGCAGGAAGGCGTGAACTGGTTGCGCGAGCGCGGCGTGCAGGCCGAAGGTCATTTCGCGTTCGGCTATCCGATCGACGAAATCGCGAATCTCGCGTCGGAACTGAAGGTCGACCTCGTCGTCGTCGGCCACCGGTGCCGCAGCGGGTTGTCGAGATGGTGGATGGGGTCGGGCAATACGCAACTCCTCGATCGCGTGAACTGCAGCATTCTGGTGGCGTGTTCGTCGGCCGAAGAGCAGAAGGCTGAAATCGCGCGCGAGCGTGAAGCGGCCACCGCAAGCGGCAAATGACGCAATGAAGGACTGACGACCGGCGGTTCGCGCCGGTCAGGCGCTGCGCCGCATGTGCGGCGCGGGCGCCGACCGTAGCCGGCTACGCATGCAGGTTGATCGCGGACAACTTCCACGAAAACAGGCCGAAGCGGTGGAATATCGCCGCATAGCGCGTGCCGTCGGCGCTGCGCTGGTAGGTCACGACGAATTCGTCGATGTTCCGGTAGCCGGCGCTTGTTTGCTGCTGATGCGGCGGATGTGCTGCATCGCTCGGGCTGGCTGGTGCGGGAGTGGCCGGTGCCGGCGATGATGCGGCCACGGAAGCCGTGTCGCTGCCGGGAGCGGTTGCGCTTGCAGGCACCGGGCCGGCCTGCGTTGAGGCCGACGCATTGCCCGATGAAGTGCCTTGCGGCAGGTTCGACCATTCGGGCGGACGCTCGCCCGGATTGCCGCGCGGCGGCAAT
The DNA here is from genome assembly GCF_001742165.1 of Burkholderia stabilis. Taxonomy (NCBI): domain Bacteria; kingdom Pseudomonadati; phylum Pseudomonadota; class Betaproteobacteria; order Burkholderiales; family Burkholderiaceae; genus Burkholderia; species Burkholderia stabilis. The sequence continues at coordinate 874,249 of NZ_CP016442.1, read as the reverse complement.
CCGCTCATCAGCGCGGCCACGCCCTCCGGGGTGGCGTACGCGTCGACCAGCGGGCCGATCAGCGCGGACCCGATCAGCGCACCGATCATCGCGAGCGGATTGTTTTTCTTCACCGCGTCGATCCGGCGCATCAACTCTTCCGTGACCTGCTGCTTCAGGCTGATGCGCAGCGACGGAAAATCGACATACTCACTGATGGCCTGCGCATCGCGCGCATCGATCGCCGATTTCAGGCGACCGAGCGCGACGTACGGTGACGCGTATGCGTAGCCGATCGCCGCCACGACGGCGATGGCCAGCACGACGATCAGCAAGGGCTTGAGCCGCCATGCGCGGCCCGACGATCCAGTCACGTTGCCTCCGGTGCGGACATGTTCCGCAATCAGAGACCGCCTTGCGCGGCCGATCGTTCCTCCGCGATGCAGCGATCGATCATCCGGCACACGGCATCGATCGTGCCGACCATGATCAGGCGCGAACGACCGTGATAGACGCGTACCGGCGCGCGGCGCGCGGGTTCCGCGTGATTCAGGCCGGCGTTCAGCGATACCCGCGCGAAAGCGGGCAGCGCCGATGGCAGCAGCGACGCCTGCCGTTCGACTGCGACTTCTTCTTCCACAGGCGCTGCCGCGGACAGCGGTGCGCAGGGTGTGCGGCCGCGCAGGTGACGCAGGCGACCGAATTGACGGAAAGGCAGCAGGCGGGCAAGGCGTTCCATGATGTTCTCCTCAGCGAGACGGAATGCGGAATGTCAGAGTTCGCCCGAGCGGATCAGCCCGACGGCGATGCCTTCCAGCGCGAATTCCGCGCTGCCGGCCTTGACGAAGATGTTTTCGTAATCCGGGTTCTCCGCGATCAGCTCGAGACCGCCCGGACGGCGCATCAGGCGCTTGACCGTGACGTCGTCGCCGAGACGCGCGACGATGATCTGGCCGTCCTTCGCTTCCGTGCGCTTCTGCACGGCGAGGAGGTCGCCGTCGAGAATGCCGGCGTCGCGCATCGACAGGCCGCGCACCTTCAGCAGGTAGTCGGGCTTGCTGGAGAACAGCGCGGGATCGCACGCGTAATGGTGCGAGATGTGCTCCTGCGCGAGGATCGGGCTACCTGCCGCGACGCGGCCGACGAGCGGCAGCGACAGCTGCATCAGGCCGGCGTGCGGCAGCGTGAACTGGTGCGGGGAATCTTCGAGGCCGAGCAGGCGGATGCCGCGCGACGCGCCGGCGGCCAGCTCGATCACGCCCTTGCGTGCCAGCGCACGCAGGTGCTCCTCGGCCGCATTCGGCGAGCTGAAGCCCAGTTCGGCCGCGATCTCGGCGCGGGTGGGAGGGAATCCGGAGCGCTCGATCGCGCGACGGATCAAGTCGAACACTTGCTGCTGACGGGCGGTGAGTTTGGTCATGGCTCAACTGTATGGATAGACAGTGAGCTGTATTTTTATACAGTACTTCGCGAATTTCAAGTGTTACTTGAGGTTCGACGCGATCACGCCGGTTCCGGCGTGATTTCGCGACGTCCGGACGCCGGTTCATCTGCCGCAACCGTCCATCCAGTATGCGTTAGCACTTTTGAGTATTAAAAAATGAGGAACGATTATTTTTAATCATGTAACCCGTTCGTTAGACTGGCCCGACATCGCAATACCGACAACACTGGAGAACCAAGGATGGCGAAGCGCAATACGGGGCTGGTGGGCGGAGTGGGCCGCCTGATCGCAACACTCGCGCTGGGCGCGGCGGCGGCGCTGGGCGTCGCGACGCACGCGCAGGCCGATACGACTTTCCTGAACGTGTCGTACGACCCGACGCGCGAGCTGTATCAGGATTTCAACCAGGCGTTCGGCAAGGAGTGGAAGGCGAAGACGGGCGAGACGGTCAACTTCAAGCAGTCGCACGGTGGCTCGGGCGCGCAGGCGCGTTCGGTGCTCGACGGCCTGCAGGCCGACGTCGTCACGCTGGCGCTCGCGTACGACATCGACGCGCTCGCGAACAAGGGGCTCGTGAACAAGGACTGGCAGAAGCGCCTGCCCGACAACGCGTCGCCGTACACGTCGACGATCGTGTTCCTCGTGCGCAAGGGCAATCCGAAGGGGATCAAGGACTGGGAAGACCTGACCAAGCCGGGCATCTCGATCGTCACGCCGAACCCGAAGACGTCGGGCGGCGCGCGCTGGAACTACCTGGCCGCGTGGGCGTATGCGCAGCACAAGCCGGGCGGCAACGAGCAGACGGCGAAGGAATTCGTCACGAAGCTCTACAAGAACGCAGGCGTGCTCGATTCGGGCGCACGGGGCGCGACGACGAGCTTCGTGCAGCGCGGGATCGGCGACGTGCTGATCGCGTGGGAAAACGAGGCGTTCCTGTCGGTGAAGGAGTTCGGCACCGACAAGTTCGAAATCGTCGTGCCGTCGGTGAGCATCCTGGCCGAGCCGCCCGTCGCGGTGGTCGACAAGGTGGTCGACAAGAAGGGCACGCGCAAGCTGGCCGAAGCGTACCTGAACTTCCTGTACAGCCCGCAGGGCCAGGAGATCGCGGCGCGCAACTACTACCGGCCGCGCTCGAAGAACGTGCCGGCGGAGCTGACGAAGCAGTTCCCGAAGCTGAAGCTGTACACGGTCGACGATACCTTCGGCGGCTGGACGAATGCGCAGAAGACGCATTTCGCGGACGGCGGCGTGTTCGATTCGATCTACAAGCCGCAGTAACGCCATAACGACAGCGGCGCGCCACGACAGCGCGCCGCCCCCCGACGGGCCGCCGGCGCAATTCATCGCGCCGGCGTTTGCGTCGGGCCCATGAGAAGCATCGACCCAGCAAGAGCATCCGATGACGACGTACACCTTTCGCAAGCCGAGCGCGCTGCCCGGTTTCGGCGTGACGCTCGGCATCACGGTGGCTTATTTGAGCCTCGTGGTGCTGATTCCGCTCGCCGCCACGTTCCTGAAGACCGCGACGCTGTCGTGGGACCAGTTCGTCACCGCCGTCACGTCGCCGCGCGTGCTCGCGTCGTACCGGCTGACGTTCTCGGCCGCGCTCGGCGGCGCCCTGATCAACGCCGTGTTCGGCTTCCTCGTCGCGTGGGTGCTCGTGCGCTACACGTTTCCGTTCAAGCGGCTCGTCGATGCAATCGTCGACCTGCCGTTCGCGCTGCCGACGTCGGTCGCGGGCATCTCGCTCGCGGCCGTCTACGCGACCAACGGCTGGGTCGGCCAGTATCTGGCGCCGCTCGGCATCAAGATCGCGTTCACGCCGGCCGGCGTGCTGGTCGCGCTGACCTTCATCGGGCTGCCGTTCGTCGTGCGCACCGTACAGCCGGTGCTCGAGGATTTCGAGCGCGAGCAGGAAGAGGCCGCAGCGTGCCTCGGCGCATCGCGCTGGCTGACGTTCCGCCGTGTCGTGCTGCCGGCCGTGCTGCCGGCGCTTCTCACCGGTTTCGCGCTCGCGTTCGCGCGTGCGCTCGGCGAATACGGCTCGGTGATCTTCATCGCCGGCAACGTGCCGATGAAATCCGAGATCACGTCGCTGCTGATCATCACGAAACTCGAGCAGTACGACTACGCGGGCGCGACCGCGCTCGCGGTCGTGATGCTGGTCGTGTCGTTCCTGATGCTGCTGCTGATCAACACGCTGCAGTGGTATCTGCAGCGCCGCACGAGCAAGGGCGCAAGCGGCCCCGCGCCGGCAACCGTCACCGCAACTGCCGCAGGAGGCCAGCAATGAGCCAGGAGGCCACCGTCGTGCTGAAAACCCCGCCATCGGCCGAGCGCGGGCGCGCCGCGAACCGGCTCGATCCCGTCAGCGAATCGCGCGTGGTGCGCTGGCTGCTCACGGGCATCGCGCTGGCGTTTCTCGCGTTCTTCCTCGTCGTGCCGCTCGCGGCGGTGTTCGTCGAGGCGCTGCGCAAGGGCGTCGGCTTCTATCTCGAGTCGCTGGCCGATCCCGACGCGTGGGCGGCGATCAAGCTGACGCTGACCGTCGCCGCGATCGCCGTGCCGCTGAACCTCGTGTTCGGCGTGTGCGCGTCGTGGGCGATCGCGAAATTCGAATTCCGCGGCAAGGCGCTGCTGACGACGCTGATCGACCTGCCGTTCTCCGTGTCGCCGGTGATCTCGGGTCTCGTCTACGTGCTGCTGTTCGGCGCGCAGGGCTGGCTGGGACCGTGGCTGCAGGATCACGACGTGCAGATCATCTTCGCGGTGCCGGGCATCGTGCTCGCGACGATCTTCGTGACGTTCCCGTTCGTCGCGCGCGAGCTAATTCCGCTGATGCAGGCGCAAGGCACCGACGAGGAAGAAGCCGCGCGCGTGCTCGGCGCGTCGGGCTGGCAGATCTTCCGCCGCGTCACGCTGCCGAACGTGAAGTGGGGCCTGCTGTACGGCGTGATCCTCTGCAATGCGCGCGCGATGGGCGAGTTCGGCGCGGTATCGGTCGTGTCGGGCCACATCCGCGGCGTGACCGACACGATGCCGCTGCACGTCGAGATCCTGTACAACGAATACAACTTCGCGGCGGCGTTCGCGGTGGCGTCGGTGCTGGCGTTGCTCGCACTCGTCACGCTCGCGCTGAAGCTGCTCGCCGAGCGTCATCTTGCCGCCGAACTGGCCGGCTCGCGCGACGCCGTTCCCGCACATGCCGGCCCCGTCGCCGCCGTTTCGTCGAAATCGTAAAGAGGCAACCAGAATGGGTATCACCGTCCGTAACCTTCAGAAGCGCTTCGGCGATTTCACGGCGCTCGACAACGTCTCGCTCGACTTCCCGCCCGGCGAGCTGGTCGCGCTGCTCGGGCCGTCCGGCTGCGGCAAGACCACGCTGCTGCGCGTGATCGCGGGCCTCGAGCACGCGGATGCGGGCCAGGTCGTGCTGCAAGGGCTCGACGTCGCGTCGGTCGGCGCGCGCGATCGCCAGGTCGGTTTCGTGTTCCAGCACTACGCGCTGTTCCGCCACATGACGGTATTCGAGAACGTCGCGTTCGGGCTGCGCGTAAAGCCGCGCCGCGAGCGGCCGTCGGAAGCCGTGATTCGCGACAAGGTGCACGAGCTGCTGAAGCTGGTGCAGCTCGACTGGCTCGCGCAGCGCTATCCGTCCGAGCTGTCGGGCGGCCAGCGCCAGCGCATCGCGCTCGCCCGCGCGCTCGCGGTCGAGCCGAAGGTGCTGCTGCTCGACGAGCCGTTCGGCGCGCTCGACGCGAAGGTCCGCAAGGAGCTGCGCGGCTGGCTGCGTCGTCTGCACGACGACCTGCACATCTCGACGATCTTCGTCACGCATGACCAGGAGGAGGCGCTCGAGGTGGCGGATCGCATCGTCGTGCTGAATCGCGGCCACGTCGAGCAGGTCGGCAGCCCGCAGGACGTCTATGATCATCCGCAGAGCGCGTTCGTGTACGAGTTCCTCGGCGCGGCGAACCGGCTGCCGGGCACGGTCGCCGGGCGCGGTTTCGTCGCCGAGGGCGCGGCTGCGCCGATCGAGGTCGACGCCGATTTCGCGGGCCCCGCGAACGCATACGTGCGGCCGCACGACCTGCAGCTCTGGCCGGCGGGCGAAGGGCACCGCGACGGCATCGCGGTGGACGTGCGCCGCGTGATTCCGCTCGGCGGGTCGGTGCGCGTGGAGCTCGAGGCGCGTGCGGGCGGCGCGCTCGAGGCGGAACTCGATCGCGACGCATGGCGTGCGCTGTCGCTGCAGGTCGGCGATGGCGCGACGGCCGTGCCGCGCGCGGTGCGCGTGTTTCCCGCGCGTTGACGACAGAATGCAGGGCAGGGGGCGGAACGCGCGCCAATCAAATAATCAAACAACGACAGCCTAAGAGGCATACCCATGAATTTTCAGCAATTGCGGTTCGTGCGCGAAGCGGTGCGCCAGAACATGAACCTGACGGAAGTCGCGAACGTGCTGTACACGTCGCAGTCGGGCGTGTCGAAGCAGATCAAGGATCTCGAGGATGAGCTGGGCGTCGACATCTTCATCCGGCGCGGCAAGCGGCTGACGGGGCTCACGGAGCCCGGCAAGGCCGTGCACCAGCTGATCGAGCGGATGCTGCTCGACGCCGAGAACCTGCGCCGCGTCGCGCGCCAGTTCGCTGACCAGGACAGCGGCCACCTCGTCGTCGCGACGACGCACACGCAGGCGCGCTACGCGCTGCCGAAGGTGATCCGGCAGTTCACCGACGTGTTCCCGAAGGTGCATCTCGCGCTGCGCCAGGGCAGCCCGCAGCAGATCGCGCAGATGATCCTGAACGGCGAGGCCGATCTCGGCATCTCGACCGAGGCGCTCGATCGCTATCCGGACATCGTCACGTTCCCGTGCTATTCGTGGCACCACACGGTCGTCGTGCCGAAGGGCCATCCGCTCGTCGGCCGCGAGAACCTCACGCTCGAGGAAATCGCCGAGTACCCGATCATCACGTACGACCAGGACTTCACGGGCCGCTCGCACATCGACCAGGCGTTCACGCAGGCGGGGGCCGTGCCTGACGTCGTGCTGACCGCGATCGACGCGGACGTGATCAAGACCTATGTCGAGCTCGGGATGGGGATCGGCGTCGTCGCGGCGATGGCCTACGACCCGCAACGCGACACGGGGCTCGTCGCGCTCGATACGCAGCACCTGTTCGAGGCGAGCACGACGCGGGTCGGGCTGCGCAAGGGCGCGTTCCTGCGCGCGTATGCGTACCGGCTGATCGAAATGTTCGCGCCGCACCTGAACGAAGCGGAAATCGCGGGGCTGTTGCGCGAAGCCGTCTGACGGCGACGCGACGCGGCGCGGCGCTTCGCGTCGCGTATGCGCAAGGCCATGCGCAGGGCGGCGGCAATGGATTTGCCGTCGTCGTATCCGGCCGACTCGCCGCGCATCGACCGCAGCCGTGGTGCCCATTCCCGATTCGCCACAAGCAGGCGATCGACCCGCGTTCGCCCGCCGACAGAAAAACAAGACGGCAGGTTCGAACGGTTCGCTTTGGCGCATATCGCGCAGGCCATTCTTCGGTAGATATGCTTCAATGCGCGTAAATGCAGAAGGTCGGGCATTCGCACCGCACCACGGCTGAACCGTCCCGACCGGCGCCTGCAACGCGCAACGCCGGCACGACGCGCCAAAGGCAAAACCGGCGGACCATTCCCGATCGGAAAACCCGCGACGGATTGCCGGCTTCGGCGCATTCGCGGACCTATCGCGCAACACGCACGCCGACGAGGTATTCAATGAATCTGAAGTGGTTTCTCTTTTCCTTCGAAGGCCGGACCGGACGCCTGCCGTGGTGGATCTACGCGCTGGTTTCCGCGTTGGTCAGCGCGTTCTTCGATGCGGGTTCCCGCGGTTCGTCGAACGACGACCTGCCGCTGCTGGCGATGCTCGTGCTGTTCGCGATCGCGGTCGTCGCGGTATGGTCGTCGATCGCCGTCGGCGTGAAGCGGCTGCACGACATCGACAAGTCGGGGTGGTGGATGCTGCTGATCTTCGTGCCGATCGTCGGCGCGATCGCGCTGTTCGTGATGAATGGCTTCATCGCCGGCACGCCGCACGCGAACCGCTTCGGCGAGCCGCCGTCGTCCGGTGAAGACGAACCGGCGTCGCAGGACCCGGCCTGATACGCGCTCCGAATAAACCCTTAAATATTGATCAGACAGGTTGCACGTCGTCGCGAATCGGTACAGCATAGCCGTCACGCCGCCGGCGTCCAGCCGGCGGCGGCGCGTAACGACAACACGCGCCAGGCAGTCGGCCGTCTGCCTCGCTTCCATTCCGTGGTACCGACAGCAGCATTGATGGCCATTGCCCGGGTAGTGTGGCGCAAACGTTTGCTCACATTAAAACAACACTCAAACAACCGTCCGGCCCATCGGGCCAGTCGCCAGGAGATGTGTATGAATGTCCTCTTTCGTCGTCGCTTCCTGACCGCCGCGCTTGCCGCCGTCGCGGTCGCCGCCGCTCCGGCCGTCCACGCACAACCGGCCGGCAAACCGAAGGTTGCGCTCGTGATGAAGTCGCTCGCCAACGAGTTCTTCCTGACGATGGAAACGGGCGCGAAGGAATACCAGAAACACAACGCGGGCCAGTTCGACCTGATCACCAACGGCATCAAGGACGAGACCGATACCGCGAACCAGATCCGCATCGTCGAGCAGATGATCGTATCGAAGGTCGACGCGATCGTGCTCGCACCGGCCGATTCGAAGGCGCTCGTGCCGGTCGTGAAGAAGGCGGTCGACGCGGGCATCATCGTCGTGAACATCGACAACCGGCTCGATCCCGACGTGCTGAAGGCGAAGAACCTGAACGTGCCGTTCGTCGGCCCCGACAACCGCAAGGGCGCGCGCAAGATCGGCGACTATCTCGCGAAGAAGCTGAAGGCGGGCGACCAGGTCGGCATCGTCGAAGGCGTGTCGACGACGACCAACGCGCAGCAGCGCACGGCCGGCTTCCAGGACGCGATGAAGGCGGGCGGGATGAAGGTCGTGTCGGTGCAGTCCGGCGAATGGGAAATCGACAAGGGCAATGCGGTGGCTGCCGCGATGCTCAACGAATACCCGAACCTGAAGGCGCTGCTGTGCGGCAACGACAACATGGCGATCGGCGCCGTGTCGGCAGTGCGCGCGGCCGGCAAGCAGGGCAAGGTGTACGTGGTCGGCTACGACAACATCAACGCGATCAAGCCGATGCTGAAGGACGGCCGCGTGCTCGCGACCGCCGATCAATACGCGGCGAAGCAGGCCGTGTTCGGCATCGACACGGCGCTCAAGGCGATCGCCGAGCATCGCAAGCAGGCCGACATGTCCGGCGTGGTCGAGACGCCGGTGGATCTCGTGACGAAGTAACGCCGCGCCGGAGCGGCCGCCGCCCTCAAGAATCCGGCGCGGCGGCCGTTATCCCGGGGTGAGCGCGATCACGGCCACTGCATGCACATGCACTTGTGAGCGTCACACCCGCGCGCCGCGTGCGCGCGGCCGCAACCAGGATCGCGATGGAACCGACCTTCCAACCCTCCCGTTCAGCCTCCCCCGTGCTGTCCGTATCCGGCATCGGCAAGACCTATGCCGAGCCCGTGCTCGCCGACGTCACGCTGACGCTCGCGGCGGGCCAGGCGCTCGCGCTGACGGGCGAGAACGGGGCCGGCAAGAGCACGCTGTCGAAGATCATCGGCGGGCTCGTCGAACCGACGGCCGGCACGATGCAGCTCGGCGGCCACGCGTATGCGCCGGCGAGCCGCAAGCAGGCCGAGGCGCTCGGCGTGCGCATGGTGATGCAGGAGCTGAACCTGCTGCCGACGCTGACGGTCGCCGAAAACCTGTTCCTGAACCGCCTGCCGCGGCGCTTCGGGATCATCGACCGCGCGCGGCTGCGCGAGGACGCGCGTGCCGCGATGGCGCAGGTCGGGCTCGACGCGGTCGATCCCGACACGCCCGTTGGCGCGCTCGGCATCGGCCACCAGCAGATGGTCGAGATCGCGCGCAACCTGATCGGCGATTGCCGCGTGCTGATTCTCGACGAGCCGACCGCGATGCTGACCGCGCGCGAAGTCGAGCTGCTGTTCGAGCAGATCGACCGGCTGAAGGCGCGCGGCGTCGCCATCGTCTACATCTCGCACCGGCTCGAGGAACTCGCGCGCGTCGCCGAGCGCGTCGCGGTGCTGCGCGACGGCCGGCTCGTTCATGCGGGCGACATGGCGGCGACGACGTCCGACGGGCTCGTCACGCTGATGGTCGGGCGCGAGATCGGCGAGCACATCGATCTGGGCGAGCGCCGTATCGGCGCGCCGCGGCTCGTGGTATCGGGCCTCACGCGCGGGGCCGCGGTGCGGGACGTATCGCTCGAAGTGCGCGCGGGCGAGATCTTCGGCATCTCGGGGCTGATCGGCGCGGGGCGCACCGAGCTGCTGCGGCTGATCTACGGCGCCGATTTGCCGGATGCGGGAATGATCGCGGTCGGCCAGCCGCTGAAGCCGGCGCGGATCGGTTCGCCCGTCGATGCGGTGAAGCACGGCATCGCGCTGATTACCGAGGATCGCAAGGGCGAAGGGTTGCTGCTGTCGCAGTCGGTGACCGCGAACGTGTCGCTTGGCCAGCTCGACCAGCTCGCGCGCGGCGGCATCGTCGACACCGCGCGCGAAACGGCGCTCGCCGAGCGGCAGATCGATGCGTTGCGGATCCGCACGCACGGCGCGACGCAGGCGGTCGGCGAATTGTCGGGCGGGAACCAGCAGAAGGTCGTGATCGGCCGCTGGCTGGCGCGCGACATGGGCGTGTTGCTGTTCGACGAACCGACGCGCGGAATCGACGTCGGCGCAAAATTCGAGATCTACACTCTGATGGGCGCGCTCGCGCGCGAAGGCCGCGCACTCGTCGTCGTGTCGAGCGACCTGCGCGAGCTGATGCTGATCTGCGACCGGATCGGCGTGATGTCGGCCGGCCGCATGACCGCCGTGTTCGAGCGTGGCAACTGGACCCAGGATGCGCTGCTGGCCGCGGCGTTCGCCGGCTTCGGCCGCGAGACGCCGCCGGGCGGCGCACAGCATCCGGACGCGGGGCAGGCGCAGGGCGCCGCGCCCGGCACTTCGACGACAGGACGACAGCAATGACCCAGCCTCCCGTATCCCCGACCGACGCAGGCGCCCGGCAGACCGAGACGGGGCGCCGTGCGCGCATGCTGTCCGGCACGCGGCTGGGCCTGTCGAACTATCTCGGGCTCGCCGGTGCGCTCGCCGCGATGATCGCGCTGTTCTCCGCGCTGAGCTCGCATTTCCTGACCTACGACACGTTCAGCACGATCGCGAACCAGATTCCCGATCTCGTCGTGATGTCGGTCGGGATGACCTTCGTGCTGATCATCGCCGGGATCGACCTGTCGGTCGGCTCGGTGCTCGCGCTCGCCGCGTCGATGGTCAGCGTCGCCGCGCTGAAATGGCAGTGGGGGCCGCTGCCGGCCGCGCTGATCGGGATCGCGGTCGCGACCGTCACGGGCGCGCTGACCGGCGCGATCACGGTCGGCTGGCGGATTCCGTCGTTCATCGTGTCGCTCGGCGTGCTGGAGGCCGCGCGCGGCCTCGCGTACCAGCTGACGAATTCGCGTACGGCCTATATCGGCGACGCGTTCGATTTCCTGTCGAACCCGATCGCGCTCGGCATCTCGCCGGCGTTCCTGATCGCGGTCGCGGTGATGATCGCCGCACAGTTCGTGCTGACGCGCACCGTGTTCGGGCGCTATCTCGTCGGGATCGGCACGAACGAGGAGGCCGTCCGACTTGCAGGGGTTAACCCGCGGCCGTATAAAATCCTCGTATTCGCATTGATGGGCGCGCTCGCGGGGCTCGCGTCGCTGTTCCAGATTTCGCGGCTCGAGGCGGCCGACCCGAACGCGGGCGCGGGCCTCGAACTGCAGGTGATCGCCGCGGTCGTGATCGGCGGCACGAGCCTGATGGGCGGGCGCGGGTCGGTGATCAGCACGTTTTTCGGCGTGTTGATCATCTCCGTGCTGGCCGCGGGGCTGGCGCAGATCGGCGCGAACGAGCCGACCAAACGGATCATCACCGGCGCGGTGATCGTGGTGGCGGTCGTGCTCGATACGTATCGCAGCCGGCGCACGCGCGCGCGGTAGAAAGACAGACAGAACAGACCAGAGAGAAACGGGAAATGGCGACGATCAAGGATGTGGCGGCCATGGCGGGCGTGTCGTTTACGACCGTCTCGCACGTGGTGAACAATTCGCGGCCGGTGTCCGCGGATGTGCGTGCGAAGGTCGAGGGCGCAATCCGCGAGCTGAATTACGTGCCGTCGGCCGTGGCGCGCTCGCTGAAGGCGCGTGCGACGTTGACCATCGGCCTCGTCGTGCCGAACAGCACGAATCCGTATTTCGCGGAGCTTGCGCGCGGCATCGAGGATCAATGCGCGGCCAACGGCTATTGCGTGTTCTTCTGCAATTCGGACGACGATCCCGTGAAGCAGCGCAACTACCTGCGCGTGCTGCAGGAAAAGCGCATCGACGGGCTGATCGTCGCATCGGCGGGCGAGGATGCGGTACTGGCGCAGACGCTGGCCGATTCGCACGCGCCGCTCGTCGTGGTCGACCGCAACATCGAGGGGCTCGCGGCCGATCTCGTGCAGATCGACCACGAGCGCGGCGCGTACCTGGCGACGCGCCACCTGCTCGAACTCGGGCACGCGAAGATCGGCTGCATCACGGGGCCGACCGACACGGCCGTGAGCGCGATGCGCGTGCACGGTTTCATCCGCGCGATGGCCGAGCGCGGGATCGACATCATGCCGGGCGCGATCGCGGAAAGCGACTTCTCGTGCCTCGGCGGCTATCACGCCGCGTCGCGGCTGTTCGAATCGGTGCGGCCGAGCGCGATCTTCGCGGGCAACGACCTGATGGGGGTCGGCGCGCTGCGCGCAGCGGCCGAGCGCGGCATGCGCGTGCCCGACGACTGCTCGATCATCGGCTTCGACGACATCGAATTTTCCCGCTACACGTATCCGGCGCTGTCGACGGTCGGCCAGTCGGTGCGCGCGCTCGGCGAAATGGCCGCGCAGACGCTGATCGAGCGGATCGGCGGCGGCTCGACGGCCGCGCCGAGCCGCCGCCGCGTCGTGTCGCCGCGCCTCGTGCTGCGCGAATCGACCGCGATCTACCGCGAGCCGGCTGCAACCGGCGGCCGCGCATGACGGCGCCCGGGGCAGGCGCCGGCCGCGTGACGGTGGTCGGCAGCCTCAACATGGATCTCGTCGTGCGTGCGCCGCGCCTGCCGCTGCCCGGCGAAACGCTCGCCGGCCACGCGTTCGCGCAGGCGGCGGGCGGCAAGGGCGGCAACCAGGCCGTCGCCGCCGCGCGGCTCGGCGCGCAGGTGGCGATGATCGGCTGCGTCGGTGCGGACGCGCACGGCGCTGCGCTGCGCGCGGGCCTCGAAGCCGAGGGCATCGACTGCGCGGGGCTCGCGGCGAGCGCGTCGGCGTCGACCGGTGTCGCGCTGATCGTCGTCGACGACGGGAGCCAGAACGCGATCGTGATCGTCGCGGGCGGCAACGGCGAGGTCACGGCCGCAACGGTTGCGCGCCACGAGGCTGCGCTCGCGTCGTCCGACGTGCTGATCTGCCAGCTCGAGACGCCGCCGGATGCGGTGTTCGCGGCGCTGTCGGCCGGGCGGCGGCTCGGTCGCACGGTGGTGCTCAATCCGGCCCCGGCCGTCGCACCGCTGCCGGCCGGCTGGCTGCCGCTCGTCGATTACCTGATCCCGAACGAAGTCGAGGCCGCTGCGTTGACTGCGCTGCCGGTGCGCGATCCGGTCGAAGCGGAAGCCGCCGCGCGCGCGCTCCAGGCCGGCGGCGCGCGCAACGTGCTGGTCACGCTCGGCGCGCGCGGCGTGCTCGCGCTGACGGCCGACGGCGCTGCGCGGCACTATCTGGCCCCGGTCGTCCAGGCCGTCGATACCACGGCGGCCGGCGATACCTTCATTGGCGGCTTTTCCGCGCGGCTCGCGGCCGGCGCGGACGTCGACACGGCGATCCGCTTCGCGCAACGCGCGGCGGCGCTGTCGGTCACGCGGGCGGGCGCGCAGCCGTCGATCCCGACGCTCGCCGAACTCGCTGAATAGGGCTCGATCCCCGTTTCCGCATCCCGGCCGGCCGTCACGCACGACGCGCCGGCCGCGCCTTCTTCCCTCCCGTTCGCCGAACTGCCGGATTTCACGTCATTTATTCAGCCATTTGTAATAAACAGACAAATAATTCTAAAAAATAGCTTGAAAACCATCAAGTTATGCGGTCTGCGGTCGTAAATGCACCAGATGAAGCAATGCTTCGAGCCAACGGGCCTGGCCCGTTCATGACGACGCAACACAGGATGGATGATGGTCTTCAGGAACCTGACGATTCGCGCGCGCATCGGTTTGACGATGGCGTTTCTGGCGGTGCTGCTGGGTGTAACAGGCGTGCTCGGGCTGTACGGGATGGCACGTTCGAACGATTCGACGCGCGAGATTTTCACGAACCAGATGCCGAGCGCGGTCGACGTGGGGGTCTCGGAGATTTTCGCGGCGCGCGAGCGCCTCGCGCTCGATCGCGCGGCGTTGCTGTCCGGCACGCCCGACGCGGCGGCGGCCATCCAGCGCAGCCGCGAGATGCGCGCGCAGTCGGACGCGTGGTGGCAGAAGTACCTCGCGCTGCCGCGCGGGCCGGAGGAGGATCGGCTCGCGCAGGACGTCGCGACGAAGCGGCAGGCGCTGCAACGCAGCTGTGACGCGTTCGCGAGCATCCTTGCGGCGGATCAGCGCGATCGCATCGGCGACGGCGCCAAACAGCTTCAGGCGCTGTACAACGATCTCTCGGTGTCGAGCGAAGCGCTGCGCAACTTCCAGTTCACCGACGGGCAGGCCGGTTTCGATCGTTCGGAATCGGTGTACGACATGCTGCGGGTGCTGTCGATCGTCGTGCTCGCGGCCGGCTTCGGCGCCGCGCTGCTGTCGTGGCTGACGCTGAGCCGCGCGATCGGCCGCCCGATCGCGGACGCGCTCGCGCATTTCGACGCGATCGCCGCAGGCGACCTGCGCCGCCCGATCGTCGTGCAGCGGCGCGACGAGATGGGCCAGCTTCTCGACGGTCTCGCGAAGATGCAGCGCGGGCTCGTCGACACGGTGCGCACCGTGCGCGGCGGCAGCGAGTCGATCGCGACGGCGGCCCGCCAGATCGCGGCCGGCAACATCGACCTGTCGTCGCGTACCGAGGAACAGGCCGCGGCGTTGCAGGAAACCGCGTCGAGCATGGAGCAGCTGACCGGCACCGTGAAACAGAACGCGGACAATGCGCGCCAGGCAAGCTCGCTGGCCGCGAACGCGTCGGAGATTGCAAACAAGGGCAATACGGTGGTCGGCCAGGTCGTCGGTACGATGGGCGAGATCAACGATAGCTCGGCGAAGATCGCGGACATCATTGCGATCATCGAAGGAATCGCGTTCCAGACCAACATTCTTGCGCTGAATGCGGCGGTCGAAGCCGCGCGCGCGGGTGAGGAGGGCCGCGGCTTCGCGGTCGTCGCGGGCGAGGTGCGCAGCCTCGCGCAGCGTTCGTCGACTGCGGCCAAGGAGATCAAGGCGCTGATCGATGCGTCGGTGGAGCGCATCCGGTCGGGCTCCACGCTGGTCGACGAAGCAGGGCGCACGATGAGCGACGTGATCGGTGCGGTGCAGCGCGTGACGGACATCATGGGCGAGATCGCGGCGGCGTCCGAGGAGCAGAGCGGCGGGATCGACCAGGTGGCGCGTGCCGTCGCGCAGATGGACGAGGTCACGCAGCAGAATGCGGCGCTCGTCGAAGAGGCCGCTGCCGCCGCGCAGTCGCTTGACGAACAGGCCGCGCGCCTGCGTGAAACCGCGGCAGTATTCCAGCTCGACGAGGACGCCGCGCGCGCGGGTGCCGTGACGCCGGTTTCAGCGCGTCATGCGCCGCGTGCACCGTCCGCTGCAGTTGCCGTGCCCGTGCAGGCCGCCGCGCGCGACGATCGCGATGCACCGCCGAAGCGCACGGCCGCGGCGATGCCGGCGCGCAAGCCCGTCGCTGCATCGGCCGCACCGGCGCCAGCGCCGGCTGCCGCGACTGCCGGCGCCGACGACTGGGAGACCTTCTGATTCGCGCGTACCGCGCATCTATCCCCATTTGGTGACGAACGACGCCCGCGACATGCGGGCGTCGTCGTTTCTGCGGCAGCCAGAATGTGACAGCACACATGACCGGTCGTGCATCGTTGCATGCATCGCGCGACGTGCATCGACACAGACGCCGAGCGATGCGCGTCATGTTCCCGTATCGGTCGTACGGGTATCTCCGTAAGGGCGTTGCGAAAAAAAATTGTAACGGCGCACGAAGCGTGTCGTCGTAAACGCACGCTCGAACGTATAGGGATGAAGGGGAGAAGTGACGACGTCGGATGTGTCCAACGCACAAGACGTTCCGTCGTTCGACGAGACGCGGCAGATGCAGTTTCTGCGGCTCGGGAGGTCGATTGTAAAACGACGAAATGCGTTGTCCAAGCGGTGTTGTCGAGAATGACGAACTTCATACGAAGAGTTCGTGAAAAAAAATAAGAAAGGGTTTAGGATGAATTCGAACGCGCTTGCTTCTGCGCAGTCGTACGAAGGCAGGCACGTCTTCAGACTCAGGCGAGGGAGGTAGCATGGATATTTACAGCAGCTTCGCGAACCGCTTCGAAAAAACGCGAGAGGAAGAGCTCTCGCTGGAGGAGTATCTCGCGCTCTGCAAGAACGATCCATCCGCGTATGCGACGGCGGGTGAACGCATGCTGGCAGCAATCGGGGAACCTGAACACATCGATACCCGCAACGAGCCGCGCCTGTCGCGGATCTTCGCGAACAAGGTCATCAAGGTCTATCCCGCATTCCGTGAGTTCTACGGAATGGAGGAAGTGATCGAGCAGGTGGTCGCGTATTTCCGCCACGCTGCGCAAGGGCTCGAAGAGAAGAAGCAGATCCTCTATCTGCTTGGCCCGGTGGGCGGCGGCAAGTCGTCGATCGCCGAGCGTCTGAAGCAACTGATGGAGCGCGTGCCGTTCTATTCGCTGAAGGGCTCGCCCGTCAACGAATCGCCGCTCGGGCTGTTCGACTACGACGAAGACGGCCCGATCCTCGAGGAACAGTACGGCATTCCGCGCCGTTACCTGAAGAGCATCCTCAGTCCGTGGGCCGTCAAGCGCCTGCATGAATACAACGGCGACATCCGCCAGTTCCGCGTCGTGCGCCGCTATCCGTCGATCCTGCGGCAGATCGGCATCGCGAAGACGGAGCCGGGCGACGAGAACAATCAGGACATCTCGTCGCTGGTCGGCAAGGTCGACATCCGCAAGCTCGAACAGTATGCGCAGGACGATGCCGATGCATACAGCTACTCGGGCGGTTTGTGCCTCGCGAACCAGGGCCTGCTCGAGTTCGTCGAAATGTTCAAGGCGCCGATCAAGGTGCTGCACCCGCTGCTCACCGCCACGCAGGAAGGCAACTTCAAGGGCACCGAGGGCTTCGGCGCGATTCCGTTCGACGGGGTCATCCTCGCGCACTCGAACGAGTCGGAGTGGAAGGCGTTCCGCAACAACCGCAACAACGAGGCACTGCTCGATCGTATCTTCGTCGTGAAGGTGCCGTACTGCCTGCGCGTGTCGGAAGAAACCAAGATCTACGAGAAGCTGATCCGCAACTCGTCGCTCGCCGAAGCCGTCTGCGCGCCGGGTACGCTGAAGATGATGTCGCAGTTCTCGGTGCTGTCGCGCCTGCGCGAGCCGGAGAATTCGAGCCTGTTCTCGAAGATGCAGGTGTACGACGGCGAAAACCTGAAGGACACCGATCCGAAGGCGAAGTCGTACCAGGAGTACCGCGATTACGCGGGCGTGGACGAAGGGATGACGGGCGTGTCGACACGCTTCGCGTTCAAGATCCTGTCGCGCGTGTTCAACTTCGATTCGAGTGAGGTCGCGGCCAACCCCGTGCACCTGATGTACGTGCTCGAACAGCAGATCGAACGCGAGCAGTTCCCGCCGGAAATCGAGCAGAAGTACCTGTCCTTCGTGAAGGACGTGCTCGCGTCGCGTTACGCGGAGTTCATCGGCAAGGAGATTCAGACGGCCTACCTCGAGTCGTATTCGGAGTATGGCCAGAACATCTTCGACCGCTACGTCACGTATGCCGACTTCTGGATCCAGGACCAGGAATTCCGCGATCACGACACGGGCGAGAGCTTCGACCGCGCCGCGCTGAACGCGGAGCTGGAGAAGATCGAGAAGCCTGCGGGCATCAGCAATCCGAAGGATTACCGCAACGAGATCGTGAACTTCGTGTTGCGTGCCCGAGCGGCAAACGCCGGCAAGAACCCCGTGTGGACGAGCTACGAGAAGTTGCGCGTCGTGATCGAGAAGAAGATGTTCTCGAACACCGAGGAACTGCTGCCGGTGATTTCGTTCAACGCAAAGGGTTCGGCGGAGGAGCAGCGCAAGCATGAGGACTTTGTGAACCGGATGGTCGCGAAGGGCTATACGCCGAAGCAGGTGAGGCTGCTTTGCGACTGGTATCTGCGCGTGCGCAAGTCGTCATGACGCGCGCGGTACCGCGCCCGTGCGGCGAGTCCGCACGGGCGCCTTCAGAGACGCCGCCCGCATGACGGGATACGGCATGTGCGGCGAGCGTCCCGGCATATCGACTTACGAGCGGGAGACCGGGCGTGCTTCATCAAATCATCGACCGCAGGCTAGCCGGCAAGAACAAGAGCATTGCCAATCGCGAACGCTTTCTGCGTCGCGTCAAGAACTACATTCGTCGTGCCGTTTCCGACGCGGTGCGCGACCGTAG
Source organism: Burkholderia stabilis (assembly GCF_001742165.1). NCBI lineage: Bacteria > Pseudomonadati > Pseudomonadota > Betaproteobacteria > Burkholderiales > Burkholderiaceae > Burkholderia > Burkholderia stabilis. Next base: position 855,925 of record NZ_CP016442.1, on the reverse strand, counting down.
CATCAAGGATATCCAGAGCACGCAGAGCATCACGATCCCGCGCAAGGACATCGCGGAGCCGAATTTCCGGCACGCGCCGGGCGGGCGTCGTGAGTACGTGCACCCCGGCAACGAGGACTACGTGCGCGGCGACAAGATTCCGCGCCCGCAGGGCGGCTCGGGCGGCGGCGGCAGCCAGGCCAGCAACGAGGGCGAAGGGCAGGACGACTTCGTGTTCGAGCTGTCGCGCGACGAGTTCATGCAGTACTTCTTCGACGATCTCGAACTGCCGCGCCTCGTGAAGACGCACCTGCTGACGGTGCCGAGCTGGAAGAACGTGCGCGCGGGCTGGTCGGCGGAAGGCACGCCGAACAACATCGACGTCGTGCGTTCGTTGCGCAGCGCGCTCGGCCGGCGCATCGCGCTCGGCTCGCCGCTCGTCAACGAGTTGCGCGAACTCGAGGCCCAGCTCGAAGCGATGAAGAACGATCCGGAAGACCGCCGCGCGGAAATCGCGACGCTCGAGGCCGAGATCCATCACCTGAAAGGGCGTATCTGGCGGATTCCGTTCATCGATCCGTTCGACCTGCGCTACATCAACCGCGTGAAGCAGCCGCAGCCGTCGAGCCAGGCCGTGATGTTCTGCCTGATGGACGTGTCGGGCTCGATGGACGAGCAGCGCAAGGATCTCGCGAAGCGCTTCTTCATCCTGCTGTACCTGTTCCTCAAGCGCAACTACGAGCGCATCGAAGTCGTGTTCATCCGTCACCATACGCGCGCCGAGGAAGTCGACGAGGATACCTTCTTCCATTCGACCGAAAGCGGCGGCACGGTCGTGTCGAGCGCGCTCGAACTGATGCGCAAGGTGCAGAGCGAGCGCTACTCGCCGACCGAGTGGAACATCTACGGCGCGCAGGCGTCCGACGGCGACAACTGGACCGACGATTCGCCCAAGTGTCGCAAAATCCTGGAAGAGGATATCCTCACGAAGACGCGTTACTTCGCGTATATCCAGGTCGCGCCGGAAGAGCAGAATCTGTGGCTGGAATACGCGCAACTGGCACTGTCGCAACCGCATCTCGCGATGAAAAAAGTGGAATCGGCTGCCGACATTTACCCGGTGTTTCGCGAATTGTTCGAAAAGCAGGTGGAAATGTCATGACGACCCGCCATCTGCACAACGAGTCGCGCGGCTACGAGCCGCGCCCTTCCGGCGACGACACGGCCGGTCCTGCCGCAGCGCAGCAACGCGCGCAGGCCGAACCGCCGGCGCCGGCCGCCGACTTGCCCGGCGCCGGGCAAAAGGAAGCGCGTATGAACGTTGCCGAACGCAAGCCGCTGCCGTGTCCGTCCGACTGGACGTTCGAACTGCTCGAGGAATACGACACGCACATCTCGCAGGTCGCCGAACAATACGAGCTCGATATCTACCCGATCCAGCTCGAACTGATCAGCGCCGAACAGATGATGGACGCGTATGCGTCGGTCGGGATGCCCGTCAACTACCGTCACTGGTCGTTCGGCAAGCACTTCCTCGCGACCGAGAAGAGCTACCGCCGCGGCCAGATGGGCCTCGCGTACGAAATCGTCATCAACTCGAACCCGTGCATCGCGTATCTGATGGAAGAGAACACGATGACGATGCAGGCGCTCGTCATCGCGCACGCGGCGTACGGGCACAACTCGTTCTTCAAGGGCAACTACCTGTTCCGGCTGTGGACCGACGCGCACGCGATCATCGACTATCTCGTGTACGCGAAGAACTACGTCGCCGAATGCGAGGAGCGCTACGGCCTCGATCGCGTCGAGGAGCTGCTCGATTCGTGCCATGCGCTGATGAACTACGGCGTCGACCGCTACAAGCGGCCGCAAAAGCCGTCGCTGTCGAAGGAAGCGGCGTTGCGGCGCGAGCGCGAGGCGTACCTGCAGTCGCAGGTGAACGAACTGTGGCGCACGCTGCCGGGCAAGAAGCCCGAGCTGATGGAAGAGCAGGATGATCGTTATCCGCCCGAGCCGCAGGAGAACCTGCTGTATTTCGCGGAGAAGAACGCGCCGCTGCTCGAGCCGTGGGAGCGGGAAGTGATCCGCATCGTGCGCAAGATCGGCCAGTATTTCTACCCGCAGCGGCAGACGCAGGTGATGAACGAAGGCTGGGCGACATTCTGGCACTACACGCTGCTGAACACGCTGTACAACCAGGGCAAGCTGGAAGACGGCTTCATGATGGAGTTCCTGCATTCGCACAGCAACGTGGTCTACCAGCCGCCCGTCACGAAGCCGTACTACAGCGGGATCAACCCGTATGCGCTCGGGTTCTCGATGATGAGCGACATCCGGCGGATCTGCGAAGCGCCGACGGAAGAGGACTACAAGTGGTTTCCGGAGATCGCGGGCACCCCGTGGCTGCCGGCGATGCACTACGCGATGCGCAACTTCAAGGATGAAAGCTTCATCGCGCAGTACCTGTCGCCGAACCTGATCCGCGAGATGCGGCTCTTCTCGGTGCTCGACGACGACATGCGCGATTCGCTCGAGGTGTCGGCGATTCACGACGATTCCGGCTACCAGTACGTGCGGCAGGCGCTGTCGCGGCAGTACGACATCCATCACCGCGAGCCGAACATCCAGGTGTGGGCCGTCAACACGCGCGGCGACCGCAGCCTCACGCTGCGCCACTTCATGACCGACAACCGCCACCTGTCGAACGACAGCGACGAGGTGCTCAAGCACATGGCGCGGCTCTGGCAGTTCGACGTGTACCTGGAAAGCGTCGACGAGGCCGGCACCGTGCGCAAGCGCTACGAGTGCCGTTACGTGCCGCCGGAGGTGCGCGTGTGAGCGACGCTTCCGGATAGTTTGCATCGGACGCCAGCCCGCGGGCTGGCGTTTTCATATGACGAACGCGTGGCAAGAGAAAATTTTTCTACATCCGGACGAACCCGGAGAGCCTGTTACTTTACATTTCGCTAAAATCCCGTAGCGCCGTGCACCGGAACCGGTGCCACGTGCGACCGCATGCGACGGCTGCGGCCGTCTCACCCAGAAGGCACTAAAAGGAACAGACCAATCCATGGACGTCCAGACCGACCAAGCTGCGCTGTCCGCGCATGACACCCGGCGGCGCGTGTTCGCCATCGTCGGCGCCTCATCGGGCAACCTCGTCGAGTGGTTCGACTTCTACATCTACTCGTTCTGCGCGCTGTACTTCGCGCCGGCGTTCTTCCCGAGCGGCAACACGACGACGCAGCTGCTGAACACGGCCGGCGTGTTCGCGGCCGGCTTCCTGATGCGCCCGATCGGCGGCTGGCTGTTCGGCCGCATCGCCGACCGTCACGGCCGGCGTGCCGCGATGATGATCTCGGTGCTGATGATGTGCGGCGGCTCGCTCGTGATCGCGGTGCTGCCGACCTACGCGCAGATCGGCGCGCTCGCGCCGGCGCTGCTGCTGGTCGCGCGCCTGTTCCAGGGGCTGTCGGTGGGCGGCGAGTACGGCACGAGCGCCACCTACATGAGCGAGGTCGCGCTGAAGGGCCGGCGCGGCTTCTTCGCGTCGTTCCAGTACGTGACGCTGATCGGCGGCCAGCTGTGCGCGCTGCTCGTGCTCGTGATCCTGCAGCAGACGCTGTCGGCTGGTGAACTCAAAGCGTGGGGCTGGCGCATTCCGTTCGTCGTCGGTGCGGCGGCCGCGCTGATCTCGCTGTACCTGCGGAAGTCGCTCGACGAGACGTCGACCAGCGCATCGCGCGACAAGAAGGACGCCGGCACGATCCGCGGCGTGTGGCAGCACAAGGGGGCGTTCTTCACGGTGGTCGGCTTCACGGCCGGCGGCTCGCTGATCTTCTACACGTTCACGACGTACATGCAGAAGTACCTCGTGAACACGGCCGGCATGCACGCGAAGACGGCCAGCAACGTGATGACCGTCGCGCTGCTCGTCTACATGCTGATGCAGCCGGTGTTCGGCGCGCTGTCCGACAGGATCGGCCGCCGCACGTCGATGATCCTGTTCGGCTCGTTCGCGGTGATCGGCACGGTGCCGCTGATGCATGCGCTGAAGGACGTGACGAGCCCCGTGGCCGCATTCGTGCTGATCACGGTCGCGCTGGCGATCGTCAGCTTCTACACGTCGATCAGCGGCCTCATCAAGGCCGAGATGTTCCCGCCGGAAGTGCGCGCGATGGGCGTCGGCCTGTCGTATGCGGTCGCGAACGCGATCTTCGGCGGTTCGGCGGAGTACGTCGCGCTGTGGTTCAAGTCGGTCGGCAGCGAGGAAACCTTCTATTGGTACGTCACCGTGCTGTGCGCGATCTCGCTGATCGTGTCGTGGCGGATGCGCGACCCGAGCAAGGAAGGGTATCTGCGTCACGAGCCGTGATCGGCTGCGCATCGCGCGCTTCCAGCATGACCAACGTCCCGCCTGATGGCGGGACGTTTTTTTTGCGGCCCGCGATCATGCGGGCGGCAGCGGCAAGCGGTCGGGCGCCGGGCCGGACGCGCTCGACCAGCTGCCTTGTTCGACGAGCCAGTCGAACATCTGCTCGACGATCGGCGAGCGCGACGGGCCGTCCATGCGCGACAGCCACCACGTGGTGCCGGGCAGGCGCGGATAGTCGGCGAGCACGGTCAGTGCGCGCTGATCGATGGCGGCCTGCGCGACGAGGCGCGGCAGGCATGCGATGCCGCGGCCGCGCAGCACGGTATCCAGCACGAGCCGCTGATCGTCGTAGATCGCGTGCATCCGGAACGCCGACAGCTGCTCACGATACACCGTCGCCATGCGCTCGTCGGTCAGGCTCGCTTCGAGGCAGATGAGCCCCGCGTGCCGCGGGTGTGCGTCGCGCGGCACGCGTTCGAGCTGCTCCGCCAGCGGCGTCGCGCAAACCGTCACCCATTCGTCCCGCATGAACGGGATATCGATCAGGCCGGGCTGCAGCAACGGCCGCGTGCCGATGGTCATGTCGACGTCGATCTCGTCGACATAACGCGCGGTTTCGTCGGTCGACAGCAGCGGGCACAGGTCCGGCAGGATCTGCTGCAATTGCTCGAGGCGCGGCTGCAGCCAGCCGTGCAGCAGCGGCGCGGGACACACCAGCACGACGAGCCCCGGGTTCAGATAGGTCGCGATGCGGTCGAGGCCGCCGCGCAACGTCTCCATCGCGCGCTGCACGCTGCGCTGCAGGACTTCGCCGGCGATCGTCAGTTCGACGCCGCGGCCGCGCCGGCGGAACAGCGGCTGCCCGAGTTGCGCTTCGAGCTGCTGGATCTGATGGCTGATCGCCGATTGCGACAGGTGCAGTTCGTCGGCCGCGCGCGAGAAATTGCCCAGACGGGCCGCCGCTTCGAAGCCGCTCAGTAATTTAAGGGATGGAACGCGTTGCATCGAGATATGAGGTGAATTGATTGATTCGACCAAAAAATATCAATATTCATCAAGTCTAACCTGTCGCAGAATCAGCCATCAATCACAACGGAGGCTGATCGATGGGTCGCTTTGATGCTCGCCAGCGCGGTTACCGGATGCCCGCCGAATGGGAATCCATGGAGGCCACGTGGCTCGGATGGCCGGTTCTCGAAGATCGCGAGGATCTGTGGGGAGGTCATTACGCGCAGGTCTGCCGCGAGTTCGCGCTGGTTGCGCGGACGATCGCGCGCTACCAGCGCTGCGTGGTGGCCGTGCACCACAGCCAGGCCGACGCGGCGCGCGAGCTGGTGGGCGCGAGCGTCGAGGTGCTGCCGGTCGCGGCCGAGGACAACTGGTTGCGCGATTGCGGGCCGATCTTCCTCGTGAGCGAGGCGCGCGGGCTGGGCGCGGCCGTGTTCCGCTTCAACTGCTGGGGCGAGAAGTACCAGCCGTACGACGGCTGCCAGCAAGCCGGGCAGGACATCGCGCGTGCAGCCGGCGCCGAGATCTTCAATTCGCACATGGTGCTGGAGGGCGGCTCGTTCTACGTCGACGGGCAGGGCACGCTGGTCACCACCGAGAGCTGCCTGCTGCATCCCAATCGCAATCCGCACCTGAGCCGCGCGGAGATCGAGGCGGAGCTGCGGCGCATGCTGGGCGTCGAGAAGATCGTCTGGCTGCCGGGCAATCCCGACGAAGTCGAGACGAACGGCCACGTGGACGGCATCGCATCCTTCATCGCGCCCGGTCGGATGCTGTGCCAGGCCGCATCGCCGGAGCAGGGCGACTATTACCGCGTGATGCGCGAAAACCGCCGCGCGCTGGAGCTCGCGACCGATGCGGCCGGGCGCCGTTTCGAGCTGCTCGAGCTGCCGTCGCCGATCGTCAGCGAGCGTTTCGGCTCCGAGCGCTACTGCGATTGCTATGCGAACTACATCCTGGTCAACGGTGCGGTGATCGTGTCGGCGTTCGGCGTCGAGCAGGATCAGGCCGCGCGCGAGGTGTTCAGTCGCGCGTTCCCCGGGCGTAACGTGGAGATGTTGCCGATCCCGACGCTGTCGATCGGCGGCGGCAGCATCCACTGTTCGACGCAACAGCAGCCTTCCGTCGCGATCTGAGCGACGTTCGACACACGGTTTCCGGTCCCGCCGAGGAGCAATCGCAATGCCGTCCAAACACATCACCGTCGCCGCCGTCCAGATGGCGTCGGGCAGCTGGAATCTCGAAGACAACATGGCCACCGCGGAACGCCTGATCCGCGAAGCCGCCGCGCAGGGCGCGAATCTCGTGCTGTGCCCGGAGCTGTTCGCGATGCCGTATTTCTGCCTCGACCAGAACGTGCGCCATCTCGAGCTCGCGCAGCCGTTCGAGGGCAACGCGCAGATCGCCCGGTTCGCGGCGCTGGCCGGCGAGCTCGGCATCGTGCTGCCGATCGGCTTCTTCGAGCGCGCGGGCAATGCCGCGTACAACTCGATCGCCGTCGCGGACGCCGACGGGCGCGTGCTCGGCGTCTATCGCAAGACGCATATTCCGGACGGGCCGGGCTATACGGAGAAGTTCTATTTCACGCCCGGCGACACCGGATTCAAGGTGTGGGACACGCGTTTCGGCCGGATCGGCATCGGCATCTGCTGGGACCAGTGGTATCCGGAAACGGCGCGCAGCCTCGCGCTGATGGGCGCGGAGATCCTGTGCTTTCCGACCATCATCGGCTCGGAGCCGTTCAGCAGCGAGTTCGATTCGGCCGGCCACTGGCAGCGCACGATGCAGGGCCACGCGGCCGCGAACATGGTGCCGGTGGTGGCGGCCAACCGGATCGGCCGCGAGGTCGGCTTCGGCAACGGCAATCCGCAGCAGCAGGCGCTCACGGGCGTGTTCTACGGCTCGAGCTTCATCGCGGATCACACCGGCGAGAAGCGCGCCGAGGCGAACCGCACCGACGAAGCGGTGCTCGTGCACACGTTCGACCTCGATGCGATCCGCGCCGACCGGCAATCGTGGGGCTTCTTCCGCGATCGCCGCCCGGAGATGTACCGTACGTTGCTCACCAGCGACGGCGTGTCGTCCTGTTACCGATGAGAGGTTCGCGATGAAACGGAAAGGATGGTTGCGTTTCGCGGTGCCGGGCCTCGCGCTGTGCGTGCTGGCCGCAACGGCACGCGCCGACGACGAGAAAGTGCTGAACCTGTACAACTGGAGCAATTACTTTGCGCCGGATACGGTATCCGCGTTCGAGAAGGAAACCGGCATCAAGGTGCGCTACGACGCGTACGACAGCGACGAGACGCTGCAGTCGAAGCTGCTGACCGGCAACAGCGGTTACGACCTCGTGTGGCCGACCAACGACTTCATGGCCAAGCAGATCCAGGCCGGCGTGTTTCGCAAGCTCGACAAGAGCCGGCTGCCGAACCTGAAGAATCTCGATGGGTCGCTGCTGAAGCAGATGGCGCAATCCGATCCCGGCAACCAGTACGGCGTGCCGTACATGTGGGGCACCGTGGGCGTCGGCTACGACCGCGCCCGGGTGCGCGCGATCCTCGGCAAGGACATGCCGGCCGACAGCCTCGACCTGCTGTTCAACCCGGCGATCGCGGCGCGCGTTTCCGCGCAATGCGGGCTGGGATTGCAGGATTCCGCGAGCACGGTGCTGCCGCTGGCGCTGCGCTACATCGGCCGCGATCCGATGCATCCGTCCGCGCAGGATTACGCGGCCGCGCAGGCGATGCTGATGAAGGTCCGGCCGTTCATCCGCCAGTTCGTCGGGTCGTCCGACGCCAACGAGCTGGTCGACGGCGAGCTGTGCGTGACGATCGGCTTCTCCGGCGCGATCAACCTGGCCGCGCAGAAAGCGAAGTCGCGCGAGCCGAAGCGCGACATCGTGTACGACATCCCGCGCATCGGCACGCTGATGTGGTTCGACGCGATGGTGATCCCGGCATCCGCGAAGCATCCGGACAATGCGCATGCCTTCATCAACTACATCCTGCGTCCGGACGTGATCGCGAAGATCTCGAACGCGACGCGCTACGCGAATGCGAACCAGGGCGCGCTGAAACTGATGGACCCGGCGCTGGTTCGCGATCCGGGCATCTATCCGGACGAGGCGACGCGGCGCACACTGTTTACGCCGATCGCCGAATCGCCGGCCGCGATGCGCCTCGAAGGCCGGACCTGGCTCGGCTTCAAGACGGCGCGGCCGTGACCGTACACCATGAAACAATCGAAGCAACTGAAGCAACCGGCAAGCGAATGAGGAATGCCATGACAACGAGACGTCAACTGTTGAAACGCGGCCTGTCCGTATCGGGTGCGGCGCTGGCCGCCAGCACGCTGGGCGGCCTGCTGGGCCGTGCCGCGCATGCGCAGCAGGGCGCAACCTGGCACATGCCGGACGAAGGCGCGCCGCACACGGCGACCTGGATGGCGTTCGGCCCGAGCGAGGACATCTGGGGGGCGCGGCTGCTGCCTGTGGTGCGCGAGAACCTGGCCGCGGTCGCGAAGGCGATCGCCGCGCACGAGCCGCTCAAGATGCTGGTGCGGGAAGCGGACTACGCGAGTGCGTCGCGCCTGTGCGGCGCATCGGTCGAGCTCGTCCAGCATCCGGTCGACGATCTGTGGATGCGCGACACGGGCCCCGTGTTCGTGAAGAATGCGTCGGGCCAGCTCGGCGGCGTGAGCTTCAATTTCAACGGCTGGGGCAACAAGCAGGAACACGATCAGGATGCCGAAGTCGCGCCGTTCGTGGCCGAGCGCGCCGGTGCGCGGCTGATCGACACGAAGCTGGTGCTGGAAGGCGGCGGCATCGAAGTGGACGGCGAGGGAACGGCGATCATCACGCGCAGCTGCGTGCTGAACCCGAACCGCAACCCGGGCGTGAGCCAGGCACAGTGCGAGGCGGAACTGAGCCGTCTGCTCGGGTTGAAGAAGATCATCTGGCTGCCGGGCATCGCCGGCAAGGACATCACCGACGGTCATACCGATTTCTACGCGCGCTTCACGAGCCCGGGCGTCGTGGTGGCCGGGCTCGACACGGACCCGTCCTCGTACGACCACGCGGTGACGCGGCAGCATCTGGAGATCCTGCGGAAATCCACCGACGCGAAGGGCCGCCCGTTGAAGGTCGTCGTGCTGCCGGGCCCGAAAACCGTCCGGCCCAAATACGAGAACGCGGAGTTCGCGGCCGGCTACATCAACTTCTACGTGTGCAACCGCGCGGTGATTGCGCCGCAATTCGGCGACAGCCGGGCCGACCGCAATACGCGCGATACGCTCGTCGACCTGTTCCCCGGCCGCGATGTCATTCAATTGAACATCGACGGCATTGCGGCGGGCGGCGGCGGCATCCACTGCACCACGCAACAGCAGCCTGCCTGAGCGCAGCGGCGGGCCGGTCGGCATGACCGGTCCGCACCACCGCCGGCATTCGCCGGTCGTTCCGGATAACTGACTAACGACGCGGAATCCGTCCCGATGGACGGAAGCCGGTGCGTGCGCACGCGCGCGCCGGACGCGCAATGGAGTGAATACATGACGAAAAAAGGCGCCAACGCCCTGACCGACGCAGGCGCGAGCAACCGCGCGCGTCCCGCACCGAATACCGGCCGGCGCGCGTTCATCCGGCATTCGGCCGCGTGGCTCGGCATGCCGCTGCTGGGCAGTCTGGCCGCATGCGGCGGCGGTGACGGCGGGAGCGATACGGCTTCTACGCCGCGCGCGCTGCCGTCGGCAAAGCAGGCCGTGTACCGTCTGCCGGCCGAGGATGCGCCGCACGCATCGACCTACATGGCCTTTGCGTCCGGCACGGACGGCATCTGGATGCCCGTCGGGCCGCAGAGCACGGATGCGGGCATCAAGCGGGTCCGGGCCGACCTGATGGATGTCGCGAAGGCGATCGGCGCAACCGAACCGGTCGACATGCTGGTGCTGCCGGCCGACCTGGACGCGGCCCGCGCGCTGCTTTCGACCGCGAGCGTTGCGAATCCCGACCTGCATGCGCGTTATGCAGCCCGTCCCGCGGGCACGGGCGGGATCAATCTGGTGCCGGTCGCCGACGGTTTCAACGATTTCTGGGTACGCGACACGGGTTGCCTGTTCGTCAGGGACACGGCGAACGGCAATGCGCTGAATGCGGTCGGTTTCAATTTCAACGGCTGGGGCAATGCGAATACCGACGGCGTGGGGGCGGTGGCCGTGCCGTCGCAGATCATGGCCGCGAGCAACCGGTCGAAGGCCGGCAAGTTCTTCCAGCCGTTCAGCCGCGACAACGCGGTGGCGGGCTGGATGGCGCAGACGAAAGGCGTGAGCCTGACCCGAAGCACGCTGACGCTCGAAGGCGGCGCGATCGAATTCGACGGCGACGGGACGGCGATCCTCACCGAATCGTCCGTATTGCACGTGAACCGGAATCCGCAACTGTTCAACATGCCGAACGGTTCGATTGCGGGGGCGACGCTGCTGCCGACGGCCCGGGATACCGTGCTGGCCGAGCTGCAGCGCACGCTCGGCGTGCGCAAGATCATCTGGCTGCCGGGCACGGCGACCTATCCGGGCGGTACCGGCACGGGCGGCGCCGGCGGCGCGGCGACGGCGGCCGCGGAGAGCGACATCACGAACGGCCACGTCGATTTCTATGCGCGGTTTCTCGCGCCCGGCGTGGTCGCGTGCTGTTACGACGCGTCGAATTCGACCGGCGAACGCGCGTTGACGGATGCGAACCGGCAACGCCTGGCCGGTCAGACCGACGCGAACGGCCGGCCGCTGCAGATCGTCGAGCTCGTGCCGCCGGCCAACTTCGGCACGTCGGCGGGCACGAGCCTGAGCGAGCGGCAGATGTCGCACTTCGCGGCCGGCTACATCAACTTCTACACGTGCAACGGCGCGATCGTCATGCCGAAGTTCAACGACGCCGCGGCCGACGCGGCAGCGGTCGCCGCGATCCGGCCGTATGCGGGGAACCGCGTGATCGTGCAGGTCGACATCCTCGGGATCGCGTCGGGCGGCGGCGGCATCCACTGCTCGACCCGCGAGGTACCGGCGTGAGCATGTCCCGTCATATCGATATTGAAATCGATTCGTTGTCCGTTGCGGCCGATTTCCTTAATCTGAGCCCGTAGTTCGTGTGACACCTCCTTGACTGGGATTCGCGCCCGCTGCCTGCAGCGGGCGTCTTTTTTTGTGCGCTGCATGCCACGCCGGCCGCAAGAGGGTTGGTGCGGCCGCGCGGCTCGCCTATGCTGAGTGCTGCATGTCCGTTCGCCGGTCCGGATTGGCCGGGCCCGCGCGGCCCGCTGCGCCTGCGTGTCGGCCGGCCGGGCCGATGACGATGCGATGACACGTGATACCCGATCAAGGAGAAACACGATGAGCAAACCCGCGATCGTGCTCGTGCACGGCTTCTGGGGTGGCGCCGCGCACTGGGCGAAAGTGATTGTCGAACTGGCGCGCAAGGGACATGCGTCCTTGCACGCGGTCGAGGTGCCGCTGACGTCGCTCGCCGACGACGCCGAGCGCACGCGCAAGATGGTCAGGCAGGTGGACGGCCCCGTGCTGCTGGTCGGCCATTCGTACGGCGGCGCGGTGATCAGCGAGGCCGGCAACCTGCCGAACGTCGCGGGCCTCGTGTTCATCGCCGCATTCGCACCCGACGCCGGCGAAAGCCCCGGCGGGATCACGCAGGAGCACCTGCCGGCGGCCGCGCCGAATCTCGCCCCCGACAGCGACGGCTATCTGTGGATCAAGCCCGACAAGTTCCACGAGAGCTTCTGCCAGGACCTTTCGTCTGACGAAGCGCTCGTGATGGCCGTCACGCAGAAGGCGCCGCTGGCGAGCACGTTCGCGGACACGATCACCGCACCCGCGTGGCGCACGAAGCCGTCGTGGTATCAGATCTCGAGCCAGGACCGGATGATCGCGCCTGAGAACCAGCAGCGGATGTCGGCGCGGATGAACGCGCGCAAGATCATCACGCTCGATGCGGGCCACGCGTCGCTGGCATCGAAACCGGCGGAAGTCGCCGCGTTCATCGACGAGGCGGCCGCGTCGCTCGCCGGATAAAACGGCGAGCGGCCGGCGGGGCGCAGCGCGATGCTGCGCCCGCGGCCGGCCTGGCTCATCACGAAACCCGCAGAGCAAAGCACCATTTGTTGGTTCGAATTCGCCGCACGCGCTGATACGTTAGCGGCTTCGCGATCACACACACCGTCGCGATGTTCCTCGAACCGGCCGCCGCGCGATCCGCGGCGGCCTTCATAACAAATCAGGTCGTGCTCATGAAATTCCACACTCTCGCTACGTGGCTCATCGGGGCTGCACTCGTCACGGCCGGCACCGTTGCGCACGCTGACCGTCTCGACGACATCAGGAAAGCCGGCGTGCTGCGCGTCGCGACGTTCGACAGCAATCCGCCGTTCGGTTATGTCGATGGCAAAAGCAATCACGTCGTCGGCCTCGACGTCGACTACGCGAAGGCGCTCGCCGACAAGCTCGGCGTGAAGCTGCAACTCCAGCCGACCAACCCCGCGAACCGCATTCCGTTCCTGACTTCCGGCAAGGTCGACCTCGTGCTCGCGAACTTCACGATCACCGACGAGCGCGCGAAGCAGGTTGACTTCAGCATTCCGTATTTCTCGTCGGGCCAGCAGTTTCTCGCGAAGAAGGGCGTGCTGAAATCGGCCGACCAGCTCAATGGCCTGCGCGTCGGTGCGGATAAGGGCACGACGAACGAGATCGCGCTGCGCGAGAAATTCCCGAAGGCGACGATCGTCGCGTATGACGACACGCCGTTCGCGTTCGCCGCGCTGCGCGCCGGCAACGTGCAGGCGATCACGCAGGACGGCCCGAAACTGATCGGCCTGCTCGCGAACGTGCCCGACAAGCAGAACTACGAGATCCCGGCGTTCACGATCACGAACGACTACATGGGCGTCGGCGTGCCGAAGGGCGAGACGCGCCTGCTCGGCTTCGTCAACGACACGCTGAAGGGGCTCGAGGCGAACGGCCGCGCCGGGCAGATCTACGACGCATGGTTCGGCCCGACGACGAAGACGCCGCTCACGCGGATCTTCCGCATCGGCGACAAGACCTGATCCAGGCTCGAGCCGCACGCGCGCCGCGTTTGCGCCGGAACATCGGCGTCGCGGCGCTTCCCGTTTTCTTCTTCCGATCGCGCGCTTCGCGCCCGTAACACAGCATGCTCGGGTTGGCTCCCAAATATCTGTCCTGGCTCTGGCAGGGTTTCCTGCTGACGCTCGGCCTCGCGGCCGCGTCGGCGGTCGCGGCGACCGCCGGCGGGCTGCTGCTCGCGGTCGTGCGTCATGCGCGCGGCACCGCGCCGCGTACGGCGGCGGCCGCCTACGTCGTCGCGTTTCGCAACACGCCGTTGCTCGTGCAACTGCTGTTCTGGTATTTCGGCGTTGCGTCGCTGCTGCCCGACACGTGGATCGCGTGGCTGAACGCGCGCCACGCAGTGAGCGCGGGCCCGTTCACGCTCGCGTGGCCGTCGTTCGAATTCGTCGCGGGCTGGGTCGGGCTGAGCGCCTATACGGCCGCGTTCGTCGCCGAGGAATGCGAAGCCGGCCTGCGCGGCGTGCGGCGCGCCCAGCATGACGCGGCTGCCGCGCTCGGCCTCACGCCGATGCAGGCGCTGCGTTACGTGGTGCTGCCGCAGGCCGTGCGCATCGCGCTGCCGCCGCTGTTCGGCCAATACATGAATCTCGTGAAGAACTCTTCGCTCGCGATGGCGATCGGCGTGGCCGAGCTGTCGTATGCATCGCGGCAGGTCGAGACCGAAACCTTCAAGACCTTCGCCGCGTTCGGCGTCGCGACGGTGCTGTACGTCGCAGCGGTGGCCGCGATCGAGGCCGGCGCCTACGCGGCCACACAATGGCGCGACCGGCTCGGGGCGGGGCGCTGACGATGGACATTTCGCTGCTGCTAGCCAACCTGCCGTACCTGCTCGTCGGCGCGTTTCCGGAAGGGCCGCTCGGCGGCGCCGCGCTGTCGCTGGTGCTCGCGATCGCGTCGGCGCTTGCGTCGGCGGTGCTCGGCATCGCGCTCGGCGTCGCGATGGCGCTCGCGCGCGGCCCCGCGCGCGTGCTGCTGCTCGCGTTCATCGGCTTCTTCCGCGCGATTCCCGTGCTGATGCTGATCTTCTGGACGTACTTCCTGATGCCGATGCTGCTGCACATGGATGTGCCGGGGCTCGCGACGGTCGTGTGCGCGCTCGCGCTGGTCGGCGGTGCGTATCTCGCGCATGCGGTGCATGCGGGCATCGTCGCCGCGGGCGACGGGCAGTGGCAGGCCGGACTGTCGCTCGGGCTCACGCGCTGGCAGACGGTGCGTTACGTGCTGCTGCCGCAGGCGATCCGGATCATGACGCCGTCGTTCGTCAACCAGTGGGTCGCACTCGTGAAGGACACGTCGCTCGCGTATATCGTCGGCGTGCCGGAACTGTCGTTCGTCGCGACGCAGGTGAACAACCGGCTGATGGTGTATCCGGCGCCGATCTTCCTGTTCGTCGCGGTGATCTATCTCGTGCTGTGCACGTCGCTCGACGGCGCGGCGCGCTGGTTGCTGTCGCGCCGCCCGCGTGCGGAACGCGTCGCGCAGGCAGCGGCCGAGCGCGTGGAACCGGCGCGGTGACGGTGCGCCGCGTGCCGCCGCGCATGCTCCGCCACTGATTCAGCGCGTATCCGCGGCGCGCGGCACGTGCGTCACGATGCCGAGTAGTGCGTGTTGAAAACCGCGCGCAGCGTCGACTTGTCGGTGGCGAAGTCACCCCACAGCGGGCCATCGTTCTGCGCGAACGCGAACGGCGCCGTGCTGATCGACGCGAGGCGGAAGCGCCAGTCTGCGGCCTCCTGACGGAACGCGGTGAGCTGCATGTCGGACAGTGCGGTTTGCGCGCTGGCCAGCGTGACGAGCGGGTCGACCGGATCATTTGCGATGCGCACTTCGAAATGCAGGTGCGGGCCGGTTGCGGCGCCCGTCATCCCGACCGAGCCGAGCCGCTGGCCCTGCTTCACGGTGTCGCCCACCTTGAGCCCGTGCGCGAATGCGGACAGGTGAGCGTAGTAGGTCGAGTAGCCGTCCGCGTGATCGACGATCACGTAGCGGCCGTAGCCGCCCGGATCGAAACCGGCGAACGACACGACGCCATCGGCCGCCGCGTCGACGGGCGTGCCGCTCGGCGCGGCGAGATCGACGCCCGTATGGAACGCCATCGCCTGCGACAGCGGATGGATGCGCTCGCCGAAGAACGAGCTGATGCGCGTCCACTTGACCGGCATCGTGAACGCGGCTGCTTCGAGCGGCGTGCCGTCGAGCGTGTAGTACGCGCCGTGTTCGGCGCCCGGTGCACGGAACCAGATCGCGCCGAACGTGCGGCCGGCGACGCGCAGCTCGAGCGCGGTGAGGCGCGGCGTGCCGGCGTTCGTATCGAACGCGATGCGGTAATAGTCGCCGCGCTGCGCACTGGCGCGCATCGCGACCTTGCCGCTGACGAGATCGCCGAGCTGGATACGCACTTCGGGCGGCACGTCGAGACGGTTCAGCGCATCGGACAGCGTGAGCTCGATGTTGCCCGCGCGCATCTCTTGCCGGTTTTCGGGCGGCGCGAACTGGAACAGGCTCGTATAACCGAGCATGTCGTTGCGGTGCGCGCTGAGCGGCGCGAACAGGCCCGGTTGCACGTTGCGGTCGTTGGGTGCGTTGTGCTCGCCGATCGTGCGGGCGAGCTCGCTCGTCACGAAATGCTGCGCGGTGGGAAACGGCGTGTCGGACAGCACGCGCTGCGGCAGCACGGCCGTGCCCGAGTCGACGGCGCCCGGCAGTTGCGAGACTGCCGGCAGCGCGGCGGCCAGGCCGAGGGCGGCGAGGGCGCCGAGCACGGCGGCCGGCACGAGCGCGCGCACGACGCGCTGCGCGCGGCCGGGCGCGAAAGCATCAGGAGTTGCGGCTTGCTTGACCAAGGTGTCCACATCCAGGAAAACGGTTCAAAGGGGTGTGGGCAGGAGCCACCGGCGGCACATCCGTCGAGCGGCGACGGGGCGGGCGGCGGGCGTGCAACAAAACAGGCCCCGCCAGGGGCCTGTGTCGTTTCCGTTCGACCCAACGCGCGGGGCGGGCCCGCTTCGAACGGCGGCGTGCATAGCGGGTCGAACCCGGTTATCACGAAGACGCTAAAGAAAGATGACAGCGTCAGTCTACCGATGTTCCGCGAAACGTTAAAAATTTTAAAGGGGGTCAGCTCATTCGTTTCGCAGTGCGGTAAATCGGGTTAAATCAGCATTTATTACGATGAATTTCGTCAGTCAGGCAATTTTTGCGCGCGGACACGCAGCGCGACGGAGGTGCGGACGGCGTCGAAGCCGGCATCGAGCATCGCTTCGGCGTCGTTCCACAGATTGCCGCGCAGCCGGTTGGTCCAGATCATCGATGCGAACACGCCTTCGAGCAGCGACACGAGGTAGACGGCCGCCAGGTGCACGTCGAGATCGGCGGCGATATCGCCGGCCGCGATCGCGCGGCGCAGCAGCGCCTTCGTGATCCGCAGCATCTGCAGCTCGAGCAGCATGCGGCGCCGCTGCAGCGCGCCGTTTTCCTCGCTCTGCTCGCACTTCGTATAGAGGATCACGAGCACGCGCTGCATCGGGCCCGGCTCGCCGCATTCCTGCAGGTAGTGCGACGCGGCGCGCCGCAGCGTGTCGAGCGGCGGCAGGCTCTCGTCCGCGTCGAAGCCTTCCGACGTACGCGCGAAGGCGCGGTCGCACATCGCGAGACACACTTCCATCTTGTTGCGGTAGTGGCCGTAGACGGCGCCCCGCGACATCCCGGCGGCTTCGGCGAGGTCCGCCATCGTGGTTTGCGCGACGCCGCGTTCGAGCAGCACGAGCTCGGCGGCGTCCAGGATCCGGTGCTTGATGGCGAGCGATTCTTCCCGGGTCTTGCGGGCCATGTCGTGAGTTTCCTTACAAATCGCTGTCGTTTTATTGAGACAGTGTGGCAGTCAGATTAAAACAGCATTTATTTAATCAGTCGTGACTGATTATAATCGGCCACCCTGAGCCGCCGCATTTTATCGGCGGCGAACGATCCGAGGTCACACATGAATAACAATCGCTCCCTGTTGCGCCATGGGCTGGCGCCGTTCGCGTTGGCGGCCGTGCTGGCCGTCGCCGGATGCGGAAAGGGCGACAAGGACGCAGCGCCGGAGACCGCGAAGCAGGCAACCGTCGTGACGGTGCGCCCGACGGCCGTGCCGATGACGGTGGAACTGCCGGGCCGGCTCGACGCGTACCGGCAGGCGGAAGTGCGCGCGCGGGTCGCGGGCATCGTCACCGCGCGTACCTACGAGGAAGGCCAGGAAGTGAAGCAGGGCGCGGTGCTGTTCCGCATCGATCCCGCGCCGCTGAAGGCCGCACGCGATGCCGCGCAGGGTGCGCTCGCGAAGGCGCAGGCCGCCGCGCTCGCGGCGAGCGACAAGCGCCGCCGTTACGACGATCTCGTGCGTGATCGCGCGGTCAGCGAGCGCGATCATACCGAGGCCGTCGCCGACGACACGCAGGCGAAGGCCGAAGTCGCATCCGCGAAGGCCGAGCTCGCGCGTGCGCAGCTGCAGCTCGACTATGCGACCGTCACCGCGCCGATCTCGGGCCGCGCGCGGCGCGCGCTCGTGACCGAAGGCGCGCTCGTCGGCCAGGACCAGGCAACGCCGCTCACGACCGTCGAGCAGCTCGATCCGATCTACGTGAACTTCTCTCAACCGGCCGCCGACGTCGACGCGTTGCGCCGCGCGGTGAAGAGCGGGCGCGCGACCGGCATCGCGCAGCACGACATCGCGGTGACGCTGCTGCGCGCCGACGGCACCGCGTACCCGCTGAAGGGCAAGCTGCTGTTCAGCGATCTCGCGGTCGATCCGACCACCGATACCGTCGCGATGCGCGCGCTGTTCCCGAATCCGGAGCGCGAGCTGCTGCCCGGCGCGTATGTGCGGATCGCGCTCGACACGGCGGTCGACCAGCGGGCGATCCTCGTGCCGCGCGACGCGCTGCTGCGCACGACCGACCGCACGTCGGTGCGCGTCGTCGGCGCGAACGGCAAGGTCAAGGACGTCGAGGTCCTGGCCGACCAGATGAGCGGCCGCGACTGGCGTATCACGCGCGGCCTCGCGGGCGGAGAGCGCGTGATCGTCGACAACGCGGCGCAGTTCGCGCCCGATACGGCCGTCAAGCCCGTCGAGAAGGCGCAGGCGCCGAAGGCGGCGCCGGCAGCGGCCGCTTCGCAGGCGGCTGCCCGTCAAACCTGACCGGTTCAAACCACCATGGCACGTTTCTTCATCGATCGCCCCGTCTTCGCGTGGGTGATCGCAATCTTCATCATGCTGGGCGGCCTGTTCGCGATCCGCGCGCTGCCCGTTGCGCAGTACCCGGACATCGCGCCACCCGTCGTCAGCATTTATGCGACGTACCCGGGTGCGTCCGCGCAGGTCGTCGAGGAATCGGTGACGGCGCTGATCGAGCGCGAAATGAACGGCGCGCCCGGGCTGATGTACACGTCCGCAACGAGCAGCGCGGGGATGGCATCGCTGTACCTGACGTTCAAGCAGGGCGTGAACGCCGATCTCGCGGCCGTCGAAGTGCAGAACCGCCTGAAGACGGTCGAGGCGCGCTTGCCCGAGCCCGTGCGTCGCGACGGCATCCAGGTCGAGAAGGCCGCCGACAACATCCAGCTCGTCGTGTCGCTCACGTCCGAAGACGGCCGGATGACCGACGTGCAGCTCGGCGAATATGCGTCGGCGAACGTCGTGCAGGCGCTGCGCCGCGTCGAGGGTGTCGGCAAGGTGCAGTTCTGGGGCGCTGAATATGCGATGCGGATCTGGCCCGACCCGGTGAAGATGGCCGGGCACGGCCTCACCGCGTCGGACATCGCATCGGCCGTGCGCGCGCACAACGCGCGCGTGACGATCGGCGACATCGGCCGCAGCGCGGTGCCGGACAGCGCGCCGATCGCCGCGACCGTGTTCGCCGACGCGCCGCTGAAGACGCCGGCCGATTACGGCGCGATCGCGCTGCGCACGCAGGCCGACGGCTCCGCGCTGTACCTGCGCGATGTCGCGCGCATCGAGTTCGGCGGCAACGACTACAACTATCCGTCCTACGTGAACGGCAAGGTCGCCACCGGCATGGGCATCAAGCTCGCGCCGGGCTCGAACGCGGTCTCCACCGAGAAGCGCGTGCGCGCGACGATGGACGAGCTGTCCGCGTTCTTCCCGCCGGGCGTGAAGTACCAGATCCCGTACGAGACGTCGTCGTTCGTGCGCGTGTCGATGAACAAGGTCGTCACGACGCTGATCGAAGCGGGCGTGCTGGTGTTCCTCGTGATGTTCCTGTTCATGCAGAACCTGCGCGCGACGCTGATCCCGACACTCGTCGTGCCGGTCGCGCTCGCGGGCACGTTCGGCGTGATGTATGCGGCCGGCTTCTCGATCAACGTGCTGACGATGTTCGGGATGGTGCTCGCGATCGGCATCCTCGTCGACGACGCGATCGTCGTCGTCGAGAACGTCGAGCGGCTGATGGTCGAGGAAGGGCTCGCGCCCTACGACGCGACCGTCAAGGCGATGAAGCAGATCAGCGGCGCGATCATTGGGATCACGGTCGTGCTGACGTCGGTGTTCGTGCCGATGGCGTTCTTCGGCGGAGCGGTCGGCAACATCTACCGGCAGTTCGCGCTGTCGCTCGCGGTGTCGATCGGCTTCTCGGCCTTCCTTGCGCTGTCGCTGACGCCCGCGCTGTGCGCGACGCTGCTCAAGCCCGTGTCCGGCGACCATCACGAGAAGCGCGGCTTCTTCGGCTGGTTCAATCGCTTCGTCGCGCGTGCGACGCAGCGCTATGCGACGCGCGTCGGCACGATGCTGAAGAAGCCCGTGCGCTGGCTCGTCGTGTACGGCGCGCTGACCGGCGCCGCCGCGCTGATGCTCACGCAACTGCCGACCGCGTTCCTGCCCGACGAGGACCAGGGCAACTTCATGGTGATGGTGATCCGCCCGCAAGGCACGCCGCTCGCGGAAACGATGCAGAGCGTGCGCGAGGTCGAGTCGTACATCCGCAACGACGAGCCGGCCGCGTATACGTTCGCGCTCGGCGGCTTCAACCTGTACGGCGAAGGGCCGAACGGCGGGATGATCTTCGTCACGCTGAAGAACTGGAAGGAGCGCAAGGCCACGCGCGATCACGTGCAGGCGATCGTCGCGCGCATCAACGAGCGCTTCTCGGACACGCCGAACACGACGGTGTTCGCGATGAACTCGCCGGCGCTGCCCGATCTCGGCTCGACGAGCGGCTTCGACTTCCGGCTGCAGAACCGCGGCGGGCTCGACTACGCGACGTTCAGCGCCGCGCGCGAGCAGTTGCTCGCGGCGGGCGGCAAGGAACCGGCGCTCACCGACCTGATGTTCGCCGGCACGCAGGACGCGCCGCAACTGAAGCTCGACATCGATCGCGCGAAGGCGTCCGCGCTCGGCGTGTCGATGGACGAGATCAACACGACGCTCGCGGTGATGTTCGGCTCGGACTATATCGGCGACTTCATGCACGGCACGCAGGTGCGGCGCGTGGTCGTGCAGGCCGACGGGCTGCACCGGCTCGATCCGGACGACGTGAAGAAGCTGCGCGTGCGCAACGCGCGCGGCGAGATGGTGCCGCTCGCGGCGTTCACGACGCTGCACTGGACGCTCGGGCCGCCGCAGCTCACGCGCTACAACGGCTTCCCGTCGTTCACGATCAACGGCTCGGCCGCGGCGGGCCACAGCAGCGGCGAGGCGATGACCGCGATCGAGCGGATCGCCGCGAAGCTGCCGGCCGGCATCGGCTACTCGTGGTCGGGGCAGTCGTTCGAGGAGCGGTTGTCGGGTGCGCAGGCGCCGATGCTGTTCGCGCTGTCGGTGCTCGTCGTGTTCCTCGCGCTCGCGGCGCTGTACGAGAGCTGGTCGATTCCGTTCGCGGTGATGCTGGTCGTCCCGCTCGGCGTGATCGGCGCGGTGCTCGGCGTCACGCTGCGGATGATGCCGAACGACATCTATTTCAAGGTGGGGCTGATCGCGACGATCGGTTTGTCTGCGAAGAACGCGATCCTGATCGTCGAAGTCGCGAAGGACCTGGTCGCGCAGCGCATGTCGCTCGTCGACGCTGCGCTGGAGGCCGCGCGCCTGCGGCTGCGGCCGATCGTGATGACGTCGCTCGCGTTCGGCGTCGGCGTGCTGCCGCTCGCGTTCGCATCGGGCGCGGCGTCCGGCGCGCAGATGGCGATCGGCACCGGCGTGCTCGGCGGCGTGATCACGGCGACCGTGCTCGCGGTGTTCCTCGTCCCGCTGTTTTTCGTGATCGTCGGCCGCCTGTTCGACGTCGGCCCGCGCCGGCGCGGTGGTGCGCAGCCGGCGACGTTGGAGGGATCGCAATGATGTTTGCGCTGAATGCACGCGCTGCGCTGCGGGCTCAGCTCGCGCTGGCCGCCGCGCTCGCGCTCGCCGGCTGCTCGCTCGCGCCGCGCTACGAGCGGCCGGCGGCGCCCGTGCCGTCCACCTATGCGCCGGCCGACGGCAGCACCGCGCAGGCCGCCGCGCCTGCCGATGCCGCGCTGCTCGACGACTGGCATGCGTATTTCACCGACCCGGCGCTGCAGGCGTGGATCGACGCGGCGCTCGCGAACAACCGCGACCTGCGGATCGCGACCGGCCGGGTCGAGGAAGCGCGTGCGCTGTACGGCGTGCAGCGCGCGGACCTGATGCCGTCGGTCGATGCGAATCTCGGCTATGAGCGCGCGCGCCAGTACGACCCGGTCGTGCGCGAAAGCGCGATCAGCGGGCTGTATCGCGCGGGCGTCGGTATCAGCGCGTACGAGCTCGACCTGTTCGGCCGCGTGCGCAACCTGTCCGACGCGGCGCTCGCCGAGTATTTCGCGACGGCCGACGCGCAGCGCACGGTCCGCATCGGCGTGATCGCCGAAGTGGCCGGTGCGTATGTGTCGGAGCGTTCGCTGCACGAGCAGCTCGCGTTGGCGCAGCGCACGCTCGATGCGCGCGAACGCATGGCCGCGCTCACGCAACGCCGCTACGGGGCCGGCACGAGCGACGCGATCGAACTGCGTTCGGCCGAGATGCTGGTCGCGTCCGCGCGCGCATCGCAGGCCGCGCTGCAGCGCGAGCATGCGCAGGCCGTGCGGGCGCTGCAGTTGCTCGCGGGTGATTTCGCGCGCAACGCGCCCGACGACGGGGCCGCACTCGACACGCTCGCGATCGCACCGGTGGCGCCCGGCGCGCCGAGCGCGCTGCTCGAACGGCGGCCGGATATCCGGCAGGCCGAGGCGCGGCTCAAGGCCGCGAACGCGCAGATCGGCGCCGCGCGCGCGGCGTTTTTCCCGCGCATCGCGCTGACCACCGATTACGGCTCGGTCAGCGACG
This sequence comes from Burkholderia stabilis, assembly GCF_001742165.1. Taxonomy (NCBI): domain Bacteria; kingdom Pseudomonadati; phylum Pseudomonadota; class Betaproteobacteria; order Burkholderiales; family Burkholderiaceae; genus Burkholderia; species Burkholderia stabilis. Next base: position 833,090 of record NZ_CP016442.1, on the reverse strand, counting down.
CGTTCTCGAGCCTGTTCGCGGCCGGCACGAGCGTGTGGACATTCGCGCCGCGCATCACGCTGCCGATCTTCGCGGGCGGACGCAATCGCGCGAATCTCGACGTCGCGAACGCGCGCAAGCACATCGCGGTCGCCGAATACGAGAAGACGATACAGACCGCATTCCGCGAGGTGGCCGACGCGTTCGCCGCGCGCGACTGGATCGATCGCCAGCTTGCCGCGCAGCAGGATGTCTACGCGGCAGACGGCGCGCGGTTGAAGCTCGCGGAGCGTCGTTATGCGGGCGGCGTCTCGACGTATCTCGAGCTGCTCGACGCACAGCGCAGCACGTACGAGTCGGGGCAGGAGCTGATCCGGCTCAAGCAGCTCAGGCTCGCGAACGCGATCACGCTGTATCGCGCGCTCGGCGGCGGCTGGGCGCCGGCATCGGCGGAGGCCGCGGCTTCCGCATGATGGCGCGCACGACGCGCAACGCCTGACGCCGCAGCGCGCCGGGTGACGACACGACAGCGGCCCGATTCGTCGGGCCGCTGTCGTTTTGACCGGCATCGCGGCCTGCGGCGGTGCCCGGTACGCTCGGCGACGGCACGTCTTCGGCAAGCGCACCGAACGCTTTCCATCCGGCGGCAGGGCGGAAGCACACCGCCCGATGCAACCCGCATCCGGCGACCGAACGCGTCGCCGTCCGGCGCAAACGTATGCGCCGAGATTGTCCCTTCTGATCTCGAGTAACCGGCCCGCTTATCGCGGTCCGACGGCACGCGCATGTGTGCGGTTTCAGATCGGCAATTGACTGAGTGATTAATCAATGTATTGGAATTAATGATGGCGGCAAAGTGTCGCAGCAAAACGTTTGTATTCTTTTCGCAATCGTTTGCGCACTGAATCAGGATTGCCTGATTCGCCGGTTAATTTCCTGTCAGTTGAAAATCATTCGATATTGGCGTTGTCATCGGGCAACGATGGCGGTATCTGACAATGTTTTGTCTTTTTCAGGACGGGTTCGACGGAAGCCAATGCCAGCAAGGATGTGGCCGATGAAGATGTCTGTCGACGGAAAATCTCTTTAATCTTCAATTGGTTCCGAAAAATAAAAAAGGACTGCGGACAAAAATGCCGGAATTGAAAATTGACGGGAAGGAATGAAATTCTCGAAAGATGAATTGAACATTGTCAGAAGCATTTGACAATGATTTACAAAAATCTTTCATGATTATCTCGATAATGCCGCCTCGTGACGGACGGGAGCCACCACACGCTGCCGTTTGTGTCCGCCACGTCGTCCATTCTCTTTGCAATTCTCATGGAAAACGTCATGAAAAAATCCCTCCTGACCGCTGTCGCACTCGCAGCCCTGTCCACCTCGGCCTTCGCAGCGGGCACCGGCACGATCAACTTCACGGGTGAAATCGTCGCGGGCGCATGCGGCATCGATTCGAACTCGGTCAACCAGACTGTGCAGCTCGGCAAGGTGCCGACCAACAAGTTCAAGCAAGCCGGCGACAAGTCGGACGCGATCCCGTTCGACATCAAGCTGACCGACTGCGACACGAGCATCGCGCAGAACGCGTACTTCACGTTCACGGGCACGTCGAGCGCAGGCCAGCCGAAGCTGCTCGCCACGATCGGCTCGGCCACCAACGTCGGCATCCGCCTGCAGGCCGCGTCGGGTGAATACCTCGACAACGGCGCCGAGCAAAAGGCGCCGACCCTGCTGCAAAACGGCACGAACGTCGCACGCTTCGCCGCCATGTACGAAGCGACGGCAGCCGGCGTGACGCCGGGTACCGCAGACGGCGTCGCGAACTTCACGGTTCGCTACCAGTAAGCCGCCGTACCGGGGAAGGGTGCGCGCACCTTTCCTCGTTCGTTTTTCCTCCCGTTTCCCTCTTCCTCGGACTTCCGGTAGCGCCGCGTGCGAATCAGACATTCCTTCCTTTGCGTCTCCGTGCTGGTCGTCGGCAGCCAGAGCCATGCGACGGAATTCAATTCGTCGTTTCTGAACATCGACGGCGCGAACAATGTCGATCTGTCGCAGTTCTCGCAGGCCGACTTCACGCTGCCGGGCGAGTACATGCTCGACGTGCAGGTCAACGACCTGTTCTACGGGCTGCAGTCCATCGAGTTCATCGCGGTAGACGCGTCCGGGGCAGGCAAGCCGTGCCTGCCGCCGGAGCTCGTCGCGCAGTTCGGGCTGAAACCGTCGCTCGTGAAGGACCTGCCGCGCTTCCAGGGCGGGCGCTGCGTCGATCTCGGCGCGATCGAGGGGGCGACCGTGCGTTACCTGAAGACCGACGGACGGCTCAAGATCACGATTCCGCAGGCCGCGCTCGAGTTCAGCGATTCGACCTACCTGCCGCCGGCGCGCTGGTCCGAAGGGATTCCCGGCGCGATGCTGGACTATCGCGTGATCGCGAACACGAACCGCAACTTCGGTGCGGGCGGCGGGCAGACGAATTCGATCCAGGCCTACGGGACGGTGGGCGCGAACTGGGATGCATGGCGCTTTCGCGGCGACTACCAGGCGCAATCGAACGTGGGCAATACCGCGTATGCGGACCGCACGTTCCGCTTCAGCCGGCTTTACGCATTTCGCGCGCTGCCGTCGATCCAGTCGACGGTGACGTTCGGCGACGACTACCTGACCTCCGACATTTTCGACACGTTCGCGCTGACGGGCGCGTCGATCCGCAGCGACGACCGCATGCTGCCGCCTTCACTGCGCGGCTATGCGCCGCTGATCGCGGGCGTCGCGCGCACCAACGCGACCGTGACCGTGTCGCAGGCCGGCCGCGTGCTGTACGTCACGCGCGTGTCGCCGGGTGCGTTCGCGTTACAGAACATCAACACGAGCGTGCAGGGCACGCTCGACGTGGCCGTCGAGGAAGAAGACGGCAGCGTGCAGCGCTTCCAGGTGACGACCGCCGCCGTGCCGTTCCTCGCGCGCACCGGGCAGCTGCGCTACAAGGCGGCCGTCGGCAAGCCGCGCCTGTTCGGCAGCGCCGGCATCACGCCGTTCTTCGGCTTCGGTGAAATCGCGTACGGCCTGCCGTTCGACGTCACGCTGTACGGCGGTTTCATCGCCGCGTCGGGTTATACGTCGATCGCGCTCGGCGTCGGCCGCGATTTCGGCACCTTCGGCGCGGTGTCCGCCGACGTCACGCATGCGCGGGCGCGCCTGTGGTGGAACGGCGCGACGCGCAACGGCAACTCGTATCGCATCAACTATTCGAAGCACTTCGACGTGCTCGATGCCGACGTGCGCTTCTTCGGCTACCGCTTCTCCGAACGCGAATACACGAACTTCGCGCAATTCTCGGGCGACCCGACCGCGTACGGCCTCGCCAACAGCAAGCAGCGCTATTCGGCGACGATGTCGAAGCGCTTCGGCGACACGTCGACCTATTTCTCGTACGACCAGACCACCTACTGGGCGCGCTCGTCCGAGCAGCGCGTCGGCCTCACGCTGACGCGCGCGTTCTCGATCGGCACGCTGCGCAACCTGAACGTCAGCGTGTCGGCGTTCCGCACGCAGAGTTCGGGCGCGAGCGGCAATCAGTTCTCGGTGACCGCGACGCTGCCGATCGGCGGCCGCCACACCGTCACGTCGAACCTGACCACGGGCAGCGGCAGCACGAGCGTGAACGCGGGCTACATCTACGACGATCCGGATGGCCGCACCTACCAGGTCAACGCGGGCGCGACCGACGGCCGCGCATCGGCGAACGCAAGCTACCGCCAGCGCACGTCGGCGTACCAGCTGACCGCGCAGGCGTCGACGCTCGCCAATGCGTACGCGGCCGCGTCGCTCGAAGTCGACGGCTCGTTCGTCGCGACGCAGTACGGCGTCTCCGCGCACGCGAACGGCAACGCGGGCGATACGCGGCTGCTGGTGTCGACCGACGGCGTGGCCGACGTGCCGCTGTCCGGCACGCTCGCGCATACCGATTCGCGCGGCTACGCGGTGCTCGACGGCATCTCGCCGTACAACGTGTACGACGCGACCGTCAACGTCGAGAAGCTGCCGCTCGAAGTGCAGGTGACGAACCCGATCCAGCGCATGGTGCTGACCGACGGCGCGATCGGCTTCGTGAAATTCTCCGCCGCGCGCGGCAGCAACCTGTACCTGACGCTGACCGACGCGGCCGGCAAGCCGCTGCCGTTCGGCGCATCGGTGCAGGACGCGGCGAACGGCAAGGAGCTCGGCATCGTCGGCGAGGGCGGCGCGGCGTTCCTGACGCAAGTGCAGCCGAAGTCGTCGCTTGCGGTGCGCGCGGGCGAACGCACGCTCTGCACGATCGACACGCTGCCGAACCAGCTCCAACTCGAAGGCACGCCGATCCCGGTGACGTGCCAGACGCCCGGCGAGTCGCATGCAGCGGCCGCGCGGGTCGAACGATGAATCCACGGATCCTGTGATGAAAAATTCCTTCTCTCTTTCTTTTCCGCGGCGCGCGCTGGGCGTGCTCGCGACTGCCGGCGCACTGTTCGCGGGCGCCGCCCATGCAGCGATCGTCCCCGACCGCACGCGCGTGATCTTCAACGAAGGCGAACAGGCCGCGATCGTCACGATCACCAACAAGAGCACGACGTATCCGTATCTCGTGCAATCGTGGCTCGAGGACACGAAGGGCAACAAGATCACGTCGCCGCTGATGGTCGTGCCGCCGCTGCAGCGTGTCGAGGCGAACGAGCGCAACGTGCTGCGGATCGCGAAACTGCCGGGCGTCGAGCTGCCGGCCGATCGCGAATCGGTGTTCTACCTGAACATCCGCGAGGTGCCGCCGAAGACCGATACGCCGAACACGCTGCAGATCGCGCTGCATACGCAGATGAAGCTGTTCTATCGGCCGAAGGCCGTGCAGCCGGCGCGCGACGAGGACTGGACGCTGCCGATGACGTTGCGGGTCGATTCGGCCGCGCACACGCTCGTATTCGACAATCCGACGCCGTATCACATCACGATCGTCGACGTCGCATCGGGCGCGCAGAAGACGCACGTGCCGCTGGAACCGGTGATGGTCAGCCCGATGAGCACGGCCGACGTGCCGTTCAAGGCCGCGACGCCGGCGACGCTGTTCGTCACGCATATCGACGATTACGGCGGCCAGGTGGCGGTCGAGTATGCGTGTGAGGCCGGTGCCTGCAAGAGCGTGAAGAAATGAGCGGCGCGCGGCGAAACGGGATCGCGGCGCGGATGCCTGCGTGGCTCAGGTGGTGCGTGCTCGCGCTGTTCGTTGCGCTGGCGCAGCCGGCGTGGGCCGTGCGCTGCGTCGCGAACGGCGGCGGTGTATCGCTGACGGAAGCGATCGGCAATGTTGCGTCGTATCCGACCGATGCGCCGGACGGTTACGTCATCTGGGTGTCGCCGCCGCGCACGACGACGGGATACTGCTACAAGGATCTCGGCGGCAGGGAGAAAACCTACGGCGAGTGGATTTATTTCTACGCGAACCCTGAAAAGCAGACCCCGGCCGCGTGGGGGCTCGAGATCGGCATTCGCTATCTTGGGGAGGATTACTTCGGCCGCAGCAGCCAGCCGGGTGACGGCGTGCAGACGAAAACGTATGTGGAGGCATGCACGCTGAGCGACAACGACGTCAAGGCCGGGCGATGCGAGAAATTTCCGCTGAGCATCACGTACCAGGTCGTCGTACGCAAGCGCGGCAACTTTGTACGGCCGCCGTCGGACATCTACGCGGTGTTCCAGTTCGACGGCAGGGGCGGTCTGAACTTCATCAACCCGAGTTTCCGCTACAAGCTGAGCGGTCTGCAGAACCTGAAACCGACGCCGTGCATCGTCGACGTGAAAGTCACGCCGGAACCGGGCATCGTGAAGTTCGGGCAGGTTCAGGCGACCGGCAACGGTTTCTCGCCCTCGGTGCCGCGCAAGTCGTTCAGCCTCGCGCTGACCAAGCAATGCAGCATTCCGGTGCGCGTGGACGGTTACTTCGAGACATCGCAGACAGTCCAGAACGGGCTGCTCGTGCCGGACCCGAAGAGCAATTTCGGCATCGGCATCGAGGACCGGGACGGCAAGGCGATTCCGTTCAACCAGCAGTTCATGCTCGCGCAGATGCCGGGAAGCGTGAACTACCAGAGCGTGACGCTCGATGCGGTGCTGAAGGCGTTCGGCCCGCCGAAGATCGGGCCATTCAACGGCACGGCGACGATCCGGCTGTTTATCTACTGACGCATGCGGGCCGTGCGTTGCCCGTTCGGTGCAGGATGTCGTCGCGCCAACGGTATCGAACGAGCGCGACGACGCACCGCAATGATCGGCCGGAACGGGCGAATGCCTGCGATCCCCCGGTCGGGAAACAAAAAAGCGCCGGCTTGCCGGCGCTTTTTCCTGTCTGCTGCGCGATACTCAACGCACCCAGCGACACACCTTGTGATGGTGATGATCGAAGCGGCACTCGCGGTGCTGATGCGCTTCGGCGATGGCCGGCACGAGCACGGCGGCGGCCAGGGCCGCGACGGTCAGCGTTTTCAGTAGCGTTTTCATGTTGAAGTCCTTGTCGTTGAAGAGCGGATCACGGGAAGGGAAAGGGGGTTACCACTGCGGCCGCTGGTCGTCGCGTCGGTCGTCCCGATGATCGTCCCGGCGGTCGTCATACCCACGGGAATGCTGCGCTTCCCAGTCGCGGCGTTCCCAGTAGCGATTTCCGTCCCAGTAACGATCGCCATGCCAGCCGATCGTGACTTGAGCCGGGCCGGGGTAGGCCACGCACCCGGTCAGCATCACGCTCGACAGCGCGCCAACCATGACAGCGGATAACACGATGGATTTCATGGTTTTCTCCCTTGGAAACGGCAACCCGATCGTACGAGCCCCCAAAATTTCACGTGGTAAGAAGTTGCTACCGCAAATGACAGGTGCAGGCGCTTTGTCAGATACGTGAAAGATCGTGTGGGCGTCGCGCAAGCGGGCCTCGTCGATCGGGATCGCCGACAACCGCGCGCCGCGCCCGATGATGGGCGTCCCATCTGCCCGGACAACAATTCCGCCAATTGTTCAGACAAATCCCGACAATCGAAAGGGTCATCTGGTAATCGGATTGAGAATGATTTGCGTTTACGTTAAATTGCGCTATCTCGGAATTTGACGGAGCAGATCGATGGCAATGGCGGAAGTGCTCGAACGACCGGCAGCGGCAACGGCGAACCCGTTCCTCGGCAGTTATCCGGACCTGCCGTCACGCGCCGCGCCGCGTGCGCGTCGTACCGCGGAGCCACGCGCAGAGGGCGCGCTGCTCGACGTGCTGATTTCCCATCGCGCGATGCTCGTCAACGTCGCGCGCGGCTTCGTCGGCTGCGCGAGCCGTGCCGAGGACGTCGTGCACGACGTGTTCGTGAAGCTCGTCGAATTCCCTAACCAGGACGCGGTGCGCCAGCCGGTCGCGTACGTGACGCGGATGGTGCGCAATGCGTCGATCGACGCGTGCCGCCGGCAAAGCCTCGAGAACGTCTATCACACGGAAGAGGACGACGGCTTCGACGTGCCGTCGCCGGAACCGACGCCCGAAGCCGCGCTGATGACGCGCGATACGCTGCGGCGCGTATGGGCCGCGCTCGAGGACCTGCCGGCGCGCAGCCGCGCGGCATTCGAGATGGTGCGGTTGCGCGAGGAGACGCTGCAGACCGCGGCGCGCGCGCTGAACGTGTCGCAGACGCTCGTGCATTTCATGGTGCGCGACGCGGAGCGCCACTGCGCCGAATGCCTCGATGCGTGCCATCGCGGCGTCGCGTGCCCGGTGTTCCTCGGCGGCCGTGCGCGGCGGCGGTAAAAAAACGCGCCGGCCAATCGTCTATCAGACAGGAGCGGCGCAATCCGCCGCTTCGCCTCCTTCAACCGCCTCCTGCTTTTTTCCGATCATGACGCAAGCCACGACGCCTTCCGCCGACACCGACGATCTCGTCTACACGGTCGTCATCAACGACGAAGAACAGTATTCGATCTGACCGACGTTCCGGCCCGTGCCGGCCGGCTGGCGCGAGACCGGCGTGAGCGGCCCGAAGGCCGACTGCCTCGCGCACATCGAAACCGTCTGGACCGACATGCGCCCCGCGAGCCTGCGCCGCGCGATGGACGGCGAGCGCGCATCGCGCGCGTCGTGACCTGCTGCGCCGCGACCCGGCGCGCTACCTGAAGAGGACGTTGCATGACCTTGCTTTCGTTGCCGACGCTCGACGACCTGCGTATCGAGCCGGGGCTGCCCACCGTCGTGTCGCCGCGCGGCAGCGACGGCATGTCGATCGACGAAGTCGCGCCGCTGGCGCGCCAGATTGCGGCCGACACGCTCGAACGGGCGGGCGGCGTGCTGTTCACGGGCTTTCACGTGCCGTCGATCGATGCGTTCCAGCAGTTTGCGGCATCGTTCGGCGATCCGCTGATCGGCTATGAATACGCGTCGACGCCGCGCAGCCAGGTCGAGGGCGCCGTCTACACGTCGACCGAATACCCGCCGCACCGCGCGATTCCGCTGCACAACGAGCAGTCGTATACGCGCGAATGGCCGCTGCGGATCTGGTTCCACTGCGCACTCGCCGCGCCGAAGGGCGGTGCGACGCCGATCGCGGACAGCCGCGCCGTCTACCGTGCGCTCGATCCGGCGCTCATCGCGCGCTTCGAGCAGCGCGAGCTGCTGTACGTGCGCAATTTCGGGCAAGGGCTCGACCTGCCGTGGCAGCAGTCGTTCGGCACCGACGAGCCGGCCGAAGTCGAGCGGATGTGCGCGGCGCGCGGCATCGAATGCGCTTGGCGCACCGATGACGACGGCGAGCTGCTGCTGCGCACGCGCGAGCGCTGCCAGGCGGTCGCGCGCCATCCGCGCACGGGCGAGCGCGTGTGGTTCAACCAGGCCAACCTGTTTCACCTGTCCGCGCTCGACGACGACATGCAGGAAGCGCTCGTCGATGCGGTCGGGCTCGAGAACGTGCCGCGCAACGTGTACTACGGCGACGGCGAGCCGCTCGAGGCCGACGCGCTCGCGGAGATCCGCGGCGTGCTCGATCGCCAGCGCATCGTGTTCCCGTGGCAGACGGGCGACGTGCTGATGCTCGACAACATGCTGACCGCGCATGCGCGCGACCCGTTCGAGGGGCCGCGCAAGGTCGTCGTCGCGATGGCGCAGAGTTACACGGTCCCGCGCGCGACCGAACGGAGGACCGATGACGCGTAGTACCGCCGCGCTTGCCGCGCGGGGGCTGACGGTAGGTTATCGCGACCATGTCGTGATCGACGGTTTGGACCTGTCGATCGCGGCCGGTCGCGTAACTGCGCTGTGCGGCCCGAACGGCTGCGGCAAGAGCACGCTGCTGCGCACGCTCGCGGGCCTGCAGCCCGCGCGTGCCGGCCATGTCGAAGTGAACGGCAAGCCGCTCGCGTCGTTTCGCCGCCGCGCGCTCGCGCGCGAGCTGACGATGCTCGCGCAGTTCAACCAGATTCCGTCGGGGCTCACCGTGCGCGAGCTCGTCGCTTACGGGCGCTACGCCTACGGCGGTTTCCTGCGCGGCCTGTCGCGCGCCGATCATCTGGCGATCGACGAGGCGCTCGAAACGAGCGGCCTCGCCGACGATGCGGGCCGCGACGTCGGCGCGCTGTCGGGCGGCGAGCGCCAGCGCGCGTGGATCGCGATGGCGCTCGCGCAGCAGGCGCCGATCGTGCTGCTCGACGAACCCACGACCTATCTCGACATCCATCACCAGCTCGACATCCTCGATGCGCTGCGCACGCTGAACCGCGCGCGCGGGTTGACGATCGTGTGGGTGCTGCACGACCTGAACCAGGCGGCCGCGTACAGCGACGAGATCGTGCTGATGCGCGCGGGCCGCCTCGTCGCGCAGGGCACGCCCGACGCGATGCTCGATCCGGCGCGGCTGCGCGCGGCCTTCGGCGTCGAGATGCTGAAACTCGCGCACCCGCAGACGGGTGCGCCGATGTGCGTGCCGGCCTACGGGCCGTCGAGCGACGGCGTGCCGCATGCAGCCAGCGTCTTCGACCGGGATCTCGCCGTATGACGACGTTCGCGATGCGCAAGCGCCTCGCGGCGGCGGGGAAGGGCACGGCCTCGGGCCGGGCCGGCGCGATTGCGTTCGGCCTCGTCGCACTGATCGCGCTGCTCGCGGCGCTGCGCGTCGCCCCCGATTTGCGCGTGTGGTGGAGCGCGGTGCCCGGCAGCGACGCCGCGGCGCTCGCACACGTGTTCCTGTTCGACCTCAACCTGCCGCGTGTCGCGGCCGCACTCGTTGCGGGCGGCTGCCTCGGCATCGCGGGCGCGCTGTTCCAGTCGCTCACGCGCAATCCGCTCGCGTCGCCCGACCTGCTCGGCGTGACGGGCGGCGCGCAGCTCGGCTTGCTCGCGGCGATGCTCGTGCCGGCACTGGCCGGCGTCGCGTCGGTGCCGCTGCTGTTCGTGTGCGGGCTGGCCGCCGCCGCGTGCGCGATCGTCGCGGCCGGCGGCTGGCGCGCGACGCCGCTGCGCCTCGTGCTCGCGGGCAGCGTATGCATGCTGCTGTTCGCCGCGCTGTCGACGCTCCTGCTCGCGTTCTTCGAGCAGAACATCGCGGGCGCCGCGCTGTGGGCCAACGGCAGCCTTTACCAGCCGGGCGCGACGGGCCTCGCGCTCGCCGCGCGCTGGCTCGTCGTGCCACTGGTCGCGCTGCCGTTCGTGATCCGGCCGCTGAATCCGCTGACGCTCGGCGATGATGCGGCGGCGGCGGCCGGCGTGTGCGTCGATGCGACACGGCTCGCCGCGACGATCGTCGCGGTCGCCTTCACGAGCGTGGCCGTCAGCATCGCGGGCCCGCTGTCGTATGTCGGCCTGGTCGCGCCGAACCTGCTGCGCCAGGTGCGCGGCGCGCGCGCGGCCCGGCTCGGCGTGCTGGTGCCGCTGTCGGCGCTCGCGGGCGGTGCGCTCGTGCTCGTCACCGACAGCGCGGTGCTCGCGTCGGGCCTCGACGCGACGCTGTCGACCGGCGTCGCGATCGCACTCGTCGGCACGCCGCTGATGCTCGCGATGATCCGGCGCGGCGCGGCGTGGTCCGGCGTGCTGCATGCGGATGCCGAGCGCACGACGGGCGGCGGGTCGACCCGGCTGGTCGGCTGGCTCGAACGGCTCGGCTGGCCGCTGCGCACGACGCTGTTCGTCGTGATCGGCGCGCTCGCGATTTTCGTCGGCGTATCGGCCGGCCCGGAATGGCTGTCGCCCGCGCGCTGGGCCGCCGCGCTGTCCGGCCAGGATGCGCTCGCGCGGATGCTGATCGACCTGCGCATGCCGCGTCTGTTGTGCGCGCTCCTCGCGGGCGCGCTACTTGCCGTGAGCGGCGTCGCGATGCAAAGCGTCGTGCGCAACCCGCTCGCCGGCCCCGAAGTGCTCGGCGTCACGCAGGGCGCGGGGCTCGTCACGTTGTTCGCATTGTCGACGTGGCCGCTGATGGGGCATGTGACGCTCGCGGCGGCCGCGCTGATCGGTGGCGGGCTGTCGCTCGCGGTCACGCTCGCGCTGAATCACCGGCATCGTTATGCGCCGCTCGCGGTCGCGTTGACGGGTATCGTGATCGGCGCGCTGTGGACAACGCTCGCGCAATGGCTGATCACGCAGCAAAGCGTGCAGCCCGCGCGCTTCGTCGTGTGGCTCGTCGGCGGCACCTATGGCCGGAGCTGGGGCGAGGTGTCGATGCTGCTGCCGTGGTGCGTGCTCGCGGTGCCCGTGTTCGCGTGGCTCGCGCGACCGCTCGACATGCTTGCGCTCGGCGACGACCAGGCGGCCGCGCTCGGCCTGCCGGTTGCCGCACTGCGGCCGCTCGCGCTGACGATCGCGACGCTCGCCGCATGCGCGGCCGTCGCGGCGGTCGGGCCGGTCGGTTTCATCGGGTTGATGGCGCCGCACGTCGCGACGATGCTCGGCGCGCGTCGGCATCGCACGCGGCTGTGGCTTGCCGCTTTCTGCGGTGCATTGATTCTCGGCGTCGCGGATCTCGCGGCCCGCACGGTCGTCGCGCCGCGCGAAGTGCCGGCCGGCGTGCTGACCGCGCTGATCGGCGCGCCTTACCTGCTCGGGCTGCTGATTCTCGAGGGGCGCCGCGCACGGCGCGCGGGGCGATGACGCCGTTGCCCGACGGCGCGCGCGCCACGCGCTTCTCGGCGTTCGCGCCGGAGCCGTTCGCCGACCATCTCGACGTCGTCTGGCTCGGCCTGCCCGACGATGCGCATGCGCCGGGCCGGATCGTCGTACCCGTCAGCGCGTTGCCCGAGCATCGCGACGCGGTGCTCGACGCGATGGTCCGCCACTACGGCGGCGACCCGGCGCGGCATGCGCGCGCGCTGATGTCGCAATGGAGCAAATACTATTTCGGCCGCGCGGCGCCGGCCGGCGTCGTCGCCGCGCTGACGCTCGGCCGGCCGCTCGACATGACGCCCGAGCGCACGTTCGTCGCGCTCGACGACGGGATGCCCGTCGCGCTGTATTTCGCGCCGGACGCGCTCGGCGCGCCGTGCGACGATCCCGAGCCCCGCTATGCGGGGCTCGTCGCGCATCTCGGCGCGGTGATCGACCTGCTCGCGGCGATGGGCCGCGTCACCCCGCGCGTGCTATGGAGCAACGCGGGCAACCTGCTCGACTATCTGCTCGACACGTGCCGGTCGCTGCCGTGTGCGGCCGATCCCGTGCGCGACGCGGGCTGGCTGTTCGGCTCGACGTGCCTTGGCTGCGAGCCGAATCCGCTGCGCACGCCGGTGCGCGACGCCGTGCCGCGCTCGCCGCTGCTGCCGACGCCGTTTCGCGCGCGCCGCGTGTGCTGCCTGCGCTACGAAATTCCTGGAGAAACGCAACTGTGTGGAAGCTGCCCCCTGCTACTGACGATGGACGACGCGGCGCTGGCCGAGCAGGACGCGATCCGGTGACGCACGACGCGGGCCGTCGCCATGCGCTGGGTGCGCTCGCCGCGCTCGGGGCCGCGTGCTGCGGCGCATTTCCTGCGTCGGCCGTCGCCATCGAAGGCAACGCACGCGGCGCGCCGGGCGCCGTATCGCTGGCCGGCAACCCGGTCGTATCGCAGGCGAGCGCGAAGATGCCGGTGCGGCCGCAACGCGTGGTCGCGCTCGATTTCATGTTCGCGGAAAGCGTGGTCGCGCTCGACCTCGTGCCGGTCGGGATGGCCGATACCGCGTTCTATCCGGGCTGGCTCGGCTACCAGAGCGACCGGCTCGCGCACGTGACCGACATCGGCTCGCGGCAGGAGCCCGGGCTCGAGGCGATCGCGGCGGTCAAGCCCGATCTGATCATCGGCGTTGGTTTCCGGCATGCGCCGATCTTCGACGCGCTCGACCGGATTGCGCCGACGATCCTGTTCCAGTTCAGCCCGAACGTGTCGGAGGACGGCGTGCCCGTCACGCAGCTCGACTGGATGCGGCAGATCTTCCGCACGATCGGCACGGTCACGGGGCGCGACGCACGCGCACAGGCGGTCGATGCGCAACTCGACGCGGGAATCGCGCGCAATGCGGCGCGGCTCGCGGCAGCGGGGCGAAAGGGCGAGCGCATCGCGCTGCTGCAGGATCTCGGCTTGCCGGACCGTTACTGGGCCTATACGGGCAACAGCACGTCGGCGGGCCTCGCGCGCGCTCTCGGCCTCGATCCGTGGCCGAAGAAGCCGACGCGGGAAGGCACGCTGTACGTGACGTCGGCCGATCTGCTCACGCAGCGCGACCTGGCCGTGATGTTCGTGACTGCATCGGGGATGGACGTGCCGCTGTCGGCCAAACTCGATTCGCCGGTGTGGCGCTTCGTGCCCGCGCTGCGCGATCACCGGATCGCGCTCATCGAACGCAATATCTGGGGATTCGGCGGGCCGATGTCGGCGCTGAAGCTGGCCGACGTGATGACCGATACGATGCTGAAGCTGCCGGCCGCGCGTTGAGCGTGTTGCTCGTGTTTTCCGGCGCGGCTTCGATGGGCAGGGCGTTGTCGCCAGGTTGACGGTGGGCGGCTTCGACCATCCGCCGGCAACCCGACATTATTTCCTTCTGAACCAAACACCATCGCCGGCGCGCCGCAATCGCAGCGCGCCGGCGATGTGTTATCGACGGCTTACGCGCTCAGCGCATCGACGCCATCCTGCGCGCGCGAACGCGCGGGCGTCGTGTCGCTGACGATGCGCCCGTTGTCGAGCTTCAACAGCCGGTCGGCGAGATCGAAATAGCGGTCGTCGTGCGTGATCACGATCACGGCCTTGCCGCGCGCGCGCAACTCGGGCAGCAGTTGTTCGTAGAACACGGCCTTGAACGACGGGTCCTGGTCGGCCGCCCATTCGTCGAACAGGTAGAACGGCCGGTCTTCCAGATACGCGACGACGAGCGCGAGCCGCTTGCGCTGCCCGGTCGACAGCGCGCGGGTCGAGAACGCGCCGTCGACGACCTTCACCTTGTGGTCGAGCGCGAGCTTCGCGACGAGCGCGTTCGCGCGCGCATCGGCCTGCGCGCGGGAAGGATCGTCGGGATCGACGATGCCGAGCAGCGCGTCGAACAGGTGGAAATCGTTGAACACCGCGCTGAAGCGCTGCCGGTAGGCGGCACGCTCGCGCCAGCCGATCGTCCGGCCGTCGACTTCGATCGCGCCTTGCTCGGGCTCGTAGAGGCCGGTCAGCACCTTCGCGAGCGTGGTCTTGCCGCTGCCATTGCCGCCGACGATGAACACGAGCTCGCCCGGCTTGATCGTCAGGTCGATCGGCCCGATGCTGAACATCCGCTCGTCGCGTTCGTGGAAATACGCGTGCGTGACGCCGCGCAGCGTGACGGCGCCGGCCGGCGGCACGTCGGGTGCATCGGCTGCGGGCGGCACCGTGCGCAGCGCGCCGAATTCGGCCATCACGCCTTCGATCCGCGTGAGCGACACGCGTGCCGCGTTGACGGTCGGCAGGTTGTTCAGCAGCCCGTCGAGCGGCACGAGCATGAACAGGAACACGACGACGTAGCCGGCCGCCGTGCCCGTATCGGCATGCACGCCGAGCTGCGGCCAGAACGACGCGACGCCGAGAAACACGTAGAACAGGAAGATGATCCAGCCGACGCCGACCGCATACGCGCTGAACGCGCGGCGGCGGTGGTCGCGCACTTCGCCGATCGCGGCGCCGAGCTGGCCGTCGACGAACTGGCGCGCACGCGCATCGTGCAGCTTCAGTTCCTTCGCTCCGGAAAACAGCGAGCCGAGATAACCGAACAGGCGGTCCTGCGCCTGGCCGGCTGCTTCGAGCGACGCGATCGCGCGGCGGTCGCCGGTGTGATAACCGAGCGAGCCCGCGATGATCGCGGCGAGCGCGAGCAGGCACACGGGCCACGACAGCCACGCGAGATAACCGAGGCAGCCGAACACGATCGAACCGTGCATCACGAGGTTCGGCAGCGCGAAGAACAGCATCGATACGTTGGTCGCGTCGTCGGTCAGCACCGACTGCACGGGCGCCGCGCCGATCCGCTCGATGTCGCGCAGCTCGGCCGCGCCGACGCGCCGCGCGAGATGCACGCGCAACCGCGCCATCGTGTCCTGCGACAGGCGCGCGAACAGCGTGCCCGACACGATCCGCGTGACGAGCGCGATCACCGCGCACAGCGCGAAGCGCCACGCGAGTGACGTATCGGCCGCGCCCGGTTGCGACAGCGCGCGGTTCAGCGTCGCGACGAGCAACACGCTCGCGACGCCGTTCAGCACGCATGCGGTGAGTGCAAGCGCGAGCGACGCGCGGCTTTCGCGCAACAGCGCGAGGATCAGGCGCGCCGCGGGGCGGGCGGGGGAAGCGTCGAGGGACGGCGGGGAAGAAGGCTCGTGGGCGGCTGTCATCGGCAACGTCGGTAAAGGGAAGGCAGGCAAAAACGCGGAAACGGCAAAACGGACGCGAAAGCGGCGGGGCAAGCCCCGTTCCGGCTTTCCTCCCTGATAGACGAACGGGGCGCGCAAATATTTAGCGGCCGGTTCAAAAAAAGCGTCCGCGGGCGCTTTGAACGCAAAACGGTAAAAAATCGGCCGCGCCGTTCGTCACACCAGTGAAGCCGCCCCAAGCGGCCCCGAGACTTGGCCGAAGCGGCCGGACCGAAGGACTTCACGCACATGACGAGTTTCCCGACTGCGTTGCATCACCGAATCCGCGAACTGGCGCGCATCGCGCCCGACGCCCCCGCCATCGCGGTGCCTTTCCAGAATGACTTGCGCCTGTCGCGCGGCGCGCTCGATGCGCGTGCGTCGCGGCTCGCCCGGCAACTGCGCGCGGCCGGCGTCGGCGCGGAAGTGCGGGTCGGCGTCTGCGTCGAGCGTTCGTGCGAACTGTTCGTCGCGCTGCTGGCCGTGCTGAAGGCGGGCGGCGTGTTCGTGCCGCTCGACCCGCGCCATCCGGCCGCGCGCCTCGACTGGATCGTCCAGGATGCGCAACTGCGGCACGGTATCGTCGACGATGCGGGCCGCGCGGCGCTCGGCGCGCCGTTCGAGCATGCGTTCGACGCGGCTGCCGAAGTGGCGGGCAAGCCTGAGCTTGCCGTCGATGACGAAGATCTGACGGTACATCCGCGTTCGGCGGCCTACATGATCTATACGTCGGGCTCGACCGGCACGCCGAAGGCGGTCGTCGTCGAGCACGGGCCGCTCGCCGCGCATTGCGATGCGCTCGCGGCCGCGCTGCCGATCGAGGCCGGCGATCGCCTGCTGCATTTCGCGTCGGTCAATTTCGACGCCGCGCACGAATGCTGGCTCGCGCCGCTCGCGGTCGGCGCCAGTATCGTCGTGGCGCCGCCGCAGCCGTTTGCGCCGGACGCCGCGCATGCGCTGCTGGTGCGCGAATCGGTCAACGTTGCAGCATTTCCGCCTGCGTACTTGCGTGAATTTGCGGCCGTCGCCGCGCGCGACGGCGTACCGCCGGCCCTGCGCGTGCTCGCGTTCGGCGGCGAAGCGCTGCCGCAGCAGGCGTTCGAATTCGTGCGCGGCACGTTCCCGGCGGTGCGTCTCATCAACGGTTACGGGCCGACCGAGGCCGTGATCTCGCCGATGCTGTGGCCGGTCGAACCGGGCGAAACGCCGGTGCTGGCCGCCGACGACGCATATGCATCGTTGCCGATCGGTCGCGTGATCGGCCCGCGCGTCGCGCGCATCGACGGCGGCGACGCGCAAGACGGCGGCGAGCTGCTGCTCGGCGGCGTCTGCATCGCGCGCGGTTATCACGGCCGCCCGGCGCTGACGGCCGAACGCTTCATTCCCGATCCGGAAGGCGAACCCGGTGCGCGCGTCTATCGCACCGGCGATCTCGCGCGCCTGCGCGACGACGGCGCATTCGACTATCTCGGCCGTCTCGACGATCAGGTTCAAGTGCGCGGCGTGCGCGTGGAGCCCGCGGAAATCGCCGCGTGCCTGCGCTCGCACCCGGCCGTGGCCGACGCGGCGGTGGTCGCCGAAACCGGCAACGGGCCGACGCGGCTGATCGCGTGCGTCGCGCTGCGTGCGGCAGCCGACGATGCGGCACTGAAGACGCACGTGGCCGCGCAACTGCCGGCCGCATGGCAGCCGCACCGGTTCGTGCGCTGCGATGCGCTGCCTTATACGCTGAACGGCAAGATCGACCGTGCCGCGCTGCGCGAGCGGATCGCCGCTGCGCGCGACACGGCGCAGGGCGCGGGCGACGCGCCGCGCACGCCGACCGAGCAACAGCTCGCCGGCCTCTGGCAGACGCTGCTCGGCCTCGACGCCGTGCCGTCGCGCGATGACCGTTTCTTCGCACTGGGCGCCGATTCGCTCGCCGCGATGCAGTTGCAGGCAGCGATCCGCGCCACGGTGCGCGTGAACCTGCGGCTCGATACGCTGTTCGCCGATCCGGCGCTGGCCGAACTAGCCGAGACGGTCGATCGTTCGGCGCGCGAAACCGGCGAACCGCTGGCTACGATTTCCGCGCGCCGCGTGACGGCTGATTCGACCGCGCCTGGCACTTCGTATGTCGACCGCGCGGCATCGCTCGCGCAGCAACGTTTCTGGGTGCTCGCGCAAACCCGCGACGCGAGCGCCGCGTATCACATCGCCGCGCACTGGACGATCGACGGCACGCTCGATCGCGACGCGCTGCAACGCGCGCTCGATCACGTGATCGGCCGGCACGAAGCGTGGCGCACGACGCTCGTCGACAACGACGACGGCGTCGTGATGCAGCGGATTCATGCGCACCTGCCGGTGTCGATCGCCGCGATCGATCTGCGCGACCAGCCGCCGGCCGCACGCGACGCGCAAGCTGCGCGTCTCGCCGAGCGCGACGCTGCCGAGCCGTTCGATCTCGCACGCGGCCCGCTGCTGCGCGCGACGCTCGTGGCGCTCGCCGACGATCGCCACCGCCTGCTGCTGACCGCGCACCACGCGATCACCGACGGCTGGAGCTCGCGCTGCGCGTTCGACGAACTGTCGGCCGCCTATCGCGCGTATGCGGAAGGCCGCGAGCCGTCGTTGCCCGACTTGCCGATCCAGTACGCCGACTACGCGGACTGGCAGCGCGACATGCTGGCCGGCGGCGAAGGCGATCGCCAGCTCGACTACTGGCGCGGCGCATTGCGCGACGTGCCGGGCCCGATCGCGCTGCCGGTCGATCGTCAACCGGGCACCGCGCGCACGCTGCAGGGCGCGCGCGTATCGCTGCGCCTGCCCGACGCGGTCGCGGCCGACGTGCGACAACTCGCACGCGACGCGCAGGCCACCGTCTTCACGGTGCTGCTGGCTGCCCTCGACGCGTGGCTGTCGCGTCTGACCGGCGAGACGGACGTCGTCGTCGCGGTGCCGGTCGCGCATCGCCAACACCCTGAAACGCGCGCGCTGCTCGGCCTGTTCCTGAATACGGTCGCGCTGCGCGTGCAGGTGGCGCCGACGCTGCCGTTCCGCACGCTCGTCGATGCGGCGCGCACGGCGGCGCTCGACGCGGTCGCGCACCAGGACGTGCCGTTCGAGCGCGTCGTCGACGCGGTCAAGCCGCCGGTCAAGCGCGGCGACGAGTGGTTGCGCGTGAAATTCGCGCAGCAATTCGACGCGCGGCACGACAGCGTGCTGCCGGGCGCGACGGCAGTCGCGACGCCGGGGCCCGATCTCGCCGCACGCTTCGACTTCGCGCTGGATTTCACCGACGACGCGAGCGGGATCGAGCTGGTCGCCGCCTATGCGACCGACTGCATTGATACCGACACCGCGCGCGCGTGGCTCGACAGCTACGCGACGCTCGTCGGCGCGGCTGCGCACGATTCGCAACGCACGACGGCCGCGCTGCCGTGCGACGCATCGGCCGCATCGCGCCAGCCGCGCGATGGCCGTGCGCTGAAGGTCGAACATGCCGACATCGTCGCCGCGTTCGCGCGGCAGGCAGCCGCGTATCCGCATCGCATCGCGCTCGCCGATGCGTCGGCGCAGTTGACGTTCGCCGAACTCGACGACGCATCGAACCGTATCGCGCGCGCACTGACGCTGCGCGGCGCGGCCGCCGAAGCGCCGGTCGTCGTCTGCATCGAGCGTTCCGCGCGCTTCGTCGTCGGCCTGCTCGGCGTGTTGAAGGCCGGGGCACTCGCCGTGCTGCTCGATCCCGCGCAGCCTGCCGCGCGACTGGCGGCGGCGGCCGCCGACTGCGGCGCGCGCTGGGCGCTCGTCGCGGATACGGCCGCGTGGCCGGCCGGCATCGACGCGCAGCCGCTCGACGTCGATACGCTCACGCAGGACGCATCGCTCGCGCATGCGGCCGGCGTGCGCGTCGCGCCGCATCCGGAGCAGGGCGCGTACCTGATCTACACGTCGGGCTCGACCGGCACGCCGAAAGGTGTCGTCGTGTCGCACGGCGCGCTGGCCGACTACGTGCAGGGGATGCTCGACGAACTCGCGTTCGCACCGGATGCGTCGTTCGCGATGGTGTCGACGGTCGCGGCCGACCTCGGCCACACGACGCTGTTCGGCGCATTGTGCGCGGGCCGCACGCTGCATCTGCTGCCGGCCGCGTGCGCGTTCGACCCGGACGCGTTCGCGGACGAGATGCGCCGCCGCGACGTCGGCGTGCTGAAAATCGTACCGAGCCATCTGCAGGCGCTGCTCGATGCGCGCGTGCCGGCCGACGTACTGCCGCGCCACGCGCTCGTGACGGGCGGCGAAACGCTCACGTGGGCGCTCGTCGCGCGCCTGGCCGCGCTCGCGCCGGCCTGCCGCGTGATCAACCATTACGGGCCGACCGAAGCGACGGTCGGCGCGATCGCGTGCGACACGGCGTCGATTGCTGCCGATGTGCGCGATCCCGCGAGCGGCGTGCCGCTCGGCCAGCCGCTGCCGAATGCGCGCGCGCTCGTGCTCGACGCGTTCGGTGCGTGCGTGCCGGCCGGCGCGACGGGCGAGCTGTATCTGGGCGGGCCGGGCGTCGCGCGCGGCTACCTGGGGCGCGCCGCGCAGACCGCCGAACGTTTCGTGCCCGATCCGTTCACGCCCGGCGCGCGGCTGTATCGCACCGGCGACCGCGTGCGCTTGCGCGCGGACGGCCGGATCGCATTCCTCGGCCGTATCGATGACCAGGTGAAGATTCGTGGCTACCGCGTCGAACCGGGTGAGGTGAGTGCGGCCGTGCGCGCGGCCGGCCCGATCGCGCAGGCCGAAACGCTCGCGATCGAGCACGACGGCCGCCTGCGGCTCGCGACGTTCGTCGTGATGCGCGACGGCACGGCGTTCGACGAAGCCGCCGTGCGCGCAGCGCTCGCCGCGACGCTGCCCGATTACATGGTGCCCGCGCAGTTCGTCGCGCTCGCACGCCTACCGGTGACCGCGAACGGCAAGATCGATCGCGCCGCGCTGCGCGAACTGGCCGCCGCGCCGGTCGCGATTGCATCCGGCGACGCGCCGCAGGGCGCGGTCGAAACGGTGCTCGCCGAAGTCTGGCAGGCCGTGCTGAAGGCGCCGCAAGTTGGCCGTGACGACAACTTCTTCGAACTCGGCGGCGATTCGATCCTCGTGCTGCAGGTGATCGCCCGTGCGCGCAAGCGCGGCGTGCGCTTTACGCCGAAGCAACTGTTCGACGGCCCGACGGTTGCCGAACTCGCGCGCATCGCGAAAACGGACGACACGGCCGCCGCTGCTGTGCAACCTGCATCCTCGGCGCCGGTCGCGACGCCGGCTGCCGCGCAGATCTTGACGCCCGCGCAACAACGCTTTTTCGCGCTCGACATCCCGCATCGCGGCCACTGGAACCAGTCGGTTGCGTTCGACGTGCGCGGGCCGTTCGACGCAGACGCATTCGCGCGCGCATTCGATGCGTTGCTGACGCATCACGACGCATTCCACCAGCGCTTCGCGCGCGGTGCGGACGGCACGTGGCAGGCGAGCGACGCCGCGAAGCCATTCGATGCGCTGCCGTTCGTCGAAGTCGCCGCACGCGACGAAGGCGACGCGCTCGCGCGCTTCGACGCGTTGCAGCGCCGCCTCGATCTCGACCGCGGGCCGCTCGCCTGCGCATGCGCGGCACGACTGCCGGACGGCTCGACGCAGCTTTATCTGGCGATTCACCATGCGATCGTCGACGGCGTGTCGTGGCGCATCCTGCTCGACGATCTCGATACAGCCTACCGCGCCGCATGCGAACGCACGCCGGTGCGGCTGTCGCAGCCGGGCCTGCGCGCGGACGCATGGGCCGCGCGTCTCGCACGCGCAGCAACGGAACCGGCTTCGCCGTTCGCGGCCGAAGCCGCGTACTGGGCCGGCATGGCGCAGGGCGACGATCTCGTTGCCGATCATCCCGATACACCGGCGACGAACGTCGATGCGGCCGTCGTCGTGCAGACGATCGACGCCGCATTGACGCGCGCGGCGCTGACCGACGCGCACGCGGCCTATCGCACGCAGACGATCGAATTGCTTGGCGCGGCGCTCGCGCTGACGCTGGCCGGTGCGCGCGGTTCGGCATCGTGCCGGATCGAACTGGAAGGACATGGCCGCGAGGCGCTGTTCGACGATGCGGACGCGAGCCGCACGATCGGCTGGCTGACGAGCCATTACCCGGTGACGTTGCCGGTCGAAGCGACTGCGGGCGACACGCTGTGCGCCGTGAAGGACACGCTGCGCGCGGTGCCGCACAAGGGGCTCGGCTTCGGCGTGCTCGCGCACTACGGTGACGCGGCGACGCGCGCGGCGCTGGCCGCCGTGCCGCGCCCGCGCGTCACCTTCAACTATCTCGGCCAGTTCGACGCGCCGCGCGATGCGACGCTCGTGCCGCGTTTCGGCGGCACCGGCGTCGAGCGCGATCCCCAAGGCCCGCTCGGCAATACGCTCGCGATCCACGCGTACCTCGATACCGATCGCGACGGCGCACGCACGCTGAAGGTGCACTGGGTGTACGGCGCGCCGCAGTTCGAGCGCGCGACGATCGACGCGTTCGCCGAGCGTTTTGCGGCTGCACTGCGCGAACTCGTCGACGCTTGCGCGTCGCGTGTCGCGCATCGCGGCGGCGGCGCCACGCCGGGCGATTTTCCGCTTGCGCAGGCGGCTGGTCTCACGCAGGCCGCGATCGAACGCACGCCGCTCGACTGGCGCTCGATCGACGACGTGTATCCGCTGTCGCCGATGCAGCAGGGCATCCTGTTCCATGCGCTGTTCGCGCCCGGCCATGCCAGCTACGTGAACCAGCTCGTTGCGACCGCGACCGGGCTCGATGCCGGCCGTCTCGCCGATGCGTTCGCCGCATCCGTCGCGCGTCACGACATCCTGCGCACGAGCGTGATGCCCGACGAAGCCGCGCCGCTGCAGTGCGTGCATCGCCACGCGCAGATGCCGGTCGAGCAGCTCGACTGGCGCACGCGCGGCGACACGCTCGACGCCGATTTCGACGCATGGCTCGCGGCCGACCGCGCACGCGGTTTCGACTGGCGCGAGCCGCCGCTGATGCGGCTCACGCTGATCCGCGTGACGGACGACGCATGGCGCGTCGTGTGGACGCGCCACCACGTGCTGCTCGACGGCTGGAGCACCGCACGCCTGCTGGCAGACGTGCTGCGCGACTATCGCGACCCGGATGCCGTGTCGCCGTTCGCGAGCCGTCCGGCGCTGCGCTATCGCGACTTCATCGCATGGCTCGGCACACGCGACCGCGATGCCGACGAACGCTTCTGGAGCGACCGCCTCGCGCGCCTCGACGCACCGACGCTGATCGCGGAACGCGTGGCCGACCGTGCGGACGCCGAGATGGTCACGTGGCGCGCGACGATCGATGCGGATGCGATGACGCGCATCGCACAGACGGCACGCGCCTTGAAGCTGACCGTCAACACGCTGGTGCAGGGCGCGTGGGCGCTCGCATTGCAACGGATGACGCACCAGCCGGCCGTCGCGTTCGGCGCGACCGTCGCGGGCCGTCCCGATGCGCTCGCGGACGTCGACTCGGTGCTCGGCCTGTTCATCAACACGCTGCCGGTGATCACCGCGCCCGCGCCGCAGCAGCGCGCGGCCGACTGGCTGCAGGCGCTGCAGCGCGACAACGCGGCCGCCGCCGAGCACGCGCACACGCCGCTCGCCGACATCCAGCGCTGGGCGCGCGGCGCGGGCGGCGCACTGTTCGACACGCTGGTCGTGTTCGAGAACTACCCGGTCGACGATACGGCGCGCGACGCCGATCCGCGCGCGCTCGCACTGAGCGGCGTGCGCAGTATCGAAGCCACCGATTTCGCGCTGACGCTCGTGATCGAAAGCGGTGTGGAACTGACGATCGATTACGGCTACGACACCGCGCGCATCGACGCGCACCAGGTCGAAACCTGGCACCGCGCATTCGCGTGTGCGCTCGACGCACTGGCCCGCACGCCGGACGCGCTGCTCGGCACGCTGTCGATCGCCGACGGCACGACACGCGACGCGCTGGCGCGTGCGCAGGACACGCTGCGCACGTGGCCCGAACCGCAACGGCAGCCGCTGCACCTGCAATTCGCCGAGGCGGCCAACGCAACGCCCGATGCGGTCGCGCTCGAATATGCGGATGTTCACGGCGGCGTGCATCGCGCGACCTATCGCGAACTCGACCTGAGCACGTCGCGCATCGCCGCTGCGCTGCGCCGGCGCGGCGTACAACCCGACACGCCGGTCGCGCTGTGCGTCGAGCGTTCGTTCGACATGGTGATGGCGCTCGTCGGCGTGCTGAAGGCCGGCGCAGCTTACCTGCCGGTCGATCCTGACTATCCGGCCGAGCGCATCGCGTATCTGCTGCGCGATGCGCGGCCGGCCGTCGCGATCACGCAGGCTCACCTGCGCGAGCAGGTCGAAGCCGCGCTCGGCGACGATGCCACGACGCAGTTGCTGACGGTCGCGGATCTGCTCGCCGATGAAGCGGGCAATACGCCCGCCGGCGCGGCCGACGAAATCGACGACGCCCGGCTGGCCTACCTGATCTACACGTCGGGTTCGACCGGCAAGCCGAAGGGCGCCGGCAACACGCACGGCGCGCTCGCGAACCGGATCGCGTGGATGCAGGACGCATACCAGATGACGCGCGACGACGTGGTGCTGCATAAGACGCCGTTCGGCTTCGACGTGTCGGTATGGGAATTCGTGTGGCCGCTCGCGATCGGCGCGAAGCTCGCGATCGCCGCGCCCGGCGACCATCGCGATCCGGCGCGTCTCGCGGCCGCGATCCATGCGCACGGCGTGACGGTGCTGCATTTCGTGCCGTCGATGCTCGCCGCATTCGCCGCGTATCTCGACGATTTCTCGGCCGCCGCGCAATGCGACAGCGTGCGCCTGATCGTCGCGAGCGGCGAGGCGCTTGCGCCCGAACTCGTCGCGAAGATGGCGCGGCTGCTGCCGAACGCGACGCTCGTGAACCTGTACGGGCCGACCGAAGCCGCGATCGACGTGTCGCACTGGACCTGCGGGCCTGACGACGCAAACGCGGTCGCAGTGCCGATCGGTCATCCGATCGCGAACCTGCAACTGCACGTGCTCGACGCCGCATGGCAGCCGGTGCCGGCCGGCGCGACCGGCGAACTGTATCTCGCGGGCGCGGGCCTGGCGCGCGGTTATCTGGGCCGCCCGGCGCTGACCGCGGAGCGCTTCGTGCCCGATCCGTTCGTGCCGGGCGCGCGCATGTACCGCACGGGCGACCTCGCGCGACGCCGCGCCGACGGCGCGCTCGACTATCTCGGCCGCGTCGACACGCAGGTGAAGCTGCGCGGCCAGCGGATCGAGCCCGGCGAGATCGAGGCGCTGCTGCGCGCAGCGCCCGGCGTGAACGACGCGGTCGTGATCGTGCGCGACGAGCAACTGATCGGTTACGTCGCACGCGGCGATGCGGGCCCGCTCGACCGCGCGGCGCTGCTCGACACGTTGCGTGCGCAACTGCCGGCCTACATGGTGCCGTCGCAACTGATCGAACTCGACGCGTTGCCCGTCACGCCGAACGGCAAATGCGACCGCCATGCGCTGCCCGCGCCGGTGCGTGAAACGGCTGAAGCCGTCGAGCTTTCGACCGATACCGAACGCGCGCTCGCGGCCATCTGGCAACGCGTGCTGCACGTGGATGCGATTGGCCGCGACGGCGATTTCTTCCTGCTCGGCGGCCATTCGCTGCTCGCGACGCAGGCCCACGCGCAGGCGAACCTGCACTGGGGGCTCGCGCTGCCGCTGCGCACGCTGTTCGACACGCGCACGCTCGCGAGTTGCGCGGAGGCGATCGACGCAGCCTGCGCGGCGCGCGGCGAGACCGACGCGGCGAGCGCGATCGATGCGCTGCTCGGCGAACTGGAAACCCAATAAGGACGACGGATGACGAAGGTTCAACCCGACTGGCTCGCGCTCGCGACGCGTTTCGCGCAACTGCCCGACGCGCAGCGCGCGGTCTTCATCGACAAGCTTGGCGCGGCCGGCATCGACTTCCGCGTGCTGCCGATCCCGCCGATCCCGCCGCGCAGCGACCGCGTGCCGGCGTCGTTCGCGCAGACGCGGCTGTGGCTGCATGCACGGCTGATCGACGCGCCCGACGCGTATCACATCACCGAGCGCCTCGCGCTGACCGGCACGCTCGACGCGCATGCGCTGCGTCTTGCATGCGACGCGCTGATCGCCCGCCACGAAGCACTGCGCACGACCTTCGACGAAGCGCAGGACGGCGTCGCGCAAACGATCCACGCGCCGCTGCGTTGCCCGTGGCGCGAAACCGATCTCGAGGCGTTGCCGGATGCACAACGTGCCGCGCGCGCCGGGGCTGTCGCGACCGCCGACGAAGCCGGGCCGTTCGATCTCGGCACGCCACCGCTCGTGCGCGCACACCTGATCCGCTTCGACGCGACGCATCACTGGCTCGCGCTGACCGTTCATCACATCGTGTCGGATGGCTGGTCGTCGGGCGTGATGCTCGAAGAACTCGCGGCGTTCTATCGCGCGTATGCGTCCGACAAGCCGGTGCCGCTCGCACCGCTGCCGATCCAGTACGCTGACTACGCACTGTGGCAACGCCGCTGGCTCGACGCCGGCGAACGCGATCGCCAGCTTGCGTTCTGGCGCGAACGGCTCGATCCGCAGCGCGGCGTGCTGACGCTGCCAGGCGCGACCGCGCGGCCCGCCCGCCGCAGTGCGCGCGGCGCGCGCCATGTGTTCTCGCTCGACGCGCGCGTCGGTGCGCAACTGCGCGCGTTCGCGGCGGCATCGGGTGCGACGCCGTTCGCGGTGCTGCTCGCCGCGCTCGATGCGCTGCTGGCGCGCGCGACCGGCGACGCGCGGATCTGCGTCGGCGTGCCGGCCGCGAACCGCGAACGCGCGGAAGTCGCCGGCCTGATCGGGTTCTTCGTCAATACGCTGGCGATCGATGTCGACGTGCCCGCGCGCGGCGATTTCTCGTCGCTGGTCGCGCGCACGCAGCGCGCGCTCGTCGACGCGCAGATGCACCAGGACGTGCCGTTCGAGCAGGTGGTCGACGCGCTCGGCGTGCCGCGCAGCGCGAGCCACCATCCGTTGTTCCAGGTGATGGCCGCCTATGGCGAGCGCCGCGCGCTGCCGGCGCTCGGCGCGGCAGCGGCCGCGTTGCTGCCGTCCGGTACGCCGTCCGCGAAGTTCGATCTCACGCTGTCCGTCGAAGCGACGCCCGACGGCACGTTCGACGCCGCGTTCATCTACGCGCTCGACCTGTTCGACGCCGACGCGATCGCACGGCTGGCCGCGCGCTTCGTCACGCTGCTCGGCGATGCGCTCGCGCGCCCCGACATGCCGGTCGGCGATCTCGACTGGCTGCCCGCCGACGAGCGGGCGCAGCTTTTTGCGTGGAACTCGCCGGCCGGCGCGACCGACGCCGAACCGTTCGTGCCGGTGCATGCGCGCATCGCCGCGCATGCGCACGCGCGGCCCGACGCACGCGGCGTCGCCGATATCGATCGTGCGCTGACACGCGGCGAAGTCGATGCGCGCGCCGCGCGCCTGGCGCGCCATCTGGTCGCGGCCGGCGTGCGGCCGGAGATGCGCGTCGGCGTGGCGCTGCAGCGCTCGGTGGATCTGCTCGTCGCGCTGATCGCGGTGCTGAAGTCGGGCGCCGCGTTCGTGCCGCTCGATCCGGCTCACCCGCGCGAACGGCTCGCGCAGATCGTCGGCGATGCGAACATCGCGCACGTGCTGACCGACGGCGCAAGCGCCGCGTCGCTGCCCGAGCTGCCGTCGCTGCGCGTCTGGCGCGCCGATGAAATCGACGCGCTCGACGAAGCGGCCGATATCGCGCTGCCCGACGTGCTGCCGGGCCATGCGGCGTACGCGATCTACACGTCGGGTTCGACCGGCAAGCCGAAGGGCGTGATCGTCGACCATGCGTCGTTCGCGCTGCATTGCGCGGCGATCGCCGAGCGCTATGGCGCAGGCGAGAACGACGTGTTCCTGCTGTTCCAGTCGGTCAACTTCGACGGCGCGCACGAAGGCTGGTTTTCGCAATACATGTCGGGCGCCGCCGTCTCGGTGACGGCCGACGTGCTGTGGCCGCCCGCGCAGACCTGCGCGATGATGGTCCGCGACGGCGTGACGATGACCTACGTGCCGCCCGGTTGCGCCGCGCAGCTCGCCGAATGGGCGCTCGCGCACGGCGCGCCGCCGACGCTGCGTTCGCTGACCGTCGGCGGCGAGGCGACCTCGCGCGAGGCGTTCGCGATGCTGCGCCGCGCGCTGCCGAACGTGCGCGTGGTCAACGGCTACGGCCCGACCGAGACGGTCATCACGCCGACGTTGTGGATGTTCCGGCCCGGCGACGATCTCGCGAAGCTCGGCGATGCCGCGTATTTGCCGATCGGCACGCTGGTCGGCGCGCGCACCGCGCACGTGCTCGACGAGCGGCTGCATCCGCTGCCGGTCGGCGTGATCGGCGAGTTGTACCTGGGCGGCGAGGGGATCGGCGTCGCGCGCGGTTATCTCGACCGCCCGGCGCTGACGGCCGAGCGTTTCGTGCCCGATCCGTACGGCGCGCCGGGTGCGCGCCTGTACCGCACGGGCGACCTCGTGCGCCGCCGCGCAGACGGCGTGTTCGACTTCATCGGCCGCGTCGACCATCAGGTGAAGCTGCGCGGGCTGCGCATCGAACTCGGTGAAATCGAGGCGCAGCTTGCCGCGCACGACGCGGTGCGCGAAGCGTGCGCGGTCGTGCACGGGCAGGGCGCACTTGCACAGCTCGTCGCGTACGTCGAGCTGACTGCCGACGCGCAGGCGGCCGCTCAACCCGTCGAAGCCGCGACGCTCGACGCGCACCTGCGCCGCACGCTGCCCGACTACATGGTGCCCGCGCAACTGATCGTGCTCGACGCGCTGCCGCGCAACGCGAACAGCAAGGTCGATCGTGCGCGGCTGCCGGCGCCCGTGCGTGTCGAGCGCGCGTACGAAGCGCCGCACGACGGCGACGAAGCCGCGCTCGCGGCGATCTGGTGCGACGTGCTGAATCTCGAGCGTGTCGGGCGCGGCGATCACTTCTTCGATCTCGGCGGCCATTCGCTCGCCGCCGTGCGCGTCGCGACGCGCGTGGCCGAGCGACTCGGCCGTGACGTGCCGGTGCGCGCGCTGTTCGAGGCACCCGTGCTCGCGCAGTACGCGCTGCAGGTGGCCGATGCGCCGCGCGCCGAGCATGCGGGCGCCGCGGCGCCGGGCGTCGCGCTCGCCAAACCCGACGTGCACGGCGTGTGGCCGCTGTCGCCCGCGCAGCTCGGCCTGTGGTTCCTGTGGCGCGCGCAGCCGGACAGCGCCGCCTACAACATTCCGGTCGCGCTGCGCGTGCGCGGCCCGCTCGACATCGATGCGCTGCGCGGCGCTTTCTCGGATGCGGCCGCCGTGCATCCGGCGCTGCGCGCGCGGCTCGTCGTCCGCGACGGTGCGCTGCCGGGGCAGCGGATCGATGACGTTGCGTCGGTCACGCTGCCGGTCATCGACCTGTCGGCACAGCCCGATGCGCTCGCCCGCGCGACGGCGCTGACCGACGCAGACGCGCTGACGCCGTTCGATCTCGCTGCCGGCACGCCGCTGTGGCGCGCGCGCGTGCTGCGTCTCGGCGCGGACGATCATGTGCTGTCGGTGACGATCCATCACATCGTGTCGGATGGCGATTCGATCGAGCTGTGGCTCGACGCGGTGCGTGCGCGTTATGTCGCTCGCGTGCGCGGCGGCGCATCTGCAGAAGCCGCCATCCAACCGGCCGTACCGCTCGTGCTGCCCGCACCGTGCCATCCGGCCCGCGTCGCGTATTGGCGCGATGCGCTGGCCGACCTACCGTCGCGCGTGCTGCCGCAGCGTGAAGATGCGCCGGCCGTGCCGCAATGGCGCGCGGCGCGCATCGCGTTCGAATTCGACGCATCGCTGATCCGTGCCGCACGCGATGCCGCATCGGCCGCGCATGCGACGCTGCCGATGCTGCTGCACGCGGCGCTCAACACCGCGCTGTTCCGTGCGACGGGCGCGGCCGACCAGCCGGTCGGCGTGCTCGCGTCGACGCGCGAGCTGACCGGCGACGCAGCGCGCGCCGCGCTCGGCCTGTTCATCAATTCGGTCGTCGTGCGCACGCGCATCGACCCGGCCGCCCGCCGTGCGGACGTGCTCGCACAGGTGCGCGACACGGCGCTCGCCGCATACGCGCATGCCGACGTGCCGTTTGCCGACGTCGTCGCCGCGCTGCGCGCGCCGCGCGCCGCGCAGGCCAATCCGCTGTTCCAGGTGATGTTCAACTACCTGCGCCCGACGGGTGCTGCCGCACGCGACTGGGCCGGACTGTCGCTGGAGGATTTCGACGACGTGCGCCATCGCGTCGTGTTCACGCTGGAGCTCGACGTCGTCGAACATCCGGACGGCCGCGTGAGCGCCGCGTTCTCGTATGCGGACGAACTGCTCGACCGCGGCCTCGTCGATGCGCTCGTCGACGTCTATCACGACGAAGTCGCGCGCTTTGCCGGCGCATCGGAAGCGGCGCTCGGCGCGCCCGATACGCACGCCGTCTCGCCGGCGTCCGGCCGCGATCAACACGCCGCTGCAGTGTCGCAAGCGTCGCATGCGGCTGCCGTGCTCGCGGCACTGTGGTCGGACACGTTCTCGACGGCTGCGCCCGAACCCGACGCCGACCTGTTCGAAGCCGGCGCGACGTCGTTCGACATCGTGCGCTTCGTCGACGCGGCCGGCCGCGCCGGTCACGCGCTGACGGTCGCCGACGTGTTCGCGCGGCCGACGCTCGCGGCGCTCGGCGCGCGGCTCGATGCACAAGCGGAAACGGGACAGGAGGAACGCCATGCTGGCTGAAGTGCGTCCGGACGGATTCACGATGCTCGATACCTACCGACTCGCGTTCGCGGACGGCCTGGTCGCCGCACGCGACGGTACGGAGATCCGCGTCGCGCAGGGCGACGGCATCTCCGCGCAATTGCTGCGCGCGCAACTCGCCGACGACGGCACGCTGCGTCTCGTTGCGTACAACCACCGCGCGGCGGCTGCCGACCAGCGGCGCGCGCTGCTGGCCGCGCTCGCCGCCGCGTTTTCGGACGGCGCGCACCACGCGGTGATCCGGCTCGACCCGGCCGCGTGGCCGGCAGTGGCGCTCGATGCGCTGCGCGCGAGCGGCGTGCTCGCCGACGGCGGCCGCTGCATGCGCGATGGCTGGGCGCAGCAGGCCGACATGTGGCTCGTCGGCACGCACCTGCCGTGCGCGACGCTGCCGATGCTGACCGACGGCCGGCGTCATCCGCGCCGGCCGCCCGCGCCGCGCGGCGACGTCTATGCGCGCGACCTGCCGGCGCTCGGCGTGCGCTTCACGTTGCGCGGCTGGCAGCCGGGCGATGACGCCGAGCGCGTCGCGCGCTGGTTCGACGCGCCGCGCGTGCGCGACGGCTGGCCGGGCGCGCAGCCCGGCGCTGACGGCGCAGCACCCGACGCCGATCCTCACGTCACGCCGCTCGTCGGCTGCTTCGACGGCGAGCCGTTCGCGTATTTCGAGGCGTTCTGGCTGAAGGAAGACGCACTCGCGCCGCACGTCGCGGCGCGCGACTACGACCGCGGCCTGCGGATGCTGGTCGGCGAGTCGCGCTGGCGCGGCCCGCATTGCGTCGCGGGCTGGCTGCCGTGCGTCGTTCATTACCTGTTTCTCGACGACCCGCGTACCGAAGCGGTCGGCTGTGCCGTTCCGGCCGGCCACACGCGGGTTGCCGACCATCTCGCGCGGCATGGCTTCGCGCGGCAGCGCCGTCTCGCGCTGGCCGACGCGCAGCCGCTGTGGATGCGCACGTTGCGCGAGACGTTCTTCTCCGGCCGTCACGTCTGACGGGCCGGATTCACCGACAAGGGAGCTGAGACATGCAGAGAGAAACCGTATTCGACCTGATCGGCGTCGGCTTCGGGCCGTCGAATCTGGCGTTGGCCGTGCGCCTCGCCGAACGCAGCGGCGCGCGCACGCTCGCCCATTGCTTCGTCGAGCGTCAGCCTGAATTCGGCTGGCATCGCGGGATGCTGCTCGACGACTGCCGGATGCAGATCTCGTTTCTGAAGGATCTCGTCACGATGCGCGATCCGAAAAGCCGCTACACGTTCATCAACTACCTGTTCGAACGCGGCCGCCTGAACGAATTCGTCAACCTGAAGAACTTCTATCCGACGCGCGTCGAATTCCACGATTACCTGAGCTGGGTCGCCGATGCGTTCGACGATCGCGTCCATTACAGCGAAACCGTGCTGGCGATCGAACCCGTGCGCGGCGACGGCGCGCGGATCGACGCGCTGCGCGTGCTGTCGCGCGACGCGACCGGCCACGAGCGCCAACGCGTCACGCGCGCGCTGTCGGTCGGCGTCGGCGGCACGCCGGCGATCCCCGACGCCTTCGCCGCGCTCGGCCGCGACCGCGTGATCCATTCGTCGTCGTATCTCACCGATATCGACCGGCTCGTCGCGTCGCCGGACGGCGAGCGCCGCCGCGTCGCAGTGATCGGCGCGGGTCAGAGTGCGGCCGAGGTGTTCATCGATCTCGCGCGCCGTTTCCCGCACGTCGACGCGAGCCTCGTGATGCGCGCGGGCGCACTGAAGCCGGCCGACGACAGCCCGTTCGTCAACGAGATCTTCAGCCCGGAATTCACCGACGTCGTCTATGCGCAACCGCACGACGCGCGCCGCGCGCTGCTCGAACGCTATCGCGATACGAACTACGCGGTGGTCGACCGGCCGCTGATCGAGCAGATCTACGAAATGCTGTACCTGCAGCGCATCGACGGCACGCCGCGTCACGCGCTGCTCGCGAACAGCGCGATCGAGGCCGCGGTGCGTACCGCCGACGGCCGCATCGAGCTGACGCTGCGCGACCGGATGAGCGGCGACACGCGCGTCGAGCGTTTCGACGCGCTCGTGCTCGCGACCGGCTACCGCCGCGACACGCATTCGGCGCTGCTCGAAGGGCTCGCGCCGCACCTGGGCGACGCACTCACGCGCGGCGACGTCACGCGCGACTACCTGCTCGCGACGCCGGAGCATTTCGCACCGCGCATCTACCTGCAAGGCTGCTGCGAAGACAGCCACGGATTGTCCGACACGCTGCTGTCGGTACTGGCGCGCCGCGCGGACGAAATCTGCGCGTCGCTCGAAGACGGGATCGCGCCCGCCCATGACGAAGGCGCGGCCCGGGCAAGACAAGAAAACGGGGTGAGCGCGGGCCGCATGGCTTTCGCTCTTTGACAAAGGCGCGGTCGGAGACCGCATGAAAAAAGTGGAGCAGAGAAAGATGGAGTGGGCAACAGGCACGCGTTTGCGTGCGATCGCAGCCGCGGCAAGCGTGGCGTTCGGTGCGGCGGCGGGGCAGGCATACGCCCAGACGGCGCCCGCCGTGAACGCAGGCGCCGCGGCGTCGGCCAGCAGTGCGCAGAACGGCGCGGCGGCGAATGCGTCGGCCAGCGCGCAAAATGGCACGCTGCCGGCGATCAACGTCAACGCGGCCTCGGCAGGAGACGGCACGGTCGGGCTCGTCGCGAAGCGCAGCCGCACCGGCACCAAGACCGACACGCCGATCAACGAGATCCCGCAGACGATCAACATCGTCACCGCGCAGCAGATCGAGATGACCGGCGCAACCGACGTGAACGCGGCACTGCGCTACGTGCCGGGCTTCTCGTCGTACGGTTCGGACAACCGTTCCGACTGGTACGCGGCGCTGCGCGGCTTCACGCCGACCGCCTACGTGAACGGGCTGCAGGTGCCGAACACGATCAACCTCGCGAGCTGGCGCGTCGATCCGTACATGATCGACAGCATCTCCGTGCTGCGCGGGCCGACCTCGGTGCTGTACGGCGCGGGCGACCCGGGCGCGATCATCGACGTGCAGACCAAGCTTGCCGACGGCGAACGCGTGCGCGAGGCCGGCGTGCAGATCGGCAACTACGCGCGCAAGCAGTTCATGATCGACGTCGGCGACAAGCTCGACCCGGACGGCAAGTATGCGTACCGGTTCGTCGGCGTCGCGCGCGACGGCAATGCGCTGACCGGCCCGAACAACGACCAGCGCGTCGCGCTCGCGCCGTCGTTCCGCTGGCGCCCGAACGCGGATACGTCGCTGACGCTGTCCGCGACGTACCTGCAGGACTGGGGCGACATCTCGTCGAACTTCTTGCCGGCGGTGGGCACGGTGCTGCCGAACCCGAACGGGCAGATCAACAAGGACGTGTACGAAGGCGACCCGAACTTCAACTACTACCGCAAGAAGCAGTGGTCGGTCGGTTACCAGTTCGAGCGGAACCTGACGCAGGCGTGGACGTTCCGGCAGAACGTGCGCCTGATGCACCTGTCGCTCGACAACGGGTCGGTGTTCGGCAACGGCTTCGTCGATGGCAGCACGACCGACGTGTCGCGTTGGGCCGGCGTGTTCCAGATGAACTACAGCCGCTTCGACATCGACAACAACGTGGAAGGCCGCTTCGCGACCGGCCCGCTCCAGCACACGTTGCTGCTCGGCTTCCAGTACAACCGCCAGACCGCGACCGACAGCGAATGGCTCGCCGCCGCGCCGCCGCTGAACATCTACAACCCGGTTTACCTGCCGGTCACGACGGCCGTCTTCGATCCAGCCTCGACGTTCCGCACCAACACGTACACGGCGATGAACACGTTCGGCCTGTACGCGCAGGACCAGATCAAGTGGAACCGCTGGACGCTGACGCTCGGCGGCCGCGAGGACTGGGTCAACATGCGGCAGGACGACCGAGCGGGAGGCACGTCGACGAAGGCGAACGTGACGGCGTTCACCGGTCGCGTCGGCCTGACGTACCAGGGCGACTACGGGCTGTCGCCGTACATCAGCTACGCGACGTCGTTCAATCCGCTGATCGGCGTGAACCTGCTCGGCGGCGGGCTGCCGCAGCCGACGCGCGGCAAGCAGATCGAGGCCGGCCTGCGCTGGCAGCCGCCCGGCAAGAACCTGATGCTGAACGCGGCGATCTACCAGATCAACCAGACCAACGGGATCACGCCGGCGCTGCCGAGCCAGGACGATACCGGCACGAAGTCGGTGCAGACCGGTGAAATCCGTTCGCGCGGCATCGAGCTGAGTGCGACCGGCAAGGTCACGCCGAACCTGTCGCTGATCGCGTCTTACGTCTATCAGGACGTGAAGAACGTGAAGGCGAACGACGTGTCGCTGAACAACTGGCCGGTCGACATTCCGCGTCCGCGCCAGATGGCGTCGATGTGGGCCGACTGGACGTGGCACACGGGGCCGCTCGCGGGCTTTGGCCTCGGCGGCGGCGTTCGGTACCAGAGCGCGTCGGCCGGTGCGGCCGACAACTCGCTGACGGTATCGAGCGTCACGCTGTTCGACGCGGGCGTGCATTACGACAC
This sequence comes from Burkholderia stabilis, assembly GCF_001742165.1. Lineage (NCBI taxonomy): Bacteria > Pseudomonadati > Pseudomonadota > Betaproteobacteria > Burkholderiales > Burkholderiaceae > Burkholderia > Burkholderia stabilis. The sequence goes on along the minus strand of NZ_CP016442.1, from coordinate 797,776 downwards.
GCGTAACTGGCGCTTCGCCGTGAACGGGACGAACCTGGCCAACCGCCACTACATCAGCGGTTGCCAGTCGTACAACGTCTGCGTGTTCGGCACCGACCGCACGGTGATCGCGACCGCGAAATACAACTGGTGACGTCGCGCGCCGCGGCTCGCCGGCCGGCCTTCGTGGCCGGCGCGGGCCGGCCGCGGCGCCTTCGTCCGCTTTTCCACGACGCATCCATGCCGAAGAAAAATCTCGTCTACATCCAGTCGCTGCGCAACGGCGCGGCCGATCGCGCCGGCCAGCCGGTCGCTTATCAGGGCGGTACGCGCTACATGAAGGCCCCGCTCGAATTCCTCGTCGAGCGGCTGAACGACTCGCCGCTCGGCGAGCGCTACACGCTCAAGGGCGTGATCGTCGACGACGACGAGGGCTCGCCGGCCGACCGTGCAAAAGTTGCCGATTACGGGTTCGCGCGCACGCCGGGCCGCCCGTGGATCCTGCCGGACGGGTTGACGGTGCAGGGCCGGCCGGTCGACGAGTTGTTCTGCTCGATTCCGTCGACGTACCGGCGGCTGCCGCGCGACGCGCGCGAGCGCGTGGCCGGCAAACAGGCATTCGAGCGCCGCCTGCTCGAGCGCCTGCTCGAACTCGATGCGGAGATCGTCGTGCTCGACGGGCTGCTCGTGATCCTCGACGAACTCGTGCGGCCCGGTGCACGCTTTCACCGGCGCATCGCGAACATTCACCCGGGCATCACCGCCGACGATTCGCCGTACCAGCGGCGCGGCGCGTGGGCGACGCTCGACGCGCTGCACGGCGCGCGCGGCGAACGCGTCGACTGGGCGAGCGGCGCGACGTCGTCCGTCGAACCCGTGACGATGACGGGCGCATCGTTCCACTACGTCGACAACGGCATCGATTCCGGCGAGGTGATCTGCGACGTGCTCGACACGCCGATCGCACCGGACGACACGATTCTCGAGCTGCGCTGGAACAACTTCCAGCGCAGCCTGTTTCCGGCGCTCGAGCAGGGGCTGCACGTCCTCGCCGATCGCCACGACGCGGGAGCACTGTAATGGAAGACACGCTGACGAAACCGGCCGGCGCCGCTGACGCCGTCGAAGGCGAAGTGGCCGCCGCACTCGACGGCGCCGCGCACGGGCAGGCGGCGCCGGTCGCCGAGCACACGCTCGACGCATGGCGGCCCGACGATTCGACGGACGCGCTGCTCGCGGCGTTCGTCGCACTGTTCAACACCGACACGCGGCACGATGCGGCGACGGTCTCGGTGCCGCTCGCCGGCGCCGATCCGGCGGCCGTTGCATCGTATGTTGCGCGCGCGGTGCGCGAGGGCGTGATCGACGGCGCGCAGGCGGCCGGGGACATGCTGCGCCTCACCGTGTCGCGCACGACGTTCTGGCAGAACCCGCGGCCGTGGCTGAAGGCGCCCGCGTCGGGCGGGATGCCGCTGCGCTACGCGATCACGAACGGCCACCGGCACCCGGTGCGGCCGCCGTCGCCGGCCGGCGAGATCTACGCGCGCTACATGCCGCAGGTCGGGATGACGTTCAGCCTGCGCACCGTCGACGTCGACGCGCACGCGGACCTGTTCAGCGGCTGGATGAACCTCGATCGCGTCGCGCATTTCTGGGACCAGCGCGGCACGCGCGACGAACATGCGGCATATCTCACCGAACGGCTCGCCGATCCGCACATGCACCCGATGATCGGCTATTTCGACGACAAGCCGTTCGGTTATTTCGAGTTCTACTGGGCGAAGGAAGACCGTCTCGCGCCGTTCTACGATGCGCACGACTACGATCGCGGGCTGCACCTGCTGATCGGCGACTCGCGCTTCCAGAGCGCCGGCAAGCTGCATGCGTGGTGGAGCGGGGTGCTGCACTACATGTTCGTCGACGAATCGCGCACGCAGCGGCTGGTCGGCGAGCCGCGCGTCGATCACGTGCGGCACATCGCGTACATGCACCGGCTCGGGTTCTACACGCTCAAGGAATTCGATTTTCCGCACAAGCGCGCGGCGCTGACCGTGATCGAGCGCGATACATTCTTCGACACTTTCCGGTTGCCGTGACGGGGCGGGCGCGGCGCCACGAACGGCTGGCATCGGCCGTTCGGGATATGGTCGGCGCGGCCTGCCTGGTGAAGAATGGATCACGTTCTTCATCGACGGCAGGCACGACGACATGGCAAAAACACCCGTAACGACATGGGATGCGACACCCGATTCGCGCACCCCAATATTGACATATGCCGGCATATGCCTAGAATGGGCGCATCGTACTCCCGTGGAGTGGTTCATGCGCACCGTTTCGATTTTCAAGAACGCCCGTAACCAGGCAATCCGCATCCCGAAGGACATGGAGTTCGAGGGTGTGACGGAACTCGAGATTCGCCGCGAGGGCGACACGCTGCTGCTGCGCCCGGTGCGCCCCACGTGGCTCTCGTTCGCGAGCGAACCGCTGGCCGACACCGACTTCCTCGCCGAACGCCCGGCCGTCATCGAGTCCGGCCGCTTCGACCTGTCCGGCGGCGACGCCGCGCCGACGGAGTCCGGCCAGTGACGACGCTCTACATGCTCGATACGAACATCTGTTCGTTCATCATGCGCGAACGGCCGCCTGTGGTGCTGTCTCAATTGCAATCGTGCGTCAATGCGCAGCACCGGATCGTCGTATCGGCGATCACCTATGCCGAGATGCGGTTCGGCGCGGTCGGCAGGAAGGCGTCGCCGAAGCATGCGGAACTGGTGACGGCCTTTGTCTCGCGGCTGGATGGCGTGTTGTCGTGGGATACGGCGGCCGTCGATGCAACGGCCGTGATTCGCTCCGATCTCGCCGCGCGCGGCACACCAATCGGTGCGAACGATGCGTCGATCGCCGGGCATGCGATCGCGGCCGGCGCGGTGCTCGTCACGAACAACGGTCGCGAATTCGGCCGTGTCGCCGGGTTGCTGCTCGAAGACTGGGCAGCCTGAACGTCACGCGGCGAAAACCCGAGGGCGCTGCCGTGCGACAGCGGCGCGTCATGCGCGCGGGGCAGGCGGATCAACGAGGAAAGCGTTGCGGAACGCGTCGAGATACCGGTCGGCGTCGTCGCTGAACTCGCCCGGCAGCAGTGCGAACGCGCGTGCCAGCAGATCCTGGCCGAGCGCCGCGTAAGTCGCTTCGTCCGATAGCAGCGCGCGTACGGCGTCGCGCGTGTGCGGCGAAGCAATCCGTTTCGCGTCTCGCGCGAGCAGCGCGGCGGCGGCGAGGCCCGGCTGGAACGCATGTGCCTCGAGCAGGTCGGGCGCGACTTCCCAGACGCGTTCGCGATTTCCCGCGTCGTGAAAATTCCGCAGTAAAAACAGCAGGTCGTACGCGTCGCTGTTCTGGCGCGCGCGCCGGTCCTTCCAGGCGAGCAACTTCAGCAGCGCGAGCGCCGGCAGGCTGGCCACCGGCACCACGGTGCGCGCATCGACCGACACCGGCTGTGCCGTGTCCACCGCCTCCTGGAACCCCAACACGTTCAGCACGAATTCGCCGGCCGGCGGCCACGCAATTTCGCCCGGCGGGGTTTCGAGTGGCCCGAACGGCACGAGGTCGAGCTCCGTGCGAAAACCACGCGTTCCGCTATCGAACAGCAGTTTCTGCTGCTGCTTCGGCGCGCGCGTGAATTGCCCGGTCGCGACGAGCGCATCGACGAGCCGTTCGTGGAACGGCCAGCTCACCGCGCACACCGCGACGTCGACGTCCCGCGTCGCGCGCATCGGCCGGATGCCGTGCACATGCCACATCAGGATGTCGCGCGCGGTTGCGCCGGCGACGACGAAGGCCGCGTCGAGGCGCGCGCAGGCCGTGCCGACCGCTTGCAGCAGTGCGACCGCCGCCGGCTCGAGCGGCCGGCGCTCATCGACTTCAAGCGGGAGGATGGGCAAGGTATCGGTCATGAATCTGTTCGGCGGCGGCAAGATTGCGGCTGTCCCCGGACGAGACGAGATCCGCATAGATCAGGAGCGGCGGCACGAGCGGCACATCCTGCTCGCGCCAGTCGAGCGCAGGCGTGTGCGGCCAGAACGCTTCGAGGATTTCGACGTCGCCGCGCGCGTCCGGACGCAGGCGGGCCTGCAGCAGCAGGCGGTTCGACACCGCGCCGTGCGTATAGACGGTGATCGCGGCCGGCTTCAGGTCGTGGGTCAGCAGGTCGGCCGCCGGCTCGCCACCGAGCCGCGCATCGAAGGATGCGAAATCGAAACCGCGCCACCAGCCGGGCGCGAGGCTGGCAAACCGGCGGCTCGGCAGTTTCGCGCGCAAGCGGCTCGGGTACAGCGCGACCCATTCCTGCACGAAACGCGGCCAGTCGGGAATCAGGCGCTCGCCGTTGCGCCGCTGCCCGACGAGGCCGCGCTCGATCAGATCGTCCATCGCGAGATTGACCGTGCCGAGCGCGACGCCCGACGCGGCGGCAATCGCCCGGTACGGCTGTGCGACGAGGCCCGGCTGCGTGGCGAGCGCGAACATCACTGCGAGCCCCTTCGGCGTCGTCGCGCGCGACGCCTGCCGGCGCGGCATGCGTGCGGGCCTGGGCCGACCCGCAATCATCACGGTGGCCTCCGGTTGAATCAGGCATGCGTTGCCGGCGGTGTCGAGAAACGGAATAGCCTGGTCGGTCAGGCCAGCGGCCAGTTCGGTCGAAAGATACGGCGCGACCAGCATCAGCGGCCGCTCGCCCGGCATCGCGGTGCCGCCGCCGCGGCGGCGCAATGCCGCAAGCGCGTCCTGCAGCGAGTCGACGCGCAGGCTCACGGCGGCCGGCATCTCGAATGCCTGCCCGGCAACGTCGAAGCGGATCATCGCGTCGGCATGCGCGTTGTAAGCGGCCGGCACGCGCACGGGCCGCGCGCGGAAGCGACGGGTCGCGCGTGCGAACGCGGCGCAGGCTTCGTCGAGCACCTGCTGTTCCGACATCGGGAGGGTGGCGTTCTCGGGCATCGGAGAAGATCGCTTGTTCACTTGATTCTTAGCGTACACAAAAAATGTACATGAGTCAAAAAGTGAACAAATTCCTCCAACCCATTGAGGTTTATAAATTATTTAAGCAACCTGGACGCTCATCATCGGGCCCTTATGCACGGAAAATCGAGACGATCCGCACAGTTTCCCGGGTTCGAATCATGTGCGGCAGTCGTCCGGATGGCCAGGTTGCGCTTCCCGCGCACCGAACCTGATATGGCAACCATGAGTTGCTACCGTAACGACTTTCCGTCTGCCCGGTTGCCGTCCAACCGACTATCCTTGCCTGCACATCCCCCATAGAACCACAGGAGACGACACCGTGACGCACAGCGTGATCCCCCAGGCCTCGCCGACGAAATGATCGAGATCCGGCACCGCATCCACGCCCATCCCGAACTGGGCTTCGAGGAATTCGCGACGAGCGACCTCGTCGCAGAGCAGTTGCAGTCGTGGGGCTACACGGTGCATCGCGGGCTCGGCGGCACGGGCGTCGTCGCCCAGTTGAAGGTGGGCAACGGCACGCAGCGCCTCGGCCTGCGCGCCGACATGGACGCGCTGCCGATCCACGAGTCGACGGGCTTGCCGTACCAGAGCACGATCGCCGGCAAGATGCACGCGTGCGGCCACGACGGCCATACGGCGATGCTGCTCGCGGCCGCCAAGCATCTCGCACGCGAGCGCCGCTTCTCCGGCACGCTGAACCTGATTTTCCAGCCGGCCGAAGAAGGGCTCGGGGGCGCGAAGAAGATGCTCGACGAAGGGTTGTTCGAGCTGTTCCCGTGCGATGCGATCTTCGCGATGCACAACATGCCGGGCTTCCCGACCGGCAAGTTCGGCTTCCTGCCGGGGTCGTTCATGGCGTCGTCGGATACCGTCGTCATCGACGTGCAGGGCCGCGGCGGCCACGGCGCGGTGCCGCACAAGGCGATCGATCCCGTCGTCGTGTGCGCGCAGATCGTGCTGGCCTTGCAGACGATCGTGTCGCGCAACGTGTCGCCGCTCGACATGGCGATCGTCACGGTCGGCGCGATCCACGCGGGCGAGGCGCCGAACGTGATTCCCGATCGCGCGCAGATGCGCCTGTCCGTGCGCGCACTGAAACCCGAGGTGCGCGACCTGCTGGAGACGCGCATCAAGGAAGTCGTTCATGCGCAGGCGGCCGTGTTCGGCGCGACCGCGACGATCGACTACCAGCGCCGCTACCCGGTGCTCGTCAACGATGCGGAGATGACCGCGTTCGCGCGCAACGTCGCGCGCGAGTGGGTGGGCGACGCGAACCTGATCGACGACATGGTGCCACTCACCGGCAGCGAGGATTTCGCGTTCCTGCTCGAGAAGCGGCCGGGTTGCTACCTGATCATCGGCAACGGCGACGGGGAGGGCGGCTGCATGGTGCACAACCCGGGCTACGACTTCAACGATGCTGCGCTGCCGACGGGCGCGTCTTACTGGGTCAAGCTGGCCGAGGCGTTTCTGGTGTGACGCAGGGTCACGGCGGCGTGGCGACCGCCGCCCGGCGTGTGTGCGCGTCCCCGCGAAATCGGACGCGCGCGAACCGCACACGTTGATTTGACGCTCCTTGACATCGGCGGGACAGGCCGCGTGCTACGCTGCGCGCGACGCCGGATCGGCTCGATGAATACAGGTGTGGACGACATGCGAAAACAGCTTCTGACCGTGCTGATGGCCTGTGCGATCAGCGTTCTGGCGGCCGGGTGTGACGACCAGAAGGTGGCCGATGCGGTCAATGCGATCAAGCCTGATCCGATGGCATTCGGCAACCTGCAGCCGGGCGTCTCGACGGTCGAGGATGTACTCCGCCAGGCCGGCAAGCCCGAGATGGTCAGGCAGGGAGAAGACGGCTCGCAGCGGTTCGAGTATCCGCGCGGCCCATACGGCACGAGCACCTACATGCTCGATTTCGGGCCCGACGGCCGACTCGTGTCGATCACGCAGGCGCTGACCGCGGCGAACATCGCGAAGGTCATGCCCGGGATGTCGAAGGACGACGTGCGGCAACTGCTGGGCAAGCCGACCGAGGTCGCGCAATACGCATTGAGCCATGAAGAGGTGTGGAGCTGGCACTGGGCCGAAGGCGGCGTATCGGGCGACGGGATGTTCAACGCGCATTTCTCGCCCGACGGTACCGTGATCCGGACTTCGCGTTCGGAAGCGCCGGGCCGCGAAAAACCCTGACATCGCGGAGGCGGCGCTTTACCGGTCCTTTCCGTCAGAACGCCGTGCCGCCGAATAGCGCGGCCGCCATCGCCGGATTCGACGGCCAGTACATGTGCATGTACGTCGCGACGATCGCGCCGCTGCGGTAGACAGCTTCGCCGCTGCCCGGCGCGCCGTCGGGGCGCGCGGCGCGCGCGACCGGTTCCAGCGTCGTCGCGAGCCGCGAATAGTGGAACGTATGACCGCGCATCGGTCCGGTGCGCGTATCGAGCTGCTGCATGCCGAGCGCCGCGAACCGGCGCTGCATCGTCGCCTGGCCCGGCAGCAGGCCCAGCATCGCCGTCGTGGCGCCGTCCGCGTCGATCAGCGACTCGCACAGATACACCATCCCCCCGCATTCCGCGACGATCGGCCGGCCGGCGGCCGCATGCGCGCGAATCGTCCGCGCGGTCGCGGCATTCGCCGCGAGCCTTGCCGCATGCAGTTCCGGATAACCGCCCGGCAGGAACAGCGCGTCGCAATCGTCGGGCACCGGCTCGTCGGCGAGCGGCGAGAAGAACGTCGACTCCGCGCCGAGCGCGTCGAGCAGCGCGAGATTCGCCGGATAGATGAACGAGAACGCCGCATCGCGCGCGATCGCGATCCGCTTGCCGGCGAGCATGCGCGTCAGCGGTGTCGTAACGTCGGGTTCCGCGAACGCGACGGCCGGCGGCAATGCCGCGAGCGCCGTCTGCGCGAGCGCGTCGGCCGCGCGTTCGAGCCGCGCATCGAGATCGTCGATGTCGGCCGGCTGGTGCAGGCCGAGATGCCGCTCCGGCAGCGCGATGCCCGCATCGGCCGGCACGTGCCCGAGCCAGCGCAGGTCATCGGGCAGCGCCTGTTGCAGCAGCTCCGCATGGCGGGCCGACCCTACGCGGTTCGCCAGCACGCCGTGAAACGGCAGCCCCGGGCGGAACCGCGCGAGCCCGAACGCGATCGCTGCGAACGTCTGCGCCATCGACTTCGCGGAAATCACCGCGACGACCGGCACGCCGAACGCGGACGCGAGGTCCGCGCTGCTCGGCGTACCGTCGAACAGCCCCATCACGCCTTCGATCAGGATCAGGTCCGCATCGCGCGCGGCCTCGGCAAGCAGCGCGCGGCAGCCGGCCTCGCCGACCATCCCGAGGTCGAGCGCATGCACGGGCGCGCCGCTCGCGCGTTCGAGCAGCATCGGATCGAGGAAGTCGGGCCCGGTCTTGAACACGCGCACGCGGCGGCCGAGCCGTCGATGCAGCCGCGCGAGGCCGGCCGTCACCGACGTCTTGCCCTGGCCGGACGCGGGCGCACTGACGAACAGCGCGGGGCAGGCCGGCACGCTCAGAACTCCACGCCGCGCTGCGCCTTCACGCCTTGCTCCTTGTACGGATGCTTGACGAGCCGCATTTCGGTGACGAGATCGGCCGCGTCGATCAGCGCATCGGGCGCGTGCCGCCCGGTGACGACGACGTGCACCGAATCCGGGCGAACGGCAAGCGTCGCGAGCACTTCGTCGAGCGGCAGGTATTCGTACTTCAGCACGGTGTTCAGCTCGTCGAGGATCACCATCCGGTAGTCGCCGCTTTCGATCATCCGGCGCGCCTCGTCCCAGCCCTTGCGGGCGGTCGCGATGTCGGCGTCGCGGTTCTGCGTGTTCCACGTGTAGCCGTCGCCCATCGTCACGAAATCGCATTCCGCGACCGCGCCGAGGAAGTCGCGCTCGGACGTGTGCAGCGCGCCCTTGATGAACTGCACGACGCCGAGCCGCATGCCGTGGCCGAGCACGCGCACGGCCATGCCGAATGCAGCCGTGCTCTTGCCCTTGCCGTTGCCGGTGTTGACGATCAGCAGGCCCTTTTCGTGGGTGGCGGCGGCCTGCTTCTTCTCATGGCCGGCGCGGCGGCGTTCGGCCATCCGCTGATGGGATTCGGAATCGGTCTTCATCGGGAATCGTCCTGTCGAAAGCGAAACAAAGGGTTCAGAGCGGGCCGGCGAGCGCGACCGTCACGCCGTCCCGGATGGATTTGGGGCCCAGCAGCCGGCCATGCGGCGCCGCGAGCTGCGCGCACGGCTCGGCCACGCCCGCGACGCCGAAGCGCGCGAGCGCGGCATCCGACGGGCCGCTTACGGCCAGCTCGGGGCGGTTTGCGAGCTGCGCCGCATCGAACGCGACGAGCGGCCAGCCGCGTCGCGCACACAGCGTGCGCAGCGCACGGGTGCGCGCCTTGTCGGCGAGCGTCGCGACGAGCGCCGGTTCGGCGCCCGGGTAGAGCGCGAGCGCGGCGCGGATCGCGGCATCGAGTTGGGCGGCCGTCACGCCCGCGCGGAAGCCGACGCCGAGCGCGACGCGCGTCATGCGCCGCCGCCGAGCGCCGCGCGCACCGCCGGATCATCGGCGAGCGCGGCGACGCGGCCGATCACGACGATCGCCGGCGAACCGATGCCGGTTGCGCCGACGCGTTCGACGAGATTGTCGAGCGTCGCGAGCACGTGCCGCTGATCGGGACGTGTCGCATTCTCGATCGCCGCGCACGGCGTATCGCCGGGCAGGCCGCCGTCATGCAGCGCTGCCACAATCGCGTCGAGCCGGCGAATGCCCATATAGATCACGATCGTCATGCGGGTGGCGGCGAGCGCGCGCCAGTCGGGCTCGTCGGCGCCCGCGCCGTGGCCCGTGACGAAGATCACCCCCTGCGCGTCGCCGCGATGCGTGACCGGAATGCCGAGCGCGGCCGGCGCTGCAATGCCTGCGGTGATGCCGTTCACGATTTCCACCGGAAAACCCGCGGCGCCGAGCGCGGCCAGTTCCTCGCCGCCGCGGCCGAACACGAACGGATCGCCGCCCTTGAGGCGGGCGACGCTGCGGCCCGCGCGCAGATGGTCGAGCATCGCGGCGACGATCGTTTCCTGCGGCGTCGACGCATGGCCGCCGCGCTTGCCGACGTGCTCAATCAGCGCGTCGGCGCGCGCATGGCGCAGCACGTCGGGGTTCACGAGATCGTCGACGAGCAGTACGTCGGCCGCGCCGATCGCGCGCACGGCCCTGAGCGTCAGCAGGTCGGCGTCGCCGGGGCCAGCGCCGATGAGCCACGCGCGGCTCATCGCGCGCGGCACGGCGCGCACCGTGTCGTTACGGTGAAAAGGGAAAGGCGGGCGGCACATGGGCGGCCGGCAGACAGGCAAGGCATGACGGATCGGACGAAGCCCACGCGGACGCAGGCGGAATGCGCACCCCATCCGTCCCCCGCGGATCGGGCGTTCGGCGAGCGTCGGGCTCGCCCCTTGCGTCGGCCGGTATCCGGGCTGGCCGCTTGCCAGGCCGCAGCCTTCCCGCCCGGCTGAAGGGCAGTGGCATCGTGGGCGGCATGGGCGCGTCGCGCGGGGAAGCGCGTCGCGCGGGCGGCGTACCGTTGCGGGGACAGCACAGGCCGGGCGGACATCCGCCTCCTGTTTCCCGTTTAACTGCATGCGGGAATGCGCATGCGAGCACCGAACGCGGCGCTACGATAGCACAGCGGTCCGCCCGCGCGAACCCGCCGCGCCGGTGCCCGAAGCGGCTTCAGGCGTCGCGCGCCGGCCGTGCGAAACACGGCCCGGCGGCCCGTGCCGCCTTGACGCTCCCCGCACCGCCGCCTACACTCGCACGCGTTTTGGTGCTCGCGCGCGCCGCTCCGGCGCACGCAGTTAAACGGGAAACAGGGAGCCTGCCTGCGCCGCAGTCGAGCCAACCTGTGCTGCCCCCGCAACGGTAAGCGAACGCGTCGCGCGCAGCGCGATGCAACGCCGCTTCGCCGCATGCCGCACGCATGCGGACGACCGCCACTGGATGCCGCGCGCATCCGGGAAGGCGAAGCGGCGTGTTCGTCAGCCCGGATACCGGCCTAAACATTGGGGTTCAGCGCCGCGGGGAGGCGGCGCATCGTCCACGGCCGCAGCAGGCCCGACGCCCGCGCATTTCCCGCTTTCTCCGCCCATCGGCCCCGCGCGCACGCGCCCGGCCGGCACGGCGAACGGCAGGCGGCGCGGGCAGGGCCGGCGGCAGCCGTGTTGGCATTCACGATGTCGACCGTTCGCAAGGAAGCACCATGTCCGATTCGTCGTTCCGTCCGTCCTGCGTCCGTCCGTCCGGGCTGCGCGGCGACCTGCCCGCGATCCGCCAGATGAATTGCCGCGCCGCCTTCGACGCGACGATCCCGGCCTGATTCCACTTTCGACACAGGACCTACCATGACCCTACGCAAGCTTCCCGTCACGATCGTCACGGGCTTTCTCGGCAGCGGCAAGACGACGCTGATGCGCCACATCCTGCAGCACGCCGAAGGCCGCCGCATCGCGGTGATCGTCAACGAATTCGGCGAGCTCGGCATCGACGGCGAAATCCTCAAGGGCTGCGGCATCGGCTGCGAGGATGCCGAGGGCGCGCAGAACGAAGCATCGGGCCAGCTCTACGAGCTCGCGAACGGCTGCCTGTGCTGCACCGTGCAGGAAGAGTTCTATCCGGTGATGGAAGCGCTTGTCGAACGGCGCGCGGATATCGACCACGTGCTGATCGAAACGTCGGGGCTCGCGCTGCCGAAGCCGCTCGTGCAGGCGTTCAACTGGCCGACGATCCGCAACAGCTTCACGGTCGATGCGGTCGTGACCGTCGTCGACGGGCCGGCCGCCGCGAGCGGCCAGTTCGCGGAAAACCCGCAGGCCGTCGATGCGCAGCGCCGCGCCGATCCGAACCTCGACCACGAATCGCCGCTGCACGAGCTGTTCGCCGATCAACTGTCGTCCGCCGATCTCGTGATCGTGAACAAGGCCGATCTCGTCGGCGATGCGGAATTCGCGCAGATCGAAACCGCGATCCGCGACGAGATCCCGCCGCAGGTGAAGATCGTGCGCGCGACGCGCGGCGAACTCGATCTCGCGATGCTGCTCGGCCTCGAATCGGCGTCGGAAGAAACGATCCACCTGCGTCACGACCATCACGGCTCGGCCGACGACGGCGACCACGACCACCATCACGACGATTTCGACTCGGTGGTCGTGTCGGGCGATGCGGGTACGCGCGAAGCGACGATCGCCGCGCTGCAGCGGGTCGTCGAGACGCACACGATCTACCGCGCGAAGGGTTTCGCCGCGCTGCCCGGTGCACCGATGCGGCTCGTGATCCAGGGCGTCGGCCGCCGTTTCGACAGCTATTTCGACCGCCGCTGGCAAGACGGCGAAACGCGCGCGAGCCGCTTCGTGCTGATCGGCGAGGATCTCGACGCGGCCGCGCTGCAGCGCGCGTTCGACGCCGCGTGCGCGGCCGAGCCGCAACAGGCGTAACGCACGATGCATCTGCTGCGCACCACGCCGGGCGGTTTCGTCGACGATACGCAGGGTGTCGTCCGGATCGACCAGCAACCGGCCGACATCGTGATCCTGAGTTCGGCCGACACGACGCTGTCGCTGCTCGCGAGCGTCGTGCCGCACCTGCCGGCCGGGTTCCCGAGCGTGCGGCTCGCGAACGTCACGTTCCTGCGGCAGCCGGCGTCCGTCGATTTCTACGTCGACGACGTGCTGCGTCATGCGAAGACGGTCGTGATCGATCATCTCGGCGGCGAAGCGTACTGGCCGTACGGGATCGAGCAGGCCGTGTCGCTCGCGTCGAAGCGTGCGCAGCAGCTCGCGATGTTTTCGGGCGACCTGCAGGAGGACCCGAATCTCGTCGCGAAAAGCACGGTCGCGCCCGAGCTGTGCCGGCTGTGGTGGCGCTATCTGCGCGAAGGCGGCGTGCACAACGCCGAGGCGCTGCTGCGCAGCATCGCGTTCCATACGCTCGGCTTCGGCGACGAACCCGAGCCGCCGCGCCCGCTGCCGGCCGCCGCGCTGTATCACCCGGCGCGCGACCGCGCGAGCGTCGACGACTGGCGGCCGCGCTGGACGCCCGGCGCGCCCGTCGTCGCGATCCTGTTCTACCGCGCGCACTGGCAGGCCGCGAACACGGCCGTGTTCGACGCGCTGGCCGACGCGCTCGTGCAGGAAGGGCTGAATCCGCTGCCGATCGCGGTGACGTCGCTGAAGGACGCGGTGAGCCGCGAAGTCATCACGCAGCTCTGCGACACGCACGACGTCGCGCTCGTGCTGAACACGACCGCGTTCGCGGCCGGCGCGATCGATGCCGCCGAGCCGGAAGTGCTCGCCGGCGATGCGCCGGTGCTGCAGGTGATCCTGTCCGGCGGCAATCGCGACGCATGGGTGGCCGACAACCAGGGCCTGCACGCGCGCGACATCGCGATGCACATCGCGCTGCCCGAGGTCGACGGGCGCATCGTCACGCGTGCGGTGAGTTTCAAGGGGCTCGCGTATCGCTGTCCGCACACCGAGGTCGACGTGGTGCGCTACCAGCCGGACGCCGAGCGGATCGCGTTCGTCGCGGCGCTCGCGCGCGGCTGGTGCCGGCTGCGCACGCTCGACAACGCGAGCAAGCGCGTCGCGCTGATTCTCGCGAACTATCCGCAAAGCGAAGGGCGGATCGGCAACGGCGTCGGGCTCGACACGCCGGCGTCCGCGCTGCGCGTGCTCGCGGCGCTGCGCGATGCGGGCTACGTGGTGGCCGATTTGCCGCCCGACGGCAACGCGCTGATCGCGCGGCTCACCGAAGGCGTGACCAACGACGCGGCCGTGCATGCGCTGCGCCCGGCGTTCCAGAGTTTCGCGCTGGCCGATTACCTCGCGCATTTCGCGCAATTGCCGGCGGCCGTGCGCGACGCGCTGAACGAACGCTGGGGCGCGCCGGAAGCCGACCCGACGCTGCGGCAAGGGCGCTTCACGATCGCGGGCTGGCGCGTGGGCAACGTGTTCGTCGGCATCCAGCCGTCGCGCTCGCGCGGCGAGAACGACTACGCGAGCTACCACGACGCGGATCTGGTGCCGCCGCATGCGTATCTCGCGTTCTATTTCTGGCTGCGCGATGCGTATCGCATCGACGCGGTCATCCATCTCGGCAAGCACGGCAACCTCGAATGGCTGCCGGGCAAGAGCGTCGCGCTGTCCGACGCATGCTGGCCCGACCTGACGCTCGGGCCGCTGCCGCACCTGTATCCGTTCATCGTCAACGATCCGGGCGAGGGCAGCCAAGCGAAGCGCCGCGCGCAGGCCGTGATCGTCGATCACCTGATGCCGCCGCTCACGCGCGCGGAAAACTACGGCCCGCTGCAGGATCTCGAGCGGCAGGTCGACGAATACTACGAAGCGCTGATGGTCGATGCGCGGCGCGCGAAGCTGCTGCGCAAGACGATTCTCGCGACGATCGCCGAGCACCGGCTGCACGACGAACTGAGCGTGTCGCCGCCGCGCGACACGGGCGACGAGGATGCGCTGCTGACGCGCGTCGACGCGTGGCTGTGCGAACTGAAGGAAGCGCAGATTCGCGACGGGCTGCACGTGTTCGGCCTGTCGCCGGCCGATCGTCAGCGGCGCGATACGCTGCTCGCGCTTGCGCGCTTTCCGGTCGGCGACGGCAAGGGTGAGCGCGCGGGGCTGATCGGCGCGCTCGCGCGCGATCTCGTGCTCGGCGACGACTTCGACCCGCTTGCCGCCGACTGGGCCGCGCCGTGGGCCGGCCCGCGTCCGGCGATCCTGCAGGCGCTCGACGCATCGCCGTGGCGGCATGCGGGCGATACGCGCGAGCGGCTCGAACGGCTCGCGCAGCACTGGCTCGACGGACTGTGTGCGGCCGGACCGGGCAACGCGGCGGCCGATATCGACACGACCCCGCCCGGCGAATGGCCGCATACGCTCGCGGTGATCGCGCGCGTGCGCTCGGCGCTGATGCCCGCGCTCGACGCGTGCGGCGGCGAGGAAATGCGTCAATTGCTGCGCGGGCTCGACGGCCGCTTCGTGCCGCCGGGACCGAGCGGCTCACCATCGCGCGGCCGTCCCGACGTGCTGCCGACCGGGCGCAACTTCTACTCGGTCGACACGCGCGCGGTGCCGACGCAGGCCGCATGGTCGCTCGGCCTGAAATCCGCGCAGCAGTTGATCGAGCGCCACCTGCAGGATCACGGTGATTACCCGCGCGCGATCGGCCTGTCCGTCTGGGGCACGGCGACGATGCGCACCGGCGGCGACGACATCGCGCAGGCGTTCGCGCTGCTCGGCGTGCGGCCGAAATGGGCGCACGGCAGCCATCGCGTGACCGACTTCGAGATCCTGCCGATCGAGATTTTCGACCGGCCGCGCATCGACGTGACGCTGCGCGTGTCGGGTTTCTTCCGCGACGCGTTCCCGAACCTGATGCACCTGTTCGACGCGGCCATGCAGGCCGTCGCCGCGCTCGACGAGCCCGAGGAACTGAACCCGATCCGCGCGCGCATCGAGCGCGAGCGTGCGAAATGGATCGCGCAGGGCGTGCCGCCCGACGAAGCGCGGCGCCGCGCCGGCTGGCGCGTGTTCGGCGCGCGGCCGGGCAGCTACGGCGCGGGCCTGCAGGATCTGATCGACCAGCGCCGCTGGCAGAGCGACGCCGATCTTGCGGATGCGTACCGCCAGTGGGGCGGCCACGCGTACGCGCAGAACAGCGCGGGCGACGCCGCGCCCGACGTGTTCGGCGAGCGGCTGGCCACGATCGACGTCGTCGTGCAGAACCAGGACAGCCGCGAGCACGACATCCTCGATTCGAACGACTACTACCAGTTCCAGGGCGGGATGACGGCGGCCGTGCGGCATTTGTCCGGGCAGCAGCCGAGCATCTACCACGGCGATCACGCGAACCCTGTCGCGCCGAAGATGCGCACGCTGCGCGAGGAGATCGCGCGCGTGATCCGCTCGCGCGTCGTCAACCCGAAATGGCTCGACGGCGTGAAGCGCCACGGCTACAAGGGCGCGGCCGAAATGGCCGCAACCGTCGACTACCTGTACGGCTATGACGCGACCGCGCGCGTGCTGTCCGACCACCAGTACGCGCTCGTCGCCGACGCGTACCTGTTCGACGACGACACGCGCGCGTTCCTCGAACGGCACAATCCGAAGGCGCTGCACGGCATCTGCGAACGCTTCGTCGAGGCGATGCAGCGCGGCTTGTGGCAGCAGCCGGGCGACTATCGCGAGCGGATCGAGGCGGTCTGGCTCGCCAGCGAACAACTTGAGGAAGGGGGACGGCGATGACCGATCCGACGACGCACCGCGCACGCGCGGTTTTTCCGTTTGCGGCGCTCGTTGCGCAGGATGCGTTGCAGCAGGCGCTGCTGCTTGCCGCGATCGATCCGTCGCTCGGCGGCGTGCTCGTGAGCGGGCCGCGCGGCACCGCGAAATCGACCGCCGCGCGCGGCCTCGCGGAGCTGTTGCCCGAAGGGCAGTTCGTTACGCTGCCGCTGTCGGCGAGCGACGAGCAGGTGACGGGCACGCTCGATCTCGCGCATGCGCTCGCCGAGAACGGCGTGCGCTTCCGGCCCGGCCTGCTGGCGCGCGCGCATCTCGGCGTGCTGTACGTCGATGAAGTCAACCTGCTCGCCGACGGGCTCGTCGATACGCTGCTCGACGTCGCCGCGAGCGGCGTGAACATCGTCGAGCGCGATGGCGTGTCGCACGCGCACGATGCGCGCTTCGTGCTGGTCGGCACGATGAATCCCGAGGAGGGCGAATTGCGTCCGCAATTGCTCGACCGCTTCGGGCTGATGGTCGAGCTGGAGAATTGCTTCGACGCCGCACAGCGCGAGCGGATCGTGAAGGCACGACTCGCGTTCGATCTCGATCCGGACGCGTTCCGCGCGCGTCATGCACCCGCGCAGCGCGAACTCGGCGACCGGATTCATGCGGCGCGGGCACGGCTGCCGATGCTGGATTTCGACGATGCGGTTCATGCGCGCGTCAGCGCGCTGTGTATCGACGCGGCCGTCGACGGGTTGCGCGCCGATCTCGTGATGCTGCGCGCGGCGCGTGCGCTCGCCGCGCTGGAGCAGGCCGATGCGGTGACGGTTTCGCATGTGGCGCGCGTGGCGGAAGCCGTGCTGCGGCACCGTCGCCATGCCGGTACGCCGCCGTCGTCGGGCGCGTCGCAGCCGGAACGCGAACGCGACGAACGTTCGCCGCCGGATGCGCGCGAGCGGCCGGACGACCCGGCCGGCGCGAACACGAGTGCCGCCATCGAATCGCAGGGCGACTGGGGCTATCTGCGGCCGGAGCCGACCGGGCTGCGCGACGTGAAAAGCGTCGTGCCGCTGCCGCTAAAAAAACACTGAGCCATCGAGCGGGCGCCGCCGCGAACGCCGTTCGCGGTCCTCGATGGCAGCAAGGCGAATCCGCGCGCGCACCGGGGACGGCACACGCCGGCACGGCGGTCGCATGGCCGGCGACGTTCGCCGCGAAGCGCGGCGGCCCGCTGCAACGCGACCATCTGCGCTTTCGCAAGCGGGCCGGCACGCCGCACGCGCTGCATTGCTTCGTGCTCGACTGTTCCGCTTCGATGCTGCCGCACGACCGGCTCGCGCTGGCGAAGGGGCTGATCGTCGCGTATTTCGATCGCGCCGCGCGCGAGCGCGTCGAAACCGCGCTGATCTGCTTCGGCGGCAACGGCGCCGCCCGACGCTTCGGCCCGGCCGTGCCGCGCTGGTGGAATGCGCGCTGGCTCGAACCGGTCGACGGCGGCGGCGGCACGCCGCTCGCGGACGGCATCGCGGCGGCCGCGAACTTGCTCGCGCGCGATGCGCGACGCGCGCCCGACAAGCAGCGCTGGCTGTGGGTGCTGTCCGACGGGCGCACGCGCGAGACGCCGGCGAAACCTGCCGCAGCCGATCACGTCGTGTTCGTCGACTTCGACGATGGGGCCGTGCGGATCGGGCGAGGCGCACGCCTCGCCGATGCGTGGGGCGCGCAATGGGTGAGCGCCGATGCGCTTTGCACGGACCTCGCCGGCTGATTGCTCGCTGATTGTTCGCGCAAGACAACGGCGGGCGGTGCGCTATGATCGCCGCTTCTGCCCACTGGAAAACCCGCCATGCAAGTATTGGTCGATGCCGACGCGTGTCCCGCCGTCATCAAGGACATGCTGTTTCGCGCCGCGCGTCGTGCCGAAATCTGCGTGACGCTGGTCGCGAACCAGTTTCTGCGCACGCCGCCGTCGCCGTTCATCAAGGCCGTGCAGGTGCCGGCCGGCTTCGACGTGGCCGACGCGCGCATCGTCGAGATGGCCGAGGCCGGCGATCTCGTGATTACCGCCGATATCCCGCTGGCCGCCGCCGTGCTCGACAAGGGCGCGCATGCGCTCGACCCGCGCGGAAACTGGTTCAGCCGCGAGAACATCGAGGAGCGTCTGTCGACGCGCGCGATGATGGATCAGTTGCGCAGCGCGGGCATCGACACGGGCGGGCCGGCGCCGTTCAGCGCGCGCGACGGCAAGACGTTCGCGTCGCAGCTCGACCGGTTCCTGGCGCGGCAAGGCAAGCCCTGACGCGGCGTTGCGGTGGTCAGGCGGTATTGATCGTTCCGCATGCGTAAACGCGCAAACGTGCACACGCGGCAATGCGCCTTCGGTTTCACAGCGGTTCGCGTGCATCGGCCGGCTCGGGATGCAGTTTTTCGCCGACGCTGATAAGGTGGCGCGAATAACCATCAAGGAGCGCACGCGTGTCACCGACCCAACTTCTCGTTCCGACCTTCACCCACATGCTGCGCGCACAAACCGCGTGGCTCGACAAGGCGGCCGCGCACCGGCAGGCCGCGGGCGACGCGCCCGATGCGGCGATGACGCTGAAACTGGCGGCCGACATGTATCCGCTCGCCGCACAGGTGCGCTTCTCGTGCTTCCAGGCGATGGAGCCCGTGTACCGGCTGCGCGGCGAACCGCTGCCCGCTGCGTTGCTCGCGTTGCGTGAAGCCGGATGGAATGGGAACGCGCAGCCCGGCACGCTGGGCGATGCGCAGGCGATCATCGCCGGCACGCTGTCGTTTCTCGGCGAACTCGCGCCGGATGCGCTCGACGGCGGCGTCGCGCGGCCGATCGCGCTCGAATTGCCGAACGGGATCGCGTTCGACATGACCGGAGAGCAATACGCGCGCGACTGGGCGCTGCCGCAGTTCTACTTCCACGCGATCGCTGCCTACGCGATCCTGCGCCATCACGGCGTCGAACTCGGCAAGGCCGACTACGTGCCGCACATGCTCGCCTACGTGCGACCGGGCACGATTCCGCAAGGGTGAACGAGGCGGGGCATAGCGACATGACGCGGGCGCTGTTCATCTGCAGCCGCAACCGGCTGCGCAGCCCGACGGCCGAAGCGGTGTTCGCCGCGTGGCCGGGTGTCGAAACCGACTCCGCGGGCCTCGCGCCCGATGCCGATACGCGGCTGAGCGCCGAACAGATCGAGTGGGCCGAGATCGTCTTCGTGATGGAACGCGCACACAAGGCGAGGTTGTCCGCGCAATTCGGCCCGCGTCTGAAGCACAAGAAGATCGTCTGCCTCGACATCCCCGATCGGTACGCGTTCATGCAACCCGAACTCGTCACACTGCTCGAACGCAAGGCCGGCCCGTTCCTGCGCGCGTGACCGGCGCGGCCTGCGTCAACGAAGCGGGCCGTTCGCGATCGCCGAAAAACAGTCGAGGCGCAGCAGCTCGATGATCTTGCGCGTCGGCACGCTCGCGCGGAGCGTGTCGAGCCGATCGACCGTAAACCACTTGCAGCGGGCGATCTCGTTGCTCGCGCGCGGCGTCAGGTGCGCGGGCACGTCGGCGACGAACACGTGATGCAGCTTCGTCAGCCCGCCGAACTGCACCGCATAGTCGAGCAACAGCCCCTCCAGCCGCGTTTCCTCCGCAAGCTCCCGCTGCGCAGCCTCGAGCGGCGTCTCGCCACGCCGGATCGTGCCGCCCGGCAGCGACCAGCGCGATGCCGAGCGCGCGACCAGCAACACGCTGCTGCGCTGGCGGCAAACGATCGTGGCGCGTTCCTTGATGACGGCGAGGGTGTCCGGCCCGGTACTCATGTTCGGCGAAACAGGTGCTGAATCGTGGAGAAAATGCGCGTCGACGGCGCGGTAACCGGTAGCGGGCCGCGACGGCATGCAGGCAGCCGCAGCGATCTTACCGGCCGTTCATGACAGTTCCGTGCACGGCGTTGCGCCGCGCATGCCGGGTCACGAATGCGTGTAGATCCCGTTGCGCGTCGGCTTCACGTGGCGCGGATGGCGGCGCTTGTGAACGGCGCGCCGGTGATGACGCGACGGCGCTGTCGCGCGCCGGGCGGTCGACGCGGCGGGCTGGGGCGCCGCCGACGGCGCTGCGCCGGGCACGCCGGTCTGCCCTTCGCCGAAGTGGAAGGTCTGGGTTTGCGCGTGCGCGACGCCCAGCGTCGACGCCAGCAGGAAGGCCGCCAGCCACATCCGTTTCATGAATTTTCCGCCTCGTTGTTTCGGGTTGAACGTTTTCCGTCAGCTTAGCGAAGGGCGGGGCAACGCCGCAACCGGCCCGGGTTCGGTGTCGTCCCCACTTGCGCGCGGCGGCGTTATCCGCGCGTCGGCCGGGTCCACCCGGGCTTGACAATGAAATTCCTGAGTGTGAATATAAATTCACGCACAAGAATTATTCATCGAGTCCGAAAGGCCAGGCGCGCACGCGCCGGCTGGACGGCGGCGGCAGTCCGATCAACCGGAAGCAGGAGCGAGACGCATGGCGGAACACGAGCAGCAGGGCGCGCTGGCGGGATTGCGCATCATCGATCTGTCGCGGGTGCTGGGCGGCCCGTACGCGACGCAGATCCTCGCCGACCACGGCGCGGAGGTGGTCAAGGTCGAGCCGCCGTCGGGCGACGAGACGCGCACGTGGGGCCCGCCGTTCGACGGCGATACCGCGTCGTACTTCCTCGGCGTGAACCGCAACAAGCTCGGCGTCACGCTCGATCTGACGCAACCGGACGATCGTGAGCGGCTGCTCGGTCTGCTCGAACACGCCGACGCCGTCGTCGAGAACTTCAAGATCGGCACGATGGAGCGCTGGGGGCTCGGTTTCGACGCGCTGCATGCGCGGTTTCCGCGCCTCGTTTATTGCCGCGTGTCGGGTTTCGGCGCGGACGGCCCGCTCGGCGGGCTGCCCGGCTACGACGCGGCCGTGCAGGCGCTCGCGGGGCTGATGAGCGTGAACGGCGAAGCGGGCGGTGCGCCGCTGCGCGTCGGCGTGCCGATCGTCGATCTCGTCACGGGGCTGAACGCGGCGCTCGGCGTGCTGATGGCGCTGCGCGAGCGCGACGCGAGCGGGCGCGGCCAGTTCGTCGAATCGACGCTGTTCGACTGCGCGCTGTCGATCCTGCATCCGCATACGCCGAACTTCTTTCATTCGGGCAACGCGCCCGTGCGTACCGGCAACGCGCATCCGAACATCACGCCGTACGACAGCTTTCCGACGGCCACCGTCGACATCTTTCTCGCGGTCGGCAACAACGGGCAGTTCGCGGCGCTGTGCGACGTGCTCGGCACGCGCGACTGGCCCGACGATCCGCGCTTCGCCGACAACCGCGCACGCAGCGCGAACCGCGCCGCGCTGCGCGCGCTGCTCGAAACGGCGCTGGCCGGACATGACGGCGCGGCGCTCGCCGAGCGGCTGATGCGCCGCGGCGTGCCGTGCGCGCCCGTGCTCGGGCTCGATGCGGCGCTCGATCATCCGCATGTCGCGCATCGGCAGATGAAGGTCGAGCTGGGCCGGCATCGCGGCATCGCGTCGCCGATCAAGCTCGGCCGCACGCCGGCTACGTACCGCCGCCCGCCGCCTGCGCTGAACGAGCACGCGGCGCAGGTTTTCGACAGCGGCGACAACGACGACCGCGACCGCCGCGACTGACCGGCATCGCAACCGCCGGCCGCGTGCCGCAACCCCCGATTGAGACACCACGCCGGCCCGCGCACGAACGCGCGCCGGCTGAAGAGGAGACGCATCATGCTCGCATGGATCGGCGCGATCGCCATCGTCGCGCTGTTCGGCCTGATCATCACGAAGCGGCTGTCGCCGCTCGTCGCGCTGATCGTCGTGCCGGTGGCTGCTTCGCTCGCGGCCGGGTTCGGGCTGACGACCGGCAAGTTCATCGTTCACGGCGTACAGAACATCGGCCCGATCGCCGGAATGTTCGTTTTTGCGATTCTTTTTTTCGGCATCCTCACCGATGCGGGGATGCTCGACCCGATCATCGCGGGCGTGCTGCGCGTGATCGGCTGCCATCCGCCGCGCATCGTGATGGGCTCGGCGCTGCTCGCGCTGCTGATCCATCTGGACGGCTCGGGCGCCGTCACGTTTCTCGTCACGCTGCCCGCGATGATGCCGCTCTATACGCGGCTCGGGATGGATCGCCGCATCCTCGCGTGCGTCGCGTCGATGGCGGCCGGCGTCAACTTCCTGCCGTGGGTCGGGCCGATGCTGCGCGCATCGGCGGCGCTGCACATCCCGGGCTCGGCGATCTTCATGCCGATGATTCCGGTGCAGATCGTCGGGCTCGTATTCGTGTTCGGCACCGCGTACGTGCTCGGCGTGCGCGAAGCGAAGCGGCTCGGGCTCGATCGCGCCGGCGCGGCGGCGCTCGCGATCGCACCGCGCGAGCTGACCGACGCCGAACGCGCACTGCGCCGGCCCGGCCGCTTCAGGATCAACGTCGCGCTGACGCTCGTCGTGCTCGTCACGCTGGTGTCGGGCATCGTCGATCCGATGGTGATGTTCATGCTCGGCACGGTCGCCGCGCTCGTGATCAACTATCCGGACGTGCAGGCGCAGCGCGAGCGGATCGATGCGCACGCGAAAGCCGCGCTGATGATGGCGAGCGTACTGCTCGCGGCCGGCGCGTTCACCGGCATCATGTCCGGCACGGGCATGCTGAAGGCGATGGCGGAAGTCGTCGTCGCACACGTGCCGGTCGAGCATGCGCGCCACATGCCGTTCGTGCTCGGGCTGCTGTCGATGCCGCTCAGCCTGCTGTTCGACCCCGATTCGTTCTACTTCGGCGTACTGCCGGTGCTCGCGGAAAGCGCGAAGCTGCTCGGCGTGCCGCCGATCCAGATGGCGCAGGCCGCGCTGCTCGGCCAGATGACGACCGGCTTCCCGGTGAGCCCGCTCACGCCTGCGACGTTCCTGATCGTCGGCCTGACCGGCGTCGAGCTGGCCGAGCACCAGAAATTCACGATTCCGTTCCTGTTCGCCGCCACCGTGCTGATGGTCTTCGCCGCGGTCGTGACGGGCGTATTTCCATTGTGAGCGCCTCCAGACCTGTCGCTCCGCGCCAGTCCCCGACGGGTCGAAAACCCCGGGCGGCTCGGCGTTTTCTTGAGAACGGCGCGTCCGTTCACTTTTTCCGGGAGAGCAGTCCATGCAGTTCGACCTGACCGACGACCAGCGCGCGATCGAAAGCGCGATCGAGAAAATCTGCGCACGCTTCGGCGACGACTACTGGCTCGAACGCGATCGCGCGGGCGGGTTTCCGGCCGACTTCCACGCGGCGCTCGCCGAGGCCGGCTGGCTCGGCATCGCGATGGACCCGGCGCACGGCGGCGCCGGGCTCGGGATGACCGAGGCCGCGCTGATGATGCGCACGATCAGCGCGTCGGGCGCGGGCCTGTCCGGCGCATCGGCTGTCCACATGAACATCTTCGGGCTGAACCCGGTGCAGGTGTTCGGCAACGACACGCAGAAGGCGCGCTTCCTGCCGCCGCTGATCGCGGGGCGCGACAAGGCGTGCTTCGCGGTGACCGAACCCGACGCGGGCCTCGACACCACGCACCTGAGCACGCAGGCGCGCCGCGAAGGCGATCACTACGTGCTGAGCGGGCGCAAGATCTGGATCTCGACCGCGCAGGTCGCGAACAAGATGCTGATCATCGCGCGCACGACGCCGCTCGACCAGGTCGCGAAACCGACCGACGGGCTGAGCCTGTTCTACACCGATCTCGACCGCTCGCGCGTCGAGGTGCGCGAGATCGAGAAGATGGGCCGCAAGGCCGTCGATTCGAACATGCTGTTCATCGACAACCTGCGCGTCTCGCGCGACGACCTGATCGGCAACGAGGGCGAAGGCTTCCGCTATCTGTTGCACGGGCTGAACCCCGAGCGCATCCTGATCGCCGCCGAGGCGATCGGGCTCGGGCAGGCCGCGCTGCGCCGCGCGACGCAGTATGCGTGCGAGCGCGTCGTGTTCGGCCGGCCGATCGGGCAGAACCAGTCGATCCAGCATCCGCTCGCGCAGGCGTGGATGCAGCTCGAAGCCGCGTGGCTGATGGTGATGAAGGCCGCGACGCGCTACGACGCGGGGCAATCGTGCGGCGCGGAAGCGAACGCGGCGAAGTACCTCGGCGCGGAAGCCGCGTTCCAGGCATGCCAGACGGCGGTCGCGACGCTCGGCGGAATGGGGTACGCGAAGGAATACCATGTCGAGCGCTACCTGCGCGAGTGTATGATTCCGAGGCTCGCGCCCGTGAGTCCGCAACTGATCCTGTGCTACATCGCGGAGAAGGTGCTCGGGCTGCCGAAGTCCTATTGACGCGCGGCGGCCGGCCCGGCGCGCGATTTCCCGTTCCGATTCAAGCGCTCGTCATGGACGTCAAACTCGTTGCCCGCACGCTCGACCTGTTCGAGCTGTTCGCCGCCGAACGGCGGCCGCTGCCGCTCACCGAACTCGCGCGCCTGCTCAATGTGCCGGCGTCGAGTTGCCTCGCGATGGCGCGTACGCTCGTGAACCGCGGCTACCTGTACGAAGTGCGCAAGCGCGGCGGCTACTATCCGACGCGGCGCCTGCAGACGATCGCCGCCGCGATCGACGCGACCGATCCCGTCGTCGACATCGTGCATCCGCATCTCGTCGCGCTGCGCGACGCGAGCCGCGAGACGGCCGTGCTCGGCAAGATCCAGGGGGGTGCGGTCACGTACCTCGACGTCGTCGAATCGGAGCAGGCAATCCGCTATACGCGCCAGCCGGGCGAGTTGCGTCCGCTGCATGCGAACTCGATCGGCAAGGCGATCTTCGCGGAACTCGACGGCGACGCGCAGCAGGCGCTCGGCGCGCAGTTGCCGTTCGAGCGTTTCACCGCCGCGACCGTCGCGGACTTGCCGGCGCTCGCCGCGCAAGCCGCGCGGTTTCGCGAACTCGGCTGGGCCGAGAACTTCGGCGAGAGCGCGCCCGAACTGTCGGCGATCGCGGTCGCGCTGACGCTCGACGGCGACTGGTACGGGTTGTCGGTCGTCGGGCCGACCGAGCGGATTCGCCAGCATCGCGACATGCATGCGGCGCTGCTCGTCGACGCGAAAGCGCGGCTGCTGGCCGAGCACGCGCGCGGGTAGGGCGCTCGTCCCGACTGCCGGCAGCGGGCCCGCAAGGCGGGCCGTCCGCCGGCGTGCGATCCTGCCGCGCCGGAAACGGCCCGCCGCGCATCACGCGCCGGTGCGCGTCGACGTCACGACTTCACCCACACGCCGCCCGCGCTCGGGTTGTCGCCCTGCGTCCACCATTTCGCGCAGTATTTCGCGCCCTGGTACATCACGCACGTGCCGCCCGGGTAGGCGGTCGTGGCCGACCACACGGGCGAGCCGCCGCCGACCGGTTTCCACACGGCGGCCTGGCCGGGCACGTCGCCCTGCGTCCACCATTGAGCCTGATACGTGGTGCCCTGATAGGTCACCGTCGCGCCGGCCGTATAGACCTGGCCGGCCGACCAGGGCGCGCCCGGCTGCGGCGTGCCGCCGTTCGAACCACCGCCGTAGTTCGGGTCCTGCGTGACGCCCGTGCCCCATTTGCCGTCGAGCTTGCGGAAGATCGACGCGAATGCGTACGGCTGTTGCGCGACGCCCGAGCAGGTCGGCGACGCATACGCGCCGTTGTTCGGGCACGGCTGGTCGCGGCCGACCGACCAGTTGCCGAAGAACCCGTAGCCGTTGGCGACTGCCGCGTTCAGCACGCTTTGCGCGTTCGCGAGCGTGAAGGTCTCGCCCTGCACGTCGTTCGCACCGATCATCGGCGTGACGCCGACCATCTGCCAGAGCTGCGCGCCGGTCTTCGGCTGGCCCGCCGACTTGAACGCCGTGTCGAGCTGCGAATACAGCGCCTGCGCGGCGCTGATCGCGGCCGCGCCCATGTCGATGTTCGCGGGGCCATAGTCCATCGTCATCAGGTTCACCGCGTCGAAGGTCGTCTTGTTCGCGATCGCCGCGTTCACGACGTTCACGCCGTCCTGCGTGAGCCCGGTCGGCATCGTCGGCAGCGTCAGCGTGACGTGCAGCGGCTTGCCCTTCGCCGCGTAGTCGGACTGCAACTGCGCGACGGCCTGGAAGTTGCGCGCGACCGCGGCCGTGTCCTGCTGCGACGCGCCTTCGATGTCGAAGTCGACGTGCGTGATCCCGTACGTATCGATCACGGTCTGGTACGCCGCTTTCAGCGCGGGAACCGTCGAGCACGCCTGCATCAGCGGCGTGCCGTTCGCGCCGCCGAACGACACGGCCACGTCGCCGCCTTTCGCACGGTAGCTCGCGATCGACGTCGACAGCGCGGTGAGCAGGCCGCCGCTCGCGCCGTTGCCGATCGGCTGCACGCCGCCCCACGATGGCGCACAGCCGGTGCCCGCGACCACGAACGCGAGCGTGAACTGCTGGATGCCTTGCGTCACGCCGATCTGGTCGACGAGCGGCGTCGGATAGAGCGTCACGTCGACATAGGGCGCGTAGACGCCGGCGCCCTGGGACACGCTCGCGGCAGCGAGCAGACAACCCGCGGCGAGCGCACGCGGGATGAAACGCGGCAACACATTGTTGTTCATTCTGTGTTCTCCAAGTGGAAGAGGGATACGCTGGCCCGCGTATCGCCGCCGGGCGGGCGACCGGGCATGCCCGGCCGGCGGCGTGCCCATCTTGGAGGATTCGCGTCGAATAGTGAATAGTCAGGAGTTCTTTTTGTTATTTGATTCCCGATACGTAACGATCTTGCCGATTCGACAGCGTTGCGCAACGCATCGCGCGGGCGATTTTTCCGGCTACGCCTGATTGGGCGCTTGAAGCCCGACGTGCGTCGCTTATTCCGATGCAGGCTGCACAAGCGAGCGCGCCAACGCGACGAAGCGTTCGACGCATGCCGACGAAAACGGCTCGCTCCACGACACGATCTGCTCGACCGCGCGCGCACCGGCGAGCGGCACGTAGACGACGCCCGCGCGTTGCAGCGTCGCGGTGAACCCCGGCACGATCGCGATGCCGCGCTCGGCGGCCACCAGCGACACGAGCGTCGTGATCTGCGATGCGGTCGCCCCGATGCACGGCGCGAAACCGGCTTGCGCGCACAGATCGTCCAGCGCGGCGGTCAGCGCCGAACCGTAACCGGGCGGAAAGGTGACGAAGGTCTCGTTGGCGAGTTCGGCGACGTCGATGCGCGCGCGGCCCGCGAGCGGATTCCCGGCCGGCACGGCCGCGACGAGCGGTTCGCGCGACACGACGAGCGACGCGACCGGCACGCCGGGCGCGCCGTCCCACGCCCAGCCGAAGCCGATGTCCATCGTGCCGTCCGCGATCTGCTGGCGCTGGCTGGCGGTCGCCGCTTCACGGAATGCGAGCTCGACGTCGGGCATCGTGCGGCTCGCGACGCGGATGACGTCCGGAAACGTGTCGGACATCGGGATCGCGCTCGCATAACCGATCACGATGCGCCCGGCGATGCCTTGCGCGATCTTGCGCGCGCTCGCCTCGGCCTCGGCGGCCGCGCTGACGACGTTGCGCGCATGCTCGAGGAACAGCGCGCCTTCCGTCGTCAGCCGCACCGCGCGCGTCGAGCGCTCGAACAGCCGCACGCCGAGTTCGGTTTCCAGCGCGGCGATATGGCGCGTCAGCGGCGGCTGCGCGACGCGCAGGCGCAAGGCTGCATGGCCGAAGTGCAGTTCGTCGGCGACGACCACGAAATAGCGGAGGCGGCGCAGGTCGAGCATTGTTGTCGTTCCGGTATCAATGAAGGCGAAAACGGTATTGGCGTGCGCGTGGCGCGCTCGTCAGACTGTCGGCATCGACGACAAGGCATCTCCGATGAACGACAGGACCACGCGCATTGCATTCTTTCTTTGCGGTTTCGCCGCGTTTCTCAATCTCTATTCGACGCAGGGCATCCTGCACGAACTTGCCGCGGCCTTCGGCGTCAGCGCGGAACGCGCCGGGCAGGGCGTGAGCGCAACCACGACGGCCGTCGCCATTATCGCGCCGTTCGTCGGCATGCTGGCCGCACGCATCGAGCGGCGCACCGCGATCTCGCTCGCGGCGATAGCGGTCGCGCTGCCGGTCGTATGGTCCGCGCATGCGGCGAGTTTCGCGTCGTTTCTCGGCGCGCGCTTTGCCGCCGGGCTGGTGATGCCGTTCGTCTTCGCGCTGTCGATCGCCTATGTCGGCGAACGCTTCGATCGCGGCACGTCGGCGGAGATAAGCGCGCTGTTCGTCGCCGGCACGACGCTCGGCGGTTTCGCAGGCCGCTTCGCGACCAACCTGATGACGGCGATGTGGGGCTGGCGGCACGCGTTCGACGTCATCGCGGCGCTGTGCCTCGTCACCGGCGCGGCGATTTATGCGAGCCTGCCGGCGTCCGGCGCGATCGCGCGGCATGCCGGCGACGATGCGGATGCAGGGCCGTCGTGGCGAATCGTCACGCGAGGCCCGCTGCTGGCGTCGTTCGCGATCGGCGCGTGCGTACTCGCGTCGCAGGTCGCAACGTTCACGTTCGTCGGCCTGCGGCTCGCGCGCGCGCCGTTCGCGTTCGGCACGGTCGAGATCGGCGCGATCTACGCGGTGTTTCTGGTGGCGGTCGTCGTCACGCCGCTCGCGGGGCGCATCGCGCGGCATCGCGGCCCGCGCATGCCGGGGCTCGTCGCGGCCGCGTTCGCGATCGGCGGCGCACTGCTGACGCTGTCCGACAGCGTGCCGGTGATCCTGGCCGGCCTCGCGCTCAGCTCGACCGCCGTGTTCGTCGAACAGGCGTCGGCGAACACGTTCATCTCGCAGGCCGCCTCGACCGCGCGCTCGACCGCGATCGGCATCTACCTGTCCTGCTATTACTTCGGCGGCAGCCTCGGCTCGATCCTGCCGGTGCCGGGCTGGCACCGCTGGGGATGGGCCGGCTGCGTCGCGTTCGTGATCGTTGCACAGGCCATCGTCGGCGTGCTCGTGTTTCGGTTCTGGCGAACCGGCAGCGCGGCCGGCGCGGGCCACGCCGACGCGCGCGGCGTTAGGGCCTGTTCACGCTAATAACGGACCAGCCCCACGAATGGTTTTTTTCCAAACAGGGGAGCGTGCGTTGCCCGTCACATTGCGGCGTCGCGCGTCGCTTGTTTGGCTCGATCAAGCGACGCTCCTTGCTTCTTGCGCTGCAGCCGGCAAAGCGCGTTCGCGAGCCAGTGATTAGCCAGAGGCCCTATCCGCGTTCAGCGATACCAGCGCGGCGTATAGACCCACTCGCGCCCGCTGCCGATCGCGAAACGGCGCGTCGTCGACGAACCGACGATCACCATCGTGCGCATGTCCACCTGATCGCTGCGCAGCGCGCCGAGCGTCGTCGTCGCAAGCGTCGCGCCCGGCCGGCCGATGTCGCGGCCGAGCACGACGACCGTATCGGCTGCGCGGTGCGCGCGCACGACGTCGAGCGCGCGGTCGAGCTGCCACGGCCGTGCACGCGAAATCGGGTTGTAGAACGCCATCACGAGATCGGCCTGCGCCGCATGCCGCAGGCGCGTCTCGATCACGTCCCACGGTTTCAGATTGTCCGACAGCGAGATCGCGCAGAAATCGTGGCCGAGCGGCGCGCCGGCCTGCGCGGCAGTTGCTAGCGACGCCGATACGCCGGGTTCCACGCGCAGGTCGACCGCGGCCCATTGCGGGTCGCGCGCCTCGTCGAGCGCTTCGAGCACGGCGGCGGCCATCGCGAACACGCCGGGGTCGCCCGACGAGACGACCGCGACGCGCCGGCCTTCGGCCGCGAGTTCGAACGCATGGCGCGCGCGCTGCATCTCCTCGCGGTTGTCGGTGCCGTGTATGCGCTGGTCGTCGCGGAACGGGCCGGCCATGTTCACGTAGGTCGTATAACCGAGGATGTCGGTCGCCTCCGCGAGCGCGGCGCGCGCGGCCGGCGTGAGCCACGCGGCGCCGCCCGGGCCGAGGCCGAGCACCGTCAGGCGGCCGCGCGCGCGGCCGAGCGCGGCAGGGTCGACCGGATGCGATGCGACTGCGCATGCAAGGCCATTCGACGTCGTGCGCAATGTATGTGCGACACGCAACGCTCGGCCGAGCAGCGTCGCCGCATCGGCTTTCGCGTCGCTGTCGACATCGACGAAACGCAGCGGCACGCCGAGCGTGTGCGCCGCTTCCTCCAGCGCCGCAGCACCGATCATCGACGCCGGCGCGACGATGGCCGCGAGCGCCAGTTGTGCGAGGCCGTGCGCGTCGAGCGCTGCTTCGATGCGTGCGGCGAGCGCTTCGTCGGCCTGCGCGGCATGCGCATCGACGCCGATCACCACGCTGCGCGGATGGATCACGAGTTCGTCACGCGTGCCGCGCCATGCGTCGGGTGTCACGCGGATCGCATGCGCTGCCGCGTCGTCGCGCGGCAGCGCGACGTCGTCGAGCCACGGTGCGGCGCCATCGATGCGCGTCGGCGCGCCGGCGAGCAGGTCGGACACAAAGCGCTTGCCCTGCGCGAGATCGGCAAGCGCATACCCTTCGGGCGGATTGAGCACGCACGCGCCGAAGCGCAGTTCGCCGCTCGTCGTGATCGCCGGCGCGACGCCGACGCATTCGGCAATTTCGCGCGCGATCACGTTGACGCCCGTGAGCCCGCCGAGCAGCGGCACGACGGCCGAACCGTCCTCCGCGACCGCGAGCACGGGCGGCTCGACGCCCTTGTCGGCGAGTGCGGGCGCGATGCAGCGGATCACGATGCCGGCCGCGCACAGCGCGACGATCGGCAAGCCGCGCGCATAGAGCTCGCGCAGGTGCGCGCCGAGTTCGTCGAACGGCACGTCGGCCTCGACGCGCGACGCGAGCCCGTGCACGCGGGCGCCCGGATACCGCGCCTGGATGCGCCGCGCGGTGTTGAGCGCGCCCGCGCCGAGAATCACGATCGCGGGCGGGGTCGTCATCCTTGCCATTTTTCCCCCGGCACGACGAGCAGCGAGAAATACGGCGACGCCATCGGATCGACTTCGTCGAGCGGCACGATGCGCTGGCTCGCCATCGTCGCGCGCTCGACGTACAGCGCGCGCTTTGCGAGGCCGAGTTCGTCGAGCACGCGCCGCACCTTGTCGAAATTGCGTCCGAGCTTCATCACGACGGCCGCGTCGGCCTGCGCGAGCCGCGCGCGCAGTTCGTGCTCGGGCAGCACGCCCGACAGCACCGACAGGCTCTGGTTGCGATAGACGAGCGGCTGGCCGAGCACGGCCGTGCCGCCGAGCATCGCGCACACGCCCGGCACGACCTCGGTGTCGTAGCGCGGCGCGAGGCGGTCGTGCAGGTACATGTACGAGCCGTAGAAGAACGGGTCGCCTTCGCAGATCACCGCGACGTCGCGGCCCGCGTCGAGGTGCGCCGCGACGATGTCGGCGGCCGTGTCGTAGAAGTCGGCGATCACCGTCTCATAGCACAGCGGCGGCGGCAGCGCCTCGGTCGTCACCGGATAGACGAGCGGCAGTTGCGTTTGCGTGTCGAGCAGGTGCGCTTCGACGATGCCGTACGCATTTCCTTTCTTGCCTTTCGCGACGAAATACGCGACCACGGGCGCCGCCTGCAGCACGCGCAGCGCCTTGATCGTCATCAGTTCAGGGTCGCCGGGGCCGACGCCGACCCCGAACAGGCGTCCGCGCGCGGTCGTCATTCGACCTCCGTCGCGAGCGCGTTGACCGCGGCGGCGGCCATCGCGCTGCCGCCGCGCCGGCCGAGCAGCGCGACGTACGGCACGCCGCGGCTGTCGGCGTCGAGCATCGCCTTCGATTCGGCCGCGCCGATGAAGCCGACCGGGAACCCGAGGATCAGCGCGGGGCGCGGCGCGCCGGCGTCGATCATGTCGAGCAGATGGAACAGCGCGGTCGGCGCATTGCCGATCACGACGACGCTGCCCGCGAGATGCGGGCGCCACAGTTCGAGTGCGGCGGCCGAGCGCGTGTTGCCGAGATGGCGCGCGAGGTCGGGCACCTCCGGCTCACCGAGCGTGCAGATCACGCGGTTGTCTGCCGGCAGCCGCGCGCGCGTGATGCCTTCGGCGACCATCCTCGCATCGCACAGGATCGGCGCGCCGGCTGCGAGCGCCGCGCGGCCCGCCGCGCCGGCGCCGGCCGAGAAACGCAGGTCGTAGACGACGTCGACCATCCCGCACGCGTGGATCACGCGCACCGCGAGTTTCTCGAGATCGGGCGGAACCTGCGACAGGTCGGCCTCGGCGCGGATCGTCGCGAACGACTGGCGGTAGATCTCCTGCCCGTCGCGAATGTAGTCAAGCATCGGTGGTGTCCTGGCTGTGCCGCGGGTCCGTCAATCGGACTGCGGCCTGGTCAATCGTCAGATGGCGCGCGAGCGGGGCGCCGAGGCCCGCGTCGGTGTCGCGCCGGTAAAGGTCGTAGTGTGCGGGCGCCACCGCGACGAGCGTGTGCGTCGCGGGATGCGGCAGCGCGCAATGGCGCTCGCAGCCGGTCAGGTGCACGTCGACCGGATGGCCGATGCGCGCGGCCAGCGCGAGCGCGTCGTGTTTCGTGTCGGCGCGCGCTTTCGCGCAGCCCGCGCTGCCGGTGCATGCGACGAGCGTGGCGAGCGGATCGGACGACGCGCAAACGAGGCCGAGCGACGCGAGCGCATCGAGCACGACCGGTGCGCGATGGTGCGGCACGCCGTGCACGAACACGCCTTGCCACGGCGTCATCGACAGCGTGCCGTTTCCTTCGGTGTCGGCCAGGTTGGCGAGCCGTTCCAGTTGCGCTGCGTCGAGCCGGCCGAGCGCGAATTGCGCACCGACGCTGCAACGGCTCGCGTCGAGCGACGGGCGCGTGCCGAAGCGCAGCGCCGGATCACTGCGCATGCGCCGCCAACCGGCGAGCGCCGGATCGGCCGCGAGCGGAAAGGGCAGGTAATGCTGCGCACGGTCGAGCAACGCGCGTTCGCCGCAAGTCGTGAGCAGTGCACGCATCCGCGTGACATCGGCCGGCGCCAGATCGAGGAACGCGAGCAGCAGCGCGCGAACGAGCGCGACGCTCTGATCGGGCGATACGTCGACCGAAGCCGGCGTGTCGCCGGGCGCGACCGGCGGGCAGCCGGCCAGCCCGGCCGCGATGCGTACCGCACCGTCGCCGCGGCGCCACGCGGCCAGCCAGATGTCGTGCGGATGATCGAGCGCGGCGACCGATTCGCCGCCGTCGAGCTGGATCGAGAATTTCGGCGACAGCTCGCCACGGCGCGGCTCGCGCGCCAGCATGTCGAGCAGCGGCATCGCGAGCGCGCGGCTGTCGACGAGTGCGGCGGGGTCGTGCCCGGCGAGCGGGCTGAGCATCACGTTACGGACGTCGTCGCTCGCGGCGAGCGCGACTGCATCGGCAGTTGCGTCGACGCGCGGGCCAAGATCCGCATCGAGCAACGCGCGCGTCAGCGCGTCGGTCGCGTCTTCCCGAATGCCGCGCAGCTGAAGATTCGCGCGATTGGTCGCGTCGATCGCACCGGAGCCGTACGCGCGCGCGGCGGCGGCGATCGCGCGCGCCTGGCGCGCATCGAGCCGGCCGCCCGGCAGCTTGATCCGGCACAGCCCGCCATCGGCGGCCGCGACCACGCGCACGAGCCCCGGGCAGGCCGACGGGCGTGCGACGGGCGATGCAGGAATCGAAACGGGGGCGGAACTCAACGGGGTACCGGGGCAGTGTCGCGCCGCGGCCAACGCATCGGTACACCCCGCCCGACGCCGACTGGCACGCACGCACTTTCAGGCCGGCAGGTCTCCTGGCTGACAGGTCGGCGCCGGCTCCCGGCCTTCCCGGTCGAACCAGTGGCATGAGGGGGAGATCGGCTCGCTGTCTACAGTTGCGGGGGCAGCCACAGCGGCGCGCGGTGCGCCCTGTGTTCCCTCTTCGGCCCCGAAGGGCACCGGCGAACGAACGGCCGTAGGATACCCGATTTCGACGGCGCTTCGCGACCGGAAAACGGGTCGGCGCGGGCCACGCGAAACGCGCGGAATGTGCCTCGACGCCGGCGGGCCGGCAGATGAAACGCGGGATGGAACACGGTACCATGCCGTCTTTCGCAATGCGGACGACTGCGCGGGCGTTTTCACGGCCGCACGGCGACACGATGGAACCGAACGATGGGGAAGGATGCATGACGGCGTGGCTGACGGTGGTAGGCATCGGCGACGACGGTTACGCGGGGCTCGGACGCAGCGCGCGCCGCGCGCTGCTCGACGCGACGCTCGTGATCGGCGCGAAGCGGCATCTCGACATGCTGCCCGCGCGGCTGCCGGCCGCGCGCGAAGCGTGGCCGTCGCCGTTCGATCTGGCGGGTGTGCTGGCGCGTCGCCCGTCGCCCGTGTGCGTGCTCGCGAGCGGCGACCCGATGCTGTTCGGCGTCGGCGCGACGCTCGCGCGCGCGCTTTCTCCCGACGAATGGCGCGTGCTGCCCGCGCCGTCGTCGCTGTCGCTCGCGGCCGCGCGGCTCGGCTGGGCGCTGCAGGAGATCGGCGCGGTATCGCTCGTCGGGCGTCCGCTCGCGACACTCGCGCGACACCTGCTGCCGGGCCGGCGGCTGTTCGTTTTGAGCGCCGATGGCCGCACGCCGGCCGTGGTCGCCGCCGAACTCGCCGCGCGCGGCTTCGGGCCGACGCGCATCAGCGTGTTCGAGCATCTCGGCGGCCCGCTCGAGCGGCGTATCGACGGCCTTGCGCAGGACTGGAACGTCGGCGAAACGGCCGCGCTCAACCTGATCGCGCTCGACTGCCAGGCCGGCCCCGACGCGCCGCGCCGCGCACTCACGCCCGGCCTGCCCGACGATGCATACCGTCACGACGGCCAGCTCACCAAGCGCGACCTGCGCGCGATGACGCTCGGGCGTCTCGCGCCCGTGCCCGGCGAGTTGTTGTGGGACGTCGGCGCCGGCAGCGGCTCGATCGGTATCGAGTGGATGCGCGCGCATCCGTCATGCCAGGCAATCGCGATCGAATCGCACGCGGAGCGGCAGCGCTTTATCGAGCACAATCGTGACGCGCTCGGCGTGCCGGGCCTGCAACTCGTTGCGGGCCGTGCGCCCGATGCGCTGGCGGGGCTCGCCGCGCCGGACGCGATCTTCATCGGCGGCGGTGCGACGGCGGCCGGCGTGCTCGACGCCTGCTGGGCGTCGTTGAAGCCCGGCGGCCGGCTCGTCGCGAACGCGGTCACGCTGCAGGGCGAGATGGCGCTCGCCGCGTGGCGCGATGCGCACGGCGGCACGCTCACGCGCGTGTCGCTCGCGCATGCCGAGCCGCTCGGCCGCTTCGACACGTGGCGGCAGCCGTTGCCGGTCACGCTGTACGACGTGCGCAAGCCCGACGCGGCCGGGCCGGCGAACGTGGCGAACGCGGTGAACATGACGGACGCGTGATGCGCGACGAAACCCCCGAACAGCCCGCGCCGCTGCGCTTCGGCTACACGACCGGCAGCTGCGCGACCGCGACGTCGCTCGCGGCCGCGCGCCTGCTGCTCGCGGGCCGCGCGGACGACGCGGTCGAAATCGTGTTGCCGAAGGGGCAGCACGTGATGATGCGCCTCGAGTTCTGCCGCACCACGGCCGGCGGCGCCGAAGCCGGCACGATCAAGGATGCCGGCGACGATCCGGACGTCACGCACGGCGCGCTGGTCTTCGCGCGCGTCGCGCTCGCGGCGGCGCCCGGCGTGCGCTTTCATGCGGGGCCGGGCGTCGGCACGGTCACGCGCGCGGGACTGACGCTGCCGGTCGGCGAACCAGCGATCAACCCGGTGCCGCGCCAGATGATGACGATGCATCTCGACGCGCTCGCAGCGGAGCAGGGTTACGCGGGCGGCTTCGACGTGACGATCGGCGTCGAAGGCGGCGAAGCGCTCGCGCTGAAGACGATGAACCCGCGCCTGGGCATCGTCGGCGGGTTGTCGATCCTCGGCACGACCGGCATCGTGCGGCCGTTCTCGTGCTCGGCCTATATCGCGTCGATCCATCAGGGCATCGACGTCGCGCGCGCCAACGGCGTCTCCCATATCGCCGCGTGCACGGGCAACGCGAGCGAGGACGCGATGCGCGCGCACTACCGCCTGCCTGACATGGCGCTGATCGAGATGGGCGATTTCGCGGGCGCGGTGCTCAAGCACCTGCGCCGCGCGCCTGTCGCGCGCCTGTCGATGTGCGGCGGCTTCGGCAAGCTCAGCAAGCTCGCGGCCGGCCATCTCGACCTGCACAGCCGTCATTCGAGCATCGACCTGCCGCTGCTCGCGCAATGGGGCGCCGAAGCGGGCGCGAGCGACGCGCTGCAGGCCGCGATGCGCGCCGCGAACACGAGCCAGGAAGCGCTGAAGCTCGCGCACGCCGACGGCGTGCCGCTCGGCGATCTCGTCTGCGCGCACGCGCTGCGCGTCGCGCGCGACATCGTGCCGTCGTCGGTCGCCGTCGAGATGTTCGCGATCGACCGGCAGGGCCGCTTCGTCGGGGAAGCGCGATGAGCGCGCGCATCCTGCTGCTCGGCGGCACCGGCGACGCGCTGAAAATCGCGCGCGCGCTCGGCCCGCATCACGTCTACAGCCTGGCCGGCCTCGGCAAGGTGCCCGACGACCTGCGCTGCGACGTGCGCGTCGGCGGGTTCGGCGGCGCCGCCGGATTGGCCGCGTATCTGCGCGATGCGGGCATCGGCCTCGTGATCGATGCGACGCATCCGTATGCCGCGCAAATCAGCGCGAACGCGGCCGCCGCAGCGCGCGACGCCGGCGTGCCGCTGTGGGCGCTGCGCCGCGCGCCGTGGCAACCGCAACCCGGCGACGACTGGCGGATGGTCGACGAATGGGCCGGCATCGAGGCCGCGCTTGCGCCGTTCAGCCGGCCGCTTTTTACGCTGGGCCGCGAGCCGCTCGCGCATCTCGACGCGATCCCGCCGCACCAGTTCTGGCTCGTGCGCTGCCTCGACGCGCATCCCGGCAATGCGCGCGCGCAGATCCTCGCCGCGCGCGGGCCGTTCACGCTCGACGGCGAGCGCGCGCTGTTCGCGCTGACGGGCATCGACGTCGTCGTCAGCAAGAACAGCGGCGGTGCGGCCACCGAGGCCAAGCTCGACGTCGCGCGCGAACGCCGGCTGCCGGTCGTGATGCTGCGCCGGCCGCCGCTGCCCGAGCCCGACCGCGCGTTCGACTCGGCCGCAGCGCTGCTCGACGCGCTCGATCCGGCCGCGCGCGCATGACGCTGCGCGGCCGGTCATCCAATGAATTGACGGAGATTTTTCGATGACGGTGTATTTCATCGGCGCGGGCCCCGGCGACCCCGAGCTGATCACGGTGAAGGGCCAGCGCCTCGTGCGCACGTGCCCGGTAATCCTGTACGCGGGCTCGCTGGTGCCGGCGGCCGTGCTCGACGGCCATCGCGCAGAGCAGGTCGTCAATACGGCAGAACTCGACCTCGACGCGATCGTCGCGTTGCTCGCCGGCGCGCATGCGAAAGGGCAGGACGTCGCGCGCGTGCATTCGGGCGACCCGTCGCTGTACGGCGCGATCGGCGAACAGATCCGCCGGCTGAAGACGCTCGGGATTCCATACGAAATCGTGCCGGGCGTAACGGCCACCGCCGCATGCGCGGCGACGCTCGGCGTCGAGCTGACGCTGCCCGGCGTCGCGCAGACGGTGATCCTCACGCGCTTCGCGGGCAAGACGACGATGCCCGAAGGCGAAGCGCTTGGCTCGCTCGCCGCGCATCGCGCGACGCTCGCGATCCATCTCGGCGTGCGTCATCTCGCGCGCATCGTCGACGAGGTGCTGCCGCATTACGGCGCCGATTGTCCGGTCGCGGTGATCTATCGCGCGAGCTGGCCTGACGAAGAACGCGTGACCGGCACGCTCGCCGACATCGTCGGCAAGGTACAGGGCACGCAGATCGAACGCACCGCGCTGATCCTGATCGGGCGCGTGCTCGATGCCGAAGGATTCGCGGATTCGACGCTGTACGCGAGCGCAGGCTGATCACGCGCGCGGATCGGCGATCGCGGACATCACGTGCACGGTGACGGTCGAACCGTGTTCGCAACCCATGCCTCATGCCGATCTGCGGGCAGCTGATCGGCGCATTGGCCGACGACGTGCAGAACGCGATCCGCGTGTGCCTGCTGTGCGACGAAGATGCTTGCGACTTGCGGTGCTGCCCGTCCGAGCGTGCTTACCGGCGGTTTCTCGCGGAGCGCGACGCGGCGGACTGACGCCGGCGCGCGGCCAACCGTCTAGGCACTCGCAACCCGCCGCGCGAGCTTCGGCGCGAAACCCGCCGCCAACATGAACAGCACGACGCACAGGCACGCCATCGCCACCCACGCGGGCGTCAGATCCGCGAGATGCTGGCGCACGACGCCGGCCGCGAACGGAAACAGCCCCGCGATCAGGTAACCGACACCCTGCACGAACCCCGTCAGCGATGCGGCATCGGCCGGCGTCGCCGCATGGTCGACCGTGACGATCAGCGACAGCGGAAACAGCGCGCCGATCCCCGCGCCCATCAACAGCGCGGCCGGCAAGGAGAGCGCTTCGGGCGCGGCCAGCATCACCAGCAACCCGATCAGGAGCGACGCGATCGCCGCATGCAGCGCGGGCCGGCGATCGGGCAGGCGATCGATCGTCGCCGAGATCGTCAGCCCGGCAACCACTTCCGCGAGCGTCACGCCGCCGAGCAGGCTGCCGGCCGCCGTCGGCGACCAGCCGAGCCGCATGTAGTACGGCGGCAGCCAAGCGAGCACGAGCGTGTATGCGCCCGTCGCGATCCCGAAGAACATCGCGAGCCGCCAAGCGCGCGGCGAGCGCGACGGCTGCGCGTTCGACGCGGAAGCCGGCCCGGCGGCGAGCGCATCGCCGCCGCGGCTCGCCAGCGGCCATGCGAGCGCGGCAACCGCGGCCGGCAGCGCCCAGCCGGCGAGCGCGGCGAGCCAGCCCCACTGTGCTGCCGCGAACGGCGCGACGACGCTCGCGAGTACCGCACCGCCCATGATCGACGTCGAATAGACGCCCATCGCGCCGCCGATCCGCGTCGCAAAATGCGCCTTCACGAAGCCGGGCAGCAGCGCCTGCACCATCGCGATCCCGATGCCCGCACAGCACGCGCTCGCAAGCAGCAGCCACGCGTGCTGCGCGCCGATGCGCGACACGCACGCGAGCCCGATCAGCGCGACGCCGAGCCATACGCCGCCCGTGATGCCGGTCACGCGCTGCAGGCGCCGCGCACTCAGCGCGCCGAGCCCCATCAGCAGGATCGGGATCGTCGTCAGCAGGCTGGCCGCGCCGTCGCCGATGCCGGTCGCGCGCTGGATCATGTCGAGCAGCGGGCCGACCGCGGCGAGCGCCGGCCGCAGGTTCAGCCCGACGAGCACGATGGCGGCGAGCCGCCATCCGGGGGAGGTGAAGCGATTCATCGATGGGCCCTCGGTTTGGTGCACGGCGTCCGTCCGGGGGCCGTGCGTTTTCATGTAAAGTGTCTCGACATCAAGATAAATGCCAATTTATCTCGACGTCAAGATAACTGGTGAGCCGAGGAGGGTTAATGGATCGAGCTGCGCATGCGCTTGCGCAATGGCAGGCCGAGCGTCCGGATCTGGACGCGACGTCGATGGTCGTGATGGGGCGGCTGCAGGAAGCCGCACTGGTGATCGCGCGCGACCGTCTCAATCCGCTGTTTGCGCGCTACGGGATGCAGCCCGGCGAATTCGACGTGCTCGCGACGCTGCGGTGCGCCGTTCGCGCTGACGCCGACGGCGCTGTACGACGCGCTGATGATGTCGTCGGGCGGGATGACCGCGCGCATCGACCGGCTGCAGAAGGCCGGCTGGGTCGAGCGCCGGCCGAACCCGGCCGACGGGCGCGGCATGCTCGTCGCGCTGACGGAAACCGGCCGTGCGCTGATCGACGAGGCCGTGGTCGCGCATATCGACAATCAGTGCGAGACGCTGGCTGCATTGTCGGACGCGGAACAGGCGCAGTTGTCGCGGTTGCTGGAAAAGCTGCTGGCGGGGCTGGCCGGCAGTGCGCAGGAACGTCCGGACGGAAAGTAACGCCGCCGGACGGTTGGCGCGAACGCGCCGGTTGGAGGGCAGCGACGCCCGCCGTGCAATGCGGCGGGCTGCTCGAATCGCGGGCCGCACACGGTGCGCCCGCGCCGCAGGTCAGTTACGCGCCGGGATGTTGAGCCCGCGCGCGACGGCCGGACGCGCGACGAACGCGTCGAGCGCCCGCGCGACGTGCCGGAATTCGCTGAAGCCGACGAGATCGCCCGCTTCGTAGAAGCCGACGAGGTTGCGCACCCACGGGAAAATCGCGATGTCGGCGATCGTGTACGTGTCGCCCATCACCCACTGGCGGTTCGCGAGATGCGCATCGAGCACGGCAAGCAGGCGCTTCGATTCGGCGACGTAACGGTCGCGCGGGCGCTTGTCCTCGTAGTCGCGGCCGGCGAATTTGTGGAAGAACCCGACCTGGCCGAACATCGGGCCGATGCCGCCCATCTGGAACATCACCCACTGGATCGTCTCGTAGCGGCCCGCGAGATCCTTCGGGATCAGCTGGCCCGTCTTGTCGGCGAGATAGATCAGGATCGCGCCCGATTCGAACAGCGGCAGCGGTTTGCCGTCGGGGCCGTTCGGATCGATGATCGCCGGGATCTTGTTGTTCGGGTTCAGCGACAGGAACGCGGGCGACAACTGGTCGTCCGTGTCGAAACGCACGAGATGCGGCTCGTACGGCAGGCCGGTTTCCTCGAGCATGATCGACACCTTGACGCCGTTCGGCGTCGGCAGCGAGTAAAGCTGGAGGCGGTCGGGATGCTGGGCCGGCCACTTTTTCGTGATCGGGAAGGCGGACAGGTCGGACATGGAGGGTTCGCTCGTCGACGAGGTGGGGAAACCGCGCTCCGCCGTGCCGCCTGTGCGCCGCGGACGGTCCGCGGCGCGATCGGCGGAAACGGAGCGCGCCGAAAAACGCCCACTGTAGCCGATCCGGGCAATCGATGCTGGCGGCGGCCGGGCATCGCGCCCGGGCGCCGCGTCACGCACTGCGCATCGATCAGAAGTTGTGTCGCAGCCCGACCATCGCGGCCGTCGTACCGACGCCGGGCGCGACCGGCTGCCCGTACACGAGCATCTGGTCCATCGTGCCGCGGTTGTTCACGTGGCCGACCTGCGCGTAGACCATCGTCCGCTTCGAGAGGCTGTAGTCGGCCGCGAGCACGACCGACGTTGACTTGTTCGCCGAATTGTTGCGGTCCTTCAGGTAGTACACGGCCGAGGCCACCTGCAGCGCGGGCGTGAAGCGATAGCCGATGCCGGCCGACAGCATGTCGAGGTTGACCAGGCCCGAATGCGACGGATTCCTGCCGTTGCCGTACGACGCCGACACCGAGAAATCGCGGATCGTGTATTTCGCACCGACGTAGACGAAGCGGTTGTTGTCGACGCCGGTCGGCGCGACGCCCGGCGCCGGGTTCGTGTCGTGGCCGTTGTAGTAGACGGCCGACGCGTTCAACCCGTAGTTCGAATACTTGAGCACGACGGATTCGCGCGTGCCGCCCTGGAACTGCCCGGCGACGCCGCCCGGCGCGTATTCGAGCGCGATCGATGCGCCCGCGAACGTCGGCGACTGGTAGACGAGCGCATTGCTGTCGTACAGCGCGCCGATCGCGCCGTTGGTGCTGGTGCCCGGCCAGCCGGCCGCGGTGTTCAGGCCGAGCCACGCGGTCAGCACGCTGCCGAAGAACTGCGCGTTGCGCACGTCGGTGTCGGCCATCGCGTAGATCATCGGCACGATCTGGCGGCCGGCCGTGACCGAGCCGAACGGGCCCGACACGCCGAGCGACGCGATCTGGTTGAAGATCGCGACGGCGCCCGGCGTGTCGCTCAGCTGCAGCTTGCCGGTGCCGCTGTCGAACGAGCCCTGCAGCTTGAAGTTGACCTTGTAGCCGCCACCGATGTCCTCGCTGCCCTTGATGCCCCAGAAGCTCGAATAGATGCCGCCGTCCTTCATGCGGAACACCTTGCCGGTATTCGGCGCGCTCGGGCTGAACGACGCGGCCGACGTGCTCTGGTACAGCAGGCCCGAGTCGATCACACCGTAGAGCGTGACGGAGGATTGCGCGTGTGCGAGCGCCGAACAGCCGGCAAACGCCGCGAGCGCGGCCAGTTTCGTCTTCATCGAAGTCTCCAGTAGTTGTCTTGAACCGGGCGAGGTCGAGCCCGTCCGGGTAAAGCGGGGAAGCATCGACGCAGGCGGGAACGCGTGACAGGCGACGCCGCTGCGAGCCGTGCGGAAAGACTACGCAATGGCAGGCGGCCGCTCCCCCCACGCGCGGGGGCA
Source organism: Burkholderia stabilis (assembly GCF_001742165.1). Classification (NCBI taxonomy): domain Bacteria; kingdom Pseudomonadati; phylum Pseudomonadota; class Betaproteobacteria; order Burkholderiales; family Burkholderiaceae; genus Burkholderia; species Burkholderia stabilis. The sequence goes on along the minus strand of NZ_CP016442.1, from coordinate 755,087 downwards.
GGGTTACGGAGAATCGAAGGGGGGCGTCAAGGCGACGATGCGTGACGAGAGACTGATGCAGACCGGCTCGAACCGGCGTCAGGGCGCGCTTTCGAGCAGGCCGAGCACCAGCGCGCGGCGCACCGCATGCTTGCGCGAACTGGCGTCGAGCTTGCCGAACAGGTTCTTCAGGTGCCACTTCACGGTTTCCTCGCCGACGGCGAGCGCGACCGCAATTTCCTTGTTCGACAGGTTGCGCGCGAGCAGCTCGAGAATCGCGCGCTCCTTGGGCGTCAGCACGACGCTCGGCACCGCGCGCGGGCTGGCCGCAACGCGCGGCGCGGGCGGCACAATGCGCGGCTGCGGCAGCGCGTGCCGCGCGGGGCCGTCGCCGGCGGCTGCCTCGTCGCCGATGCGGCGCGCCCAGTCGGCGACGGCCGGATGCGCGTCGGCGATCGTGCGCGTCAGCCCGAACATGTCCGCGAGGTTCATCGCCTCGTCGAGCAGCGCGCGGCCGCCGCGTCCCGACTGTTCGAGCGCGAACGCGCTGAGCGCCATGATCTCGATGCGCTCGCGCCCCATGCTCATTTCGCGGGCCAGCACGGCCGCTTCGTCGAGCGCCGCGCATGCGTCGTCCCAGCGGCGTGCGGCGAGCGCCGCGCCCGCATGCGCGGTCGCCTGCAGCAGCACGACGGGGCGCCGCCACAGCGGCCCGTGCGACGGAAACTCGGCCGCGGCGATCGCATCGATCCGCTCGACGAGCGCATGGCAGGTCGCCTCGCGATAACGCGCCGCGTGAATGCGCACCTGTTCGGCGAGACTCGCGACCGACAGGCGCGGCAGCCGGCGTGCGACGCCCATCGCGTCGAGCGCCTCGAGCAGGTCGATCGCACGGTGCTCGACGCCGCGCAGCAGCGCGATGCGCGCGGCGGTGCGATAGCCGAGCAGCACGGTGTCGGGCGTGCCCGCGTGTTCGAGCACGTCGAGCCGGTTCGCGAGCAGCGCGGCAGCCTGATCGACGCGATCGGCCTCGTACGCGATCGCCGCGCACATCGCTGCGAGCATGCAGGTCAGCGGATGGCGGCGCCCGAGATCGGCCTCGGCGCGCGCCAGCGCCGGCGACAGCGCATCGTCCGCGAGCCGGATCTGGCCTTCGCGCAAGTAGCTCAGGCCCGTGATCAGCTCGCCCCAGCGCGCGACGTAACCGAAACCGGCCGCCGTCTCGCCGCGCGGGGCGGCCTGCTGGAACCGGCGCGCCTGCGCCGGTTCGCCGACGATGATCGCGCGCGCCGACAACCGGTTCGCGTGCATCTGCGCGAGCCACGTCGCCGCCGGCGGCGTGAAGTCGGCCCACGGTTCGAACAGTTCGACGAAGCGGTCGATTTCGTCGGCGTAATACGCGGCCGCGCTGAGGATCAGCGCGCATTCGTAGCGCATCGCGGCGGGCGTGCCGGGGTCCGCGAGGATGCCCGCGATCTGGCGCTGTGCCTCGACATGGCGCTCGCCGAGCGCCAGCGCCCATGCAACCGCGACGCGCAGCGTCGGGCGCTTGTCGAGTTCCGCATCGGGCAACAGCGCGAGCCAGTCGAGCACGTCATTGATGCGGCCCTGCTTGATCGCATCCTCGAGGCAGCGCTGCGCGAGCGCGTAGGCGGTCTCGACCTGGCCGGCCGCATACGCGTGGCGCGCGGCTTCCTCGGTCATTCCATGCGCGTCGAGCCACGCGGCCGCGCGCGCATGCAGCGCGCTGCGCTCGGCGTCGGGCCCGGCGGCCAGGCGGTCGCGCAGCGTGTCGCGCACGAGCGGATGCAGTCGGCACCAGTCGGAATCGTCCGACGCGATGAACAGCGGCGTGTCGCGTGCGAGGCGTGCGAGACGGCCGGGCGCGAGCGCATCGTCGAGCAGCGCCGCGCACAGCGACGGATGCAGGCGATCGGCGACGCTCGTGCGGGTCAGGAACGCGGTGTCGTCGGCCGACAGGTTCGCGAGCAGCAGCTCGACGAGCCGGTCGCGCGTGCCGTCCACGCGCGCGGCGAGCGCGTCGACCACCTGGCGCGGGTCGGCCGCGCGCGCCATCGCGGCCATCGCGAGCTGCAGCCCGAGCGGCCAGCCGTCGACGCGCTCGAACAACCGCGCGCACGCATCGGCGTCGACACGCTGCGCGAAGCGCGCGCCGACCAGCGCGATCGTTTCGTCGAGCGTGAAGCGCAGCCAGTCGGGTCCGGCGAGCGTGCATTGCCCGCCGGCGAGCAGGTCGCCGGCCGTGTGGTCGAGCCCGCGCCGCGCCGCGACGACGACGTGCAGGTTTTGCGGCGCGTTGTGCAGCACGTAGGTCAGCGCATCGAGGCCGGCGGGCGGCAGCCGCTCCGCGTCGTCGACGATCAGGAGCGCGTCGATCGACAGTTGCGCGACCTCGGCCAGCCACGCGGTCAGGCCGTCCAGCGCGCGTGCTGCGCCGCCGGGGATCAAGCGCCCGAAGCCGGGCCGCGCGCAGCCGGTCCGCACCGCCTGCACGAGCCCTTGCAGCAGCCGCGGCGCGTCGTCACGCTCGTCGGCCGACAGCCACACGACCGCGCCACCGAGCGCGAGGGACTCGCGGCGCCATTGCGCGAGCAGCGACGTCTTGCCGTAGCCGGCCGGCGCCTGCACGAGCGTGACCGGGCGGCCGTCGAACGCCGGCGCGGCGAGGCTCAACCGGGCGCGCGCGAGCAACTGCGCCGGCACGCGCGGCGCGGTCGTCTTCAGGACCAGTTCGGTGGGGGGCGCGTCGGCGCGATCGGGTGGGTGGGCCATCGGGGAAGCGGTTGGAATCCGGCGGTGCCGTGCGGGCCAGCATCCGGGGTGGGCGTGGGGGGAAGGATCGGTCGAACCACGTTCGCGCGTCAATCCCCCCGCGACGAGTGGGGCCGCACCGGCGCCGCGCCGATAGCATGGGTTCCACGACATGACGAAAGCAACGAGGAGGGCACCCATGAAGATCGTATCGACCGGCGCGCGGCGCAGCGCGCCGACCGCCGGATAAGCGGAGCGGCACGATGTACCGCCATCTGCTCGTGACGGTCGACGGCGCGCCCGGCGGCATCGACGCGATCGGCCATGCGCTCGAACTGGCGCGTGCGGTCGGCGCGCGGGTCACGTTCGCGTTGCCCGGCGCCACGCAGGACTCACGTTTATCCGGAGCGCGGCTGCCGGAACACGGTGCGAAAGTGGAAGCCGCCGCGCGGGCGCAGGGTTTGTCGCATGCGATCGCGACGGCCGGCGACACGTCGCCCGGCACGCTCGCCGGCGAACTCGGCTGCGACCTGATCGGCGTCGCGGCGCTGCCGCACGATGCCGATGCCGCGACCTGTGCGCGGCGGCAGCACCTGCTTGCGACGAGCAGCGTGCCGGTGCTCGTGTGCACGTTGCGGCGAACGCCTGCCGAGGCGCGTGTGATGGCCCGCTGCCTGGATGCGCATCGCGCGGTCGACGTGCTGCTGCAAGCGCTGATGGCGCTCGGCGAAGCCGCAAACGGAACGCAGCCGCAACCGGCCGCAATGCACGACGCGCTGGCATCGCTCGCCGCGCTGCAGCACGCACGGTTCGACACGGCCGCCGAAGCGCGGCTCTTCGAGGCGTTGCGCGTCAGGGCGGAGTGCGTGGCGGCCGAACTGGACGAACTCGACCGCCAGCGGCAGCGCGATGCGCAGGCGCTCGACGCGCTCGCACGATTCGCCTCGGACGGGCTGCCGTCGGCCGCGTTCGACACGGCGCTCGCCCGCTATGCGCACGGCGCGTTCGAGCAGATGGGGCGGATGGAAGGCGTGATTTTCCCGGCCGCGCGGCGCTACCTGGGCGACGCGGACTGGGCCGAACTGGACGAATTGCTGGCGGGCGGCGCAGTTGCGACGCCGCCGGTCGCGAACGAACCCGACGATGCGCGACGCGCATCCGACTGACACCCTACGGAGAACAAGATGGCACATGCAGTGCGATTCCACGAAACCGGCGGCCCCGACGTGCTGCGCTGGGAAGCAGTCGACGTCGGCGATCCGGGCCCCGGCCAGGTGCGCCTGCGGCACGAGGCGGTCGGCCTGAATTTCGCCGATACGTATTTCCGCAGCGGCCTGTATCCGGTTCCGCTGCCGTCCGGCATCGGCGTCGAGGCGGCCGGCGTGGTCGAGGCCGTCGGCCCCGGCGTGACGAACGTCGCCGTCGGCGATCGCGTGACCTATACCGGCTTCCTGAACACGCTCGGCGCATACAGCACCGAACGGCTGATCGCAGCCGCGCCGCTCGTGCGCCTGCCGGCCGGCATCGCGTGCGACACCGCCGCGGCGATGACGATGCGCGGGCTGACCTCGGCCTACCTGCTGCGCCGCATCCACGCGTTCGCGCCGGGCGACACGCTGCTGCTGCATGCGGCCGCCGGCGGTGTCGGGCTGATCGTGTCGCAGTGGGCGAAGTTGCTCGGGCTCACGGTGATCGGCACCGTATCCAGCGAGCGCAAGGCCGAGATCGCCCGCGCGCACGGCTGCGACCATACGATCGACTACAGCCGGGAGGACGTCGCGAAACGCGTGCGCGAACTGACCGACGGCGCGGGCGTCGACGTCGTGTTCGACAGCGTCGGCAAGGACACCTTCGAAGGCTCGCTCGATTCGCTGAAGCGGCGCGGGCTGATGGTGTGCGTCGGCACCGCGTCGGGCCCGATCCCGCCGTTCGATCCGCAGCGCCTCGCGATGAAGGGCTCGCTGTACCTGACGCGCCCGGCGCTGGCCGACTACATCGCCGATCCCGCCGAGAAGAACGACCTGGCCGGCGAGCTGTTCGCGCACGTCGCCGCCGGCCGCATCCGGATCGAGATCAACCAGCGTTATGCGCTGCAGGACGCCGCGCAGGCACACCGCGATCTCGAATCGCGCAAGACGACCGGTTCGTCGGTGTTCATCGTCTGAGGAGACGCGCATGCGAGTCGAACCCCTGACCTGCGCGATCGGCGCGGAACTGCTGGATGTGAGCCTCGCCGACGCCGTGCACGACGACGGCCTGTTCGCCGAGATCCGCGCGCAGTTGCTCCGGCATCGCGTGCTGTTCCTGCGCGACCAGGACATCACGCGCGCCGAGCATGTCGCGTTCGCGCGGCGCTTCGGCGAACTCGAGGATCATCCGGTCGTCGGCAGCGATCCCGAGCACCCGGGGCTCGTGCGGATCTACAAGTCGCCCGACCAGCCGAACGACCGCTACGAGAATGCGTGGCACAGCGATGCGAGCTGGCGCGTGGCGCCGCCGTTCGGCTGTGTACTGCGCTGCATCGAGGGTCCGCCGGTTGGGGGCGACACGATGTGGGCGAACATGGTGCTCGCATACGAGAACCTGCCGGAACACGTGAAGCAGCAGATCGACGACCTGCGCGCGCGCCACAGCATCGAGGCGAGCTTCGGCGCGGCGATGCCGATCGACAAGCGCCTCGCGCTGAAGGCGCAGTTTCCGGACGCCGAGCATCCGGTCGTGCGCACGCATCCGGAAACGGGCGAGAAGGTGCTGTACGTGAATGCGTTCGCGACGCATTTCACGAACTTCCACACGCCCGGGCGCGTGCGCTTCGGGCAGGACGCGAACCCCGGCGCCGGCCAGTTGCTGCAGTACCTGATCAGCCAGGCCACCATCCCCGAATACCAGGTGCGCTGGCGCTGGAAGAAGAACAGCGTCGCGATCTGGGACAACCGCAGCACCCAGCATTACGCGGTGATGGACTATCCGCCGTGCGTGCGCAAGATGGAGCGCGCGGGCATCGTCGGCGACGTGCCGTTCTGAGCGCCGCCACACCGTAACCGATCCGCAACCCAAGCACCACGCGCCGGGCCCGCCGCCCGGCACGAAGGGATACGCACGCCCGTACGCCCGAATACAACGATTCCCACTGGAGGACGACATGCAATTTCTCGACGATTCGCTGCACCCGGAAAACCAGGACAAGGTGGTCATCACGGTCGCGCCGTACGGCCCCGAATGGATGCCCGCCGATTTTCCGGAAGACATTCCGGTGACGATGGACGAGCACGTGCAGAAGGCCGTCGACTGCTACAACGCGGGCGCGACGGTGCTGCACCTGCATGTGCGCGAGCTCGACGGCAAGGGCAGCAAGCGGCTGTCGAAATTCAACGAACTGCTCGGCCGGCTGCGGGAAGCCGTGCCCGACATGATCCTGCAGGTCGGCGGCTCGATCTCGTTCGCGCCGGAAGGCGACGGCGCGGAAGCGAAGTGGCTGTCGGACGACACGCGCCACATGCTCGCCGAGCTGACGCCGAAGCCCGACCAGGTGACGGTCGCGATCAACACCGTGCAGATGAACATCACCGAGCTGATGAACCGCAAGGACATCGCCGGCACGTCGCTGAACGAAACCGCGCTGTGGGACGCATACCGCGAGATGACCGTGCCGGCCGGCCCCGGCTGGGTCGACGAGCACCTGCGCCGGCTGCAGGCGGCCGGCATCCAGCCGCATTTCCAGCTCACCGGCATGCACGCGCTCGAAACGCTCGAACGGATCATCCGCCGCGGCGTCTATCGCGGCCCGCTGAACGTCACGTGGGTCGGTATCGGCGGCGGCTTCGACGGCCCGAATCCGTACAACTTCATGGAATTCGTGCGGCGCTGCCCGGACGGCGCGTGCATCACGCTCGAATCGCTGATGAAGAACGTGCTGCCGATCAACACGGTCGCGATGGCGCTGGGCCTGCATCCGCGCTGCGGGATCGAGGACACGATCATCGACCAGAAGGGCAACCGGATGACGTCGGTGCAGCAGGTCGAGCAGTGCGCACGGATCGCACGCGAACTCGGCCGCGACATCGCGACCGGCAAGGAGGCGAAGGCGATCTACCGGATCGGCGTGCAGTACGACGGCGTCGACGAAACGCTCGCGCAGCTCGGGATGGCGCCGAACCGCCGGCAGGGCCAGGTGAGCGTGCCGCTGCGCGCGGCCTGACGCGTCGCGCAGCCGGGCGGCCCGCCATCGCGGCCGCCGCCCGCCGATCGTTGTGGCGCGGCACCCCCCCTGCGCGTGACGCAGGGCGGACTCCGGTCGACGGAGCGGGGCCGCGCAAGCCGCGCCGGCGCGTTGCCGCCCCGGTGCCGGAGGAGACACGCATGTTGATTCATCATGTCGAGCCGTCGCTGCAGGATCGGGCGGCCACCGAGCGGCGCGCGCCCGCGTATGCGTGGCTCGTGTTCGGGCTGACCGTCGGGCTATTGCTGTCGGACTACATGTCGCGGCAGGTGCTCAACGCCGTGTTTCCGCTGCTCAAGCACGCGTGGGGGCTGTCGGACACGCAGCTCGGTTCGTTGAGCGGGGTCGTCGCGCTGCTGGTCGGGCTGCTGACGTTTCCGCTGTCGGTGCTCGCCGACCGCTTCGGACGCGTGCGCAGCATCGTACTGATGGCCGCGTTGTGGAGCGTCGCGACGCTCGGCTGCGCGCTGTCGACCAACTCCGCCGAAATGCTCGTGTCGCGCGGCCTCGTCGGGCTCGGCGAAGCCGCGTACGGCAGCGTCGGCGTCGCGCTGATCCTCAGCATCTTTCCGGCGCGGCTGCGCGCGACGCTGACCGGCGCGTTCATGGCCGGCGGCGCCTTCGGCTCCGTGTTCGGGATGGCGCTCGGCGGCTTGGTCGGCGCGCATCTCGGCTGGCGCTGGTCGTTCGGCGTGATGGCCGCGCTCGGCATCGTGCTGCTCGTCGCGTATCGCTGCGTGGTCACCGAACGGCGACTCGAGGCATGCCGCGTCGAACCGTGCCGGCGCGCCGCCGGTGCGCCGCGCGACCTGCGCGGCAGCGTGCGCGCGCTGATGTCGGGACTGTTCGCGTCGCGCTCGGTGGTATGCGCCTATATCGGCAGCGGGCTGCACCTGTTCGTGCCCGGCGCACTGTTCGCGTGGCTGCCGAGCTACCTGAACCGCTACTACGCGATGGCGCCCGACCGCGCCGCCGTGCTTGCCGCCGGCTTCGTGCTGCTGTCGGGCGTCGGGATGGTCGGCTGCGGTGTCTTGACCGACCGCGTCGGCCGGGCCGACGGCTCGCGCAAATGGCTGACCGCGATCGCGTATTGCGTGGTCACGGGCGTCTGCCTCGCGGTCGCGTTCCGGCTGCCGCCCGGGCCGCTGCAGCTCGCGTTGATCTGCGCGGGCATGCTGGTCGGCGCGGGCGCATCCGGCGCATCGGGCGCGATGGTCGCGAACCTGACGCCGGCCGCGATCCACGCGTCGGCGTTCGCGACGCTCACGCTCGCCAACAACCTGCTCGGCATGGCGCCAGGCCCGCTGCTGACGGGGTGGGTCGCCGATCGCGCCGGGCTCGTCGGCGCACTGCAATGGATTCCCGTCGTGCCGCTCGCGGCCGCCGTGCTGCTCGCGATCGGACGCGCAAGCTATGCGGCCGATCTCGCGCGCGTCGAACGCGAACGGCGCGCGACACACTTTTCCTGAACCCTCCCGGAGGCTGCATGACCCTGGCGACCACGCCCACCATCCTGATCGTGCCCGGCTTGCGCGATCACGTCGAAGACCACTGGCAGACGCACCTCGAACGACGCCTGCCGAATGCGCGCTCCGTCGCACCGCTCGAAGCCGACAAACTGAGCCGCGCCGCGCGCGTCGCGGCACTCGACGCGGCGCTGGCCGCGATCGACGGCCCGGTGATCCTCGTGGCGCACAGCGCGGGCGTGATGATCGCCGTGCATTGGGCGCGGCAGGCCACGCGCGCGATCCACGGCGCGCTGCTCGCGGCGCCCGCCGATCTCGATGCGCCGATGCCCGACGGCTATCCGACGCCCGATGCGATCGACGCGCACGGCTGGACGCCCGTGCCGACCGAGCGGCTGCCGTTCCCGAGCATCGTCGCCGCGAGCCGCAACGATCCGCTCGCGCGCTTCGAGCGTGCCGAGGCGCTGGCGGTGGGGTGGGGCAGCAAACTCGTCGATCTCGGCGAGGTCGGGCACCTGAACCCGGCGTCCGGGTATGGCGAATGGCATGACGCGGAACGGCTGATCGGGGAAGTGGCGGCGCTCGGAGAAAGTCATTCCGGCTTGACGGATTGACACTCCGACATCTTGGCCGGCCTCGGAACTCCTTCGGCAATCTGTCGAGTGCTATGATTATCGACAACGTGGCCGCGTCGCGGGAATGCGCGATAAACGGCTGATTTTCATAGTTTTTTTAGCGGAAGGCTGCCATGGCTCCCAAAAGAAAGGTGCTGTACGGGGTCGAGTTGAAACCCCGCACGATCATTCGTCCCACGACGGAGGTCAAGGCTTCGACAGAAACCGAGAAAGGCGACGTACTTCGCGCAGCACGAAAAGTCATTTCCGAGCATCGGGACGTACTGATCGCGTTGAAGGATCGCTGATTTGCTGGATCTCGACTATGTCATCACGATCCACGACGAGATCATCCGGGATCTCGGCGGTCTCGGTGGATTCGCGCATGCTGGTCGGGGCGGTGTCGAAGCCGCCCTGCACCGAGTCGAAAATCATGCCCATTACGCAGGTCTCGATGACGTGTTCGGCATCGCCGCGACTTATGCCACCGCGATCGCGCGCGGGCATGTGTTCAATGATGCAAACAAGCGCACCGGCCTTACTTGCGCATTAACGTATATGGAACGGCAGGGTATCTCGATTCCTCGCCTCGCCGATCTCGAAGACCTCATGGTCGACGTTGCGGATGGCAGCGTAACGAGTGAAGAACTGGCCGAGTATTTCAGTGCGATCTGGGAATTGTCGCTATCCCGCTGAAAGCCCGCTCCACCGGATCAATTCCCTGCCTCCTCGGCAACTGCCCATCGATCACTCGGCTGGCGTTGAATTCATCCTGCGAAATACGCGGGGTGCAACTGCTCGGCACACCGACTTCATTGTGCGCCCATCGACATACGATGTCTTAGCACACGTCACTTCTCGTGCTGCAACAATCCCCGAAATTCGTTTCGCTTTTTGAATCACGCCATCACGTGAAGGGTTTTTGTCAGGGAAAGTCCCGCCCCACGCGCCATGGTTTTTTGTTGACCGACATCGTATAACGCCGTCATGATTTCCTGAAAAGAAAGGTCCCATCCACCGACCGAAGTGAGGAGACATGAACACAACCACGATCGCGCGCCGGGTCCGCCGAACCGCACTCGCGCTGGGCGTCACGCTGTCCGCCGCAGCGGCCGTTGCCGCGCCGGTGTCGCTGAACATCGTCGACGTCGCGGGCAACCTGCAGCTCACGCAGAAGGCCATCGAAGCGTTCAAGGAAAAGAATCCGAACCTCGTGTCGAACGTCACGTTCACGAATGCGCCCGCGCCGCAGTTGCCGGGCAAGATCAAGGCGATGCAGGCGGCAGGCCGCTCGGATATCGACCTCGTACTGACCGGCACCGACGCGCTGGCCGCCGGCATCGAACAGAACCTGTGGCAGAAACTCCTGCCCGACAACGCGGCCGCGCTCCCCGGCGTGCTCGACAAGTACGCGCCCGGCCCGCGCAAGATGCAGGATCTCGCACAGGGCTTCGGCCTCGAAGTCGCGTACATGCCGGCCGGACCGCTGCTCGAATACAACCCGGCGAAGGTCGCCGATCCGCCGAAGACGCCCGACCAGCTGCTCGCGTGGTGCAAGGCGCACCCGAACAAGCTGATCTATGCGCGCCCGGCGAACTCGGGCCCCGGCCGCACGTTCCTGATGGGGCTGCCGTACGTGCTCGGCGACAAGAACCCGCAGGACCCGATCAACGGCTGGGATAAAACCTGGGCGTTCCTGAAGGCGTTGAACGACTGCGTGCCGTACTACCCGGGCGGCACGTCGGCGGTGATGAAGGAGCTCGGCGAAGGCACGCGCGACATGACCGTGACCGTCACCGGCTGGGATCTCAACCCGCGCGCGCTCGGCATCGTGCCGGCCGAGTTCAAGGTCCAGGCGTTCGACAACATGACGTGGGTCAACGACGCGCACTACATGGTGATCCCGAAAGGCGTGCCGAAGGACAAGCTCGACGTGCTGTTCAAGCTGATGAACTTCCTGCTCGAACCGGCTCAGCAGGCGATGACCTACGACGACGGTTACTTCTATCCGGGCCCGGCGGTGAAGGGCGTGACGCTCGAGATGGCGCCCGCGCACAGCCAGGAGGTGATCCGCAAGTTCGGCCGCCCCGAATACGCGAAGCTGCTCGCGGATCGCCCGCACGTGCAGCCGCTCAACGCGCAGGCGATGGTCGCCGCGTTCCAGAAGTGGGATCGCGAGATCGGTTCGCAGAAGTCGAAGTGACGCCTGGACCGGCGGGCGCCGCGGCGCCCGCGTCGATGGAGTTCGCGTAATGAAGCACAGTTTCGATCGCTTGCGGCTCGACGGCGTGTGCCGCAGCTTCACCAATGCGCAAGGCGCGCAGGTCGCCGCGCTCGACGGGCTCGACCTCGAGATCCGGCGCGGCGAATTCATCGCACTGCTCGGCCCGTCGGGCTGCGGCAAGTCGACCGCGCTGAACTGCATCGCGGGGCTGCAGCCGCTCACGCGCGGCGGCATCTGGCTCGACGACACGCGCATCGACGTGCTGCCGCCCGAGCGCCGCGGCTTCGGGATGGTGTTCCAGAACTACGCGCTGTTTCCGCACATGTCGGTGCTCGACAACGTCGGCTTCGGCCTCAAGATGCGCGGCGTGCCGAAGCAGGAAACGCGGCGGCGCGCGCAGCAGGCTCTCGAACTCGTGCAGCTCGTCGGCCACGAAGGCAAGCTGCCGGGGCAACTGTCGGGCGGGCAGCAGCAGCGCGTCGCGATCGCGCGCGCGATCGTCATCGAGCCGCCGCTCGTGCTGATGGACGAGCCGCTGTCCAACCTCGACACGAAGCTGCGCATCGAGATGCGCGCGGAGATCCGCCGCATCCACACGCAGCTCGAGCGCGCGACGATCTACGTGACGCACGATCAGGACGAGGCGCTGTCGATGGCCGACCGCATCGTCGTGATGAAGGAGGGCGTCGTGCAGCAGGTCGCGTCGCCGAAGGATGTCTATACGCGCCCTCACAACCTGCACGTCGCGCGCTTCATGGGCTATCGCAACGTGCTGCCGTTCACGCTCGAAGGGATGGCCGGCGACGACGTGCGCGTCGCGGCCGGCGGCGTGCGGCTCACGGGCGTGCCGATGGCCGGCTTCGACGCGAAGGACGTCATGCTCGCGCTGCGCCCCGACGACATCGAACGCGCGAGCGAGGCCGGCGACAACACGTTCGACGCGACGGTCGAAACGGTCGAGTACGGCGGCCGCGATTCGCTGATCCGCGCGGTCACGCCGTTCGGCCCGATCTGGGCGCGCGTGGCCGGCGAATTCGCGGAAGGCGAGCGGCTGCGGCTGCGCGTCGCGCCGTCGCGCACGCTCGTCTACCCGGGAGACGCGGCATGAGCGGCCCGGGCGCAGCGGCATCACGCCGGGAGGCCGCATGAGCACGCTCGCGGCCGGCACGCCGCGCGACGCGAAGGCATGGCTCGTCACGCCCGCGCTCGCGTTCATCGTCGCGCTGTTCATCTATCCGTTCGCGTACGGCCTCGTGCTGTCGTTCCAGCCGATGAACGGCGGCGGCGCGCTCGCGAACTACGTGCAGTTCTTCACCGACACCGCGATGTGGCCGACCGTGCTCGTCACGCTGAAGCTCGCGGTGCCGGCGACGCTGATCAACGTCGGCATCTCGGTGCCCGTCGCGTTCGCGCTGCGCCGCCACTCGCCGTACCAGAAGTTCGTCACGACGCTGCTCGTGATTCCGGTCACGCTCGGCACGGTGCTCGTCGCCGACGGGATGCTCACGTACTTCGGGCCGAACGGCTGGTTCCCGCAGGCGCTGCAGGGGCTGCACCTGTACACGGACGAAGTGCGCCTCACGCACAACTACTGGGGCGTGCTGCTGTCGCTGATCGTGTCGGGCTTTCCGTTCGCGTTTCTGCTGATGCTGTCGTACATCAGCGGCATCGACCCGACGCTCGCGCGCGCGGCGGCCACGCTCGGCGCGAACCCTTGGCAGCAGTTCCGGCAGATCTACCTGCCGTTGCTCGTGCCGGGGCTCACGATGGCCGCGTGCCTGTCGTTCGTGCAGGCGTTCTCGGTGTTTCCGTCGGCCGTGCTGCTCGGCGCGCCGGCCGGGCCGACGCGCGTGATCTCGATCGCGGCGGCCGAAGCCGCGTTCGAAAGCTACGACTATTCGCTCGCGTCGGCGATCGCGATCGTGATGGGCTTCGTGCAGCTGCTGGTGGTCGCGTCGATGCTCGGCGCGCGCCGCTTCTTCTATACGGGCGCGGTCACGGGAGGCAAGGGCTGATGGCGACCGACGATCATGCTGCCCGAACCTGGCCGCCGAAGCACGACTCGCCCGATGCGCGCCCCGTCAACGCGATGAGGCCGCAGAAGATGCGCACCCATGTGGCCGGCCGCGTGTGGAAGGCACTCGTGTGGGGGCTGATGGCGTTCTTCCTGCTGAACGTGATGCTGCTGATCGCGACCGTCGCGGTGAACTCGGTGGCGACGCGCTGGTTCGGCACGCCGCTGCCGCAGGGTTTCACGCTGCGCTGGTATGCGAAGGCATGGGAGGACTTCCAGCTCGCGAGCGTGCTGTGGGTGACCGTCGAGGTTGTCGGCGCGGTCGTGCTGCTGTCGATCGCGCTCGGCGTGCCGGCCGCCTATGCGCTCGCGCGCGTGCAGTTTCGCGGCAAGCGCTTCGCGCTGCTGGTGTTCCTGCTGCCGCTGATGGTGCCGCCGGTCACGTACGGGATTCCGATGGCGACCGTGATGTACAAGGTCGGGCTCGCCGGCACGCTGCCGGGCGTGATCCTCGCGAACCTCGTGCCGGCGCTGCCGTTCGTGATTCTCGTGATGACGCCGTTCATCGAGCAGATCGATCCGAATCTCGAAGCCGCCGCGCGCATCTTCGGCGCGAACACGTGGCGCTATTTCCGTTACGTGCTGCTGCCGCTGCTCGTGCCCGGCATGCTCGCGGCGGGGCTGCTCGTGCTGGTGCGCACGATCGGGATGTTCGAGCTGACGTTCTTCACCGCAGGCCCGAGCACGCAGACGCTCGTCGTCGCGCTGTATTACGCGGTGTTCTCGACCGGCGTGCGCGCGCCGCAGTCGATCGACGCGATGGCGATGATCTACATGGCCATCACGCTCGTGTGGGTCGTGATCGCGCTGCAGTTCGTGAGCCCGACGCAGCTCGTCAGCCGCGTGAAGCAGGAGCGGCAGTAGGCGCGGGCGTACCGTGCCACCGTGCGTGCAATTGGTTACAAATGGATACCGCGAACGGCGCGCGGACGTTGCAGACTACGCGGCGTACCGGCCCGGCGATCGCACGCATGCGCGTCGCCGCGCGCCACCTGACGTTCACCCGATCGACGGATATCCATGAAGTTTCAAACACTGCTGACACTCGGCTGTGCATCCACGCTGCTGGCTGCCTGCAACCTGCTCCACGACGGCCCCGGATCGAGCGACGTCGACGCCGCGGTGCGCCGCGCGCTCGAAGCGGAAAACCACGGCGGCCTGAACGCGCTGTTCGGCCAGCCGCTGCCGGTATCGGCCGATGTCGTGTCGGCGAAGCCCGACGGCGATTGCAAGAAGATCGGCGATCGCACGTACTCGTGCGACGTCGTCGTCACGTGGCGCAATGCCGATTACTCGCCGTCGCGCGCGAACCTGACCTTCGTGAAGGCCGCCGACGGCTCGTGGCAGACGTCGGGCGTCGATGCGGCGATCGCGACCGGCACCGCGAAGTCGCTGATCGACCAGATCGGCAAGGCGTGGCCGGGTAATGCGGCCAGCGCTGCGTCGGCGCCGCAGTGATGTGCGCGCCGCGCGCCTTTTGCTTCCTTCGGTTTCGGTGCACGTTCCGTCGTTGCTGAAGGCCGCACCGTTGCGTTCCTCCTGCTGACGGCGCGCTGTCGGCGACGATTGCCTGCGCGCGTCGCCGCACGAACATGCGTGGGTCAGCGCCCGCGACCGGCCGCGCCAGGCGCGGTTGCCGACAGCGCCGGACGACCCGACCCGGTCGACGCACCGACATCCGGATCGACACCCGACGCTTGCGCGACGCGCGCTTCGGCAGCCTGGATATCGTCCGGGTACTGGCCCTTCAGCGGCTTGTAACCGGCCTGTTCGAGCTGGCGCAACTGCGCGACGACTTCGGCGTGCGTAACAGGTGCGTTGGCCGTCTGCGCAAACGAGACGGCCGGCGTCGCGATTGCGGCGGCGAGGACGAGCAGGGAAAGGGCGGTTTTCATCGTCAGGATCTCCGAAAAGGACAGGGCTACCGGCGCGGCATGGGTGCCGCAACCGGTCGAACCATCTTGTCCGACCGCCGCTTAAGCGCGGATTAACGGGAAAAAGGGCGCGAGCACGCGGCCGACCACGGGTCGAAGGCATCCTCGGTATGCGAGCCCGGTTATAGGGAAAACCCTTATTTCGAGATATAATCAAGGGCTAAGGAAACGCTGATTTATTCGGCTCGGCGGTCATCGCAGACGTAGCCGAGGACGTTTAGAAGACAGCTCACGGAACGGACCCACGACGATGAAGAGGCAGATCGGCTTCGCGGAAGCGGAAATTGCAGGCAAGAAGCGAGTGACGAGGCGCCAACGCTTCCTGGAAGAGATGGAGAAGGTCGTTCCGTGGCAGCGCTTGCTGTCGGCCATCGAACCGCACTATCCGAAGGGCACGCGAGGTCGCCCGCCGATTGGCCTTGAGCGGATGCTGCGAATCTACTTCGTGCAACAGTGGTACGGACTGTCGGACGAAGGACTGGAAGACGCGCTGTATGACAGCATCACGCTGCGAGCCTTCGCCGGCATCGATCTGGCGATCGAGAACGTGCCTGATGCAACCACGCTGTTGAAGTTCCGGCGCCTGCTGATCGAACACGAACTGACACGGAAGTTGTTCGACGAGATTGGCATCTCGCTGTGCGAGCGTGGGCTGATGATGAAGGAAGGCACGCTGGTTGACGCGACGATCATTGAAGCGCCGCCGTCGACCAAGAATGCCGGGAAGAGCCGTGACCCGGAAATGCATCAAACGAAGAAGGGCAACGAATGGCACTTTGGCATGAAAGCCCACATTGGCGTCGACGCCGACTCGGGCCTGATTCACAGTGTGGTTGGCACGGCGGCCAACGTGTCGGATGTATCGCAAGCTCATGCCCTGCTGCACGGGCATGAAGAGCAGGTGTTCGCCGACGCGGGCTACATTGGCGTCGACAAGCGCGAGGAAATGGCGGGCAAGGCCGTGAAGTGGCACGTCGCTGCCAGGCGGGGAAAGATCAAGGCGATGCAAGAAGGAGCGCTGAAGGACCTGGTGATCGCGCTCGAGCGAACCAAGGCGCAGATCCGTTCGCGGGTTGAGCATCCGTTTCATATCGTCAAGAATCTGTTTCAGCATCGCAAGACCCGATACAAGGGCTTGGCCAAGAACACCGCGCAACTGTTCAGCCTGTTCGCTCTGGCGAATCTGGTGATTGCGCGAAATCTGTTGCGATCGGTCCATGGGAGCAGTCCGTCATGCGTATGAAAAATGCGAGCAGGGGAGGCTCGCTTACGCGCCAAATTCACTGAATTGAGCGCCGATTCGCTTCGTCATCCAGAAAATTTGAAGCCATCTCGCCTGCAACTTCGGAAGTTGGTCCATTGATCAGCGTTTCCCTAAGAGAAAGGTCGAACCATGCCTGAACGTTTCCAAACCCTTGAGAAATTTGTGTTTTCCCTCGTCGTGATGTCCGCCGTCGTGTGCTCGGCATTCCTCGCGTACGAGCGTCACCCCGAGATCAAGATCGCGCTGCACGAAGGCGAAGCGCTGATGCGCGAGAGCGCCAAGTATTCGGTCATCTGCTCGCCGTCCAAGGTCGATCCTTGCGTCGAGATGTCCGCTTACTGACATTCGCACCGGGTCGGCGCACCGCACGGTGCGCGGCCGGCGAAACGGCCGTTTTCAGGATTCGTCCCGTTCGGTTTCAGACTGGCCCTACAGCATCGGCGGCCTGAATTCCTTAAAGTAGCGTTCATCAGGAATTCAGAAACCGGTCGCAAGAAAGAGCGGATGCACGAACCCGTCACGTGCCGAGTCGCTGGCGTAAGCAGCCCCTCATTCGAAAAGCCCCGCTTCGAGCAATCGAGCGGGGCTTTTCTCATCGTGCGGTTGAAACGATCCTCGCTGCGGCGCGAGTCACACCACATGCCGCGGTTCGCCAGCGACAAACGCGGCGACGTTGTCGACGAGCTGATCTGCCAGCGCCTGCATCGCTTCGTCGCTCGCCCATGCGACATGCGGCGTCAGAATGAACGCCGGATGCGACAGGATCGCGTGAAACGGATGCGCGTCCGGCAGCGGCTCCTGCGTGACCACGTCGAACCCCGCGCCCGCGATCTGCCCCGACTGCAATGCGTCGACCAGCGCGCTTTCGTCGACGAGCCCGCCGCGCGCGGTATTGATCAGCAGCGGCCGGCGCGCCATCCGCGCGAATGCGCTCGCGTCGATCAAGTGCCGCGTCGCAGGCGTGAACGGGCAGTGCAGCGTGATCACGTCGCTGTCGCGCAGCAGCGTGTCGAGCGGCACGTAGCCGTCGCCGGCCGCATCGCCGTGCGCCGCGAACAGCACGCGCATGTCGAGCGCGCGCGCCATGCCGGCCACCGCGCGCCCGAGCACGCCGTCGCCGACGATTCCGAGCGTCGAGCCGGCCAGGTCGCGGATCGGATGATCGAAGAAGCAGAATTGCCCGCTGTCGAGCCAGCGTCCCGCACGCACCGCGTCGCGGTACGCGACGAGGCTGCGGCGCAGCGCGAAGATCAGCGCGAAGGTGTGCTCCGGCACCGTGCGGACCGCATACCCGCGAATGTTGCTCACGACGATTCCGCGTGACGCGCATGCATTGATATCGACGATGTCGGTGCCCGTCGCGGCGATCGCGATCATCCGCACGCGCGGCGCGTCGGCGAGTGCCGCCGCGTCGAGCCGCACCTTGTTGGTCACGACGATGTCCGCATCGGCAATGCGCGCGGCGACTTCGTGCGCGGCCGTCCGTTCGAACGCATGCAATTCGTGCGGAAACGGGAACGGCTTCAGCGTGGTCTGCGGCGACAACGTCGCGCGGTCGAGAAACACGATCTTCGCGGGAGAGGAAACGGAAAACATGGCGGGTCTCGCTGACGGTGACGGGCGCCCGGCGGGCGCGGAACGGGGTCGATTCTGCCGGCTGCGGCGCGCGGTGTCGCTTGACCGTTGCGCGAGCGCGCTTTCCTGTTCGGAAAGGCTAACCCGCTGCGCATGACGGCATGCGTGGTCGTCACATCGGCATGCACCTTTCCGTTTCGGAAAGGCTGGTTGAGCATCGATCGATTTTCGCCGCACACGAACGCGGTCATGATCGCCGTCATCGACAACACGATTTCATCGGAGACAGCCATGACGCGACCCCTGGACGGCATCCGCGTGCTGGAACTCGGCCAACTGATCGCCGGGCCGTTCGCGGGCCGGATGCTCGCCGAATTCGGCGCGGACGTGATCAAGGTCGAGCCGCCCGGCCTCGGCGACCCGTTGCGCAAATGGCGGCTGCTGCACGACGGCACGTCGGTGTGGTGGGCCGCGCAATCGCGCAACAAGACCTCGCTCACGCTCGACCTGCGCACGCCTGAAGGGCAGGACGTCGTGCGCCGCCTCGTCGCGGAAACCGACGTGCTGATCGAGAACTTCCGGCCCGGCACGCTCGAAGGCTGGGGGCTCGGCTGGGACGCGCTGTCCGCAATCAACCCGGGGCTCGTGATGCTGCGCGTGTCGGGCTTCGGGCAGACGGGCCCGTATCGCGATCGTCCCGGCTTCGGCGTGATCGCCGAGGCGATGGGCGGCCTGCGTCACCTGACCGGCGAACCGGGCCGCACGCCCGTGCGCGTCGGCATTTCGCTCGGCGATTCGTTGTCGGCGCTGCACGGCGTGATTGGCGTGCTGCTGGCGCTGCGGCATCGCGAACAGCAGGGCGGCAAGGGGCAGGTCGTCGACGTCGCACTGTACGAATCCGTGTTCAACATGATGGAAAGCCTGCTGCCCGAATACGCGGCGTTCGGCGCGGTGCGCGAGCCGGCCGGCAGCAGCCTGCCCGGCATCGCGCCGACCAACGCGTACCGCTGCCGCGACGGCAAGTACGCGCTGATCGCCGGCAACGGCGACAGCATTTTCCGGCGTTTGATGGAGTTGATCGGCCGGCCCGATCTCGGCAACGATCCCGCGCTCGCGCACAACGACGGGCGCGTCGCGCAGGTCGAGCGCATCGACGCGGCAATCGGCGCGTGGAGCGCGCATCACGACCTCGACGACGTGCTGGCGGCGCTGAACGACGCGCGCATTCCGTCCGGGCGCATCTACGACATCGCGGACATCGCGGCCGATCCGCATTACCGCGCCCGCGACATGATCGTCGACGCCGCGCTGCCCGACGGCACGCCCGTGCTGGTGCCGGGCATCGTGCCGAAACTCGGCGCGACGCCCGGGCGCATCGAGCGCGCGGCGCCCGCGCTCGGCGCGGATACCGACGCGGTGCTCGAATCGATCGGCATCGATGCCGAGACGCGCGGCGACTGGCGCTCGCGCGGCGTGATCTGAACGCGATACGGGAGACGATGAAATGAGCACGCAACACCCACGGCTTTACATCCACGAAGTCGCGACGCGCGACGGTTTCCAGAACGAAGCGGCGTTCGTCGACACCGACGACAAGATCGCGCTCGTCGACGCGCTGAGCGCGTGCGGCTACGCGAAGATCGAGGTCACGTCGTTCACGTCGCCGAAGGCGATTCCCGCGCTGCGCGACGCCGAAGCCGTGATGCACGGCATCGCGCGCGCGCCGGGCGTCGTCTATACGGTGCTCGTGCCGAACGTGCGCGGCGCGGAGCGCGCGCTGTCGTGCGGCGTCGACGAGGTGAACCTCGTGATGTCGATGAGCGAGAGCCACAACCGCACGAACCTGCGGATGACGCGCGAGCAGTCGTTCGCGCAGCTGCGCGACGTGATCGATGCGGTGCGCGGAACGGGCGTCGCGATCAACGTGTCGTTGTCGACCGCGATGGGCTGCCCGATGGAAGGCGACGTACCGGCCGAAACGGTGCTCGCGTGGATGCAGCGGTTCGCGGATCTCGGCGTGCACAGCTTCACGCTGTGCGACACGACCGGCATGGCCTTTCCGTCGCAGGTGCGCGCGCTGTGCGAACGCGCGCGCGAACGTTTCGGCGCGCTGCAACTCACGCTGCACTTTCACAACACGCGCGGGATGGCGCTCGCCAATACGCTCGCGGCGCTCGACGCCGGCATCGACCGCTTCGACGCGTCACTCGGCGGCCTCGGCGGATGCCCGTATGCGCCGGGTGCGACCGGCAACGCGTGCACCGAAGAACTCGTGCACATGCTCGCGCTCGACGGCTACGATACGGGCATCGATCTCGCAGCCGTGCTCGCCGCGGCCGCGCGGCTGCCCGCGCTGATCGGGCACGACGTGCCGAGCCAGATCCTGAAGGCCGGGCGCCGCTCGGACCTCCATCCGCCACCGCGCGCCGATGCCGGCGACATGCCCGCGCAACGCGCTTTCTCATGAACAGGAGCGAATCTCATGGCGTTGATTGACCACCTCGACCATCTCGTACTGACCTGCGTCGATCCGGACCGGACCAGGCATTTCTATACCGAGGTGCTGCAGATGCAGCTCGAAACCTTCGGCGCCGGCCGGCTCGCGTTCCGCTTCGGCAACCAGAAGATCAACCTGCACGTGCGCGGCGCGGAGTTCGAGCCGAAAGCGCATGTGCCGGTGCCCGGCGCGCTCGACCTGTGCTTCATCGCGGCGGTGCCGCTCGACGACGTCATCGCGCACCTGAAGCGCGTCGAATGGCCGATCGTCGAAGGGCCCGTCGAACGCACGGGCGCGACGCAGAAGATCCGCTCGGTGTACGTGCGCGATCCCGACCTGAACCTGATCGAGATCTCCGAGCTGATCTGACGGGCGATGGCCAGCGCCATGCGCCGGCCGTGCCGCAGTCGTTCGCCGAAAGCGGACAGATGGAAGCCGCGCCCGCCGTTTCCGGATAGCCGGACCCGGCCGCGCTGCGGATAATGGGGCAACAGCGGCGGCATGGCCACCGCTTTCGCAGCAGGCGCGGTGAACGCGCCGCTGCGTATCCGCAACCCGAACGAGGTGCTCCCAGAATGACGATTCTCTATCGCGGCATGGACCGCGCGGCACTCGATGCCGCTTACCTGAACACGAAGGCCGTTCCCGATTTCCCCGCCTTGCTCGCATCGTGCCAGTCGCGCAGCGCGGCGCTTTACGACGCGATCGCCGGCCGGCGCGAACTGCGTTACGGCGCGCTTCCCGCGCAGCGCTACGACTGGCTGCCGTGCGGTCAACCCGGCGCGCCGCTGTTCGTGTTCATTCACGGCGGCTACTGGCAACACTGCGCGAAAGAGGATTTCGCGTATGCGGCAAGCGGGCCGCTCGCACGCGGCTACGACGTCGTGCTCGCCGAATACACGCTTGCGCCCACCGCGTCGATGACCGACATCGTCGCCGAGATCGGCGCGCTGCTCGACCATCTCGCGGCGGATCGCGACGGGCTCGGCATCGCAGGTCGGCCGATTCACCTGAGCGGCCATTCGGCCGGCGGCCACCTGACGGCCATGTATCGCGCGCATCCGGCCGTCGCAGCGGCGCTCTCGATCAGCCCGCTCGTCGATCTCGAACCGATCTCGCTGTGCTGCCTGAACGACAAGCTGCAGCTCACTGCGCAGGAAATCGAGGCATGCAGCCCGCTGCGCCACATCGGGCCGGGCGCGCCGACGGTCGTCGCGGTCGGCGATGCGGAGTTGCCCGAACTCATCCGTCAGGCACATGACTACGCAGCTGCGTGCGACGCTGCCGGAGAACGGATCGCGCACGTGCAACTGCCCGGCATGAAGCACTTCGCGGTGCTCGACGATCTGGCGAACCCGGATGGCAAGATGCTCGCCGCATTGCGGGCGATCGCACCGCGCTAGTTGCGCGCTGGCGCACCATATCGCGCGTGCACGGCGGAGCGTATGATCGGCGTCTGGCCGGTGCAATGACGACACGCGCTCGCGCCGCTCCGTCTTCCCTGGACCCACGATATGGTGAATCCGCTTCATTTCGATCTGCAGTCGCTGCGCGTGTTCGCGCTCGTCGCCGAGCACGGCAGCCTCACGAAAGCGGCCGAGCACGGCCAGCTCACGCTGTCCGCGGTCAGCAAGCGGATCGCCGAACTCGAAAGCGTGACCGGTAGCGCGCTGTTCGTGCGGCATGCGCGCGGCGTCGAGCTGACGCCCGCCGGCCGCGCACTGCTCGATCATGCGGCGAAGGTGATCGAGCAGGTCAACCGGATGGCGCACGAGATGAGCGATTACGTTGCCGGTGTGCGCGGCCACATCCACGTGTGGACCAACACGTCCGCGATCGTCCAGTTCCTGCCCGCCGATCTCGCGGCGTTCCTCACCGGCAACCCGGGTATCAAGGTCAGTCTCGAGGAGCGGCTGAGCCACGAGATCGTCGATGCGCTCGCGTCGGGCAAGGCCGATCTCGGCGTGTTCGCCGACAACGTGCCGGCGCCCGGCATCGAACGCCGGCTGTACCGGCGCGACGAACTCGTGCTGCTCGTGCCGCGCACGCATCGCTTTGCCACGCGCGACAGCATCCGTTTCGCGGACACGCTCGACGAGGATTACGTCGGCCTCAGCGACGGCAGCTCGCTGCTCGCGCGGATGACCGACGCGGCGTTCGCGGCCGAGCGCTCGCTGAAGCTGCGGATTCAGGTTTCGAATTTCGACGGCGTGAGCCGGATGATCGAAGCCGGGCTCGGGATCGGCGTGCTGCCGCGCGATGCGGTGACCGACGAGCGCGCATCGCGGCTCGGTGTCGTGAAACTCGACGACGCGTGGGCAACGCGCACGCTGTGGGTCGGCGTCAAGGCCGGCACTGTACTGACGACCGACATCGCGAAGCTGTTCGATTTCATGTCGGCGCGCTGAGGCCAGCCCGCAAGCGGTAGCAGTTGGCGCGATGCGGCTTCGAGGAAGTGCGATCATCGGTGCGCGTTGAACCCACCGCTGCAGGAAGCCGATTCGACACATCCGCACCAGACCGACCGGCAGACGACCGCGAACTTCCGTCGCGTCGTACGGTTCAATTGCAGCCGACAATCGCGAGCACGGCACGCGCTTGCCTATCTCCCCCCGGGAAGACCGATGCCGGGGCACGCGCCTGCCGCCCGCACGTTTCGCTACCGCGAAGCGCATTTTCCGCGTTGTCGTCGCGGGTTTATCTTTACACCGTTCCCGGCTGTGTCGGCGATGACCTCCGGGCCGGACAAGCGGGTCTTCCCGTGGCTTGGCGGCGTCCCGGTAAAGCCGACGCGTTCGGCAGTCATTTTTCGCACTCGACACAATATTCGCGCGCCTGAAACGTCTTCAGGCACATGGAATCGCCACCCACTTCACGCACGATGACCGACCCAGACCGCGACATCACCGCGATAGTGACGCGTGAGCGAACGAGACTCGTGAGCTTTATCCGGCGTCGGATCCGCGATCCGGACGATGCCGAGGACATTCTGCAGGATGTGTTTCACGAATTCGTTCAGGCTTACCGGCTTCCCGCGCCCATTGAACAGGTGAGCGCGTGGCTGTTCCGTGCCGCGCGCAACCGTATCGTCGACCGTTTTCGCAAGAAGAAGGAGCAGCCGCTGACAGACCTGTTCGAGGCCGACGACGAAGCGAACAGCGAGCATCGCCTGGACCTCGCGCTACCGGCACACGATGCCGGCCCCGAAGCGCTCTACGCTCGCACGCTCTTGCTCAAGGCCTTGCAGGATGCGCTCGACGAGTTGCCGGCGAATCAGCGCGAGGTATTTGTCGCGCACGAACTGGGCGGCCAGTCCTTCAAGGAGATGGCCGCGCAAAGCGGTGTCGCGATCAATACGCTGCTCGCTCGCAAACGCTATGCAGTCTTGCATCTGCGTGCCCGGCTGCAGCTCATTTATGACGAATTGGACAATACCTAGAGGAGTCGACAGATGAAATTTCGAATCAGATGTGCGGGCAAGGCGCTGTTCGTCGTGGTCGCCATAGGCGTGCTCGGATGGGTCGTCATGATGTTATGGAACTGGGTGATTCCGGCGCTGTTCGTCGGCGCCCGTACGATCGACTTCGCCCATGCGCTGGGCCTGCTCGTGTTGAGCCGCATCCTGTTCGGCGGATTCCGCGGACACCACGGCTGGCGCGGCCGGCGCCACTGGCGCAAGTGGGAATCCATGACACCCGAGGAACGCGAGCATTTCCGGACCGCGTGGCAATCCGGCAGCAACCGGCCCACGGGAGAGTGAACGTGCGCGAAACATCAACGGGCGACTGCAAGCAGAAACCGGGCGTGATCGCGCCGGTCGTCGATCTGAAGCGTTGCGAAGGCAAAGGGGATTGCGTCGCGGTGTGCCCTGAGAACGTGTTCGAGGTCCGGCGCATCGACAACGCCGATTACGTCGACCTTGGTCTGATGTATCGCTTGAAGTTGCGTGTGCATGGCATGAAAGTCGCCTACACGCCGAACGCGGATGCGTGCCGGTCATGCGGACTGTGTGTGACGGCGTGCCCCGAGCGCGCCATCACGCTCGCCCGAACGGCATAGCCCCCCATGTATCGCCGCGATCGAGCGACCGCGCGGCAACCCTGACGGGACGCGCAGTCGCCGGATACCGCGTCGACGTGATCAATCTCGCCCAGGAACGCACATGGATTCACCCACCGCCGTCCTTCTGCGACGGCTCCACGAAGAGAGCCGGACCGAAGTCATCGCCCGCGCCCGCACGCAGTTCCAGGGATCGAACGAGGATTTCCTGTCGTTAGTCGAGGAATACGAAGCGATCGCCCCCCGTCTGCGCGGGCGGTTTCTCGAAACGCTCGGGCTGTCCACCGACGACCTCGAGTTGTCGCAAGGCAGTGCGTTATCGTTAGCCGTGTCGCCGGAAACGGGAGGATTCTTGCGCAACATTGTGCTCTCGCAACGGCCGGCCAGAATCCTCGAACTCGGCAGTTCATGCGGCGTGTCCACGCTGTATTTCGCGCAGGCGCTGAGCACGTTGGGCCGTGGCGTGGTCGTCGCGACCGAACGCGATGCACTCAAGTGCGCTCGATTGCGCGATCACGTCAGAACGGCGGGCCTGGACGCTCATGTCGACCTGCGGGAGGGCGATGTATTCGAGACCGTTGCCAAACTGGACGGTCGCTTCGACATGGTCTTCATCGACGTATGGGCCGACGCCTATCTGAAGTTGTTCAAGGGGATCGAGCGCCTGCTGCGTCCGGGATCGATCGTCCTCGCCGACAACATGTACACGGCCGAGGACGCCGTTCGACCGTACAAGCACTACCTCGATGACGATCCGCGGTTCTCGACCATGACATTGAATTTTGAATCGGGGATCGAATTCACGGTCGTCGTTGCTCAAGCGGGAATGTCGTCGATGGATCCTTGCCGCGCAGGCGTGGACTGAAGGACGCAGCCATCGATCGACACGCATCTCGCGTCGGACTGCGCCCGCCATCGGTGGGCACACGCTCAAACCGGATTGATCTCATCCTGACTGCGCCGCGTGGTCAGCGGCCCGAGCACGCGCAACGTGATGGCCACGATGCCGAGCGCGACCGAGATCACGCCGAACATCGCACCCGCACCGTAGCCGACGAGCACCGGCAGCAACACGAACGGCAGCGCGCCACTGACGATGCGCGACAACGCATACGTGCTGCCGATCGCCGTCGAGCGCACGCGCGCCGGGAAAATCTCGGCCTGGTACACGTGATACGCGTTGCTGAACACGTTCGACGCACAGGTCGTCAGCAACCCGAAGCAGACGATCAGCACGGTATTGCCCGAATACGCGAAGCAGAGCCCGAATGAGGCGATCGACAGGATCGATGCGATCACGAGCGTGCGGCGCTCGATCCAGTTGAGCAACGGAATCGACAGCAGCGAGCCGATCGGATACCCGACGAACGACAGCGCGATGAACAGCGTGCTGTCCGTCACGTCGAAACCGCGGCTCTTCACGACCGTGCCGGCCAGCGTGCCGAAGCCGTAATAGCCGAAGCCCTGGAACAGGTGAAAGACGGCGAGCATCAGGTAGCGCGCGCCATAGGGTTCGCGGCGCAGCAGCGCGATGCGCTCGCCGAGGCCGAGCGGCCGCTGCGGTTCGGCCGATTCCGCGAACTGGTCGGGCATGCGCACGCCGGCGCTGTCCGCGAAGCGCCGCAGCGCCGCGTGCGCTTCCGCGGTGCGCCCTTGCGCGAGCAGCCAGCGCGGGCTTTCCGGCAGACGGTGCTGGATGCACAGCACATACACGGCGCCGAGGCTGCCGATCGCGAGGATGATGCGCCAGCCGGCCACGCCGGCGACATGCAGCGGGTTCAGCCACAGTGCGAGAAAGCCCACGAGCGGCACCGCGACATACGAGGTCGTATAGGCCCACGCGGCGAGCCGTCCGCGCTTTTCCTTCGGCAGGATTTCGGACAGGAAGCTGTCGGCGACCGGATAGATCGCGCCGACGCCGATGCCCGTCAGGAACCGGCATGCCACGAGCATGTCGGCGTTCACCGAGAACGCGCCGACCAGCGAGAATGCGCTGTACCACATGAGCGTCAGCAGGAACGCCTTGCGCCGGCCGATGCGGTCGGCGAGGCTGCCGAGGCAAAGCGCACCGACGAACATCCCGATGAAGGCCGACGCGAGCAGCAGCTTGAAATCGGCGCTCTGGCGGCTCAACCCGTATTCGTTCTGCAACGCGGAGCCGATCGTGCTGACGAGGAAAATCTCGTACATGTCGAAGAACAGCCCGATGCCGATCACCCACACGACGAAGCGGTGCAACGCACCGACCGGCAGGTCGTCCATGAAATCGCCGAGCGTGACGCGGCGGGCGGGGAGGGGCGCCGCATCGGCGCCGACGCCGGCGGAAGCGGCCGGCGGCCGCGCGGAGGCGGGACCGCCCGCGTTGCCGCCAAGATCGAGGGATTGGCTGTTCATCGTGTCTCCTGATTATCGATTTGCCGCGGCGCGGGGCCGGGCCATTCGCGGCCGGAAGCAGGGGCCGCGCGAACCGGAAAGGGCCGGATGCGCGGGCTGCGCCGATCGTCCGACACATGGTGGGTGAATTTGCCGCGCGCGATAATTGCGGATGCTTCAAGCATCCTTTCCCGGACAGAAAGGCTACGGAACGCAGGCGCGGCGGGCATTCAGGCGGAAGGCCGGTGTGGCTTCCCGCGGCGCGCAGACGCGCGCGGGAAGCAGTTGCCCCCGCACGAGCGGGGGCAGGGAAAACGATACGCCGTGATGCCTGGCCACCGGCACGACAACCGCCGGCGGCCAGGCCGCACGCTCAATCGGCAGGCAAGAACGCAGCACCTTGAAACACCCGCACGGGATTCCCGCGCTCCAGCTCGAAATGCTGCATCCGCCGCTGCCGGCGCGCGTCCGATGCGTGCCGGTCGGCTTCCTGCTGCAATCGCACCTGCAGCAACTGCAACGCCAGCCGCTTGTTCGCATGCTGGCTGCGCTCGCTTTCGACACGCACCGACAGGCCCGTCGCAACATGCGTCGCACGGATCGCCGAGCTCGTCTTGTTCACGTGCTGGCCGCCCGGGCCGCGTGCGCGCATCGCTTCGAACCGCACGTCGCCGTCCGGCAGCGGCTGCGCGTCGGCACAGCGCGTGACGCCGATGAACCAGTTCTTGCGCGGATGGCGCGGCCGGAACGGGCTCGCGCAAATCCATTGCAGTGTGCCGGTCCACCGGTCTGCAAGCGCCTGCGCGCCGTCGCCGTCGAGATCGAGCAGCACCGAGCGCAGCGTGCCGGGCCGCTCGCCCGGCTGCGCATCGAGCACCGTCACGACGACGCGCCGCGCATCGGCTTCCGCCTGCAGGCGCCGCAGCGCATTGGCCGCGGCCAGCTGACACTCCAGCGGGCCGTGCGCCGACGAAATCTGCATCAGCATCGGTTGCCCTCCCCGGAGGTCTTGTAGGTCAGCACCGGCGCGAGCCGCGCGAGCTTGCGCAGCAGGCCGGCCGCTTCGAGCGCGTCGACGACGCTGTCGATCGGCTTGTATGCCTGCGGCGCTTCCTCGTACAGCAGTTCGCGGTCTTCGCAGACCACGTGGCTGCCGAGCGGCGTGCGCGTGAGCTGCGACGGCGTGAAGCGCCGCTCGAGGCGGCCCTTGCAATCGCCGCGCGCCCACTTGCGGCCCGCGCCGTGTGCGAGCGACGCGAGGCTCGCCGCATCGCCGGGCCGCGCCGGCGCCACGAGATAGCTGTAATCGCCGCGCGACCCGGGAATGACGACGGGCCCCGCATCGGCCGGCGTCGCGCCTTTGC
Source organism: Burkholderia stabilis (assembly GCF_001742165.1). Taxonomy (NCBI): domain Bacteria; kingdom Pseudomonadati; phylum Pseudomonadota; class Betaproteobacteria; order Burkholderiales; family Burkholderiaceae; genus Burkholderia; species Burkholderia stabilis. The sequence goes on along the minus strand of NZ_CP016442.1, from coordinate 726,673 downwards.
GATGCAACCAGCCCGGCTCGCCGTCGACGGTCGCGCGGCTCACCAGGTTGTGGTTCACATCCAGCACGCACCGGCCGTCGCTGCGCCAGCGCGCCAGCATGCGCCGCGCGATCAGGTCGCGATTCGCCACTGCATAGCGCAACGCCGCATCGTGACGCGCGAGGTACGCCGCGCACGCGGCATCCGTGTCGTCGAGGCCGTCGTAGCCATGCTCGCGCATGTGCTGCTCGAGGATCGACTGACCGAAGCCGCGCGACCCGCTGTGCACGAGCAGCAGCAGGCGGTCGCGATCGAGACCGAGCGCGTCGACGGCGTGTGCGTCATACACGGCGTCGATCCGTTGCGCCTCCGCGAAATGATTGCCGCTGCCGATCGTGCCGAGCGACGCCGCGAATGCATGATCCGCGAACCCGGCAGCCGCAACGAGCGGCTGCCAGCCGGCATCGGGCGCGGCATCGATCGAGCCCAGCCGGCTCGCGAGCTTCGACGCGCTGACGCGCCGCGCATCGAGCGCGGTTTGCCAGAGCGCCATCCCGCAGCCGATATCGCCGCCGATCAGCGCCGGATACAGCCGGCCCGTCGAGAAGAACGCAGCGCCGACCGGGTAGCCGCGTCCGGGATGAAGATCGGGCATGCCGGCGACGCGCCGCATGCCGGGGAGGGTGGCAGCGTGTTCGAGCTGCCGGATCGCCTCACCTTCGATCCAGGTGGTGGCGCAAGCGCACAGCGTGATGCGCTCCGCCAGGTATTGCATGGAATTGCCCATGGAGGTTTCCGTTCGATGAAAAAGGAAGAACGGCGGGCCATGGCACGGCCAGCGCATGCGAATGCGCTGCTCGACATCGGAAGTCGGGAGGACGGCAGCACGACAGGATCGGAACGACCCGGCTCATCGCCTGGATGGCGATGCGCGGTGCTGCGTGGCGTGAACGATGAAACGGACGGACGCGAAAAACCCGAACTACGACCCGCGACGGGAGGAGCGTTGGCGTGACGTCATGATGTTCTTCTCCTTGCGAGTGAGGGGTTGATCGGAATGGCGGCGACTCTAGCATGCGCACAGCGGGCGCAGCAACACGCGGTATTGCATGACCGATCGAATCCGGTTCGATGTGGCGTAAAACACACACAAAGGATTCCGGAGCATTTCCTCAGAAATCGTACGTGCGCCGTGCGGCAACGGGTGTTCGGCGGATGCCGGCCGCTGCGACCACGGCGCCCGGTCGCGCTTGACAGCACAAAATCCGTTTCGTAGCATCCGCCTGCTTCATCCCTGAACCCTCATCGAATCGGTGATCCAAGTGCCCGCAATCAATCGTCCCTTCGCCTGATACGCCGACGACCTGCCGTCCCGGCCGCGTGTCGTCCTGCCCGTTCCCGTTCGCCTTGCGACGCCGGAACATCGATCGCAGGACCGCGCCCGGACTCGCACTGACACCGCAACGCACTTCATACCGTTCGTTCACGTCGTCGGCTTTTTCCCTGTTACCGGAGAAAGACCATGACGCTGGATTTTCGCGCCTACGCGCAATCGCTCGACCTCGCCCGCTATCCGCGCACGCCGCACCTTGAAGGTTCGCGCCTGCAGGACGGTGACGAAGGTCACAACCACATTCCTTATCGCACCCTTGCGGGCGCACGCCTCGTCGTCGAGGAAAAACTCGACGGCGCGAACACGGGCATCAGCTTCAGCCCGGCAGGCGAACTGCTGCTGCAGTCGCGCGGCCACTATCTGGCCGGCGGTGGCCGCGAACGGCAGTTCGGTTTCGTGAAGACGTGGGCCGCCGCGCACACGGGCTGGCTGCTCGAGCGCCTCCAGGATCGCTACGTGATGTACGGCGAGACGATGAGCAAGAAGCACGCGGTGTTCTACGACGCCTTGCCGCATCACTTCTTCGAGTTCGACGTGTTCGACCGTGCGACGAACCGCTTCCTGTCGACGCCCGCGCGCCGCGCGCTGCTCGCCGACGGGCCCGTTCTGTCGGTGCCCGTGCTGTACGAGGGCATCGCGCCGGCGCGGCTGGCCGACCTGAAGGCGCTGCTCGGCCCGTCGCTCGCGAAGACGCCGGACTGGCGCCGCGCATTCGAGGAAACCGTCCGGCGGCAAGGGCTCGACCTCGTGCGCGCCTGGCAGCAATGCGACAAGTCGGAGCGCTCGGAAGGGCTCTATGTGAAAGTCGAAACGGACGACGCGACGACCGCGCGCCTGAAGTGGGTGCGCCACGATTTCGTGCAGGCCATTCTCGATTCGGCGCGCCATCACTCGGAGCAGCCGTTCATCCCGAACCTGCTCGCGCCGGGTGTCGACCTGTATGCATCGCGCCCGACCGTCACGTGGGCATCGATCCCGGCCGCGCCCGCGGAAAAATGAATTCGAAACGGCCGCAGGCCGTTTCGACAGGAGTCTCGATCATGAAATACGAACATCTGCAGGCGCTCGTGCCTGCACCCGGCAAGCAGCCGGATTATCACGCGTGTCTCGCGGCGTTTCCCGCGCTCGAACATGCGAAAACGACGCCGCAGGAGCCAGCACATCACGGCGAAGGGGACGTGTGGACGCATACGATGATGGTGATCGATGCGCTGCTCGCGTTGCCCGACTATCGGGCCGCATCGCGCGCCGACCAGGAAATCGTGTTCCTGGCCGCGCTGCTCCACGACATCGCGAAATACAGCACGACCGTCGTCGATCCCGTCACCGGCGCGATCGGCCATCCCGGCCACTCGCGCAAAGGCTCAATCGATGCGCGCATCGCGCTATGGGACGCGGGCGTTCCGTTCGCGGTGCGCGAGGCGGTCTGCCGGATGATCGGCGTGCATCAGGTGCCGTTCTTCGCGATGAGCGGGTCGCGCCGCGGTACGCCGGAATTCATCGCGCGTGAGCTGTCGTGGCAGGTCAGCATTCCGCTGCTATGCCTGCTCGCCGAAGCCGACATCCGCGGACGCATCTGCGACGACACGCAGCGCGTGCTCGACAACATCGAGCTGTTGCGCGAACTGGCGCGGGAAGAGGGCTGTTACGGCCAACCGCGCGCGTTTGCCGATGCCCACACGGCGCTCAGCTACTTCCGCGGCGCGGACGTGCATCCCGACTATCCGCTGTTCCGCACGCCGGGCTCGCAGGTCGTCGTGATGTCGGGCCTGCCGGCGTCGGGCAAGAACACGTGGGTCGCACGGCATCATCCGGATCTGCCGGTCGTGTCGTTCGACGATGCGCGCGAGGCGCTCGGGCTGCGTCACGGGCAGAACGAGGGCGCCGTCGCGCACCATGCGGTGGACGCCGCGAAGGCGCTGTTGCGCGACCGGCGGCCGTTCGTGTGGAACGCGACGAACCTGTCGCCGCTGATGCGCAAGAAGACGCTCGACTTGCTGTATGCGTACGACGCCGACGTGACGCTCGTCTACCTCGAACAGCCGCGCGCGGAGCTGTTGCGCCGCAATGCGCGGCGCGACACGTCACTAACGAATCGCGCGCTCGAAGCGATGCTGCTGCGCTGGGATCTGCCGCTGCCCACCGAGGCGCATGCGGTGCGGTACGAGGTCTGATGCGCCTGCGCAAAAAGCGCGAGCCGATACGCCCGATGTCATTGCAGGCATCGTGGCGTACCGGCGACGCGCATCACTTCAGCTTCGCGGCCCCGCGCCGACGGCGGTGGCAGCGCGAGCTTCGTGCCGCGGAAGTCGCCGGCATCGAGCACATGGCCGACTCGGTGTTCTGCGTGACGAGTGCGCTGCCGGCGGCCCGCGCGGTGCTCGCGCACCGGGCGCGCAGCCGTTGGCGGCCGGCCCTCGAAACGGGTGCCGTCCACCGCCGATTTGAAATGTTCTGTATCTGCACGGCCAGCGGATACAGCGCGATACAACGCAGCTTGGAGCGTCCGCTATAAAGCAGGCATGACCTCTTCAGGAGCACGACATGTCTGCAACCTGGTTCAACGGGTCCTGCCATTGCGGGGCCGTCAAATTCGAAGTCAGGACGGCTGTTGCGCCGGCAGTCCGCTGCAACTGCAGTCTGTGCCGCCGGCGCGGCGCGCTGATGAGCCCGATGTTCGCCGCCGCCGACCTGAAGATCGTCGAAGGCGAGGGCGCGCTGACGTGCTACCGCTTCAACACACGCACGGCCCGTCACTATTTCTGCAACCGCTGCGGCGTCTATCCGTTTCATCAGACGCGCAAGGACCCCGCATGCTGGCGCGTCAATCTCGGCTGCCTCGACGGCATCGATCCGTATGCGCTCGACGCGACGGTCGCCAACGGCGCGAGCCTCTCCGTCGTGGAGGACGCATGAAACGCTGGCTCATGATCGTGCTGTTTGCCGCGGGCGGGCTCGCGGCCGAAATCGCCCACCCGGTGCAATGCACGCTGCTGACGGCAAGCCGGCCGCAAACCGGCAAACGGCGCGGGCCGCGCACGGACCGGCAAGACTGACGGCGGCGATCCTGGCGCTTCGCAGCGCTCCGCCGGTTCGTCGAGAACGATTATCATGCTTCCGATAAGATCGTACGCGATATATAATGCGTCTATCTGCGGCCGTCCGCGTCGCTGGAGGAAGTTCATGAAACCGACCGAAGCACCATCGACCGCCGCGCCGAAGCTGTCCGAGTTCCTGTGTTTTGCGATCTACTCGACGAACCTCGCGTTCGGCAAGGCGTACAAGCCGATCCTCGAAGAGCTCGGCCTCACATATACGCAATACATCACGATCATCGCGCTGTGGGAGCAGGACAACCAGACGGTCGGCCAGCTCGGCGAGAAGCTGTTCCTCGAATCCAATACGCTGACGCCGATCCTGAAGAAGCTCGAGGCGATGGGCTACCTGGAGCGGCACCGCGATCCGTCGGACGAGCGCCAGGTGCTCGTCAGCCTGACGAAAAGCGGCCGCCGCGTGCGCGAGAAGGGGCTCGACATGAATCTGGTCGAAGCCACCGGGTTGAAGCCGGACGAATTCGCGAAGATGCAGAAGGCGATCGTCACGCTGCGCGCCAACCTGATTCACTCCACCGAAGAATAAACGCAGGGCGGCGGCGCCCTGCGTCGTCACGCCTGCGCGTCGCCCAGCACCAGCAGGTTCATCTCGCGGCGCACGATGAAACCGAGTGCGAGGTAGCGCTCGATCGCGACCTGGTTCGTCGTGAGGACGTGCAGGAACGGGGTTTCCGCGCGTGCGCCGATCGCTGTAATCAATGACCGGATCAGTCGCGCCGCCAACCCTTGCCGCCGAAACGCGGCATCCACGCAGACGGCACTGATCTCGGTATGCCCGTCCACCCGCATCCGCTCGCCGGCCATCGCGGCCAGCCGGCCTTCGCTGCGCACGCCGATATAGTCGCCCAGCTCGATCGTGCGCGGCCCGAACGGGCCGGGCTGCGCGGCCGTGGTCAGTGCGAGCATGTCCGGCACGTCGGCTTCGGCGAGCCGGACATGCTCCGTTTCATACGCCGGATCGAGCGTGCCTTGCCAGATCATTTGCAGCAGCGGCGCGCGCCGGATCGCCGATAGCCCCGACGGCGTTTCGATCCCGCCCGGCGTGACCAGCGCCACCGGCCCATGCGTGACGATCAGCTCGCGCAGTGCGTCGAGCGATGCCGCGCTCGTGTCGGCGATCGCGCCGAACGGGGCAACGGCCGCCGGAAACCGCATCGCACGGTCGTTGCCCAGCGCGAAGCGGCGCTGCCTGCCGGTGAGCGCGTTCCAGACCACATGGTCGAGTGGGTGCGCACCGCCTGTTGTACTTCCGGTCGTTGCGTCCTGCATCGTCTGCTCCTCGCTTGAAGATTTCGTGTCGCACAGGATAGACCGGATCGGCCGGGCAGGTCGCGCCGGGTGCGCGGGTGCGTTGCCGAGTGCTTCACGCCAGACGATCGATTCATGGACGGGAAACGTCGTGACAGACCACGGTGCCGCAAGTATAAAAAGCGTATGCGATTACATCGCATACGCTTTGTTTGACGAATGTGGACGGCCGATTCCGTCGTCCAGCACTCAATGACCGAAATAGATCGAGCGCTCGGCGGGGCGAACCGCGCTTCGGCTGCCGGACTGCGCCGCGCCGTCCGCGTCGTTGCCGTAACCGGACGCCATCGTATCGGCCGCACCGGCGCTGTTGCCGTGAATCCGGCTCAGTGCTGCCTGGAGATTGTCCGGATAGTTCGGATCGTTGGGGCGGTTCGGCAGGTAGCCGGCCTGTTGGAGCGCGGCCAGCTCCGCACGCACCTGCGCGCGCGTCACGGTGGTTTCGCTGGCGAATGCCGGTGCGGCAACGGAGGCCGATACGGCGACAAGAAGTGCGGCGATCAGTTGGGTCTTCATCATTTACCTCGACAAGAAAAAGGGAATTCAGGGATTGCGTACCGCACGCCGGCAATCGGCGCCGTTCACGGTTTCGCTCAATGGCCGAAGTAGATCGAGCGCTCGGCGATGCGCGTCGCGGGCCGGCTGCCCGACTGCGTAGCCGCGCCGGCATCGCTGCCATAACCGGATACCGATGCTTCGGCCGCCACGGCGTCGTTCGCGTGGATGCGCGTCAGCGCAGCCTGCAGGTCGTCCGGGTAGTGCGGATCGTTCGCGCGGCCCGGCCGGTAGCCGGCTTGTTCGAGCTGAACCAGTTCGGCGCGCACTTGCGCACGGGACACGCCGGCTTCATCGGCAAACGCCGGAGCGGCAACGGAAGCGGAAACGGCAACGAGAAGGGCAGCGATCAGTTGGGTTTTCATCATTCACCTCGACATATCAGGAATAGAAAGGATTCAGGGCTCACGTATCGGCACGCGGCGCTCAATGACCGAAATACACCGAGCGGTCAGCCACACTGACGGCATGCCAGCGGCCCGATTGCGTTGCCACATCGCCGTTACCGCCGTAGCCGGAAGCCTGCTCGTTGGCCGCGACGGCGTCGGCCGCATGGATCTGCGTCAGCGCGGCCTGCAGATCGTTCGGATAGGTCGCGTCGGTGGCGCGATTCAGCGGGTATCCGGCCGTTTGAAGCTGGACCAGTTCGGCGCGCACCTGCGCACGCGTCACGGTGGTTTCGTTGGCGAACGCCGGTGCGGCAACGGAAGCCGAAACAGCGACGAAAAGGGCGGCGATCAGTCGGGTATTCATCATTCACCTCAGTTGGAAAGGAATCGGGAATTCGGCGGGCGGCGCATCGGCCGCCCGGTGCAACGTTCATGCAAGTCGGATGTCGACGTCGATGTTGCCGCGCGTCGCCTTCGAATACGGGCAGGTCTGGTGCGCGGCATCGACGATGCGCTGCGCGACGTCGCGATCAAGCCCCGGCACGCTCACGTTCAGGCGGGCCTGCAGGAAATACGCGTCGCCGCCCGTGCCGAGATCCACTTCCGCGTCGACAGCGAGATCGGCCGGCAGCGTCACTTTCGCGGCACGCGCCGCAAGCTGCATCGCACCGATGAAACAGGCCGACCAACCGGCCGCGAACAGCTGCTCCGGGTTGGTGCCATTACCGGCGCTGCCCGGCGACGACAACTGGATGTCGAGGCGGCCGTCGGAACTGCGGGCCGAGCCATCACGGCCACCCGAAGTCGTATGCGTCTTGCCCGTGTACAGCACTTTTTCGATCTTGCTCATCATTTGCTCCGTCAGTTGGCTGGTTTTCTTCAGATGCGATTCAATCGCGTACGACGAAGTTTCGTCGCAGCGACCATTCATGTCAAGCGCGTTCGATTAAATCGCGTACGATATTTTGTATATCAATGTATCTGGAATGCGTCGGGCCTTGCTGGGCAAAGCTTCCAGACGATCGACTCCTGATATTCGATGTGCCGGGGACACACAATGCATGCCGGGTGGGGCGGGCGACAACCCCGGCGGTCCGTGATTGCCGCCCCCAGGATGGTCGACAGGTCACACCGGTTCGATCTCGGCAATCACGACGAGGATCACAGCCGCATCGGCCGGCAACTGTCGCTGGGAGAACGCCGAACGCGCGTGTCCCGCCTTGCTGCCCAGCACGGCAGCGAACAGGTCCGACGCGCCATCGATCACGGTCGGCTGTCCGAAAAAGCCGTCAGCCGAGCTCACATGTCCCTCGACGCGTACGATCTTGCGCAGGCGGTCGAACCCGCCCAGATGCCGGCGAATCTGCGCGAGCACATTCAGCGCCGCGAGGCGGGCGGCATCGCGACCTTCATCGATGCTCAGTTGCTCGCCGACACGGCCGGTATAGGCGACCCTGCCGTCGGCGAGCGGCAGTTGCCCCGACACGAACAACAGGTTGCCGGCTTCGCTGACGGCCGTATAGCTGCCGAGCGGGTTCGGCGGTTCGGGTAACGCGAGGCCGAGTTCGGCCAGGTTTCGTTCGACGGTCATATCGTTCTCCTTGGAGAAAATGGATAAGGCGATCGGTGTTGCCTGTCAGTGACTCTAGTCATGCGGGCGACACCGGTAAATGTCGTCGGCGCAATTGATCCGGGACGCGATGTAACGAATCGCGCCGCACGTGCCGGCTGGTTTCGCGCACGATATTCGTGCACACTCGTTGCTTCACCGCGTGCCCCACCGGAGACGGCAGGAACGGCCTCATGCAACGAAAATTCGACGACCTGCTGCTGGGCAGCATCGAGCTGTTCTGTCTTGCCGCCGAACTCGGCAGCTTCACGCTTGCAGCAACCGCGGCGAGCGTCACGCCGGCCGCGGTCAGCCGGTCGGTAGCGCGGCTCGAGGAGCGTCTCGGCGTGCGGCTGTTCGTGCGCACGACGCGGCAGATCCGCCTGACCGATTCCGGTCGGCGCTATTTCGAGCAATGCCGCGATGCGCTGTCGCAGCTCGTCGACGCGGAACGCGAAGCGACCGGCCAGCAAGCCACGCCCGCCGGCGTGCTCCGGATCAGCATGCCGACGCCGTACGGGCACTATCGCGTGCTGCCGCTGCTGCCCGCGTTTCGTGAGCGCTACCCGGACGTGCATGTCGAATCCCACCTGAGCAACCGCAACATCGACTTCGCAGAGGAAGGCTTCGATCTCGCGATCCGTGGCCGCGCGCCGGCCGATTCGAACCTGGTCGCGCGCAAGCTGGAGGACGCGGAACTCGTGATCGTCGCAACGCCCGGCTACCTGAAGCGCGCCGGCACGCCGACCGCCATCGACGAACTCCATGCGCACGAATGCATCCAGTTCGAGCTGCCGAGCAGCGGGCGGCCGGTTCTCTGGCTATTCGACGATGGATCGGACGAGATCGATGTCGCAACGACCGGCCACTACGGCACGTCGGGCGATGTCCTCGCCGGCGTGACGCTCGCTCGCAGTGGTGCGGGCCTGTTCCAGACTTATCGCTTCATCGTCGAGCAGGATCTTCGCGTCGGTACGCTCGTGGAGATCCTGCCCGGCCTTGGGGGTCGGTCGCGGCCGTTCATGCTGCTGTACCCGCATGCGCGCTTTCTGTCCTCGCGCGTGCGCGTGTTCGTGGATTTTCTCGTCGAGCATCTGGAGCGCGCGCCCGTCAAGCAGGCGAAGCCTGCGCGTACCAGACGAGCCGGCGCACAGCGCTAGGCGCGCCGGCCCATTCTCTCGACGCCGCGGCTCAATGCCCGGCGCTCTGGCCGCCGTCGACGTGCAGGATCTCGCCCGTGACGAACGGCGCCGAGTCCAGATACAGGATCGCGTCGACGATGTCGCTCATCTCGCCCATGCGGCCGACCGGATGCAGCGACGCCAGCGCCGCATGCGTTTCAGGTGCATGCATCGGCGACTTGATGATGCCCGGCGACACCGCATTGACGCGGATGCCGGCTTTCGCATATTCGATCGCGAGCGACTTCGTCGCCGCATTCAATCCGCCTTTCGTCAGCGATGCGAGCACCGACGGCACGTTGCTGTTCGCGTGATCGACCAGGCTTGTCGTGATGCTGACCACGTGTCCGCCGCCATGCTGCTGCATCGCGACGATCGCGCGCTGCGTGATGTGGAAGAAGCCGCTCAGGTTGACGCTCGTGACTTGCGCGTAGTCGTCCTCGGTGTACTGCGTGAACGGCTTCGCGACGAACACGCCGGCGTTGTTGACGAGCGTGTCGACACGGCCGAAGCGTTCGATCGCGGTGTCGACGACGCGGCGCGCGACGGCCGGATCGCCGATGTCGCCGGCGACGGTGACGAGGTCGGGGTCGCTCGACGGACCGATCGAACGGGACGTGGCGACAACGCGATGGCCGCGTGCCCGAAATGCGTTGACCGTTTGCGCGCCGATGCCTTGCGATGCGCCGGTAACGATGATGACTCTGGATGTGCTCATGACGTGCCTCGACAGGTGAATGGTGTTCGGCCTGGTGCCGACCGGATCGATGAATCCGATGGGCAAACTGTAGGCGCGACGATCACGATTTCGAACACCCACCGTGGAGCAACAGTCTTGCGTCGCAGGAACAAATGACGGCGAGGCCGGTGGCGGGCCGCCGGATCGGCTAGCGATGCGCGGTAGTAGCACAGCCACGCCGGGCGCGATCGCAGGAAGCCAAGCCACACCAGCGTCATGACCGCGTCTCGTAGATTCATTTCCATTGCCATCTGGCGAGTCAGTTTCTTCTTCGATGCACGTACGTTTCGATAACTTTTCTTATCACAACATGCTGATTGAGAATCAAAACTCACGATTTCGAAAACGCGCCTGACGTCACCATCCTGCGCATCCCATGTAATGGCTGCATCGATTCGAGGGCAGGGAAGCGCTCGTTAAAACGAGGCAGCTCCCGCCGGCGTCAACCCGAAGCGACCGCGCTCCGTTTCCCGCACTTTCACCGCATTCAACCAACTGAAGAGTTTCGCCCGTTCAGCCGATCATCACTGCATGGCGCATGCCGTCAGTATCGCGAACGATCGCGGCGCTCGAACGGCGGATGGGGTGTCGGCTATCGCTCCCGAGCAACTTTTCGGGCGGCGTCGTGCGGCTGCGACAACCACGAGTACGCCGGTTGCGTCGAAATATCGCGCCCCGAAGACTGGCGCAACATGGAGCGGGCGTGGCAGGGCCCCCCAATGGATTGCGGGAGCAAAGAATCGCGATCGGTTCTTGATCGAGCAGTGAGTGGGGGTGACGGTTGAGCCCTATGCCGTCACCGCCGCATGATGGAAATTATCGGGCGATGTGCCGTGAACGAACCGTCTTGGCTTACTGGCGCGCGCACACGCGAGAGGTTGGAAGCCGACGGGGCGGCCTCTGACGCATCTTGTACGGGAGGGGTTCGAAGCGTTTGCCTTCGACTTAATCGTCGATGGGCGCACGCCCTCGTGATCGCCTGGATGCAACGTGTCGGCAAGGATCTCGACCGCGTCTCAGTATTCACTCGAGATCCACGGCAGTTGCCTCTGTTTTAATAGCGACGCAGTTCGATTCAGTCTGACGCGCACCTCCAACTCGAGGTATGCGTATCCGAAAGCGCGTACTGAATAGTCGAACCTGGTTCGAGAACAGGCGCAACGCTCCCGCCGGCCCCCGATCCGTCCATCTGTTACGCGTCTTTCAGCCAGGGCATTTCCACGGGTGACACGACCAGTTGCCGGAATTCACGTTTCAGATCGAAGATGAACCCGACCAGGATCATCGAGTCGGCGTAAGGAATCGGAAAGACTTGCGGATTCTCCGGCGTTCGCAAGGGGCGCTCGGGGGTGTCCGCTGTTGCCGCGGCGTTTTCGCGAACACTTTCCAGGTCGTCGGCCATGGCCGGGCCTCCGACATTCAGCACACGGCTACGCAGGTCGCTGAAGGGTTCGATGCGCGCAGCATCTTCGTGGTATTCGGGCACTTCATAAACGAACCAGGACATTGTCGTCTCCCATGAGAAGGGGCGCTATTCTAACGCTGCGCGAAGATCTACCGAAATCGGCCACGTTGAGCGACGGCCGATGTCGCTGTGTCGCAGGCTAACAGGGCAATTTCAGACCAGGCGGGCCACCGCCGCGGCACCGGAAGCGTTACCTTGCACAAAACCGTGAGGCCGTTGCCGCCGCGATTGATCGCGATGGAATCGCCGACGTTCTACGCGATGCTGCATGCGATCGAGCGGGTGGGGATGAAGGCGATCGAGGTCGCGACGCACCCGGAATACGGGATCGACATCGCCGCGTGCATGGTGATGCCGAACTTCCAGATACCCGACGAGCGCAAGCGCGAACTGGTCGAGTTCGCAATGAAGGCCCGCATGCCGATCATCGAGAACGTCAAGGCCGACAATGGCAGTGAATTCATTTCGAAGGCGCTCGACAAATCCGCCCCGAAGCCATTGGAAACAGCTTCAGCGCATTGCGACCAAGCTGCGACAATTGCCTGGAATCCAGACCCGACGACAGGCGCAACGTGCGCATGTTGCTCTCCATAGTGTCGAAGCATGTGCAAGGCACCCCGCAGTCTGAGCCGTAGACGATATGATCAATTCCTGTCATTGCGACAGCGGGTGCGATCGTGTGAACGGAGCCAGTCATGGCCGTATCGACGTACAGTCGTGCAAGCTGATTGCGCATTTCCGATTCGGTGAGCATAGAAGGGTTCCTGACCCACGGCTGGGTTCCGATGAGTACTAGCCTTTCCGACAAAGCGGGGAGGGCCGCCCCACAGTGCGCCAGGATCAATCTAACATCTGGATAGCGCCGAAAGATGCCTGCATACAGCATGTCGACTACGGTTCGCGTGGTTTCGAACGCGACCTCGAGTAGTGCGCTTGCACGCCCGAACATTCCGGGGCCATAGGCATTGGGATGTACAAACACTACGGCCTTCCTCCGGTTCAGTTCTGCCCAGACTGGTTCGAGGCGTGTATCGCTCAGGTACACACCGTTGTAACAGCATGTCATTGCAAAACCGTCGGCCTGAAGCATCGTTGCGGCGCGTTCAATCTCGGCCAATGCTGCGTCCGGGTCGTCGGTAGGCAAGGCGGCGAGAAGACCGAATCGTGACGGATAACGCTCGACGATTGACGCGCCATATTCATTTGATTTTCTGAGCATATCTGGCGCAAACGGGATATTGCTTAGCATCTGCATACGAATGCCCAGCCTGTCCATTACATCCAGCGCGCTTTCTACGGACCAGTCAGGCGGCTTCGCCCCAATCCAATCGTAATTCTGCATGGCATTCCAGCGCGCGTCGCTTTCAGCGGTTGTCATAGGCGGCGTAAAATGTGCGTGGACATCTATCCAATTTCTCGGCTGCATGTGAACTTCTCCAGAAGTAACTCGCAAATGGTAGAAAACGACGATCGACAGCGCAATCGCGAGAATCAGCCAGAAAATGTCGGTACGCTGCCATGTTCGCAACAACCCGTCCTGATCGGCCCGACGCCAAACCCTATCTCGGTGCGGATCGTGAGCTTTCCAGCCGGAACTGTTTTCGCGCCACAAGCAGCCCCTTGGGGCAAGCTTCTGTTTTCGGTGAGCGGCGTCGTTGAATTTGGTATTGAAGGACGGCGATATCTCTCGCCACCTGCTTACGCGCTCTGGATTCCTCCGTTCGTCGAGCACGAGTCGAGGACACGCCAAGCAACCCGATACGCAGCGGTGTATATCGCGGAAGCACGATGCGATTCATTGCCTAGAAAAGTGACCGCATTGCAGTGCACCGATATTCTGCTTGCGATTGTTCAGAATTTGGCGGCCCGCTCAATCGAGGTTCCAGTTTCGATGGAGGACTTGCGCCTCGCGAATGTTCTAGTTGATCAAGTACGCATCGCTCCTCCATTTGATGGCTATCTCCCGTTCGTCAATGAACCAGCTATTGCGCGCATCATGACTGCTATTGTTCAAACGCCGGGAGACAGACGAAGTCTGGCGCAGTGGGCTGAGGAGGAGGGGCTAAGCGAACGGAGCCTGTCGCGGCACTGGCGGGAACTTGCTGGCGTGTCGTTCCATGAATGGCGCCAGCGGGCCAAACTCGTTGCGGCACTAGCGATGCTAGAAGAAGACTATTCGAGTGATGAAATTGCTCGACGGCTGGGTTACAACAGTTCCTCAGCGTTCATCGCGATGGTCAGGCAAATGACAGGCACTAGCCCGGAACGCTTGAGGTCGACGAAACGGCATCGTGGCCCATAGTCGTCGGGATCAAGTTCGCGTGATTCCGTTCTTTGCGTTCGCGCCGGGCGTGCGCAAAGTGGTCTACGCGAGTTCCTCGAACCACCGATGGTCGCTGCCGTCGATCTGGATCAGTTCGCCCAGGCAGGCCCGACGCGCTCGTGGCTGATAAACCTTCGGTGGCCGCTGTCGACGTGGAATCCACAAGCCAGCGTCCGTCATCAGTCTCCTGACCGTTTCCTTGGCCAACCGAATGCCGTGGCATTCCCAGAGCTTCTCGCAGGCCAATGTCGGTCCGAAATCGGTGTAGCGATCGCGGATGATCGACAGCGCCCGGTCGGCGTCTCCTGGGTCCAGACGGCGGTTGCCGGGCTTCGCGCGGTGTCCCGACACCAAACCCGCCGGACCGTGCTCACGCAGCCGGGCGACCAGCCGGCGAATCTGCCGTGTCGTCAATTCCAGCCGTTCCGCTGCACGCCATGGCTTGAGCTTGCCGTCCGCCACGTCTTGAATGACCTTGAACCTGTCCAGCTCGCGCATCGTCATCGTGATCCGCTCCGTTGCAGCCATCGCAGCCTCCGGCGCCGGACACCCGGCGGCCGGACAGCTTACGTGGCACGAAAGCGGACATTTCTATGTAGCCAAAAGCGGACATTTCAATCTAGCCACTACAATCAAATTTCTCGATAATTATGATTATGTCAAATATAAAATTTGCCCGAAAACACGACTGAAATCTCCGTCAGGCGCCGCCCGATTCACGCCTCACCGGCCGCCCGTCACCGTACTTTTCCCGCTCGAACGCCCGAACCGCCTCTCGAAATCGAAGACACACGCCGACCGACGACGGCCCTCCAGGCCGCCGTCATCTCCAACGAGCCACAGCAACCACTCGCATCAGGACAGCATCATCCCTTGCATTTTGTGCGAGAAATGCGCGCGCTCGGCCGTCTCCATCAGCATCAGGAATTCGTCCTGCATCATGTGGATCAGCGCTTCGTGGTCGCCGGCCTCGAAATAGACTTCCGGCTGCTCCGCGAGGCGTTCCTCGAGGAAAGTCTTCATCCCGTACGCCATGCAGACCGGCGGCAACGCGCCCATGTCGCAATCCTTGAAGAGTTCGCGCAACTCGACTTCCCGGGCGAGCACGAGATGACGCCCCGTCTTCACCCAGAGGTCCGACAGGCGCACGGCGTGCGTCGTCGGCAACACGGCGGCGACGTAGCCTTCGTCGTCCTCGAGGAGCACGGTTTTTGCGAGGCGATCGCCGGGGATATGCGCGGCGGCGGCCGTCTCCATGCTCGTATGGCTATAGGGGTGGTACACGACTTCGTACCGCGATGACTTCTGGCGCAGGCAATCCTGCAGGGTGGCAGATACAGGCATGGCACACCTCGTCTGGGCGAATCGGGCGAACGAAGTTCGCTCCGGATTCGTTCAGCATAGGTCGCATTTCGGCCAATGGAAACGCCCTCGCGCAGCGCCCGTCCGGACGGCCCGAAGCACGATTTCGGTCCCTTTTCGCCCGGTCCGGCCGCCCTCGCCGGCATGTGAAATCCGGACCCGGAATACGCTTGGCAGACCCTCTGTTCCTGCAGACAAATCAAGGCAGTGTGCATATCGGCGCGTAGGCACACATCAATGGGCTGGCGCTTGAATGCTAGACCGTTAGTTGCAATTTAAGGAAAAGGGCAAACAGAAATCGACCGTGCATTTCCAATCCGCGGAGCCCGTCGGCGCACCGGCAAACCGTGCCACCAAAGGCCGCACGGTGTCCTATACTGGGCCGGCCGACTGCCATCCGGCGGCGGCCGATTCCTGGAGCGACCATGCATTACCAGTTGATCTACGATCTCGTCGACGATTACCTGTCGCGGCGCGAACCGTTCCGCGCGCAGCACCTCGCGCTCGCGCAGGCCGCGACCGAACGCGGCGAACTCGTGCTTGCGGGCGCGCTGGCGGACCCGGCCGACCAGGCCGTGCTCGTGTTCGAAGGCGATTCGCCGGAAGCGGCCGAGTCGTTCGCTCGCGCCGATCCGTACGTCCAGAACGGTCTCGTGAAATCCTGGCGCGTGCGCCCGTGGCGCGTCGTGATCGGCAAGCACGCGCCGCGCTAGACGCGCGAGGCTACAGCCACCCTGCCCGCTTGAAACGCCACCACAACGCGAGATCGGCCCCGAGCATCACCGCGATGCAGCCATAGAAGCCGTATTTCAGGTGCAACTCGGGCATGTTCGCGAAGTTCATCCCGTAGATGCCGGCGATCATCGTCGGAATCGCGAACAGCGCGGCGAACGATCCGAGCCGCTTGGTCACTTCGTTCTCGGCGAGCGAGATCATCCCGAGGTTGACCTGGATCGCCGTCACGACCATCTCTCGCCGCCCTTCGATCGTCTTCACGATCCGCTGCAGATGGTCGTACACGTCGCGGAAGTAATGTTCCATCCCGCTGCATACCTGCGGGATGCGCCCGCCCGTGAGCTTCGCGAGCGGTTCGATCAGCGGCGCCGTGTGCTGGTACAGCATCACGAGGCGGCGCTTCAGCGAATAGAGATCCTCGATGATCGCGCGCGACGACGCGGGCGTGGCCTTCGTGAAGATGCGGTCCTCGAGTTCCTCGAGCTCGGCGCCGAGCGTTTCGAGGATCGGGAAATAGCGGTCGACGACCTGGTCCATCAGCGCATAGAACACGAACGCCGAGCCTTCCTGCAGCAAATGCGGCTCGCGCTCGCAGCGCTTGCGCACGTCGCGGAAGTCCTGCTCGGTATGGTTGCGGATCGACAGCACGTAGTTCGGGCCGACGAACACGTTCAGCTCGCCGACCTTGAGTTCATCCTCGTCGTCGAGCTCGACCATATGCAGCACCGCGAACAGCGAATCGCCGTACTCCTCGATCTTCGGGCGCTGATGCCCCTTGCGGGCATCCTCGAGTGCGAGCTCGTGCAACCCGAACTCCTCGCCCATCAGGTCGATTTCATCGGGCGTCGGGTCCTTCAGCGCCACCCACACGAAACATTCGGGCTTCGACACGTAGTCGCTGATGGCGTCGATGTCGATATCGGCCAGCTTGCGGCCGTCCTGGTATGCAGCACAGTTGATCAGCATGTTGTCCGTGATGTTGCGGTTTGCGCATCAGTTTACCGTTTTGCTGCGCGGGCGGCCCGGCTTGCGCGGCGCGCCGATATTGGTCATGATCGTGCTGCGTGCGCCGCAGCACGCGCAAGGAGGCACTTCGCAAGCCCGCGGCATGGCCGTGCGGCCCAACCGTCAAGGAGACAGACCCATGTGGTATTTCTCGTGGATTCTCGGCATCGGCGTGGCGCTCGGCTTCGGGATCATCAATGCGATGTGGCTGGAAGCGGAAGTGTTCTCGCGCGGCGACAAGCGCAATGACGCGTCGGCCAAGGGCTCGGGGAGCAAGTATTCGTGACGCACCTGGTGTTCTTCTGCGGTCATGCCGGCACCGGCAAGACCACGCTCGCGAAGCGGCTCATCGGGCCGCTGATGCGCGCGACCGGCGAAGCCTTCTGCCTGCTCGACAAGGATACGCTGTACGGCCGCTACAGCTCGGCCGCGATGGGCGCGCTGACCGAGGATCCGAACGACCGCGACAGCCCGCTCTACCTGAAACATCTGCGAGATCCCGAATACCATGGCCTGCTCGACACCGCGCGTGAAAATCTCGCGCTCGGCATCGGCGCGATCGTCGTCGGCCCGCTGTCGCGCGAAGTGCGCGACCGGCGCATCCTCGATCGTACCTGGCTCGGCATCGCGCCCGACGTCACGCTCACGGTCATCTGGGTCCACACGTCGGAAGACGTCGCGCACGAACGAATCGTCGCCCGCGGCAACCCGAACGATGCGTACAAGCTCGCGCACTGGGACGAATACCGGCAGCGCCGCTTCGTGCCGACCGGCAACGAATGCGACGGCATCGTGATGTTCGACAACACCGCACCGTCCGATACCGACGTCGACGCATTGCTGTACCGCATCGTCCCGCCCGCGCCCGCTGTGACGCTCGTCCCGCCGCTGCCGGCCTGACCGGCGCCCTTCCCTTTTCTTCCCCAAAAAACAACGCCGGAAGCGCTGCTGCGCTCCCGGCGTCGTACGGCCCTCGTGCCTGGGTCTTGCGTGATCAGGCCACTGCGTGCACGCGCTCCATCGTGCCGCCTTCGTACAGCTTGCCGAAGCGGTTCGACAGGAACGCCTTCAGCGACACCTTCTCTTGCGGGATGAAACCGCTCTGCGGCAGCTTCTTCTCGCGGAACAGATCCAGCACCGCGCACATCGCGCCGGCCGTCGTGATCTGGATCGCGCTCATGTGCATCCCGCACACGTCCTTCGCGAAGATCTTGCGCGTGAACACGTCCTGCACGAGTTGGCCGTCCTTCACGCCCGTCACCGTGACGAACACGAGCACGACGTCCTGCTTCGTCGACGGCACCGCGCGGCGCATAATCGACTTCAGCGTGTCACGGTCGGTCGACAGGCGCAGGTCTTCGAGCAGGAACTGGACCAGCTCGCGGTGGCCCGGGTAGCGCACCGACTTGTAGTCGAGCGTCTCGACCTTGCCCGACAGCGTCTCGCACAGCGTGCCGAGACCGCCCGACGTGTTGAACGCTTCGTATTCGGTACCGTCGAGCGAGAAGTGCTCGAGGCCTTCGAGCGGCTGCACCCACTGCTTGCGGCCGTCGCGGATCGCTTCGCACGGCTGGCAGTATTCGTTGATGAGGCCGTCGACGCTCCACGTCAGGTTGTACTTCAGCGCGTTGGTCGGATACTCGGGCAGCGCGCCGACACGCATCTTCACGTCGCGCACTTCGCTGAAGCCGTTCACCAGTTCGTGCGCGGCGATGCCGATGAAGCCCGGCGCAAGGCCGCACTGCGGCATGAACGCACGGTCCGAACCGTCGGCCAGTTCGCGGATCGCGTGGGTTGCACGCACGTCTTCGGTCAGATCGAAGTAATGGACGCCGGCAGCCTTCGCGGCGGCGGCGACGTTGACCGCGAGGTAATAAGGCAGCGCGTTGACGAGCGCATCGAAGCCCTTCACTGCTTCGCGAATCGCGTTCGCGTCGGCCGAATCGACCCGTTGCGTCGCAATGCCTTCGCGCGACAGCTTGGCGAGCGCATCCGCATCGCGGTCGAACGCGACGACTTCGTAGTCGCCCGTTTCACGCAGCATGTGAGCAATGGTGTGGCCGATCAGACCTGCGCCGACGATGGCGATTTTCATGCGCTTATCTCCTGATGATGGGTTTGGTGTTGTGGACGGCGTCGAGCCATGAACACAGTTTAGAGACGCGCAAAATCAGTTCCAAGACGAAGAATGATGCGAAACGACCGATAATTTCGACGCAATGACGATCAATTTCGTCTGAATGACGAAATCATCTAAAAATCGCGTATATGCCGTGCCGCAAGCAGGCCGTTGCAGGCTGCGTTCAGGAGAGCGGAAGGATGGTGGAATGGCGCGCAAACCGCGCGCGGGTTACGCGCAGCACGCAAGCCGCGCGGATGTGGAAGGGAATACGGCAAACATGCGCCGGTGACGCACAGGCGCCGCGCTCGATCATCGGGCGCGGCAGCGGCGAATACGTGAAGCCCGAGCGCGCTGCACGCACGCGCTCGCGAATGAAGAAGCGACCTGTGTAGAGAAGAGAACCCGATTGCGACATCAAACGCGACATCGCGTGCCGCGCTTCACCCGCCGACCGTCCCGCGATCGATCTTGCGCGAAAGAATGATCGACGTCGTCGTGCGCTCGACGCCTTCGAGCGTGCCGATCTGGTCGAGCAGATCGTTGAGCCGTTCGGGCGAATCGGCGCGCAGCCAAGCGACGTAGTCGTATTCGCCGCTCACCGCGCACAGCAGTTGCACTTCGGGCATCCGGTCGAGCTTGCGCAACACGTCCTTGCCGAACTTCGGCGTGAGGATGATGCCCACATACGCGTAAATGCTCGCGTCGAGCACGTCCTGCCCGAGCCGCACGCTGTACCCCGCGATCACGTTGGTGCGTTCGAGCCGCGCGATGCGGGCGACGACCGTCGTGCGCGCGACGTCGAGCTGGCGCGCGAGATCCGCGACGCTTGCGCGCGCATCGGCTTGGAGCAGCGCGACGAGTTGCCGGTCGAGATCGTCGAGTTGATCGAGGCGGGGTGGACGCATGAGGCAGATCCGGCGCATGGCGCGCCGGCAAAATGGAAGGTGACGCGATGATAGCGCCGAACGCCGGCATGCCCAAACGGGCGTTGCTCCGATCCGTTGCGAACCTTTCAATTTCTATTCGTATCGGATGTAAGCAAGTGTCGCATTCACTGTCGCGCCGTACGCAACGTGCTACTAATAGCGGGCGACGCGAGATGCGCACTTGCGGCAGTTGCCGCCGCGCCCGCTCGCCAGACACCACCCCGGAGAGCCAACCATGAAGAAAATTTCGCTCACCCTCGCTACGCTCGCCGTTGCAGCCAGCGCATTCGCGCAAACCCCGGCGCAGCCGCAGGCGGCCGCTCCGGCCGCGGCCGCCGCATCGGCACCGAGCGCCGAGCAGCGCGCGGCACGCCACGAAGCGCGCATCGAGCAGCGCATCAAGTATTTGCACGACCAGTTGAAGATCACGTCGGCGCAGGAACCGCAGTGGAAGACCTTCGCCGACACGATGCGCGACAACGGCGACACGATGGGCCGCCTCTATCGCGACCGGATGGCCAAGCACGACGTCTCCGCGCTCGACGACATGAAGCAGTATGCGGAACTGTCGCAGGCGAACGCCGACGGCGCGAAGAAGCTCGCCGACGCGTTCTCGCCGCTCTACGAGAGCTTCCCGGCCGAGCAGAAGGCGCTGGCCGACACGACGTTCCGCAGCTGGCTGCACCACGGCGGCGAGCACCGCGGCAAGGGCAAGACGAAGGGCAAGGAAGGCAAGGCGGCAGCCGCGCCGGCCGCGAGCGCACCCGCTCAGCCCTGACGCCCTCCCCGCCGGCGCCGGGTTGCCCGTCCGGGCTGAACGGCGCCGCGCGTCCCGTCGGCGATCGGCGCGTCACACGGCGCGCCGAATTCGGGATAAGCTCCCGGCTTTTCCCGCACCTCCTCGCCATGCTCGAACTCAAGCACATCGATCTGCGTACCGACCCGCAGGCCCGTCGCGTCGTCAAGGACGAAACCGTTTCCGTTGCATTTGCGGACGCCGACGGCGAACTGATGAGCCTCGAAGGCCCGAACCGCTATGTCGCGGGCGACGCGCTGATCACCGGCTCGACCGGCGACCGCTGGGTCGTGTCGCGCGAACGCTTCGACGCCAAGTACCTGCCCGCCGATCCGGCGCTCGCGCACGGCGCACCCGGCGCATACCGGAACCGGCCGGCCATCGTGCTCGCCCGCCGGATGGACGAGCCGTTTACGATCGCGCGCTCGGAAAACGGCGACACGCTGCGCGGCGTCGCCGGCGACTGGGTGATGCAGTACGCGCCCGGCGACTATGGCGTCGTGCAGGCGCAGCGCTTCGCGCAGGTCTACCGCGACGCGTAATCCCGCCATCCATCGCGCCGGCGCCATCGTCAACCGCGCAGGCGCGAACCCTCACGCAAAGTCTTCGTCGAGTTCGAGTTCCGCATCGCGCTCGACGGCCTCGCCGGCCGCGTGCCGCTCCTCGAGCGACCCGAGCATCGCTTCCGTGTACGCATGCAGCACCGCATGGCTGCGCGCGCGCTGCATCGGCTTGAGCGCCAGATAACGCGCGAGCGCGGCCGGAACGACGCGGATATCGAGCGTCATGCGCTTCGGCGTCGCGCCGAAACGCATCGCGAGCCAGTGCACGGACAGGAACCGCCCGCGCTCGTCGCTGCTTTCGGTGAAGCGCGTCTGCTCCGGAAAGAGATCGCAGATCACGCGCGCGAGCGCGTCGAATTCGGCGCTCTGGCATTCGATCAGATAGTCGTCCATCCCTTCTCTCCCGTCAGGCTGCCGTACGCGACGGCCGGCACGCCTTCACCAGTACGACGACCAGGAGCGCAGCCAGCACGAAATAGGCGGCCTCGACCCAAGCGGCCGGCAACACGCGCACCTGATACAGCAGCGTCGGCGCGACTGCCAGCGCATGCAGCACGATCGCGAGCGGCAACACGCCGGCGCGGCCGGCGCGCACGCCGCGCCATACCAGCACCGACAACGCGAGCTGCAGCACGAAAGCCGAGCAGCGTTCGAGCAGCAACAACAGGATCGACTGCGACGACAGCGTCGCGAGCATCACGTGCAGCCGCACGACGGTATCGCCCGGCAGGTCGGCCAGTTGCGTCTCGAGCTGGCCGCGGCTCGCCAGCCACGCGAGATACGACCACTGGCCCCACACGAGCACGCCGACGAACCACGCTTCGGCGCCGCCGTGACCGATTCCGTAGCCGATCGCGCGGCCGTCGCCGGCCGACGCGCCGTAGCGGCGGTTCAGGAAACGCATCCCGAGATAGCGGCCGACCTCCTCGAACACGGCGGTCGCGAGCGCGCTGTACGCGACGAACGCGAGCGGCTGCGTCAGCCAGCCATCCTCGGGCGTCCGGCTCAGCACGAGGCCGTGGAACGCGCGCTCCAGGATCATCGCAAACAGCGTGAAGACGGCGACGCCGACGATCGTGTCGCGGCGGTTGAGCGCAAGCGGCTTGCGCAGGATTCGGAAGAGAACGAGCGGCAGCAGCGCAATGATCAGCGTGGCGGCGATCAGCACCGCCAGCGTGACGGGAGCGACAGTCATGTAATTCCTTGTTCGGGGCAGCGCACCTGACGCGCTGCGTGCCCCGCATGATACTCAGCTTGCGGTCGACGCGCGCGCAATCAGCTCGCCCGGCAACATCGCGACGCGCACGTCGCCTGCTGCGCCGTCGATCCGCTCGTGCACGAATTCGACGGCCTTGTAGCCGATTTCGTAGGTCGGCTGACGGATCGTCGTGATGCCGATCAGCTCGGCCCATTCCGGATCGTCGATCGACAGCAGCGCCGCCTTCTGCTGCCACGCGGCGCCGAAACGCGCGCGCAGGTGCCGCGCGATCGCGAGCGCGACCGGCGCGTTCGCCGCGAACAGCGCCGCGCGCACACCGCGCCTCGCCGCGTCGTCGACGCGGCTGTCGAGGTCGGCGAGCGCTGCCGCGGTCGCGTCGGGGTCGTTCAGGTCGAGCACGAGCGTCGGCGGCACCGGCAACCCGCGTGCGCCCAGCGCCGCGCGGAACGCGGCCTCGCGCATGCGCCGCGAACTGACGTGCTCGAACGGCTGCACGACGAAATGGATTGCGTCGAAACCGTGTTCGATCAGGTGCGCGAGCGCCGTCTCGATCGCATCGGCGTTGTCGAGGCCGATCAGGTCGGCCTCGAAACCCTCGACCGTCCGGTCGACCAGCACGGCCGGGATGCCGCCGCCGCGCAGCGGGCGCAGCACGTCTTCCTCGGCGCCGAGCGCGTTGACGATCAGCCCTTCGACGCGGTAGGTCGTGAGCAGCTGCAGGAAGCGGCGCTCCATCTCGACCTCGTTCGCCGCGTGGCAGATGAGCGGCATGTAGCCGAGCGCGTGACACGCGGCCTCGACGCCCTGCAGCACTTCAACGGTGTAAGGATTGGTCAGGTCGGCCGCCAGCATGCCGAGCAGCCGGTTGCGGCCGCGCTTGAGCCCGCGCGCCATCTGGTTCGGCCGGTAATTGAGCCGCGCGATCGCCGCCTCGATCCGCTGACGCAGATCGACGGACAGCACATGCGTCTCGCCGTTCAGGAAGCGCGAAACGCTGGTCTTGCCCGTGCCGGCCTCACGCGCGACGTCGCTGATCGTCGCCGGACGCGTCGTGGAAGGTTGCGAATCGGTCACTGTCGTGCCTCGCGACGTACGATCCGCGCCGCTTTGTGAGCGGACGGACCTTTGTTGTTGGAAACGTAAGCCACCCGGCGGACTCCTCTGTCGATCAGCGTTAGCGCTTCAGCGCTTACGCTGATCCCATGCTTCGCGGTCGATCAGCGTTGGCGCTTTAGCACCTACGCCGACCCCATGCTTCGCGGTCGATGCGTTGGCGCTTCAGCACTCACGATGGTCTCATGCTTTCGCGGTCGATCGGCGCTGGCGTATCCGCGCCCGCCCCGGTCACATGCACAAGCAGTCGGCCGCACCGGATCTGGCGCGGATGCCCGTCGCCGGACGCCACCGGCAGTGTAGCCGGGCAGTCGATGCGACGAGCGGGCGATCATAACGCAGCCAGCCCTCCGGCACCAAGATCATCGACTCTAACGGCCCCGCTCCCCCGCCGGCCGGGTGCCCGCCGCCCGCTCAGGCCCGCGCGAGCGCATCCGGATTGACGAGATTCGTGCGCAGCGTGCCGGCCAGCGCGCCGACCAGATTTTCCGCGGCGCAGCGCGCCATTGCGTGGCGCGTCTCGTGCGTCGCCGAGCCGATGTGCGGCAGCGCAACGACATTCTTCATCTGCAGCAACGGCGAATGCGTCGGCAGCGGCTCCTTCTCGAACACATCGAGCCCCGCGCCGCGGATCGTGCCCGCGCGCAGCGCGTCGACCAGCGCGGCTTCGTCGACGACGGGCCCGCGCGACGCGTTGATCAGGATCGCGCCGCGCTTCATCTTCGCGAATTCGGGCGCGCCGATCAGATGGTGCGTCTGCGGCGACAGCGGTACCTGCAGACACACGAAATCCGACTGCGCGAGCAGTTCGTCGAGCGACACGCGCCGCGCGCCGTACTGCGTCTCGGCTTCGGCATGCGCGGACCGGTTCGCGTACAGCACCTGCATCCGGAAGCCGAGCGCCGCGCGGCGCGCGACTGCGCCGCCGATCCGCCCGAGCCCGACGATGCCGAGCGTCTTGCCCTGCACGTCGGTGCCGTACAGGTCGGGGCCGATGCTGCGATGCCAGTGGCCGGCCTTCACCCATTCGGCCAGCTCGACCACGCGCCGCGCGGATGCGAGGATCAGCGAAAACACCGTATCGGCGGTCGACTCGGTCAGCACGTCCGGCGTATGCGCGAGCACGATCCCGCGCCGCGTGAGATCCGCGACGTCGAAGTTGTCGTAGCCGACCGAGATCGTCGACCAGGCCTTCAGCCGCGGCGCGCGGTCGAGCATCTGCGGCGTGACCTTCAGGCTCGCGCCGATCGCGCCGTCCGCGTTGCCGAGCGCATCGGCGAGCGCTTCGGCGCCGTCGGCCTGCACGACGTCCGCATGCTCGCGCAGGTATGCGAGAACGTCATCGGGCAACGGCTTGTACGCGACGATACGGGGCTTCATCGTTTCATTTTCCTTGCAGCGGCGCGGCGAGCGGATGCGCATCGCGCGCCTGGGGTTTGACGGACAGCGTGAGGATCACCGCGGCGACGAGCGCGGCGCTCATGAATGCGTACGACGCGACGGGCGACCCGGTCGCACCGTTCAGGTAGCCGACGAAGTACGAGCCGACGAACGAGCCGAGCGCGCCCATGCTGTTGATCAGCGCCATCGCGCCGCCGGCGACGTTCTTCGGCAGCAGTTCCGGCACGATCGCGAAGAACGGCCCGTACGGCGCGTACATCGCGGCGCCCGCGACGACCAGCAGCGCATACGAGATCCAGAAATGCGACGAGCCGAGCGCGTACGACGCGGCGAACGCGGCCGCGCCGATCAGCAGGAACGGCCACACGAAGCCGCGGCGCGAGCCGACCTTGTCCGATGCCCACGATGCGGCGAGCATCGCGATCGTCGCCGCGAGATACGGCAGCGCGGACAACCAGCCGGTCGCGACCATCCCGAGGTCGGAGCCGTTCTTGACGATCGACGGCAGCCACAGCACGAAGCCGTATACGCCGATGCTCCAGCAGAAATACTGCGCGCACAGCTTGATGACGGCCGGCGAGCGGAACGCCTCGCCATAGTTGCGCACGGGCTTGATCGTCGCCTGCTCGGCCGCGAGCGCTGCGTCGAGGTCGCGTTTTTCCTGCGCGGTGAGCCATGGCGAATCGGCCGGCTTGTCCTGCACGAGGAACCACCAGCACACGGCCCAGATAACGGCCGGCACGCCTTCGGCGATGAACATGTGGCGCCAGCCGAATTCGTGCACGAGATAACCCGACACGATCGACATCCACAGTACGGTGACCGGGTTGCCGAGGATCAGGAACGTATTCGCGCGCGAGCGTTCGTTCTTCGTGAACCAGTTGCTGATGTAGATCAGCATCGCCGGCATCACGGCCGCCTCGACGACGCCGAGCACGAAGCGGATCGCCATCAGCGACGGGATGTTGCTGACCACGCCCGTGAGCGCCGCGCAGCCGCCCCACAGGATGAGGCTCACGAACACGAGCTTCTTCACGCTGCGGCGTTCCGCGTAGATCGCACCGGGGATCTGGAAGAAGAAGTAGCCGAGGAAGAACAGCGCGCCGATCAGCGACGACAGGCCCTTGCTGATCCCGAGATCCTGGTTGATGCCGGCCGCCGCTGCGAACCCGTAGTTCGCGCGGTCGAGGTAGGCGAGGCTGTAGGTGATGAAGACGATCGGCATGATCGTCCACCAGCGTCGGGCTGCGAGATTGGTTGCCATGAATGTGTCTCCTAGGTCGACGGGAGTTGGCGCTTCAGCGCCTACTCCCGTCCCATGCCTCGGTTGGAAAGAGTTAGCGCTTCAGCGCTTACTCTTGCCCCGTGGCGGTCGACGAGAGTTGGCGCTTCAGCGCCTACTCCCGTCCCATCCTTCAAGGAATCGACCGGGCGGGCGCTACCGCGACCGCCACGGTCTCCAGCAAAACTTGAATCCGCGGATTGTGCCGTGTTCGGCCTCTCATTGCGCGGTGACGGTTTCCTCTAAGCGATCGGCGCGATTGCTGACATTTTCGAGCCGGTCAAGTGCTTCGCGCGTCGGCAAGCCTTCCGAATCGCCGATCACCTGGATCGCGAGCGCGCCGATCCGGTTGCCGCGCGCGACGGCCTGTTCGACGCTCCGGCCTTCCAGCAGCGCGCTGACCACGCCGACCGCGAAGCCGTCGCCGGCGCCGACCGTGTCGACCACCTTTGCGACGCGCTCGCCCACGACCGTGCCCTCGCGGCCGTCGGCCGTCCGGAAGTACGCGCCTTCCGCGCCGAGCTTGATCACGACGCCACGCGCGCCCTGCGCGAGATAGAAGCCCGCGATGTCGGCCGGCGTGTCGCGCCCGGTGAGCTGGCGCCCTTCGGCGAGGCCCGGCAGCACCCAGTCGGCGAGCGCCGCGAGCGCGTTCAGCGTCTTGGCCATCACGTCGGCGGACGGCCACAGCGTCGGGCGCAGGTTCGGGTCGAACGAAATCGTCCTGCCGGCCGCACGCATCTCGCGCGCCAGATGGAACGCAAGTTCGCACGACGTCGCAGAGATCGCCGGCGCGACGCCCGTCAGGTGCAGGTGACGCGCACCGAGCACGTAGTCGGCCACGTAGTCGTCGCACGACAGGTGGCTTGCGGCCGAGCCCTTGCGGAAATATTCGACGGTCGGGTCGCTGCCGTCGTCGTTGCGCGACTTCAGCTGGAAACCGGTCGGGTAACGCGGGTCGACGGTCACGCGCGACGCATCGATGCCTTCCCGCGCGAGCGTGTCGAGCACGTAGCCGCCGAACGAATCGCGGCCGACACGGCTCATCCAGGCGACCCGGAAACCGAGCCGCGACAGGCCGATCGCGACGTTCAGGTCGGCGCCCGCGATCCGCTTCGCGAACTGCGCCGCATGCGCGAGATGGCCCGGCTCGGTGGCGACGAACATCGCCATCGCCTCGCCGTAGGTAACGACATCGAGTGCTGCTTTCATGACTGAACTCTCCAGGGTCCTTCCGCCGTCACGCGGCTGCGAGCCACGCGACGCGCCGGCTCGCATCGCCCGCGAGGTCGGCCGCATCGAACGGAAACTCGATGCCGCGCGGCGCATGCGACGGCAACGCCGCGAGCACGCCGGTCACGAGCGGGTCGTTCGGCGCAGGCGCCGCCGCAAAACGGCGCGCGCCCTCGCCTTCGACGGCCTTGCAATGAATGTATTCCACGTGCGGCGCCAGCACCTGCGCACAGTCGAGCGGCGCTTCGCCCGGCCATTGCCAGTTGCCGATGTCGAACGTCATCCCGAGCGCATCGGGCATGCCCGCCACGGCCAGCGCGTCGAACAGCCCGCGGAACTGCGCAAGCGCGCCGCCGACCGGAAGCTGGCCGTTCTCGACCACCACGCGGGCGCGGGCGCCGCGCGACAACGCGACGATGTCGGCCACGTGCGCGTTTCCTGCAAAACCGCCGAGCTGGAATTTCACGAACCGCGCGCCGAGCGCGTCGGCTTCAGCGAGCGCGTCGCGCAGCGCGTCGGTGTCGAGCGCGCCCGTTTCCGTATACAACGTGGCCGGTGTCGAGTAGACCGACCACAGCCCGTGGCCGGCCAGTTGCGCGCCGAGCGCGGCCAGCGCGTCGGGTGCGGCGTCATCGTCCGACGCGAACAGTTCGCGCCGCACCTCGAAACCGGTCGCACCGGATGCCGCCACGGTCGCGACGAATGCGCTGTGGCCCTCCTGACGCACGCGGTCCATCCCGAATGCGCTCGCCACGATCACGATGTCTGCCATTTTGCCCTTTTTCATCGGAATGGAACCGGTTCCATTTGCTTGAGACGGATGGTGCGCTTCGCTTCAGGCACACACCATAGAGGAAATCCCTAAGATCGGGCGCCGAGCCAACGCGCGACGACGGATGCCGCATCGCGCGTTCCCGCGCCGGTTCCGGATGCCTATCCGGCGGCCTGTGCGGCGAGGCTCATGTCGAGGAATTGCGCGGCGGCCCGCGACGGCGCGCCGCCGTGCGGCACGAGGATCGAGAAATGCCGCGTGAGCGGCGCCGGCGCGAGCGAGCGCAGCACGAGCGACGCATCGTCGTGGCGCAGCGACATCGCGGACACGAACCCGACGCCCATCCCCGCGCGCACGGCCTCCTTCACGGCCTCGACACCGGCGATCTCGAACGCGACGCGCATCGGCGCCGCCCCCTGCGCGAACGCGCGCTCGACGAGCTGCCGCACGGCGGAGCCCGCCTCGCGCAGCACGAGCGGATGCGCGGCGAGCGCCGCGAGCGTGACGCCCGCCTCGTATTCGGGCGCCGCAAGCGGATGCCCGGCCGGCACGATCGCGACGATCTCGTCCTCGTGCCACGCATGCACGGCCGTCCCGGGCGGCAGCGTCTCGCCGGGCGGGCCTTCGATCATCGCGATGTCGAGCGACGCCAGCGCGGCGACCACGTCGGCCGTATTGCCGCTCATCGTATGGATCGCCACGCGCGGCGCGAGCGGCTGGAACGCCGCGATCAGGTACGGCAGCAGGTAGCTCGCGGGGGTCGTGCTCGCGCCGATGCGCAGCGTGCCGGCCTCGAGGCCGCGCACGGCATCCCGAAATGCGCGCGCCTGCGCGAACGTGTCGCGCTGCGCCTTCGCGTACTGCGCGAGCTGTTCGCCGACCGGTGTCAGGCGGATGCCGCGGCCGTCGCGCTGATACAGCGGCTCGCCGAATTCGTCCTGCAGCAGCCGCAGCTGGCCCGACACGGCCGGTTGCGACAGGTGCAGCGCCACGGCGGCGTGGCTGATGTTCAGGTGTTCCGCGACGGCGGCGAACGTTATCAGTTGATCCGGGGTCATGGGGATAAATTATCGGCTTTCCGGATAGTTTATGTCACAAATCACAATTTTTCATATCGATATATCAAAATTAGGATTGCAGCATCGTAACGACGCTCCACACGGTGCTTCCATGTCCACTGCCCCGACTCCCCATCTCAGCCACGCCGCGCCGTCGATGCGCGGCCAGTTGAACGGCGTATTGTTCGTCGCGCTGTTCGCCGCCGCCGTCACGAGCCTGTCCCAGCTTCCCGCGATCGCGGGGCTCGGCCTGTCGCCGCTGATCGTCGGCATCGTCGCCGGCGCACTGTACGGCAACGCATTGCGCGACGGCATGCCGGCGAGCTGGGCGGCCGGCGTCAATTTCTCCGCGCGCAAGTTGCTGCGCATCGCGGTCGCGTTCTTCGGGCTGCGCGTGAGCCTGCAGGAAATCGCGCAGGTCGGGCTGCCGGGCCTGACGGTCTCGGTGCTGGTCGTCGTCAGCACGCTCGTGATCGGCACCTGGGCCGGCATGAAGCTGATGAAGCTCGACCGCGACGCAGCGCTCTTGACCGCCGCCGGCAGCGCGATCTGCGGCGCGGCCGCCGTGCTCGCATTCGAATCGACGCTGCAATCCAAGCCGCACCAGAGCGCGATGGCCGTGGGCAGCGTCGTGTTGTTCGGCACGCTGTCGATGTTCCTGTACCCGATCGCGTATCACGCCGGGCTGCTGAACCTCGATCCGGCCGGCCTCGGCCTGTTCTTCGGCGGCACGATCCACGAGGTCGCGCAGGTGGTCGGCGCGGCGAGCGACATCAGCCCGCAGGTCGCGCACATCGCGACGATCGTCAAGATGACGCGCGTGATGCTGCTGGTCCCGGTGCTGCTCGTGCTCGGCTGGTGGCTGGCCCGCTCGGCCCGCGCCACGGCCGACGGCGCGCAAGGCAAGCGCAAGGTGGCGGTGCCCTGGTTCGCGCTCGGCTTCCTCGGCTTCGTGATCGTCAATTCGCTGAACGTGCTGCCGGGTCAGGTCACCCACACGCTGAACGTGCTCGACACCTTCGCGCTGACGATGGCGATGACCGCGCTCGGCATCGAAACGCGCGTGGCGCAGATCCGCGCAGCCGGCCCGCGCGCGCTGATGACCGGCCTGATCCTGTACGTGTGGCTGATCGCCGGCGGCTACGGGATCACCTGGGCGGTGCAGCACTGGCTTGGCTGAGCCGCATGTCCGCAACACTTCGCGCGCCGCGCCCGACGGGATGGTCCCGCGGGCGCGGCGCAGTGCTATGCTTCGCGTCGTTTTCCATCGCCCTCTTTCAGCCGTGCTCTCGTTCCTGCTGAAGCTGCGCACTCGCGCCCAAACGCTGTTCCGCCTGTCGGACGCCCATACGATGCTGATCTGGTCGGCCATCGTCGGCGTCGGCGGCGCCTTTGCCACGATGGCGTTTCGCGAAGGCATCGACCTGATGCAGCACCTGATCTCCGGGCACAGCGGCAGCTTCGTCCAGATGGCGAAAAGCCTGCCGTGGTACGTCCGGTTCTGGATGCCGGCCGCGGGCGGCTTCCTCGCCGGCTGCGTGCTGCTGCTCGCGACGCGCGGCGACAAGCAAGCCGGCAAGACCGACTACATGGAATCCGTCGCGCTCGGCAACGGCATCGTGCCGGTGCGGCAGAGCCTGTGGCGCAGCGTGTCGTCGCTGCTGACGATCGGCAGCGGCGGCTCGATCGGCCGCGAAGGCCCGATGGTGCAGCTCGCGGCGCTGGCCGCGTCGCTCGTCGGCCGCTTCGTGCATTTCGACCCGCCGCGCCTGCGCCTGCTCGTCGCGTGCGGCGCGGCGGCCGGCATCACGTCCGCGTACAACGCGCCGATCGCCGGCGCATTCTTCGTGTCGGAGATCGTGCTCGGCACGATCGCGATGGAGAGCTTCGGGCCGATGGTCGTCGCATCGGTCGTCGCGAACATCGTGATGCGCGAATTCGCCGGCTACCGGCCGCCGTACGAGATGCCGGTGTTTCCGGCCGTCACGGGCCCCGAGGTGCTGCTGTTCGTCGTGCTCGGCGCGCTGTGCGGCGTGCTCGCGCCGCAGTTCCTGCACCTGCTCGACGCGTCGAAGAACCACTTCAAGCGGCTGCCCCTGCCGCTGCCCGTTCGGCTCGCGCTCGGCGGCCTCGTCGTCGGCGTGATCTCGGTGTGGATTCCGGACGTGTGGGGCAACGGCTACAGCGTCGTGAACCACATTCTCCATTCGCCGTGGACCTGGCAGGCGCTGGTCGCGGTGCTCGTGTTCAAGGTGATCGCGACCTCCGCGACGGTCGGCTCGGGCGCGATCGGCGGCGTCTTCACACCGACGCTGTTCGTCGGCGCGGTGTTCGGTTCGTTGTTCGGGCTCGCGATGGAAGCAGTGTGGCCTGGCCATACGTCGGCCTATTTCGCATATGCGATCGTGGGGATGGGCGCGTTCATGGCGGGCGCGACGCAGGCGCCGCTGATGGCGATCCTGATGATCTTCGAGATGACGCTGAGCTACCAGGTCGTGCTGCCGCTGATGGTGTCGTGCGTGTTCGCGTATTTCGTCGCCCGCGCGACGGGTACGACGTCGATGTACGAGATCACGCTGCACCACTACCAGGACGCGCAGGAACGGCTGCGGCTGCGCACCACGCAGATGCGCGAGCTGATCCAGCCGGCGCAGACGGTCGTGCCGCTCACGGCGAGCGTCGCCGACATGACGCGCGTGTTTCTCGAATATCCGGTGAAGTACCTGTACGTGACCGACGACGCCGGGCGCTTCCGCGGCGCGGTCGCGTTGAAGGACATCACGTCGGACCTGCTCGACAAGCGCGACACGACCGACAAGACGGCCGCGCACTATGCGCATACGCCGTTTCCGCTCCTCACGCCCGACATGCCGCTCGCGACCGCGCTCGAACGCTTCATGGCGTTCCAGGGCGAACGGCTGCCGGTGATCGAAAGCGAAGCCGAGCCGACGCTCGCGGGTGTGGTCTACAAGACGTCGCTGCTCGACGCCTACCGGCGGATGACCGGCGAGCGCTGACCGGCACTTGCCGCACCGGCCCTTCTCACGCCGCCGGCCGCGCCCGCGAACCGTCCTGCGCGCTCAGTCCGGCGCGCGTCCCAATACGACCCGAGCGAAGAACCCCGCGAGCACCGACTCGGCCACGTCGGCCGGCACGTGCTGCGGGTCGGCCGTGTAATACGACTGCACGCCGTCGCACAGGCACATCAGCCCGAACGCGAGCGTCTCGGCCGGCAGCAGCAGCGGCGTGCCCGAGCGCTCGGCGAACCGCTGGATGAATTCGGCCATCTGCAGGCGCTTGCCGTGCAGGAACTGGTTGAAGAGGACGCGGAATTTCGCGTCGCGCGCCGCCTGCAGCTTCGCCTCGCCCCACAGCAGCGCGAATTCGTCGTCGCGAAACAGCGTCCGGTAATGCGCGAGCGTCATCGATTCCATCTGCTCGCGCGACCCGCCCTCGTCGAAAATCGCCTGGAAATCGGCCTGCACCGACGCATGGTCGCGCTCCAGCAACACCAGCAGCAGTTCCGACTTGCTGCGGAAATTCGAATAGAACGCGCCGCGCGTATAGCCGGCCGCCGCCGCGATGTCCTCGACGCTCGCGGCGACATATCCTTTCTTCAGAAAAATACGGTGTGCGGCATTCAGCAGACGTTCACGCGTCTGGTCCCTGCTCTGCTCGCGGGTTAAGCGCTGAGGTTTCATGGCGCGCAGTCTAGCACCATTCCCCTTTCGGATTCATCTTTGCATTCAGATACAGGTGTGTATTAGAATCCGCCACAGTTTCCGAAAGATGTTGTCCGCGCGCCCGTGCCGGCGCCGCTCGGGGCAAGCGCCCGCCGCGCTTGCCGGCTTCGTTCCGCTCCACCTCACCTGGGGGTTTCGTGAATCGCTCCGGTTCCCGCGCCGCGCTGCTGATCGGCGCCGCGCTTGTCCTTGCCGCCTGTCACCCGAAAGAATCCGCGCCGCCCGCGCCGCGCCCGGTCGTCGCGCTGCCCGCGCATGCCGACGACGCCGCGTCCGCGCGCACGCTCCCCGGCGAGATCCAGCCGCGTTACGCGACGCCGCTGTCGTTCCGCATCGCCGGCAAGATCATCGAGCGCAAGGTGCGCCTCGGCGATACGGTCAAGGTCGGCCAGGTCGTCGCGTTGCTCGATCCGTCCGACGTCGAGAAGAACGCCGCGAGCGCGCAGGCGCAGCTCGATGCGGCGACCCACAGCCTCGCGTTCGCGAAGCAGCAGCTCGACCGCGATCGCGCGCAGGCGCGTGAAAACCTGATCGCGACCGCGCAGCTCGAGCAGACCCAGAACAGCTACACGTCGGCGCTCGCGCAGCGCGACCAGGCGCAGCAGCAGCTCGCGCTCGCGAAGAACCAGCTCCGCTATGCGACGCTCGTCGCCGATCATGCGGGTTACATCACCGCCGAACAGGCCGATACCGGCCAGAACGTGTCGGCCGGCCAGGCCGTCTACCAGCTCGCGTGGTCCGGCGACATCGACGTCGTCAGCGACGTGCCGGAAGCCGCGCTCGCATCGCTTGCGCCCGGCCACACGGCGAACGTCACGCTGCCGTCGCTGCCGGGCCGCCAGTTCGCCGCGAAGGTGCGCGAAATCGCGCCGGCCGCCGATCCGCAAAGCCGCACGTACCGCGTGAAGCTCACGCTCGCCACGCCCGATCCGGCGATCCGCCTCGGGATGACCGCGAACGTCGCGTTCGACGGCACGCCGGCCGCCGGCGACGCGCAGCCGATCACGCTGCCCGCGACCGCGCTGTTCCACGACGGTGCGCAACCGGCCGTATGGGTCGTACGGACGAAGGACGACACGCTCGAATTGCGCCGCGTCGACGTCGCGCGCTTCAACGAGCGTACGGTCACCGTGTCGCACGGGCTGCAGCCGGGCGAACGCGTCGTGCTGCAGGGCGTGCATACGGTCAGCGCGGGCGAGAAAGTGCGTCCGATCGCGCCGCTGCACCCGGAGGACTTCGCATCGTGAGCGTCTCCCACGAAGAAGGCCGCTTCAACCTGTCCGCATGGGCGCTGCGCCACCAGGCGCTGGTCGTCTACCTGATCGCGCTTGCGACGCTCGCGGGCATCCTCGCGTACACGCGGCTCGCGCAATCCGAAGACCCGCCGTTCACGTTCCGCGTGATGGTGATCCGCACGTTCTGGCCCGGCGCGAGCGCGCGGCAGGTGCAGGAACAGGTGACGGACCGGATCGGCCGCAAGCTGCAGGAAACGCCGGCCATCGACTTCCTGCGCAGCTATTCGCGCCCCGGCGAATCGCTGATCTTCTTCACGATGAAGGATTCGGCGCCCGTGAAGGACGTGCCCGAAACCTGGTACCAGATCCGCAAGAAGGTCGGCGACATCGGCTACACGCTGCCGCCCGGCGTGCAGGGCCCGTTCTTCAACGACGAGTTCGGTGACGTCTACACCAATATCTGGACGCTCGAAGGCGACGGCTTCACGCCCGCTCAACTGCACGACTACGCGGATCAGTTGCGCACCGTGCTGCTGCGTGTGCCGGGCGTCGGCAAGGTCGATTATTTCGGCGACCCCGACCAGCGGATCTTCATCGAGGTCAACAACGCGCAGCTCACGCGTCTCGGCATCTCGCCGCAGCAGCTCGGGCAGGCGATCAACGCGCAGAACGACATCTCGTCGGCCGGCGTGCTGACGACCGCCGACGACCGCGTGTTCGTGCGGCCGAGCGGCCAGTTCGACAACGTCGACGCGATCGCCGATACGCTGATCCGCATCAACGGCCGCACGTTCCGGCTCGGCGATCTCGCGACCGTCAAGCGCGGCTACGACGACCCGGTCGTCACGCAGATGCGCGCGAACGGCAAAGCCGTGCTCGGCATCGGCGTGACGATGCAGCCGGGCGGCGACGTGATCCGGCTCGGCAAGGCGCTCGACGCCGAATCGAAGGACCTGCAGGCGCAGCTGCCGGCCGGCCTCAAGCTGACCGAGGTGTCGAGCATGCCGCACGCAGTCGCGCACTCGGTCGACGACTTCCTCGAAGCCGTCGCCGAAGCGGTCGCGATCGTGCTGGTCGTGAGCCTCGTGTCGCTCGGCCTGCGCACCGGGATGGTCGTCGTGATCTCGATTCCGGTCGTGCTCGCGGTGACGGCCCTCTTCATGTACATGTTCGACATCGGGCTGCACAAGGTGTCGCTCGGCACGCTCGTGCTCGCGCTCGGGCTGCTCGTCGACGACGCGATCATCGCGGTCGAGATGATGGCCGTGAAGCTCGAACAGGGCTACACCCGCGCGCGCGCCGCCGCGTTCGCCTATACGAGCACCGCGTTCCCGATGCTGACCGGCACGCTCGTCACGGTGTCGGGCTTCCTGCCGATCGCGCTCGCGAAATCGAGCACCGGCGAATACACGCGCTCGATCTTCGAGGTGTCGGCGATCGCACTGATCGCGTCGTGGTTCGCGGCCGTCGTGCTGATCCCGCTGCTGGGCTATCACATGCTGCCCGAGCGCAAGCGCGCCGCGCACGAGGCGCACCTGCCCGACGACCACGAGCACGACATCTACGACACGCGCTTCTACCGGCGGCTGCGCGGCTGGATCGACTGGTGCATCGAGCGGCGCTTCGTCGTGCTGCTGATCACGGGCGCGCTGTTCGTCGTGTCGCTGATGGGCTTCTCGCTGGTGCCGCAGCAGTTCTTCCCGAGCTCCGACCGGCCCGAGCTGCTGGTCGACCTGCGGCTGCCCGAAGGCGCGTCGTTCGCGGCGACGCTGCGCGAAACCGAGCGCCTCGAGAAAGTGATCGACAAGCGCCCCGAGATCGACCATTCGGTGAACTTCGTCGGCAGCGGCGCGCCACGCTTCTACCTGCCGCTCGACCAGCAATTGCAACTGCCGAACTTCGCGCAGTTCGTCATCACCGCGAAATCGGTCGAGGATCGCGAGAAGCTCGCGACCTGGCTCGAAACGACGCTGCGCGATCAGTTCCCGGCCGTGCGCTGGCGGCTGTCGCGGCTCGAGAACGGCCCGCCGGTCGGCTATCCGGTGCAGTTCCGCGTGAGCGGCGACAGCATCGCGACGGTCCGCTCGATCGCCGAGAAGGTCGCGGCGACGATGCGCGGCGACGCGCGCACGGTGAACGTGCAGTACGACTGGGACGAGCCGGCCGAGCGCTCGGTACGCTTCGAGATCGACCAGAAGAAGGCGCGCGAGCTGAACGTCACGTCGCAGGACGTGTCGAGCTTCCTCGCGATGACGCTGTCCGGCACGACCGTCACGCAGTACCGCGAACGCGACAAGCTGATCGCGGTCGACCTGCGCGCGCCGAAGGCCGATCGCGTCGACCCGGCGAAGCTGGCGGGGCTCGCGCTGCCGACGCCGAACGGCCCGGTGCCGCTCGGCTCGCTCGGCCGCTTCAAGCCGACGCTCGAATACGGCGTCGTGTGGGAGCGTGACCGTCAGCCGACGATCACCGTGCAGTCGGACGTGCGCGCCGGCGCGCAGGGCATCGACGTCACGCACGCGGTGGACGCGAAGCTGAACGCGCTGCGCGCGCAGTTGCCGGTCGGCTATCAGATCAACATCGGCGGCTCGGTCGAGGAAAGCGCGAAGGCGCAGAAGTCGATCAACGCGCAGATGCCGCTGATGGCGATCGCCGTGTTCACGCTGCTGATGATCCAGCTGCAGAGCTTCTCGCGCGTGCTGATGGTCGTGCTGACCGCGCCGCTCGGGCTGATCGGCGTGGTCGCCACGCTGCTGCTGTTCGGGCAGCCGTTCGGCTTCGTCGCGATGCTCGGCGTGATCGCGATGTTCGGGATCATCATGCGCAACTCGGTGATCCTCGTCGACCAGATCGAGCAGGACATCGCGGTCGGCCATGGCCGTGTCGACGCGATCATCGGCGCGACCGTGCGGCGTTTCCGCCCGATCACGCTGACGGCCGCGGCCGCCGTGCTCGCGCTGATTCCGCTGCTGCGCTCGAATTTCTTCGGGCCGATGGCGACCGCGCTGATGGGCGGCATCACGAGCGCGACCGTGCTGACGCTGTTCTACCTGCCCGCGCTGTATGCGACGTGGTTCCGCGTGAAGCGCGACGAGCGTGATCCGCAGGATGGCCCGCCGCAGGGCGGCAGCACGCCGGCCGCGCCGTCGGGAGCCTGACCATGGATGTATCGATGAACCTGAAAACGAAAACCGTGCGCGCGCTCGCGGCTGCGAGCCTCGCCGGCCCGCTCGCCGGCTGTGCGTGGTTCGCGCCGAGCGGCGAGCCGCCCGCGATGCCGTCGCCCGCGCATTACGGCACCGCGCCGCAAGTCCAGCAGACCGTCGCCGCGCAAGGCGTCACGCAGCAATTCGAAGTCGGCGCGCAACCCGTGCCCGACTGGTGGAAGCAGTACCGCTCCGATGCGCTGAACGCACTCGTCGACGAAGGGCTGCGCAACAGTCCGACGCTCAGTGCAGCATCGCATTCGCTGGATGCCGCGCGCGAGCAGTTGCGCGCCCAGGTCGGCAGCTCGATGCTGCCGTCGATCGACGCCGGCGGCCAGGCCACGCGCCAGCGCGCGCTCGGCGTACCGATCCCCGCGCTCGGCGCGCCGACGCTGCTGTACGACACGTTCGTCGGGCAACTGCAGGCGAGCTACACGATCGATCTGTTCGGCGCGTCGCGCTTCGCGAACCGCGCGCTCGCGAAACGCGTCGACGTCAGCGCGTTCCAGCTCGAATCCGCGCGGCGCGCGCTGGCCGCGAACATCGTCACCGCATCGATCACGGTGTCGGTGCTCAATGCGCAGATCAACACGACCGAGCGGCTCGTCGCGCTCGCGAACGACCAGGCGCACGACGCCGAGCGCCGCTACGCGCTCGGCTCGGCGTCGCGCAGCGACGCGCTGAACGCGCGGCAAAGCGCCGACACGTTCGCGGCCAGCCTGCCCGCGCTGCGCCAGCAGCGCGACTCGGCGCGCCATGCGCTCGCGGTGCTGGTCGGCCGCACGCCCGACCAGCCGCCGGCCGATCTCACGCTCGCCGATCTGCATCTGCCCGAGCAGGTGCCCGTCGTCGTGCCGTCGGACCTGCTGCAAAGCCGCCCGGACATCCAGGCGGCCGACGCGGGGCTGAAGGCGGCCGCGGCCGAAGTCGGCCTTGCGACCGCGCAGATGTTCCCGCAGCTGTCGCTGTCGGCGGCGATGGGCAAAGGCGGCTTCAGCTGGCCGGCGATGCTGTCGGGCGCCGGCGCGATCTGGAACGTCGGCGCGTCGCTGAGCCAGCCGATCTTCCACGGCGGCGCGCTGCTCGCGCAGCGCCGCGCGGCGAAGGCCACCTACGAGGCCGCGGTCGACCAGTACAAGCAGGCCGTGCTCGGCGCGTTCCAGAACGTCGCCGATTCGCTCGCGGCGCTCGAGCACGATGCCGAAGCGCTCGATGCGTCGTCCCGCGCCGCGCTGTCCGCGCGCGGCGCGTACGACGACGCGGCCGCCCGCGTGCGGCTCGGCGCGCTGCCGCCGTCGGCCGCGCGCGCGAGCGAACTGCAGTACCGCAATGCGCGGCTCGACGAGATCCGCGCGACCGGCGCGCGGTTCGCGGATACCGCACGGCTTTACCAGGCGATGGGCACGCCGCCGGCCGACAAGACCGACAAAGCCGGTCAGACCGCCAATACCAACACGGCGGCCAGTGCCGGCGCGCCCGGCAACGAAGCGCGCGCCGCCACGCCCGACACCTCGCCTTCGCCGCAATAAGCCGGCGCATCCATCGGGCGCGCAGGACACCACTGCGCGCCCGATTTCAGATCTTCCGCTTGACCCTCACGTAGCGTAACGTTCGAGACTCCAGTGTGCGTACCGAACGGAGGAACGAATGCGGCTGAAAGTGGGAGAACTGGCGAAACGCAGCGGGCTGACCGTCCGCACGCTTCATCACTATCACGCGATTGGCCTGCTGACGCCTTCGGCGCGCGCCGACAACGGCTACCGGCTGTACGACCGCCACGACATCGCCCGGCTCCACCAGATCCAGGCACTGCGTCGCTTCGGACTGTCGCTCACCGAAATCGGTGACTACCTGAACCAGCCCGGCACCCCGCTCGTCGATCTCGTCGCGAAGCAGATCGCGCTGCTCGACCGTCAGCTCGCGCAGACCGCGCAGCTGCGCACGCGGCTCGTGAGCCTGCACGCGCAGCTCGCCGCGGGCACGGAGCCGGAACTGGCCGATTGGCTCACCACACTGGAGTTGATGACCGTGTACGACAAATATTTCTCGGAAGAAGAACTCGCGCGCATGCCGATGTACCGCAAGAGCCAGAACGGCGACGCGGAATGGATCGCGCTCGTCGGCGACGTGCGCACGCTGCATGACGCGGGCGTGCCGGCGGAGGACGAGCGCGTCCGTGCGCTCGCCGGCCGCTGGATGTCGCTGCTCGTGCGCGACACGAACAACGACCCGCGGTTGCTGGCGAAGCTGAACCTGATGCACGAACACGAACCGGCGATGCAGTCGAAGATCGGCATTTCGACCGCGCTGCGCGACTACGTGCTGCGCGCGTCCGCCGAAACGAAGATGCGGATCTTCGAGAAATATCTCGCGCCGGACGAGATCCGCTTCATGCGCGCGCACTACGGCGAACGCGCGATGGATTGGCCGCAGTTGATGGCCGACGTGCGCGACGCGATCGATGCAGGCGCGAAGCCCGATTCGCCGGAGGGCCGCGCGCTCGCGCAACGCTGGCTCGAGCTGTTCTGCAGCTATGCAGGCACCGACCCGGCCACGCATGCGAAATTCCGTCACGCGATGATGAACGAGCCGGCGCTGACGAAAGACGCGTGGGTCGACGAAACGCTGCTCGGTTTCATCCGCGAGGCGATGGCGCAGCTTGCGCCTGCGCGCTGACCGGCGACATGGCGGACATGGCGGGTTGCCCGCCATGCCCGCGATCCTGGCCGCCCCGCTTCACCACCTGCAGCCGGTATCGCGAACCGCATCGAGGGCCGGCATCTGCAACGCAAGAAGGCCGCCACCCGAATACGCGTTCCGGCAATCGGCGCGACGCGCGCCCGACAGCCCTTTCGTCAATCTGGTTTCGACCTTATTCGACCGTATCCGCGATGCCGCGCCCCGTGATTGGACGACATGCCGCCGCATCGGCCGTGCGCCCACGCGATGCGTCAATCCGGCTCGCCATCGCCGTCGTCGCTGAACGCGAGCAGATCGCCGGGCTGGCAATCCAGATAACGGCAGATGGCCTCGAGCGTCGCAAAGCGGATGCCCTTGACCTTCCCTTGCTTGAGCAGCGACAGATTCTGTTCGGTGATGCCGACAGCGGCTGCCAGATCCTTCGAGCGGACCTTGCGGGTCGCGAGCATCACGTCGAGTTTGACTACGATCGACATGGGCGCCTCAGACGAACTGCCGATGTTCGGCGTCGAGTTCGCTCGCCTGCCGGAGGATGTGCGCGATGACCGCGATACAGGCCGCGGTAAACAGCGCGACGACATACGGCATGCTGAAGCCGATGCTGACCACGCGATGGCCGACCGGCTCGCGCATCGTCGCCCACACGCTCAGGAGCGGCTCGCACAGCAGGCTCAGCAGCACCCACAGGCCGATCGCGCGGCCCGTCTTGCCGAGATGGCCGGCCGCCTGCGCGGAGAAATAGTCGCGGCGCGCGTAAGTCCGGAACAGCGCGCGCAGATGGCGCAGGCCGTTCGCGAGCGCGATGAGCGGCACGCTCGACAGCACGATGCCGACCGCCTTTTGCCACCACGGGAATGCAGCGACATCCACATGCAGGTTCGACAGCACCGAATCCGTCAGGCCGAACACGAAACCCGGCCCGGAGTCGGCCGCGGCCAGCGACGGAAACGCCCAGCAAGCGGCGTTGAGCACCAGCATCGCGACGATGAACCACAACGTGACGGCGGCCATGCGCTGGCTGATACGGGCAATGCGATCGGAATCCATGCGAGTGTCCTCGACGGAGAATGAGCGTGTGCCGATTCTACGCCGATAATTATCGTAAAACGATAATTAATTGTCGTTTTGATGTAATTTTTTATCGGACAGCGTTCGCCTGCCGCTTCGGTGAACGCAACGCACGCGCGCGGCAAAGGCCGCGCGAGCGCCTACTCGTAGTCGCGCATGCTGATGCCGTGCCAGTGCTTCGTCATGTAGCGAAGAAACGCGGGATGGGCCTTCAGCTCAGCGTTCGGCACCGGCGGCGCGCCGCCGTCCATGAACCTGCCCTTGACTGTCACGGTCTCCTCGCCGCGCAGCACGTACTTCGTGCCCTGGTCGACCAGGAAGTACTTGACCTGGTCGGCGCTGACGTCGCCGCGGCAGCCGATCTTGTACGCGAACAGGAACTGCTTGTGGCCGTCGCCGAGCAGGTCGCGCATTTCGATCGAAGCGGGCACGACGTCGAGGATCACGTCGACCGGGCATTCCTTCACGTAGTCGCGCACCGTCCAGTCGGGGCGGCCGTCGAGCGTCGCGGAGACCCTGAGCTGAACATCGTCGCCAGATGTGGTCCGCGCGAACGTCACCGCATGCGCGCCGGCCGCATCGGTCCACGTGTATTCGGCAGCCTGTGCAAGGTGGGTCAGCGCGGCGGCGGCGAGAAAGAGGCCATGCGCAAGGAGGTGTGTCTGCTTCATCGGCAATGCGTTCCGGACCGTAAAGCGCGCCATTATCGGCAAAGCCGACCGCCACCGCCAGTCGCGCCCGGCACGCCCGGCACGCACACCGCTCACCGTTAGCGCGACCCGAGCCCGAGCGCCTTCATCCGCCGGTACAACGTCCGCTCGCTCATCCCGACCTGTTCGGCGAGCGCCTTGCGCGTGCCGTCGAACGTGCGCGCGATCCGCACGAGTTCCGTGTCCGACACGCCGCGCGCATCCGCCGCGCGATCCGGCGGGGCCGCCGCCGCGGCAACCAGCTCGGCCGGCAGATGCTCGACCCGGATCGTCCCGTCGTCCGCGAACAGGCATGCGCGTTCGAGCACGTTGCGCAGTTCGCGAATGTTGCCGGGCCACGCATACGCATCGAGACACGCGCGCGCGCGCTCGGTCAGCACGAACGGCCGGGCCGCGAACGGCCGCGCGTTTGCGTCGCCCGCGCCGGCGCGCGCGTTCGCGATCCGCCGCAGGATCGATTCGGCCAGCAGCGCGACGTCGCCTTGCCGTTCGCGCAGCGCCGGCAACGGAATCGGAAACGCGTTGATCCGGTAGTAGAGATCCTGCCGGAACCGGCCGTCGTCGATCATCTCGCGCAGCGGCTTGTGCGTGGCCGCGACGAGCCGGAAATCCGCGCGCAGCGCCTCGACGCCGCCGACGCGCCGGAACGTGCCCGACTCGATCAGCCGCAGCAGCTTCACCTGCATCGGCAGCGGTACGTCGCCGATCTCGTCGAGAAACAGCGTGCCGCCCTGCGCGGTCTCGACGAGGCCCGGCTTGCGCTGGTTCGCGCCGGTGAACGCGCCCTTCTCGTAGCCGAACAGTTCGCTCTCGAACAGCGACTCGGCGATCCCCGAGCAATCGACGACGACGAACGGCCCCATCGCGCGATCGCTCGCCTCGTGCAGCGCGCGCGCGAACAGCTCCTTGCCGGTGCCCGATTCACCGAGCAGCAGCACGGGCAGCGTCGACGGCGCGACGCGCTGCAGCGCGCCGAGCGCCGCGTTGAACGCGTCGGCGCCGCCGACGAGCCCTTCCGCGCTCGGCTGCGCGGACGC
This sequence comes from Burkholderia stabilis, assembly GCF_001742165.1. Taxonomy (NCBI): domain Bacteria; kingdom Pseudomonadati; phylum Pseudomonadota; class Betaproteobacteria; order Burkholderiales; family Burkholderiaceae; genus Burkholderia; species Burkholderia stabilis. Next base: position 683,333 of record NZ_CP016442.1, on the reverse strand, counting down.
ACTGCGCACGGTCGTGAGCCGCTCGACGTAGGCGATCACGTTGCCGTGTGCATCGAAGATCGGCCGCAGTTCGACGTCGACGTGCTCGGGGCCGCGCGGCGTGTGGTGGATGTGCAGCACGCGGTTCAGCCCGCGCGATTCGAGCGCCTGCTTCATCGGGCAGTGCTCGCCGGCCTGGTCGCACGGCACGTCGTAGTGATGCGACACCTGGAAACAGTGGCGGCCGACGTGCTCGACGCCCGCCACGCCGAACTGGCGCCGGTACGCATCGTTCGCCGCGAGGATGCGGTAGTCGGGATCGACGACGATCATCGGCTGCGGGTCCTGCTCCAGATACGCGACGAGCGCGCGCACGTCGGGCATGACGTCGCGGCGCGGCGCGGGAACGATCGGGATGGTGTCGTGCGGATGCATGCGGAAGGCTCGGTGGCGATTGTGCCGGACGGACTGCCAGGCTGACTGCCAATTCTGCCACGACACTGCCAGATATGGCAGTCCGCGTGCGCGACCGGATGCCACCGACGTCGGCGCATCGCGTCGGTCGCACCGAAAACCCGAGCCGAATCAAGTCTCTGGCGCATCGGCCGGGGGCGAGGCGCAGGCTGGCATGCTTCTTGAGATAAAGATCCCGATTGCAGATGCAGAACCCGATCGAGGACACCCCGTGAGCAACGCCCCCACGCTGTCGGTCGAAGGCTTTTTCGACCCGGCGACCCACACCGTCAGCTATCTCCTGCTCGACATGTCGAGCCGTGCATGCGCACTGATCGACAGCGTGCTCGACTACGACCCGAAATCCGGTCGCACGCGCACCGCCAGCGCCGACCGGCTGATCGAGCGCGTCGCCGAACTCGGCGCGACCGTGCACTGGCTGCTGGAGACGCACGTGCACGCCGACCACCTGTCGGCCGCGCCGTACCTGAAGGCGCGGGTCGGCGGCCGGATCGCGATCGGTTCGCACGTGCGCCGCGTGCAGCACGTATTCGGCACGCTGTTCAACGCCGGCCCCGGTTTCGCGGAGGACGGCCGCCAGTTCGACCAACTCGTCGACGACGGCGACACGCTCGCGCTCGGCGCGCTGACGATCCGCGCGCTGCATACGCCGGGCCACACGCCCGCGTGCATGACCTACTGCGTCGACGACGCGACGCAGCGAGCGGCCTTCGTCGGCGACACGCTGTTCATGCCCGACTACGGCACGGCCCGCTGCGATTTCCCGGGCGGCGACGCGCGCACGCTGTACCGCTCGATCGCGCGCGTGCTTAGCCTGCCGCCCGACACGCGCCTGTACCTGTGCCACGACTACCAGCCGGGCGGCCGCGACGTGCAGTTCGTGACGACCGTGGCCGAACAGCGCCGCGCGAACGTGCACGTGAAGGACGGCGTGACCGAGGACGATTTCGTCGCGATGCGCACCGCGCGCGATGCAACGCTCGACATGCCGGTGCTGATGCTGCCGTCCGTGCAGGTCAACATGCGCGCCGGCCACCTGCCCGAGCCCGAAAACAATGGCGTGCGCTACCTGAAGATCCCGCTCGACGCGATCTGAGCGCCAGCGCCCACATACACCGAGAACCCCGACATGACCTCCATTCGCAAGCTGACCGACGCGCTGTCGGTCTCGCCGCAGATCGCGGCGGCCGACCTGCCCGCGCTGCACGCGGCGGGCATCCGCGCGATCGTCTGCAACCGTCCCGACGGCGAAGGCCCCGACCAGCCGACCGTCACCGAGATCCGCGCGGCCGCCGCGCCGCTCGGCATCGACGTGCACTACCTGCCGGTCGACACGGGCAAGGTGACCGACGACCAGGCCGCGCAGTTCGGCGCGCTCGTCGCGTCGCTCGACGGCCCGGTGCTCGCGTACTGCCGCAGCGGCACGCGCTCGGCCACGCTGTGGGCGCTGTCGCAGGCGGGCTTGCGCCCGCTGAACGACATCGTCGCGACGGCCGGCGCGGCCGGCTACGACCTGCGCGCGCTCGCCTCGCGCGTCGCGCAAGGCGGCCGGCAGGCGGCGGCGCCAACCGTCGACGCGCGGCACGACATCGTGATCGTCGGCGCGGGCGCGGCGGGTATCGCGGTCGCGTCGAGCCTGCTCGCGCGCGACGCGTCGCTCGACATCGCGGTGATCGATCCGGCCGACGTGCACTACTACCAGCCGGGCTGGACGATGGTCGGCGCGGGCGTGTTCCGGCCCGAGACCACCGCGCGCCGAATGACCGACGTGCTGCCGCGCGGCGTGCAGCGGATCCAGGCCGCCGTCGCGGGCTTCGAGCCCGACGCGCATACGGTCGTGCTCGACGGCTGCCGGCGCATCGGCTACCGCAAGCTCGTCGTGTGCCCGGGGCTCAAGCTCGACTGGGATGCGATCGACGGCCTTGCCGACACGCTCGGCCGCAACGGCGTCACGTCGAACTACCGCTACGATCTCGCGCCGTACACGTGGGAGCTCGTCCGCGCGTTGCGCGGTGGCAATGCGCTCTTCACGCAGCCGCCGATGCCGATCAAGTGCGCGGGCGCGCCGCAGAAAGCGATGTACCTGTCGTGCGACCACTGGCGCCGCTCGGGCATCTCGACGCCGTGAACGTCGAGTTCCTGAATGCGGGCGGCGCGCTGTTCGGCGTCGCCGATTACGTGCCCGCGCTGATGGAGTACGTGAAAAGCTACGACATCGCACTGTCGTTCGGCCACAACCTCGTCGCGATCGACGGGCCCGCGCGCCGCGCGACGTTCGTGCGTACGCTGCCGGATGGCGGCAAGGAAACCGTCGTGCGCGCGTTCGACATGATCCACGTCGTACCGCCGCAGAAAGCGCCCGACTTCGTGCGCGCGAGCCCGCTCGCGGACGCGGCCGGCTGGATCGACGTCGACCCGGCGACGCTGCGGCACAAGCATTTTCCGGACATCTTCGCGCTCGGCGATGCGACCAACACGACCAATGCAAAAACGGCCGCCGCCGCCCGCAAGCAGGCGCCGGTCGTCGCGCACAACGTGCTCGCATCGCTCGGCCGTGCGCACGGCGACGCCGCGTACGATGGCTACGGCTCGTGCCCGCTCACCGTCGAGCGCGGCAAGATCGTGCTCGCCGAATTCCTGTACGGCGGCAAGGTCGCGCCGACCTTCCCCGCGTGGCTGATCGACGGCAAGCGGCCGTCGCGGCTCGCGTGGCTGCTCAAGGAACGCGTGCTGCCGCCGCTCTACTGGAAGGCAATGCTCAAGGGCCGCGAATGGCTCGCGAAACCCGCGATCGCACGTTGACCGGAGCCCGATGACGTCATGCTGATTTCTCTCGTACTGGGCGGCTTCGTCGGCGCCGTGCTCGGCCTGACCGGCGCGGGCGGCGGCATCCTCGCGGTGCCCGCGCTCGTCGTCGGCATGGGCTGGCCGATGCAGCAGGCCACGCCGGTCGCGCTCGTCGCGGTGGCGGGCAGCGCCGCGCTCGGCGCGCTCGAAGGCTTCCGCCGCGGGCTCGTGCGCTATCGCGCGGCGCTGCTGATGGCCGTGGCCGGCGTGCCGTTGACCACACTCGGCGTGCGGCTCGCGCACGTGCTGCCGCAACGCCTGCTGGTCGCGCTGTTCGCGCTGACGATGCTGGTCGTCGCCGGCCGCCTGCTGCGGCAGGCGCTGCGCAACGCCCCCGTCGACGCGGACGCGTCGCCGCTGTGCGTCGGTCGCGTGAATCCCGATACGGGCCGGCTCGTGTGGTCCTGGCCCGTCGGCCTGACGCTCGCGTCGACCGGCGCGGTGACCGGCCTGATGACGGGGCTGCTCGGCGTCGGCGGCGGTTTCGTGATCGTGCCGATGCTGCGCAAGTTCACGAACGTGTCGATGCACGGCGTCGTCGCGACGTCGCTGATGGTGATCGCGCTCGTCGGCACCGGCGGCGTGTTCGCGACGCTCGTGTCGGGCACGCGCGCGCCGCTCGACGTGACGCTGTGGTTCGCCGTCGCGACCGCGTTCGGGATGGCCGCGGGCCGCGGCGCATCGCGGTATCTCGCCGCGCGGCACGTGCAGGCGGGTTTCGCGGCCGTGCTCGTGTGCGTCGCGCTCGGGTTGCTGGCGAAGGCCGTGTTCGGCGCGTGAGCCACCGGCCAGCGCACGCCCCTTTTCCAAAACAAAACGCCCGGCCCGACTGATCGTCGGCACCGGGCGTTTTTCATTGCGGCCGCAACCCGTGCGTCAGGCCGCAACCCCCGCCATCCGCTTGCGCTCCTGGCGCAGCATCACGAAGTTCGCGATCACGACGCCGGCCGTCACCGCGACGATGAACAGCGTCGCGAGCGCGTTCATTTCCGGGTTCAGCCCGAGGCGCACGCGCGAGAACACGACGAGCGGCAGCGTCGTCGAGCCGGGGCCCGACAGGAACGCCGACAGCACGAGGTCGTCGATCGACAGCGTGAACGACAGCAGCCAGCCGGCGATCAGCGCCTGCGAGATCAGCGGCAGCGTGATCGTGAAGAACACCTTCAACGGCGTCGCGCCGAGATCGAGCGCGGCTTCCTCCAGCGACGGGTTCAGCTCGCGCACGCGCGACTGCACGATGATCGCGACGTACGAGATGCACAGCATCACGTGGCCGAGCCAGATCGTGAACACGCCGCGCTCGGCCGGCCAGCCGATCCACTTCGCCAGCTCGATGAACAGCAGCAGCAGCGAGATCCCCTGGATCACCTCGGGAATCACGAGCGGCGCGTTGATCATCCCGCTGAACAGCGCGAAGCCGCGAAAGCGCCCCATCCGCGCGAGCACGAAACCGGCCCACGTGCCGATGAACACCGACGCGAACGCGGTCAGCACGCCGATCTTCAGCGACAGCCACGCGGCCGTCAGCAGCTCGTCGTCCTCGACGAGCGCCGAGTACCAGCGGAACGAGAAACCCGACCACACGGTGACGAGCTTCGACTCGTTGAACGAATAGACGATCAGGCTGATGATCGGGATGTACAGGAACGCGAAGCCGGCAAACAGCGCCGCGAACTGCAGGTAACGATTCGGCTTCATCGACGGCGGCCCTCCTGCTCCTTCGCCTGGAAGTGCTGGAACATCGCCATCGGCACGAGCAGCAGCAGCACCATCGCGCAGGTCACGGCCGACGCCATCGGCCAGTCTGCGTTGTTGAAGAACTCGTTCCACATCACGCGGCCGATCATCAGCGTGTTCGCGCCGCCGAGCAGTTCCGGAATCACGTACTCGCCCACCGCCGGGATGAACACGAGCAGGCAGCCCGCGATGATCCCGTTCTTCGACAGCGGCAGCGTGATCTGCACGAACGCCTTCCACGGCTTCGCGCCGAGGTCGTACGCGGCTTCGAGCAGGCGCAGGTCCATCTTCACGAGGTGCGCGTACAGCGGCATCACGAGGAACGGCAGGTACGAATACACCATCCCGATGTACACCGCGTAGTTCGTGCGGTACAGCTCGATCGGCGTATGCGTCAGGCCAATCCACATCAGGAAGTTGTTCAACAGGCCGTTGTTCTTCAGGATGCCGATCCATGCGTACACGCGGATCAGGAACGACGTCCAGAACGGCAGCATCACGCCCATCATCAGCAGGTTGCGGGTCGCCGGGTTCGAGCGCGCGATGTAGTAAGCCATCGGATAACCGACCAGCAGACACAGCAGCGTCGTGACCGCGGCCACCCACACCGAGTTCACGTAGGTCGCGAAATACAGGCTGTCCGTCAACAGGAACGCGTAGTGCGACAGGTTCAGCGCGATGTGCACGACGCCGTCGGTGTACGACGCGAGCTCCGTGTACGGCGGAATGCCGAGCTGCAGCTCCGCGAAGCTGATCTTGACGACCAGCACGAACGGCACGAGGAAGAACAGCACGAGCCACGTGTACGGGCCCGCGACGACCGCCGTGGCGCCCGTCAGGTTGAAGCGCCGCACCGGCCACTCGAGCAGGGACTTGAACGCGTTCATGACGTCAGCACCACGCCTGCGGTCGCGCTCCAGCGCACGTAGATCTCGTCGCCGAGCGCCGGCGTGTCGAGTTCGGTGATCGCGAGGCTCGACACGTTCGCGATCACCGTCTTGCCCGCGTCGAGCTTCACGTGATACAGCGAATAGCCGCCCATGTACGCGACGTTGCTGATCCTGCCGCGCGCCCAGTTGAACGCGCCTTCGGGCGGCTTGCGCGTGAGCGCGATCCGCTCGGGGCGCACCGACACCGTGACCGGCATCCCGAGCGGGCCCGAGATCCCGTGGCTCACGTACAGCCGGCTCGGCAGCTCCGGCGATTCGATGTACACGTGATCGGGTTCATCTTCGACGGTCACGCCGTCGAACAGGTTCGTCGAGCCGATGAACTCGGCCGAGAAGCGGCTGTTCGGATATTCGTAGACTTCGTTCGGCGAGCCGATCTGCACGATCTGGCCTTCGCTCATCACCGCGAGGCGGTTGGCCATCGTCATCGCCTCTTCCTGGTCGTGCGTGACCATGATGCAGGTGACGCCGACCTTGTTCAGGATGTTGACGAGCTCGATCTGCGTGCGCTGGCGGATCTGCTTGTCGAGTGCGGACATCGGCTCGTCGAGCAGCAGCAGCTTCGGGCGCTTGACCAGCGAACGCGCGAGCGCGACGCGCTGCTGCTGGCCGCCGGACAGCTGATGCGGCTTGCGCTTCGCGTACTTGCTCATCTGCACGAGTTCGAGCGCCGACGCCACGCGCTCCTTCAGCTCGCCCTTCGGCGTGCCTTCCTGCTTGAGGCCGAACGCGACGTTCGACTCGACCGACATGTGCGGGAACAGCGCATACGACTGGAACATCATGTTCACGGGCCGCTTGTACGGCGGCATCTGCGCGAGATCCTCGCCGTCGATCAGGATCTTGCCCGACGTGACCGTCTCGAGGCCCGCGAGCATCCGCAGCAACGTCGACTTGCCGCAGCCCGAGCTGCCAAGCAGCGCGAACAGCTCGCCCTGGCGCACGTTCAGGTTGACGCTGCGCACGGCTTCGGTGTCGCCGAATTTCTTGACGACGTCGACGATCTGGACAAAGTTCTCGGCGCGCACATCGGCGCCGGACGTGGAAACGGAGGACGGCGCGCCCGCGACCGGCGCACTCGACTGACTATTCATGATGTGCTGCTTCTCTCCTGCGTTAGACGAACAAAGCCCCCGGGGGCACCAGGGGCTTCATGACTGCTGGTTCACTTCGGCTCGCGTCAGCGGCCCGACTTCAGCTCGGTCCACAGACGCGTCTGCAGACGCTGGATTTCAGGCGGCAGCGGCTTGAGCAGGAACAGCGTCTTCACGACGTCGGCCGGCGGGTAGACGGCCGGGTCGTTCGCGACGTCGGGCCGCACGTACTTGCGTGCCTCGGCGTTTGCGCTCGGGTAGTACACCGCGTTCGTGATCGCCGCGTGCACCTTCGGATCCTCGATGTAGTTGATCCACTGCAGCGCGGCATCCTTGTTCTTCGCATCCTTCGGGATCGCCATCACGTCGAACCACACCGGCGCGCCGCCCTTCGGAATGTAGTACTCGACCTTGTACGACTTCTTCGCTTCCATCGCGCGATGCTTCGCGATCACGACGTCGCCCGACCAGCCGAACGCGAAGCAGATGTCGCCGCCGACCAGGTCGTTGATGTAGCCCGACGAGTTGAATTGCGTGATGTACGGGCGGATCTTCTTCAGCACTTCCATCGCGGCCTTGTAGTCGGCCGGGTTCGTGCTCATCGGATCCTTGCCGATGTAGTGCAGCGTCGCCGCGAACATCTGGTCGGGCGCGTCGAGCACCGACACGCCGCAGGTCTTCAGCTTCGAGATGTTTTCCGGCTTGAACAAGATGTCCCAGTTGTCGAGCGGGACCTTGCCGAGCGCCTGCTGCGCCTTGGTGAGGTTGTACGCGAGACCGGTCGTGCCGTATGCCCAGGGCACCGAGAACTTGTTGCCCGGGTCTGCGCCGGCGACGAGCGCCATCAGTTGCGGATCGAGGTACTTGAGGTTCGGCAGCTTCGACTTGTCGAGCGGCGCGAAGATGCCGGCGGCGATCTGCTTGCCCGCGTAGTTGCTGGTCGGCACCACGATGTCGTAGCCCGAGCTGCCGGTCAGCAGCTTCGCCTGCAGCGTGTCGTCGCTGTCGTAGTTGTCGTAGCGGACCTTGACGCCGCTCTGCTTCTCGAAGTTCGGGATCGTGTCCTTCGCAATGTAGTCCGACCAGTTGTAGATATTAAGCTGCGTATCCTTCGCCGCTGCCGCCGACGCACCCACGCACAGCGCGAGCGCTGCGAACCGGCCCACTACCTTTGCTTTCATCCCGTTCTCCCTCCGGCCGGACCGTGTGTCCGGCTGCCGTCTTGCCTCGTCACGGCGGCGCATTCTGGCGCTCCGCCCCTCGAAAACCCCGAAAACTACCATCATTCGCGTTCCGTCACAAAAAAATCATGCCGGTGTCGCGCAAACGGAACAGATTCCCTCCGACGGCCGGTCCAGCCGCCCGTGCAGCGGGCATTCCGGGGGAAATTCTATCGGGTAATCGGCGGCTGTCCACCGGGAAAAACAGGTGGCGGCGAAACGGCCGTCGGACATCGGCCGGGTGACATACCCGGCGGTCGCGCACGCCGCCGTTTTCACCGGTGAAATCGCGACGCTCGGCGGGCATCGCGCACCGGAGCCGGCCGCCATGGCCGCACCGTCACCGGCCGTGGCCCGTCATCGATCGCCGGTCCATACTGTCGCCACAACGCACCGGTACAGCACGCCGGCCGCACCCGCCCGACCACCCGGCGCCGATGCATTAAAATGACGGCCTGACGATTCAACTGCGCGAACCCTTCCGATGGCCTCCAATCTCCACGACCTGCCCGACAGCCCCTGTATCGGCGTGTGCTCGACCCTCTTCGACGAAGTCTGCAAGGGCTGCGGCCGCACGGCCGCCGAAGTGTCGAACTGGGTGTTCCTGAGCGACGACGAAAAACGCGCGGTGTGGGAGCGCATCACGCGCGAAGGCGTCGCGATGCGCTTCCAGTACGACAAGCTGTAATGCTTCCTGCGTCGGCGCATGCCGACGCGATGCACATCGGCGGGCTCGCCTGCCCGCGTGCGGGTCGCCCGTCGGCGACCGAACACCGCCGAGCGCGTGTGGCCACTCCCCAAGCGTTGGCCACGCCCCGCCTGCCTCTCTCCTTCCCTGCCTCCTGCGCTGACGCGACACACGCGGCGACATCCGTTTTCCTTCCGCCTTCCCGCCGCCCGCGAACGCCGGGGCAGGAATGACGCGATGCGTCTGCCGTCCCGATCGGCGATTAACGACCGACACGTCACGGCTCATCACTTTCGGTCTTCGATATCGTCCATCGAGATCCAACCCATACCGCTTTATCGTTATTGAAGTTGAAAAATATTGCATCTGACATTCGTAACGATCAAAACACCATTCATTCCAAGATAAGCCCAATTATTTTCATTAATAGAAAGAACGTAATTCGATAAAAATAATCCCGTAATTTTGTACATGTCCGATGTCAATTCCGCATTTCAATTGATAAATTCCAATCCGCTCACCAGAAACAGCGGCGAGCGAATTTCCTTCCATTAGTCAAAAAGCCGGATAATCGAATCCGTTTCGGCATTCCGGCTTGTTACCTGGAACTCGATCAAATGAAATTCATTAAGATGGCGAACCGTACGTCCGGCCTCCTGATTGCAGGTCTGCTCGCGATGGGCAGCACATCCGCGTTCGCCGACTCGTTCAACGTCAAGGTGATCGGCAAGATCAAGCCCGCCGCCTGCACACCGACCCTCGCCGGCGGCGGCACGTTCGATTACGGACTCATCGGCACCGCAGAACTCAATCCGACCGACCACACGCTGCTCGCGGTCCGTTCCGATTCGCTCACGATCACCTGCGATGCAGCCGCCCGCGTCGCACTGACGACGGCCGACAATCGCGCCGGCACCGGCGCATTCTCCGGCAATATCAATTTCTTCGACACGTCGTCTCCGGTCGCATGGCAATTCGGGCTCGGTACGGCTTCCGGAAAAAATATCGGTGCCTTTGCAATCCGGTTCAGAAAAAACACGTTCCAGGCAGATGGCGTGGCCGTCGAATCGATTTTTTCGAACACCGGCGGCGCCACCTGGGCCATATCCAACGGAATCACCGACAATACCGGCGGCTATGAATCCTGGGCAAAGAAGGGCCAACTCGTGCCGGTCGCAGCAAAGGTCTTCACCGGCACGCTCGACGTGCAGGCCGCCATCGACAAGACGTCGAATCTCGATCTGAGCCAGGAAATCAATCTCGACGGTCTCGCGACCGTATCGCTCGTGTACCTGTAATTCCGGTACGTCTGTTCCCGACGATTGTCCTTAGCGCCTCACCGGCGCTAACTGCGCCGCCGCTTCGGTAAAGCGGCGGCGCAACGCGTGCCCGCGCCAACAGGTAGCCGATTCCATGAACTCCTCTGTGATCCATTCCCTGCGTTTGTCGTTGTTCGTCCCTCTCCTCGGTTGCCTGATCGGCACGAACGCCGCACACGCGATGGGCGTCGTGCCCGATACATCCGTGGTGATCGTCGACGAGGCCGATGGCGAAGGAACGGTCTCGGTCAAAAACACCGACGATCAGCCGACGCTCCTTCATACGACGATCGAGCCGATCCCCGAAGACCAGACCGAGCTCGTCATCGTGACGCCCCGATCGCGCGCGTCGAAGGCGGCGCGGCGCAACTCGTCCGGTTCGTGCTCGCCGGAAACGAGCCGCTCGCAACGCAGCGCCTCGCCCGCGTGTCGTTCTCGGGCATTCCGCCGAAGCGCCAGGGCAGGAACGAGATCCGGACGATCCTGCGCCAGAACCTGCCCGTGCTCATTCAGCCGCGCGACCTTGCCCCCAACGATGCGCCGTGGACGTTGCTGAAGTGGTCGATCGAGGGCGGCGAACTGGTCGTGCGCAACGACAGCCGCTACGTGGTGCGTCTCGAACAGAAAGTACAGTTGCTGCCGACGCAACAGGTCGTGTCGCTGCCGGCGCCTTATGTGCTGGCCGGGCAGGCACGCAGGATCGCGCTCGCCGGCGGCGCCGGCGCGACGCCCGAGCGCGTCCGCCTGTTTCCCGCCACGGTCTACGGCTACTCGGTCGATCACTACGACGCGCCGCTCGCAACCGGTGCGGCCGATGCGGTCACACACCGGTAAGTGCCGCGCGCCGCTTCCGGGCCGGCGGTCGCGGGCACCGCTCGCAACCGGGACGTCCTGCTCGCGTTCGGGCTGTACCTCGTCGCAGGCAGCACACCGTGCTCGGCAACCTCCAACGCCGGCGGCATCGCGCCCGACACGCTCGAATTCGATACGGGCGCGCTGCGCGAGCACGGCATCGACGCCACGGCTGCCCGCTACTTCGAGCATGCGCCACGCTTTGTTCCCGGTACCGCATCCGTCCGGCTGACGGTCAACGGCCGGCGCGCGGGCCGCGCCGACGCGCGGTTCGACGACGGCGGCAACCTGTGCGCCACGCCGGCCCTGCTCGATGCGGCCGGCCTCGTCGTCCCCGATGCTTTCCGCGACGCCACCGTGCCGGCCACTGCCCCCGACGCCGCGCCGTGCGACGACTTTCGGCGCGTCTATCCGCAAGCGCTCGTCATGCTGCGTCCGGCCGACGGCGCCATCGACCTCGTCGTGCCGGCCGACGCGCTCGCGAAGGCCCGGCGCACGCCGGATACGTTCGAGCACGGCGGCTTCGCCGCGCTCGTCAACTACGATCTGCTCGCGATGACGACGCGCAGTCCGGCCGGCACGACGCAATACGGGCAGGTCACGACCGAAGCCGGGTTCAACGTGTCGGACTGGATCGTCCGCAGCAGCCAGATCGTCACGGCCGCGGACGGGCACGTCGCCATCGACCATCAAGTCGCCTACGCGCAGCGCACGTTCGCATCGCACGGCACGACATGGCAGGCGGGCCAGATCGTCCCGCGCTCGACGCTGTTCGCAACCGGCCGGCTGTTCGGCCTGCAGATGTTTCCGGACGAAGCGCTGGCCGCCTCGCCCGGGACTGCCGCGCGAGTAACCGGTATCGCACGCACACAGGCGCGCGTCGAGGTGCGCCAGCTCGGCGTGCTGATTCATGCGTCGCAGTTGCCGCCCGGCCCTTTTGTACTGGGCGATCTGCCGCTCGTCAGCGGCACGGCCGATCTCGATGTGACGGTCGTCGAGGCAACCGGCGACGCGCAGCATTTCATCGTGCCGGGCTCGTCGCTGTCCGGCGCGGGGCTCGCCGCCGCACAAGGGCTCTCGATCGCGGTCGGCCGCCTGCAGAACGAGGGATACGCGCAAGCGCCGTGGCTCGCGACCGCCACCCGCGGCTGGCAGATCCGCCAGCGCGCCCGGTTGAACGCCGGCGTCCTGGTGTCGTCGCCCTTGCAGTCGGCCGCGGCGAGCGTCGAATTCGCCCCGCTTGCCGGCGTCGATGCAGCCGTCGGCATCGACGTCAGCCGCACCGCCGGTGAGCGCGGCGCCCAGACCCGTGTCGCCCTGGCCAGCAACCAGGGCACGCCGTTGAGCGCCAGCGTGTCGTTTGCGCGGCGTACGGCCGGATACCGGGAGCTGACCGATGCCGTCCGTGCGCCGGACGCATTCACGTCGCCCTCGCACACGCAATTCGCTGCGGCGCTCGGCTGGCACGATCGCACGGTCGGCATGCTGTCGCTCAACTACTCGCGCGTCGGGATAGTCGACGGCCCCGACATGCAGCGGGTCGCCGGCACATGGGTCCGTCCGTTCGGGCGCGGATCGGTTTCGCTGAACGTGAACCGCACGCTTGGCGCCCGCGGCGCGGGCGGCACCCAGGTCTACGTGAGCATGACCGTGCCGATCGGCCAGCGCAGTGTCAGCGCTTACGCGAACGTCACCGGCGACGCGTTGCGCTCAGGCGCGCGCTATGCCGACACGTTCGGCCGCACCGGCAACTACAGCGTCTCGGCCGACTACGACACCGCGATCCGTTCGCCGTCGATACGCACGACGCTCAGCGCCACGCCGAATCATGTGCGCGCGACCCTGAACGCGAGCCTCGACGGCCCCGGCCGCTCCACGATCGGCGTCAACCTGCGCGGCGCGCTCGCGCTGCTCGAGGGTGTCGGCATGCTGTCGCCGTACGAGATTCGCGACACGCTTGCGCTCGCCAGCGTCGGCAATCGCGCCGGCATCGAACTCGCGACGCCGTCCGGCCCGGTCTGGACCGATCGGCACGGCCGCGCCGTCATCGCATCGCTGCCCGCCTATGCGCAGACGTTCATTCGGGTCAACACGAAAAGCCTGCCGCGCAATCTCGACCTGAAGAACGGCCTGCAGCGCATCGAAGCCGGGCGCGGCTCGGTCAGCCGCGTCGAATTCGCCGTCGAACAAACGCGGCGCGTGCTGCTCACCGTGACGCAAGCCAACGGCGCGTTGCTGCCGACACTGTCGACCGTCATCGACGACGGCGACCGGTTCGTGACCGTCAGCGGCGGCGAAGGCAAGCTGCTGCTCACGGGCGACCAGGCGACGAAGCCGCTGCGAATCGTATTGCCGGACGGCAAGCACTGTCGCCTGACGTTCGCGCTGCCGGACGTGCCGCCCGCCACGACGCGCTATTACGAACGGATCGATGCACGCTGCGAGTCATGGCTCGTCACCGCCGCGAGCGCCGGATAAAAAAAAGCGACATGCCGACCGGCATGCCGCCAACCCCAACTCTGTTCTTTTCCCGCTACGCGTCAGAACTTCATCCCGACGCCCACGCCGACGATCAGCGGATCGATATGCAACGTGCCGATGCCCTTGTCGCCGAGCGTCGCATCGGTGCTCATCCAGATCTTCTTCACGTCGACGTTCATGAACACCTTCTTCGTCACCTGCACGTCCACGCCGAACTGCAGTGCCGGGCCGAAGCTGCTCTTGTTGATCGACACGCCCTGCCCGCCGACGTTGAGCCCGTTGTTGTAGAAGTACGTGTAGTTCAGCCCCGCGCCGACGTACGGGCGCACCTTGCCCGCATGGTTGAAGTGGTACTGCAGCAGCAATGTAGGCGGCAGCACGCCCACGCCGCCGAGATTGCCGAGGCTCGACGTCAACTGATGCCGCGACGTGCCGAGGATCAGCTCGACGCCGAGGTAATCGCGGATCATGTACGTGAAATCGAGCTCGGGCACGATCGCGTTGTTCACGCCGACGTTGAGTGCGCCCAGCGTGTCGCTCGCGCGCTCGTTCGGCTGGATGCTGATCGCGCGCAGCCGGACCAGCACGTCACCCTGGTTGATGCCGTCGCCCGGCGACGCAGCGTGCGATACCGCCGGCATCGCGATGACGCTTGCCGCGACGGCGGCAGCGGTGACACAAGTTCGAATCGTTTTATGCATGGTACGGACCCCCAAAGAATGGTTTCCATTCTCCCTGCAGGGTCTTTTCGTCATCTTGATATCCGTCAAGCCAGCGTAAACGTGGGACGGTTTGCCGCAGGCTCGGCCGCACATCCCGTCAGCAGCAGGTCGAGCAAATCGCGCACGCTGCGGATCGCGCGGCCGAACGGCAACGCTTCGCGGCCGCGAAAGAACAGCCCGTTCGCGACGTCGCCGCGCAGCGCGGCCGCGAGCCGCGTGTCGATGCAGAAATGGCCGAACTTCTCGATGCCGTCGCGCAAGCCGCAGACACTCAGGCATTCGAGCGCGGTCGGACAGCGCTGCTTCAGCGCGCCGAGCTTGTTGCGGATGCGCGTCTCGTTGCGCAGGTAACGATCGAGCCATGGCGTCTTCACCGCGCGCGCGGGCAGCCCCGTCACGCTGACGAATTCGACGATGTCGTCGGGCGTCGCATCGGCGAGCACGCGCTTGAAATGCGGATGCGCGTCGCCCTCCTCCGTCACCGCGAACGGCGTTCCGACCTGCACGCCGTTCGCGCCGGCCGCCAACGCCGCGCGCACCGTGTCGTGGCTGTTGATCCCGCCCGCAACGATCAGCGGGATCGTGTCGCGCGCGAGGCCGAGCGACGCCATCACCTGTGCGGCCTCGTCGAGCACGCGCGCGAAATCGAAGCGTGGGTCATGCATGTCGTCGATCTGCGTGACGCCGAGGTGGCCGCCCGCGTGCGCCGGATGCTCGATCACGATCGCATCGGGCAGGCGCCCCTTCTTCATCCACTTCTTCAGTACGAGCGCGATCCCGCGGCTGTCCGACAGGATCGGGATCAGCGCGATGTCGTGGCCTTGCGTGAGATCGGGCAGGTCGAGCGGCAGGCCCGCGCCCATCACGATCGCGTCCGCGCCCTCGTCGCACGCGACGCGCACGTAGTCCGCCTGCGCGCTCACGGCCTTCATCACGTTGACCGCGATCATCCCGCGCCCTTCGCTCCAGGTTTTCGCGAGACGGATCTCGCGCGCCAGTGCGTCGAGATTCGCGGCTTCGAGCGTCGCGCGGTCGGGCTGCGCGCGGCAACGCGCGAGCAGGTCCGCATGATGATGGCGCAGGTCGATGCTCGCGATCGTGCCGACCGCGCCTTCGCGCGCGACGCTGCCCGCGAGACGGTGCGCGGAAATGCCGACGCCCATGCCGCCCTGCACGACGGGTAGCAAAGTGCGGCCGCGAATCGTCAGCGGCGGGAAGGAAGTGCGTACGGTCATCGGATATCTCGTCGGAACATCGGAAACGCGATGATCGACGATCCACCGAAGCGCACCTTGACGGCCGTCAATAAAAAAACGGCACGCGAGCGTGCCGTTTCCGGTTCATGCGGCGCGACGCGCTCAGGCCGGCTTCGACGGCTTGAGCTGCATCGACTTGTACTCGAGATACTCTTCGAGCCCGTACACGCCGTTCTCGCGGCCGTGCCCCGACTGCTTGTAGCCGCCGAACGGCGCGGCGCCGTTCCAGGTGCCGCCGTTGATGTCGACCTGCCCGGTGCGGATGCGGCGCGCGACGCCCATTGCACGCTCGTCGCTGCCGGCCCACACCGCACCGCCGAGCCCGTACGGCGAATCGTTCGCGATGCGCACGGCTTCGTCTTCGTCGCGGTACGTGATGATCGACAGCACCGGCCCGAAGATCTCTTCCTGCGCGATCGTCGATTTCGGATCGACCCGACCGAACACGGTCGGCTTCACGAAGAAGCCCTTGGCGAGCCCTTCCGGCAGGCCCGTGCCGCCCGTCACCAGTTCCGCGCCTTCGTCGATGCCGCGCTGGATGTACGCCTGCACGCGCTGCTGCTGCACGGCCGACGCGAGCGCGCCCAGGCGCGTCGCGTCCTGCCGCGGATCGCCGGCGACGTATGCTTCCGCCGCGGCCTTCGCGATCTCGCGCGCCTCGTCGTAACGCGCTTCCGGCACGAGCATCCGCGTGTGCGCCGAGCAGGTCTGGCCCGCGTTCAGGTAGCACGCGTTGACCGTGCCCTTTACCGCCGCCGCGAAATCGGCGTCGTCGAGGATCACCGACGCCGACTTGCCGCCCAGCTCGAGCGCGACGCGCTTGACGCCCGCGGCCGCCAGCTCGGCCACGCGCTTGCCGGCGCGCGTCGAGCCCGTGAACGACACCATGTCGACGTCCGGATCGGTGGCGAGCACCTCGCCGACCACCGGGCCGTAGCCGCACACGAGGTTGAACACGCCGGCCGGCAGGCCGGCTTCGTGAATCGCTTCGGCGAGCATGAATGCGTTCAGCGGCGCGACTTCGGACGGCTTCAGGACGACCGTGCAGCCGGCCGCAAGCGCCGGCGCAACCTTCAGCGTGACCTGGTTGAGCGGATAGTTCCACGGCGTGATCGCGGCAACGACGCCGACCGGCTCGCGCACGACGAGCGAATTGCCGACCTGCGCCTCGAATTCGAACGATTCCGCGAGCTTCGCGTATGCATTCCAGTTGTAGATCGGGCCGCCGACCTGGATCGCGCGCGACAGCTTGATCGGCATCCCGACTTCACCGGTGATCGACTGCGCAAGCTCCTCGCTGCGCGCCTGCAGACGCTCGACGATCTTGCGCAGGTAGCCGGCGCGCGTCGCGGCCGGCGTGGCCGCCCATGCGTCGAAGGCCGCGCGCGCCGCGCGGATCGCATCCTGCGCATCGGACGCGACGCCTTCCGGAATCCGGCCGATCACGGCCTCGGTGCCCGAGTCGATCACGTCGATCGTGCCGGTTCCGGCCGGTTTGCGCCATGCGCCGTCGATATAGAACTGGTCGTAGATTTTCATCGTCGCTTCCTGTCTCCCGGAAAACGGCCATTCTAGCGACTGTGGTGCAGCACCGCGATGACCCGGGCCGACCGGCCGCTTTGCCGCCTGCGGCATCCGCATCAGTCCCGGTGCGCCGCATGGCCCGCATCGTGCTATGTTTTTACTATCGGCGCCCGCCTTTGCAGGCCGCGCCACCCGGAATCGATGCCTTTCGTGAGCACTGCCATGACCGACGCATCCCACACCCTCGGCTCCCAGGATCGCCTGGAACTGCTTTGCTGGCTCACCTGCGGCAATCTCGGCGCGTTTTACCTCAACGAATCCTGGCCGGACGCGTCGTTCCAGGTCCAGGCCGCCCACCGCTGGCTCGACCGCCATCACCGCCAGGCCGACTGGCTCGCCGTCGCCAAGCTCGCGGCGCTCGCGCAGGACATCGCGAAGCGGCATGCGGGGTTCGTGGACGCGTCATGGGCACGCGACGCGGTCGAGGAAATCGTCGATACCGACGATCTCGACTATCGGGCGAAACTCGTGCAATGGGTGTACGAAGACTGCTGCAAGGCGCTGGCCGACAAGCGGCTGGCGGATTGACGTACGCCTGCCGGCGCACGGTGTCGTGCTGGCGGCGGCCGGTCGATCGACGTCGGGCCGGCCGCCGCGGAACATCGTCGCGGGCACCTCGCCCGACCTGACATTTCCCCTTCAACGGTTGCGTATGCCCGCAGGCGGGCGATGGCCGCAAGACGGCCATCGCGTGACGCATGAAGCCCGCCGCGCAGGCGCGCGGCGCTGGTGGCTTCGCTTACAGCAGTGACTTCGCCTGCGTCAGCACCTTGTCGCAGATCTGCCTGGTCACCTGCTGCTTCAGGCCGCCGCCGCCCAGATCGATCTTGCTGCCGTTGCCGGCGTCGAGAACGCCGCTCGCGCCGCTCGTGTAGCCGCTGTCGGACGACGCATTGCCGCCGAGCTTGCCCATCAGCGCGTCCTTCACCGACGACGCGCCGCCGGACGCACCGCCGAGATAGTTGTTCTGGATGCAGAACTGCAGCACGCCCGCAACGTTGCCGGTGCTGCCCGGCAACGCCGACGCACCGCCGCCGCCCGTCAGCGCGCCGCCGAGGCCGCCCAGGTTGCCGAGCGCACCGCCCGCGCTGCCGCCCGAATCGCCGCCGCCGACCTGCTTCAGGACATCGCCAAGCTGCGCATGGGCCACCGAAAACGGTGCAAGCAATCCGATCAGCGCGCCGGCAACGGTCGCGCGGTATAGACGTGCATTCATGTGAAGCCTCCCGGTTGTGACTGCATGAGTACCGCGAATCGAATTCAAGGATACTCAATCAACCCGCGCATGACAGCCTCCGTGCGCGGCCTGAAACGTCAGGCATCGTGATATCGCGGCGATTTGACAATACTTGACGGGCAGCCCGTTCGACACGCGGGCCGACTGCCCCCCGGTGCGCGATCGTCGTCCCGTGCCACCGGCGCGCGCGAAGCGTCATAGAATCATCGTCGACCGTGCGGATCATCCGGCCCGATCTCATCCCGAACAGGAAGGACATTCGCGTGGCGCTCGCCCATCGATTTCTGCCGGTTGCCGCCCTGTCGGCCGCGCTGATTGCCGGCTCCAGCCCCGCCCGTGCGACGCCTGCGGCGACGGCAGCCGCCGCATGTCCGTCGCCTTCGTTCGACCGTTATCCGGCACGCGCGGCACGCGCGCCGCGCAAACCGGCCGCGTCCCCGCGGCTCACGGGCAAGGAAGCGCGCCTGTATCGCACCGTCATTCGCGACGAATTCACACAACCGGCCAATTTTGCCGGCCACTATCGCGTCGCGATCTGGGGTTGCGGAACGGATTGCCGGAATTTCGCGATCGTCGACAAATACACGGGCGCGACGTACACGATGCCCGGCGTGCAGGCGATCGCCGGCGTGATGGGCAACGACGACGAGCGCGTCGATTTCCGCGCCGGCAGTTCGCTGCTGATCGTCGCGGGCTGCTTCAACGACGATTGCGACGACAACAACGCGAAGGCGGCCCGGTTCTTCTACGAATGGACCGGCACGCGGCTGCGCCTGGTCGGCTCGTGCCCGCTGGCCATCGAGCCGACCCGATAACCGCGCCGACCGATCCGCCGGACGCCGCCGGCGCGACTTGCGCTATCGTTCCTCCGGTACACCTCAACTGCGCGCTCATCCGCGATGTCAATTCACCTCAGTTTCGACGACGGCCCGGGCCCGTCGACGCCAGCCTTGCTCGACGTCCTGCGCGCCGCGTCATGCGAGGCGACCTTCTTCCTGCTCGGCCAGAACCTCGCGGGCGCGCTCGACGTCGCGGCAAGAATGGCGCGCGAAGGCCATCGGCTCGGCAATCACACGCATTCGCACGCGAGGCCGGGCGCGCTGACCGACGCCGAACTGATCGACGAGATCGACGCAACCGACACGCTGATTCGCGAAGCCTATCGCCTGGCCGGCATTCCCGCGCCGGACACGATCCCGCTGCGCCTGCCTTACGGGCTGTTGCCGCAGGACAATCGCACCGGCGTGCTGGCGCGGCTGCAGCGCGAACACACCGGCTGGACGGCGATCCTCGACGATTGGCATCGGCCGGCGCCTTCACCCGACGCACTGTGCAACGCGATGCGCGCGCATGCAGCCGACAGCGCGGCGCGGCGTCAGGACGTGCTGTTCTGCATGCACGACGGATCGCGGCATGGCGAAGCGCGCCCCAATACGGTCGCAGCCGTGCGCCTGTTCCTGAATCGGCAGGACTGACGCCCCGCCGGCTAGCCGCCGGGCGCCGCGCCGTCCAGCAACTGTCGCCAGCCGCCGAGAAATCCGATGCCCGGCCCCGGCATCCACAGGCCGCGCTGGGCGGCTTCCAGATGAATCAGCGTCTGATCCGCGCAGAACAGCGCCATCAGCGCATCGCGGTTCGCGCGCATCCAGTCCGGCGCGGCATCGGGCCGCGTCGCCGCATAGGCTTGCAGGCCGGCCTCCCATCGCCGCGCATCGAAGACGAAGCGATCGTCCCTGCCCGCATCGCGCGACAGCGCGAACAGCGCAAAGGCCGCCTCGAGCCATTGCGCACCCTGCCCGACATCGTCGAAATCGAGCACACCGTTCACCGTGCGGCCCACATACAGCAGGTTGCCCGCGTGATAGTCGCCGTGCAGCCAGTGCACCGGCCCCGTCAGCCAGCGTGCCGCGGCAGCGAGATGCGCGCCGATCCGCCGGATCACCGCGTCGTAATCGCCGCTCAGGCCGGCCGGCAGCGGCGGCATCGCGCGCGCCGACACGCGCGCATGGCGCGCAGACAGCCACGCGAGCGGTGCGGAATCGGTCGCGGGTATCGCCGCCAGCGCCGCATGCAGATGCGCGAGTGCGCGCATCGCGTCGATCGTGCCGGCCTGCGCATCGTCGGGCAGCCCGGGCGTGCCGTCGATATGCTCGAACAGGTGCAGCCAGCCGCCATCGGGCGCCTGCGCACCGGGTTGCGCGTCGACGGTCGGCCGCAGCCGCGGCAGCGCCGGCAGCATCGGCGCCGTGTCCGGACGGCCGAAATGGACGAGATGGCCGAGGATCGACACCTCGCGATGCACCTGCCCGACCGGCTTGCCGGACCACGACACGCGCAACACCGCACGCTCCGATTCGCACTCGACGAGATACGTTTTGTTAGTATGGCCCGACGACAGCGCCCGCAGGCGCGCCGGCCGGATATGCCAGTGCCGGTCAAGCCAGCGTTCCAGTGTTTCCACGTCACTCCTACTCGTTGCACCGACCATGTCAGAGCGTCCTTCGGCCCGCATGCGGGACATCAATATCGAATGGCTGACGCGCGCTGCCGAATTCGACCACCTGTTCCAGACGCGCTGGCTCGGCGAGCGCTTCTTCCATCTGCCCGGCGACATGCTCGCGCTCCAGGAGCTGATCTGGCGCGAGCGCCCCGACTGCATCGTGCAGACCGGCATCGCGGCAGGCGGCGGTGTCGTGTTCTCCGCGTCGATGCTGGAATTGAACGGCGATCGCGGCCGCGTCGTCGCGATCGAACCGCGCCTGCGCGACGACGTCAGGCAGCGTCTGCAATCGCACCGGCTCGCCGATCGCATGGTGCTGATCGAAGGCGAATCGTGCGCGGCCGACACGCTCGCGTCGGTGCGCGCGCAGATCCCCGACGGCGCCCGCGTGATGGCGATCCTCGATCTCACACATACGCATGCACACGTGCTGCACGAACTCGAATGCTATGCGCCGCTCGTGACGCCGGGCAGCTACGCGATCGTGATGGACACCATCATGGAGTATCTGCCCGAATCGATGTTCGACGGCAAGCCCTACGGCAAAGGCAACAACCCGGCGACGGCCGCGCGCGAATTTCTCGCCCGCGACGGGCGGTTCGAAGTCGACGAGGACATCGAGGACCGCGTACTCATGACGCTGTCGCCAGGCGGTTTCCTGAAGCGAGTTCGCTGATCAGGCGGGCCGCCTGCGCCGAGCCGTCGCGCGCGTAGCTCGCGCGAATCCGCGCCGCATGATCGCGCAACGAACCGGGGCGCAGCAGCCGTTCGAGCGCATCGGCAATCTCCGCCACACCGGCCTGCTGCAGATCCAGCCGGCAGCCCGCGCCGGCCTGTTCGACGAAATGCGCCGAATGGAACTGGTCGTTGCAGAACGGCGACAGCAGCATCGGCACGCCGCACGCGAGCGACTCCATCACCGAATTCGCGCCGCCATGGCTGACGAACGCGTGCGTGCGCCGCAGCAGCGCCAGTTGCGGCGCATAACGCACCGCGACGACCCGCTCGTCGCCGGCCGGCAGCAGATCCGAATCGACCAGCTCGCCCACCGACAGCACCAGTTGCGCCGGCGTCGCGCGCGTCGCGTCGATGACCTTCGCGAACACGTCCGGGTGGTAGTAAAGCTGGCTGCCGAGCGACATGTAGACGAGCGGACGATCGGCGTCGAGACGCTCCCACGGGAACGGTGCCTCGTCGCCGCGCGGCCCGGACGGCAGCGCGGGGCCGACCAGCTCGACACCCGGCGGCGGCGCGCCGACCAGCGCGTCGGTCGTGAATGCGAGCGTCAGGTGCGGCGACAGGATGTCGCAACCGCGAAAGCGCGCATCGAGACCGTAGCGCGCGAACAGGCGCGTGCGTTCCGGCGCGAGCCATCGCACCGTGCGCAGCAGCTCGGAATCGAGATCGTCCGGCAATACCGGATTCAGCGAATTCGACATCGCGACCCACGGCAACCCTTCCAGCTCGGCGGCAATCGCCGCCGCATAGAGCAGCGGGTCGATCACGACCACATCCGGCTGCCATTCGCGCAGTACCGCGCGAATGCCGTCCACCTGCGCGGGCGCAAGGTCGATCAGCAGCGTGCGGATCCAGTGCCGCAGCCAGTCGGCGTCGCGAATGTTCGCGGCGAAGCTCGCGCCGCGCGACAGGTCGTGGCGCTCGGGCGTCTCGCGCGGCCCGACGAACGCGAAGTCGCCGGCGCCGTCGAGCTGCGCGCTGATGTCGGCCGGCGCGTAGAACGCGACGTCGCAGCCGGCGGCGCGCAGATGCTGGGCCGGCCCGATGCAGGGATTGACGTGGCCCTTCTCGGCACCACGCAGAACAGGATGCGTTTCATGAGCGGCTCAGGTTGGGCGATGCGCGGCATCGAAGTGATCGAGGATCAGGGTCAGCGTCGTCCACAGCACGCGTTCGGTGTCCGCTTCCAGCGCGGGCGCGGCAAGACCGAGCATGTCGGCGAGCGCGCGCGCGCGGTCGCGATCGAGCAACGCGGTAAGGTCCATCGCCGGCGCGAGCCGCCCGCGCTTGGGACCGTGTACGAGACGATCCGGCAGGTTCAGGCGCGCACCGAGATCGCGCAGGCACTGCTTGTTCGGGTCCGGCGCGATGCTCGTCAGGTGCGCGACGACGGCAGCGTCGACAAACGGCGGATGCAGATCGACCGACGCCGCATCGAACAACGCATGACACAGCGGCAGATAGTTGGCCGACTGGTCGCGGCGCAGCACCTGATCTGCGCCGTCGCCGGTGATGGCCACCTCGACGCCGTCCGCTGCCATCGCCTCGGCCAGCAGCAGCTTGGCGACCGGATGCAGGTTGAACATCGGCTCCTCGACCGCATGGGTCGTTCGCGGCAGCGCGGCCACGAAATCGGCCTCGGTCACGCGCACGATCTTCACCGTCGCCTGCATCTGCGTGGCCAGTTCGAGCGCGGCATCGCGTTCGCAGTAGTCCGGCATGTCGGTCGCGAGGATGTAGGACGTCACGTGCTGCTGCGCGCCCAGCTCACGCAGCAACGCGAGCAGCAGCGCCGAATCGAGCCCGCCGCTCAGCGCCAGCGCGACGCGCTTGCCGCTGTCGAGCGCGCGTTGCAGCGACGCTCGCAGCACGGTTTCCAGATCGGCATGCTGCGGCCGTTCGGGAGCGGGTTGAACCGCGAGCCCTTGCGGCGAACGGAGCAGCGCATGCCCGGGTGGCACGGCCAGCACGTCGCGCAGCACCGTGCGGCCGACGAGGCGCGCTCCGCTCAGGTAGCCCGCGATGGCGGTCGCGTCCGGCGCACCGGCCGGCTGCCCCGCCGCATGCAGCACCGCGCCGATGCCGGATGCCGACACGCCGCTGCGCGGATGGTAGTGCAGACGATCGAAACCGAACAGGTCGCGTGTGCCGACGATCATGGATAACGAGCCTTCAAGGAGTCCACTTCGATGCGTTTGAGGATGCGATGCGGCGCCACCGGCGCGCTGCCGCCCTGGCAATGCAGGCAAGCTTCGAGCGGCGCCTCGCGCTGCAGATAGGCGAGCATCGCGTCGAGCATGCCCGCGTCGTCGCGCAGCGGCAGGCCGTCGCTCAGGAAATCCTTCTCGCCCTTGTAGAGCGTGTGGAAATGCGCGGGGCGCGTGCACGTGTAGAACATGCCGTCGCGAATCATATGGCAGCGCTCACGAATCCAGCAATCGTGATAAAGGCGCTGCGCTTCATCGCGATCCGTGCCGGGCTGTGCGCGATTCATCGTCGTGAATACGTCCTGCACCTTCCAGTTCAGGCGCACGTCGAAACGCGCGGCCTGGTGCTCGACATACGCGATCAGGTCGGGCGAAAGCGCCGGCTTCGGATAGCGCGAGATCGTCAGCGCATCCACCGCCTGCCAGAACGCGTCCGGCATCTCGCCGAGCTTCAGCCCGTTCGTCGTGACGGAGATCACCGGCGCGATGCCCGTCGCACGCACGCGTTCGATCAGTTCGACGAGCGCCGGATGCAGCAACGGTTCGCCACCGACCAGCTTGAACATGCGCGGGCTCAACACCTTCGCGGCCTTGCGCAGATCGGCCTCGATCGATTCGGGGCTCGCATGCCACTCGGGCAACAATGGCGACAGCGAGCAGCATTCCGCGCAGGTCAGGTTGCAGTGATCGACGATATGCGCTTCCAGCGAGCGTGTCCGGATGCGGCCATTTTCGACGCGGTAGTCGCGGTCCAGCGGCGGCGGAAAGACATGTTGCCGCTCGCCGGATGGCGGCGGATTCGTGGCCCGGCTCGAATTCTCGTTCACGTCAGCTTCCTGTCAGCTTCCCGCTTCCGCACAGCGGGAAAAGAAATCGATCAGTTGACCGCGCGCGTCCACCATCGCGGACGCCATCGTCACCGCCCCGCCCAGGTGCGCCGCGAAGCGCGACGGCTCGTCGAGCCAGCCTTGCACGACCCAGAGCTTGAGTGCGTGCTGCAGACACGCAGCGTCGACGGCCCAGGCGATATGCGCAGGATTCACCGACCGGACCCGCCAATAAGCGTGCACGAAGGCTTCCGCACGTTGAGGTGCCTCCAGCGGCAGATGATTCAGGCAACGCACCAGCTCGTATTCGCGCGGTGCGCCGATCGTCGCTTCCCAGTCGAGGATGAGCGGCGGTAGCGTGCCGGCATCTGCGTTGGCGTCTGCGAACAGATAGTTGAACTGGTTGTAGTCGTTGTGGATCGGGTGCTGCGGATCGTCGGCGGGAAATGCTTCGATGCTGCCCGGGTAGTAACGATCGATCATGCGCAGCGCGAGATCGACATAACAGCGCAGATTCGCGGCGCCGTCGACCGAACGCGCCCGATCGAGCGCGTCGAGCAGACTGCGGCGCATCCCGTCGGCATCGATTGCAGTCAGCCGCGCGCGCAGCGTATCGAGCGACGGCAGATGAAGCTGCTCGAGGCTCAAATGCAACGCGGCCAGGCTCGCGCCAAGCGCCTCCCATTCCGCCGGCGAAAACGTATCGTAGGTTCGGAATTGCCCGGCTTCCCAGCGCGTCACCATCGCGTGCGCGCCGGAGCCTGCCCACAACGGTTGGCCGACCATCGTGCGCTTCAGCGTTTGCACGCGGAAGCGCGCATCGCCATGCGTTTCGAAATGCGCGAGAACGGCGGCTTCCTTGGCCGCACGCCCTTGATGCTCCGGCGCATAGAGCTTGACCGCCACGCCGCCGTCATCGGTCGGCAGATGCCACACGCGTTCGCTGACCTGTCGCGGCGGCCCGCCTGGGCCGAGCGCGTACGCGTCACGAATCTGGTCGAAGGTGATGGCGAGCAGGTCCATTCAGATGTGCTCGGCCGGCCCGTGCCGATACGGATGACCGGTCAGGAACGTGTTGTGCCCGACGTAGCGCAGCTTGTACATCGCCGGCCGGAACAGCACCGACGGATCGTTGTTCGCGATGCCGAGCAGCGGGTACAGATCCTGCCGCACGAAGAACGCGTTGTTGCCCATGTCGTCGCAGCAGACGAGTTCATATCCTTTCTGCCTGCCGAGGTGCACGAGCGATTCGAGGCTCGCACCGTAGTAGGTCGATCCGTCCCATTCGTGGTCCGGGTTGAAGCACATGACCCAGCGCTCGGGCGGCGTGTAGTACGGGTTGTATTCGATCACGACGATGCGCGGCCGGTACGCTTGCACGCCGCGCCAGACCCAGTAGTCGTTGCCGTCGATGTCGATCGACAGCAGGTCGAAGTCGGCCGGCGTGTTCGCGTCCGCGAGCAGTTGATCGACCGTGTCGGGTTGGACGCGGTCGTGATGCAGGCGGACGTCGTCCGCGCCCGCGTAATGGGCGGCGAGCTTGCCGAAGCGGTATGCGCTGCCCTCCACCAGCAACCCCGCCCAGCCCTGCTCTCGCAGCAACAACGCGGTGTTGCTGTTGCGCAGGCCGTCACTCGCGCCGATATCGACACAGAAGCGGTTGACGGGTGCGATCCGCTCCATCAGCCGCGACAGGATGCTTTCCTCTGTGCCCTGCGCATACAGGCTTGGCGCAAGGCCGGACAGGTCGAGCGGGAGAGGATGGTCCTGCATCGAGGGGGGCTCCGGGGCGGGATGGGGATGGAGGGTTGGCGTTCGGAGGGTAATTTACCCGAAGTCGATTCACCGGAGGAAACTGGAATTCGCGACGCCGGTAGGTGTCGCCGGGAGCTGAAATGAAAAAGCCCGGATCGACAATGTTGTCGATCCGGGCTTGATGCGTTTTTTGCTGCCTCGCTCGATGTGCCCGGCTTCGTATCGCCTAACCACGACACATGAGCGAACACGTCAAGGCAATTACTCCTGCCCCTGGCTCGTCAGGAATTCCTCGTAATTGCCGCCGAAGTCGAACAGGTTGCCGTCCGTCTTCACTTCGATGATCCGGTTCGCCAGCCCGCTCACGAACTCGCGGTCGTGGGACACGAAAATCAGCGTGCCTTCGAACTGCTCGAGCGCGATCTGCAGCGACTCGATCGACTCCATGTCCATGTGGTTCGTCGGCTCGTCCATCAGCAGCACGTTGTGGCGGCCGAGCATCAGCTTGCCCCAGATCATGCGGCCCTTCTCGCCGCCCGACAGCACCTTCACCGACTTCTTGATGTCGTCCGACGAGAACAGCAGGCGGCCCAGCGTGCCGCGCACCATCGTTTCATCGTCGCCGTCCTTGCGGTACTGGTCGATCCAGTCCATCAGCGTGATGTCGTTCGGGAACTCCTCGTACGTGTCCTGCGGCATGTAGCCGACATTCGCGTTCTCGGACCACTTCACCGTGCCGTGTTCGAGCGCAAGCGCACCGAGCAGCGAGCGCAGCAGCGTCGTCTTGCCCGCGCCGTTCTCGCCGATGATCGCGATACGCTCGCCCGGCTGCACCGACAGGTTGAAGTTCTGGAAGATCGTGCGCTCGTACTTCTTCGTGATGTCTTCGGCGACCACCGCGACGTTGTGCAGCTTCTTCTCGAACTCGAAGCGGATGAACGGGTTCTGGCGCGACGACGGCTTGAATTCCTCGATCTTGATCTTGTCGATCTGCTTCGCGCGGCTCGTCGCCTGGCGGGCCTTCGACTTGTTCGCCGAGAAGCGGCGCACGAAGTCCTGCAGTTCGGCCACGCGCTCCTTCGCGCGCGTGTTCGCCGCGGCCTGGCGCTCGCGCGCCTGCGCCGATGCGAGCATGTAGTCGTCGTAGTTGCCCGGCCAGACCTTCAGCGTGCCGAAGTCCATGTCGGCCATGTGCGTGCACACCGAGTTCAGGAAGTGACGATCGTGCGAAATGATGATCATCGTCGAGTTGTACTCGTTGAGCGTCTGCTCGAGCCAACGGATCGAGTTGATGTCGAGGTTGTTGGTCGGTTCGTCGAGCAGCAGCACGTCGGGCTTCGAGAACAGCGCCTGTGCGAGCAGCACGCGCAGCTTCCAGCCCGGCGCGACGTCGCTCATCGTGCCGGTGTGGAACTTCTCCTCGATGCCGATACCGAGCAGCAGCGCGCCCGCGCGTGCTTCGGCGTCGTAGCCGCCGTATTCGGCGAACTTGCCTTCGAGCTCGGCCGCGTGCATGTAGTCGTCGTCGGTGGCTTCCGGGTTCGCGTAGATCGCGTCGCGCTCGGCCATCGCGGCCCACATCTCGGTGTGGCCCATCATCACGACGTCGAGCACGCGCACGTCTTCGTACGCGAACTGGTCCTGGCGCAGCTTGCCGAGGCGGACGTTCGGCTCCAGCGCGACGTTGCCGGCGCTCGGCTCGAGGTCGCTGCCGAGGATCTTCATGAACGTCGACTTGCCGCAGCCGTTCGCGCCGATCAGACCATAGCGGTTGCCCTCGCCGAATTTGACCGAGATGTTCTCGAACAGGGGCTTTGGCCCGAATTGCATCGTGATGTTGGCAGTAGAAAGCACGGCAGGTCCCGTTAAAGGATAAATCGACGGAAAACCGTGTATTTTAGCAGGTGTCGGAGAAACTGCCGACCACGTCGTTCCGGCAGTGCATTCCGACCCCGGGTCCGAGGCCTGCCAACACGACCGCACGCGCCCTACCACCGTCTTGCAGGAATCCCGCATGCTCGCCAGCCAGCTTCGCGAACAACTCGTCGGCGCATGGCGCCTCGTGTCCTACGAAGTCCGCCCGCGCGACGGCGGCGCGCTCGTCTATCCGCTCGGCCGCGACGCGCGCGGCTGGCTTCTTTACACGCCGGACGGCTACATGTCTGCCCAGCTGATGGCCGCCGGCCGGCCAGCCTTCGCGGAAGGCGACCTGCAGCGCGGCACCGCCGACGAGTACGCGGCGGCCGCGCGCGGCTACATCGCGTATTCCGGCCCCTTTCGCGTCGACGACGACGGCACGCTGACCCACGAAATGGACGTCAGCCTGTTTCCGAACTGGATCGGCAACGTCCAGCAGCGAGTCGCCGTGCTCGACGGCGATCGACTGCAGCTCGGCCCCGTCGCCCCGGTCCGGCTCGACGGCCGGGAGGTCGACATCGTGCTGCTCTGGGTGCGTGCGGGCCGCTGACGCCCGTCACTTGCCGGCCTTCGCGGCCGCCCGCTGCGCCGCCTTCGCGTTCATCTGCCCGAACAGTTCCGAGCACGGCACGTCCCGGTTGTTGCTCGGCGCGATCAGCGGAATCAGCGCCGCGAACGGGTTGATCAGCCCGAGCCCGACCATCGCGCCGGCGCGCAGCGCGAGCGCGGTCGCATCGACACCGACGTTCGGGTTCTTGAACGTGCCCTTCGCATACAGCGGCGAGCGCAGCGAGAAGATCCGGAAGCCCTTCGTATGCGGATGGATCTTCAGGTCGAGCGTTTCGTCGCGCAGGCTGATCGGGCCGTCGACGTTGATCAGCGCGTCGTCGGTATCGAGCGCGAACACCTTCGGGTCGAGGATACCGTTGGTCGCGACGAAGTCGATCGCCGCGCAGTTGATCTTCACGTCGTTGTTGCCGAACAGCTTTTCGTAGACGACGTTCGCGACGTTCAGCCCCGCCGCTTCCATCAGCAGCCGGCTGATGCGGCCGTCCGTCACGAGCGCCTTCACTTCGCCGTTCGACGTCGCGGCGAGCGCGGCCGGCGAGTTGCCGGTCGCCGACAGCGACGCGTCGCCGTTGATCTCGCCGAGCGCCGACTGCATGACCTTCTGCGTCGGGAACAGCTGCTTGAGCTTCAGGTGCCGCGCGGCCACCGTGAAACGGCCCTTCAGCGGCGTGCCGCTGCCGTCGAGACGCGCGGTCGTCGCGAGCGTGCCGCCCGCGACCCCGAACTGCAGCGGTTCGAGCGACAGCACGCCGTCCTGCATCACGATATGCGTGTACAGGTTCGTGATCGGCAGGTTCGCGCTCTTGACCAGCTTGCGGCCGGTGAACTTGACGTCCGTGTCGAGCGCGCGCCAGCGGTCGGTGCGGAACGTCTCGACCGGCAGCACGCGAGTCGACGGCTGGTGCGTCGTGTCGCCGCGCTTGGCCTTGCTCGCGGCGGTATCCGCGCCGATCACCGGCGCGAGATCGGAGAACTGCAGCAGGTTCGACACGAGCTCGCCCGACAGCTTCGGCCGCGGCTCGCGCTGCTCGTACACCAGCGTGCCGCCGAGATCGCTGCCGCCCACGCGGCCGTTGAAGTTCTCGTAGCGGAACGTGCTCGCGCGCCGCTTGAAGTTGCCGATCAGCCGCCCTTCGGTCGCATAAGGCGGCGTGTCGGGCAGCGTGATGCCCGTGAGCTGGTACAGGTGCGACATCGACGTGCCCTGCAGCCACAGCCGCAGGTCGATCGCCGCGAGATGCATCGGATCGGTCAGCGTGCCGACGATCGCGAGCCGCGTGTTGCCGGCCTTCACGTCGGCCTGCAACGGGAACGGCCGCGACGCGTCCTGGATCGCCAGCACGCCGCCGAGCTTGCCGGTCCCGCTGATGGGCACGTTCTTGTAGCGGCCGTCGACCTTCAGCCCGAACGCATAGGTCGGGCCGGACGGCTTCGCGGGCGCCGCGGCGGCGCTTGCGCCCGACGCGGCGGAAGCCGTAGAAGCGGAAGAAACAGAAGCCCCGGAAGAAGCCGAAGCAACGGAAGACGCCGTCGAAGCACCCACGGGCGACGCCGCGCTCGCCGCCGACGCACTCGAAGCGGCCTCCGCATTGGCCTTCGCGCTCAGCTGCGCGGCGCCGTGCTTGCCGACCCGCTGCGCGGACGCCGCGCGCGACGTCTGCTCCTGCTCCTTCAGCACGTCACCGAGCGGAATCGGCTGGCCGAGCGTATCGATCGCGACGGTCAGGTCGGCCTTCGTGATCGCGTCGCGATACGTGACGGTGCCCTTCGCAAAGCCGAAGCTGTCGAGCCGCACCTTCCACGGCGACGGCTGCGACGATTGCTTGAACGGGAAGGTCCACGTGTTGCGGCCGTCGGCCAGACGTTCGAGGTCGACGGCGGGATTGACCACGTCGATCGACGGGATGACGATCTCGTGCGCGAGCAGCGGCAGGATCGCGAGGTCGAAGTGCGCGGCGTCGAGCGTGACGAACTTGGGCGTCTTCGCCCAGTCGGGATTGCCGATCTCGAGCTGCGTCGCCGAAAAGCTCGGCCAGGGCACCCATGCGCGCCAGCCGGTCTCGCCGTCCGGGCGCCGCCAGCCGACCTTGAGGTCGCCGTTGATCGCGAACGGGCGGCCGAGTGCGGCACTCACCTGTTCGTTGACCCACGGCTTCGCGCGGTTCCAGTCGAACGTGAAAAGAAAGACGCCGGCCGCCGCGATGAGCACCGCGACGATACCGACGATCCATGCAGCCGATTTGCCGATGGCTCGGGTTAGCGTCATGGCGGTTCCGTTGTTGTTCTGAAGTGTTGCCGCATCATGCCGGGCCGCGTGCGTGGACGAACGGCGCACGACACCCGCGGCTTTTCGATCGGTATTATGACGCACGCCATGGTGACGTTTCGGCGCCATTAACGCTTTTTTTCATTTGTGACATGACAGCCCCCACCGGCCTCATCGATGCGCAGCGCATCACGCGGCGCGACGCCAGCAGCGGCAAGACCCTGCTCGCCCCGACCGATTTCAGCCTCGCAGCGGGATCGCGAATTGCTATCACCGGCCCGTCCGGGTCCGGCAAGAGCGTGCTGCTGCGCGCGCTCGCGCTGCTCGATCCGCTCGACGGCGGCCACATCCTGTGGCGCGGCAGCCGGATCCGGCGCGGCGCGATCCCGCGCTACCGGCGCAGTGTCGCGTATGTGCGCCAGCGCCCCGCGCAGATGGACGGCACGGTCGAATCGCAACTGCGCTATCCGTATTCGCTCGCGATCTATCACGACGTCGCGTTCGATCGCGCACGCGCCGAAGCGCTCGCTGCGCGTGCCGGCCGCGGCCCCGATTTTCTCGACAAGCGCGCGAGCGACCTGTCGGGCGGCGAAGCGCAGATCGCCGCGCTGTTGCGGGTGCTGCAGCTCGATCCCGACGTGCTGCTGCTCGACGAGCCGACGTCCGCGCTCGATCCCGAATCGGCGCGCGCGATCGAGGCGCTCGTCGACGCATGGTTCGACGCGGCGCCCGACACGCGCGCGTACATGTGGATCTCGCACGATCCGGCGCAGGCCGCGCGGATCGGCACGATGCGGCTCGTCATGCAGGCCGGCGTGCTGCACGCGGCAAACCCGACGGAGGCTGCGCAATGAGCCCGGCACTGCAGGACCTGAGCCTCGTCGACGTCGGCATCGCCGCCGCGCTCGTCGCGGTCAACGGCGCGATCTCGATGGCGCTGTCGCTCGGCCTCGGCCGCAAGCTTGCGCTCGCGGCCGTGCGCACCGTCGTCCAGTTGCTCGCGATCGGCTACGTGCTCGGCTGGGTGTTCGGCCATCCGCACTGGACCGTCGTGCTGCCGCTCACCGCGCTGATGACGCTGATCGCCGGTTTCGCCGGCGCGGGGCGCGGCAAGCGCACGTACCGCGGCCAGCGCATCGACAGCATCGCGTCGATCTGGTTCAGCAGCTGGTTCGTCGCGGCGGTCGGCCTGTTCGTCGTGATCCGCATCCATCCGTGGTACGCGCCGCAATACGCGATTCCGATCCTCGGGATGATTCTCGGCAATACGCTGACGGGCGTGTCGCTCGGCGTCGAGCGGATGATGGAAGAACTCACCGCACGCCGCGACCGCGTCGAGACCGCGCTCGCGCTCGGCGCAACGCGCTGGGAAGCCGCGCAGGACGCCGCGCGCCAGGCCGTGCGCGCGGGCATGCTGCCGACGCTGAACCAGATGGCGGTCGTCGGCGTCGTGAGCCTGCCGGGGATGATGACCGGCCAGGTGCTGGCCGGCCAGTCGCCGCTGCAGGCCGTGCGCTACCAGATCGTGATCATGTTCCTGATCGCGGCGTCCTCTGCGCTCGGCACCGTCGGTGCGGTGCTGATGACCTATCGCCGGCTGTTCTCGGCCGATCACCGCTTTCTCGCGTCGCGGCTCGAAGAACGCGCGCACTGACACGCGGCGACGCCGCGCGGTGCGCGATCAGCGCGTGGCGCGGCGCTTGGCGATCGCCTGCCGCAATGCGGCCGCGACGTCCGCGCCGGGCGCGAGCCCGTCGACCGACGCAACGAGCCGCACCGCGCGCGGCGTCGTCACATAGGCCTGTGCGCCGACATAGCCGCCGCTGCCGGCCGAACGCGTCGTCACGACGAGCGCCTGCGGCGCGCGTGCGCCGAGGTCCGCGGCGAACGCATCGGTGAGCGTGCCATCGCGCGGGTGCAACGCACCCGTCACATAGTCGTCCGTATCGAAGCCGGGGGCGGCATGCGCGGTCGAATACACGCGCACCGCGTAGCTGCCGGTCGAGCACGGTTCGAGCGCGCCGCTCGACACGACCGCCACCTGTTGCCGCGACGGCAGCTCGACCTTCTTCACGAAACTGCAATCGTCGGCGGCCTGCGCGTGCGCGGCGACAAGCGCAGCGGCCAGCAGCAGCATGGTCATGCGGAGTTTCATCGGGATGTCGTGACGGAAAGAGGATGACGCCGGCGAGCATAACGCGACGCCCGCATCACGTCACACAGGTCGCCGCGTGACGCGCATGGCGAATGGTCGCCATGCCGTTGCCGAAACGACGTACTGCGAAGAAGGCGGCGGAAAGCATCGTGACGGCGACACGAAACGGTCACGTGCCGCCTGGCTCGCCCCGCCAGCCGAATCCGTTGCGCGCGCACCGGACGAAACGCCGGCCCGCGCGCGCCGCTCAGTGCTTGATCGACACCGTCACTTTCGTGCCGTCGCTCATCGTGACGGACTTCGACCCGCCGTTGGTCGAAATCGACACCCACTTCACCTGGCTTACCGACACGACGTCCGGGCACTGCAACGACTTGCCGCCGGCCGTCACGCTGCGCGTGCCCTTCGGCGCGGCTGCCTGGAAGCTCATCTGCACGTTGGCGATCCCCTTCGCGTCGACGGACGGCGCGAGCCGGACCTGGGTCTGGCGCACCATCGCACCATTCTCGTCGCGCGGCAGGTTGTCGGCGTTCGGGCAGCCGCCCGGCATCGCGACCGCGCCACTCGGCGGCACCGACTTCCAGTTGAAGTCGTCCGTCTCGCCGGAGCGGATCTTGCGGGTCTCCTGCGTGTTGCCGAAGGTCTTCGAATCGACCTTGACGGTGTATTCGAGCTGTCCCGTACCGCCGCCCTTCAGGCTGCCCTTGACCGGCGGCGCCGCGAATACGCTCGCGCTGACGCACGCCGCCGCGAACACGACCGACCACGATGCGGCGACTGACAAGCTGCGTTGGCTCATGCTGACCTCCTTGTAATGCGGCGGCACGCGCGTGCCGCGCGGTTTTCGATGCATGATGCGTTGCCAGTCTACCGCCAAGCGGCATGCAATGCGCCGCAAACGCATCGGGTGTTACCCCGCTTGCGTTCGCGGCGTTGCAACCTTACGCGCGATGCCGGATCAGAACCCGCTCAGCACGAGCTTGCCGATCGAGCGCCCGGCTTCGAGCAACTGGTGCGCGCGCCGCACGTTTGCGGCATTGATCGTGCCGAGCTGTTCGCCGAGCGTCGTGCGCAGCGTGCCGCCGTCGACGAGCCGCGCGACTTCGCCGAGGATCCGGTGTTGCTCGATCATGTCCGGCGTCTCGAACATGGCACGCGTGAACATGAATTCCCAATGAAACGCGGCGCTCTTCGCCTTCAGCAATTCGACCGGCACCGGCTTTTCGTTCTCGACGATCGTGCAGATGCCGCCCTGCGGCCGGATTACCTCCGCCGCGGCAGGGAAATGGCGATCCGTGTCGTTGAAGATCAGCACGTAGTCGACGTTCGGATGCCCGGCATCGCGCAACTGCGCCGGCAGGTCGCCGAAGTGATCGACGACGGCATCCGCGCCGAGCGCGCGCACCCATTCCGCCGAGGCCGGCCGCGACGCGGTCGCGATCACGTGCAGCTTGCCGAGCGTCTTCGCGAGCTGGATCGCGATCGAGCCCACGCCGCCCGCGCCGCCGATGATCAGCACCGACTTGCCGGCGTCCGCGCCCTGCGGCGACACGCGCAGCCGGTCGAACAGCGCTTCCCACGCGGTCAGTGCGGTGAGCGGCAATGCAGCCGCAGCGGCGAAGTCGAGCGTGCGCGGCTTCAGCGCGGCGATCCGCTCGTCGACCGTATGGAATTCGCTGTTTGCACCGGGCCGCGTGATGCTGCCCGCGTAGAACACTTCGTCGCCGGGGCGGAACAGCGTGACGTCGGCGCCGACCGCGACCACCGTGCCGGCCGCATCCCAACCGAGCACGCGCGGCGTCTCCTCGACCTGCGACTTCGGCGCGCGCACCTTGGTGTCCACCGGGTTCACGGAAATGGCTTCGACCTTCACGAGCAGGTCGCGCGGGCCCGGCACGGGCTGCGGGAGCTCCACGTCGAGCAAGGCTTGCGGGTCGTCGATCGACAGATAGCGGGTCAGTCCAACGGCTTTCATCTCGGTACTCCTTTCAGGTAAACCGGGCGGGCTGCGGCGCAGCCCCATGAACGTCATCGTAGGCAACCCGATCTTTCGAGAAAACCGCTATATTTCCTGAAACATTTTCAGGAAATTCAGAATAATGTCGTCCGATCCGGTTCCGTGCCCCAACAAGCCGCTCGACCTGCTCGACGTCGCGCTGTTCGTGCGCGCAGCGCTGCTCGCGAACGTCACTGCGGCCGGGCGCGAGTTCGGCGTGTCGGCCGCGGTCGCAAGCGCGCGCATCGCGCAGCTCGAACGCCAGCTCGGCGCACGGTTGCTGCACCGCACCACGCGGCGTATCAGCCTCACGCAGGACGGCGAGATCTTCATGGCGCGCGCCGACGCGCTGCTGTCGGCCGCCGACGCCGCACGCGCCTCGGTCGGCCACGGCCGCAGCGAGCCGTACGGGCGGCTGAAGGTGTCGATGTCGTCGTCGTTCGGCCGCCAGCACGTCGCGCCGGTAATTCCCGCGTTCCTGCGCCGCTACCCGTCCGTGTCGCTCGACCTGCGGCTGTCCGACGAGATCGTCGATCTGGTCGACGACGGCTACGACGTCGCGATCCGCCTCGGCGCGCTGAAGGATTCGACGCTCGTCGCGCGCAAGCTCGCCGAGAACCGCCGCGTGCTGTGCTGCTCGCCCGCCTATCTCGCCGAACGCGGCACGCCGCGCCATCCGGCCGATCTTGCGCAACACGAATGCGTGATCCTCGGCGACCAGCGCGACTGGTCGTTCACCACGCCGCAAGGCCCGCTCACCGTGCGTGTCGGCGGCCGTCTCGTCGCGAGCAACGGCGAGGCGATCCGCGAAGCGCTCGTCGACGGCTTCGGGATCGCGATCAAGTCGACCTGGGACGTCGGCCCACTGCTCGCGAGCGGCGCGCTCGTCACGGTGCTCGACGACTATCCGTTCGCGGACGACGTCGCGATCTGGGCCGTCTATCCGAGCCGCGCGCACGTGCCGCTGAAGACGCTCGTGTTCATTGCGTTCCTGGCCGAGCATTTCGGTGATCCGCCTTATTGGGATCACGCGGACGGACGATAGGCGCCGGTGTCCGCGCTCGTGCCTCGGGCGTGCCGTTTCGAGCCCGGCCTCAGGAATCGTACCGGCGGCGACCGCCCCGCTCCGGCCACCCGGTACAATGGCGCGTTCGCGACGCAACGGCCCGAAGCCGAACCGGGCCCGCGTCCGCAGGCGGCCGCCCGTTGGCCGCGCACGCATTCCATTTGCCTCGCAACCATCCCGCCATGACCCACAATCTCGTCATCCAGAGTCTTTCGCCGCTGTCGGACGCCCATCACAAGCCGCTGCTCGCGCTGTCGCGCGGCACCCGCCTCGTGCAGACCGACGATCACGCGCTGCGCATCGAAAACGCGAACCCGGCCCAGCGCCTCGACATCGACGCGTACTGCGGCACGCATGCGCTCGACTTCGCGTTCGTCGAGGCCGGCCTCGCGCTCAGCGATTTCGGGCTCGTCGTGATGGACATGGATTCGACGCTGATCACGATCGAATGCATCGACGAGATCGCCGATTTCTGCGGACTGAAAACGCAGGTCGCCGAGATCACCGAGGCGTCGATGCGCGGCGAGATCCGCGATTTCAACGAAAGCCTCACGCGCCGCGTCGCGCTGCTGGCCGGGCTCGACGCGCACGCGCTGGAGCGCGTGTACGAGGAGCGGCTGCAACTGTCGCCGGGCGCCGAGACGATGCTCGCCGGCGTGAAGGCGGCCGGCATGAAGACGCTGCTCGTGTCGGGCGGCTTCACGTTCTTCACCGAGCCGCTGAAGGCGCGGCTCGGCCTCGACTACGCGCACGCGAACACGCTCGAGATCGTCGACGGCAAGCTGACCGGGAAGGTGCTCGGCGAGATCGTCAACGCCGACGTGAAGGCGCGCATGCTGCGCGATACGTGCGCGTCGCTCGGTATCGCGCCGAGCCGCGCGATCGCGATGGGCGACGGGTCGAACGACCTGAAGATGATGGCCGAAGCCGGGCTGTCGGTCGCGTTCCACGCGAAGCCCGTCGTGCGCGACGCGGCGACGGTCGCGTTCGATCACGTCGGCCTCGACGGGCTGCTGCGGCTGTTCTGATACGGCGCAACCGCCCATGAAAAACGCCGGCGCGATGTCGTATCGCGCCGGCGTTTTTTTACGTTCGTGATCCGCTGATGTCAGCCCAGCGTGGCCTGAATCGCGCGCTCGATATCCGCGCGCAGATCGGCTTCGTCCTCGAGGCCGACATAGAACCGCACCAGCGTGCCGCGATGCGGCCAGTCCGCACGCATCGACGCGACGTCATACGGCATCGCAAGACTGCACGCGCCGCCCCAGCTCCAGCCGATCGCGAACAGTTCGAGCGACTCGACGAAGCGGTCGATCTGCTCCGCGCTGTAGCGCTCGTCGAACACCACCGAGAACAGCCCGCCCGCACCCGTGAAGTCGCGCATGAACGACGCGTGCCCCGGGCAATCGGGCAGTTGCGGATGCAGCACCGATACGATCTCCGGCCGCGCCTTCAGCCACTGTGCGAGCGCGAGCGCGCTCTTGCTGTGCGCATCGAAGCGCACCTGCATGCTCGGCAGGCTGCGCAGCACGAGCGAGCAATCGTCGGCCGACACGCCGATCCCGCAGCGCATGCGCGCGAGCTTCAGCTTCGCCTGCAGTTCCGCGTTTGCGGTGATCGTCGCGCCCATCAGCACGTCGCTGCCGCCCGACTGGTACTTGGTCAGCGCCTGCACCGAGATGTCGACTCCGTGCTCGAACGGCTTGAACGCGAGGCCGGCCGAATAGGTGTTGTCGATCGCGGTGACGATGCCGCGCGCCTTCGCGGCCGCCGTGATCGCCTGCACGTCGGGCACTTCCATCGTCACCGAGCCGGGCGCCTCGACCCAGATCAGCCGCGTGTTCGGCTGGATCAGATCGGCGATGCCGGCGCCGACGAGCGGATCGTAGAAGCGCGCGGTGATGCCGAAATCCTTCGCGAGCCAGTTGCCGAAATCGGCGTTCGGCCCGTACACGTTGTCCGGGATCAGCACGTCGTCGCCCGCTTTCACGATCCCGAAATAGACGTTCATGATCGCTGCGAGGCCCGACGGCTGCAGCAGCGCATGCGTGCCGCCTTCGATCTCGGCGAGCCGTTGCGCGAGCGCGAGCGACGTCGGCGTCGCATGCAGCCCGTAGCGCCACTGGTTGTCGTTGTGCCAGACGAGCGCGCGCATCGTCGCGAGATCGGGGAACACGACCGTCGACGCGCGCGCGACCGGCGGCACGAACGAACGGAAGCCTTCAGGAATGACGTCGTCGGGTTGAACGATACGGGTTTGCAGCGCGCGCTTGGGAGTGGATGCAGTCATGACAGGAAGCCGGGCACGAGGCCGTTCGGTTGCGGAATAGGCCGCTAGGTTAGTCAAAATCGGCGCATTTGGCCCGGTACAATGCGCGCCGCGCACACCGAGCCAAATGCGCTCAGTCGTCGGTGCGCAGATTGACGACGCCGCCCACCGTCTCGATTTCCTGCACGCGGCCGTCGCGCACCTGCAGCGCCGTGCGCTTGCCCGGCGCCAGACGCAGCACGACCGGCTGCGGGTCCGATTCGTCCGAGTTCATCCGGTCGGCCTTCAGGTCGCCGGTCGCATCGAAGCGGCCGACCCATACGCCCGTGATGTTCGTGCCGTCGTTCGACTCCTCGATCTCGAGCGTGTCGCCGTCGCGATCGCCCGCGAGCAGCACGACCTCGCCCGTATCGGCGAACTGGTATTCGCCATGCACGCCTTCCTCATCCGTCTTCGGGCCGAGATGCACGACGATCGGCCGATCGCCGAGCGTGCCTTCGTAGCGCGGCAGGCGCGCGAACTCGGGGTTCGGCCGCAGCGGCCGCGCGAGCGCCGGCTCATCCTGCTGCGCGCCCGGCGCGACGGCCTGCGCCGCGACCGCGCCCGGCATCGCCATGCCCGCCGCCAGCGCGCCTGCGACGACGAGCGCCCGTTGCCATTCCGAATATCGACCCACCTTGCGTTGCTCCTTGCTTCAGATTCGCTCGAAAATCGCGGCGATGCCCTGCCCGCCGCCGATACACATCGTCACGAGCGCGTAACGGCCGCCGACGCGCTGCAGCTCGTACAGCGCCTTGACGGTGATCAGCGCGCCCGTCGCGCCGATCGGGTGACCGAGCGAAATGCCGGACCCGTTCGGATTCACCTTGGCCGGGTCGAGACCCAACTCCTTCGTCACCGCGCATGCCTGCGCGGCGAATGCCTCGTTCGCCTCGATCACGTCGAGATCCGCGATCGTCAGCCCGGCGCGCTCGAGCACCTTCCGGGTGGCCGGCACGGGGCCGATCCCCATGTAGGCCGGATCGACGCCCGCATGCGCGTACGCGACGAGGCGCGCGAGCGGCTTCGCACCGCGTTTCTCGGCGACGCCGCGCTCCATCAGCAACACGGCCGCCGCCGCATCGTTGATGCCCGACGCGTTGCCGGCCGTCACCGTGCCGTTCTCCTTCACGAACACGGGCCGCAGCTTCGAGAAATCATCCAGGCTCGCATCGTGGCGCACGTGCTCGTCGTGATCGAACACCACCGGCGTGCCCTTCTTCGAGCCGATCAGCTCGATGGGCAGGATCTGCTCCCTGAAATAACCGGCCTTCGCCGCATGCGACGCGCGGCGGTGCGATTCGAGCGCGAGCGCATCCTGCGCGTCGCGCGAAATGCCGTACTTCGCGGCGACGTTCTCGGCCGTCACGCCCATGTGGATCGTCTGGAACGGATCGTTCAGCGCGCCGACCATCATGTCGACCGCGCGCATGTCGCCCATGCGCTGCCCGAAACGCGCGGCCGGAATCGAATACGGCGCACGGCTCATGTTCTCCGCGCCGCCCGCGATCGCGATGTCCGCGTCGCCGAGCAGCACGCCCTGCGCGGCCGACACGATCGCCTGCAGCCCGGAACCGCACAGCCGGTTGACCGTGAGCGCCGGCGCATGCTGCGCGACACCGCCGTTGATCGCGGCGACGCGCGCGAGATACATGTCCTTCGGCTCGGTGTGCACGACGTTGCCGAACACCACGTGGCCGACCTCGTCGCCCGACACCTGTGCGCGCCGCAACACTTCGCGCACGACTTGCGCGCCGAGCTCGGTCGGCGCGATGTCCTTCAGGCCGCCGCCGAAATCGCCGATCGCGGTACGCACGCCGCTCACCACCACCACTTCACGTTGCATGATGCCTCCTGATCCTTCTTGTCGAATGAATCGATCGTGCGGGGCCGTGGCCGGCGTGCGGATGCCGCGTCAGCCTTGCATCAGGCGCTCCACCGCGTCGCGGTGCGGAATCGGCGCGACCGCGCCGTAGCCGGTCGTCGACAGCGCCGCCGCTGCATTCGCGTAACGCGCCGCCGCGAACGGATCGTCGCCCGCGACGATCCGCGCGATGAAAGCGCCACCGAAGCAGTCGCCCGCGCCCGTCGCATCGACGGCCTCGACCGTGAAGCCCGGCACGACGCGCCGCTCGTTCGGCGTCGCCACATACGCGCCTTCCTTGCCGAGCTTCAGCGCGACGACCTGCGGCCCATGCTCGAGCATCGCATCGACGATCGCGTCACGATTGTTCGCGCCCGTGAGCGCCGTCACGTCATCCCAGCTCGGCAGGCAGATATCCGTCTGGCGCAGAGCTTCACGCATCACCGCGCGAGCGCGCGGCAGCGGCCACAGCTTCAGGCGCAGGTTCGTGTCGAAGCTGACCTTCGCGCCGTTGCGGCGCGCGTGGTCGATCGCCGCGAACGCGGCGTCGCACGCGGTCGTGCTGATCGCGAGGCTGATGCCCGACAGGTGTACGGCCTTCGCCGCCGCCAGCGCGTCGAGCGGCAGGTCGCCCGCCGCATAGCGGCTCGCCGCGGAGCCCGCGCGCAGATAGTCGAACTGGTGGCCGCTGGCGCCGTGCGTGACGAAATACACGCCGGTCGGCGCCGCGCGATCGATCCGCACGTACGTCGTGTCGACGTGCTCCACATGCCACATGTCGGCCAGCAGGCGGCCGAACGGATCGTCGCCGATCGCCGACACGAAACCCGTCGACGCACCCTGGCGCGCCGCGGCGATGCAGAAGTTCGACGTGTCGCCGCCGAAGCCCTGCAGGAATTCGGGACGGCCCGGCTGCGA
Organism: Burkholderia stabilis; assembly: GCF_001742165.1. Classification (NCBI taxonomy): domain Bacteria; kingdom Pseudomonadati; phylum Pseudomonadota; class Betaproteobacteria; order Burkholderiales; family Burkholderiaceae; genus Burkholderia; species Burkholderia stabilis. The sequence goes on along the minus strand of NZ_CP016442.1, from coordinate 641,806 downwards.
CTGGTTGAATTCGATCATCGCCTCGCCGAGCGCGAGGATCTCCGGAAATGCGGCGGTCATCGCTTACACCTCGCCCCACAGATCGTGGCCGTCGGCGCCCGTGATCTTCACGGACACGAAATCGCCGACCTTGTAGCGCTTCGACGCCTTCGTCGCCGGCTCGACATAAACGACACCGTCGATCTCGGGCGCATCGGCTGCCGTGCGGCCGATGCCGCCTTCTGCGCTGACTTCGTCGATCAGCACCTTCACGGTCTTGCCGACCTTGCGCTCCATGCGCTTCGCCGACACTTCCTCGGCGACTTCCATGAAGCGCGCGCGGCGTTCCTCGCGGACGTCGTCGGGCAACGCGCCGTCGAGTTCGTTCGCGGTCGCGCCTTCGACCGGCGAATACGCGAAACAGCCGACGCGATCGAGTTCCGCCTCGCGGATGAAGTCGAGCAGCGTTTCGAACTGCTCTTCCGTCTCGCCGGGGAAGCCCGCGATGAACGTGCTGCGGATCGTCAGGTCCGGGCAGATCTCGCGCCACTTCTGCACGCGCTCGAGCACCTTCTCGGCGTTCGCCGGGCGCTTCATGCGCTTGAGCACTTCAGGGTGCGCGTGCTGGAACGGCACGTCGAGATACGGCAGCACGTGGCCCTTGAACGGGCCTTCGGCCATCAGCGGAATCACTTCGTCGACGCTCGGGTACGGATACACGTAGTGCAGACGCACCCATGCGCCGTACTGCGCGGCGAGTTCACCGAGCGCGGCGACCAGGTCGGTCATGCGCGTCTTGATCGGCTTGCCGTTCCAGAAGCCCGTGCGGTACTTCACGTCGACGCCGTACGCGCTCGTGTCCTGCGAGATCACGAGCAGTTCCTTCACGCCCGACTTGAACAGGTTTTCCGCTTCGAGCATCACTTCGGCGACCGGGCGCGACACGAGGTCGCCGCGCATCGACGGGATGATGCAGAACGTGCAGCGGTGATTGCAGCCTTCGGAGATCTTCAGGTACGCGTAGTGGCGCGGCGTGAGCTTGATGCCGGCTGCGGGCACGAGATCGACGAACGGATCGTGCGGCTTCGGCAGGTGCGAATGCACGGCCTGCATCACTTCGCCCACCGCGTGCGGGCCGGTGACGGCGAGCACCTTCGGATGGACTTCCTCGATCAGGTTCGAGCCGCTGGCGCTCGACTTCGCGCCGAGGCAGCCGGTGACGATCACCTTGCCGTTCTCGGTCAGCGCTTCGCCGATCGCGTCGAGGCTTTCCTGCACGGCTTCGTCGATGAAGCCGCAGGTGTTCACGACGACGAGGTCGGCGCCGTCGTAGGTGCCGGAGATTTCATAACCTTCGGCGCGCAGCTGGGTGATGATTTGTTCGGAGTCGACTAGCGCTTTAGGGCACCCGAGCGATACGAACCCTACTTTGGGGGATTGGGACATCTGGAATGTGGGGGCGTGGCAGCAAAAGCGTGAGTTTACAGCGATTTAGGGGCGGCGAGCCAAAAACAGGCGACCCGCAGCGGTGCGGATCGGCGGATCGGCGGCGCCGCGCGGCGGACCACCCGGCGCGGAACGGTTTGCGATATGCCCCTTTCATTTCGGACGTCGGGTTGCCGGCTTGCCCTGAGCGCCACGCTCGAACACCGGCATACGGTCGTCGGGCGGCACGCGTCAAATGGCGTTGCCCTCGACAAACTAGTGAGAAAATCGAACCCGTCGACCACTTCAATCCACCCACACCGGGGCTGACATGACCACCCACATCACGATCGAATTCACCGAACACGCTGCAGAAACCATCGGCGAGCAGACCAGCACCAGCTTTTCATACGACCAGGGCGCGCACGTGCCGCAACCCGGCGACTTCGTCGAACTCGAGAATTCGCGCCAGACGTTCCTCGTGATCGGCCGCGTGTTCTCGCTCAAGGCCAACTACAGCGCCGTCAAGCTCGTGCTCGACCTTCCGCCGTCGGACGACGAGCACGGATTCGATCCGGCGCAGTGACACGATCCGGGCCTGCGGCGAGCACGTAAAAAAGCCCGCCGAAGCGGGCTTGCACGCGATCCGACGCATGCTCACGGATAGCTCGACGCCTTCAGGCACCGCTCGAACCACACCGCATCGTCGCCATCGCCGATCGGCCACATTTCCGCATCGAGTTGCGGCAAACCGGTTGCCGGCGCGGGGGCACGGTTATCGTCTCCGGACGCTCCCGCACGCATCCACCCCGATTGCGCCCCGCCGTTATCGCACGCATGCCCATGCGCCTGCGCCTCGCAGAACGCCACCGGGCGCACTTTCCCGCCGTCCGTCGTGCTCACCGAGCGGTACTGATACACCGCGCCGGTCGCCCAGTCCTCGCTCTGGCTGCAAACCCGCGCCTGATGCTGCACGTGTACCGCGCCGAAGCACGCATATGAAACGTGCGCACCGCTCGCATCGTCGGGAATGAAATCGCAGTTTGCGTCGAATCCGGTCAGCGGGCCGCCCGTGTATTTCGCGAGCCACTGGCGCTCGGCCAGCGCTCGCGCGATCAGCCCCTTGCCCGACTGATCGGCCAGCATGGCGGTGCGCCGATCGATTGCCTTGCGCACTTCGTCGACGGCCAGCGGATGGCCATCGTAGTCGGCACTCAGACGGTTGTTGCGCGCGGCGATCCAGCGTCGCTGGCTACGGACCAGCATGTCGCGGATAGCGGCGTCCGGCGCGGCTTTCAGCACGCCCGAATAGGCCGAGTTCATGCGCGCATCGGCCGCCCGCAGCCCCGGGTTCGCACAGATGCGCTTCTCGATCGGCTGCGCGGCTTTCGCGCAATCCATCGCAAAGCCCGGCATGGCCAGGCCAACACCGAACATGAATATCGAAGCAAGACCGGCCAGCCTGCCGGCCGATGCCATTCGAATCCCTTGCATGCTCTCTCTCAGTCGATTTGTTTTTCTTGGCCGCGCCGCGTCGGCACGGTATCGAACTTCGCGTGGCGCCCGGGAACCGGTACCGTGCGTCGCCCAAGGCGGCGCCCGCGCCGCTTCGGGTACGGCAGGCAAACGGGCGACCGGCACGAGCACACACCCCTCGGGCACGGCACGTCCCGGCTTTCATTCATGTGCGGACTGGATCTCGATCGACCGGACAACGCTCATGCCCGCCCATACCCGGCGCGAGCATTCGGTGCCGACGATCATGAACGATCGTCGGCGATGTCTTCGTCAGGCAGCGGCCGCGCATCGCCGTGCCGAAGCAGACGACCGGCCGACCGGCGCCGCCCTGCTTCACGGCACCGACGCCGACGACTCGCGCCGCCGCTGCCGGCCCGGCCGCGAAACCTTACTTCTTTTCCGGTTCCGGCGCGCCCGGCTGCTTGAACGGGAACGTGCTGAACATCGACTTCGCCTGGTTCTGCATCTGTTCCTGCATTTGCACGAACATGTTCTTCGACTGCTCGATGTAGCTCGTCATCATCCCTTGCATCATCGGCGCCTGCATGTTCATGAACTGCGACCAGACTTCCGGATTCATTGCGTTGCCTTCGTACAGGTTCTTCGACTGATCCGCGAGCTTGTTCTGGATGTCGATGAACGCCTGGATATTCTTTTCCAGGTACGTGCCCATCATGCCCTGCATCGCGTGACCGTAGAAACGGATGATCTGCGACAGCATCGACGACGAGAACATCGGCACACCGCCGCTTTCCTCTTCGAGGATGATCTGCAGCAGGATGCTGCGCGTCAGGTCCTCGTTGGATTTCGCATCGACGACCTTGAAATCCTCTTGCTCCAGCACGAGCTGCTTCACGTCGGTAAGCGTGATGTACGTGCTTGTCTCGGTATCGTAGAGCCGGCGGTTCGGGTACTTCTTGATGAGCCGTTCGGCCGTCTTCTTTGTAGTAGTCATGTAACGCCTTTCAGTGCAGCGTAGCGCAAGTGACGAATCCCCGCCGCCCGAATCCGGGAGGCGGGGGCCTTCGGAACACACCCGGCTGCGCGGCCACCCGGCCCGCGCAGCCCGGGCGTTCAGCCCATGTGCAGGCCGCCGTTCAGCGAGAAGTCGGCGCCCGTCGCGAAGCCGGAATCGTTCGACGCGAGCCACGCGACGATCGAGCCGATTTCCTCCGGACCACCGAGACGCCGCACCGGGATCGTCGCGACGATCTTTTCGAGCACGTCCGGACGGATCGCCTTCACCATGTCGGTGCCGATGTAGCCCGGCGACACGGTGTTGACCGTCACGCCCTTCGTCGCGACTTCCTGTGCGAGCGACATCGTGAAGCCGTGGATGCCGGCCTTCGCGGTCGAATAGTTGGTCTGGCCGAATTGCCCCTTCTGGCCGTTCACCGACGAAATGTTGACGATCCGGCCCCAGCCCCGCTCGACCATCCCGTCGATCACCTGCTTCGTCACGTTGAACAGGCTCGTCAGGTTGGTGTCGATGACGGCGGTCCAGTCTTCATGCGTCATCTTGCGGAACACGACGTCGCGCGTGATGCCCGCGTTGTTGACCAGCACGTCGATCTCGCCGACTTCGGCCTTGACCTTGTCGAATGCTTCCTTGGTCGAGTCCCAGTCGCCGACGTTGCCTTCCGACGCGATGAAATCGTACCCGAGCGCCTTCTGATCCTCGAGCCATTTCACCCGGCGCGGCGAATTCGGGCCGCAACCCGCGACCACCTTGAAGCCGTCTTTCAACAGACGCTGGCAGATGCTGGTGCCGATGCCGCCCATCCCGCCCGTTACGTACGCAATTCGCTGAGACATAAATCTCACTCCATTTTTGGTTTCGAGAGCTGCAGGAGGCCCCCTCTGACTTCACGTGACGCCGGCCGAAGCCGCAATCGGCCGGCGCCCGGATTCGTTTCCCCGGTGACGGACGACCGGTTACGGGCGCTCGACCGCGAGCGCGACACCCATCCCGCCGCCGATGCACAGCGACGCCAGCCCGCGCTTCGCATCGCGCTTGGCCATCTCGTGCAGCAGCGTCACCAGGATCCGGCAGCCCGACGCGCCGATCGGGTGGCCGATCGCGATCGCCCCGCCGTTCACGTTCACCTTCGACGTGTCCCAGCCCATCTGCTTGTGCACCGCCAGCGCCTGCGCCGCGAACGCCTCGTTGATCTCCATCAGGTCCAGGTCGCCCGGCGTCCAGCCCGCCCGCTCCAGGCACCGGCGCGAGGCCGGCACCGGGCCCATCCCCATCACGCTCGGATCCACGCCCGCATTCGCATACGCCTTGATCTTCGCGAGCGGCGTCAGGCCCAGTGCCGCCGCCTTCTGCGCCGACATCACCAGCACCGCCGCCGCACCGTCGTTCAGACCCGACGCGTTCGCCGCCGTCACCGAGCCGTCCTTCGAGAATGCCGGCTTCAGCCCCGCCAGCGATTCCGCCGTCACACCGTGACGCACGAACTCGTCGGTCGCGAACTGCAGCGGCTCGCCCTTGCGTTGCGGAATCGACACCGGCACGATCTCGTCGTCAAAGCGCCCGGCCTTCTGTGCGGCTTCCGCCTTGTTCTGCGACAGCGCCGCGAATGCGTCCTGCTCTTCGCGCGTAATGCCGTATTCCTTCGCGACGTTCTCTGCCGTGATGCCCATGTGGTACTGGTTGTACACGTCCCACAGGCCGTCGACGATCATCGTGTCGACCAGCTTCGCATCGCCCATCCGGAACCCGTCGCGCGAGCCCGGCAACACGTGCGGCGATGCGCTCATGTTCTCCTGGCCGCCCGCGATCACGATCTCCGCGTCACCCGCCACGATCGCGTTCGCCGCCAGCATCACGGCCTTCAGGCCCGAGCCGCACACCTTGTTGATCGTCATCCCCGGCACTGCCGTCGGCAGCCCGGCCTTGATCAGCGACTGCCGCGCCGGGTTCTGTCCCGAACCGGCCGTCAGCACCTGCCCCATGATCACTTCGCTGACCTGCTCGGGCTTCACGCCCGCACGCTCCAGCACCGCGCGGATCACCGTCGCGCCCAACTCCGGCGCCGCAATCTTCGCAAGCGAGCCGCCGAATTTGCCGACCGCGGTCCGCGCGGCCGATACGATCACTACGTCCGTCATTTCCCTTTCCTCCAGGCCCGCACGACACGGCGCATCGCTACCGGCCCTGTTAAAAAAACTGCGGTGCGTCGGACAGCGTGCGCCGCTGTCCGGTTTTCGTCAATCGCGCTGCAACACGTAACGCCCCGGTGCCGCCTCGATCACCGGAAACTGCGCGGAACCGGGCTGCGCGGGCGGCGCCACCTTGCGGCCGCCGTACTGGTCGAGCCACTCGACCCAGGTCGTCCACCAGCTGCCCGGCTGTTCGGCCGCGCCGGCGAGCCAGTCGTCCGCGGATTCGGGCAGGTCGTCGTTGAGCCAGTAGCTGCGCTTCTTCTTCGCCGGCGGATTGATCACGCCCGCGATGTGCCCAGACGCGCCGAGCACGAACTTCAGCGGGCCCGTCAGGATCGACGTCGATTCGTAGGCCGTCTGCCACGGCACGATGTGATCCTCGCGCGAGCCGTAGATGAACGTCGGCACGTCGATCAGCGTCAGGTCGACGGATTCGCCGCACACGGTCAGCGCGCCCGGCTCGCGAAGCTTGTTCTCGAGATACGTATTGCGCAGGTACCACGCGTACATCGGGCCCGGCAGGCTCGTCGAATCGCTGTTCCAGTACAACAGGTCGAACGGCGCAGGCGTACGGCCCTTCAGGTAGTTGTCGACGACGTAGTTCCACACCAGGTCGTTCGGCCGCAGGAACGAGAACGTGTTCGCGAATTCCACACCGCGCATCAGCCCCGGTTGCGTGCCGTTCTTGCCGCCGATGGTCTGCTCGCGCATCTGCACGTGCGCCTCGTCGACGAACACGTCGAGGATGCCGGTATCGGTGAAGTCGAGCATCGCGGTGAGCAGCGTCATCGACGCGGCCGGATGTTCGCCGCGTGCGGCCAGCACCGCCAGCGCGGTCGCAAGCATCGTGCCGCCGACGCAGAAGCCGAGCGTGTTGATCTGTTCGCGGCCGCTGACCTGCTGCACGGCGTCGATCGCCGCCAGCAGCCCTTCGTTCATGTAGTCGTCCCACGTCTTGTGCGCGACCGATGCATCCGCATTGCGCCACGACACGAGGAACACCTGATGGCCGCTCGACAGTGCGTGCGCGACGAGCGAATTCTCGGGCTGCAGGTCGAGGATGTAGAACTTGTTGATGCACGGCGGGACGATCAGCAGCGGCCGCTCGAACACCTTGTCCGTCTTCGGCGTGTACTGGATCAGCTGGATCAGGTCGTTTTCGTAGACGACTGCGCCTTCAGTACACCCGAGGTTCTTGCCGACCACGAACTGCGATTCGTCGGTCTGCGAAATCTTGCCGCGCTGCAGGTCGCCGAGCAGGTTCATCATCCCCTGCCGCAGGCTTTCGCCCTGCGTCTCGAGGATCGATTTCTGCGCGTCGGGATTGAGGGCGAGGAAGTTGCTCGGCGCGGCGGCAGCCGTCCATTGCTGAACCGTGAAACGGATGCGCTCGCGCGTCTTCGGATCGGTCTGAAGCGCGTCGGCGAGCTCCTGCAGGTAGCGCGCGTTGAGCAGATACCACGCTGCCGCGAACGCATGCGCCGGCGACGCCTTCCACGCATCGCCGCTGAAACGGCGGTCCTTCAGTTCGGGCGACTCGAGCTTCGTGGCGGCCGCCTGCTGCATCAGCGTCACGCAGTCGCGCGCATAGTCGGCTTGCAGCTTCTGGAGGTGTTCGGGCGGGATCGCGGCAACCGGCAGTTTCAGCCCCGCGAACGGCGATGCCATGCTGCCCAGATCGGGCATCGACGGCAGCTGGAACGGAAACGAAGTCGGGAACTGGAATGTCGCGAACGGATTCACGGTGGCCGATGCCGTCGCGGCGCGCGCCGGATCAGCAAAACCGCGCCACGCGTTCAACCACGACTCGAACATCTGCTGCATCGGCTGGGCGGCCGGATCGAAGCCGGTGCTGCCCGCGGAAGTGCCCGCCTGAGCGGACGTCGACGAATTTTTCGATGCTGTCATTACCTGCCTTACCGGTGATTCGTGAGCGTCAATCGTGAAATCCTGCTCGCGCGCGGCATGCCGGCTGCGAGCCGGGCCGTCATGCTCTGGAGAGGCGTCTCCAGATTCTGCCGCAGTGCGGTATTTTTATCATTATCGTTTTCCCCATGTGAAGCGCCATGTCAAACCGCTGAACATTTCTGCGCGGAGATAATCCGTGCGCAACAGACGGGACAAGGGTTCCGGCGAAACATAAAACATTTTGGTCGACTTGACTTCGGGATTTTTCATTCAACTGCGCATGCAACGCCGCATTGTCGCCTGAATATCGAGATAAACCGATTTTGCGACGCAACAAAACCCTGCGCGCATGCGCATGCCGTCAATCCGCCAGCCAGATCGCCGCGGCCATGCGACCCGTCACGCGGTCGCGCCGGTACGAATAGAAGCGCGCCTGTTCGGTGACCGTACAAGCCGTTCCGCCGCTCACGTTCGCCACGCCCGCACGCGCGAGGCGCAGGCGCGCGAGCGCATGAAGATCGGCGAGAAACTTGCCGGGCGCGCCGTCGATCGGGACGAACGCACGACGGGTTTCATCATGCTCCGAGTGCGGAGCCGTGTCGAGAAACGCGTCGCGCACGTCGGCGCCGACCTCGAACGCCTGCGGGCCGATCGCCGGCCCGAGGTACGCATGAAGCGCGTCCGTCGCACCGCCCGCGAGCGCCGCGACGCGCGCCGCGGTCTGCTCGACGATGCCGGCCGCGAGCCCGCGCCAGCCCGCATGCGCGGCACCGACGGCACGGCCCTGCGCATCGCACAACAGCACGGGCAGGCAATCCGCGACCATCACGACGCAGACGGCACCCGCCCGGTCCGTGACGCTCGCGTCGGCCTGCACCGGCACCTCGTCGGCCGCCGCGATCACCACGTCGGCACGCACGATCTGTGCGCCGTGAACCTGCTCGAGCCATGCCGCGCTCGACTGGCCTGCCAGCGCGAGCAAGCGCGCGCGGTTCCCGGCGACATGGGCCGGATCGTCACCGGTATGCAGACCGAGATTCATCCCGCCCGGCAGCGCGGCACCGTCCTGCCAGCGCCCGTACGGGCCCTCGCTCACACCGCCGTCGCGCGTCGTGATCAGCGCGCGCACGCGCGGCGACACCTGCCAATCGGGCTGCACGCAGTCCTGCCACGTCAACGGCGCCAGGTTCGTCATCGGCACTCATTCCTCCTCATCGTCCAGGTCCGGCTCATCATCGTGATAGTCGCCGCCGAAATCATCATCGTCGTAGACACCGTCGTCGTCGTCGAATTCCTCGTCGCCCTGCCCGAAGCCGAGCGCCGCTACGAGTGCGTTCATATCGTCGGGCAGCGGGCAGCGCCATTGCATCGGCTTGCCCGTCACCGGATGTACGAGGCCGAGTCGCCAAGCATGCAGCGCCTGACGCGCGAACTCGCCCGGCAGCGGCGTGACCGAGCGCTTGCCGCGCGCGCGCCCGTACACGGGATCGCCGAGCAACGGGTGCCCGGCGTGCGAGCAGTGCACGCGGATCTGGTGCGTGCGGCCGGTTTCCAGGTCGCACTGGATCGCCGACACCGGCTGACGTTGCCACACGCATGTGTCAACCGTGCGGAAATGCGTGCGCGCGGGCTTGCCCGACGCACCGGTGACGACGGCCATGCGCGTGCGCTCGCGCGGATCGCGGCCGATCGGCGCGTCGATCGTGCCTTCCTCGGGCATCGTGCCCCACACGAGCGCGAAATAGCGGCGCTTCACCGTGCGGGCCTGCAACTGGCGCACGAGGTCCGTCTGTGCGGCCAGCGTGCGCGCCACCACCATCAGGCCGGAGGTTTCCTTGTCGAGCCGGTGGACGATCCCCGCGCGCGGCAGGCCGGCCGCCGCGTCGCCATAGCGATGCAGCAGCCCGTTGAGGATCGTGCCGCTCCAGTTGCCGGCTGCCGGGTGCACGACGAGGCCGGCCGGCTTGTTGATGACGACGAGCGCATCGTCTTCGTAGATGACGTCGAGCGGCACGGGCTCCGGCGTGAACGCGAGCTGCTCGGGCAGCAGGTCGGGCACGAGCTCGATCTTCGCGCCGAGCGGCACCGGCTGGCGGATCTTCGCGGGCGCGCCGTCGACCAGCACGCGCTGCGCCTCGATCCAGCTCTGCAGGCGGCTGCGGGAGAATTCGGGGAACAGCTGGGCGAGCGCCTTGTCGAGGCGTTCTCCCGCGAGCGACAGCGGCACTTCGACGACGCGCGGCGCGTCATCGACCGCCGCGGACGGCACCACGGGCGGCTGCAACGCGTCGCCGGCCAGATCGTCGTCGAGGGAATCCCCCGAGGCAGCGTCGGCGGGCCGATCGCTTGGGCTATAATCTTCGCGATTTGGTGTGCCCGGCTGGGCATTCTGCGAACTTGAACGGGTCATTTAGACTGGGTCACCGAGACTTGAAGCTAGGACATGCGAGCATGATGAATTCGACCAAACGCACGGCCAGAACCGCCGCCGCCCGGGCTGCAGCGGTAGCGGCCGCGGCCCTCATCGCCGGCTGCCACGGCTTGCCGCAGAAGCAGGACGAGACGGCTACCTGGTCGAACAACAAATTATACTCAGAGGCCCAGGACGCACTGTCCGGCGGCGACTGGGGCAAGTGCGCGAAATATTTCGAATCGCTGCAAGGTCGCGATCCGTTCGGCCATTTCGCGCAACAGGCGCAGATCAACGTTGCGTACTGCAACTGGAAGGATAACGAAGCGGCAGCCGCCGACCAGGCCGTCGACCGCTTCATCCAGCTCCACCCCGATCACCCGGATATCCCGTACGCGTACTACCTGAAGGGGATGATCCACTTCAACGACGATCTCGGGCTGTTCGGCCGCTTCTCCGGCCAGGACATGAGCGAGCGCGATCCGCAGGCACTGCGCGAATCGTACGACGCGTTCAAGGTCGTCGTCGACCGCTTCCCGAAGAGCAAGTACGCGCCCGACGCCGCAGCGCGGATGCGCTACATCGTCAACGCGCTTGCCTCGCACGAAGTGCACGCGGCCGACTACTACTACCGGCGCGGCGCCTACGTCGCGGCGATCAACCGCGCGCAGCTCGCGATCAAGGACTACAAGGGTGCGCCGGCGATCGAAGACGCGCTGCACATCATGATCCTGTCGTACGGCAAGCTGAACCAGCCGGAACTCGCCGAGGACACGAAGCGCGTGCTCGCGGGCACGTTCCCCGACAGCCCGTACGTCACGGGCCACTCGCGCCCCGGCGCGAAGAAGTCGTGGTGGCAGTTCTGACGCGCGTCCGTCGCACAAACAAAAAACCCGGCCATCGAGCCGGGTTTTTTTATTGACGCCGCATTCAGGCGGCGCAAGTGCGCGCGCGGCAATCGCCGCGCGTGCCGTCACATGCGTTTTTCCGAGCGATGCTCGTCGAAGAAATCCTGGACGACCGCGATCTCGCGGGTCCGCTTGAACGGCGGCAGGCTCTGCCAAATCCGGCGCCCGTAGGGTTTGTCGACGAGCCGCGTGTCGCAGATCATCAGCACGCCACGATCCGTCTCCGCGCGAATCAGCCGGCCTGCGCCCTGCTTCAGCGTAATCACGGCCTGCGGCAACTGGTGCACGGCGAACGGGCTCAAGCCCTTCTTCGTGAGCGCGTCGAGCCGTGCGGCCAGCACCGGATCGTCCGGCGGCGCGAACGGCAGCTTGTCGATCACGACGAGCGACAGCGCATCACCGCGCACGTCGACACCTTCCCAGAAACTCTGGCTGCCAACCAGGATCGCGTTGCCGTACGCGCGGAAGCGATCGAGCAACTCGGTGCGGCTCGCATCGCCCTGCACGAGCAGCGGCGTATTCCAGCCGCGCGCCTCGATCACGTCGCGCAGCTTCGATGCGATCCGGTCGACCGCACGCAGCGTCGTGCACAGCATGAACACGCCGCCACCGGACGCCTCGATCGCCGGCAACGCGGCATCGAAGACAGCATCGGTAAACGCCGGCGAAGACGGCTGCGGCAAGTTGCGCGGCACGTACAGCAGCCCCTGCGACTGGTAATCGAACGGGCTCGCGAGCGTCATCGAGCGACGCGAGCTCAGGCCCATCTGCGCCGCGTAGTGCGTGAAATCGCCGCGCACCGACAACGTGGCCGACGTGAACACCCACGCACGCGGCACGCCCGCGCGCTGCTTGGCGAAGATCGGCGCAACCGACAGCGGCGTTTCGTGCAGCTGGACGGTATGCGCGAACACTTCGACCCAGCGCACCTTCTCGTTCGGATCGCCGTCGGACGCCTTGTCGCCGGCCGCCGCCGCGTCGGCCTGCGCGGCCGCCTCCGCCGCGCCGGGCGCGACCCAGCCGGCCAGCAGATCCTGAAGCTCGCGTGCGCGCCGCAGGCACGCGCCGAGCGATTCCGCCCGCTCGGCCTGGCTTGCGAGCGCCGACGCAAGCGCGTCGAGCGCGGTCTCGAGTGCGTCGAGCGCGCCGAACATCGGGTGATCGTCACCGAGCTGGGCGAGCGACATGCGTACGATCTGGTCGTTCGCAAAGGCAAGGCGCAAGTCGCGCGCCGCACGTTCGAGATCGCCGCCGAGCTTCACCCACTCGACCGCATCGCGCGCATGGCTCAGGCCTTCGGCCACGGTGTCGCGTGCGAGCTCGAGGATCTGTGTGGTCGACAGCGTCTCGCCGAAGAACAGCGTCGCCGTTTCGGGCAACTGATGCGCTTCGTCGAAGATGATCGTGTTCGCGTTCGGCAGCAACTCGGCCATCCCCGTGTCGCGCAACATGATGTCCGCGAAGAACAGGTGGTGGTTCACGACGACGACGTCGGCCTGCTGCGCCTCGCGCCGCGCCTGCATCACGAAGCATTCCTTGTAGTGCGGGCATTCCTGGCCGAGGCAGTTGTCGCGCGTCGACGTGACCATCGACCACACCGGCGCCGTTTCCGGCACGCTCGCGAGCTCGGCCTTGTCGCCGCTCTTCGTGATCTTCGCGAAGCGGACGATTTCCTGCAGGTAGGCCGTGTCCTGCCGCGACGGCAGGCGGCCGTTGTCGGCCGTGCGTTGCAGGTAGTAGTGACACAGGTAGTTCGCGCGCCCCTTGAGCATCGCGACCGTCACCGGCACCGCGAGCGCGTTGCGCACGGTCGGAATGTCGCGCTGGAAGAGCTGGTCCTGCAGGTGCTTCGTGCCGGTCGACACGATCACCTTGCCGCCCCACAGCATCGCGGGCACGAGGTACGCATAGGTCTTGCCGGTACCCGTACCGGCTTCGACGATCAGCGTGTTGTCGCCTGCGTCGCCGTCGGACTCGGCCGCCGTGGTGTCAGCGGCCGGCTCGGCCGCCTTGTCGCCATCGCCGAGGCGGCGCGCCGGCCGCTTGCGGGTTTCGAAGATTTCCGGCTCGGGCATCCGGCGCGCGGATGCTTCCATCGCGGACGCGACCGCACGCGCCATCTCGATCTGCGACATACGCGGGTGATAGCCGTCGAGTGCGCGCGCGAGCAACCCGCCTTCGCCGAAGATCGTGTCGAGTTCGTCGACACGCTTGCGGCTCAGCTCGAAGGTGCCTTCGGGCGCACGAGCGCGCCCGGTGGACGACGCGTCACGCCGGGCATCGGGGTTGGCTTCAAGCGGTGAATTCAAGGCAAGCGTTCCTGTGTCCAGCGCCCGGGCGGCGCCGGCGCTTGCCAGGCCGCGCTCAGGCGCGCTTATCCGGTTCCAGCTGCGATTGCAGCAGTATGATTTTGTCCTTGGCCGCCAGCTTTTCCTTCTTCAGCCGGTGCAGCGTAATGTCGTCGATGTCGGAGTGCCCTTCCTTCAGCTCGATCTCCCGAGCGAGTTGCTGGTGCTGCTCCTGCAATGCAGCCAAACGGTTGTGCAATTCCTGCTGCTGTTCCGTGTGACGGTTTTGCATATTCGCCTCCTCATCGAAGCAGCGCGCCGGCGGCGTGCCGACGCGCACGAGACTGATTCCGGGTCAATCCGACACGTTACTGCCCCTGCTGCTGTTGCTGCTGCTTGGCCTTCTCGGCCGCTTCCTGCTGACGCCGCTCGACATCGGCCTTGTGCTGCGCGGCTTCCTTCTGCTTCTGCTCGTAGCGCGTGGCGTTGTCCGAGCGCTCCTGCGCCTTCTGCGCCGCCTGCTGGTGCGCCTGGTCGAGCTTGCGCTGGAAGTCGGCCTGCTTCTGGTCGTATGCCTGCTTGCTCGCAGCGCGCTGCGGCCCTTCCGCACCGCGCTGCGCCTGCTTCAGCGCATTCTGCTCCTGCTTGTCGCGGAACGCAGCGGCGTTCGCGGCATCGTTCGCCGCGCGCTGCGGCGCTTCCGCCGCATTCTGCGCCTGCTTCAGCGCTTGCTGCTGGTCACGCTGCTGCGCACGCACCGCGCGCTGCTCGTCGTTGAGCGCAAGTTGTTCCTGGCGAATGCTGGCCCGTTCGTCGCGCATCTGGTCGCGTGCCTTGCCGAGACAGTGATTGACGAAGAACTTGCTGTAGCAATCGTGCTCGGCCACCGCATAACGATAATCGTTTTCGGCGGAGCGTTGATTGAGCACTTTTTGACGGGCGTCGAAATCCGGTGCGGCGGAGGCCGCGACGGGCACCGCTGCGGGGGCATCTGGCGCGGTTGCGCCCGAGGCCTGCGCGAACGCGCCGGAGGGCCCGGCAGACAAAGCCGCGGCGAGCGCTGCGCCGAGCGCGACGAGAGAAATGCGGGAAGTTGGCAACGTCGTAGGAAAGCTGCGGGACATGTGTCAAATTCTATCACCCCCGGCTGGACGCTCCGCCATTTATGGCAAAATGCCCCGCTTCACTCACCCGCGGCATCTGGCCCGTCGGGCCCGCCACGCAGCCCGCCGCTTAGGGCCTGCCGGCCCGCGCCGCGATTTCAGCAGGCAGATCATCCACGACATGACGGAAACCGTAGCACTCAAGATCGTACAGCGCATCGCCACCGAACTGTCCGTCCAGCCGCGCCAGGTCGCGGCGGCCGTGCAACTCCTCGACGAAGGCTCGACCGTTCCGTTCATTGCCCGGTACCGCAAGGAAGTGACCGGCAACCTGGACGACACGCAGTTGCGCCAGCTCGAGGAACGCCTCCTGTATCTGCGCGAGCTCGAGGATCGCCGTGCGTCGATCCTGTCGAGCATCGACGAACAGGGCAAGCTGACCGACGAACTGCGCACCGCGATCGAAGCGGCCGACAGCAAGCAGGTGCTCGAAGACCTTTATCTGCCGTACAAGCCGAAGCGCCGCACGCGTGCACAGATCGCCCGCGAAGCCGGCCTCGAGCCGCTCGCGCAGGCGTTGCTCGCGAACCCGCTGCTCGACCCGCAGGCCGAGGCGGCCGCGTATGTCGACGCCGACAAGGGCGTCGCCGACGTGAAGGCCGCGCTCGACGGCGCGCGCGACATCCTGTCCGAACAATTCGGCGAGACGGCCGAGCTGCTCGGCAAGCTGCGCGACTACCTGCACAATCAGGGCGTCGTGTCGTCGGCTGTCGTCGAGGGCAAGGAAAACGAGGAAGGCGAGAAATTCCGCGACTATTACGACTACGCGGAAACGATCAAGACCGTGCCGTCGCACCGCGCACTCGCGCTGTTCCGCGGCCGCAACGCGGGCGTGCTGACGGTCAAGCTCGGCCTCGGCGAAGAGCTCGACGCGCAGGTGCCGCATCCGGGTGAAGCAATGATCGCGCGCCATTTCGGCATCGCGAACCAGAACCGCCCTGCCGATAAATGGCTGTCGGACGTGTGCCGCTGGTGCTGGCGCGTGAAGGTGCAACCGCATATCGAGAACGAGCTGCTCACGCAATTGCGCGAAACGGCCGAAACCGAGGCGATCCGCGTGTTCGCGCGCAACCTGAACGACCTGCTGCTGGCCGCGCCGGCGGGCCCGAAGGCCGTGATCGGCCTCGACCCGGGCCTGCGCACGGGCGTGAAGGTCGCGGTCGTCGACCGCACCGGCAAGGTGCTCGCGACCGACACGATCTACCCGCACGAGCCGCGCCGCGACTGGGACGGCTCGATCGCGAAGCTCGCGCGCATCGCTGCGCAGACGCAGGCCGAGCTGATCAGCATCGGCAACGGCACCGCGTCGCGCGAAACCGACAAGCTCGCGAGCGAACTGATCGCGAAGCATCCTGAACTGCGCCTGCAGAAGATCGTCGTGTCGGAAGCCGGCGCGTCGGTCTACTCGGCGTCCGAGCTCGCCGCGAAGGAATTCCCTGAAATGGACGTGTCGCTGCGCGGCGCCGTGTCGATCGCGCGCCGCCTGCAGGACCCGCTCGCCGAGCTCGTGAAGATCGAGCCGAAGGCGATCGGCGTCGGCCAGTACCAGCACGACGTGAACCAGCGCGAACTCGCCCGCTCGCTCGACGCGGTCGTCGAGGATTGCGTGAACGCGGTCGGCGTCGACGCGAATACCGCGTCGGCCCCGCTGCTCGCGCGCGTGTCGGGCCTGAACGCGACGCTCGCACGCAACATCGTCGACTACCGCGATGCAAACGGCCCGTTCCCGTCGCGCGAGCACCTGCGCAAGGTGCCGCGCCTCGGCGACAAGACGTTCGAACAGGCCGCCGGCTTCCTGCGCATCAACGGCGGCGAGAATCCGCTCGACCGCTCGTCGGTGCACCCGGAAGCCTACCCGGTCGTCGAGCGGATGCTCGCGAAGATCAACAAGCGCATCGACGACGTGCTCGGCAGCCGCGAAGCGCTGTCGGGCCTGTCCCCGACGGAATTTGTCGACGAACGTTTCGGCCTGCCGACCGTGCGCGACATCCTGACCGAGCTGGAGAAGCCGGGCCGCGATCCGCGTCCGGAATTCAAGACCGCGACGTTCCGCGAAGGCGTCGAAAAGGTGTCGGATCTCGTGCCCGGCATGACGCTCGAAGGCGTCGTGACGAACGTTGCCGCATTCGGCGCGTTCGTGGATATCGGTGTCCATCAGGACGGCCTCGTCCACGTGTCCGCGATGTCGACGAAGTTCATCAAGGACCCGCACGAAGTCGTGAAGGCCGGCCAGGTCGTCAAGGTGAAGGTGATCGACGTCGACGTGAAGCGCCAGCGCATTGCGCTGACGATGCGTCTCGACGACGACGCGGCGGCGCCCGGCATGTCGTCGCGCGGCGGCGGCCAGGATCGCGGCAACGCGGGACGCGGCGCGGCACGCCCGCAGCGTTCGCGCGAGCCGGAACCGGCCGGCGCGATGGCCGCGGCATTCGCGAAGCTGAAGCGCTGAGCACGCGTATTCCGGCAAAAGAAAAGCCCGCCTGACGGCGGGCTTTTTTTCGTTCCGGCGCAGCTGCGCAGGACGCGCGCAGCCATATCCGGCCGGTCAGATCTCGATCTTCGTGCCGAGCTCGACGACGCGGTTCGCCGGAATCGAGAAGAAGTCGGTCGGCTTCGCGGCGTTCTGGTGCATCCACGCGAATACGCGCTCGCGCCAGATCGACATGCCCGGCAGATGCGTCGGCACGACCGTTTCGCGCGCGAGGAAGAACGACGTGTCCATCAGCTCGAACGTCATGTCGTGCGTGCGGCCGAATTCCTCGAGCACGGCCTTCACGTCCGGCGTCTCATTGAAGCCGTACTCGGCCTTGACGATGTACAGCCCGCCGCTCGCATCACGCGAGCTCAGGCGCTTGTCGTCGCGCACGTAGGGAATGTCGCGCGTGACGAACGTCAGGAAAATGGTCCGCTCGTGCAGCACCTTGTTGTGCTTCAGGTTGTGCAGCAGGCTGACGGGCACGAGCTTGTCATTGCCGGTCAGGTAGATCGCGGTGCCCGACACGCGATGCGGCGGATGCGCGAGCAGCCCCTGCAGGAACGGCTCGAGCGGAATACCGTCGGCCGCCGTACGCTCCTTGACGATATGGCGCCCCTTGTACCAGGTCATCAGCAGGAAGAACAACAACGCGCCGATGCCGAGCGGCAGCCAGCCGCCCTGCGCGACCTTCAGCAGGTTCGCACCGAAAAAGCCGAGGTCGATCGCAAGGAACACCGCGATGATCGCGCCGACGAGCAGCCGGTTCCAGTTCCACACCTTCACCATCACGACGCAGGCGAGCACGGTCGTGATCACCATCGTTGCCGTCACCGCGATGCCGTATGCGGCGGCGAGGTTGTCGGAGCTCTTGAAGCCGACCACGATACAGAGGATCACGAACAGCAGCAGCCAGTTCACGACCGGCACGTAGATCTGGCCGATCGCGAGTTCGGACGTATGCAGCACCTTCATGCGCGGCACGTAGCCGAGCTGGATCGCCTGCGACGTCAGCGAATACGCGCCCGAGATCACCGCCTGCGACGCGATCACGGTCGCGACCGTCGACAGCACGACGAGCGGCAGCAGCCCCCATTCGGGCGCCAGCAGGAAGAACGGGTTCTCGATCGCCTTCGGGTTCTGGATCAGCAGCGCGCCCTGGCCGAAGTAGTTCAGCACGAGCGACGGCATCACGAGCCCGTATGCGGCGAGGCGGATCGGC
Source organism: Burkholderia stabilis (assembly GCF_001742165.1). Lineage (NCBI taxonomy): Bacteria > Pseudomonadati > Pseudomonadota > Betaproteobacteria > Burkholderiales > Burkholderiaceae > Burkholderia > Burkholderia stabilis. Next base: position 623,341 of record NZ_CP016442.1, on the reverse strand, counting down.
TTCGCGCCGAAGTGGCCCATGTCCGCGTAGAGCGCTTCCGCGCCGGTCAGCACCAGCACGACCGAACCGAGCACGACGTAGGCCTGCAGCAGGTGATCGGCCATGAACGACGCCGCGTAGTACGGGTTGATTGCCGCGATGATGCCCGGCACGCGCACGATGTGGTACACGCCGAGCGCCGCGATCACGACGAACCACACCACCATGATCGGGCCGAACAGCTTGCCGACCAGCGCGGTGCCGTGACGCTGGATCCAGAACAGCGCGATCAGGATCACGATCGTGATCGGCAGCACGAGGTGAGACAGATGCGGCGTCGCGATTTCGAGCCCTTCGACCGCAGACATCACCGAGATCGCCGGCGTGATCACCGCGTCCCCGTAGAACATGCACGCGCCGAATATCCCGAGCGCCATCAGCGCGCCAGCGACACGAGTTTTCGAATCGAGCGGCCGCAGCGACAGCGCCATCAGCGCGAGCACGCCGCCTTCCCCGTTGTTGTCCGCCCGCATCACGAACAGCAGGTATTTGACGCCGACCACCAGGATGATTGCCCAGAACAGCAGCGAGATCACACCGAGAATCGAGCCTTCGGTGAGCGGAATGCCGTGGGAGGGGCTGAACGCCTCCTTGAGCGAATACAGCGGGCTGGTGCCGATATCGCCGAACACGACGCCGATGGCTGCTATCGCTAGCGCCCGCATCGAGTGTTGTTGCGTCGAGTGCGGCGCATGTGCGGCGTCGGTCGCGTGGATCGTGTCGTTCATATGAAGCGTAATAATCGGGTCCGGGTCGGACAAAACGAGCGCTATTCTACTCGCGCCCCCGTGAAACGCCGCCCTGCTCTGTTGCCGTGAAACCACGTGATCCACGCTGCGCATGCAATCCGGTGCGAGCTGTGGCAGGGCTGCCATCATAGCCGGGGCGGCGCCGTCTGCCTACCGGATACGCAGGAAACGCCGCGCCGCACCAACGGCGCCCCAATGAAAAACGGCGCCGCAAGCGGCGCCGTACAAGGCTTTCCTTCGATCAGCCGGGTTACTTACGAACCCGAACCGTCGCGCTGGGCGCGACCGCGCTTGATCCATGCCTCGAGATTGTGCGGGCGAACCGTATCCCACTCCTCGAACGGCTGATGAATCCACGGATTCGTCGGCAGATACTGCGTGTGATAGTCGGGCTTGACCTTCGAGCAACCCTTGTACCAGAGCACGGCCGAACGCACGGCCGTCACGGCCGGATAGCGCTCCTTCAGGTGCTCCTGCACGCGCGCGAGCGTGACGCCCGAATCGACGAGGTCGTCGACCAGCAGCACGTTGCCCGCCAGGTTGCCGCGCGTCATCGTGATGTACTGCGCGATGTCGAGATCACCCTGCTCGGTGCCGGCCGCTTCACGGTACGAGCTCGTCGCGAGAATCGCGAGCGGCACGTCATAGATGCGCGACAGCTGATCGCCTACACGCAGCCCACCGCGCGCGAGGCACAGGATCTGGTCGAACTTCCAGCCCGATGCGTGCACTTGCAGCGCGAGCAGCTCGATCAGACGGTGATACTCGTCCCAGCCTACCCACAGGTTCTTGTCGTCGTTGCGCGGATCGGTCATCAAGTCTGCCGCGGTCATCGTCATTTGCTGCGTCATCTGGAAATTACACCTTGAACGGATGGCGGAGCAGGATCGTTTCGTCGCGGTCCGGGCCCGTCGACACCATGTCGACCGGCACACCAGCCACTTCCTGGACACGGGACAGGTATGCCTGCGCGTTCGCCGGCAATGCTTCCCAGGTCTTGATGCCGACCGTGCTTTCCTTCCAGCCGGGGAACGTTTCGTACACAGGTTCGCAACGCGCCACGTCGGCTGCGCCACGCGGCAGGATGTCTGCATCCTTGCCGTCGATCTTGTAGCCGACGCACAGCTTGACTTCGTCGAGGCCGTCGAGCACGTCGAGCTTCGTCATGCACAGGCCCGACACGCCGTTGATCTGGATCGAGCGGCGCAGCGCGGCGGCGTCGAGCCAGCCGGTGCGGCGCGGACGGCCGGTGACCGAACCGAATTCCTTGCCGACGTTCGCGAGCGTGACGCCGACCTGGTCCTGACGCTGCGGGTTATCCGCATCGTACAGCTCGCTCGGGAACGGGCCCGAGCCGACGCGCGTGCAATAGGCCTTCGTGATGCCGAGAATGTAGTTCAGCTTCTGCGGACCGACGCCCGCGCCGGCCGATGCCGCACCCGCGACGCAGTTGCTCGACGTGACGAACGGATAGGTGCCGTGGTCGATGTCGAGCAGCGTGCCCTGCGCGCCTTCGAACAGCAGGTTCTGGCCCGCGTTGTTCGCGTCGTACAGGCGGCGCGACACGTCGGCCACCATCGGCTTCAGGCGGTCGGCATAGCCGAGCATCGTGTCGAGCGTGGCCTGGAAATCGACGGCCGCGCCACCCAGGTACTGGGTCAGCACGAAGTTGTGGAAATCGAGGTTTTCGCGCAGGCGGTCGGCGAAGGTCTTCGCGTCGAACAGGTCCTGCACGCGCAGCGCGCGGCGGCCGACCTTGTCTTCGTACGCGGGGCCGATGCCGCGGCCCGTCGTGCCGATCTTGCCCGCGCCCTTGCGCGCTTCGCGCGCCTGGTCGATCGCGATGTGATACGGCAGGATCAGCGTCGTGGCTTCGGAAATGAACAGACGGTCGCGCACGTTCACGCCGGCCTCTTCGAGCTCGCCGATTTCCTTGAACAGTGCTTCGGGGGACAGGACGACGCCGTTGCCGATGTAGCAGGCGACGCCTTCACGCATGATGCCCGACGGAATGAGGCGCAAGATCGTTTTCTTGCCGCCGATGATGAGGGTGTGGCCGGCGTTGTGGCCGCCCTGGAAACGCACGACGCCCTGAGCGTGGTCCGTCAGCCAGTCGACGATCTTGCCCTTGCCTTCATCACCCCATTGAGTTCCCACGACGACGACATTGCGCCCGGGAGTCACGTTCACTGCGCTGGCAGACATGTTGATTCGTTAGCTGGTTAAAAACGTATTCTACCTATGTTCGCGGGCGATTCCGAATTTTTCCGTTTCGCTTCAACGATATGCACGCCGAAGCACGGCCCGCGAACGCCTGTTTATCGGGGTTCGACCACCCATGCGCCGTTGCGCTCGACGAGCGAACGGTCGCATGCGAACTCGTCGAGCACGTGGTCGTGGCCCGGCAGCGCCTGGATCACGACCTCGCCCGCATCGCGCAGCGCCGCGACCGCAGCACGCAGCGCATCGTCCTGCGCCCACGGTGCGAGAATCGCGGTGCCGCGCGCCTCGACCGGCGAAATCCGCGCAAGCTCGCGCAGGTCGAGCGAGAAACCCGTTGCCGGTCTGGCGCGGCCATACGCCTGGCCGACGTGGTCGTAGCGGCCGCCGCGCGCGATCGCGTTCGGCACGCCGTCGATGTAGGCACTGAACATCGCGCCGCTGTGATACGCGTAACCGCGCAGGTCGGCGAGGTCGATCGCCACCTCGGCCCCCTTCGCCTGCGCGGCGAGCTGTGCCAGATCGTCGAGCGCCCGCGTGATTTCGGGCAGAACCGGCAACCGGGCGCGCGCCTCGGCAAGCACGCTCGCATCACCGTAAAGGTTCGGCAGCGCGCGCAGCGCGGCGCGCGTATCGGCACCCAGATCGTCAGTCAGCTCGTTCAACAGCGGCACGTCCTTGCCCGACAGCGCGTCGTACAGCGACTCGCCGCGCTCGGCAGCCTGCGCGTCGCGTGCCAGCAGCGCCGCGAGCACGCCCGCATGGCCCAGGTCGAGACGGATGCTCGACAGGCCGGCGAGATGCAGCGCGTCGAGCATCAGTTGCTGGATCTCGAGATCGGCTTCCAGCCCCGCATGCCCGTAGATTTCGGCGCCGATCTGGATCTGTTCGCGCGTCGCGTGCAGGCCGCGCGGACGCGTATGCATCACGTGGCCCGCATAGCAGAGGCGTGTCACGCCCTGACGGTTCAGCAGGTGTGCGTCGATACGCGCGACCTGCGGCGTGATGTCGGCGCGCAGGCCGAGCGTGCGACCCGACAGCTGATCGACCAGCTTGAAGGTGCGCAGGCGCAGATCGGCGCCGCCGCTCGTCAGCAGCGACTCGAGATACTCGAGCAGCGGCGGCATCACCATCTCGTAGCCGTACGAGCGGAAGCGGTCGAGCAGCCTGCGGCGCAGCTCCTCGATCTTGCGCGCTTCCGACGGCAGTACGTCGGCGATATTCTCGGGAAGTAACCAGGTCGACATCGGTACGGTCCTACGACGGGGAAACAGCGCGCGACAGGCGCGCCGAGAAATGAATCGGAAATTCGGAATCGGGCGGGACGAACGGCGGATGCGCCGTCCGGATCAGGTGGCGAGCAGCAGCAGCACGAGCCCGAGCGCCATCACGATCAGCCCGCCGATCCGGATATGATGCGGCGGCCGCTCGGCTATTCTACGAAACGTGTCGCGCCAGGCGACGGGAAACACGAAGGGGAACGCCCCCTCGATAATCAGCATCAGCGCTACTGCGAGCAACAACGAGCCAGCCAGATCCATGCGAGCGACGGCGCCGCTCGTCGCGGCGCCCCAAGGTCAATGTTTGCGGGGAGCAGGCGCCGCCGGTGCGGCACCGCCCGTCGGGCTGCGCATGAAGCGGAAGAACTCGCTGTCGGGATCGACGACGATGATGTCGTTGCGCTTGAACGTGTGCCGGTAAGCCTGCAGGCTCGCGTAGAACTGATAGAACTGCGGATCGCGGCCGAATGCGTCGGCGGCAATCGTCGCAGCCTTCGCATCGCCCTCGCCCTTGATCGTCTGCGCGGACTTGTACGCGTTAGCGAGCACGGCCTGCTGTTCGCGTTCGGCGTCCGCCTTGATCTGCTCGACGTCGGCCGCGCCTTCCGCACGCACCTTCGCCGCCTGATCGCGCAGTGCACCGATCATCCGTTGATAGACGGCGTCCGTCTGCGCAGCCGGCAAATCGACGCGCGTGAGCTGGACATCGACCACGTCGACGCCGAAACCGGACGCCTTATCCTTCACGGCGTCGCGCGCCGCATCGGCGATCGCACGCTGGCCGCCGAGGGCATCGTCGAGCGCGCGCTTGCCGAATGCGTCCCCGAGTGCGCTCTTCAGCGCACCGGCCAGGCGATCGGCAGCAGCGGCCGGGTCGCCACCCGTCGCCGTGAAGTATTTCATCGGATCGCTGATCCGGTACTTCACCGCATACGCGACGAGCAGGTCATGCTTGTCTTCCGTTGCCAGTTGCAGCGGATCGGACGACTCGAGCGATTGCAGGCGCGTGTCGACCAGCGTGGCCGTCTGCAGCGGCGGCGGCAGTTTGAAATGGATGCCGGGGCCCGCGAGTTCGGGCTGCGCGCCGTCGCGACCCGACAGCACGGCCGCGTGGCGCGGATCGACGGTGAGGACCGTCGAGGACGCCGCGAAGGCAACGATCACGATTGCGACGACGAGCGCAATGATTCGGTTCATGTTCTGCGCTCTCCGTTACTTCAGATCGTCTTCGCGCGACCGGCTGCGGAACGCTTCTCGCGATCGCAGCACGTCACCGCCCGACGCCGCGACGGCCGGTGCCGCGCTCGCAGGCGCTGCCGCCGCCGGAGCGACGGCCGCCGGTGCCGATGCCGCATCGGGCGCCGATGCGCCGGTGGACGCCGCGGCGTTTTGCCGCCCCTGCTCGACGAGCTTGTCGAGCGGCAGATAGACGACGCTGTTGCCGCCCTTGTTGCCGACGAACACCTTCGTCGCGTTCGAATAGATTTCCTGCATCGTCTCGAGGTACATCCGCTCGCGGATTACCGCGGGCGCCTTCGAGTACTGCGCGTAGACCTGCTTGAAGCGGTCGGCATCGCCTTCGGCTTCCGTGACCACGCGATCGGCATAGGCCTTCGCTTCGTCGACGAGCTTCGCGGCATCGCCCTGCGCCTTCGGCAGCAGGTCGCCGGCATACGCCTGCGCGGCGCGCTTCGCAGCTTCGCACTCGTCGCGCGCTTTCGCGACTTCACCGTAGGCGGCCTGCGTCTGCTCCGGCGCCGCAACGCTCTGCATCGTGACGGCCGTCACCTCGAGCCCCGACTGGTAGCGGTCGAGATCACGCTGGATCGCGGCGGAAAGCTGCTCGCGCAGCGCGTCGCGGTCCTGGTTAAGCACGTCGGCCGCGCTGCGCGTGCCGACGATCGCACGCACCGCGGCCTGCGCGGCCTGCGACACGCTGCGCTCGGGATCGACGCTGCGGAACAGGTAATCGGTCGCGGAACGAATCCGGTACTGGACGATGAAACGCACGTCGACGATGTCGGCATCACGCGTCAGCATCGCCGATTCCTTCACGTTCGCGAGACGCACGACGTTGTTGCGGCCGATCTCGATCGAGCGGACCTGCGACGTATCGACGATCTCGTGCGACGCGAACGGGTACGGCGCGCGCCAGTGCACGCCTTGACCGACCGTGCCCGACAGCTTGCCGAACTGCAGCACGACGCCCGTCTGGCCTTCCTGCACGACGAACAGCCCGCTACCCGCATAGACCGCGACCAGCACGCCGATCACGATGCCGACGCCGACTCGCGCGGCGCGGCCGTTGTCGGGACGGAAGCCATTGCCGCCCTTGCCGCCGAAAAGGCCGCTCAGACGGCGGTTGAAGTTGCGCCACATCTCGTCGAGATCGGGCGGACCATCGCCGTCGCCGCCTTGCGGACGCTTCGATTCGTTCGCACGGGGACGGGATCCGTCTTTGCCATTGCCGTCACCGCGTCCCCAGCGGGGATCGTTGATCGACAGCAAGGCGCGCATCCGTCGCCAGGTACTCCGCTCGTTGTATTCGTTCACCAGAGTTTGTTCACCAGATTAGACGCCGGAGAACCGGCCGGGACCGGTTAGCGCCCGTGTTCGGAAATCGTGCGGTCTTCGTGTGGTTCAGCGGATGCGCCGTCGAGCGCGCCGTTGGGTAACGTCGTGCCGGAAAGGTGTTCCGCGGAGGCGATTTCGGCGATGGCGGCACGCAACGCGTCAAGCCCCTGACCGGTGCGCGCGCTCAAAAAGACGCGCGAAATATTACCATACTCGTCACGCTCGACCGCGTCGCCGCGGGCCGCCAGCTCAGGCACCGCGTCGATCTTGTTGAACACCAGCACCTGCCGGATCGTGTCCGCGCCGATCTCGTGCAGCACGCCGTTGACCTGCTCGATCTGTTCGAGCCGGACCGCGCTCGACGCATCGACCACGTGCAGCAGCAGATCCGCGTGGATCGTTTCCTCGAGGGTCGCGCGGAACGCCGCGACGAGCTGGTGAGGCAGCTCGCGGATGAACCCGACCGTATCCGACACGACGATCTGGCCGACCTCGTCGCCGAGGTACACGCGCCGGGAAGTCGTATCGAGCGTTGCGAACAGCTGGTCGGCCGCGTAGGCCTGCGCTTTCGTCAGCGCATTGAACAGCGTCGACTTGCCCGCGTTCGTATAGCCGACGAGCGACACCGACATCGTGCCGCTGCGCGCGCGTTGCCGGCGCTGCGTGCTGTGTTGCCGGCGCAACCGGTCGAGCCGCGACTTCAGCATCTTGATGCGTTCGCCGATCAGCCGGCGGTCGGTTTCGAGCTGGGTTTCGCCGGGGCCGCGCAGGCCGATACCGCCTTTTTGCCGCTCAAGGTGGGTCCACGCGCGAATGAGCCGCGTCGACAGGTATTGAAGCTGCGCGAGCTCGACCTGCAGCTTGCCTTCGTGACTGCGGGCACGCTGCGCAAAGATGTCGAGGATGAGGCTCGTGCGATCGACCACGCGCCTGTTAAGCGCTCGCTCCAGATTGCGTTGCTGGGCCGGCGCCAGTGCGTGGTTGAAGATGACGATTTCGACGTTGTGCGCGTCGCAGGCAAGCCGCAGTTCTTCGGCTTTGCCGCTGCCGATGAACATCTTGGCATCGGGACTGGAGCGACGACCTGTGAGGGTGACGGCGGGACGGGCCCCCGCGCTGGAGGCGAGAAGACTGAGTTCTTCGAGACTGGCTTCGAAATCGGTCTTGCCGAAATCGATGCCGACGAGCGCTGCGTTGATCAAATTATCGGGTGTCAAGATAAGGCGGCTGGCATCGGTCGCTCGCGGCGACCGGATGCCGGCCGCTGCGATAGGTTAGGACGAGGCTTCCGCGTCCGGGTGGAAATTCACCGGGCGCGCCGGCACGACCGTCGAGATGGCGTGCTTGTACACCATCTGGGTCACCGTATTACGGAGCAACACGACGTACTGGTCGAACGATTCAATGTTCCCTTGGAGCTTGATGCCGTTGACGAGGTAGATCGAAACGGGAACGTGCTCTTTGCGCAGTGCGTTCAAAAACGGGTCTTGTAACAATTGCCCTTTGTTGCTCATGGCGTACTCCATCTTTTTTTGCAGGTTGATCTGGATTGGCGGCGAAGAAAAAGAGATCCGGCGCCAATCGCTACACTATAGCCGATTTTGCCTGCCCCGCCCGGGGCGTAGGCCTTGCGGCCTAGCCCTTGCGGGGCGTGCTTCAGCCCTTGTCCGCGTACGGGTTGTTCGACGAACGGAACTCTATGCGCAATGGAGTCCCGGTCAGCGAGAAAGTTTCGCGGAACCGGTTTTCCAGGTAGCGCTTGTACGTTTCCGTCACGGCGTCGAGTGCATTACCGTGGATGACGATGATCGGCGGATTCTGCCCGCCCTGGTGCGCGTAGCGCAGCTTCGGACGCACCGGGCCGCGACGGCGTGGCTGCTGGAATTCGACGGCCTCGATCAGCGCGCGCGTGAGCTTCGGCGTCGGCAGCTTCGCCATCGCCGCCGCGTACGCGTCGTCGACCGAGCGCATCAGCGTGCCGATGCCCGTCTTCTTGGTAGCCGAAATGAAGTGCGATTTCGCGAAGTCGAGGAATTTCAGCTTGCGGGTCAAATCCGCTTTCGCGCGCTCGCGTGCGTGGTCGTCGAGCCCGTCCCACTTGTTGACGCCGATCACCAGCGCGCGCCCCTGCTCGACGACGAAGCCGGCGATGTGCGCGTCCTGGTCGGAGATGTCCTGCTGCGCATCCAGCAGCAGAATGACGACGTTCGCATCGGAGATCGACTGCAGCGTCTTCACGACCGAGAACTTCTCGATCGCTTCGAACACCTTGCCGCGGCGGCGCAGGCCGGCCGTGTCGATCAGCGTATATTTCTTGCCGTTACGCTCGAAGTCGACGTAAATCGAATCGCGCGTGGTGCCCGGCATGTCGAACGCGATCACGCGGTCCTCGCCGATCAGCGCGTTCACGAGCGTCGACTTGCCGACGTTCGGGCGGCCGACGATCGCGATCTTGATGCCGCGCGACGGATCGTTCTCGTCCTCTTCCTCGGGCCGGTCCGCGTATGCGACGTCCAGCGCCTCGTTGATCATGTCGGTGACGCCGTCGCCGTGCGCGGCCGAAATCGCGCGCGGATCGCCGAGCCCGAGTTCGTAGAAGTCGGTCGCGACCGCCGTGTACTTCATCCCCTCGGCCTTGTTGACGACGAGGAAGATCGGTCGGCCGGTCTTGCGCAGGTAGTCGGCGATCGACTTGTCCTGCGGCGCGAGGCCGTTGCGGCCGTCGACGATGAACACGACGACGTCGGCTTCCTCGACGGCCTGCCGCGTCTGGCGCGCCATCTCGTGCAGGATGCCGTCCTTCGCGACCGGCTCGAAGCCGCCCGTGTCGACGACCAGGTACGGCCGCTCGCCGACGCGCCCTTCGCCGTAATGGCGATCGCGCGTCAGGCCGGGCAAGTCGGCAACCAGCGCATCGCGCGAGCGCGTGAGCCGGTTGAACAGCGTGGATTTCCCCACATTGGGGCGCCCAACGAGGGCAATGACCGGTTTCATCTGTGTTTTCTACGGTGATGCGCAGCAGCGGGAGGCCCGCTGCTGCGGGCGGCTGCGCTGAATGAAAATATCACGAATTCGCGCCGCGCCGGATGCGCGCGCCGGGCGCGCGTTGCGCGCCGTCGTCTTTCGTTTCGAACTGCCTTTCAAATACCGAGCGGCCGGGAACACCGGCCGCCTTCATTTCGCGCGGCGCGCTCGCGCGGGACAAGCCCGCCACGCCGCGACCGCGCATGTTTCCTGCGCGTCAGCGCGGACGGAACCCGTACAGGCCGCCGTCCTTCGTCTGCACGACGAGCGTATTGCCCGCGAGGACCGGCGCCGCCGTAATCGCGCTGCCGTCGGTCTTCATCCGCGCGATGAAGCTGCCGTCTTCGCGCGACAGGAAGTGCACGAAGCCCTTGTAATCGCCCATCACGACTGCATGCCCGAGCAGGTACGGCACGCCGACGTCACGGCTCTTCAGCTTGTCGTTGCGCCAGAGCTGGTTGCCGGAGGCCGCATCGTACGCCGTCACGACCGACCAGTCGTCGCCGCCTGCGACGACCGAATCGTCCTGGGCGAGACCGCTGCGGCTCGAGAACGCCTTTTCCCACAGCGGGCGGCCCGAGTTCGCATCGAAGCAGCCGAGCTGGCCCTGGAACGTCACCGCGCAGGCCTCCGCGCCCACGAGCGTTGGCGGGCCGCTGACGTCGTTGATGCGCTCGACTTCGGTGACGCCCTTCGGGAACGACACGGGCGTCTGCCAGAACGGCTCGCCCGTCTGCAGGTTGATCGCGACGAGGCCGCCGCCGGGGAAGCCCGCCAGCACCGCCGCGTCACCCGCGAACGTCATGCCGGCCGACACGCGCAGGTTCAGCGGAACCGCGCGGTTGCGGTAGTTCCACTTCTGCTCGCCCGTCTGCGCGTTGAACGCGATCACCTGGCCGTCGATCGTGCGGACGACTACGAGACCGTTGCCGACGAGCGGCGGCGAGAAGATCTCGCCCTGCACGCTGGTCTTCCACAGTTGCTTGCCATCCGGGCCCAGCACGAACACGCCGCCCTTCAGCGCGCCGACCGCGGTCAGGTTGCCGTCGCTACCGACACCGGCCGACAGGTCCGAATCGACCTTCGAGCGCCAGACCGTCTGGCCCGTCTTCGCGTCGATCTTCTCGACCGAACCGTTCTCGCCCGCCGCATAGACGGCGTCGCCCACGGCCACCGGCGAGAACAGGTAGCGTCCGCCCTTGCCGACGCTCGCCTTCCAGACCTGTTGCACGTCCATGACGGGCTTGAACTCGGTGAGCGGCGTCGGCACGCGGCGCGCGTCCTTCGACGACGAGCAGGCCGCCAATGCCAGGACAGCCGCCGCGCAGGCAACGGGCACAGCGTAACGTTTCAGCAAATTCATCGGTTAGCGAAGCAGAGTTAAGAGGTTGAGGGGACCGGGATTCAGCCGCCGAGCGCGTCCAGCTTGAACTGCACGAGCTGGCGTGCGGACTGGTCGTCCTTCGACAGGCCGTCGAGCGCGAGCTTGTAAGCGGCGCGCGCATCGTCGGTCTTGCCTTGCGCGGCAAGCAGATCGCCGCGGCGATCCGCCACGAGGCCCTTGAATGCATCGACCGGCGTACCCGAGAGCAGCGCGAGACCCGCATCGTACGCCTTCTCGTCGAGCAGCAACGACGCGAGACGCAGCTTCGCGATCTGCTTGTACTCGTCGTCCTTGGCGTGATCGGCCGCCCATTGCAGCTGTGCCTTCGCGCCAGCCGCATCGCCGGACGCGTACAGCACCTTCGCGGCCGCGAGTGCCGTCATCTGCGCATACGGCGTGCTGCCGAACTTGTCTTCCATGTCGGCGGCCGCACGGGCCATCGTCGTCTTGTCGTTCGCGGCGGCGGCCTTCTGGACCTGCTCGTACAGCCCGGATGCCTCGGCAGCCTGACGGCGCTGCCAGTAATTCCAGCCGTTGAAACCGGCTGCGACGACGAGCGCCGCGAGCACGATCCACGTGGTGAGGTTACCCCAGCGGGCCCACCACGCCTTGAGACTTTCAATCGATTCTTGTTCGTCGTGATAACTCATCGGCGAGCGATTCCTTCCTGTTCAGGCCTTTCTTGTCGAGCGAATGCCAGCGCGATCAGTCGTCGCCGTCTTCGGCGGATGCAACCATCGCATTGATTAGGAATTCGGTCAAGCTTTCGACCGGTACGGTCTGCTGAACGTTCTTTTCCCCGTCTTCGCCCGCACCGCGCAATGCTTTCACGCCCACCGTGCCGTTCGCGACTTCCTCTTCGCCGAAGATCACCGCGAACGCCGCGCCGCTCGCGTCGGCCCGCTTCATCTGCGACTTGAAGCTTGCCGTCGCGCCGTCGGCGCTGCAGTGGAAGATCACGTCGAGACCCGTGTCGCGCAGGCGCTCCGCCGCGATGAACGCCTGTTCGCGCGCGGTCTCGCCCTGGTGCACGACGTAGACGTCGACACCTTCCTGCTCGGGCGCGAGATCCTCTTCCTTCAGCAGTTCGAGGATGCGCTCGATGCCCATCGCCCAGCCGCACGCGGCGGTCGGCTTGCCGCCGAGCTGCTCGATCAACGGATCGTAGCGACCGCCGGCCGCGACCGTGCCCTGCGCGCCAAGCTTGTCGGTCACCCACTCGAACACGGTCAGGTTGTAATAGTCGAGGCCGCGCACGAGACGCGGGTTGATCTTGAACGGAATGTTGTTCGCGAGCAGCAGGCGTTGCAGGCCTTCGAAATGCGCGCGCGATTCGTCGCCGAGGAAGTCGATCAGCTTCGGTGCGTTCTGCGCGATCTCCTGCAGCGCGGGATTCTTCGTGTCGAGCACGCGCAGCGGGTTCGTATACAGGCGGCGCTTCGCGTCTTCGTCGAGCACGTCGGCGAACTGTTCGAGGTACTTGATCAGTTCGACGCGATGCGCGGCGCGCTCTTCGGCGAGGCCGAGCGAGTTGATCTCGAGCTTGATGCCGGTCAGGCCGAGGTCATCCCACAGGCGCTGACACATCATGATGATCTCGGCATCCGCATCCGGGCCCGCGAAGCCGAGCGCCTCGACGCCGACCTGGTGGAACTGGCGGTAGCGGCCGCGCTGCGGACGCTCGTGACGGAACATCGGGCCGATGTACCACAGGCGCTTCGGGCCGTCGTACAGCATGTTGTGCTCGATCGACGCCCGCACGACGGCGGCGGTGTTCTCCGGGCGCATCGTCAGGTTCTCGCCGTTCAGCGCGTCGGTGAAGCTGTACATCTCCTTCTCGACGATGTCCGTGACTTCGCCGATGCCGCGCGTGAAGAGCTGCGTGTGCTCGACGATCGGCGTGCGGATGTTCTGGTAACCGTAGGCGCGCAGCAGCGATTTCACGGTGGCTTCGAAGAACTCCCACAGGCCGGCATCCTGCGGGAGGATGTCGTTCATGCCCTTGACGCCCGTGAGCTTCTCGATTTTGCGTTTCTGTTCAGTCATCGTGTGTGTTGACGAATTAGTTCACGGCCGCATCGGCGCGGCCATAATTGCGTGCGACATAGTCGCTGACGATCTGCTGGAATTCCTCGGCGATCCGCTCGCCGCGCAGCGTCTTGACCTTCTCGCCGTCGATGAAGACGGGCGCGGCCGGGTTCTCGCCCGAACCCGGCAGGCTGATGCCGATGTTCGCGTGCTTCGATTCGCCCGGGCCGTTGACGATGCAGCCCATCACCGCGACGTTCATCTTCTCGACGCCCGGGTATTCCTTGCGCCAGACGGGCATCTGCTCGCGCAGGTAGGTCTGGATCTGCATCGCGAGTTCCTGGAACAGCGTGCTCGTCGTGCGGCCGCAGCCCGGGCACGCGATCACCATCGGCGCGAACGAACGCAGGCCCATCGTCTGCAGGATTTCCTGACCGACGATCACTTCGCCCGTGCGCGACGCGCCCGGCTCCGGCGTCAGCGAGATGCGGATCGTGTCGCCGATCCCTTCCTGCAGCAGCACGCCGAGCGCAGCCGTCGATGCGACGATGCCCTTCGAACCCATGCCGGCCTCGGTCAGCCCGAGGTGCAGCGCAAAGCCGCAGCGGCGGCTGAGTTCGCGATACACGGCGATCAGGTCCTGCACGCCGCTGACCTTGCACGACAGCACGATGCGGTCGCGGCCGAGGCCCAATTCGACCGCGCGCTCGGCCGAGCCGATCGCCGACTGGATCAGCGCCTCGTACATCACGCTTTGCGCATCCCACGGCTGCGCGCGCGCGCCGTTTTCATCCATCATGCGCGCGAGCAGGTCCTGGTCGAGGCTGCCCCAGTTCACGCCGATCCGCACCGGCTTGTCGTACTTGGCCGCGATCTCGATCATCTGCGCGAACTGCGTGTCGCGCTTCGCGCCCTGACCGACGTTGCCGGGGTTGATCCGGTACTTCGACAGCGACTCCGCGCAACCCGGGTAGTCGCGCAGCAGCAGGTGGCCGTTGTAGTGGAAATCGCCGACGAGCGGCACGGTCACGCCCATCCGGTCGAGCTGCTCGCGGACCGCCGGCACGGCGGCCGCGGCCTCGGGCGTGTTGACCGTGATGCGCACCAGCTCGGAGCCCGCGTTCGCGAGTTCCTTGATCTGGATTGCCGTGCCGATCGCGTCGGCCGTGTCGGTATTCGTCATCGACTGCACGCGCACCGGCGCGTCGCCGCCGATCGTCACGAGCTGCCCGCCCCAACGGACATCCACCGCATGCGACACGCGACGCGGCTGATGCCCGCCGAACACCGGCTCGGTTGAACAAATCTGACTGCTGCGTGGGGATTGAGCTTCGGATTGCATCGATAGATCCATTTACGCGGAATGCGCCGCGACGCGGCGCATGTATTGAAAAAGCGCCGTGCCCTCACGGCCTGCCGATATCGACGACAGGCCTTCGCCACGGCGCTTGACGTCAGGGCAACGTGAACCGCGCCACATTACCCCGCGCTGCCGAATATTTTGCCGGATCGACAGGTTTTCCGTCGAACGCGACTGCGTCGAGGCCTGCCTTGTTGCCGATCGTGACCTTGAACGGCCCGTCGCCGGCGACCTGCTTCGTCTCGCCGGCCCGCACCATCGCCGAGAACAGCTCCTTGCCGTTCTTGTCGCGTACGCTGAACCAGCAATCCTGCTTGACCTTCAGTTCGATCATCGACTGACCTGCCGCGACCACGACGCTGGCCGGCTGGGCCGGCACGGCGGCGCTTGCCGCCGTCGTTGCCACGACGGGCTGCGAAGCAGGCGCCGTCACGGCCGGCGCCGCAGGTGTCGCCACTACCGACACGGCGGACGCGATCGCTTGCGTCGCTGCCGCGGACGTCGCAGCCGGGGCCGGAACCTCATTGGCGGCCACTGCCGACGCGCCGCTTGCGGCCGCCTCTTCGACGGAAGAGGAAGCAGCCGCCGGCGCGCTCGCGGCCGACGCATGCTCGGTGTCGCCGCCCTTCAAGCGCGCAAGCAGGCTCGACGAATCGCCGCCAGTGTGCCACATCAAGACAGCGACCACCGCGACGACGACGATCCCCGTTCCCCACAGCCACGGATGGTGGCGCGACGAGCCGCCCAGCGGAATCGACACGCGGCCGCGCGGCAGATCAGTCCCCGACGACGCGGGCATCGACAGGTCGACCTCCGGCACCCCGCGCTCGCGGCGCAGCGCCTGCGCGAACGGTTCCGGGTCGACGCCGAGCATCTTCGCGTAGCTGCGCACGACACCAAGCGCGAACGTCACACCAGGCAAATGACTGATGTCGCCGGCCTCGAGCGCCCGAAGCTTCTGCGGTGCGACCTTGAGCCGCGCCGACACGTCGTCGACCGTCCAGCCCTTCGTCTCCCGAAGCTGCGCCAGCCGGCTACCGACCGCCGCCAGCGATTCCAGTCCCGCCAGCGCCGGCTTTGCGGCATTCGTCTCTGCGCCGTTAGTCGGCTGCGGCTCACTCATCCTTGTCCTCGCGTCGATTCTTCTTCACTGGCGGCCGCCGCCAGCTCCCGCCGGCCGACACCCGCAACTGTTCATACCATGCGCGGCGCCGTGGCGCCGCGACCGATCGCTATTCGCGTGTTGTACCGCCAAAAGGTTCGGGCATCCCCGTCAAACCGCCCGAACTTCGATGATTTTTCCTGCTGCGCCCGTTCGTTCCGCGAGGCGCGTGCGGTCCTTCACCGCGCCGGCCAGCTGGCCGCACGCGGCATCGATGTCGTCGCCGCGCGTCTTGCGCACGGTCGTGACGACGCCCGCATCGATGAGGACCTGCGCAAAGCGCTTGATCTGCTCCGGCTTCGAGCGGATGAGGCCCGATTCCGGAAACGGATTGAACGGGATCAGGTTGAACTTGCACGGCACGTCGCGTGTGACGGCCAGCAGTTCGCGCGCATGCGCTTCGGTGTCGTTGACGCCGTCGAGCATGCAGTATTCGAAAGTAATGAAGTCGCGCGGCGCGACTTTCAGATAGCGCTGGCACGCAGCCATCAGCTCGCGAAGCGGATACTTCTTGTTGAGCGGCACCAGCTCGTCGCGCAGCGCATCGTTCGGCGCGTGCAGCGAAACGGCCAGCGCGACCGGCAACTCGGCGCCGAGGCGGTCCATCATCGGCACCACGCCGGACGTCGACAGCGTGACGCGGCGGCGCGACAGGCCGTATGCGTTATCGTCGAGCATCAGGCGCATCGCCGGCACGACCGCGCTGTAATTCAGGAGCGGCTCGCCCATGCCCATCATCACCACGTTGGTGACGACCCGCTCGGCCTTGCCGTTCGGGCCGGGCGCGCGGCCCAGCGACGCTCGCAATGCAAACTCGGCCATCCGAAGCTGGCCGATGATTTCGGCTGTCGACAGGTTGCGGGAAAAGCCCTGCTTGCCCGTCGAACAGAAGCGGCAGTTGACCGCGCACCCGGCCTGCGACGACACGCACAGCGTGCCGCGCGTCTCTTCCGGGATGAACACGGTTTCGACCGCATTGCCGTTTCCGACGTCGATCAGCCACTTGCGCGTGCCGTCGGTGGAAACGTGATCGCTGGCGATTTCCGGCATCACGATCGACGCGCGGCCCTTGAGTTTTTCTCTCAAGGACTTTGCGAGATCAGTCATGCCGTCGAAATCGCCGGCGTTGTACTGGTGGATCCAGCGCTGCAACTGCTTGGCGCGGAACGGCTTCTCGCCCAGGCTGCCGCAGTACGCGACAAGACCCTCGGCATCGAAGTCGAGAAGATTGACGGAAGTTTCGCTCGTCATGATGTGCTGCCTTGCCGCGTACGCTGAATCCTGCCTACCTGCTGTCAGCCAGGGCTTAACGCGAGTAAACGTTCATTTCCGGGAAGAAGAACGCGACTTCGACCGCTGCCGTTTCTGCAGCGTCCGAGCCGTGAACGGCGTTCGCGTCGATGCTGTCTGCGAAGTCGGCGCGGATCGTGCCCTTTTCCGCCTTCTTCGGATCCGTTGCGCCCATCAGGTCGCGGTTCTTCAGGATCGCGCCTTCACCTTCCAGAACCTGGATCATCACCGGGCCCGAGATCATGAAATCGACGAGGTCCTTGAAGAACGGACGCGCTGCGTGAACCGCGTAGAACTTCTCTGCGTCAGCACGCGACAGGTGTGCCATGCGCGATGCGACGATCTTCAGGCCGGCGCCTTCGAAACGGCTGTAGATCTGGCCGATCACGTTCTTTGCCACCGCATCCGGCTTGATGATCGACAGGGTGCGCTCGATTGCCATAAAAACTCCAAAAAATTAAGAAGTTACAGGTTCAAATGAATCCGCTATTGTAGCACGATCCCGTGTATCATTGCGATTGAACCCTTACACATGTGAAAGGTTCCGAATCCATATGTTTTGCGCCGCGCAGCCATTGAAACCTCCCGGCGCGGAACGTATCTTAGCCATAGCTGCTCCGGTTTGCTGCGCCGCACACCGCGCGCGCCGAACCGGCCCCGAACGCCTACGCGTTCAATGTTAGGAGAAACCATGAACGACTATCCGTACAATTTCGGCCGCGGCGGTTCCGTCAGCACCGCCGAGGTTCGCAACCGCGTGCTGCGGAACACGTACTGGCTGCTCGCGCTGTCGATGGTCCCCACCGTGCTGGGCGCCTGGGTCGGCGTCGCGACGGGCTTCTCGCTGTTCGCGGCCACGAGCCCGATGATGAGCCTGCTCGCGTTCTTCGCGATCGCGTTCGGCTTCATGTTCGCGATCGAGCGGACGAAAAACAGCGCGGCCGGCGTGTTCGTGCTGCTCGGCTTCACGTTCTTCATGGGCCTGATGCTGTCGCGGCTGCTGAGCTTCATCCTCGGCTTCTCGAACGGCCCGTCGCTGATCATGCTCGCGTTCGGCGGCACCGGCATCATCTTCGCCACGATGGCGACGATCGCCACCGTCAGCAAGCGTGATTTCTCGGGGCTCGGCAAGTGGCTGTTCATGGGCGTGATCGTGATCCTGCTCGCGTCGGTCGCGAACATCTTCCTGCAACTGCCGGCGCTGATGCTGACCGTATCGGTACTCGCGATCGCGATCTTCTCCGCGTACATGCTGTTCGACGTCCAGCGCGTCGTGAACGGCGGCGAGACGAACTACATCTCGGCAACGCTCGCGATCTACCTCGACCTGTACAACGTGTTCACGAACCTGCTCGCGCTGCTCGGCATCTTCGGCGGCAACCGCAACTGACGCTCGCCACGCACGATGAAAAAACCGGCCCTCGGGCCGGTTTTTTTACGTCCGCCGCCCGGCTCAGTCGCGCTCGAACAGCGCGATCGATTCGACGTGCGACGTATTCGGGAACATGTTCACGACACCGGCGCCCTTCAGCCGGTAACCGGCCTCGTGCACGAGCAGGCCCGCATCGCGCGCCAGCGTCGACGGGTTGCACGACACGTAGACGATCCGCTTCGGCAGCGGGCCTTCGCCGCTCTGCGCGATCTCGGCCAGCGCCTTCGACACCGCGAGCGCGCCTTCGCGCGGCGGATCGATCAGGAACTTGTCGAATGCGCCGAGCGCACGGATGTCGTCGCCCGTCACTTCAAAGAGGTTCCGGCACGCGAACGTCGTGTGACCGTCGACTCCGTTCTCACGCGCGTTCGCCAGTGCGCGCGTCGTCAGCGTTTCACTGCCTTCGATGCCCATCACCTCGCGCGACAGCCGCGCGAGCGGCAGCGTGAAGTTGCCGATCCCGCAGAACAGGTCGAGCACACGATCGTCGCGCGACGGCGCGAGCAGGCGCAGCGCGCGGCCCACCAGTACGCGGTTGATCTGGTGGTTGACCTGCGTGAAATCGGTCGGCTTGAACGGCATGCGAATGCCGAATTCCGGCAGCGTATAGTCGAGCGATACATCCAGCGGATAGAACGGCGTCACCGTGTCCGGCCCCTTCGGCTGCAGCCAGAACTGCACCTTGTGCTCGTCCGCGAAGGCGCGCAGCAACGCTTCGTCATCGGTGTTGATCGGCTCCAGCACGCGCAGCACGAGCGCCGTGACCTCCGATCCGACTGCGAGCTCGATCTGCGGCATCCGATCGCGGATCGACAGCCCCTCGACGAGCCGGCGCAGCGGCACGAGCATCGCCGACACGTGCGGCGGCAGCACTTCGCAGCTCGTCATGTCGGCGACGTAGCTGCTCTTTTTTTCGTGGAAACCGACCAGCACGCCGCCCTTCTTCGCCACGTTGCGCACGGTCAGGCGCGCGCGGTAGCGATAGCCCCACGACGGGCCGTGGATCGGCGCGAACATCGTTTCCGCACGCAGCTTCGCCAGGTGCCACAGGTTGTCTTCGAGCACGCGCTGCTTGACCGCCACCTGCGCACGCATGTCGAGATGCTGCATCGAGCAGCCGCCGCAGGTACCGAAGAACTTGCATTTCGGCTGCGTGCGCATCACGCTCGGGCGCAGAATGTCGACAACCGTCGCCTGCTCGTAGCTCGGCTTGCGGCGGTAGCTCGAATAGGTCACGCGCTCGCCCGGCAATGCACCCTCGACGAAGATGACCTTGCCCGGCTGACCGTCCTCGGTCGTCGTGCGGCCGACACCGCGCGCTTCCATGTCGAGCGATTCGATCTCGAGAACCGGGGCGATCCCGGGCGCGACGGGCGCATTTTTCGATTTGCGCGCAGAAGTAGGGACGGCTTCGGACACCAGCTTTTCCTGACAAACGTTGAAGAAGGCGAGATTGTAGACGACGAAGGCCCGCATCGCCCGCTTTGCGTGGACCGAATCGACACGGATGCGCGCCCGGCCCGGCATCACGCCGGCGCCGGCCGGCGGGCAGCTCGCGCCGGCTGCGCCGCAAGGCCGGTCCGGACAGGCTCGAAGCCCGAAATCCGCCCGGCAGGAGGTTCGACCATGCGACTGATCGACTGGAACATTCAATGGGGTCGGGACGCGGACGGCGTCGTCGACCTTTCGCGCACCGTCGCAGCAATCCGCCGGCTCGGCGATTTCGACGTGCTGTGCCTGCAGGAGGTGACGCGCGGCTTCGGCGCACTGCCCGACCAGCCCGGCCCCGACCAGTTCGCGGAGCTCGCGGCGCTGCTGCCCGGCCATACGATCATCGAAGCGATCGGCGCCGACCTGCCGGCCGTCGAGCCCGGTGCACCGCGCCGCCAGTTCGGCAACGCGATCGCAACGCGGCTGCCGGTCGGGCGTGTGCTGCGCCAGTTGCTGCCGTGGCCGGCCGACGCCGGCACGCCGTCGATGCCGCGCGTCGCGCTCGACGTCGAACTGCAGGCGCCGTTCGGCCCGCTACGCGTGGTCACCACGCATCTCGAATACTATTCCCCGCGCCAGCGGCTTGCGCAGGTCGACGCGCTGCGCGACCGGCATCGCGAGGCTTGCGCACACGCGCAATGGCCCGCCCCCGCCGAAACGACCGACGGGCCGTTCAGTGCGACCGGCCAGCCGCGCGATGCGATCGTCTGCGGTGATTTCAACAGCGCGTTCGGCAGCGATGCATACCGTCGCTTTCTCGAGCCGATCACCGGTGCGCCGGGCTTCGTCGACGCGTGGATCGCGCGGCACCCCGGTCGCACGCCACCGCCGACGGCCGGCGTCTACGATACGGTGCAATGGTCGGAGGGGCCGCTCGCGTGCGACTTCGTATTCGTGACCGACACGCTGCTGCCGCGCGTCACGCGCTGCGAGATCGACGGCGACGTACGCGCGTCGGATCACCAGCCGGTGCTGCTCGAACTCGCGTGATCGGACAGATCGCGGCGCGGCACGCCCGCGTTACGCGTCGAAGCCGGCCAGATATTCGGCCCAGTGCGATGCGGGCTCCTGAGCGAGTGCGTTCTTGACGAGCAAAATCTCGTCCGCATACTCGCTCTGCGTCAGGCCGCCGCGCATCAACTGGAACCGGCAATACAGCAGGTACGTGTTGACGACGTCGGTCTCGCAATAATTGCGAATTTCGTCGATCCGACCGTCCTGGAATGCCGGCCACACCTGACTGCCGTCCATCCCGAGCTTGCCCGGAAAGCCGCACAGCTTCGCGAGCGCGTCGAGCGGCGCATTCGCGCGCGCCTGATACATCGCGAGCACGTCCATCAGATCGGTATGCCGCGAGTGATAGCGCGAGATGTAGTTGTTCCACTTGAATTCACGGTCGTCCTCGCCGAGATCCCAGTAGCGGGTCGCGGGGATGCCGTGCAAGAGCGCACGGTAATGCAGCACCGGCAGGTCGAAGCCGCCGCCGTTCCACGATACGAGCTGCGGCGTGTATTTCTCGATCACGCGGTAGAACGACTGGATCAGCGCTGCTTCGTTGTCCTGCGGCGTGCCGAGCGAACGGACGCGAAAACCGTTGTTGTCGCGAAACACGCACGAGATCGCCGCGATGCGCTGCAGGTGGTGCGGCAGGAAATCGCTGCCGGTCTTCTCGCGGCGGGCGGCGAAGGCATGTTCGGCCACCGCGGCATCGTCGAGCGTCGCGGGCAGCGCTTCCAGACGGCGAATGCCGTCGACATCGGGAATCGTCTCGATGTCAAAAACAAGAATCGGAGTCATCAGTTACAGAACGGCGTCCTTGCGCACGCCATTGGAGGCAAAGAACCGCTTGAGGCGCACCAGCGCTTCCTGCTGGATCTGCCGCACGCGCTCGCGCGTGAGCCCCATCTCGTCGGCCAGCTCCTCGAGCGTCGCCGGTTCGATGTGGTTCAGGCCGAAGCGGCGCTCGATCACGTGCCGATGCTTGTCGGACAGTCGCGACAGCCACGCCCGCGTGAGCGTCTCGAGCTCGCGGTGCTGCACTTCGGCGTCGGGCGACTGGCTCTGGTCGTCGGGCAACAGGTCGAGCAGGCTGCTTGCGGGATCGAGGTCGAGCGGCGCGTCGAGCGACGCCGTGTGCTCGTTGAGCGCGAGGATGTCGGTGACTTCCTCGGCGGTCTTGCCGGTGAGATAGGCGATGTCGTCGATACTGGCTTCGCGGCGCTCGGCCGCCTCGCCCGTCGACATCGAATTCTTTTCGAGGTGGCGCTTCGCACGCAGCACCTGGTTCAGCTCGCGGATCACGTGCACCGGCAGGCGCACCGTGCGGGCCTGGTTCATGATGGCCCGCTCGATGCTCTGGCGGATCCACCACGTCGCATAGGTCGAGAAACGGAAGCCGCGCGTCGGGTCGAACTTCTCGATCGCGTGCATCAGGCCGAGGTTGCCTTCCTCGATCAGGTCGAGCAGCGGCACGCCGCGGTTCAGATACCCCTTCGCGATGCTGACGACGAGACGCAGGTTGCGTTCGATCATCACCTGCCGCGCCTCGAATTCGCCGGCCTTCGCGAGACGGGAATAGCGCTGCTCTTCCTCGACGGTCAGCAGCGGCTTCACGCTGATGCGGTTCAGGTAATGCTGGATCGTGTCGGCCGTGAGTTCGGCCTGCAGCAGCGTGCGGAAATCGTCGACATCGGGCGATGCTTCCGGACGGCTTTCGCGTTCGTCGTCGCCACCGTCCGCCTCGGCGTCGCGCGCCTCGAGATCACGTTCGTTTTCCGCGACGTCGTCTTCGTCGTCCGTCGAAGCGCCAGCTCGCCCCACCGATGCTTGCGTGGCACGACTGATCTTCTCAGACTCGGCTTGCGGCTCGTGGCGCTTCGATTTCGGCATGGTCGTCTCGGTTATTGAGGCGGCAAATACTTCAGCGGATCGACAGGCTTACCCTGCCGGCGTACCTCGAAATGCAGCATCACGCGGTCGGAATCGCTGTTACCCATCTCGGCGATCTTCTGCCCCTTCGTTACCGCGTCCCCCTCTTTTACCATCAAAGCGCGATTGTGTGCATACGCCGTGAGGTAAGTTGCATCGTGTTTGATGATAATGAGGTTGCCGTAGCCACGCAGGCCGTTGCCCGAGTAGACAACGCGGCCATCGGCTGCCGCCTTCACGGCCTCGCCGGCCGAGCCGCCGATGTTGACACCCTTGTTCTTCGCATCGTCGAACCCGTTCAGCACGGGGCCGCGCGCGGGCCACGCGAACGTCACGGGGCCGCTCGGGGCCGCCGCCGTGTCGCTCGACCCGGTCGCCGCAGCCGGCGGCGTCGCGAGCGTGGACGACGTGCCGGCAGCCGGCGTCGCAGGGCCGCTGCTCAGCGGCGCGGTCGCGACGGCTGCGCCCGCGATCGGCGCAGTGGCCGGCATACCCGCAACCGCGGCGCCGCCCGGCGGCGCGACGCGCAGCAACTGGTCGACTTCGATCTGGTTCGGGTTCGCCAGGTTGTTCCAGGTGGCGATGTCGCGATAATTCTGCCCGTTCTCGAGCGCAATCCGGTACAGCGTGTCGCCCGGCTTCACGCGGTAGAAACCAGGCGGCGGCGGGCCGAGCGGTACCGCGGGCTGCGCGGAGGCGCTCGTGCCGAGCGACCCGGAGCGGTCGACGACGGGCGCGTTGTCGAGCCGCGTCGCACACGCGGCCAGTAACGTGGAGAACGCAGCCACACAGATCGCGCGCTGGGCGAGCGTGAGCGGTTCCCTGGATCGGTTGTTTTGCATCGCGCGCAACATACTCATCGGTTTCAAATCACTCCGGATTTTAAAGGGACAAAGAAAACGCGATCAAGCCGGGACTCTCGCCATTGCGCGTGCGCGACGCGCTCGACGAGCGTGAGCACCTGGTGCTGCCCGCTCTGCGCGCCGACCGGCGCGACGAGCCGCCCGCCGATCGCGAGCTGCTCGAGCAGCGCCTGCGGCACGTCGAGCCCCGCCGCCGCGATCACGATCGCGTCGAACGGGGCCGCGGACGGCAGGCCGACACGCCCGTCGCCGTAGTGCAGACGGATGTTCGGCACGCGCAGCGGCCGCAGGTTCAGCTTTGCGCGCTCGTAGAGCGGCTTGATGCGTTCAATCGAATACACGTCGCGTGCCACGTGGCTCAGCACGGCGGCCTGATAGCCGCAGCCCGTGCCGATCTCGAGGACGCGCTCGAGTGTGCGGCCGGCCATCGCGAGCTCGATCATGCGCGCGACGACCGACGGCTTGGAAATTGTCTGCTGGTGACCGATCGGCAACGCGGAATCCTCGTAGGCCTGCGTCGCGAGCCCCGGATCCACGAACATGTGGCGCGGCACCGCGGCCATCGCTTCCAGCACGCGCGCATCGGTCACGCCGTTCGCACGCAGCCGTTCGACCATCCGCTCGCGCACGCGTTCCGACGTGAGCGCGAACGCGCCGGCCGGCGCGACGCTCGGCGCAGCCGGCTTCGGCAGCGCAGGCTTCAGCGCGGTCGGCTTCGGCGCGGTCACAGGCTTCGCGGCGGCGGAACCGGGCAGTGCCGTCCGCAGCGCAGCCGGCTTCACCGCAACCGGTTTCAGCACGGCCGCGGGCTTGTCGGCCGCCTTCGGCGCCGCGACCGCCGCATGGCGTTCGCCGGCCCGACCTTCCGACTTGCGTGGCGCTCGCTTGAGATCTTCGAGCGCGAGCGGGAACCGCTTCGCGCGCTCGCCGCTCATGAAACCCGCCCTCCGGCGCGCGCCCATTCGCGCGTCGCAAGCAACATCTGTGTATGCGTGAGATCGAGCTGCAGCGGCGTGATCGACACGAAACCGTTTGCGACGGCGTGGAAATCGGTGCCCTCGCTCGCGTCCAGCGCTGCGCCTGCCGCGCCGATCCAGTAGACCGGCTCGCCGCGCGGGTCGGTCTGGCGGATCACCGGCTGCGACGGATGGCGCTTGCCGAGGCGCGTGACCTGCCAGCCCTTCAGCGCGTCGTACGGCAGGTTCGGGATATTGACGTTCAGCAGCGGGTGGCCCGGCAGCGGATGCGCGAGGTAGTGCTCGACGATTTCCGCGGCGACGCGCGCGGCGTCCGCCAGGTGGGCCCAACCCTTGTCGGCCAGCGAGAACGCAATGGCCGGAACGCCGAACATGATGCCTTCGGTGGCGGCTGCAACTGTCCCCGAATAGAGCGTGTCTTCGCCCATGTTCTGGCCGTTGTTGATCCCCGACACGACGAGGTCCGGCTTCGCGTCGGTCATCCCGGTCAACGCAACGTGCACCGAATCTGTCGGCGTACCGTTCACGTAGAAGAAACCCGTACCCGCCGCGCGCTGCACCGACAGCGGCCGCGACAGCGTCAGGGAATTCGACGCGCCGCTGCAGTTCTGCTCGGGCGCGATCACCGTGAGTTCGGCCAGCGGCTGCAGCGCTTCGCTGAGCGCGGCGAGACCGGGGGCAAGATAGCCGTCGTCGTTGCTGAGTAGGATTCGCATCCGGCGATTGTAACCGAGGAAAGATGGCGCGAGAGCGACAGTCCGGCGGCCGCGGAGGGGCAGGTGCGCGCATGCGCGCACGATGCGCCGCCGCATTGCGCGGCGGCGTTCCGCGCTCAGATCGCGCCTGCCTCGCGCAGTGCGGCAATCGCCTGCGCGTCGTAGCCGAGGCCGCGCAGCACCTCGTCCGTATGCTCGCCGAGCTCGGGCCCGAGCCAGCGCGTTTCGCCCGGCGTGTCCGACAGCTTCGGCGTGATGTTCGGCAGTGGAATGTCGGTGCCGTCGGCCAGCTTGAAACGCTGGATCATCTGCCGTGCGACGAACTGCGGGTCGGTGAACATGTCGGCGGCGCTGTAGATACGCCCGGCCGGCACGTCGGCCGCGTTGAGCACGACGAGCGCATCGTCGATCGTGCGCGGCGCGAGCCACGCGGCAATCGCGTCGTCGATCTCCTGCGTGCGCGGCACGCGCCCGTCGTTCTGCGCGAGTGCGGGATCGTCGGCGAGGTCGTCGCGCTCGATCGCCCTCATCAACCGCTTGAAGATCGGGTCGCTGTTGCCGCCGATCACGATGCTGCCGTCGCGGCATGCGTACGTATTCGACGGCACGATGCCCGGCAGCGACGCGCCGGTGCGCTCGCGCACCATCCCGTACACGCCGTATTCGGGCACGACGCTTTCCATCATGTTGAAGACGGCTTCGTACAGTGCAACGTCGACCACCTGCCCCGCACCGCCATTGACCTTGCGGTGATGAAGCGCCATCAGCGCGCCGATCACGCCGTGCAGCGCGGCGATCGAATCGCCGATCGAGATGCCGATGCGCGGCGGCGGCAGATCGGGATAACCGGTGATGTGGCGCAGGCCGCCCATCGATTCGGCGATCGCGCCGAAGCCGGGGCGGTCGCGGTACGGGCCGGTCTGCCCGTAGCCGGACAGGCGCACCATCACGAGGCCCGGGTTGTCGGCCGACAGCACGTCGTAGCCGAGCCCGAGCTTTTCGAGCAGGCCCGGACGGAAGTTCTCGATCACGATGTCGGCTTCGCTCGCGAGTTGCCGCGCGATCGCCTTGCCGGCATCGGATTTCAGGTTGAGCGTGACCGATTTCTTGTTGCGCGCCTGGACGGACCACCATAGCGACGTGCCGCCCTGCTCCGGATGGAGCTTGCGCCACTTGCGCAGCGGGTCGCCGCCGTTCGGATCCTCGATCTTGATCACTTCCGCGCCGAATTCGGCGAACAGCCGCGACGCGAACGGCCCCGCGATCAGCGTTCCGAATTCGAGCACTTTGACGCCCGCGAGCGGGCCCTGGCTGGTGCTCATGTGTCTCCCTGGCATGAGGAACGGCGCCGCCCGCAGGCGGCGCCCGGCTTACATCGTGCGGCGGTCGAGCATCGCGCGGGCGATGGTGCCCGCGTCGACGTATTCG
The DNA here is from genome assembly GCF_001742165.1 of Burkholderia stabilis. NCBI lineage: Bacteria > Pseudomonadati > Pseudomonadota > Betaproteobacteria > Burkholderiales > Burkholderiaceae > Burkholderia > Burkholderia stabilis. Next base: position 596,396 of record NZ_CP016442.1, on the reverse strand, counting down.
AGCTCGCCGCCCACCGGCACGCCGCGCGCGAGGCGCGTGACCGCGAGCCCGCGCGCCTTCAGCGTCTGGCCGAGGTAGTGCGCGGTGGCTTCGCCTTCGTTCGTGAAGTTGGTCGCGAGCACGACTTCCTTGACGATGCCGTCGGACGCGCGCCGCACGAGGCGGTCGAAATGGATTTCCTTCGGACCGATCCCGTCGAGCGGGCTCAGTCGCCCCATCAGCACGAAATACAGCCCGCGGTACGTCATCGTCTGCTCGAGCATGATCTGGTCGGCAGGCGTCTCGACGACGCACAGCAGCGTCGGATCACGCTCCTCGTCGCTGCAGACCTCGCAGATCTGCGCTTCGGTGAACGTATTGCACTTCTCGCAGTGCTGCAGGTGCTCGGTCGCGAACAGCAGCGACCGGCCGAGCCGCTCCGCGCCCTCCCGATCGTGCTGCATCAGGTGGACCGCCATGCGCTGCGCGGATTTCGGCCCGACGCCGGGCAGCACGCGCAATGCTTCGACGAGAGCGGACAGGGCGGACGGCTGTTTCATACGGCGGCAAAAAGTGGCAAGGACGCCGCGTTCAGAACGGCAGCTTGAAGCCCGGGGGCAGCGGCAGGCCCGACGTCATGCCGCTCATCTTTTCCTGCGACGTCGCTTCGGCCTTGCGCACGGCATCGTTGACCGCTGCCGCGACGAGATCCTCGAGCATGTCCTTGTCGTCCGCGAGCAGGCTCGGGTCGATCGCCACGCGACGCACTTCGTTGCGGCACGTCATCGTCACCTTGACGAGACCCGCCCCCGACTGCCCTTCGACTTCGATCAGCGCAAGCTGCTCCTGCATCTTCTTCATGTTTTCCTGCATTTGCTGCGCTTGCTTCATCAGTCCGGCGAGGTTGCCTTTCAACATGGGAATACTCCTTCTTGATCGTGTGAAAACCGGCACGCGGCGCGTGCCGGCCAATGTGTGCGGGCGTGATTGTGCCTGTCGCTGTGCGCTCAGTTCAATGCAGCGTCGGCGGCTGGCCGTCCGGCGCCGAATCGGCGAGCGGACGCACCGAGCCTTCGACGATACGCGCACCGAAGTCGCGTACGAGCTGCTGGACGAACGGATCGCCGTGAATCTCCTGCTCCGCCTCGCGCTGGCGTGCCGCGCGCGCGGCTGCGTCGAGCGCGGCCGCCGTCCGGCGTGCGGGCCCGACCTCGACCGCCACCTCGACCGGCTTGCCGAGCGCATCGGCCAGCGCAGCCTTCAGCTTTGCAACCTGCGCGGCGTCCGCATATTGCGGCACCGGCACGGAAAGTTTCAACGTCGTTGCATCCACAGCCGTCAGTTCGCTGTTGAACGCGAGCTGGTAAGCGACGCCCTTGAGCGGCAACTGTGCGGCGAGCGCCGGCCATTCGCCGTCGAAGCCGATCGGATCGAGCGCGATCGCGGGCGGCAACGGCCGCGTGTCGACCGGTGCTGACGGACGGGTTTCCGCCGCCTTCGGCATCACGCGCACGTCGTCGGGGCCGCTGTCGAACACGGGTACGAAACCGTCATCGGGCGGACCGCCGAACATTTCGTCGGCGCTGAGCGGGACGTAGTCGTCCGGCGGGATGTCCTCCCACGGCGGCGAAGCCTGACGCGAATCAGCCGCATGCGGCGCACGGGCGGCAGCACGTGGAGTCGGCACCGACACGGCAGGACGCGCTGCGGCCGGTTTCTCGGCGGCCGGCTGGGCCGCCGGTTTCGGCGCAGCACCTGCCCGAGCGCGGTCGGACGACACGCGCATCCCGGCATTGCGCAGCACGTCGAGCGCGGCGGCCGCACCGCCTGAACGCGCCGCCGAACGCGCGACGGGCTCGGGCGACGCAGCGCGCGGCACCGGATCGGCCGGCGCAGCCGGTTCGTCGTTTCGCAGCGCAACAGGCGTGGCAGCAGCGGCTACGGCAGCGGCAGGCTGCTCGGGTTCCTTGCGGGCGGGCGGCGGCGTATCGTCCGCCGTCGCCGCCTGCGACGCCATATCCTTTTCCGGCTCCGGCGCCTCGATCACTTGCACATCGGCCGGAGCCGGTGCGGACGCCTGGACGGCAGCCGCCTTCACGGCCGGCCGGCCGGCCTCTTCGCCGGATTGCACCGGCGCCGGACGCGCAACGGGCGCAGTCGGCACGGCAGCCTGCGGACGCACTGCCTCGGCAGGTGCAGCCGATACCGGCTTCGCCGCAGCAGTTGAGGCCGCGGCCGCAGCCGCGCGCGGTCCCGGCACGGCTCGCGGCGCGGACGGCTGGCCGCCAGGCGCACTGCCGGCGGCAACGGCCGGCTCGAACGCGAGCATCCGCAGCAGCGTCATCGTGAAACCGGCGTACTCGTCAGGCGCCAGGCCGAGCTCCGCGCGCCCGACCGTCGCGATCTGATAGAACAGCTGAACCTGCTCGGCGCTCAGCGTCTCCGCGAAGCGACGCAGATCGGAGGCTTCCGGCCATTCGTCGAGCACCGAACCCGGCGCGAACTGCGCCCACGCAATCCGATGCAGCAGGCTCGCGAGATCCTGCAGCGCGGTCGAGAACGACAGGCTGCGCAGCGACATCTCGTCGGCAATCGCGAGGATTTCCGGGCCGTTGCCGGCCGCGAGCGCATCGAGCAGGCGCACCATGTACGTCTGGTCGAGCGCGCCAAGCATGCCCGACACGGCCGACTCGGTTACCTCGTTCGCCGAATAGGCGATCGCCTGGTCGGTGAGGGACAGCGCATCGCGCATGCTGCCTTGCGCCGCGCGCGCGAGCAGGCGCAGCGCCTGCGGCTCGAACGTGATCTGCTCTTCGCCGAGGATCCGCTCGAGATGCGACACGATGTGCCCGGCCGGCATCTGCTTCAGGTTGAACTGCAGGCAGCGCGACAGCACGGTGACGGGAATTTTCTGCGGATCGGTCGTCGCGAGGATGAACTTGACGTGCGGCGGCGGCTCTTCGAGCGTCTTCAGCATCGCGTTGAACGCGTGATTCGTCAGCATGTGCACTTCGTCGATCATGTAGACCTTGAAGCGCGCATCGACGGGCGCGTACACCGCGCGCTCAAGCAGCGCGGCCATCTCGTCGACGCCGCGATTGCTCGCAGCATCCATCTCGACGTAATCGACGAAACGGCCTTCGTCGATTTCGCGACAGGCACGGCACACGCCGCACGGCTGCGACGTGACGCCGGTTTCACAGTTGAGTGCCTTCGCGAAGATCCGCGACAGCGTCGTCTTGCCGACACCGCGGGTTCCGGTAAACAGATAGGCGTGATGGAGACGCCCGCCGTCGAGCGCGTGCGTGAGCGCCCTGACGACGTGCTCCTGGCCGACGAGCGAAGCGAAATCCTTCGGACGCCACTTGCGTGCGAGAACTTGATAGGTCATCGGGAAATTGTATCAGTAACGCTGCGTCGCGCCGACACGCGAAACGGTGCGGAAGACGGCCAAAGCGCAGGTAAAAACGGAGTGTGGCGCAGAAATAAAAATCGCCCGGCGAACGGGGCGAGAAGGAAGGTGACGAGCCCGACCCTCGGCACTGGCGGAAAACGATTGTGGCTGCTTCGTTCCCGACCTGACCAGGTTCACCGCCCCACCATGCGAGGAGGCCCGTCACGGCGAATTGTATCACCGCTTCAGGATGAATGCGACCGTTTGTTCGCATCAATGCGAAAGGCCGAGCAAACCGGCGCGTGCCCGGCCGTGCGAATCGCACGTGTGCCCGCCCCCTTGTAATTTACGAGCCGACCTCCACCTCCTGGGTACGGCGGTCGAACGTCGCGTCGTACCCCTACTCGCGAAGCGGCTACTATCGCCGCCCGCAGCAGATAGCAATTTAGGCTAATATGACGCCCGAACGACCCGCGAGCCGCGGCATGCAGCGCTTTCGCACCTCCTTTCCGGGGAGCAGAGTGACCTGCCGCAGCGATCGGCAGCCCATGGCGGCCGGTACGCTGCAACGCGCAAGCAGGCAGTCCCCGAACCGTAAGAGGTATTGACCCAATGAGCGAACAGATCAAACACATCAGCGACGCATCGTTCGAACAGGACGTCGTCAAGTCCGACAAGCCCGTGCTCGTCGATTTCTGGGCCGAATGGTGCGGCCCGTGCAAGATGATCGCCTCGATCCTCGACGAAGTCGCGAAGGACTACGGCGACAAGCTGCAGATCGCGAAGATCAACGTCGACGACAACCAGGCGACGCCCGCGAAGTTCGGCGTGCGCGGCATCCCGACGCTGATCCTGTTCAAGAACGGCGCGGCCGCCGCGCAGAAGGTCGGCGCGCTGTCGAAGTCGCAGCTCACCGCATTCCTGGACAGCCACCTGTAATACCGGCAGTTCCGCGGACGTGTTGTCAACCGGCAACACGTCCGTCGACAAGCCGCCGATCGGCCGCTCAAGCGCGAATCGGCCTATGCTAGAATTAAAAAACGTCTACAAGACGCATTTAAGTCTCTGAGCGCTTCCGCTCGCCCTCCTCCCTTATTTCTTTCGTCGCTTCTCCTCCCTGGCGGGTTCTCCGTATGCATTTATCCGAGCTCAAGTCTCTGCACGTCTCCGAACTGATCGAAATGGCCAATGGCCTCGAGATCGAAAACGCGAACCGCCTGCGCAAGCAGGAGTTGATGTTCGCCATTCTTAAAAAGCGCGCCAAGACGGGAGAGACGATCTTCGGCGACGGTACGCTCGAAGTGCTGCCGGACGGCTTCGGCTTCCTGCGCTCGCCGGAAATGTCGTACCTCGCGAGCACCGACGACATCTATATCAGCCCGTCGCAGATCCGCCGCTTCAACCTGCACACCGGCGACACCATCGAAGGTGAAGTCCGCACGCCGAAGGACGGCGAGCGCTACTTCGCGCTGGTGAAGGTCGACAAAGTCAACGGGCAGCCGCCCGAGGCCTCGAAACACAAGATCATGTTCGAGAACCTCACGCCGCTGCACCCGAACAAGCCGCTGTCGCTCGAACGCGAAATGCGCGGCGAGGAAAACGTCACGGGCCGCATCATCGACATGATCGCGCCGATCGGCAAGGGCCAGCGCGGCCTGCTCGTCGCATCGCCGAAGTCGGGCAAGACCGTGATGCTCCAGCACATCGCGCACGCGATCAAGCAGAACCACCCGGACGTGATCCTGTTCGTGCTGCTGATCGACGAGCGCCCTGAAGAAGTGACCGAAATGCAGCGCTCGGTCGCCGGCGAAGTGATCGCATCGACGTTCGACGAACCGGCCACGCGTCACGTCCAGGTCGCCGAAATGGTGATCGAGAAGGCCAAGCGCCTCGTCGAAATGAAGCACGACGTCGTGATCCTGCTCGACTCGATCACGCGTCTCGCACGCGCATACAACACCGTGATCCCGGCATCGGGCAAGGTGCTGACGGGCGGTGTCGACGCAAACGCGCTGCAACGTCCGAAGCGCTTCTTCGGCGCGGCGCGCAACATCGAGGAAGGCGGTTCGCTGACGATCATCGGCACCGCGCTGATCGAAACCGGCAGCCGCATGGACGACGTGATCTACGAAGAGTTCAAGGGCACCGGCAACATGGAAGTGCACCTCGAGCGCCGTCTCGCGGAAAAGCGCGTGTATCCGTCGATCAACCTGAACAAGTCGGGCACGCGTCGCGAGGAAATGCTGATCAAGCCCGAGATCCTTCAGAAGATCTGGGTGCTGCGCAAGTTCATCCACGACATGGACGAAGTCGAGGCAATGGAATTCCTGCTCGACAAGATCCGCCAGACGAAGAGCAACTCCGAGTTCTTCGACCTGATGCGCCGCGGCGGCTGATCGCCCTCGCCCGCATTCGAACGGCCGCCCGCACATCATGCCGACGGCCGTTTTTCCGTCCCAACCTGAACGTGAACGTACAGGTTGATCTATAATCGCGTCATTGCACTGACCGAATCCCCCGCCCGCCGATGCCGAACGACGCCCCCAAACCGTTGCTGACCGTGAGCGACGCCGCGTCGCGGCTCGGCGTCACGCCGCGCACGCTGAAGTATTACGAAGAGCGCGGACTCGTCACGCCATCGCGCAGCGAAGGCCGCTACCGCCTCTACGACGAAGCCGACCTCGAGCGCTTCGCGCGCATCCTGCGGTTGCGCGCGCTCGGCTTCTCGCTGCACGGCATCACCGAAATGCTGAAGCGTCCGCTGGAAGAAACGGGCGACGGCCGGCGCCGCTATTCGGATGCGTCGTTGCGCGACATCCGCACCGGCCTCGCCGAGCAGATCGGCACGCTCGACCGGCGGATCGCGGCCGTCCAGCGCGAACTGAAGGAAGCCGTCGCGCTGCGCAAGGAACTGCAGCACGACATCGAGTACGTCGAGCGGCGCCTCGCCGGCGAAAATCCCGATGCGCTGATCGCGCAGCGGCAGGCCGAAGCCGGCACGCGACGCACGCGCAAGGATCGCGAATGAACGCGGCATCCGGCCGATCGCCGCTGTGGAGCCGCGCGAACCTGCGTGCGGACCTGTTCCCGTGGGCGCTCGCGCTCGTCACCGGCATCGACTACTTCGACAACGCGATCTTCTCGTTCTTCGCAAGCTATATCGCGGGCGGCATCAACGCGTCGCCCGACGAACTCGTGTGGTCGTCGAGCGCGTACGCGGTCACGGCCGTGCTCGGCATCCTGCAGCAGCAATGGTGGGTCGACCGGCTCGGGCATCGCCGCTATGTCGCCGGCTGCATGCTGATGTTCTCGTTCGGCGCGATCGCGGCCGCGCTCGCCGATACGTCGCTGGAACTCGCGTTCGCGCGCGGTTTCCAGGGCTATTTCATCGGCCCGATGATGGGCGCGTGCCGGATCCTGATCCAGATCAGTTTCAAGCCGCAGGAGCGGCCGCCCGCGACGCGCGCGTTCCTCGTCATGATCCTGCTCGGCAGCGCGCTCGCGCCGATCGTCGGCGGGCTGCTCGTCGCGCATTCGACATGGCGCGCGCTGTTCGCGTGCACGGCGCCCGCCGGCATCGCGTTCGCGATCCTCGCGCTGCTCACGCTGCCCGATTCGGGCCGGACGCCCGACGACGCGCGCGGCTCCGGTCATTTCTGGCCGTACGTGGTGTTCGCGCTCGCGCAAGGCGCGCTGCAGATCGTGCTGCAGCAGGTGCATTACCAGCTCTACAGCGGCTCGCCGATGCTGATCCTGCTGACGATCGCGGGAATCGGCGCGCTCGCGTGGTTCGCGTATCACCAGTGGCATCATCCGACGCCGCTCGTGCGGCTGCACGCGTTTCGCGAGCGGACGTTCCAGGTCGGGCTGCTGCTCTACATGTTCTATTACTACGAGACGACGGGTTTCAGTTACCTGACATCGCGTTTTCTCGAAGGCGGGCTCGGTTATCCGGTCGAGAACGCCGGGCGCCTGGTGGGCACGATGTCGCTGATTTCGGCCACCGCGCTGTTCGCGTACCTGCGCTACGCGAAATTCGTCACGCACAAGAAATGGTTCGTCGTGCCGGGGTTCGCGATCGCCATCGTGGCCGCACTGTGGATGACGCGCATGACGCCGCAAGTCGGCGAAGCCGCGCTGATCGTCCCGCTGCTGCTGCGCGGGCTGCTGCTGCTCTTCATCGTGCTGCCGGTGGCCAACCTGACGTTCCGGATCTTCGCGATCGACGAATACACCCACGGCTACCGGCTGAAAAACATTGTGCGGCAACTGACGATCTCATTCGCGACGTCGTCGGTGATCATCGTCGAGCAGCACCGGGTGGCCGTGCACCAGACGCGGCTGGTCGAGCGCGCGAACGTGTTCGACCCGCTGTTCCAGCAGACCGTCGACACCCTCACGCGCAGCTATGCGGCGGCCGGCCACGCACTGAACGAGGCGCACGGCCTGGCGATCGCGTCGATCGCGCGGATGGTCGCGCAACAGGCGTCGTTCCTCGCGTCGCTCGACGGCTTCTACTTCCTGGCGGGGGTCGCGCTGGTCGGCGGCCTCTTCGCAGCATGGCAAAAAGAGATCGATTGAGTTAAAAGACAGGCTTTGGATTTCCGCCGCCGCCTCCATGCTCTCGAAACTGACCCGCTGGTTCGACGACCGCCGCCGCGACCGCGCGCTGCGCAGCCACCCGATCCCCGACGCGCTGTGGCAGGAAACGGTCGAGCGCCTGCCGTTCCTCGACGCGCTGCCGCCCGACGCGCTCGGCCGGCTGCGCGAGCTGACGAGCCTGTTCGTCGCGAAGAAATCGTTTTCGACCGCGCACGGGCTCGAGCTGACCGACGCGATGATCGTCGCGATCGCCGCGCAGGCCTGCCTGCCCGTGCTGAATCTCGACCTGTCGCTGTACGACGGCTGGGTCGGCGTCGTCGTGTATCCGGGCGAATTCGTGATCCGCAAGACCGTGCAGGACGAGGATGGCGTCGTCCACGAAGTCGAGCAGGATGCAAGCGGCGAGGCATGGGAAGGCGGCCCCGTGATTCTGTCCTGGGAAGACGCGCAGATGACGGACGGCCACGACGCATACAACGTCGTGATCCACGAGTTCGCGCACAAGATCGACATGGTCAACGGCGCGGCCGACGGCTATCCGCCCCTATTTCGCCGCTGGCACGCGCCACACCTCGACGCGCAGGCGTGGGCCGACGTGTTCGAACATGCGTACGACCAGTTCTGCGCACGCGTCGACGCGGTGCCGGACCGCGCGTGGGCGCGCTTCGAGCGGGAATCGCTGATCGACCCGTATGCGGCCGATCACCCGTCGGAATTCTTCGCGGTGTGCAGCGAAGCGCTGTTCGTCCGACCGAAAGCGTTCGAGTCCGAATTTCCGGAGCTGTACCGGCTGCTCGCCCGCTACTACCGGCAGGATCCGGCGGGCACCGGCGCGCTCGACGCGCCGTGAAAATTATTCGTCAACCATCTGATTTTCTGGCATAATCGCCGTTTTTCGACCTTAGGCAAGTGGCTCGCGCCGGGCTTGGCGTCGTCTGGTATGCGCGATTCGCGCGGTCCGGCACGGCAAGCGGCGGGTTGGCTACCGCTAACACCAAGGAAAGACCATGAAAGAAGGCATCCACCCGAATTACCGCGAAGTCGTCTTCCAAGACATGTCGAACGGCTTCAAGTTCATCACGCGCTCGACGATCCAGACGCGCGAAAACATCGAACTCGACGGCAAGACCTACCCGCTCGCCAAGATCGAAGTGTCGTCGGAATCGCACTCGTTCTACACGGGTCAGCAAAAGATCATGGACACGGCAGGCCGTGTCGAGAAGTTCAAGAACAAGTTCGGCGTACGCGCCAGCGGCAAGGCGAAGTAAGCTTCGCTTCGCATCCGGTGGTTGCAACGCACCGGTGTCGCACAAAAGGGCAGCCCAGGCTGCCCTTTTTCGTCTCTGCTCGCTCGCAAGCCGGCCGGCGCCCGGGCATCGACCTGACGCGCAACTGCCGGCGCGTCTACAATGCCGGATGCTCGAAACCGGCTCGGGCACGCGCGACCGCGCCGGTCGCCCGCCAATAACAAATCGCTCATCTGCATGAAGCCTGTCGTCCGTCTCACCGCCTCCGCCACGCGCGCGCTGCCGCGCTGGCTGCTGCTCACGCTCTGCTTCGTCTACGCGGCGTTCGGCCTGTTCGGCCGTGACCCGTGGAAGAACGAGGACGCCGCGGGCTTCGGCGTAATGTGGACGATGGCCAAGGGCGGCTGGCACGACTGGCTGCTGCCGAATCTCGTCGGCAAGTTCATCACGACCGACGGGCCGCTCGGCTACTGGCTCGGCGCGCTGTCGATCCGCGGCCTCGACCCGTGGGTCGATGCGAGCAACGCATCGCGCGTCGATACCGGCGTGCTGTTCTGCGTCGCGTGCGCGTTCGTCTGGTATGCCGCCTACCTGCTCGGCCGGCGCGCCGAAGTCCAGCCGTTCAAGTACGCATTCGGCGGCGAACCCGAGCCGCGCGACTACGGCCGCACGCTCGCCGACGGCGCGCTGCTGGTCCTCGTCGCATGCTTCGGCCTCGCGGAACGCGGGCACGAAACGACCCCGCAGCTCGCGCAGTTCGCGTGGATCGCGATGCTCGTCTACGGGATCGTGCGCGGCATCGACAAGCCGATGCAGGGTGCGCTGTGGTGGGGCGTCGCGATCGGCCTCGTCGCGCTGTCCGGCAACCCCGTGCTCGTCGTCGCGCTGCTCGCCGGCACGGCCGCGCTGTGGCTCGTCACGCCCGAGATGCGCAACCTGCGCCTGCCGCTGGTCGGCGTGCCGCTCGCGGTCGCAATTTTTGCGCTGTGGCCGATCGCCGCGTTCGTCGCGGCGCCGGACGATGCCGCATGGTTCTTCAACCAGTGGATCCACGGCAGCCTGATGCGCTTTTCGGGCCCGCCGACCGCCGTGCTCGGGTACGCGGCGAAGAACCTGCCGCTGTTCACGTGGCCCGCGTGGCCGCTCGCGATCTGGGCATGGTGGAGCTGGGCCGGCATGCGCCGCCGCGCGCACATCGCGATTCCGCTGTCGGTCGCCGTGCCGCTCGTCGCGCTCGTGATCCTGCAGAGCCAGCAGTCGAACCGTATGTACATGCTGCTGATGGCGCCGCTCGCGGTGCTCGCCACGTTCGCGCTGCCGACCCTCAAGCGCGGCGCGATCAACGCGATCGACTGGTTCGCGGTGCTGAGCTTCACGATCCTCGGCACCTTCGTGTGGCTCGTCTGGCTCGCGTCGCTCACCGGTTTCCCGCACCCGCTCGCGCGCAACCTCGCGCGCCTCGTGCCCGGCTACGAGCCGCATTTCAAGATCCTGTCGTTCATCTGCGCGGTGATCGTCACCGTGTGCTGGTGCGTGCTCGTGCGCTGGCGCATCTCGCGGCAGCCGAAGGTGCTGTGGCGCAGCGTGGTGCTGTCGGGCGCGGGCACCACGCTGATGTGGGTGCTGCTGATGACGCTGTGGCTGCCGATCGTCAACTATGGCCGGACCTATCGCGATGTCGCGCAGCAGATCGCCACGCACCTGCCGTCCGACTACGAGTGCATCTCGCCGGTGCGGCTCGGCGATGCGCAGATCGCGACCTTCGCGTATTTCGGCAACATGCACTTCGATTTCTCCGGCGACTGCGACGTGATCCTGCGTCAGGACCGCGCGGACTTCGGCGAGCCGAGCGCGATGTCGCAATACGTGTGGCGTCTCGTGTGGGAAGGCCGCCGCGCCGCGGACCGCGACGAACGCTTCCGTCTGTACGAGCGCATCGAGCGGCCGAAGACGCCCGTCAAGCGGCGTCCGCCGCGCCGCCAGGCAGCCGATTGACGATGCTCGGCGACATCCGCCGGATCGTCGGTCTCGCGTGGCCGGTGCTCGTCGGCCAGCTCGCGATCATCGCGTTCGGCGTGATCGACACCGCGATGGTCGGCCGCTACTCGGCCGTCGATCTTGCCGCGCTCGGGCTCGGCTCGTCGATCTACGTGTCGATCTATATCGGCCTGACGGGCATCCTGTCCGCGCTGCAGCCGATCACCGGGCAGCTGTACGGCGCGCGGCGCTACGCCGAGATCGGCGAGGAAGTGCGCCAGGCGCTGTGGCTCGCGCTGCTGCTCGCGGTGCCCGGCTTCCTGCTGCTGCATTTCCCGGAGCCGTTGCTGCGCGTCGCACACGCGCCCGCCGCGCTGCACGATCGCACCGTCGACTACCTGCGCATCCTGTCGTACGGGCTGCCCGCCAGCCTCGTCTTTCGCATCTACAACGCACTGACCAACGCCGCCGGCAAGCCGCGTCTCGCGATGATCCTGCAGATCGGCGCGCTGCTGCTCAAGTTTCCGCTCAACGTGTGGTTCATCTTCGGCGGCTTCGGCGTGCCGGCGCTCGGCGGCCCGGGCTGCGGGCTCGCGAGCACGCTGATCAACTGGGCGCTCGCGCTGATCGGCTACACGCTGCTCGCGAAGCTCGACGTGTTCGCGCCGCTCGCGATCTTCTCGCGCTTTTGCTGGCCGGTCTGGGAACGCCAGAAGGCGATCCTGAAACTCGGCGTGCCGATGGGCCTGTCGTACCTGATCGAAGTCACGTCGTACACCTGTATGGCGCTGTTCATCGCGCAGTTCGGCACGACGACGCTCGCCGGCCACCAGATCGCCGGCAACATCGGCGCGGTGCTGTACATGACGCCGCTGTCGATCGGCGTAGCCGCGTCGACGCTCGTCGCGCGCGCGCTCGGCGCCGGGCGCCCCGAAGAAGCGCGGCTGCTCGGCCGGCACAGCGTGATCTTCGCGTGCGGGATCGCGGCCACCTATGCCGTGCTCATCTTTGCGCTGCGCCCGCTGATCATCAGCGGCTACACGCCGAACCCGGCCGTCGCGGCAGCTGCGATGCCGCTGGTCGCGATCGTCGCGTGCTACCACTGCTTCGATGCGCTGCAGGTCACGTCGGCGTTCGTGCTGCGCGCGTACAAGGTCGCGGTCGTGCCGACCGTGATCTACGCGGTCGCGCTGTGGGGCGTCGGCCTCAGCGGCGGCTACGTGCTCGGCTTCGACGTCGGCGGCATCGCGCCCGCGTGGCTGACCGGCGCACGCGGCTTCTGGTTCGCGAACACGATCAGCCTGATGCTCGCGGGCGCCGGACTCGCGTTCTACCTGCGCCGCGTGAGCCGCGCGCACGTCGCCGCCCACGCCTGACGCGCGGCCCGCTACGCGTCCTCCAGCACGTCGGCCGCGTGATACGACGACCGCACGAGCGGGCCGGCCACCACTTCCCTGAAACCGAGCGTCAACGCCTCGGCGCGCCACGCGGCGAATGCGTCCGGGCTCACGTAACGGCGCACCGGCAGATGATGCGCGGACGGCGCGAGATACTGGCCGAGCGTCACCACGTCGACGTCGTGCGCGCGCAGGTCGCGCAATGTGTCGCGCACCTCGTCGTCGCATTCGCCGAGCCCGAGCATCAACCCCGATTTCGTCGCCAGCGACGGCCGCGCGCGCTTCGCCTGCGCGAGCAGTTCGAGCGAGCCGCGATAGTCGGCGCCCGGGCGCGCCGCGCGATACAGCGACGGCACCGTCTCGATGTTGTGGTTGAACACGTCCGGCCATGCCGGCGACAACGCATCGAGCGCACGCGCGACGCGGCCCCGGAAATCCGGCATCAGCACCTCGACGCCGATGCCCGGCACGCTCGCGCGCACCGCCGCGATGCATGCGGCGAAATGCGCGGCGCCGCCGTCGCGCAGGTCGTCACGGTCCACCGACGTGATCACGACGTAGCGCAGCCCGAGCGCCGCGGCCGCGTCGGCCAGCCGCGCGGGCTCGTCGGGATCGAGCGGCTCGGGACGGCCGTGCGCGACATCGCAGAACGGGCAGCGCCGCGTGCACAGCCCGCCCATGATCATGAAGGTCGCGGTGCGCTGCGCGAAGCATTCGCCGATGTTCGGGCACATCGCCTCCTCGCAGACGGAATGCAGCCGGTGCTCGCGCAGCACGGCCGCCATGTCGGCGACCGCCGCGCTCATCATCGGCCGTGCGTGCAGCCACGGCGGCTTCGGCAGCGCCGTGCCGGCCGCGGGCTCGACGCGCACCGGAATGCGCGCGAGCTTGTCGCGGCTTCTCGCGCCCGGCTGGCCGAGCGCCGTGAGGCTGGGTCGTTCGAGCGCGGCGGCCATCGTCAGTCTCCGAGAAAGGCGACGATCAGGCGGTTCACGTCGGCGGCCGCCTCCATCTGCACCATGTGCCCGCTGCCGGCGATCACCTCGGCACGCACGCCGTCCGGCAAACCCTGCGCATGCTGCGCGGGAATCACCTGGTCGCGCTCGCCCCAGATCACGAGCGTGCGCGGCGCGAGCGACGCGAGCCGGTCGCGGAACACGCGCCGCTGCGCCGCGCCGTCGAACGCGGCGTTCGCGATCTTCTCCAGCGCGGCCTGCACGCCCTCGAGCCGCTTGTACTTGACGAGATCCTCGACGAGCTGCCGCGTCACGAGCGCGTTGTCCGCGAACAGCGCGCCGAGATGCGGCTTCAGCGTGTTGCGACTGTTGCCGGCGACGAAACCGTCGATGTAGGCGCGGTTGATGTCGGCGCCGAGCCCCGCGCTCGCGATCAGCGTCAGCGACGCGACGCGTTGCGGCGCGCGCTCGGCCGCCGCCATCGCGACCGCGCCGCCCATCGAATGGCCGATCAGGTGCGCGCGCTCGATGTGCTGCGCATCGAGCAGCGCGAGCACCGCGTCGGCCAGTTCGTCGAGGCTGCCCGTCTCGACCGCCTTGCCCGATTCGCCGTGACCGGGCAAGTCGAGTGCCCACACGGGCCGGTGCGCAGCGAGGTCCGCATGATTGAACAGCCAGTTGTTCAGGTCGCCGCCGAAGCCGTGGATCAGCACGGCGGGCGTGCCCGCGCCGTCGCCGAGCTTCAGGAAGCGCACCGTGCGGCCGCCGATCTGCGCCTTCTCGGGCTGCGGGCCGGTCGCTTCGTCGGCGGCCGCGCTCGGCACGAAATCGCGCTGGAACTCGGCGATCGCCGCGTCGATGTCGGCATCGCTCGCCTCGGCCGCCGCGACGACGCCCAGCAGCGCGCCGACCGGCAGCGTTTCGCCTTCCTGCGCGACCTGCCGGCGCAGCGTGCCGTCGAACGCGCATTCGACGCCCGACGAGATCTTGTCGGTCTCGACGTCGAGCACTTCGTCGCCCTTCGTCACGCGTTCGCCGATCGCCTTCAGCCAGCCGTTGATCTGCCCCTGCTCCATCGACAGCCCCCACTTGGGCATCGTGATCATGTGAATCGACATCGTGTCAGCTCCTCGTCTTCAGGACCGCCTGCGCAATCGCATCGGCGGACGGGATGTACAGGTCTTCCAGCACGCTCGCGAACGGCGCGGGCGTGTGCGGCGCGGTCACGAGCTCGATCGGCGCCTTGAGCGCCCGGAACGCGCGCTGCGCGACGAGCGCGGCGATGTCGGTCGCGATCGAGCAGCGCGGGTTCGCCTCGTCGACCACCACCACGCGCCCGGTGCGCGCCGCGCTTTCGAGGATCGTGTCCTCGTCGAGCGGCGACGTCGTGCGCAGGTCGATCACGTCGACCTGGATGCCGTCCTTCGCGAGCTTCGCGGCCGCGTCCATCGCGAGATGCACCATCCGGCCGTACGTGACGATCGTCGCGTCGTCGCCGTCTCGCATCACGTTCGCCTCGCCGAACGGAATCGCATAGGACTCCTCCGGCACGTCGCCTTCGCGCGTATAAAGCAGCTTGTGTTCGAGGAAAATCACGGGATCGTTGTCGCGGATCGCCTGGATCAGCAGCCCTTTCGCGTCGTACGGCGTCGACGGGCACACGACCTTCAGCCCCGGGATGTGCGTGAACAGCGACGTGAGCATCTGCGAGTGCTGCGCGGCCGCGCGCAGCCCGGCGCCGTACATCGCGCGAATCACGACCGGCGTCACCGCCTTGCCGCCGAACATGTAGCGGAATTTCGCGGCCTGGTTGAAGATCTGGTCGAAGCACACGCCCATGAAATCGATGAACATCAGCTCCGCGACCGGGCGCATCCCGCACGCGGCCGCGCCGACCGCCGCGCCGATGTAGCCGCCTTCGGAGAGCGGCGTATCGAGCACGCGGCCCGGAAACTTGTGGAACAGCCCCTTCGTCACGCCGAGCACGCCGCCCCATGCGTCGTCCTCGCCCGGCGCACCCGCGCCGCCCGCG
Source organism: Burkholderia stabilis (assembly GCF_001742165.1). NCBI lineage: Bacteria > Pseudomonadati > Pseudomonadota > Betaproteobacteria > Burkholderiales > Burkholderiaceae > Burkholderia > Burkholderia stabilis. Next base: position 580,812 of record NZ_CP016442.1, on the reverse strand, counting down.
TTGTCCTCGCCCATCACGATCACGCTGTCGTCGCGCGCCATCTCCTGCGCGAGCGCCTCGTTGATCGCCTGCGAATAAGTGATCTTCCTTGCCATGTCTGTCTCCTGGAATATTCGGTTCGCCGTGCCGGCTGCTGGATCAGCGCGCGCTCACGGGTACGACACGTAGACGTCGGTCAGCAGGTCGGCGGCATCCGGCACCGGCGCGGCCTTCGCCTGCGCGACCGCGTCGTCGATCAGCGCCTTCACCTGTGCGTCGACCTCACGCAGATCGGCGGTCGTCAGTGCTTCGGCGCGCACGACGCGCGTCTCGAAGCGCTTCAGGCAGTCCTTCTCGTCGCGCAACTTCTGCACCTCGCCCGGCGCGCGGTAAGTCTGCGCATCGCCTTCGAAATGGCCGAAATACCGCGTGAACTTCACCTCGACGAGCGTCGGGCCGCCGCCGTTGCGCGCGCGTTCGACGGCTTCGCCGAGTGCTTCGTGCACCGCGAAGAAGTCGAAGCCGTCGACGATCACGCCCGGCATCCCGAACCCGTTCGCACGATCGGCGATGTTGTCGGTGGCGACCGACCAGCTCGACGACGTCGCTTCCGCATAACCGTTGTTCTCGGCCACGAAGATCGCCGGCAGCCGCCACACCGACGCGAGGTTCATCGATTCGAAGATCACGCCCTGGTTCGACGCGCCGTCGCCGAAGAAGCACACGCCGACGCCGCCCGTCTTCCGGTGCTTCGCCGCGAGCGCCGCGCCGCACACGAGCGGGCCGCCCGCGCCGACGATCCCGTTCGCACCGAGCATCCCCATCGACAGGTCGGCGATGTGCATCGAGCCGCCCTTGCCGTGGCAGACGCCGGTTTTCTTGCCGTAGATCTCGGCCATCATTCCGTGCACGTCGACGCCCTTCGCGATGCAATGGCCGTGACCGCGGTGCGTGGTCGCGACGTAGTCGTCGAGGCCGAGGTGCAGGATCGTGCCGACCGCGGACGCCTCCTCGCCCGCGTACAGGTGAACGAAGCCGGGGATCTCGCCGGTCGCGAACTCGACGTGCAGGCGCTCCTCGAATTCGCGGATCGTGCGCATCAGCCGGTATGCGTCCAGCAGCTTGCCCCTGCTGAGCTGGGTCGAAACGGTCATGTGTGTCTCCTGGGTAGGTCTGACTGCGAATGCCGCCGCGGCGGTGCCGTGGCGACGGATTGCACGGCCTGCGGCCGTTAGTGGAACGTGAAGCCGCCGTCGACGTTCACGGCCTGGCCGGTCACGTTGTCCATCGTCGCGAAGAACAGCGCGAGCCGGCCCATGTCTTCGGGCGTCTGCGCACGGCCTTGCGGAATCAGCGTCAGCTGGTGCCGCTGCCACGACGCCTCGACCGATTCGCCGTCGGCCTTCCATTCGTCGGACAGCCGGTCCCACATGTAGGTGCGCACGATGCCGGGGCAGATCGCGTTGACGGTCACGCCGTCGCGCGCAAGCTCCTTCGCGAGCGCGTTCGTGAAACCGACGACCGCGAATTTCGACGCGCTGTAATGGGCGAGATTCGGAAAGCCTTCCTTGCCGGCGATCGACGCGACGTTGATGATCCGGCCGCGGCCCTGCGCCTTCAGCGGCGCGATCGCTGCGCGGCAGCCGAGAAACGTGCCCTTCGCGTTCACGTCCATCACGAAATCCCAGTCGCGTTCGGTGAGCGCCTCGACCGGATGAATGCTGATCACGCCCGCGCAATTCACGAGGATGTCGAGCCGGCCGAGTTCGGCGAGCGCCTGCGCGACCATCGCGTCGACCTGCGCGGCCTGCGTGACGTCGACCTTCGCGACCGCCGCCCGGCGGCCGAGCGCGCGCACCTCGCGCGCGGTGGCGTCGAGCGCGTCGTCGAGCAGGTCGGCCAGCAGGATGTCGGCGCCCGCGCCGGCGAGCGTCAGCGCAATGCCGCGGCCGATGCCGCGCGCGCCGCCCGTGACGATGGCGACCTGTCCTTCGAGTGGGGTTGTCATGGCGATGTCTCCTTGATGATCGATATGGATATCGAAATGTCGTTCGGGAAAACGGGGGCTCAGTCGTGCCATGCGCCGGCATCGCGCAGCAATTGCCGTGAAGACGCGTAGCGCAGCGTGCGGCCGACGTCGACCGTCAGCGGGCCGCGCCAGTCGAGCGAAATCTCGTAGCGGTCGCCGCGTGCGACTTCGATCTCGCGCTCGCCGTCGAACGCGAGCGTGCCGCGCTCGAACGGGATCGCCTGCCATGCGCCCGGCTCGAGCCGCTCGCAGCTGCGCATCACGACGCGATCGACGCGGCCCGGCGCAATCGGCGCGACGAGCGGCGTGCCGGCCGTCTTGCCATCGGCCGCGAAACGCATCGCGAGCCCGTGCGGCGCACTGCGCTCGAGCGGCGCCCACGCGCCGCCGAGCGCGGACAGGCCGATGCCGTCCGGTTCCGCGAAGGTCAGGTAGAGCGCGTCGATGTCGTCGGACCCCGAGATCGCGCGCGCACCGATGAAGCGCTGCCGCGCGGCGCACACGTCGACGAGCGCGATCTCCTCGCGGCCCGGCTGCGCGCCAGCCACGCAGCGCACGACGAGCCGCTTGTTGCGCACGAACGCGATCTCGGCCGGCACCGCGCCGGTCGCGGCTAGCCCCGCCGCGACGCCTGCGACGGTCGCCTCGCGGTGTTCGGGAAACGCATTGTTGGTGCCGGTGGACAGCGCGACGAGCGGCGTCGCGCCGCAGTGCGCGGCCACCGCGCGATGGGTGCCGTCGCCGCCGAGCACGACGATCAGCGCGACTTCCATCCGGTGCAGGTATGCAGCGCCGGCCTGCGTGTCGGCGACGGTATCGGTGATCGGCAGGTCGACGAATTCGACTTCGGGCCAGCGCTCGTGCGGCGCGACCGCACGATGCGTGTCGAGCGCGCGCAGCAGCAGCGTCGCGATGCCCGTCCGGTCTCGCAGCGTCAGCACGCGCTCGACGCCCATCGCGCCGAGGCCGGCCAGCAGGCGCACGATCATGTTCGCTTTCTCGGCCGTCGGGAACACGGATGCATGCGTCGTAAGGCGGCGAATGTCGCGCCCCGAGGCGGGGTTCGCGATTACACCGACGGTAACGGGCGTCGTCACGGATTTGTCTCCATCCAGTGGACCGGCAGCGGCACATTCGCGCCTGCTGCGGCCCTGCCTGTGTCGTCCGCTGCCATCGACGGGCGGCGGATCGTCGTCGCCGACGCAACCGCGCCGACTTGTCCGTGATCTCTGCAAGCGGCGTGCCATCGTGCGTGCGATGACCGCGAAACCCGCGCGCATGCTGGCGCGGCGGGCATGCGCGTATTCCGGATTCGCTGCCGCGACGACGCAGCGCGCGAAGAATCGGCCCGCGCGTCTCACGTGTTCTGTACCGCAGCGCGATCGTCGCGACACCTGCTCCGTCGCGCCACGCTGCCCGCAAACCCAGCGGCATCGCGGCAGTGCGCATGCCGCCGCCTGCCGAACGACTGTCGCGTACCGCGCGTTCGCGTGTCTCAACCGTGCGAGACGCGCCGCGATACCGGTGAGACGAACGTCTCACGCCTTCTGCGTGCTGCGATGCAATGTGATCCGCCGAAGCGGATGTGCTACAAGAACATCGAATTCCCCGCCGTACGGAACCGGAGCCGACCATGCCCTACGCCGTCCCCCAGGCCCAGCACGCCGACCGAGTGCTCGGCGCGCTCGCCGGGCGCCTGCCCGCGCCGGCCGATTCCACGCGCCTCGTGTCGTCGTGGCAACGGTCGCTGGAGCGCTACTGTCTCGACCCCGCTTCGTCGATCGGCCCGCGCGTGCTGACCGCGGCCGAGCTGCGCGAAGTGCGCGACAAGGAGGAGGCTTTCCTGCGCGCGTCGGGCCAGTGCCTGACGCGGCTGCACGACATGATCCGCGTCGCCGACTACTGCGTGATGCTGACCGACGCGCACGGCGTGACGATCGACTACCGGATCGACCGCGAGCGCCGCAACGACTTCCGCCATGCCGGGCTGCACATCGGCTCGTGCTGGTCGGAAAGCGAGGAAGGTACCTGCGGCGTCGCGAGCGTGCTGACCGATCTCGCGCCGATCACCGTGCACAAGACCGATCACTTTCGCGCGGCGTTCACGACGCTCACGTGCAGCGCGGCGCCGATCTTCTCGCCGGGCGGCGAGCTGATCGGCGTGCTCGACGCGTCGGCTGTTCACTCACCCGACGGCCGCGACAGCCAGCGCCTCGTCTACCAGCTCGTGCGGCAGAGCGCGGCGCTGATCGAGGACGGCTACTTCGTGCACAGCACCGCGCAGCACTGGATATTGTTCGGGCATCCGAACCGTCACTACGTCGAAGCGCAACCCGAATGGCTGATCGCGTTCGACGAATGCGGCAATATCGTCGCCGCGAACCGGCACGCGCGCGATGCGCTGCCGGCGCTGCGCGAGCCGCGTCATATCGACGAGATTTTCGATGCGACCGAGATGCCGCTGCGCGATGCCGCGCGGCTCGATGCAATCGTCGCGCTGCGGCTGCGCGCGACCGGCGCGCCGCTCTATGCGCGACTGCGTGCGCCGCTGCGGCGCGCCGGCCGCGAACCCGGCACGACGCCGCGCCGCGCCGGCACCGCGCCACGCCACGTCGGCGCGCTGACGCCGTTCCTGCACAGCAGCGACCCGCGCATCGCACAGCAGGCCGAACTCGCGCTACGCGTCGCGAGCAAGCGGCTGCCGATTCTCGTGCTCGGCGAAACCGGTGCGGGGAAGGAAGTATTCGCGCGCGCGCTCCACGACGCCGGCGCGCGGCGCGCGCGACCGTTCGTCGCCGTCAACTGCGGCGCGCTGCCGGAAGCGCTGATCGAGAGCGAACTGTTCGGCTATGCGGCCGGCGCGTTCACCGGCGCGCGCAAGCATGGCGCGCGCGGCAAGATCGCGCTCGCCGACGGCGGCACGCTGTTTCTCGATGAAATCGGCGACATGCCGCTCGCGCTGCAGACGCGGTTGTTACGCGTGCTCGCCGACGGCGAGGTCGTGCCGCTCGGCAGCGACACACCCGTGCGCGTCGATCTCGACGTGATCTGCGCGACGCACCGCGATCTCGCGCGGATGGTTGCCGACGGCACGTTCCGGGAAGATCTGTACTACCGGCTGAGCGGCGCGACGTTCGAGCTGCCGCCGCTGCGCGAGCGCGCGGACGTGCGCGACGTGATCGCCACCGTGTTCGCCGAGGAAGCGCAAGCGACCGGCCATGTGCTCATGCTCGACGCAACGCTCGCCGAACAGCTCGCCGCCTACCCGTGGCCCGGCAACGTGCGGCAACTGCGCAACGTGCTGCGTTATGCGTGCGCCGTGTGCGACGCCGCGCGCGTGACGTCGCGCGATCTGCCGGCCGACCTCGCCGCGCAGCTCGGCGGCACCCCGGCCGGCGCGCTGCCCGACGACGAACGCGGCCGCATCGTCGCGGCGCTCACCGCGCACCGCTGGCGGCCCGACGCGGCGGCGCAGGCGCTCGGCATCTCGCGCGCAACGCTGTACCGGCGGATCGCGAAGCACCGGATCGTCGCGCCGCACCGCGCGTGACGCGCGGGCGCGGGCCCCGTCACGCAACCTGCCCGGCCACGTCGTTCACCTTGTCTGCCTCGCCGGCCGCTTCGTCCAGCGCCGCGAACACCTCGCGCGCAGCGAACAGGGCGTTGAGCGCGGCCGGGAAACCCGCATACACCGACATCTGCATAAACACCTCGACGATCTCGTCGCGCGTGCAGCCGACGTTCAGCGCGGCCTCGATATGCACCTTCAACTGCGGCTGCGCGTTGCCGAGCGCGGCCAGCGCCGAGATCGTCGCAATCTCGCGCGCCTTCAGGTCGAGCTGCGGCCGGCTGTAGATGTCGCCGAAGCTGAACTCGACCAGCAGCCGTGCGAAGTCCGGCGCGATCGGCGCAAGCGCTGCGATCACGCGTTCGCCCACCTCGCCGTCGATTTCCTTCAGTTTGTTCCAGCCGCGCGTGTAGCGATCTTCAACGAGTCGTTCCATGGTGTCCGTCCTGTTCCGATAAAGCGTGAGAAGGATTTGCCCGTCGTTCCGCTTCGCGTTCCTGCGCCTCGTAGTACGCGATCTTGTCGCCGATCGCGTCGAGGCTCGCCTGCAACTCCGCGATATGCGCCCGCACCGCGTCGCGATGCGCAACCAGCAACCGACGCCGCGCGCCGAACGTCGGCTCGCCTTGCGCGCGCAGTGCCGCGAACTGCTGCATCTGCGCGATCGGCATACCGGTCGCCTTCAGGCGCATCACGAAGGCCAGCCAGTCCAGGTCGGCCGGCGCATAGAGCCGGTGCCCGGCCGCCGTGCGCGAAATCGCGCGCAGCAGCCCGGCCTGCTCGTAATACCGCAACGTGTGCGTCGACACGCCGGTCAGCTCGGCGACCTGGCCGATCGTCAGCGGACCGGCGGCAGAAGGTTTCGATACGGTTTTCGACATGGCAGGATCAAGGTTAGGAGTTAGAGTTCACTCTAAGTCAAGCCTTGTCGAACGACCAGTGCGGCATTAACCGGCGACACCGTAAAGAATGGTCAAAATCGGCTTCCGGCACGGCTTTCAGCCTTTACAGCGGCGCAAGCCTTCAGCAAGATTCGGTCAGCCTGTCTTAAAAAGGGCACGCATTTGTCCTATGCTTAACGGCGACGCCCGGCCGCGTGCCGTCCCGCCGTCCGTTGCAACAGCCATTCATCCGTCAGAGTCAGAACCAGGGAGCCTTTGCCATGCTGAAAAAGCTGCTGATGCTGTTCGTCGCGCTATCGCTGTCGCTCGCCGCAGGCCTTGCCGCGGCCGTCGAAGTCAACTCGGCTGACCAGGCCGCGCTCGAATCCGTGAAGGGTCTCGGGCCCGTGAAGTCGAAAGCGATCATCGACGAACGCACCAAGAACGGCCCGTTCAAGGACGCCGACGATCTCGCGAACCGCGTGAAGGGTCTCGGCACGAAATCGGTTGGGCATCTCGAGGAAAACGGCCTGACGATCGGCGGTTCGTCGGCGCCGCCGAAGGGCGTGAAGCTGTCGAAGCCGGCCGCGACGGCACCGGCCACCACCCCGGCGGCGACGACGGCAGGCACCGCGTCGACCTCCACCACGACGGCCGGCACGACGGCAACGGCGCCGACGCCGGCAGCCAGCGCGCCGGATGCGGCAACGAAGCCGGCCAAGGCCAAGCGCGCATCGAAGAAGGAAAAGGCTGCGGCAGCAGCGGCGGCATCCGCCGATGCGGGTGCGAGCGCACCGGCCGCGGCATCGTCCGCGAAGGCCGCGAAGGGGTCGAAGAAGAAGAGCAAGAAGGACAAGGCAGCCTCCGCCGCCGCGGCGTCGGGCGCCTGATGTGCGCCGCGCGCGCGACGGCGTGCGCGCGGCATTCGTTCAACGGGCGCCGTCATCCCGGCGCCCTTATCGGTAAAGGTGAAGAACCATGGGTCTCCTCGACATCGTCGGCGGTCTGATCGGCGGCCAGGCCGGCGGCAACTCGCAAAACGCGCTCATCACGACCGCGCTCGAATTCATCAACAACCAGCCGGGCGGCCTGAACGGCCTGATCGAGAAGTTCAAGGCAGGCGGCGCCGGCGACATCATCGGCTCGTGGGTCGGCAACGGCCAGAACCAGCCGATTTCGCCGGACGCACTGCAGAACGTGCTTGGCTCGGACGCGATCGGCGCGCTGGCGAGCAAGTTCGGCGTCGATCCGTCGATGGCATCGACCGTCCTCGCCCAGGTGCTGCCGCACGTCGTCAACCACGCGACGCCGGACGGCGCCGTGCCGGCCGACGGCCAGGCCCAGGTCGATCCGTCGAACGTGCTCGGCTCGCTGTCGCAGCTCGCCGGCCTGTTCGGCGGCAACAAGCAGGGCTGAGCCCCCGCCGCGGCCTTTTGGCCGCCCCATATGCAAACACCCCGCCGAGGCGGGGTGTTTGTTTTTGCGCGCCCGGCGCGAACCGGGCGGGCGGCCGACGGCCTGCGATCAGTGCACGACGCGGTCGAACACGAACTTGCCGTCGTTGACGTCGACCGGAATCACGTCCTTCGGACCGAAGCGGCCCGCGAGGATCAGCTTCGCGACCGGGTTCTCGATCTCCTGCTGGATCGCGCGCTTCAGCGGCCGCGCGCCGAACAGCGGATCGTAGCCGACCTTCCCGATCTGCTCGAGCGCCGCTTCCGACACGTCGAGCGACATATCGAGCTTCGCGAGCCGATCGTGCAGGCGCGCCAGCTGGATCTTCGCGATCGACTCGATGTTGCTGCGATCGAGCGCGTGGAACACGACGACGTCGTCGATCCGGTTCAGGAACTCGGGGCGGAAATGCTGCTTCACCTCGAGCCACACCGCATCCTTGATCTCGTCCTGCGGCGCCCCCGTCATGGCCTGGATCACCTGCGAGCCGAGGTTCGACGTCATCACGATCACCGTGTTCTTGAAGTCGACCGTGCGCCCCTGCCCGTCCGTCATGCGGCCGTCGTCGAGCACCTGCAGCAGCACGTTGAACACGTCCGGGTGCGCCTTCTCGATCTCGTCGAGCAGGATCACGCTGTACGGCTTGCGGCGCACGGCTTCCGTCAGGTAGCCGCCTTCCTCGTAGCCGACGTAGCCCGGCGGCGCGCCGATCAGCCGCGCGACGCTGTGCTTCTCCATGAACTCGCTCATGTCGATGCGGATCAGGTGCTCTTCCGAATCGAACAGGAACGACGCCAGCGCCTTGCACAGCTCGGTCTTGCCGACACCCGTCGGGCCGAGGAACAGGAACGAGCCGTACGGACGGTTCGGATCGGCGAGACCCGCGCGCGAACGGCGGATCGCGTCGGCCACCGCGGTGATCGCCTCGTCCTGGCCGACCACGCGCTCGTGCAGCTTTTCCTCGATGTGCAGCAGCTTCTCGCGTTCGCCCTGCATCATCCGCGACACGGGAATCCCCGTCGAACGCGACACGACTTCCGCGATTTCCTCCGCGCCGACCTGCGTGCGCAGCAGGCGCGGACGCGTCGGGTTGTGCTGCTCCTGCTCTTCGGCCTGCGTGACCTGCTTCAGTTGCGCCTCGAGTTGCGGCAGCTTGCCGTACTGCAGTTCGGCGACCTTCTCCAGCTTGCCGTCACGCTGCAGCCGCGCGATGTCCGCACGCACCTTCTCGATCTCTTCCTTGAGCTGCGCGCTGCCCTGCACCGCGGCCTTCTCGGCGGTCCAGATCTCGTCGAGGTCCGCATATTCGCGGCCGAGGCGATCGATCTCTTCCTCGATCAGCTGCAGACGCTTCTGCGACGCTTCGTCCTGCTCCTTCTTCACCGCTTCGCGCTCGATCTTCAGCTGGATCAGCCGGCGGTCGAGCTTGTCCATCTCTTCGGGCTTCGAATCGATTTCCATCTTGATCTTCGAGGCAGCCTCGTCGATCAGGTCGATCGCCTTGTCGGGCAGGAAGCGGTCGGTGATGTAGCGATGCGACAGCTCGGCCGCGGCGACGATCGCCGGGTCGGTGATGTCCACGCCGTGGTGCAGTTCGTACTTCTCCTGCAGCCCGCGCAGGATCGCGATCGTCGCCTCGACGCTCGGCTCGTCGACGAGCACCTTCTGGAAGCGGCGCTCGAGCGCGGCGTCCTTCTCGATGTACTTGCGGTATTCGTCGAGCGTGGTCGCGCCGATGCAGTGCAGCTCGCCGCGCGACAGCGCCGGCTTCAGCATGTTGCCCGCATCCATCGCGCCTTCGGCCTTGCCCGCGCCGACCATCGTGTGGATCTCGTCGATGAAGACGATCGTCTGGCCTTCGTCCTTCGCAATGTCGTTGAGCACGGCCTTCAGGCGCTCCTCGAACTCGCCGCGATACTTCGCGCCCGCGAGCAGCGCGGCCATGTCGAGCGACAGCACGCGCTTGCCCTTCAGCGTCTCGGGCACTTCGCCGTTGACGATGCGCTGCGCGAGCCCTTCGACGATCGCCGTCTTGCCGACGCCCGGCTCGCCGATCAGCACCGGGTTGTTCTTCGTGCGGCGCTGCAGGATCTGGATCGAGCGGCGGATTTCGTCGTCGCGGCCGATCACCGGATCGAGCTTGCCCGAACGGGCACGTTCGGTCAGGTCGACCGTGTATTTCTTCAGCGCCTCGCGCTGGCTTTCAGCGTCCTGGCTGTGCACCTGCGAGCCGCCGCGCACGGCCGCGATCGCGGCTTCGAGCGACTTGCGCGTGAGGCCGTGCTGACGCGCGAGCTTGCCGGCTTCGCCCTTGTCGTCGGCGACGGCGAGCAGGAACATCTCGCTCGCGATGAACGTGTCGTTGAGCTTCTGCGCTTCCTTGTCGGCCTGGTTCAGCAGCCCGGCCAACTCGCGGCCGATCTGGATGTCCCCGCCCGTGCCCGTCACTTGCGGCAGGCGCGAAATCGCCTCGTTCAGCGCGCCTTGCAGCGCCTGAATGTGAACACCCGCGCGCGACATCAGCGAGCGGGCGGAACCGTCCTGCTGCGCGACCAGCGCGGCCAGCACGTGAACGGGTTCGATGTATTGATTGTCGCGGCCAGCCGCGAGGCTTTGCGCGTCAGAGAGTGCTTCCTGGAACTTGGTGGTGAGCTTGTCGATTCTCATTTAGTCGAGACCTCCAATTTTCGATTAACACCAAGGTGAGGATGGTTATGCAGGTTTCAAGCGAAATTCGGGTTGATTCAGCGCAAAAATTGCCGGATGGCGATAGCGTGGCCCGGGAGCGGGCCGCGGGCGGACCGCGGAACGCGGTGCCCGCGTGTCAGCCAGCCGTCGACGGCGGCTCGATGGTCGCAGGCGATTCGTCGGGCGACGGTTCGGCGCGCACGAGCCCGACCGGGCGGATGCCGAGCAATGCCATCAGCGGCGACGCGGGTTCGATCAGCTCGCCGAGCGTATGACGATCGAGTTCGGCGAAGAACGCATCGCGTGCGGCCGCCAGCACGCCCTTCAGGCGGCACTGCGGCTCGATCACGCAGCCGCGCGACTCACCGTTCTCGGCCGGGAAGCAGCCGACCAGCGCGAAGTCGCTCTCGGTCGCGCGCACGACCTGGCCAACCGTCAGTTGCAGCGATTCGGGGAACAGCCGCAGCCCGCCATTGCGGCCACGAACCGTGTCGACCCATCCAAGCTCGCCGAGCTGCTGCACGACTTTCATCAGATGGTTCTTCGAGATGCCGTAGGCATCCGAAATTTCCTGGATCGTCGCGAGCCCCTCGCCGCGCACGGCCAGGTACAGCATCACGCGCAGCGAATAGTCGGTGTAGTCGGTGAGTCTCATGAGCGAATGCGGAAAAAATCGATCGTGCCCCGATCATGCAGACCGGGCCGGTCGGGACGCGCGCCGGACCGGCTGACGGTCCCGTTTCGCGGCCCCGGGTTGCCCGGATGGCGCGCGCGCAATAAGATGCATGGCATCAGCACGTTTTTCAGGGGGTAGTGGACGCTATTTTGCGTCAAAATCCTGCCGGCGTCCTGCATGTTGCTCGCGCCACCGCCCCGCCGCTGCCTGGATCATCCCGGCCCTTTTTGCCATGACCGCCATACCCGCCTCGCCCGATACCGCCCCGGCCCGCCCTCGCGACGCCGAGCCGACCGAAGACAACATTCGCGATCTCGTCTACGCGTTCTACGACCGCGTGCGCGCCGATTCGCTGCTCGGGCCCGTGTTCGACGCGAAACTGGCCGGCCGCTGGGACGACCATCTGCCGAAGATGGTCACGTTCTGGTCGAGCCTCGTGCTCGGCACCAAGGGCTATCGCGGCAACGTGCAGCAGGCGCACCAGCCGCTCGACGGGATCGAACCCGCCCATTTCAGCCGCTGGCTGTCGCTGTTCCTGAAAACCGTCGAGGCGCGCTACGCGCCGCCCGCGGCGGTGCGCTTCATGGAACCCGCATTGCGGATCGCGCAGAGCCTGCAGTTGAGCCGCTTCGGCTGGGATTACCGGATTCCGCCCGAGCAGCAGGCGCTGCTCGATGCGATCGCGCCGCGCCGCCGCGATGCGGGCGACGATCCGCATGCGTTGCCGTCGCGCGCCCGCGGCGAGCCGTTCCCGACGAAGATCATCGGGCGCAGCGCCGATCCGGACGCGTAACGCGCGGCGCGCAGCGAATGCGCGCCTGCGGCATGGCGCCGCATCGCACGAACGCCGTGCTCAGCTTCGCGTGTTGCCCGATTCGACGCCCCAGCGCGCGAGCGCTGCATCGTCGGCGGTACGCGCATCGACCCAGCGCTCGCCGTCCGGCGTCGTTTCCTTCTTCCAGAACGGCGCCTCGGTCTTCAGATAGTCCATCACGAACTCGCACGACGCGAACGCATCGCCGCGGTGTGCGGCGACCGTCGCCACCATCACGATCTGGTCGAGCGGATGAAGCTTGCCGACGCGATGCACGATCGCGACGTCGATGCCCGGCCAGCGCCGGCCGGCCTCGACGGCGATCTTCTCGAGCGCCTTCTCGGTCATCCCCGGATAGTGCTCGAGCTCCATCGCGGCGACCGAGTCGCCTTCGTTCAGGTCGCGCACCGTGCCGACGAAGCATGCGACCGCGCCGATCTTCGGGTTGCGCGCGCGCAACGCCGTCACTTCGGCGTTCAGATCGAAATCGTCGGTCTGGATTCGTATCGTTGCCATTACCCTTCCCTGTCGACCAGAGTTGGCGCTTTAGCGCTTACTCTGGTCCCATGCTTCGCGGTCGACCAGAGTTGGCGCTTTAGCGCTTACTCTGGTCCCATGCTTCGCGGTCGACCAGAGTTGGCGCTTTAGCGCTTACTCTGGTCCCATGCTTCGCGGTCGACCAGAGTTGGCGCTTTAGCGCTTACTCTGGCCCCATGCAAAGCTCAGCCGCCCGTCACCGGCGGAAAGAACGCGACCTCGCAACCCTCGGTGATCCGCGTGCCCGGATCGGTCATCTCGTGGTTGCACGCCATGCGCAACGCGCGCCCTTCGGCGAGCGTTTCGGCCCACGCGCCGCCGCGCACGCGCAGCCACGCGCGCACGTCGCCGACGGTCGTCACGCTGTCGGGCACGTCGGCCTGTTCGTCGGCAACGCCGAGTGCTTCTCGGACGCTGGCAAAAAATTTCAGCTGAATCTTCATGGTTCGGGAAGCCGTCGCGTTACGACAGCAGTTCGGAAAACGGAATGAAACGCACGGTCTCGCCCGCGCTGATCGCGTGCTGCGGCGGATTGTCGATCAGGCCGTCGCCCCAGACCGTCGACGTCAGTACCGCCGAGCTCTGGTTCGGGAACAGATCGAGGCCGCCGGCCGCGTTCACGCGCGCGCGCAGGAATTCGTTGCGGCGATCGCCCTTGTTCTGCGAAAAATCGGCGCGCAGCGACAGCGCGCGCGGCGCGACGTCGCGCACGCCGGACAGGCGCAGCAGGAACGGCCGGACGAACAGCAGGAACGTGACGAAGCTCGACACGGGGTTGCCCGGCAATCCGATGAAGTGCGCATCGGCGCGGCCGTCGCCGCGGCGCACCGCGCCGTACGCGAGCGGCTTGCCGGGCTTCATCGCGATCTGCCACAGCGCGAGCCGCCCTTCGGCTTCGACGGCCGGCTTCACGTGATCCTCGTCGCCGACCGATACGCCGCCGCTCGTCAGGATCACGTCGTGATCGCGCGCGGCCTCGCGCAGCGTGTCGCGCGTCGCGGCGAGCGAATCGGGCACGATCCCGTAGTCGGTCACGTGGCAGCCGAGCCGCTCCAGCAGCCCGCGCAGCGTGAAGCGGTTCGAGTTGTAGATCGCGCCGGGCTTCAGCGGCTCGCCCGGCATCGTCAGCTCGTCGCCGGTGAAGAACACCGCGACGCGAAGCCGGCGCGCGACCTGCAACTGCGCGCAGCCGACCGACGCCGCGAGGCCGAGCGCCTGCGGCGTGAGCCGCGTGCCGGCCGGCAGGATCACCGAGCCTTGCCGGATATCCGCACCCTGCGCGGTAATCCACTCACCCGCCTTCGGCGTATGCAGGATCTCGACCGCATCGCCTTCGGCCGACGCCTGCTCCTGCATCACGACGGCATCGGCGCCGGGCGGCACCGTCGCGCCGGTGAAGATCCGCGCAGCCGTGCCCGCCGCGAGCGGCGCGGCCGGATGGCCGGCCGGAATGCGCTGCGACACGGGCAAACGCCGCTCGCCGTGCAACAGATCGGCGACGCGCACCGCATAACCGTCCATCGCGCTCGTATGCATCGGCGGCACATCGAGCGGCGAGCTCACGTCGGTGGCCAGCACGCGGCCGAGCGCATCGAGCGTGGCGACGGTTTCGGTGCCGGCCAGCGGCTTCGCGGCATCGAGCAGCGCGGCGAGCGCTTCGGCGGTCGACAGCATCGGCGCGCGCGGCGCCGCGGGATTCGGGTTCGACATCGATGGAATCGGGGATCGTTGGATTCAATACGTCATTGTAGCGACGCCGTCGCGCGGACGCGCGATATGGCGGTCATGCGGAAACTGTGATCGTCGCGAATGCGCGGGTCTGGCACTGGTTTCGTTTCGGACGAGTTGCGGCGGCAGACACGCGGCGCGCCGCAAAACGCACACGCATCGCGGAACCGCGCCGCCGAACCCGCCAAATGAAACGGCCGGAACCCCGATCCGTTCGACGAATCGGCATTCCGGCCGTCCTGCGCTGCCGGGCCAGCGGCCCGGCCGTGCGTCATGCGCCCGTATGCGCGGCGATGAAGCCCTTCACCTGCTGTGCGTCGGCCTTCACGACCTCGAAACGCTGCGGCAGCGCCTCGAGCCCGTCGAATGCGGCCGGCCGCTCGGCTTCGCGATCGAGCGCTTCGCGGATCGTCTCGCCGAACTTGATCGGCTGTGCCGTCTCGAGCACGACCATCGGCACGCCCGCGTCGAGATGCTCGCGCGCGACCTTCACGCCGTCGGCCGTGTGCGTATCGATCATCGTGTCGTAGCGCGAGAACACGTCGCGAATCGTTGCGATGCGATCGATGTGACTGCTGCGGCCCGACACGAAACCGAACTCGGCGACGCGCGAAAAATCACCGCTCGCCGCGAGATCGAAGCCGCCCTTCTCCTCGACGTCGCGGAACAGTTGCATCACGCGCGCCGGATCGCGGCCGAGCAGGTCGAACACGAAGCGCTCGAAGTTGGACGCCTTCGAGATGTCCATGCTCGGGCTACTCGTGTGATACGTGTTCTCGGCGCTGCGCACGCGATACGCGCCCGTGCGGAAGAACTCGTCGAGCACGTCGTTCTCGTTGGTCGCGACCACGAGCTTCGCGATCGGCAGGCCCATCATGCGCGCGATGTGGCCAGCGCACACGTTGCCGAAGTTGCCCGACGGCACCGTGAACGACACGCGCTCGTCGTTGGACTGCGTCGCCGCGAAATAGCCCTTGAAGTAGTACACGACCTGCGCGACGACGCGCGCCCAGTTGATCGAGTTGACGGTGCCGATCTTCTGCTGCGCCTTGAACGCGTGGTCGTTCGACACGGCCTTCACGATGTCCTGGCAATCGTCGAACACGCCTTCGACCGCGAGGTTGAAGATGTTCGGATCCTGCAGGCTGAACATCTGGGCCGTCTGGAACGCGCTCATCTTCTTGTGCGGCGACAGCATGAATACGCGCACGCCGGCCTTGCCGCGCATCGCATACTCGGCCGCGCTGCCCGTGTCGCCCGACGTCGCGCCGAGGATGTTCAGCGCCTCGCCGTGCTTCGCGAGCGTGTACTCGAACAGGTTGCCGAGCAGCTGCATCGCCATGTCCTTGAACGCGAGCGTCGGGCCGTTCGACAGTTCGAGCAGCGACAGCGCCGCGCCGTTCTCGGTACCGAGCGTCTTCAGCGGCGTGATGTCGGCGGCGTTCTCGCCGTGGCGCGTGTTGCTGTACACGGCAGCCGTGTACGTGCGGCGCGTGATCGCGCGCAGGTCGTCGGCCGGCACGTCGTCGCAGAACTTCGACAGGATCTCGAAGGCGAGATCCGCGTACGACAGCGTGCGCCAGCGCGCGAGCTCGTCGGCGGACACCTTCGGGTACTCGGACGGCAGGTAGAGCCCGCCGTCCTTCGCGAGACCGCCGAGCAGGATGTCGGAGAACGTATGGCGCTCGCCGATGCCGGCGCCGCGCGTGGAGATGTAGTTCATGGGTTCGTCCTCAGCGCGCTCAGTTCAGCGCTTCCATGCGCAGCTTCGTCACCTTCGACACGACCGTCGCGAGGCTCTCGATCTGCGCGATCGCCGCGTTGACGTTCTTCTCGATCGTCTCGTGCGTGATCAGGATGATGTCGGTCTCGCCGTTCGCGCCGTCGACCTGCTCCGATTCCTTCTGCAACAGCGCGTCGATCGAGATGCCCGATTCGGCGAGGATGCGCGTGATGGCGGCGAGCACACCGGTCTGGTCAGCCACCCGCAGGCGCAGGTAGTAGCCGCTCGTCACTTCTTCGATCGGCAAGATCGGCGTGTTCGACAGGCTGTCGGGCTGGAACGCGAGGTGCGGCACGCGATGCTCGGGGTCGGCCGTATGCAGGCGCGTGACGTCGACGAGATCCGCGACGACCGCCGACGCGGTCGGCTCCGCGCCCGCGCCCTTGCCGTAGTACAGCGTCGTGCCGACCGCGTCGCCGTGCACGACGACCGCGTTCATCGCACCTTCGACGTTCGCGAGCAGGCGCTTCTCCGGGATCAGCGTCGGATGCACGCGCAACTCGATACCGTTTTTCGCACGGCGCGTGATGCCGAGCAGCTTGATCCGGTAGCCGAGCTCTTCCGCGTAGCGGATGTCGGTTGCGTCGAGCTTGCTGATGCCCTCGACGTATGCGCGCTCGAACTGGACCGGCACGCCGAACGCGATCGCGCTCATGATCGTCGCCTTGTGCGCGGCGTCGACGCCTTCGATGTCAAAGGTCGGATCGGCCTCCGCGTAACCGAGCTCCTGCGCAGCCTTCAGCGCGGTCGCGAAGTCGAGCCCGCGGTCGCGCATTTCCGACAGGATGTAGTTGGTCGTGCCGTTGATGATGCCGGCGATGTACTGGATGCGGTTTGCGGTCAGGCCTTCGCGCAACGCCTTGATGATCGGGATGCCGCCGGCGACGGCCGCCTCGAACGCGACCATCACGCCCTTCTCGCGCGCGGCTTCGAAAATCTCGGTGCCGTGCACCGCGAGCAGCGCCTTGTTCGCCGTCACGACGTGCTTGCCGTTCGCGATCGCGCGCAGCACGAGCTCGCGCGCGATGCCCGTGCCGCCGATCATCTCGGCGATGATCGCGATCGACGGATCGTCGACGACCGAATTGAAATCGTCGGTGATTTGCGCGGTGGCGGCGTCGCCGCCGAGCGCAGCCTGCGCCTTGGCCGGGTTGCGCACGGCAATGCGCGCCACCTCGATGCCGCGCCCCGCGCGTCGCTTGATTTCTTCCTGGTTGCGGCGCAGCACCGTGAAGGTGCCGCTGCCCACCGTGCCGAAGCCCAACAGGCCAACTTTGATCGGTTCCATGCTGCGTGTGATCGATGAGTAAGAAGTAATGGGTTCCGTGTGGTCCTGCCCGCTCAGGCCGAATGGCGCTTGCGGTAGCCGTCGAGGAAGCGTGCGATCCGGTTGATCGAATCGGTCAGGTCTTCGAGGTTCGGCAGGAAAACCACGCGGAAGTGGTCCGGTGTCGCCCAGTTGAAGCCCGTCCCCTGCACGAGCAGCACGCGCTCTTCGAGCAGGAGGTCGAGTATGAACTGCTGGTCGTTCTGGATCGGATAGATCTTCGGATCGAGGCGCGGGAACATGTACAGCGCGGCCTGCGGTTTCACGCAGGTCACGCCGGGAATCGACGTGAGCATGTCATACGCGAGTTCGCGCTGCTTGTACAGGCGCCCGCTCGGCACGATCAGCTCGTTGATGCTCTGGTAGCCGCCGAGCGCCGTCTGGATCGCGAACTGCCCCGGCACGTTCGCGCACAGGCGCATCGACGACAGGATGCCGAGCCCCTCGAGGTAGTCCTTCGCATGCCGGCGGTTGTCGCCGCCGAGGCCCGACACGGCCATCCAGCCCGCGCGGTAGCCGCACGAGCGATAGCTCTTCGACAGGCTGTTGAACGTGACGGTGATCACGTCCTCCGACAGCGCGCCGATCGCCGTGTGTTCGAGGCCGTCGTAGACGATCTTGTCGTACACCTCGTCGGCGAAGATGATCAGACCGTGCTGGCGCGCGATCTCGATCAGCTCCAGCAGCAATTCGTCGGAATAAAGCGCACCCGTCGGGTTGTTCGGGTTGATCACGACGATCGCCTTCGTGTTCGGCGTGATCTTGCTGCGGATGTCGTCGAGATCGGGCATCCACGCGTTCTGCTCGTCGCAGACGTAGTGCACGGGCGTGCCGCCCGACAGGCTCACGGCGGCCGTCCACAGCGGGTAGTCGGGTGCCGGCAGCAGCACTTCGTCGCCGTCGTTCAGCAGCGCCTGGGTCGCCATCACGATCAGCTCGGACGCGCCGTTGCCGATGTAGATGTCGTCGAGTCCGACGCCCACGACGCCCTTTTCCTGCGTGTAGTGCATCACGGCCTTGCGGGCCGAGAACACGCCTTTCGAATCCGAGTAGCCCGACGAAGCCGGCAGGTTGCGGATCATGTCCTGGATGATCTCGTCCGGCGCGTCGAAGCCGAACGACGCGAGGTTGCCGATGTTCAGCTTGATGATGCGGTGGCCTTCTTCCTCGAGGCGCTTGGCGTGCTCGAGTACCGGGCCACGGATGTCGTAGCAGACGTTGAGCAGCTTGTTCGACTTCTGAATCGGTTTCACGACGACACGGTTCCTGGGTTGGCCTTGCGGCCGGGGGGACGGGATCAAAACTGGAAAGCGGCCGGTCTGTGCGCGCTGTCTAGACTGGGAAAAAGCGGGCGGTCGGACGCGGCTTGTGGCGACGCACGACGCAAGTGGCGCCCGGGGGCGACCAAAAAGTTATAATTTAGCGGATTTTGGCCGACTTTCGCAATGCACCATAGCCGCGCCGGGCCCGCGCCGTCAGGCGTCCCGCGTGCGCAGCAGCGTGAAACCGGCCACCCGGGCCCGTGTGGCCCTGCGACACATTCCCCTACGGACCCGCGGAATACCGATTTGAAACTGCACCAGGACGCGAGCGGCGCGCTCAACACCGTCACCGGCTACGGCCCCGATTATGTCGACGTCAATCTCGAACGCCACGAAACGAGCGTCATCGTGCTGCCCGGCGCGCCGGTCCAGGCATGGCCCGTGTCGTCGTTCGACGACCTCGCGCCCGAGCATTTCGCGATGCTGCTCGACCCGCCGCCCGAACTCGTGATCTTCGGCAGCGGCTCACGGCTGCGCTTCCCGCACCCGCGGCTCGTCGCCGCGCTCACGGCCAAGCGGATCGGCGTCGAGACGATGGATTTCCAGGCCGCGTGCCGCACCTACAACATCCTGATGGCCGAGGGCCGCAAAGTTGCCGCCGCGCTCTTAATTGAACGTTAATCCCCGATGCGGTAAAACTCGGGCCGGCGCACCGGGTCGATCCCCGGATCGAGCCGGCCAGGCCGCCCGCCCCCGGCGCAACCCGCCGGCGGCCCGTCTCAACAACCAACAGGCTGAAAATCCATGAACGATACGCCGTCGAGGCTACCGCTCAACCGCATCACGCTCGTCCTCCTGCTCGTCGCGCTCGCGATCGTCTGGTTCGCGCCGCTCGGGCTGCGCCACCTGATCCCGAGCGACGAAGGCCGCTACGCGGAGATGGCGCGCGAGATGTTCGTCACCGGCGACTGGATCACGCCGCGCTACAACGGCTACAAGTACTTCGAGAAGCCGCCGCTGCAGACCTGGCTGAACGCGCTGACGTTCGCGTGGTTCGGCATCGGCGAGTGGCAGGCGCGCCTCTACACGGCGCTGGCCAGCTTCGCCGGCGTGCTGCTCGTCGGCTACACCGGCGCGCGCCTGTTCAACCCGTTGTCCGGCTTCCTCGCGGCCGTCGTGCTCGCCAGCGCGCCGTACTGGAACCTGATGGGCCACTTCAACGCGCTCGACATGGGGCTCGCGTTCTGGATGGCGCTGTCGCTCTGCTCGCTGCTGCTCGCGCAGCGGCCCGGGTTGCGCCCGGCCGCCGTGCGCGGCTGGATGTGGGCGTGCTGGGCCGCCATGGCGTTCGCGGTACTGTCGAAGGGCCTCGTCGGCCTGATCCTGCCCGGCGCCGTGCTCGTGCTCTATACGCTGATCGCGCGTGACTGGGCGCTGTGGAAGCGCCTGTACCTCGTCAGCGGCCTCGTGATCTTCTTCGCGATCGTCACGCCGTGGTTCGTGCTCGTCCAGCAGCGCAACCCCGAGTTCTTCAACTTCTTCTTCGTCGTCCAGCAGTTCCGCCGGTACCTGACCCCGGAACAGAACCGCCCGGGCCCGCTCTACTACTTCGTGCCGGTACTGCTGGTCGGCTTCCTGCCGTGGCTGTCGGTCGTGTGGCAGAGCATCCGCCATGCGCTGCGGATGCCGCGCCAGCCGAACGGCTTCTCGCCGATGCTCGTGCTGCTGATCTGGAGCGCGTTCATCTTCCTGTTCTTCAGTGCGTCGCATTCGAAGCTGATCTCGTACGTGCTGCCGGTCGCACCGGCGCTCGCGCTGATCATCGGCGCGTACCTGCCGCTGATGTCGGCCGACCGCTTCCGCCGCCACCTGCTCGGCTACCTCGTGTTCTTCGTCGTCGCGGCGTTCGGGATCATTTTCCTTGCGTACCAGGGCGATGCCCGCACGCCGAACGCGCTGTACCGCGCGTTCCAGATGTGGCTGTACGCGGGCCTCGCGGTCTCGGCCGCGCTGACGCTCGCGGCCGCGTGGCTGAACCGCCGCGCCGGCGTCGCCGCCGCGCTCGCCGCGTTCGGCGCCGCCTGGCTCGCGTTCGGCACGATCGGCGGCACCGGGCACGACGAGTTCGGCCGCTACAGTTCGGGCGCGCTGCTCGCGCCCGCCGTGCGCGCCGAGCTGGCGAAGCTGCCGCCCGACACGCCGTTCTACTCGATCGAGATGCTCGATCACACGTTCCCGTTCTACATGGGCCACACGACGATCATGGTCCAGCGCCAGGACGAGCTGGCGTTCGGGATCTCGGTCGAGCCGAACAAGTGGGTCCCGACCGTCGACGAGTGGATCACGCGCTGGAAACAGGAAACCCACGCGCTCGCGATCATGCCGCCCGGCCAGTACGACGCGCTGGTCAAGCAAGGCGTGCCGATGCGCGTGATCGCGCGCGACAACCGCCGCGTGATCGTCGAGAAACCGCAATCGTAAGGACGCCCGTCGCATGAATCCCGTTTCGTTCGTCTGCATCATCACCGGCGTGATGCTCAACGCCTGTGCGCAACTTCTGCTGAAAGCCGGCGTCAACGCCGTTGGACACTTCGAATTCAGCCGTGCGAACATCATCCCGGTCGGCCTGAAGATCGCGACCCAGTTGCCGATCATCGGCGGCCTCGGCTGCTACGTGCTGAGCGTCGTCGTGTGGATCGTCGGGCTGTCGCGGGTCGACGTGTCGATCGCGTACCCGATGCTGTCGCTCGGCTACGTCGTCAACGCGTTCGCGGCCTGGTACCTGTTCGGCGAGGTGCTGTCGGTCCAGCGGCTCATCGGCATCGGCATCATCCTGATCGGCGTGCTCGTGCTCGCGCGAAGCTGAGCATGCCTCGCGGCGTCATGCGACGTTAAGCGGCCGCCTACAAAAAATCACGGTGCGAATCCGCCAACCGGTGTTTAATGCCGGTTTCGGACGGGATCGCCCGACCCTTTTATTACACGCCATTACAGGCTAAAAGCGTTCATGAGCCAGACTACCGCTCCGTTTCTGCCGTTCACCCGCCCTGAAATCGATGAGGAAACGATCCAGGGCGTCGTCGAAGTGCTGCGCTCGGGCTGGATCACCACCGGCCCGCAGAGCCAGAAATTCGAAGCGGCGCTGTCCGAGTATTGCGGCGGCCGCCCGGTCCGCGCCTTCAATTCGGGCACCTGCACGCTCGAGATCGGCCTGCGCATCGCGGGCGTCGGCGCCGGCGACGAGGTGATCACGACGCCGGCGTCGTGGGTCTCGACCAGCAACGTGATCCTCGAGACGGGCGCGACGCCCGTATTCGCCGACATCGATCCCGTCACCCGCAACATCGACCTCGACAAGCTCGAGCAGGCGATCACGCCGCGCACGAAGGCGATCATCCCGGTCTACCTCGCCGGCCTGCCGGTCGATATGGATCGTCTATACGCGATCGCACGCGCGCACAACCTGCGCGTGATCGAAGATGCCGCTCAGGCGCTCGGCTCGTCGTGGAACGGCAAGCGCATCGGCGCGATCGGCGACATCGTGTCGTTCAGCTTCCACGCGAACAAGAACCTGACGACGATCGAAGGCGGCGCGCTCGTGCTGAACAACGAGGACGAGGCGACGCTCGCACAGAAATACCGGCTGCAGGGCATCACGCGCACCGGCTTCGACGGGATGGACTGCGACGTGCTCGGCGGCAAGTACAACCTGACCGACGTCGCCGCGCGCGTCGGCCTTGGCCAGCTGCCGCACCTCGAGCGCTTCACCGCGCAGCGCCATGCGCTCGCCCGCGCGTATTTCGCCGCGTTCGACGGCGGTGCGGCCGTGAAGCTCGGCCTCGGCCTGCCGCTCGCCGAATTCCAGAACGGCAACTGGCACATGTTCCTCGTCACGCTGCCGCTCGAGCGGCTGACGATCACCCGCGCCGAGTTCATGGCGCAGATGAAGGAGCGCGGCATCGGCACGGGCATCCACTACCCGGCGATCCATCTTTTCACGCTGTACCGTGCGCGCGGCTTCAAGGAGGGCATGTTCCCCCACGCCGAACGGTACGGCGCGTCGACCGTCACGCTGCCGCTCTTCACGCAGATGACGGAAGGCGACGTGCGTCGCGTGGTCGACGCCATCAACCAGATTTGCGAACAATACGGAAAATAAGCGTACATGAGTCACCTTGAAGCACGCGCCGGGCATCCGGGCGCCGGGCACCTGGACGCCGGCCGGCCCGAAGTATCGATCATCATCCCCGTGTACAACGAGGAAGACGGCCTCGCCGCGCTGTTCGCGCGGCTGTATCCGGCGCTCGACGCACTCGACACGTCATACGAAGTGATCCTGATCAACGACGGCAGCCGCGACCGCTCGGCCGCGATGCTCGCCGATCAGTTCCACGTGCGCCCCGACACGACGCGCGTCGTGCTGCTCAACGGCAACTACGGCCAGCACATGGCGATCCTCGCGGGCTTCGCGCAGTCGCGCGGCGAGATCGTCATCACGCTCGACGCCGATCTGCAGAACCCGCCCGAGGAAATCGGCAAGCTGATCGCGAAGATGCGCGAAGGCTACGACTACGTCGGCTCGATCCGCAAGCAGCGCCAGGACAGCCTGTGGCGTCGCAAGGCGTCGCAGATGATGAACCGGCTGCGCGAGCGCATCACGCGCATCAAGATGACCGACCAGGGCTGCATGCTGCGCGCGTACAGCCGCCGCATCATCGACACGATCAACGTGTGCGGCGAAGTCAACACGTTCATCCCCGCGCTCGCGTATACGTTCTCGCAGAACCCGACCGAAATCGAGGTCGCGCACGAGGAGCGCTTCGCAGGCGAGTCGAAGTACTCGCTGTACAGCCTGATCCGGCTGAACTTCGACCTCGTGACGGGCTTCTCGGTCGTGCCGCTGCAGTGGCTGTCGTTCATCGGCGTGATCCTGTCGCTCGGCTCCGCCGCGCTGTTCGTGCTGCTGCTCGTGCGGCGCTTCATCGTCGGCGCGGAAGTGCAAGGCGTGTTCACGCTGTTCGCGATCACGTTCTTCCTGCTCGGCGTGATCATCTTCGCGCTCGGCCTGCTCGGCGAATACGTCGGCCGCATCTACCAGCAGGTACGCGCGCGGCCGCGCTACCTGATCCAGGCCGTGCTCGAACAGCACGACGGCGTGCCGGCGGTGCCCGGCGCGAACCGCGCGGGAGCCGCGCAATGAAGCCGCGCGCGGTCGTCTTCGCATATCACAACGTCGGCGTGCGGTGCCTGCAGGTGCTGCTCGCGCGCGGCGTCGACGTCGCGCTCGTCGTCACGCACGAGGACAACCCGAACGAGAACATCTGGTTCGGCAGCGTCGCGTCCGTCGCGGCCGAGCACGGCATTCCGGTCGTCACGCCGGCCGATCCCGCCGATCCGGCGCTGCGCCGCGCGGTATCTGACGCGCAGCCGGATTTCATCTTCTCGTTTTACTACCGCCACATGCTGCCGGTGGACCTGCTCGCGATCGCGCCGCGCGGCGCGTACAACATGCACGGTTCCCTGCTGCCGAAATACCGGGGTCGGGTACCGACCAACTGGGCCGTGCTGAACGGCGAGACCGAAACCGGCGCGACGCTGCACGAGATGGCCGCGAAGCCCGACGCGGGCGCGATCATCGGCCAAACTGCCGTGCCGATCCTGCCGGACGACACGGCCACGCAAGTGTTCGACAAGGTCACGGTGGCCGCCGAGCAAACGCTCTGGCGCGTGCTGCCCGCGCTGCTCGCGGGCGAGGCGCCGCACCTGCCGAACGATCTTTCGACCGGCAGCTACTTCGGCGGGCGCAAGCCCGAGGACGGCCGCGTCGACTGGTCGAAACCGGCCGCGCAGGTCTACAACCTGGTGCGCGCGGTCGCGCCCCCGTATCCCGGCGCGTTCACGGATGTCGGCGGCACGCGTTTCGTGATCGCGCGCGCGCGCCTCGCGGCGCCCGGCAGTGCGGCAGCAGCCGCCGCGGCAGATTTGCCGCCCGGCCTGCACGTAAGCGATAATGCGCTATTCGGCGTCTGCGGCGACAGCCGCGCCCTATCCATTCTCGAGCTGTGGCAGCAGCGCGACGGCAGCGAAACCGTCGTGACGCCCGCGGAATTCGCGCAGTTCATTCATTCTTCCCGTCATTCATGAAAGCAAAAAAAGTCCTGATCCTGGGTGTGAACGGCTTCATCGGCCATCACCTGTCGAAGCGCATTCTTGAAACCACCGATTGGGAAGTGTTCGGCATGGACATGCAGACCGATCGGCTTGGCGATCTCGTCAACCACGAGCGGATGCATTTCTTCGAAGGCGACATCACGATCAACAAGGAGTGGGTCGAGTATCACGTGAAGAAGTGCGACGTGATCCTGCCGCTCGTCGCGATCGCGACGCCCGCCACCTACGTCCAGCAGCCGCTGCGCGTGTTCGAACTCGACTTCGAGGCGAACCTGCCGATCGTGCGTTCGGCCGTCAAGTACGGCAAGCACCTCGTGTTCCCGTCGACCTCCGAGGTCTACGGCATGTGCTCGGACGAACAGTTCGACCCGGATGCATCGGCGCTCACCTACGGCCCGATCAACAAGCCGCGCTGGATCTACGCGTGCTCGAAGCAGCTGATGGACCGCGTGATCTGGGGCTACGGGATGGAAGGCCTGAACTTCACGCTGTTCCGCCCGTTCAACTGGATCGGCCCGGGCCTCGACTCGATCTACACGCCGAAGGAAGGCAGCTCGCGCGTCGTCACGCAGTTCCTCGGCCACATCGTGCGCGGCGAGAACATCAGCCTCGTCGACGGCGGTTCGCAGAAGCGCGCGTTCACCGACATCGGCGACGGCATCAGCGCGCTGATGAAGATCATCGACAACAAGGACGGCGTCGCGTCGGGCAAGATCTACAACATCGGGAATCCGAAGAACAACTTCTCGGTTCGCGAGCTCGCGCACAAGATGCTCGAACTGGCGGCGGAATTCCCCGAGTACGCCGATTCGGCCAAGCAGGTGAAGCTCGTCGAAACGACGTCCGGCGCCTACTACGGCAACGGCTACCAGGACGTGCAGAACCGCGTGCCGAAGATCGACAACACGATGCAGGAGCTCGGCTGGGCGCCGCAGGCGACGTTCGACGACGCGCTGCGCAACATCTTCGAAGCGTATCGCGGCCACGTCGCCGACGCACGCGCGCTCGTCGAACAGCAAGGCTGATCGGGACGTTCGCTTGGCTCGCATCGTCCTCAAGATCGACGTCGACACGCTGCGCGGCACGCGCGAAGGCGTGCCGAACCTCGCGCGCATCTTCGACCGCTTCAATGCGCGCGCGACCTTCCTCTTCAGCCTCGGGCCCGATCACACGGGCTGGGCGCTGCGGCGCGTGTTCCGCCCCGGCTTCCTGAAGAAAGTGTCGCGCACGTCGGTGGTCGAGCACTACGGCGTGAAGCAGCTGATGTACGGCGTGCTGCTGCCGGGCCCCGACATCGGCCGCCGCGCGATCAGCGACATGCGCGCGATTCACGAAGCCGGCTTCGAATGCGGGATCCACACATGGGATCACGTGTACTGGCAGGACAACGTCCGCGTGCGCGATCGCGACTGGACCGCGCGTGAAATGCAGAAGAGCCACGCGCGCTTCATCGAGATCTTCGGCGCGCCGCCCGTCACGCACGGCGCGGCCGGCTGGCAGATGAACGACTCGGCGTTCGAGCAGATCGACGCATGGGGGATGCGCTACGCATCCGACGGCCGCGGCCATTCGCCGTACCTGCCCGTCGTCGGCGGCCGCACGCTGTCGCACGTGCAAATGCCGACCACGCTGCCCACGCTCGACGAAGTCCTCGGCATCGACGGCGTCGACACGCACAACGTCGCCGCGCACATCCTCAAGTTCACCGAAACCAATCCGCACGACCAGGTGTTCACGCTGCATGCGGAACTGGAAGGCCAGAAGCTCGCGCCCGTGTTCGAGCAATTGCTCGCCGGCTGGCGTGCGCAAGGCCACACGTTTGCGACGATGGGCGACTACCACGCGACGCTGGACCGCGACTCGCTGCCATCGTACCCTGTCACGTGGGGCGAAATCCCCGGCCGCTCCGGCGAACTGATCGTCCAGCCCGACTGACGTTCGCGCGCGAGCCGGCGTCGCCCGCTCCGCCCTTGCGGCGCGCTGCCGCGACGCCCGGCCGAACCGCGCCGCTGCAGCGGCGCCTTTCCATAACAACAGGAGAAACACGTGTCTGTCGAAGTTGACCGTAAAGTTCCCGATTTCACCGCACCGGCCACGGGCGGCGACATTTCGCTGTCCGACCTGAAGGGCAAGAAGCTCGTGCTGTACTTCTATCCGAAGGACAACACGCCGGGCTGCACGACCGAAGGGCTGCAGTTCCGCGATCTCTATCCGAAGTTCAAGAAAGCCGGTGCGGAAGTCATCGGCGTGTCGCGCGACAGCCTGCGCTCGCATGACAATTTCAAGGCAAAGCTCGAACTGCCGTTCCCGCTGATTTCCGATGCCGACGAAGCGCTGTGCGCGTTGTTCGATGTCATCAAGATGAAGAAAATGTATGGCAAGGAAGTACGCGGAATCGAGCGCTCGACGTTCCTGATCGACGCCGACGGCGTGCTCCGTCAGGCATGGCGCGGCATCAAGGTACCGGGCCACGTGGACGACGTGCTAAGTGCTGTACAAGCGCTTTGAGGCGCGTTATATTGGGCCGCAATGAATGCCAGTTCGCCCCATATTTCTCGTAGCTGCGCCGGTGCTCGTTGCGATGCTTGCCGGCACCTGACGCGCATTACGACGGTATCAGCCGAGCCGCATGCCCCTGTCGACGGGGCAGCGGCTTTTTTTATGGATTGCGCGCCGGCCCTCGGTCCGGCCCTCACCCCGTCAAGGAGCTGATCGACACTTAGGCGAACCGGCTAGACGAACTTCCTGTGCGCCACCGCGCGCAAACTGCATGCGTCTACGTCACGCAGGATGCGATCAGCGGCGCATGCCATGCGACACGATTCCTCCCGAGGGACACCATGCCTTTGCCTACTCCCCCCAGCAAGCTCGGCAGCCTGCTGCCGCCCGACGAATACAAGGCGAAAGCGCGGCCCGCGAAAGCCGCGAGAAAATCCGCCGAAGGGGACGCATCCACAGCCGGTGACTATGGCCCGGCCAGCGTGGCCCAACCGATGATCGAAGCCGCGAACACGGCCGCGCCGCTGCGCGCCGTCGCGTCTTCGGCGCAAGAGGCCGCGAGCACACCTGCCCGCGGCCGCAAGACCAAACAGACAGCCGCACTGTTGCAGCCGATCCAGGCGCCCGCCGAACCCGCGGCGCCGGTCGTCGCGCGCAACGACAAGCCGGCCGCCGACAAACCGGCCGCCACGCCCGCGCGCGATGCAGGCGCCGCGACGAAATCGCGCAGCCGCAAGCCCGCCGAAGTCGAGCAGCAGAAACTGTTCGTGCTCGACACCAACGTGCTGATGCACGACCCGAGCAGCCTCTTCCGCTTCGAGGAACACGACGTCTATCTGCCGATGATGACGCTCGAGGAACTCGACAACCACAAGAAGGGGATGTCCGAAGTCGCGCGCAACGCACGCCAGGTCAGCCGCACGCTCGACGCGCTCGTCGCCGACGGCGGCCCGATCACGGCCGGCATCCCGCTGTCGCGTCTCGGCAGCCGTGAGGCGCTCGGCCGCCTGTACTTCCAGACGAAGCTCGCCGACATCGCCCCGGTCGAAGGCTTGCCCGCAGGCAAGGCCGACAACCAGATCCTCGGCGTCGTGCGCGCGCTGCAGCGCGACCGGCCGGACCGCCAGGTCGTGCTGGTGTCGAAAGACATCAACATGCGGATCAAGGCGCACGCGCTCGGCCTGCCCGCGGAAGACTACTTCAACGACCAGGTGCTCGAGGATTCGGATCTCCTCTACAACGGCGTGCGCGAGCTGCCGCAGGATTTCTGGACCAAGCACGCGAAGGGCATGGAGAGCTGGCAGGACACGAAGACGGGCACCACGTACTACCGCGTGACGGGCCCGCTCGTCGCGTCGATGCTCGTCAACGAGTTCGTCTATCTCGAGCCGCAGAACGGCGAGCCGACGTTCCACGCGATCGTCCGCGAACTGAACGGCAAGACGGCGCTGCTGCAGACGCTGCGCGACTACAGCCACCACAAGAACAACGTGTGGGGCATCACCGCGCGCAACCGCGAGCAGAACTTCGCGCTGAACCTGCTGATGAACCCCGAGATCGACTTCGTCACGCTGCTCGGCCAGGCCGGCACCGGCAAGACGCTCGTCGCGCTCGCGGCCGGCCTCGCGCAGGTGCTCGACGACAAGCGCTACAACGAGATCATCGTGACGCGCGCGACCGTGCCCGTCGGCGAGGACATCGGTTTCCTGCCCGGCACCGAGGAAGAGAAGATGCAGCCGTGGATGGGTGCATTCGACGACAACCTCGAAGTGCTGCAGAAGACCGACGACGCAGCCGGCGAATGGGGCCGTGCCGCGACGCAGGAGCTGATCCGTTCGCGCCTGAAGGTGAAGAGCATGAACTTCATGCGCGGCCGCACGTTCGTCGACAAGTACCTGATCATCGACGAGGCGCAGAACCTCACGCCGAAGCAGATGAAGACGCTCGTCACGCGCGCGGGCCCCGGCACGAAGATCGTGTGCCTCGGCAACATCGCGCAGATCGACACGCCTTACCTGACCGAAGGCAGCTCGGGCCTGACCTACGTCGTCGACCGCTTCAAGGGCTGGGGCCACAGCGGCCACGTGACGCTCGCGCGCGGCGAACGTTCGCGGCTCGCCGACTACGCGTCGGACATCCTGTAACGCGGCATGCCGGCCTCCGGCCGGCTTTCGATGCATCGCGGCGCTCCGTTTCCGGAGCGCCGTTTTTATTTTGGGGTCTGAAACGCAGGTAACACATCGTCACTCAACAACCCGGTTTACGCGCGAAACTTCAAGTAAATTCTCAAGAATGGTTGCTTAAGCCCCGCTGGAGCGTCTACCATCGGGTCTGTCGTTGTCATACGATTCGCGAGCGTGCCGCGCTCGCCCGCCTTGCCATGCTTCGAATCTGGGTTCCCGTCGCCGTCGTTTCGCTGCTTGCGGCCTGCTCCAGCGTGCCGCAGCAGTCGGCATCGCGCGAGCCGGGAATGAAGATCACGACGCCGCGCGCGTTCCCGGCTCCCGCCAATTTCCCGAAATTCGTCGATCACAGCGTCGGCCAGGAAGAGATCTCGATCCAGGCGATGAGCCTCGTCGGCGTCCCTTATCGCTGGGGCGGCAATACGCCGACGAGCGGCTTCGACTGCAGCGGGCTCGTGCGCTACGTGATCGGCCGCGCGGCCGACGTGAACCTGCCGCGCACGACCGCCGACATGAGCGGGCGCGGCGTATCGATCGAGCCCGACCAGGTTGCACCGGGCGACCTGATCTTCTTCAACACGACCGGCCGGCCGCATTCGCACGTCGGCATTTATGTCGGCAAGCTGCGCTTCGTCAACGCACCGTCGACGGGCGGCACCGTTCGACTCGACTACCTGACGAATCCGTATTGGGCAAAGCGCTTCGACGGCATCCGCCGCGTTGCACCGCCGCGTGCGACGCCCACGCCGTTCGATGCGCCGACCTACGAAGCACGGCGCGACGAGCCGGCCGCACCAGCCGCCGCACTCGCCGCCGCCCCGGTTGCGACCGCCAGGGCATCGGCGGCTCCCGCACCGCGCCCGGCCGTCGTGGCCGCACGGCCGGTAACGGCACCCGCGCCTGTCGTCGCAGCGGCGCCTGCGCCCACGCCTCGTGTGGCGGCCGCCGATCCGTTCGAACCGCCACCGCCGCGCATCGCCGCCGCGCAACAGCAGGCCGAATCGGCCGGTGCCATTTCACCGCCGTTCGCCACGTCCTCCGCCGGCAACGACAGGCCGGCTCAACCGTCCGAGCTGCCCGTGACCTCCGCCGGCACGACGATCCCGACGATCGCGATCCAGCCGTCCGATTCTCTCGCCGCCGCCGGCGACAAGTTCGAGCCGCCGCCTGCCGCCCGCGCCGCTGCCCAGCAGGCCTGGTCGAACGAACCGGCCGCTGCGCCCGCGCCTCCAACAGCGCCCGTGCAGGTCATGCGCGCATCGACGCAATCGGCGCCCATCAGGGCCGCCACCGGCACCGCCGACGATCCGATCGCGCGGTTTGCCAACGGAAGCTACTGACGCACCGGATCGGCGCGCCGCGCCTGACGCCCGATCCGAAACACCGCATCATCGCGCCGACGCTTCGCCCGGCAACGCAGGTCCTCCTGTCGTGCCGAATATGCGCTTCCTCGCTCCCCACGCCTCGTTGACCGACGGGATACGCGGCCTCCGCCATACGCCATACGCCCGCCCCAGCGGATTTCACGCGCCCATGAAAAAGCGCCGCAGCCTTTCGGCATGCGGCGCTCGTAGCGTCGAAGCAGCGACCGGGTCGCGCGCCGGAATCAGAAGATCCGGTGCCCGAGCCACCATCCGCCGGCCGCGATCAGCGCGGACGCCGGAATCGTCAGCACCCACGCCCACACGATGTTGCCGGCAACACCCCAGCGCACGGCCGACAGCTTGCGCGTCGCGCCGACACCGACGATCGCGCCGGTGATCGTGTGCGTCGTCGATACGGGAATACCGAGGAACGACGCGATGAACAGCGTGATCGCACCGCCGCTTTCCGCGCAGAAACCGCCGACCGGCTTGAGCTTCGTGATCTTCTGGCCCATCGTGCGCACGATCCGCCAGCCGCCGAACAGCGTGCCGAGGCCCATCGACAGGTAGCACGCGCCGATCACCCACGCGGGCGGCGCATCGGCCGTGGCCGACGCATAACCAGACGCGATCAGCAGCATCCAGATGATGCCGATCGTCTTCTGCGCGTCGTTGCCCCCGTGACCGAGGCTGTACAGCCCGGCCGACAGCAGCTGCAGCCGCCGGAACCGCCGGTCGACCTTGCTTGGCGCGGTGCGGAAATACAGCCACGACACGCCGAGCATGAACAGCGAACCGAGAACGAAGCCGAGCAGCGGCGAAATGAAGATGAACGCGACGGTCTTCATCAACCCGTCGATGTTCAGCGAGCTCCAGCCGGACTTCGCGAGCGCCGCGCCGACGAGGCCACCGATCAGCGCGTGCGACGAGCTCGACGGAATCCCGTAGTACCAGGTGATCACGTTCCAGCCGATCGCACCGACCAGCGCGCCGAACACGACGTAGTGGTCGACGATCTCGGGATCGATCGTGCCTTTACCGACGGTCTGCGCGACTTTCAGGTGGAAGATGAAATAGGCGATGACGTTGAACGCGGCCGCGAACACCACGGCCTGCTGCGGCTTCAGCACCCCGGTGGACACGACGGTGGCGATCGAGTTCGCCGCGTCGTGGAAGCCGTTCATGAAGTCGAATACGAGCGCGACGAGCACCAGCGTCGCGACCATCCATAGGGCAAGTTGTATCGAATGCATCGTGGTCCGCTCAGGCGTTTTCCAGCACGATGCCTTCGATGATGTTCGCGACGTCTTCGCATTTGTCGGTGATCTCTTCGAGCAGCTCGTAGATCGCCTTCAGCTTGATGAGCGTCTTCACGTCGTCTTCCTCGCGGAACAGTTTCGACATCGCGGCGCGCAGCACGCGGTCAGCCTCCGATTCCCAGCGATCGATCTCCTCGCATTGCTTGAGGATCTGCGCCGACTGCTTCATGTCGGACAGCATGCCGACTGCCTGCTGCACGTGCTGGGCCGACTGCGTGACGATGTGCGCGAGCTGGCTCGCCTCGGACGTGACGGCACGCACGTCGTACAGCGACACGGCCGTCGCGACGTCTTCCATCAGGTCGAGGATGTCGTCCATCGTCGTGATGAGCTTGTGGATCTCGTCGCGATCGAGCGGCGTGATGAAAGTCTTGTGCAGCAGATCGATCGCTTCGTGCGTCAGCTTGTCAGCGGCCTTCTCGGCGGTTTGCACGTTTTGCTTGTGAATCTCGGCGTCGGCGAGATTGTCGATCAGCAGTTCGAGCTCGCGGCCACCGGAAACGATGTGCTTCGCGTGCGCGTTGAAGAGTTCAAAGAACTTGCCCTCGGTGGGCATGAATCGACCGAACATGGGATTCCTGAGAGATTGTCAAACTACTGTCACGAAAACGGGCGACATTGTACCGGTTTCGGTCGCGACGCGACGCGCGCTTATGCGCGCGCCGGGATTGGATACAACATTTGGCGAAATAAGGGTTTACAACCGGCGTTACTCGCCGTAGAAGGTCTGCGCCCCGGCAAAATTATCGAACTTCGTGTATTGCCCCAGGAACGTGAGCCGAACGGGCCCGATCGGACCGTTACGCTGCTTGCCGATGATGATCTCGGCCGTCCCCTTGTCAGGGCTGTCGGGATTGTAGACCTCATCGCGATAAATGAACAGGATCACGTCCGCATCCTGTTCGATTGCGCCCGATTCGCGCAAATCCGACATCACCGGCCGCTTGTTCGGCCGCTGTTCCAGGCCGCGGTTCAGCTGCGACAGCGCGATCACCGGCACGTCGAGTTCCTTCGCCAGACTCTTCAGCGAACGTGAAATTTCCGAAATTTCGGTTGCACGGTTCTCGCCCTGCGACGAACCCGACATCAGCTGCAGGTAGTCGACGATGATCAGGCCGAGCTTGCCGCACTGCCGCGCGAGACGTCGCGCGCGCGAACGCAATTCCATCGGATTCAAGCCGCCCGTCTCGTCGATGAACAGCTGTGCCTCGCTCATCTTCTGCACCGCGTGGGTCAGTTTCGGCCAGTCCTCGTCCGTCAGGCGGCCCGTGCGCATCCGGTGCTGGTCGAGCCGGCCGATCGAGCCGAGCATACGCATCACGAGCTGGGTGCCCGGCATTTCCATCGAGAACACCGCGACAGGCAGCCCGTACTCGACCGCGACGTACTCGCCGATGTTCATCGAGAACGCGGTCTTGCCCATCGACGGACGCCCTGCCACGATGATCAGCTCGCCGCCGTGCATCCCGGACGTCATCCGGTCGAGGTCGACGAAGCCCGTCGGCGTGCCCGTGACGTCGCTCGGGTTCGCGGTGTGGTACAGCGTGTCGATGCGCTCGACGACCTGCGTGAGCAGTGGGCCGATTTCGAGGAAGCCCTGGTTGCCGCGCGCGCCATCTTCGGCGATCGAGAACACCTTCGATTCGGCTTCGTCGAGCAGCTGGCGGACTTCCTTGCCCTGCGGATTGAACGCGTCGGCCGAGATTTCATCGGCGACCGACACGAGCCGGCGCAACACCGCACGGTCGCGCACGATTTCCGCATAGCGGCGGATGTTCGCGGCGCTCGGCGTGTTCTGCGCGAGCGCATTCAGATAGGCGAGGCCGCCGACGTCATCGGCCTTGCCGGACGTGGTCAGCGCTTCGTACACGGTCACGACGTCGGCCGGGCGCGTCGACGCGATCAGGCGGCCGATGTGCTCGTAGATGATCCGGTGGTCATAACGGTAGAAATCGCCCTGCGACAGGAAGTCGGCGATCCGGTCCCACGCGGCGTTGTCGAGCAACAGGCCGCCGAGCACCGACTGTTCGGCTTCGACCGAATGCGGCGGGACTTTCAGCGATTCGATTTGAGGATCTTGCGGCGCGTTCATGGGTTGGGATTATCGCGAATTACACAGGACGACGCCATACCGGCCGCCGATGAACGGGCAATAAAAAAGGCAGGCCCCGGTTGCCCGGACGCCTGCCCTTGTCCGGACGACGGAAGCCGCCCGGAAAGACTGCGTACGCTTACGCGTGGTCGCCGATCACGTTGACCGTGACGTCGACGATGACGTCCGTGTGCAGCGCGACCTGGACGTTGTGCTCGCCGATCATCTTCAGCGGGCCTTCCGGCATGCGAACTTGCAGCTTCTCGACTTCGAAACCTGCCTTCTTCAGCAGTTCCGCGATGTCGCCGTTCGTGACCGAGCCGAACAGACGGCCGTCAACGCCCGACTTCTGCGTGATTTCGAACGTCTGGCCGTTCAGCTTCTCGCCGACTGCCTGCGACGCTGCCAGCTTTTCAGCGGCGAGCTTTTCGAGTTCAGCGCGGCGCACTTCGAATTCGGCGATCGCTTCCTTCGTTGCACGGCGAGCCTTGCGGTTCGGGATCAGGAAGTTGCGAGCGTAACCGTCCTTGACCTTGACGATGTCGCCGAGGTTACCCAGATTGGCGACTTTTTCCAACAGAATGATTTGCATTCGAATTCTCCTTATTGCGTCGCCGGGTTACGCCTTGTGCTGATCGGTGTACGGCATCAGCGCGAGGAAACGCGCGCGCTTGATTGCCGTATCCAGCTGACGCTGATAGTGCGCCTTCGTACCCGTCAGACGAGCCGGCGTGATCTTGCCGTTTTCGCCGATGAAGTCCTTCAGCGTTTCCGTGTCCTTGTAGTCGATCTGCTCGACACCGGCTGCCGTGAAACGGCAGAACTTCTTGCGCTTGAAGAGCGGGTTTTGTTGCTGACGACGCTTGTCGAATTTCTTACCAGTCGGGCGGGGCATGATTTCAGTCCTTTCCAATGTCCTGCAATGCTGTGATGTGAAACACCAAGGTTCTCGCGTTGCGGCTTTTCTTTGCCAGGAAGCCCGTGAACAGCGTTTCGACGCCCATTTCACGGCTTTCCAGCTTGCCGCTCGCCTCACCGGCCGCCACCGCCTCGATCGTCATTTCGACCTGACGGGGAATGCCTGCTTCGACGACTTCCGTGCGGTGATGCAACGTGGCGCTTGCGATCGGAACACCTGCCGGCGTATATCGCACCGGTGCGCGTTCGACGACGCTCGCCTTCAATTGCAACCTGTTCACGTGAGTGGCGCGCTCCTTGATGGCTTAATGAATGACGAACTTAAGCCTGCGCTTCGGTCGGCTGAGCTGCAGCCGCCTTCTTGGCTTCTTCGCGCTGAACTTCCTTCATCATCGGCGACGGGCCGGTTTCGGCCTTCTTCATCTTGACGATGAGGTGGCGCAGCACGGCGTCGTTGAACTTGAACGCGTGTTCGAGTTCGTCGAGCGTCGTCTGGTCGCACTCGATGTTCATGCAGACGTAGTGAGCCTTCGCGAGTTTCTCGATCATGTAGGCCAGTTGGCGACGGCCCCAGTCTTCGACGCGGTGGATCTGACCGCCGTGCGACGTGATCGTGGTCTTGTAACGCTCGATCATTGCGGGCACTTGCTCGCTCTGATCGGGGTGCACGATGAATACGATTTCGTAATGACGCATTACACACTCCTTGTGGATTAAAGCCACCCGGGCGTCTGAACCGGTGTGGCAAGTGAGAAGCCGAAGATTCTAACCCGGATACGGGGCTCATGCAAGGCCAATCGATGACTCACGACCGGATTCGGCCGTGTTTTCAAAGACTTGAAGGGCCGCGCCAGCAGAAGCCGCGGCCCTTCGTCCTTTGCGCGATCGGGGTCGGAGCCCGGACGGGCGCCCCGTCACTCGGTGCGCGTGCCGGCGAGTCGAGCGTCGAGCGCCGTCCTGAACGCCGCGAGCGCCGACGGTTCGGCGTCGGTCACGGCCCACCACGTCATCCCGGCCGCATCCCAGCGGTCGAGCGAATAGCCCTGCGACACGGTCGTGTACGGCGCGCCCGCTGCGCTTTCGCCGGCCGGCCGCACGTAGACGTCGATCACGTGCTGCCGGTAACGGTAGACGAGCACCGCGACGCGGCGCCGCCCGACGTAGTCGAGCCGGCCGCCGACCAGCGCGAAGCCGTTCGCCGCGAGGTCTTCGACCGGCGGCGCATAGTCGAGCCGGCCGTTGAACCAGGGCTTGACCGTGTGGCGGTCGGTCGAGATCACGTCGATGTCGCGCGCCGACAGGCCGGCCCGCACGTGGCTCGCGACGAGCTCGTCGACCGTGCGGTCGGTATCGGCATGATGCGCGGACAGCGCCATCCCGGCCGCCGCCGCGAGCGCGACCATCAACGCGACACCCCAGCCCAGCCCAGGCAGCGCCGCGACGCGCGGCCCCGAACCGGCCGGTGTCGGGCGTGCCGGATGCGCCGAGGCGCCGCCGCCCAGCCAGGCGAACCAGCGACGGCTGCGCGGCCGCGGCTGCGATCGCGGCGAGGACTCACGCTCCGGCTCCGGCTCCGCCCGCGACGGCTCGCGGGAATGTACGTCGTCCGTCGCCGGCAGACTGGCGAGGATGCTCGCCCGCAGCGCCTCCGGCGCGCGGTGATAATCGGCCTGCCGCACGGCCTGCACCAGCGTGACGATCCGCGCGCGTTCGCGGCGGCACGCATCGCACCCTTCGACATGCTGCTGGACACGCAACGCATCGGGCGCCGACAACTCGCGGTCGACGTCCGCGTCCAGCAACGCTCGCGCTTCGTTACAGTCCATCGATAGCCTCCGATGCGGTTCCGCCTGCCGGCGTACGGCCCGGCCGGCCTGTGGCCGCCGCGGGCGCGTGCTCGTCGCCCAGCAGCACAGCGAGCTTGCGGCGGCCGCGCGCCAACCGCGACATCACGGTGCCGACCGGCACGTCCGCGATCGCCGCGATCTCGCGGTAACTCAGGCCCTCCATCTCGCGCAGCACGAGCACCTCGCGGTATTCGGGCGGCAGCTTCGCGAGCGCCTCATTCACGAGCCGCACGTTCTCGCCGCGCAGCAATTGCGCAAGCGGATCCTCGGTCGCGGGTTGCCAGTCGTCGGGGACGTCGGTGTCGTCGAGCGTGTCGGGCAGCGCGACCTCGTGCGCATGCGTGCGCCGCCGCCACTCGGTGTACCAGGTGTGGCGCACGATCGTCAGCAGCCACGGCCGCGCGTTGTCGCCGCGACACGAATCGACGAAGCGCAGCGCGCGCATGCACGCGTCCTGGACGACGTCGTCCGCATCGCCGGCGTTACCGCTCAACCAGCGCGCGAGGTTGTACGCAGCGTCGAGATGCGGCAGCACGAGCGTGCGAAACCGCTCGCCGCGCGCTATCGCATCGTCCGCCGCCCGCTCTTCGACCGCCTGTCCGGCTTGCCCCACATGACCTCCCTGGTCCCGACGGCCGAAGCCGCGCCCGTTCCGCGCCCGGCGCCCGGACAGACCGGCAACGTGCACGCTTGATGACCTTACCGTCGTTGCGTCGAGTTTATTCCCGCGCCGCGCGCATGAAGCGTAAAAAAATCGCCGGACGGGCCCACCGCCATTACGGCGTGGTGCTCCAGTAACCAGGGCGCGCGTACGCGGCGCGCAGGTAGTCGATGAAATAGCGCACGCGCGCCGGCACGTAGCGCTGCTGCGGGTAGACCGCGAGGATGTCGTAGTCGGGCAGCGCGTATTCGTCGAGTACGGTCTCGAGCTCGCCCGTTTCGAGCTGCGCGGCGATTTCCCACGTCGAGCGCCAGCCGAGCCCGAGGCCTTCGGCCACCCAGCGGTGCAGCAGCTCGCCGTCGTTGCAGTCGAGATTGCCCGCCACGCGCATCGTCGCGATCTTGCCGTGGCGCTGGAAATACCAGCCGCGGTTCTGCCCGCCCTGCAGGTTGAACGCGAGGCAGTTGTGCTTCAGCAGGTCGTCGAGCGACTTCGGCCGACCGTGCCGGCGGAAATACTCCGGCGTGCCGCACACGACGCGCCGGTTCGACGCGAGCTTCACCGCGACGAAGTTCGGATCGACCGCGCCGCCGATCCGGATCGACAGGTCGTAGCCTTCGCGCACGAGATCGACGACGCGGTCGGTCAGGTTGAACGACAGCTGCATCTCGGGTTTGTCGGCAAGAAAGCCGGGCGCGTGCGGCGCGACGTGCTTGCGCCCGAACGCGGCCGGCGCGGACACGATCAGGTGCCCGCTGACCGCGCGCCGGCCGGCGGCCAGCTCGTTCTCGGCCTGATCCCATTCGGACAGCAGCCCGCGACAGCGCTCGAGGAATGCCGCGCCCTCCTCGCTGACCACCAGCCGCCGCGTCGAGCGGTACATCAGCTTCACGCCGAGGCGCTTCTCGAGCGCGTCGATGCGCCGCCCGAGCACCACCGGCGACACGCCCTCCTCGAGCGCCGCCGCCGCGAGGCTGCCGGCATCGGCGACCCGCACGAACGTCTCGATCTGCTTGAAGCGATCCATCTCCCGTCTCCGTCTTTGTTCCGACACCGGCGGGAAGCCCCGTCCGGCCGTCATTCCATACTTTTAGTTTCGAAATAAGCGACTGCGGCTGATCTTATCAAACCTTTCATGCATCCCTAAAGTGTTCCCAACAGACCCATTCGCAAGATTCCGCCACATTCAAGGAGACATTCATGGCCAAGATGAGAGCCGTCGACGCAGCAGTGCTCGTGCTGGAGAAGGAAGGCATCCAGACCGCGTTCGGCGTGCCGGGCGCAGCAATCAACCCGTTTTACTCCGCGATGCGCAAGTCGGGGGGCATCAGCCACGTGCTGGCCCGCCACGTCGAAGGCGCTTCGCACATGGCCGAAGGCTTCACGCGTGCCGCACCGGGCAACATCGGCGTGTGTATCGGCACGTCGGGCCCCGCCGGCACCGACATGATCACGGGCCTCTACTCCGCATCGGCCGACTCGATTCCGATCCTCGCGATCACGGGCCAGGCGCCGCGCGCCCGCCTGTACAAGGAAGACTTCCAGGCCGTCGACATCGAGTCGATCGCGAAGCCGGTCACCAAGTGGGCCGTCACCGTGCGCGAACCGGCGCTCGTGCCGCGCGTGTTCCAGCAGGCATTCCACCTGATGCGTTCGGGCCGTCCGGGCCCGGTGCTGGTCGACCTGCCGATCGACGTGCAGCTCGCCGAAATCGAATTCGACATCGACACGTATGAACCGCTGCCGGTCTACAAGCCCGCGGCCTCCCGCGCGCAGATCGAGAAGGCGCTCGCGATGCTCAACGACGCGGACAAGCCGCTGATCGTGTCGGGCGGCGGCGTGCTCAACGCAGCGGCCGAAGACCTGCTCGTGCAGTTCGCCGAAACGATCGGCGTGCCGGTGATCCCGACGCTGATGTCGTGGGGCGCGATTCCGGACGATCACCCGCTGATGGCCGGCATGGTCGGCCTGCAGACGTCGCACCGCTACGGCAACGCGACGATGCTCGCCTCCGACTTCGTACTCGGCATCGGCAACCGCTGGGCGAACCGCCACACGGGCAGCGTCGAGGTCTACACGAAGGGCCGCAAGTTCGTGCACGTCGACATCGAGCCGACGCAGATCGGCCGCGTGTTCGGCCCGGATCTCGGCATCGTGTCGGACGCGAAGGCCGCGCTGGAACTGTTCGTCGCCGTCGCGCAGGAATGGAAGGCGGCCGGCAAGCTGAAGGACCGCAGCGCATGGGTCTCGGAATGCCAGGAACGCAAGCGCACGCTGCAACGCAAGACGCACTTCGACAACGTGCCGGTCAAGCCGCAGCGCGTGTACGAAGAAATGAACAAGGTGTTCGGCCGCGATACGTGCTACGTCAGCACGATCGGCCTGTCGCAGATCGCCGCCGCGCAGTTCCTGCACGTGTTCAAGGCACGCAACTGGATCAACTGCGGCCAGGCCGGCCCGCTCGGCTGGACGATCCCCGCCGCGCTCGGCGTGCGTGCTGCAGACCCGAGCCGCCCGATCGTCGCGCTGTCCGGCGACTACGACTTCCAGTTCATGATCGAAGAACTGGCAGCCGGCGCGCAATTCAAGCTGCCGTACGTGCACGTCGTCGTGAACAACTCGTACCTCGGCCTGATCCGCCAGGCGCAGCGCGCGTTCGACATGGACTACTGCGTGCAGCTCGCATTCGACAACGTGAATGCGCCGGAACTGAACGGTTATGGCGTCGACCACGTGGCCGTTGCCGAAGGCCTCGGCTGCAAGGCGCTGCGCGTGTTCAAGCCGGAAGAGATCGAACCGGCGCTGCGTCAGGCGCAATCGCTCGCCGAGCAATTCAGCGTGCCGGTGGTCGTCGAAGTGATCCTCGAGCGTGTGACGAACATCTCGATGGGCACCGAAATCGACGCGATCAACGAATTCGAAGATCTGGCCGAGAAGGCCGAGCACGCGCCGACCGCAATCTCGATGCTCGACTGATCCGCAAGACATTTTTGACTGACCGACCGAAGAGGCTTAGCTCATGCCGAAGTTTGCTGCAAACCTAACCATGCTGTTCAACGAAGTGCCGTTCCTCGACCGCTTCAAGGCGGCCGCGGACGCGGGCTTCGACGCCGTCGAGTTCCTGTTCCCGTACCCGTTTGCGAAAGAGGAACTCGCCGAGCGGCTCGAGACGCACCGCCTGCGCCTCGTGCTGCACAACCTGCCCGCCGGCAACTGGGATCAGGGCGAGCGCGGCATCGCGTGCCTGCCGGATCGCGTCGGCGAATTCCAG
Organism: Burkholderia stabilis; assembly: GCF_001742165.1. Classification (NCBI taxonomy): domain Bacteria; kingdom Pseudomonadati; phylum Pseudomonadota; class Betaproteobacteria; order Burkholderiales; family Burkholderiaceae; genus Burkholderia; species Burkholderia stabilis. The sequence goes on along the minus strand of NZ_CP016442.1, from coordinate 539,760 downwards.
GAAGGTGTCGGCCGTGCGATCGAGTACGCGAAGGCGCTGAAGGTGCCGCAGCTGAACTGCCTCGTCGGCATCCCGTCGGCGAGCACGGCGCGCGACAAGACGTTCGTCACGATCGTCGACAACCTGCGCTTTGCCGCCGATGCACTGAAGCGCGAAGGCATCCGCCTGCTCGTCGAGCCGTGCAACAGCTTCGACATCCCGGGCTTCGCGCTGAACCGCTCGTCCGAAGGGCTCGACGTGATCCGCGCGGTCGGCTCGGACAACCTGTTCCTGCAGTACGACATCTATCACATGCAACGCATGGAAGGCGAACTGGCCGCGACGATCGAACGCAACCTCGCATCGATCGGCCACGTCCAGCTCGCGGACAACCCGGGCCGCAACGAACCGGGCACGGGCGAGATCAACTACGCGTTCCTGTTCGCGCTGCTCGACCGGCTCGGCTATGCCGGCTACGTCGGCTGCGAATACAAGCCCCGCACCACCACGACGGAAGGCCTCGGCTGGCTGCAAAGCGTCGCCGGCTGCGCGCCGGGCTCGGCGCGCCGCGCCGCCTGAGCACCGCCCTTCCCGCATACGCCCCTATAGGAGACTTTCACATGGCAACCATCGGTTTCATCGGCCTCGGCATCATGGGCGCGCACATGGCGCGCAACCTGCTCAAGGGCGACCACCAGCTCGTCGTGAACGGCGCGTTCCCGATCCCGGACGACCTGCGTGCGAGCGCCAAGGTCGTCGCGAATTCGACCGAAGTCGCGCAGAACGCGGAAGTCATCGTCGTGATGGTGCCGGATACGCCCGACGTGCGTAACGTGCTGTTCGCCGACGACGGCGTCGCGAAGGGCCTGACGGCCGGCAAGCTCGTGATCGACATGAGCTCGATCTCGCCGCTCGACACGCAGGAATTCGCGAAGCAGATCAACGCGCTCGGCTGCGACTACCTCGACGCGCCGGTGTCCGGCGGCGAAGTCGGCGCACGCGAAGCGTCGCTGACGATCATGGTCGGCGGCCCGGAGAAGGCATTCGAGCGCGCGAAGCCGCTGTTCGAGAAGATGGGCAAAAACATCACGCTCGTCGGCGACAACGGCGCGGGCCAGACCTGCAAGGTCGCGAACCAGATCATCGTCGCGCTGAACATCGAAGCCGTCGGCGAAGCGCTGCTGTTCGCCGCACGCTCGGGCGCCGATCCGGAACGCGTTCGCCAGGCGCTGATGGGCGGCTTCGCCGCCTCGCGCATCCTCGAAGTGCACGGCGCGCGGATGACGAAGCGCACGTTCGATCCGGGCTTCCGCATCGAGCTGCACCAGAAGGACCTGAACCTCGCGCTCGACGGCGCACGCAAGCTCGGCCTCGCACTGCCGCACACCGCGAGCGCGCAGCAGCTGTTCAGCGTGTGCGCATCGCACGGCGGCAAGGCATGGGATCACTCGGCACTCGTGCGTGCGCTCGAGATCATGTCGAACTTCGAAATCGGCCAGACGCCGGCCGCGTAACGCGGATGCAACGACGCGCGGTTCCGCTGCAATGGCGGAGGCGCGCGAAGAACACGCGCGATCCGGCCGCGGCCGGTCGCATCGATGCGCGACGCACTCGCGCATCACGGTGGGGCGCCCCGCTTCGCATTGCCAACAGCATGCGGGACGGGGCGAAAAACGCCGCTCTGGGCTGAGAGCGGCGTGGTGGGGTCCGCAGCGGCACCCGGCGGCGCCGGGGAAGCCTTGGTCGGTCAGACGTCGTCGTCGGGTGTCCGCCTGTCGGATTTCGCGTATTACATTTCTTTACGTTCAAGCGTGCGATTTTTCATGCAATCGTCGCGCTGAACGCCTACACTTTCGCCACGCCTTTCGAGAAAACCGCCGCGCTTGCGTTCACCCCGGTGAATGCGCCCAGCGCGGTGTTTTTTTCGCCACTTCACGGCGCGTTTTCTTTTCAACCACCTAAGGAAACACTGATCAATTCGGCTTGGCGGTCATCGCTGACGAGGCCAAGGGCGTTGTAGAAAGAAGCTCACGGAACGGACCCACGACGATGCAGCGGCAGATCGGTTTTGCGGAAGCGGAAAGTGCGGGCAAGAAGCGGGTGACCAAGCGTCAACGCTTTCTGGCCGAGATGGAGAAGGTCGTCCCTTGGTCGCGGCTGCTGTCGGTGATCGGGCCGTATTACCCGAAGGGCGAGCGTGGCCGGCCGCCGATTGGCCTGGAACGGATGCTGCGGATCTACTTGCTGCAGCAGTGGTACGGGTTGTCGGACGAAGGGCTTGAAGATGCGCTCTACGACAGCATCGCGATGCGCGCCTTCGCGGGCATCGACCTGGCGCGCGAGAACGTGCCGGACGCCACCACGCTGTTGAAATTCCGGCGCCTGCTGGTCGAGCACGCACTGACGCGAAAGCTGTTCGACGAGATCGGCATCGAGTTGTGCGAGCGCGGGCTGATGATGAAGGAAGGCACGCTGGTGGATGCGACGATCTTCGAGGCTGCGCCGTCCACGAAGAACGCCGGGAAGAGCCGTGACCCGGAGATGCATCAGACGAAGAAGGGCAACGACTGGTATTTCGGCATGAAGGCCCATGTCGGCGTCGACGCCGACTCGGGTCTGGTGCATAGCGTGGTCACCACGGCGGCCAACGAGCCGGACGTATCGCAGGCCCACGCCCTGCTGCACGGTCATGAGCAGGAAGCGTTTGGCGATGCGGGCTACACCGGCGTGGACAAGCGCGAGGAGATGAAGGGCAAGACGGTGAAGTGGCACGTGGCGCTCAAGCGCGGAAAGATCAGGGCGATGCAGGAAGGTCCGCTGAAGGACCTCGTGATCGCGGTCGAGCGAACCAAGGCGCAGATCCGCGCCCGGGTCGAGCATCCGTTTCATGTCGTGAAGAACCTGTTTCGTCATCGCAAGGTGCGCTACAAGGGTCTAGCCAGGAACACGGCACAGCTGTTCAGTCTGTTCGCGCTGGCGAACCTGGTGATCGCGAAAAATCAGCTGTTGTCGACTCATGGGAGCAATCCGTCATGTGTGTGAAAAACGCGGGAAGTGAGGCCCGAATACGAGCGAAACTCACCTCGCATGTCGTCAAATTCCTACGTCAATCTGAAAATTGCAACCTGCCTCGTCCGTTATGCGGACGACAGGCTCATTGATCAGCGTTTCCCTAAGGAGTGCAGCGATGGGTCTTCTTTCGTTTATCAAAGAGGCGGGTGAAAAACTGCTGGGTCATGCCGACGCGCAAGCGGCGGAAGATCCGAATGCCGCGAACCAGACCGCGGCCGACGCAATCAAGAACTACATCAGCTCGCAGGGTCTCGACACGTCGAACCTGACGGTCGCGTTCGACGGCGCATCGCGCACCGTCACGCTGTCGGGCAGCGTTGCAGATCTCGACACGAAGGCGAAGGTCAAGGTCGCCGCTGGCAACGTGCAAGGCGTCGCGGGCGTCAACGACGACGATCTGCAGCCGGACGATCCTGAAGTGCAGTACCACGACGTGAAGCCGGGCGACACGCTGTCGGCGATCGCCAAGGAAGTGTACGGCGACGCGAACAAGTACCCGGTGATCTTCGAAGCGAACAAGCCGATGCTGTCGAGCCCGGACCGGATCTACCCGGGCCAGAAGCTGGTGATTCCGCCGCAGTCCTGAGCATCCTTGCCGGACTGACGCAAAAAAGGCAGGCCGATGGCCTGCCTTTTTCATGGGCGACGCGTGCCGCCCGATCGTCTCGTATCCGTTACAGCGTATCGAATGCATGCTGCAGCGCGCCGCGATCGTGAATGCCGTTCGCGAGCGCGAGCATCAACAGCACGCGCGCCTTGAACGGGCCCAGCGACCCTGCGCTCACGAAGCCGAGCGCGTCGTCGTTGGCCGCGCCGTTGCGCATCACGTGCCCCGAACCGACACGCGATGCACGGACCACCGCAACGCCCGCGTTCGCCGCATCGGCCAGCGCCGCCTGCAGCGTCGCGTGGATCGACCCGTTGCCCGTGCCCGCGACCACGAGCCCGCGCACGCCGGCCGCGACCAGCGCGTCGACGGCCGTGCGCGTCACGCCTGCGTAACTCGTGACGACTTCGACGGGCGGCCACGCAGCGGCGATCGCCAGTTGCGCGTCGCGCGAACGCGTGACGCGGCGCGCGAATTCGACGCGGCCGTCCTGCACCCAGCCGAGTGCGCCGAGTTCCGGCGACTGGAACGCATCGACCGCATAGGTGCTCGTCTTCACGACGTCGCGCGCGCCGTGGATCCGGTTGTTGAACGCGACCAGCACGCCCTGTCCGCGCGCGGACGGATGAGCCGCCACGGTGACCGCGTTCAGCAGGTTCAGCGGGCCATCGGACGACAGCGCGGTCGCCGGCCGCATCGCAGCCGTCAGCACGACCGGCTTGTCGCCTTTCACGACCAGATGCAGCGCATATGCGGTTTCCTCGAGCGTGTCGGTGCCGTGGGTGACGACGATGCCGTCGATCGCCGGATCGGCCATCAGCGCGTCGATCCGCGCGGCGAGCGTATTCCACAGCGGCAGCGCGAGATCCTTGCTGTCGATGCTGGCGATCTGCTCGGCGTCGATGCGCGCGACCGATGCGAGCGCCGGCACCGCGTCGACCAGGAAATTGACGCCGAGCGCGCCGGCCTGGTAACCGGCCGTGCTGGCCGCGTCGGGCGCGGCGCCGGCGATCGTGCCGCCGGTGGCGAGCACGGCGATCCGCGGCAAGGCCGCCGCGGACGGGGAGGATGCGGAATTCGAAGTATTCATGGCCGCGATTGTAATGGCTCGCGGCCGGGATCCGGCAGGTTCCGGCGGCACGACCGACGCCGGCCGCCGCGCGTGTCATGGTTTGTCCCGATCGCCCGGTCGCGCGCGCCGTCAACGGTCGTGGCGTCCGCAACGTTATAGGAAGTGCCGTTTTGGTGTTTTCACATTGATTTGCCATAATCGGAGCGCACGGTGCGATGCGGCCCTATCCTCATCGCGACGTGCTTCGTGACGGCGTCAATAAAACGCAATTCACCCCATGGGAGTGTCGAAATGAAAATCCAATCGCTCGTAGCCGCAGTGCTTCTCGGCGGCATGCTGGCTTCCCCCGCGTTCGCGGCGAACAGCCAGCAGGACAAGATGAAGGCCTGTAACACCCAGGCAACCGGCAAGACGGGCGACGAACGCAAGGCGTTCATGAAGGACTGCCTGTCGGCGAAGCCTGCGAAGGCGATGACGCAGCAAGAGAAGATGAAGGCATGCAATACGCAGGCCACCGGCAAGAAAGGCGACGACCGCAAGGCGTTCATGAAGAGCTGCCTGAGCAGCCAGCCGGCCGCCTGAGTCCCGGCGCTCCCGCCTCGAATGCCGCGCACCGCTTCGGCGGGCGCGGCATTTTTGTTTTCGTTGCACGCGCATCGACGCGTGCGTTTCACGCTCTCCCGCCCCGCTTTCCCGGCCCGCCGTGCCTGCGCCGCCACATGGTGCGGCAATTCGCCGCGTTTTCTTCTATGATGGCTGCAACGCGGCCCACCCAAGTACAAGAAGCGCCATCGGGCCGCCCTCGAGCCGGACGCGCACGCGCGTCAAACGGAGGCATGGATGGCATGGAGACAACACCGCTGGTTCCGCCGCTGGCTGATCGTGATCGTATTCTGGGCCGTGCCCGTCGCGATCGTCGCCGTGCGCGAGATCCGCGAGGAAATGGCCTACAACAAGGCGGACCTGCAGCTCGCACTGACCACCTGGCAGCTCACCGACGCGCAGCAGGCAGCCGGCGCCGCCGCGAAGTGCCACGGGGATCCTGACGAGGCGCGCGCAGCCGGCTGCCCGGCCGACGTGCTCGCCGCCAACGCGCCGCGCCAGCAGGCGGCCCGCGCCGAATACGTGGTGCGCCGCAATACGCTCGCGAGCTATCTGTGGCATGCGTTCGTCGGCTACTGGGTCGTACCGGCCGCCTTCCTGTTCGCGTTCGGCGTCGTGATCGCGCTGATCCGCCGCGCGCTGCGCCGCCCGCCGATCAAGCCCCCTGTCCCGCCGGTCACGCACTGACGCGCGGGCGTTCCCTTGCCGTCGCTTTCCGGCGTGCCGCCGCCGCGCGGGCGCCGGCTCGTCCGTTGGCGCGCCGCGACATACCCAAGCGATTTGACGCTTTTTCACGCGCGAACGAAAAGAGGCTGTAATCCGCTGTGATATAACTGCCGAGGTGATCCGCTCCGTGAGCGAGACTCACTCCGAACATCATCCGATGGAGAAGAACGATGCAAAAACGGAATCTTGTGCTGAAAGCCGCCGCTGCGCTCATCGTCGGTAGCCTCGCGCTCACCGGTTGCACCACCACCCCGGACAAGCCTGACAATGCCGCGACCAGCGCGTCGAAGCGTCAGGCGATCGACTCGAGTGTCGACGCGACGCTGTCGCGCCTGTATTCCACGGTCAAGGGTTCGCGTGAACTCGTCGCGAAATCGCGCGGCGTGCTGGTCTTCCCCGACGTGATCCAGGCCGGCTTCATCGTCGGCGGCCAGTCCGGCAACGGCGCGCTGCGCGTCGGCGGCAGCACGGTCGGCTACTACAACACGTCGTCGCTGTCGGTGGGCCTGCAGGCCGGCGCGCAATCGAAGGCGATCGTGTTCCTGTTCATGACGCAGGAAGCGCTCGACGAATTCCGCGGCTCGGACGGCTGGGCCGCCGGCGCAGGCGCATCGGTCGCGCTCGTGAAGATGGGCGCGAACGGCGCGATCGACACGACCACGGCCACCGCGCCGGTCCAGGTCGTCGTGCTGACGAACGCGGGCCTGATGGGCGACGTGTCGATCAACGGCACGAAGGTCACGAAGCTCAAGATCTGACGCTCGCGCACCGCCCGTGCGCACCGCGCGCGGGCCATGCGCAAACGGCGATGTCCTCGCGGGCATCGCCGTTTTTTTATCCGCCCGCGCCCCGCGTCAGGTCGTCGAGTCGATCACCTTGAAGCGCGAGCGCTTCTGCGCGCGGATCACCGACTGGTAGACGTCGACGTATTGCTGCGCCATCCGGCGCGACGTGAAGCGCGCCTCGAAGCGCTGCCGCACGCGTGCGCGCGGCAGCAGGTGCAGCCGGTTCACGGCGGCCACCGCGCTGATTTCATCCTCGACGATGAAACCCGACACGCCCTCGTCCACCACTTCCGGTACCGCGCCGCGATTGAAGGCGATCACCGGCGTGCCGCACGACATCGCTTCGATCATCACGAGGCCGAACGGCTCAGGCCAGTCGATCGGGAACAGCAGCGCATGCGCGCCCGACAGGAATTCGGCCTTCTGGTGATCGGCGATCTCGCCGATGTATTCGACATGCGGCAACGAGAAAAGCGGCTTGATCTCGCGCTCGAAGTATTCCTGGTCGGCCGCGTCGATCTTCGCGGCGATCCGGATCGGCAGCCCGCACTGGCCGGCGATGCGGATCGCGGTGTCGACGCGCTTCTCCGGCGAGATGCGGCCGAGGAACGCGAGATAGCGCGGCTCGACGGGCTGCGGCATGTACAGCGTGTCGGGCAGCCCGTGATAGACGGTCGTCAGCCATTTCGCCTGCGGTAGCGGCTGGCGCTGCGAATTCGAAATCGAGATCACCGGCGCCGTGTTGAACGTGTCGAACACCGGCTGCTGCTCGGGCAGGTCGAGGCGACCGTGCAGCGTCGTCACGTACGGCGTTTCCTGCCGGTTGAAGACCGAGAACGAGTAGTAGTCCATGTGGAAATGGAGCACGTCGAACTCCTTCGCGCGGCGCGCGACCGTCTCCATCAGCAGCATGTGCGGCGCGACGCGATCGCGGATCGATGTATCGAGCCGCAGCGCACGCGGCCAGACCGGCTCGAGCTTCGCCCGCGTGGTCGAATCGCCGCTGGCGAACAGCGTCACATCATGGCCGAGATCGACGAGCGCCTCGGTGATGTAGGACACGACGCGCTCGGTGCCGCCGTACAGCTTCGGCGGCACGGATTCGGTCAGCGGGGCGATCTGCGCAATTCTCATGATCCACGTCTCCTGTGTCCTGTCCCACGCTGCGCGGCCGGCGGGCGTGTGCGCTTTCGCGCGCCCCGCGCCGTGCAGCGCTGGCCGGCATGGCGCCAGCCGGATATCTCACTATTATTCGCGATCCCGATGCCCTGGACCGCCGGTCTTGCATTTTATGGGCGTTGTTACAGACAGGATACATTCGTCCCGTCCGGCCCGATCGCACCGCAGCGGGCGCGGGCGGCCCGATTCGCCCGGCCCGTCAGCGCGACGGCCATTTCCACGGCGGCAGGTCGCGCGTATCGGCATCGACGAGCGCGGTCGCGCCGAGCTGCTTGTCGAGCACCAGCGATTCGCAGCCGGCTTCACGCTCGAGCGTCGCGATGAGCCGTGCCGCGTGCGACACGACGAGCACCTGCGAGCGCTGCGCGGCCTGGGCGATCAGGCGGCCGAGCGCCGGCAGCAGATCGGGATGCAGGCTCGTCTCCGGTTCGTTCAGCACCATCAGCGCAGGCGGCCGCGGCGTCAGCAACGCGGCCGCGAGCAGCAGGTAGCGCAGCGTGCCGTCGGACAGCTCGGCCGCCGCGAGCGGCCGCAGCAGCCCCGGCTGACGCATCAGCACGTCGAAGCGGCCGCGACCGCCAGGATTGTCGATCTCGACCGACGCGCCGGGAAACGCATCGTCGAGCGCCGCATCGAGCGTCGCGCCGTCGCCGATTTCGCGGATCGTCTGCAGCGCAGCGGCCAGGTCGGCGCCGTCGTCGGCCAGCACCGGCGTATGGGTGCCGATATGCGATTGCCGAGCCGGCGCCTGCGCATCGGTGCGGAAATGGTCGTAGAAACGCCACGAACGGATCCGCTCGCGCACCGCGATCATCTCGGGCGCGCCGCTCGGATCGGCGAACTCGGTCATCATGCTGTCGAAGCTCGCGACCGGCTGCGGCACGGTCTGCCAGTCGCCGGACGCGGCGCGTGTGCGGATCTGCGCGCCCTGCCGGTCGACCAGCAGCGTCGACGGGCGCAGCAGCGCGCCGCCCCAGATGCATTCGCGCTTGACCACCGGATCGAGCCCGAACTGCGAACTGCTCGGCACCGGCAAGCCGAGGTCGATCGAATAACCGAAGTCGTCGCACGCGAAACCGAGCTTCAGGCTCACGGGCCCCTTGCGCACCGTGCCCGTCACCGGCGCGTCGCCGGCCAGCATCGCCCGCGAGAAACGCTCGGGGCCGGCCCACAGCGTCGACGGCAACCCGCCCTCGCGCGCGAGCGACGGGATCACGCGGCCCTGCGCGGTGTCGGCGAGCAACCGCAGCGCGCGGTACACGCTCGACTTGCCGCTGCCGTTCGGCCCCGTGACGACGTTGAGCGCCGCGAGCGGCACGATCAGCTCGCGCAGCGAGCGGTAATTGGCGATGGCGAGCGTCTTCAGCGCAGTCATGGCGATGGATGGCGAACAGGTGTGCGGGCCGCGTTCAGCGGCCGTCGGAGGCCTTGGGATCGGCTGCGGTGTTGGCCGCCGTGCTGGCGGCGGGCGGCCGCGCGTGCGGCCGTTCAGGATTCGGCGCGTCCGGCGCGGATTCGTGCGGATACAGCTCCATCCGGCTGCGCGGCAGGCACTGCGGATAGCGCTCCTGCAGGTAGGCGATCAACCCTTCGCGCACGCGGCAGCGCAGGTCCCAGCACGACGACGAATCGGTCGCGCTGACGAGCGCGCGCAACTGCATCGCGCGCTCCGTCGCGTCGGTCACCTGCAGCACCTGCACGCGGCCGTCCCACTCGGGCGCCGCATGGACGAGCCGCGCGAGTTCCTCGCGCAGCGGTGCGAGCGGCGTGCGGTAATCGACCGAAAGGTAGACCGTGCCAATGATTTCCGAGCTGCTGCGCGTCCAGTTCGGAAACGGATTCTCGATGATCCATTGCAACGGCACGACGAGGCGCCGCTGGTCCCACAACCGCACCGACACGAACGAGCCGGTGATTTCCTCGATACGGCCCCACTCGCCCTGGATCACGACCACGTCGTCGAGCCGGATCGGCTGCGTGAGCGCGATCTGCAGCCCGGCGATCAGGTTGCCGAGCACCGGCCGCGCGGCGATACCGGCGACCAGGCCCGCGACGCCGGCCGACGCCAGCAGGCTCGCGCCCACCTGGCGCACGTTGGGGAACGTCATCAGCGCCGCGCCGGTGCCGATGATCACGATCAGCACCATCACGGTCCGCACCAGCACCCGGGCCTGCGTGTGGATGCGCCGCGCCTGGAGATTGTCGGCCGCATCGATCGGATGCGCCTGGATGATCGCTTCGCCGACGCCGGCCGCGAGCCGCACCAGCAGCCACGTGAGCGACACGATGGAGCCGACCGCCGCCGCCGTGCGCATGCCGCGCACGAACGACATGCCGTCGTCCGCCTGGACCCACAGGAACTGGAGCGCCAGCAGCGCGAGCACGACGAGCGAAGGCTTGTCGATATAGCGCAGGATCGCGCTCATCAGCGGATACGGCTGCGCGATGCGCTTGACGATGCGTGCGCCGAGACGGTGCACGATCGCGACGACCAGTACGACGATGACCGACACGAACAGCGTGCCGAGCCACGAATGCAGCGGCGCATCGGCGATGCGCTGCAGTTCCTCGATTGAAATCATCGGCGCCCGGGATGCCTGGGTGATGAGACGCGCACGTCTCGTCCTGGATGCGTCGGCGACGTCCGGGCGACGCATGCGCCCGGACACGGTGTCAAATCAGTTGCCGCTCCGGCAGGGAAACGCCTTGCCGAGACCGAGCGACACCGCGGTGCTCGCGTTGTAGTCGGCCAGTTTCGGATTTTCCGCGATGTACTTGCGCACCGCATCGGTCATCTGCTGCGCCCGGATGTCGGGCGGCAGGCAGAAATACTGGCCGACACGCGGCCCCGTGGTACCGCCGATCGCATCGATGGTGTTGTAGACGCCGTCGGCGGCGCCTTCGATGTAGGCCGCGCACGACGCCCGCGACTTGACGTCCGTCTTCGCGCAGAGCCGGTCGAGATCCGCGCCCGTGAAAGCCGCCGCCGACAACGGCACGGCAAACGCCGCGGCACAAAACATTGCGCGCAACATGGTGTTCCTTATGTCAATGCGGCCCGAGACCGCCTGCTGCCTTGGCCGGCGCGGCACCGGGGCGCGCTGTTCCGGCCGGAAACCGGCCGGGCGCGCACCGGCTGCCGCACCGAAAACCGTCATTTTGCACTCTTTTGCGCATCTGCCGGCGCCGATGCACCGACGCGCACCGTCCGCTTGCTCAGGATGTCGATCGCGTCCGGCGCCTTGTAGTGCTTCGCGAACTCGAGCGCGGTGATGCCGAGCTGGTTCTTCACCTGCGGATCGGCGCCCTGGTCGAGCAGCAGCGTGACCGTCGACGCGTGGTTGCCGCGCGCGGCCATCATCAGCGGCGTCGTGCCGTTCGGCGACGCGGTGTCGATATACGCGTCGTGGTCGAGCAGGATCTTGACGACCGCGTCCTGCCCGTTGGTCGCCGCATAGTGCAGCGGCGCCCAGCCCTTCTTGCTGACTTCCGCGCCCTTGTCGATCAGCAGCTTGACGAGCGGGACGTCGCCGTTCAGCGACGCGAGCATCAGCGCGTTCTCGCCGGCCTTGTCTTCCTTCTCGAGATCGACGTTCGGCGTCGTGGCGATCGCCGCCGCGACCTTGTCGGATTTCTCGCGCGCGGCGATCACCAGCAGCGGATCGCCGTTCGGCGCGAGCGTGTTCGGATCGAGCTTGCCGCTCTTCAGTTGTTTGCCGATGTCGGCGATGTCGTCGAACTTGACTGCCTTGACGATCGCGTCGAGCGACTCGGCCTGCGCGCCGGCGGCGGCGAACAGGCTGCTCGCGACCAGCGCGGCGGCGACGAGTGCGCGTTTGGGCAGATGATTGGTCGGCTGAGTCATTGTTGTGGGCTCCTTCCCTGGGTTGTCGGCTGCGCGCGCGTCGTTAGCGGGCGATCTTGAACAGCCGGAAAAAGTTCTGCGTCGTCGCATCGGCGAGCGCCTCGACGGCGATCCCGCGCTCGGATGCGATAAAACGTCCGACATGGCTGACGTACGCAGGTTCATTCGGCTTGCCGCGATACGGCACCGGCGCGAGGTACGGCGAGTCGGTCTCGATCAGCAGCCGGTCGAGCGGCACGCGCCGCGCGACGTCCTGCACGTCGGTCGCGTTCTTGAACGTGACGATGCCCGACAGCGAGATATGAAAGTTCTGCGCGAGCGCCTGCTCGGCAACGGACCACGGCTCGGTGAAGCAATGCATCACGCCGCCCGGCACGTCCGCTCGCTCCTCCGCCATGATCCGCAGCGTGTCCTCCGACGACGAGCGCGTATGGATGATCAGCGGCTTCATCGTCGCAGTCGCGGCGCGGATGTGCGTGCGAAAGCGCTCGCGCTGCCATTCCATGTCGGCGATCGAGCGGCCTTCGAGGCGGTAGTAGTCGAGGCCCGTTTCGCCGATCGCGACGACCTTCGGGTGCGCGGCCAGCTCGACGAGCTCCGCGAGCGTCGGCTCCCGCGCGTCCTCGTGATCGGGATGCACGCCGACCGACGCGTAGACGTTGTCGTGCGCGTCCGCGATCGCGAGCACGTCGGGCAGCGTCTCGAAATCGACCGACACGCACAGCGCGTGCGTGACGTCGTGTTCGCGCATGTTTTCGAGAACGGCAGGCAGGCGGTCGGCCAGGCCCTTGAAATTGATGTGGCAGTGAGAATCGACGAACATCGTGTTTCCTGAATTCGTAAGGCCGGCGCTCAGGCGCTCGCCGGCGTGCGGCAACGGGCGGCGTTCGCGGGCCGGCAGGCCGCGGTCGCGTCGCTGCGTGAGCCGGTCATCGTTTCGCAATACACGGGAAACAATGCGGGATCACGCGAACATTTCGCGATATCCGAGAAACAATTCCTCGAATACGAGCCGCGCGTTGAGCGGATGGTTCTCGACTGTCCGCTGGCGCGTCACGGCCTTCATGAAGCGCGCGAACGCGTTCGCGTCGACCGACTCCGCGCAGCGCGCAAGCGCCGCCGCGTGCATCGGGAAGTAACGCGGCGCGCCCGCCATCCGCTGCGCGAGCAGATCGTACAGCCAGCGCTGCAGCCAGCCGAGCACCAGCGGCACCGGCAGTTTCTGCAGCGTCTCGCCGCACGCGAACGGATCGCATGCCGCGCCGGCCGCGAGCTGCCCGAGCGTGTAGTCGCGCAGCGGGCGATTCTCGTCGCTCGCGAGCGCCAGCGCGGCGAGCGGCGCGCCGCCGGCTTCGGCGAGCAGCGCGGGCGCATCGGCGACGCCCTGCGCCGCGAGCCAGGCCGCGGCCGCGTCGGGCGCCGGCACGGTCATCGGCCACTGCCGGCAGCGGCTGATGATCGTCGGCAGCAGGCGGTCGATGCGCGCCGACACGAGCAGGAACACGACGCCGGACGGCGGCTCCTCCAGCGTTTTCAGCAGCGCGTTCGATGCGGCGACGTTGAGCGCCTCGGCCGGGTACAGCACGACGACGCGCGCGCCGCCGCGGTGCGAACCGACTCCGCAGAAGTCGAGCAGCGCGCGCACCTGCTCGATCTTGATTTCCTTGCTCGGCGCGCGCGTTTTCTTGCCGCCTTCGTCCGCGTCGGCCGGTTTCGCGTCGTCCGTCGCGCCCGGCGCCTCGCCGGCCAGCGCCTCGGGCAGCACGATCCGGTAGTCCGGATGGTTGCCCTGCGTGAACCACGTGCACGCCGCGCACGCGCCGCACGGCTCGCCGTTCGGCCGCGGCGCTTCGCACAGGAAGCCCTGCGCGAGATGCTGCGCGAACTGCAGCTTGCCGATCCCGGCCTGGCCGTGCAGCAGCAGCGCATGCGGCCATTGCGCGCGCAGTTGCTGCAGGCGGTTCCAGTCGTCGGTCTGCCACGGATAGATCATGTGGAGCGTTCCTTGCGTGTTACAGCGCGGCGAGCACGCGTTCGAGCTGCTGGCGGATGGCGGGAATCGACTGCGTCGCGTCGACGATCGCGAAGCGGTGCGGCGCCTCTTCCGCACGCCGCAGGTACTCGCCGCGCGTGCGCGCGAAGAACGCGTCGGATTCGCTTTCGAACTTGTCGGGCATGCGCGCGGCGCCGCGACGCTCGCTCGCGACGTGCGGCGCGACGTCGAACAGCACCGTGAGGTCCGGCTGGAAGCCGCCCTGCACCCAGCGTTCGAGCGTCTCGAGCTTGTCGCGCGGCAACCCGCGGCCGCCGCCCTGGTACGCGAACGTCGCGTCGGTGAAACGATCGGACACGACCCAGTCGCCGCGCGCGAGCGCCGGCTCGATCACCAGCGCCAGATGCTCGCGACGCGCGGCGAACATCAGCAGCGCTTCCGTCTCGAGATCCATCGGCTGGTTCAGCAGGATCTCGCGCAGTTTCTCGCCGAGCTGCGTGCCGCCCGGCTCGCGGGTGACGACGACCTGCCTGCCGGCAGCGGTCAGCTTGCCCTGGAGACGTTCGCAGAACCATTGCAGATGAGTGGTCTTCCCTGCGCCGTCGATGCCTTCGAACGTGATGAATTTACCGCTCGCCATTATTGACCTCGTATGTACTTGTCCACGGCCTTGTTGTGGTCGCCGAGCGTGTCCGAGAACACGCTCGTGCCGTCGCCCTTCGCGACGAAATAGAGCGCGCTCGTCTGGGCCGGGTTGATCGCCGCCTGCAGCGCGGCAACGCCCGGCAATGCGATCGGCGTCGGCGGCAGCCCGCGTCGGGTGTAGGTATTGTAAGGAGTGTCGGCCTGCAGGTCGCGCTTGCGCAGACGGCCGTCGTACGCGTCGCCGAGCCCGTAGATCACCGACGGATCGGTCTGCAACGGCATCCCGATACGCAACCGGTTCGCGAACACGGCCGCGACGAATGCGCGGTCGGCCGCGTGCCCCGTTTCCTTCTCGACGATCGATGCGATCGTCAGCGCTTCGTAAGGCGTCTTGTACGGCAACCCCGGCACGCGCGCGGCCCAGGCTTCGTCGAGGCGCGTCTGCATCAGGTGGTACGCGCGCCGGTAGATGTTCAGGTCGCTCGTGCCCTTGTCGAACAGGTAGGTATCGGGGAAGAACAGCCCCTCGCCGCTGCCGCGCTGCACGGCGCCGTCCGACGCGCCGATCGCGCGCAGCAGCTCGGTGTCGCTCATGCCGGCCGTCGTGTGCGCGAGATCGGGGTTCGCGTCGAGCTCCGCGCGCATCCGCTTGAAGGTCCAGCCTTCGATGACCGTCGCGACGTACTCGTTCACGTCGCCGCGCGCGATCTTCTGCAGGACTTCGTACGGCGTGATGCCCGTCTTGAATTCGTAGTTGCCGGACTTGAGCCGGCTCGACAGCCCGAGCACGCGCGTCATCGCGACGAAACCGAACGGCTCGACCGGCACGCCGCCGCGCTTGAGCTGCAGCGCCACGCTCTTCACGGTGCTGCGCGGCTTGATCGTGACGTCGAGCGATGCCGAACCCAGCAGCAGCGGCCGGGTCGCCCAGTAATACCCGCCGCCCGCGCCGGCAGCGGCCACAACGACGGCCAGCGCCACGATCGTCGCGGCGCATTTCTTCAGTAGGGACATGGAAACGTGACTCAGGTAAGACCCATATAATACTTGCTCGCCTTCGTCAAAGTCAGGGTTGACTGTTCCCTCATTCCATGAGCACACCGTTCGCTTCACCGGCTGCCCAGGCCGCACCTGCCTCGCTCCCCGTTTTCCCCCGCCCGTCCGCCGCCGATTTCGACGCGCCGGGCGCCTGCATGCCGCTGCCGCAGTTCGGCGTGATCGACGTGGCCGGCGACGACGCCGCGACGTTCCTGCACAGCCAGCTGACCAACGACATCGAACATCTCGATGCCGGGAGCGCACGGCTGTCCGGCTATTGCTCGCCGAAGGGGCGGCTCCTCGGGTCGTTCCTCGCATGGCGTGCCGGCCACGGCGTGCGCCTGCTGGTGTCGAAGGACGTGCAGCCCGCCGTGCAGAAACGGCTGTCGATGTTCGTGCTGCGCGCGAAGGCCAAGCTCACCGATGCGAGCGACACGCTCGCAGTGGCGGGCTTCGCGGGCGACGTGCGCGACGCGCTGTCGGGCATCTTCGACGCGCTGCCGGACGGCGTGCACGTGAAGGTCGACGGCCCGGCCGGCGCGCTGATCCGCGTGCCCGATGCCGCCGGCCGCAAGCGCTACCTGTGGATCGGCCCGCGTGCGGAAGTCGACGCGCGCCTCGCCGCGCTCGCCGGCACGCTGCCGGTCGTGTCGCCGGCCGTGTGGGACTGGCTCGACGTTCGCGCGGGCGAGCCGCGCATCACGCAGCCGGCGGTCGAGCAGTTCGTGCCGCAGATGGTCAACTTCGACGTGATCGGCGCCGTTAACTTCCGCAAGGGGTGCTACCCGGGCCAGGAAATCGTCGCGCGCAGCCAGTACCGCGGCACGATCAAGCGCCGCACCGCGCTCGCGCACGTCGCCGGCGACACCGATACCGTGCATGCCGGCGTCGAACTGTTCCACAGCGACGATCCCGGCCAGCCGTGCGGGATGATCGTCAACGCGGCCGCCGCGCCCGCGGGCGGCGTCGACGCGCTCGTCGAGATCAAGCTCGCCGCGCTCGACAACGGCACCGTGCACCTCGGTTCGGCCGACGGCCCGGCACTCGCGTTCGACGCGCTTCCGTACGCTTGGCCCACGGAAGTGTGACGCACTGACAACCCGTTCGTGCGCCGGCTCGCGAGTCGCAGCCGGCGCACGATGTTTCCTGCGAGAGATTCGCCCGATGTGTCTGATCGCCTTCGACTGGCAGCCTGACGCCGCCGCCGGTCCCGTCTTTACCCTGACCGCCAACCGCGACGAGTTCTTTCGTCGCACGAGCGCGCCGCTCTCATGGTGGGAAGATGTACCGGGCGTGCTGGCCGGCCGCGATCTCGAAGCCGGCGGCACGTGGCTCGGCGTATCGCGCGACGGCCGCTTCGCCGCGCTGACGAACTACCGCGCGCCGTTCGACATCCGCGCGGGTGCGCCGACCCGCGGCAAGCTCGTATCCGATTTCCTCGGCGGCCCGTCCGTCGCGCCGCTCGACTATCTCGGGCAATTGGCCGAGCACGCGGCCGTGTACAACGGCTTCAACCTGCTCGTCGGCGACTGGAAGCGGCGCGAACTCGCGTGGTTCTGCAACCGCGCGCCCGAAGGCGAGAGCGCGGTTGCCGCACCCGTCGCGATCACGCCCGGCGTGCATGCGCTGTCGAATGCGCGGCTCGATACACCCTGGCCGAAAGTGGTGCGCAAGCGCGCGGAGCTCGGCACGCTGCTCACCGACAATCCGACCCCGTCGCTCGACGAGTTGATCGAGCTGATGCGCGACCCGCATGTCGCGGACGACGACGCGCTGCCGCACACGGGCATCCCGATCGAGCGCGAGCGTGCGCTGTCGGCCGCGTTCATCGAAACGCCCGAATACGGCACGCGCGGCACGACCGCGCTGCGCGTCACGATGAAGGAAGGCTTGCGGCTGACGGTCGAGATCAAGGAGCGCTGCGACGACGACGGCTCGCACCGCACCGTCCGCCCGGGCACGTTCGAGCGCGCGGTCACGTTCGATATCGACGCGACGCGCCCGCGCTGAACGCGCAGGCCCCGCGCGCTACGGCGCGCGCATCATCTCGACGTGCGGCACGCCGGCTTCGACGAACGGTTCCCCGACCGCGGCGAAGCCGTGCCGCAGATAGAACGACACCGCCGAATCCTGCGCGTAAAGCCGCACGACGGGTTCGCCACGCCGCCGCGCGGCCGCCAGCAGCGCGTCCAGCACGGCCGACCCGACACCCTGCCCGCGTGCGTCGGCCAGCACCGAGACCCGGCCGATCGTGCCGGACGGCAGCAGCCTCCCCGTCGCGACCGCACGGCGCATTCCCGTCACCGCGTCGACCCGGTAAGCAACCGCATGGAGCGACAGCGGATCGTCGTCGTCGAGCTCCCATTCCGGCGGAATCCGCTGTTCGCGCACGAACACCGCGTCGCGGATGCGCGCGGCATCGCCGCCCAGTATCGTCCAGTCGCCCGTTTCCACCACGCCGTCCGTCATCGCTGTCCTCCATGCGGCGCGCACACCGTCACACGCCCGCCGTCAAACGTCGTCGAATGCGGCCTTCAGCGCCGCGACCGCATCGGCATGCGCGGCCCGCACCTCGGGCACGTAGCCGCCCATCTTGAAGAATTCGTGGATCATCCCCGGATAACAGACCAGCGTAACCCTGTTGCCGGCCGCGCGCAGCTTCTCCGCATACGCGGCGCCTTCGTCGTTCAGCGGATCGTATTCGGCCGTCGCGATCCAGGCCGGCGCGACGCCCGCGAACGACGGCGCGCCGCGCGTGCCGTCGAGCGGCGCGAAGCGCCAGTCGTCGCGATCCGCCGAATCGCGCACGTATTGCGTGAAGAACCACTGGATCGTGTCCTGCGTCAGCAGGTAGCCGTTCGCGAGCCGCGCATGCGATTCGGTGTCCTGGTAGCCCGTCACGCCCGGGTAAATCAGCATCTGCAGCGCAAGACCGATGCCCGCGTCGCGTGCGAGCACCGCGCAGACGGTCGCGAGCGTGCCGCCCGCGCTGTCGCCGCCGACCGCCAGCCGCGACGCGTCGATACCGAACGCGGCGGCTTCGCGATGCAGCCACTGCAACGCATCGTCCGCATCGTTCACCGCGGTCGGGAACCGGTGTTCGGGCGCGAGCCGGTAGCCGACCGACAGCACCGCGCATTGCGCATCGTGCGCGAACATCCGGCACAGCGCATCGTGCGTGTCGACGCTGCCGACCGTGAAACCGCCGCCGTGGTAGTAGACGAGCGCGGGCAGCGGCTCCGCGAGACTCGGCTCGACCGGCAGGTACAGCCGCGCGCCGATCGTGCGGCCGTCGCGCGTCGGCACGACGCATTCCTCGACCGAATGCATCGCTGCCGGTGCGACGTCGAGAATCGGCGCGCTCCTCTCGTATGCGGCGCGCGCCTGCTGCGGCGTCTGGTGGTGATAGGACGGGCGTTTCGCGCGCTCGATCATGTCGAGCACCTGGGCGATCTTCGGATTCAGCGGCATCGGAGAGGACGGCGCGTGCGCGGCGCCGTGAGCGGACAAGCGTCACATGATGCCACGCGCGTGTCGGGCGGGCGCGACGCGCACTGCAGTGCCGACATGCGCGGCCCTTCTGCGCCCCTTGAAACACGGCCGCCGCACCCATGCGGCCCGCCAAACGAAACGGCCCTGCCGGTGGGAAGGCAGGGCCGTGCGTGTGCGCGCTTACGCGTCGCTCGGGCCGGGTTGCGCGTCCGGCGCCGTGCGCGAGCGTTGTCGCTTGATGTCGCGCCCTACCGCGAGCCGCCGCATGTACTTGAACGTGCCGAGCGCCTTCGCGACGAAGTTGCCGTCGCTGTCGCGCACTTCGCCTTCGCAGTAGGCCATCGTCGTCGAGCGGTGCATCACGCGCCCGTACGCGCGCAACTCGCCGCGGCCCGGCTGCATGAAGTTCACCTTCATCTCGACCGTGACGACGCCGACGCCGTCATCGGTCAGGCTGCGCGCGGCCATCGCGAGCGCGATGTCCGCAAGCGTCATCGTCACGCCGCCGTGCGCGATGCTCCACGTGTTCATGTGCCGCTCTTCGAGCGGCAGCACGATCTCGCTCGCGCCGTCCTTCGCGGACACGAGCCGCACGCCGAGCAGGTCAACGAACGGGCTTTCGATCGACGGGCTGTCCGCCGGGGTTGCCGCGTCGCTCATCGTGCGTCGTCGACGAGGTAATCGACGCACTGGCGCGATTCGGCCACGGCGACGACGAATTTCTTCACTTCCTGGTGAACCGGGTGCACCTGGTATGCGTCGAGCGCGGCCTGGTCCGTGAAATCGGACACGAGCACGACGTCGGACGTCGCTTCGAGGCCGGGCGTCGCCACACCGACCTGGATCTGCAGCGTGCCCGGCACGAGGTCGCGGCAGCCTTCGAGCTTTTCCTTCAGCTTCAGCGCGTTCTGCGCGCGCGTCGCGCCTTCCGCCGATTCCTTCAACTTCCACATGACAATATGTCTGATCACTTCGTTCGCTCCTGTTCGTTTTGGTTCGGCGACTCGCCTGCAACCCCTACCAGTTGGGCACTCTACGCCCTTCCACCGTTCGCTCACGTTCACGAGAAATCGCACCCAGCCGGAAAAAAAGCGGGTAATAAAGCGGGTATCATTTCAAACACCCAACGACGATACCCGCTATTTCACCTTGCCACTTACCGACGTCAAAATCCGACAAGCGAAGGCAGGCGACAAGCCTACCAAACTTACCGACGCCAATGGCCTGTATCTTGAGGTGCGTCCGTCCGGCTCCAAGCTCTGGCGATACCGATACAGGATTGCTGGGAAGGAGAACCTATTCGCAATCGGTGAATACCCGGCCGTCAGCCTCCAAGACGCGCGCATGGCGCGCGACGATGCGCGCGCACTCGTCAAGAAGGGACTGCATCCATCCCATGCACGACAAGAAGTGCTATCCGCGCGCATCAACGAAGGCAAAGCAACTTTCCGAGTCGTCAGCGATGAGTGGCTTGCGAAGAAGCAAAAGACGTGGACCGAGCGGCACTATGGCGAGATCCTGCGCATGCTTGAAGCAGATGCTTACCCTTAGAGACGGTTTCAAAAAGGCCCCGTGGGGCTGTTAACTTTCGCGGTGAGCTGTTAACCTCAGGCATCGGAACAACCGAGACTGAGGAGATGGCCAAGCCGATCATCGACGATGAATTGTGGACACTGATCGAGCCGTTACTGCCGCCACCCAAGCCGCGGCGCGAGAAGAACCCGGGCCGCCTGCCTGTTTCGAATCGCGCCGCGCTGACCGGCATCCTGTTCGTTCTCAAGACCGGACTACGCTGGCGCGACCTGCCGGCCGAGATGGGATGCGGCTCGGGCGTGACATGTTGGCGCCGGCTGCGCGATTGGCAAGCAGCCGGTGTCTGGGATCGCTTGCACGAGCTACTGCTCGCAAAGCTGCGCGCAGCGGACCAGATCGACTTCTCACGAGCCGCCGTCGATTCATCATCGATTCGCGCCGTTGGGGCAGGCCAAAAACTGGGCCAAACCCCACCGATCGCGCGCGACCCGGTTCCAAGCACCACATCGTCACCGACGCCAACGGTACGCCGCTCGCCGCGATCCTGACCGGCGCGAACGTCAACGACGTCACGCAATTGCTGCCGCTGATCGACGCGATTCCGCCGATCCGCGGATTGCGTGGCCACCCATTGCAGCGGCCGCGTGTGGTCTACGCGGATCGCGGTTACGACTCCGAGCGACATCGGCGCGCGTTGCGCGATCGCGGTATCGAGCCAGTGATCGCCAAGCGCCGTACCGAACATGGCAGCGGCCTTGGCAAATATCGCTGGGTCGTCGAACGCACGCATGCCTGGCTGCATCACTTCCGTCGTCTCCGTATTCGTTTCGAGCGCCGTGCAGACATTCACGGCGCGTTCCTCAAACTCGGTTGCTGTCTGATCTGCTGGAATACCCTTCGGCGGGCCGATCAGTCTTTATGAAACCGTCTCTTATATCGGAAACCGCCCGATGCGCTCCGTTACGGCCCACGACGTGCTCGCGTTGATGCGCCGTGTCGAAGAGCGCGGCTCCCCGTCTGTAGCAATCAAACTGCGCCAGTACATATCCAACGTGTTCCAGTATGCAGTGATCACGCTACGGGCAGATACAGATCCCGCATCCGTGTTGCGCGGATCGATCCTAAAGCCTCCAACAGAGAATGCTCGGCCGTTAAGCCGTGAAGAACTTAAGCGGCTGTTGCGACAGCTTCCAACCTATAAGAGCAGGAGAACCGTCATTGCGATTCGCCTGCTGATGATGCTGTTCCCACGAACAATTGAACTTTGTCGAGCGCGATGGGAAGAAATTGATTTGGCTGCTGCAGAGTGGAAGGTTCCCCCTGAAAAGATCAAAGCACGACGGTTGCACATCGTCCCTCTTCCCAAGTGTCGCGGGGCGGCGTAAAGGAGCCGGGGATGGGCGGCGTAATGGCGCCAGCAGAACCGGGGGTAAAACGCGGATTCGAACGGTTTCAAGGTTGCGGTTTTTTGCCGTTTTTGGCAACTGCATTTTGAGGGGGATCTGGCATCGGTTTCGGGGTGCGGTAACTGTCGCCCTCGAGGACGAGCCGGTAGGCGCCGTGGCGTAGTCGGTCGAGTGTGGCGGTGCCGAGGATGCGGTTGTCGGGGAACGCGGCGCCCCATTCACCGAAGTCGAGATTCGACGTCAGGATGGTCGCCGCGTGCTCGTAGCGGGCCGCGACGAGATCGTGGAAGTCCTCGTCCTGCGGGGTACGTAGCGGTTTGAGCGCGAAGTCATCGACGATCAGCAGCGGCACCCGGGCGTACTGCTGGAACTTGCGGTCATAGGCGCCGGTGGCGCGCGCGGCGTTCAATCGCTTGAGCAGCTCGGTCTGCGAGATGAACAGCACATCGCGGCCTTGGCGGGCGGCGCAGTGGCCCAGCGCCTGGGCCAAGTGGCTTTTGCCGGTGCCGGTTGGACCGGCGATCAGGATCGCGACCTTCTCGTCGAGATACCGGCCTGTCGCGAGATCATGAACGTGTGAGCGGTTCAACGTAGGCAGCCGGTCGAAGTCGAACGTCTCGAGCGTCTTGCCCATCGCGAAGCCGGCGCGCAGCAGACGGGTGCCGAGCTTCTTGTGTTCGCGACGGGCAACCTCGTCGTGCAGCAGCATGGCAAGGAACTCGGTATAGGCGAGCTGCCCGTCGATCGCCTGACGGTTGCGCTGCTCAAGCGAGTCGAGGATGCCGGACAGGCGCAGCTGTTTGAGGATGGAATTCAATTCGGGACTCGGGTTCATGGTGTCAGTGGATCAGCAGGGATTGGAGATCACGGCCGAAGCGGCCGCCGTTCTGGTAAGCGCCAGTCGGGGCCGACGCGGGACGCGGCACCGGTTCGCTGTCCAGGCCTTTGTCGAGGATGCCCTTGATGGTGCTGTACTTCGCGCTGCTGAACGCGAGCGCACGCTCGCAGGCTGCTTCCAGCCTCTGATCGCCGACTTTCTGTCGCAGCCGGATGATCCCCTGCGCGCCGCGCAGGTTGACGAGCACCTTGTCGTTGAACAGCGCGAGGATCACGCCGTGGCACGACGGCCCGATCTCCTTCGCGCGCGCCAGACACCACTGCGGATCGTGCTCGAGCCAGGCCTGCGCTTCGGGCGGCTGGTGATCTCGCACCGTGTGGCGACCGCCGGCCCGCTGCCGCGGATGGGTTGCGACGAGTTCATGCCGATGGAACAGCTGGATGACCGTATCGGTCGCCTTCAGCCAGAGCGACTTGCCGACGAGCGTGAACGGTGCAGAGTACAGCGCGTGCTTGTAGACGACGTGGCCGTCGCGATGGACCGCCACCTCCTTCCAGACCGACAGTACCGGCGGCACGTCCGGCAATGCAGCGAGCAACGGGCGCTCGACGCCGAAGCGCGTCAGCGGCCGTTCGTGGACGGTGCCGTGGATACGAGTGCCGGCCTGCTGCATCACCCATTCGCGCAGTTGCCGGTTGGCGTCGGCCAGATCCCGGAACTCGCGCAGCGGCACGAAGGACTTCTTGACGTATTTGACGCCCGATTCGACGACGCCCTTCTTCTGGGGATCGTGCGGCGGACAGGCGTCGATCCGGAATCCATATCCCTCGGCAAGCGCGGCGTACGAGCGTTGCACCGCCGGCTCGTATCGACACGCCCGGATGATCGCGCACTTCGCGTTATCGATGATGACCCGGTCGGGACAGCCGCCGAACCATTCGAAGGCGCGCCGGTGGCTGGCGAGCCACGTCTCGACGGTCTGGTCCAGCACGATCTCGGCATACTGGTGGCGCGACCAGCACAACGTCATCACGAAGATCCACGTCCGGACCGCAATGCCCTCGACCGTCAGCACGGGTCCCGCGCCGAAGTCGACCTGCGCGGCGTCGGCCGGTGCGAAGTCGAGGATCGTTGTGGTGGCCACGCTGCGCTCGGCAGCCAGATGGCGCAGCATGCGCTTCACGGCACAATAGCTGCCGGCGTAGCCATGATTGCGTTGAAGGGCGGCATGGATCGTGGTGCCCTGAACGCCGGCGGCAAGCCATTCGCGGACCTGTTCGCGATATGGCTCAACCGTCGACACACAGGTGTGCGGCAGGTGCGGCGTGCGCCCGAAGACACCCGCGATCGTAGCGTCGTCCGGCAGCGGCTGCACCGGATCCAGCCAACTACGCGCTTCAGCCTCGCGGCGCACGGTCGTCAGCTTCTTGCGCCCCATCAAACCGCCGCGCGCGATGTCGCGGTCAGAATCGCCTTGCCGCATGCGGACAAGGACTTGGCGGTATTCAAACAATTCGAACCTCCTGTTGGCCATGGACGCTCCGTTCAAAAAGAACGGAGCGTACCGACTCGGAAAGTTCGAACCGCGTTCTCGCCCTGATGCTGCTGGCGCCTATGCGCCGCCCCTAACGTGGCGCCATTACGCCGCCCTTGGACTGGCGCCTATGTGCCGCCCCTCAAGTGGCGCCCTTATGCCGACCCCGCATTGGCTCCATAGCGCCGCCCCGTGACACCAAGCAAGCGCTTGGACTGTTGCGTGAGCTGCAGGAGATGTATGGCAATCGTGGATATATCTTGCCGATTCTTCACAGCAATCGAAAGCTGCCACACATGAGTCGAGCGACGATCAACCGGGCGATCGATTACATGGTCCCCGATAACCCCGAACCGATAACTGGTCATGACTTTCGGGCCACTGCATCGACAAACCTTCATGAGATGGGGTGGAAAGACGAAGTCGTTGAGATGCAGTTATCTCACAAAGACAAGGACAAGACTCGCTCGACTTACAATCATGCCAAATACTTGCCAGAGCGTCGTGAGATGATACAAGCTTGGGCAAATTGGCTCGACGACATAGAAAGAGAGGCGCTCTCAGACTGCGATGCTGCATTTCCATCTGTCAGCAACCGATGATGCTGCAGCGCCTGCGCCTCATCTGACAAGGATTCGCGCACAAACCTGTACCCGCCCTTTTGGGAGTTTTCCTTTAACTCGTCCGTACAAGACGTTTGCACATACAAGTGACCCTACAAAGCTTTACAGAGGAAATGTATGCAATGGATTGTTGAAAACAAACAGTGGCTTTTTGACGGAATCGGCGGCGCTTTCGTGATCGCGGCTATCGGCTGGATCGGAAGCATTCTATTCAGGCGTTCTAGGGAGAGTGGTCAGCAGCAACGAGGAGGCGACAATTCTACGAACGTGCAAGCAGGACGGGACGCAAACATTAGGGACATCCACACGAGGAAGAAGTGAATGGGAATGCTCGGTAATGAACAAAATCAGCAGGGCGGGGATAACGCAGTAAATGCTCAGGCGGGGCGAGACGTCATCGTTCAGGGCATCACCTATGCTGATGCACGGCAAATTGCAGTCGACGTGTATCGCTCCAATGCGCTAGAGATGCAAGGGTTGGCGAAACAGGTGGCCAGTGAACGCGCCGAACATTTGATCGACCAATTTCTCCAGAAGATGCAGGCGACGGGAGCGCCGAACGTCTCCGAGGCTGCGAACCCCGATTTCCAGCACACGTTATTCGAGGCCCAGAAAGCGTTTGCACGCGCAGGAGACGACGCGACAGAGGGCGTATTGGTCGACCTACTCGTCCGGCGAGCTACAGAGAACTCCCGGAACATACGTCAAGTTGTTTTAAACGAGGCCGTCACTGCTGTCGCTCGACTGACGCCACAACAGATTGACCTGCTTTCTCTTGTTTTTCTCCTGCGGCACTGTTCCGTCCCCGGGATGATGTCAAGAAAGCACTTAATGGGGCCGCTTCTCATCGCTGCTCATTTCAATACGGCAATACCGGAAAGTGACAGTGTCTGCTCGTATCTCGTATATGCTGGTGTCGCGCAGCATACGTTGACACCGACCAGCCTGCAAGCGCTCTTAAGAAGCGAGTACCCGGGCCTGCTTTCGCGCGGATTCGAGAAATCTCTTTTCGACACTCTGATTGCGGCCGAGCCGGCGGTCGAAAAGATGCTAATTCCCTCAGAATTCAACCGTGAGCTCGTGCAGGTGCGAGGGCACAATGAAATCGCAATGAACAGTTTGTGCGAACAGCTTGGCATCTCCGAACATGCCCGCTTCAATCTAGCGCGAAAGCTAGAGGAACGTCCGCTGGGTGACAACGAAATCGAAGCCATCTTCGCCATTGGCGAAGCGATGAAGACCCTATTTCGAACCTGGAATACCTCGCCAGTGCAGCACTATGTCCTCACGTCGGTAGGACAGACGATTGGGCACGCAAACGCAGTCAGGCGCCACCTTCTGAATGCCGATCTCGGCGTGTGGATTAAATAACCGGCGCTGCGTTGGAATTTCATACCGCGTCTGTAGCAACACGCGATTACGGGTACCTAGCAAATCTGTAGCACGCAAAAAAGGCCCGCTCGCTGCGGGCTTTCATGTATTTGGACTCCGTCAAGGTTACTTTGGCTCGGCCGCCATCTCGTCGGCCGGATAGAGTTGGAGCATCGCGCGCGCGGCCTCGACGTTCGACGTGTGCAACCATTCGTCATAGTCGGCCGGCTGCAGGAAAGCGACGCCTCGCTTCTCGTCCGCCGGTTTGTGCATGCGACTCCAGATCGCATGATCTGCGCCGCTCAGCGTGAGCATCGAGACACCGATCACTGTCCCCTCCTTCGTCTCGTTCTCCTGCCAAATCCCCGGTACGCAAAACGGTTGCCAATCGGCCAAGCCGATCCGCTGCCAGACGCACAGCCCGCTTTCCCATTTCCCTTTTTCGTTCAGTCGCGCGTTCGGATATGACGGCTCACGGCATGACACTCGCAGCGATCTGCGAACGCCTTAATGTCACCGACCAAACTATCCGCGACGTCGGCCTGCTCGAACGTGCACCGGCTGAACTGCATCAACTCGTACGTGCCGGTCAATGCACCGGCACACTGGCGATCGAACAGATCCGCCAGCACGGCGGCGACAAGGCGCTCGAACGTATCGTCGTCGGGATCTCCAAAGCTGCGGAAGCCGGCAAATCGAAGGTGACGAAGAAGTATCTCGAAGCAGTGCCCCTGCTCGATGCGCTCCCGGACCCCGCACAATCGCCCGAGCAGGCAGCACCCGCAGCCGCCAACACCAACGCTGCACTGCTTGTTGCCGCGTCGACGACCGCGGAAGTAACGATCGGGACACAGGCGCCGACGCTGGCAGCCCCGCGTCAAAGTGCCCCCGCTAAGATCAGCGAGACGCAGTCAAAGCAACTTTTGCATGCGCTGCAGTCTGTTTTGTACGATCCCAGTTTCGGGAAGCTGGCCCGACCGACCATCGCAGCGGTTCACAGCGCGCTGATGCCGCTTTCCGTTCTGCTGGACGGGAAACCGTCACGCCGGGTCTTTCAAATCGAACCTCCTGACGCGAACGGCGACTGCCAAATGGTCGACGTGGTCAACGGCCCCACAGGCACCGAACGGACGTGCGGCAGACCGCTTACAGACATCTATCTTGTGCAACCAGATGACGGGGTATGGATTTACGCGAACGCGCTTCGCCTGACGAGGTTCAACACGACGAGCCGACTCCGAATGATCCCGTCGACGATCGCTTTTTTCACACGCGGGCAAGCGATTCGGGCGGCTACAACCAGTGTGCTGAAGTCCATCGACCACCTCACGAAGAATCGCCCGACCAAGGCCGAGCTGAAAGACATCGACGCGGTTGTTGAATGGGCATGCGCGCTGCTGCACGAGCCGGACCCGGACTGGACGGACGAGCTTGCAATCGCCGTTGCACGTGGTCACTCGCCGAATATCAGCCTAGCCATCGAGCAAACGACCGAAGCCGAAGCTGCGGGAGACACTAAATGACCCCGCACCCGGCCTTTTCTACCCAACGTCCGCTGCCGCTAACGCGGGAATACGCAAAGAACGACCAGATTACCCCATTGGCGAACGCCTTCCTGGCTACAAGTTGTAGGAACTGAACATGTTGACCGAGCGCTTAATAAGACTGCCAACTGTTCTCGCGATGGTAGGACTCGGCAAAGCTACAATCTATGACATGATGAAGAACAACGACTTCCCGAAACCAAGACGAGTGCGCAACTTGTCCCTTTGGGTCGAGTCGGAAGTGCAAAACTGGATTGAAAATATCAAAAAAACTCACCCATCTTCCGCGCAACCCTCAATCAAATTATGCCAGGCACATGAAATTCATGCGCCTAGTGCGTTAATCTTCCAACAGACTACGAATACGTCGCGCAAACATTAATTCATCAAATCGAACCAAATAACCCATTAACTCGATTATCATTGAACCTTCTCTCGCACAATTAATCTTGTAAGTCGCTCGCAGCGCAGACTTATGAGCGACATCACCACGATTCTTGCCGAATTCCGCCATTCGATCCAAAAAAACAGGATCAACTGCATCAAAAAATGAATCATCAAATCCAAACGGCTTAAACATCTGCAAGATGTCGGACTTCTTTATTCCATTATTTGACGCCTTGGCCGATTTAGCCTCAACGAGCGCCTTCTCTGCCCACATCTTCCTCGCCATGCCAAGACCACGAGAATGCTGAATATCACGCTCCAGATCGGCAATAAAAACCTCGCACACCAACTCAAGATAATGCTCCATTTCCGCATGCACCAGCATACGAAACGACCTCATCTTATCTTCCTCGTGCGACGTATACTTCCCCATTACATTAACAGGAGGGAGGAAATTAATTTTCAGGGAATGAACTCTGTTATTTAAAGCCGTGAAATATTCAGAGAGCATTGCATTCACATCCTACTTTCCACCGCATCCAACCCAGGAATAGACATACCTAAAAGATCCTGCAAAGCCCGTCCCCATCGCGCCAATCGATAAAACGTCGATTCGCGACTCTTAGTAGTAGTCTCCAGTGATCTCAAAAACGTAGAATCGTCCTTTGATAGTGTGATGAACGCGGCTCGCACATCATCCTCTCTGCCTTCGACAGCCGCCCTCACGCTTGCATCGGAAAAATAGTAAACCATGATATCGAACACTGCGCGATTAAAACGCCGCTCGAAACCACGTCGAGTCCACTTTGAAAACGAATCATCGCCAAAAATATTGGTTGTCGCAACAATTGCATTCTCACACTCTTTTGCGCGATCTTGAATTTCACTAGACCTGGACGACCAATCACTATTCAGTCGGCGAACAGTTTCGTCCAAAAACTCCTTGAGATCACCAGCATAATCAAGAACAAATAAGTTGAATCCAAAGAAACGAATCAACATCTCAACATCACGCATTCTAAAATCAGGCTTTCCTTTTCGCCCGAGAATAGAAATGAGTACATGACTATGCTCTGAGAATTCGAATGCAAAATCGATAAATTTCCCGGGATGCAATACATGCCTCAATTCCTGAGGCGACAAAGGAACACTCCCAGAATTAAGTCGGTGGAAGATCAGGTACAAGACACGCTCATCACTCCAACCCCTTATGAATGTCGTTCTGATCTGGGAATTCTCAAAAGACGCAGAATCGTTACTTAACGAATCATCAGAAATATCGGACCACGTTTTACCATTCAGATCAGCACGAATGGTGAGATCCTTTAATCTAAGATACTCGCCACCTATACCAGCAAAACGAAGGAGCGCCAAAAGTCGCTGCTTCCCATCAATTACAAGATATCGCCCTTTACTACCGGGTATTTCAGCGAGAACCAATTGCGGAACAGGTAATCCAAGAAATAATGATTCAATAAACCGGCTTTTACGAATATCATCCCACGCGTCACGACGTTGAAACCTAGGATTGAGAATGATATTCCCCTTTCTCAACTGACTAATAATCGTTTCAGCGGTCCAATCCGAATCAGTTACCCCTACCCCCTGCAAAAGATCAGGAGCAGATAACGTGGAATCCTCTTCATTCTCAACTTCTTGGACAACATCGATGTAATCGAACTCGTCGTTCACATCTTGGAGCGTCTGCTGCTGAGGCGAGGTTTGGGACTTATTTGAGGTCATAACGGAATATTCTCAATACGGGTATTGACAGCAGCCGGAACCACAGTGCGAGGTGATCACTCGTCACACATCGATCTGAAGTGTCCCCAACACTAGCACGCGCGACGTCACGCGCAAAATGGACATGTTAAGGCAAGCAACACAAGCCGATTACTCAGCAAGTCACGGACTCGCAAAGTAGGGCGATGGCGCCCTTGCCTTAAGGTGCTGCAGCCTCATGCCTTGGAGAGGCTGATTTGGCACACTCAGAGCTCTTCAGAACTTTCGTCAACGTCGCCGCCAAGGAACGCAGCATCATAAAAAGCGGGTATCTATGCGGGTATCATTTTTATAAGATATACACTTTTTTATTATTTATCAAACAATTAAACACCAAAAATCCCCTTCAACTTCGACATGACGATATGTCGGATCACTTCGGTTGCTCCTGTTCGTTGGGATTCACGATGCGGGCGCGGCTCGCATCGCGGCCGGCCGGGCGCTGCCCGGCCAGTGGTCTGTCTGCTTCGCTTGCGCGCGGTCGCGGGCACCCGGGAAAAAAGCGCGTATCGAATCGGCTATCGTCCGACCTTTCCGGCATCGATACGCCCGTTTTCACCGCGTCGGCCGCCGACGGCGCGATCCGCGCAAACGGCGGCAGGCAACAAGCCTACCAAACTTGACGGCTCCGATGGCGCGAAACCGGCGCGGCGTGCGGCTTCGGTCGAAGCGCGGGAACACGGATTGCCCGGCGTATGCCGCTATCGCCCGCCAACGCGCCGGCACAAACGCGACGATTCAATTCCTGTCCGGCATCAATCGCCGGCCTGAAACGCCATTGCCAATTATTTCACCATCGAATATCCGGATTTCATTATTAAGCCTCAATGATTCGCACATTTTACCGACTCGACGAGTAATAATTGCGATTTCAATTTCAATCAAATTCCCGAAACCCGAAAACATTATTGACTTCGACTTTCCGGTAAATTTAGAATCCCCTACGACGGCTTACGTTTCATTTTCTTTCGCCGGACACGAGCCGCCATTCGCCGGCCCGAAGGCCACCCATCAAGCCTTTCTCCGTATCGCACCGGGGCCACGCCTCTTGTCGCTTCAGCTTGCAGCATTTATCAGCCATTCGCTTATTTGCCACTCAACTCGTTTTCCCCTGAAGCATCACGCTCTGATTAATTCAACAAATTCAATCGAATTACCGCAACACGGGACGAAACGGACAGCCGATCCGCTCATTCGAACATTCCGATAAAAAACGCCAGTCATCAGGAGGGACGTCAACATGCATCGCCTTGCGAAGTCGCTGTGTCTCGGGTTCGTCTGCGCCGCCCTGCTCGCGGCCTGCAACGACGACGACGTCCAGTCGAGCAGCACGTCGCCCTCCAGTGCCGCGCTGGCTTTCCGCATGGACACCGGCGGCCAGATCAACGCGTTCTTCCGGCAGGACAAGGTGGCCGCGCACCTGCTCGCGCGCTCGTCGACGAAACCGCGCCTGCTCGTGGTGTTCCCCGCCGGCAACAGCGGCACCGGGCTGTGGTTCGACGACACCGCGCAGCCAGTGAACTGGAGCCTCGACACGCCGCCGTCCGCGCTGTCGGCGCCTGACACGCATGGTCGCCCGCTGTACGGCATCGGCGCCGACGTGTCGGTCGACACCCATACGCTGACGATCCGCCAGGGTGTGCTCAGCAACGTGCGCTTCCTGCGCGACTTCAACGGCGGCGCCACGATCCCGCAGCAGATCATCGCGGCGCCGGCCGTCCAGGGCAGCACCGCGCAATGGCAGCGCGACCGGATCGACGGCGCGCCCGGCTATGCGCTGCGCATCACACTGCGCGACGGCGGCAGCATCGCGCCGGCAGCGGGCGGCAAGCTCGTGCTGAGCGCGCCGGCGGGCGCACGCACGCTGAAGCTGCATGTCGATGCGCTGTCGGGCGAAACGCCGTTGTCGCCGATCACGCGCGCCGACCTGCTCGCGCCGTCCGTGAACCCCGATCCGGTAAGCCAGAACGTCCTCGAATTCCTCAGCTTCCACGACAAGCTGCTGGCCGGCTCGTGGCAATACGACACGTACTTCGGCCGCGACACGCTGATCTCGGTCCGCATGCTGATGCCGGTGCTCGCACCCGCGGCGATCGAGGCCGGGTTGTCGTCGGTGCTGAGCCGGCTGTCGGTCGACGGCAAGGTCGCCCACGAGGAAGGCATCGGCGAATTCGCGCTGGTCGACAACCAGAAGAACGGGCGGCCGAACGATCCGAGCCCGACCTACGACTACAAGATGATCGACAGCGACTACCTGCTCGCGCCGATCGCGGCCGCGTGGCTGGTCGACGATCCGCGCGGCCAGGCACGCGCTGCCGCGTACCTGGCGCAGCGCGGCAGCGACGGGCAGACCAACGGCAGCCGCCTGGTCGTCAACCTGCTGCACGTTGCAACGACCGCGCAACCGTTCGCACAACAGCCGTCGGTCGCGAACCTGATCCACCTGCGGCCCGGCGAGATCGTCGGCAACTGGCGCGACAGCACCGACGGGCTCGGCGGCGGCGTCTACCCGTACGACGTGAACGCGGTGCTCGTGCCGGCCGCGCTGCGTGCAGCGAATGCGTTCCTCACGCGCGGCCTGCTCGATCCGTACCTCGATGCCGGACAGCGCGCGACGCTCGCCAACACGGCCAACGAAGCCGCCGCGTGGGAAACGCAGGCGCCGCCGCTGTTCCAGGTCAGCGTGCCGGCCGCGCAGGCGGCTACCGACGTATCGGCCTATGCGCCGTCCGCCGGCGTGCCGGCCGGTGCCGCGCCCGGCGCGCCGCTGACGTTCTACGCGCTGTCGCTCGACCAGCAGGGCAAGCCCGTACCGGTGATGAATTCCGACGGCGGGTTCGCGCTGCTGTTCGGCACACCGCCGGAGGACGAGCTTCAGCGGATCGTCGCCGACGTCACGCGGCCATTCCCGACCGGGCTCGTGACCGATGCCGGCATGCTGATCGCGAACCCCGCGTATGCGAGCCCGTCGCTGTGGCCGAAGTTCACGAGCTCCGCGTATCACGGCACGGTGATCTGGTCGTGGCAGCAGGCGATGTGGGTGGCCGGGCTCGATCGCCAGCTCGCGCGCCAAGACTTGTCGGCCACGACGCGCGCGCTGCTCGGGCAGGCGCGGCAAACGATCTGGCAGGTGATCTCGAACGGGCGCGACATGCGCACGTCGGAGATGTGGACGTGGTCCTACGTGAACGGGCAATACCAGACCGATGCGTTCGGCACGCGCAGCGCAGACGCCACCGAAGCCAACGCGGCGCAGCTCTGGAGCACGACGTATCTCGCGATCCGCGATCCGCAGCAGCGCGCGGGCAAATACTGGTGGCAGGCGTCGCAGCGCATGCAGGACGCGCAGCCGACCGGCCCGGCGGCGGCCGTCGCGGCGCGATAGTGCAGCATCGCACCGGTCATGCGCCGAAACCGCGGGCTTCGGCGCATGCGGCATCGCTCAGCGCATCCGCACGACCACCTTGCCGAATGCGCCGCGTTCGAGATGGTCGAGCGCGGCCGGCAGCGCA
Organism: Burkholderia stabilis; assembly: GCF_001742165.1. Classification (NCBI taxonomy): domain Bacteria; kingdom Pseudomonadati; phylum Pseudomonadota; class Betaproteobacteria; order Burkholderiales; family Burkholderiaceae; genus Burkholderia; species Burkholderia stabilis. Next base: position 506,174 of record NZ_CP016442.1, on the reverse strand, counting down.
TCGAACGCGTACTCGTGCTCGATCACCGGCTTCAGCTTCAGCCAGTCCACCGCACGCACGAGATCCTCGAGCGCGCGGCGGTGCGCGACGCCGATCCCCTGCACGGTCGCGCGCCCCGTCAGCAGCGGATACACGGACGTCGTCAGTGCGTCGCCGCCCAGATTGCCGATCACCGACACGCGGCCGCCCTGCACGAGCGACGACAGCGAACGCCCGAAATTGTCCGCGCCCGCGAGTTCCAGCACGTGATCGGCACCGCGCCCGCCGGTCAGCGCGCGCACTTCCGCGGCCCAGTCCGGCGTGCGTGAACGGTTGATCCCGTCGTGCGCGCCGAGCCGCTTCGCGCGCTCGAGCTTCTCGTCGCTGCCCGACACGACGATCACGCGCGCGCCCTGTGCATGGGCGATCTGCACGGCGAACAGCGCGACGCCGCCCGTGCCGATCACGACCACCGTATCGCCCGGCCGCGTCGTCGACGCATCGGCCAGCGCATACCACGCGGTCAGCCCGGCGCAGGTGAGCGTGCTGGCCTGCGCCGCGTCGAGCGTGCGCGGTGCGGCCACCAGTGAATCAGCGCCGAGCACCACATACTCCGACAGCATCCCCGGCCCCGGCACGCCGAGCGGCACGCTGCCGCGCGGCTGGATGCCGTCCTGCCAGCCGGTGAAGAACGTGCTGATCACCGCATCGCCCGGCGCGAAATCCGCCACGTCGGCCCCGGTCGCGACGACCTCGCCGCGCATGTCCGAACCGGGCACCAGCGGAAACGGCACGGCCATCCCCATCCCGTCGCGCAGCACCAGCAGGTCGCGATAGTTCAGCGCGACGGCGTCCACGCGCACCAGCACGTCGCGCGCGCCCGGCACCGGAACGGGCACGGGCGCAAGCTGCAGGTGTTGACGACCGAAAGCCGGCGATTGCCAGCGATGCATGAGTGACGACATGGCGACTCCGATAACGAAAACAGGGAGTTCGCAGGATAATGATTCCTGTAGCCGCCATGTGGCGCGATTTTATCGACCTATCGTAGACAAAATGGAACCAATCTCGCCCGACAGGCTGGCCGGCATCAGCGCGTTCGTCGCGGCCGTCGACGCCGGCAGTTTCGCGCAGGCAGCCGCCCGGCTCGGACAAACGCGCTCGGCAGTCGGCAAGGCAATCGGCCGGCTCGAAGCGCGGCTCGGGACGCGGCTGTTCGTGCGGACCACGCGCAGCCTCGCGCTGACCGACGACGGCCACGCGTTCTACGAACGGTGCGCGCAGGCGCTGGAGGAACTCGATGCCGCCCAGCACATGCTCGAAGCCGGCCGCAGCGAGGCCGCCGGGCGGATTCGCGTGAGCGCGCCCGTCGTGTTCGGCCGTCATCACGTGACGCCGCTGCTGCTCGATCTGGCGGAGCAGCATCCGCAACTGCAGGTCGAAGGGCATTTCACCGATCGCGTCGTCGACTTCGCGGACGAAGGTGTCGATCTCGCCATTCGCAGCGGCGCGCTACCCGACAGCGATACGCTGATCGCGCGCCCGCTCGGCACCCAGTCGATGGCGGTCTGCGCGTCGCCCGCGTATCTGCGCGCGCGAGGCACGCCGCGCAGTACCGACGAACTCGCCGCACATCGCTGCATCGTCTACCTGCGCGGCGGCCGCGCGAATCCGTGGACGCTGGCGGGGCCGGACGGCCGCGTCGTGCAGCCCGCGCTGTCGTACCGGCTCGGCTTCGACGACATCGACAGCCTGCTCGCGGCCGCCCAGCGCGGCGCGGGGCTCGTTCACCTACCCGAATGGCTCGTGTGCGACGCGTTGCGCACGGGGGCGCTGGTGCGCGTGCTCGACCACGCGTCGTCGGGCGGCACGCCGATGCATGTGGTGTGGCCCGCCACGCGGTTCCTGCCGCACAAGCTGCGGGTGGCCATCGATGCGGTGCTGGCGGCGATTCCGCCGTTGCTCGCGGCCTAGGCGGCGGATTCCGACGGGCCGCGCGCCGTGCGTCCCGTCCGCGCCCGCGTCACCGCGACACGACCCGGTTCCGCCCTTCCCGCTTCGCCTGGTACAGCCGCTCGTCGACCACGCGCAGCAGCGCGTCGACCGTGCTGCCGTCGACGCCGTATTGCGCGACGCCGACGCTGACCGTCACCTGCACGCGCTTGAAATCGAGCCCGAACGGCGAACTCGCGATCGAGGAGCGCACGCGCTCGGCCGTCATGCGCGCGCCTTCGAGCGGCATCTCCGGCAACAGCGCCATGAACTCCTCGCCGCCGACCCGCGCAAGCCCGCCTGCCGGGCGAATCGCCTCGAGGCATTGACGGACGACGCCGCGCAGCACCTCGTCGCCGATCTGGTGCCCGTACGCATCGTTGATGTTCTTGAAATTGTCGAGATCGAGCGCGAGCAGGCAGAACGGCGTGCCGTCGCGCTCGGCCCGCACCATCTCGCGCTCGACCTGCGCGATGAACTGCCGCCGGTTCGACGCGCCCGTCATCGGATCGGTCGCGGCCATGTACTCGAGCTTCTGGTTCGTGCGCCGCAGCTCCTGCAACGCGCTCTCGGTGCGCGCCATCGATTCCGACAGCCGGCTCATCAGGTCTTCCTGGCTGTAGATCGCGGAAAACGAACGCGTCGTCTGCAGCGCCTGCACGACGCCGTAGCTCAGCAGGAAGAAGCCGCCCGCGAAAATCGCGTGTGCGAGCCACCACATGTGGTTCCACGGCTTGCCGAGAATGAACGCGAGCGACGACAGCGCGAACGCCATGATCGACACGCCGTAGATCACCATCAGCGGCGAGCGGATCCGCCGCGCGAGCAGCATGGCGACGTTCAGCAGCGAGAACACGAGCGCGCCGCCCTCCATCGACAGCCGCGTGCCCAGCGCGCCCGCGACCGGCGAATACGCGAGGTACGCCACCGCCACGTTGACGGCCACGAAGAACACGATCCACGGCAGCCACGTCCGCGCACTCGTACGCTTGTCGAGGCGATCGGGCGGACGCGAATACGACAGCAGTCCCGTGAGCAGCAGGATCGACATCACGAGCCGCGACGCGGGCCCGTACAGCAGGAACAGCCAGATATTGTGGTGCGCCATCCCGGTGAAGGCACCGTGCAGCGCATAGATCATCGCGAAACCGAGAAAGCCGAGTGTCAGCCAGCGCAACAGCGGCTCGCCGGACGACCGGTAGCACACCCATGTCACGTAGGTGACGAACGCGCCCTCGAGCGTGGCGGCCGCGATCGCGATTTCATGGAACGCATGGCTCTCGAACACGACGTGCGGGTCGCTGAAGAACCACAGATAGACAATCAGATACGCGGGCAGCAACGCGAATCCGATCAGCAGACATTTCGCGTAAAGCCTCGCGGCTGCGCTGACGACGCGCGGCGGCTCCCCGGCTGCATAGGTCGTACTCATTCGGTCCCCGGTCGGTCTGCTGCGTTGGTTCGAACCTTCGCGGCACGGATCGCGCGACGCGCGGTCCGGCCCATCGTGCCGAAAGGCAAATGTCAGAGCAAGTATAGGTGGGGCAATTTGTTTGACAAGTAAGGGGAAACGGCATTGCCGGGTGCATGCCCTTTGCTTCCCGTTCGTTTCGAATCGCGGCGCGGCCGCGCCGATTCGACTTGCGGCCGCCGGCCTCGCCGAAGCGAAACCGCGGCCGCTACCGGCCAAAACACCGGCGAAAAAAATCAGACGATTTCGAACAGGCCGGCCGCGCCCTGCCCGCCGCCGATGCACATCGTGACGACCACGTACTTCACGCCGCGCCGCTTGCCTTCGATCAACGCATGGCCGGTCAGGCGCGCACCCGACACGCCGTACGGATGGCCGACCGCGATCGCGCCGCCGTTCACGTTCAGGCGGTCATCAGGAATCCCGAGCGTGTCGCGGCAGTACAGCACCTGCACCGCGAACGCTTCGTTCAGTTCCCACAAGCCGATGTCGTCGACCTTCAGCCCCGCCTGCTTCAGCAGCTTCGGCACCGCGAACACCGGGCCGATGCCCATCTCGTCCGGCTCGCAGCCGGCCACCGCGAAGCCGCGAAACACGCCCAGCGGCTGCAGCCCTTCGCGCTGCGCGGCAGCGGCGCTCATCACGACGCACGCCGACGCGCCGTCCGAGAACTGGCTCGCGTTGCCGGCAGTGATCACGCCGCCCGGCACCGCCGAACGAATCTTCGATACGCCTTCGAGCGTCGTGTCGGGGCGGATGCCTTCGTCGGCCGATACCGTCACTTCCTTCGTGAACAGGCGGCCCGTCGCCTTGTCGGCGATACCGGCGCGCACGGTGATCGGCACGATCTCGTCGCGAAAGAGGCCTGCTTCCTGCGCGGCCGCGGCGCGCAGCTGCGAGCGCGCACCGTACTCGTCCTGACGCTCCTTCGCGATGCCGTAGCGCTTCGCGACGTTTTCGGCCGTCTGCAGCATGTTCCAGTAGATCTCGGGCTTGTGCTCGACGAGCCAGCCTTCCTGGATCATGTGGCGATTCATCTCGTTCTGCACGCACGAGATCGATTCGACGCCGCCCGCGACATACACCTCGCCTTCGCCCGCGATGATCCGTTGCGCGGCCAGCGCGATGGTCTGCAGCCCCGACGAACAGAACCGGTTCACCGTCATCCCCGGCACGCTGACGGGCAGCCCCGCGCGCAGCGCGATCTGCCGCGCGATGTTGGCGCCGGTCGCGCCTTCGGGGTTCGCACAGCCCATGATGACGTCCTCGACGCGCGCGGGGTCGAGCTTCGCGCGTTCGAGCGCGGCGGCGACCACGTGGCCGCCGAGCGTCGCGCCGTGCGTCATGTTGAAGGCGCCGCGCCAGGATTTCGCGAGCGGCGTACGTGCGGTCGATACGATTACGGCTTCGGTCATGCGAGTCTCCTTCGGTCCTGCTTCATGTCCTGAATCTCGGATAGGGAATGCGCTACGCCGCCGGGCGCGCGCCCGCGGACGTCACATGTGCGACGCCCGCTGCCTGCATCTGCTGCCATGCGTGCGCGAGCGACCCGTTCAGGTCGATTGCGCGGCACGCATCGTTGATTACCGCGGCTTCGAAACCGGCCGCGCGCGCATCGAGCGCCGACCACGCGACGCAATAGTCGGTCGCAAGCCCGCAGCACCACACGCGCTTCGCGCCAAGCTCGCGCAGATACCCCGCGAGCCCCGTACGCGTCGTGCGGTCGGCTTCGACGAACGCGGAATAGCTGTCGACCTGCGCGTCGCCGCCCTTGCGGATCACGAGCCGCGCGTGCGGGATGTCGAGATCGCGATGCAGCGCCGCGCCGTCGGTGTCCTGCACGCAATGCACGGGCCACAGCACCTGCTCGCCGTACGGCAGCGTGAGCGTGGAAAACGGCTCGCGGCCCGGATGGTTCGCCGCGAACGACACGTGGTCGCGCGGGTGCCAGTCCTGCGTCAGCACGACCTGGTCGAAGCGTTGCGCGAGCGCGTTGATCACCGGCACGACGGCATCGCCGTCGGGCACCGCGAGCGCGCCGCCCGGCATGAAGTCGTATTGCACGTCGATCACGAGCAGTACGTCGTCGGTGCGTTTCATCGCGTTTCTCCTGGGGAAATCGGTCGCGCCGCCGTGCGGTGCCGTCAGCCGTTGAACCCGCGGCCGGCCTTCGCCAGCTCCGCAATCGACGGCGCGAGCTGCCATGCGTCGCCGTTCGGCGCAGCCGCGTAACGGCGAATCGCGCGCTCGACGTTGTAGAGGCCGACCACGTCCGCGTACAGCATCGGGCCGCCGCGCCACAGCGGGAAGCCGTAGCCGGTCAGGTAGACCATGTCGATGTCGGACGCCTTCGACGCGATCTTCTCCTCGAGGATCTTCGCGCCTTCGTTGACGAGCGCGAACACCAGCCGCTCGACGATCTCGTCGTCGCCGATCTTGCGCCGCTCGACGCCACGCTCCTTCGAATACGCGACGACCATCTCGTCGACGAGCGACGACGGCTTCGCCTTGCGCTCGCCCGGCACGTAGTCGTACCAGCCGGCGCCCGTCTTCTGGCCGAATCGGCCCTGCTCGCACAGGCGGTCGGCGATCTTCGAATACTGCAGATCGGGCTTCTCGACGTAGCGGCGCTTGCGGATCGCCCAGCCGATGTCGTTGCCGGCGAGGTCGCTCATCCGGAACGGCCCCATCGCGAAACCGAACTTCTCGATCGCGCGATCGACCTGCGCGGGCAGCGCGCCTTCCTCGAGCATGAAGAGCGCCTGGCGGATGTACTGCTCGATCATCCGGTTGCCGATGAATCCGTCGCATACGCCCGACACGACGGCCGTCTTGCGGATCTTCTTCGCCACCGCCATCACGGTCGCGAGCACGTCCTTCGCGGTCTGCGCGCCGCGCACGACCTCGAGCAGCTTCATCACGTTCGCCGGGCTGAAGAAGTGCATGCCGACGACGTCCTGCGGACGCTTCGTGAACGCCGCGATCTTGTCGACGTCGAGCGTCGACGTGTTCGACGCGAGGATCGCGCCCGGTTTCGCGACTTCGTCGAGCTTCTTGAACACCTGCTCCTTCACGCCGAGTTCCTCGAACACGGCCTCGACGATCAGGTCGGCATCCTTCAGGTCGTCGTAGGACAGCGTCGGCGTGATCAGCGCCATGCGCGCGTCGAGCTTCTCCTGCGTGAGCTTGCCCTTCTTCACCTGCGCGTCGTAGTTCTTGCGGATCGTCGCGATGCCGCGCTCGAGCGCGTCCTGCTTCGTCTCGAGCAGCGTGACGGGCAGGCCCGCGTTGACGAAGTTCATCGCGATCCCGCCGCCCATCGTGCCCGCGCCGATCACGCCGACGCGGCGGATCTCGCGCAGCGGCGTATCGGACGGCACGTCGGGGATCTTGCTCGCGGCGCGCTCGCCGAAGAACGCATGCCGCAGCGCGCGGCTTTCCGGCGTCATCATCAGCGCGACGAAACCCTCGCGCTCAGCGACGCTGCCCTTGTCGAAGCCGTTCAGCACGCCGGCCTCGATCGCGTCGATGCACTTGTGCGGCGCGGGGAAATTCGGCGCGGCGGCCTGTGCGGAATTGCGCGCGAACTGGATGAAGCCCGCGGCGTTTTCGTGGACGATCTTGCGATCGCGCACGCGCGGATGCGGCCCGGCCTGCGCGCCGACCTTGCGCGCGAACGCGACGGCCGCGTCGAGCAGGTCGCCATCGGCCATTTCGTCGAACAGCCCGCTCTTCGCGAGTTGCTCGGACGGCACCGGCGCGCCCGACACGATCATGTTCAGCGCGGTTTCGAGCCCGACCGCGCGCGGCAGGCGCTGCGTGCCGCCCGCGCCCGGCAGCAGGCCGAGCTTCACTTCGGGCAGCGCGACCTGCGCACCCGGCGCCGCGATACGGTAATGCGCACCGAGCGCGAGCTCGAGGCCGCCGCCCATCACGACGCTGTGCAGCGCCGCGACGACCGGCTTCGCGCTCGCCTCCACCGCGCGGATCACGGTGTGCAGCGTCGGCTCCTGCAGCGCCTTCGGCGTATTGAATTCGGTGATGTCGGCGCCGCCCGAGAATGCGCGGCCCGCGCCCGTCAGCACGATCGCCGTGACCGACGGATCCTGCGCGGCGCGATCGAGCGCGTCCATGATGCCGAGCCGGGTCGACAGGCCGAGCCCGTTGACGGGCGGATTGTTGAGCGTAAGGACGGCCACGCCGTCGCGAGTCGAGTAATCCACTGCCATCTCTGCCTGCCTCCATGCATCGCGCGCCGGGGTGGCTGCGCTTCATTGTGCGCGGTCGAACAGCCGCATGTCCTGATCGAACGGAGGCAGCATACAACGAAAAAGCACGATCGTTCAATTTGAATTTTGTTCCCGATCCGGGGACGGATCGGGCGACCGGATCGCGGGCCGTTGCCGGCCCGGCGCCAGCGTTACGGCTCGACCGTCGCCGTCGGCAGCACGTAATCGCGGAACGTCTCGCGCAGCTTCAGCTTCTGCAGCTTGCCGGTCGCGGTGTGCGGCAGCGATTCGACGAACACGACGTCGTCGGGGATCCACCATTTCGCGACCTTGCCTTCGTAGAACGCGAGCAGCGTGTCGCGATTCAGGTTCGCGCCTTCGCGCGGCACCACCACGAGCAACGGGCGCTCGGTCCATTTGGGGTGCGCGCACGCGATGCACGCAGCCTCGGCCACACCCGGGTGCGCGATCGCGACGTTCTCGATGTCGATCGAGCTGATCCACTCGCCGCCGGACTTGATCACGTCCTTGCTGCGGTCGGTGATCTGCAGGAAACCGTCGGGGTCGATCGTCGCGACGTCGCCGGTCGGGAACCAGCCGTCCGACAGCGGCGACGCGTCGCCGCGAAAGTAGTGGTCGATCACCCACGGCCCGCGCACCTGCAGTTCGCCGAACGCGACGCCGTCCCACGGCAATTCGCGGCCGTCCTCGCCGACGATGCGCATGTCGACGCCGCAGATCACGCGCCCCTGCTTCTCGAGCAGGCGGCGCTGCGCGTCGAGCGGCCGCTGCGACTGAGCCCAGTTGAGCTTCGCGAGCGTGCCGAGCGGCGACAGTTCGGTCATGCCCCATGCGTGGATCACGCGCACGCCGTATTCGTCCTCGAACGTGCGCAGCATCGCGGGCGGGCACGCGGAGCCGCCGATCACCGTGCGGTTCAGTGTCGAGAAACGCACGCCGGCTTCGCGCATGTAGTTGAGCAGGCCGAGCCACACGGTCGGCACGCCCGCGGAGAACGTCACGCGCTCGGCCTCCATCAGCTCGTACAGCGATTTGCCGTCGAGGTCCTTGCCGGGTAGCACCAGCTTGCCGCCCGTGAGCGGCACCGCGTACGGCAGCCCCCACGCGTTGACGTGGAACATCGGCACGACGGGCAGCACGGCATCCATCGCGGACAGGTTCATCGCGTCGGGCAGCGCGGCGCCGTACGCGTGCAGCACGGTCGAGCGGTGCGAATACAGCACACCCTTCGGGTTGCCGGTCGTGCCCGACGTGTAGCAGAGCCCCGACGCCTGCTGTTCGTCGAGACGCGGCCAGTCGTAGCGGCCGTCCTCCGCTTCGACGAGCATTTCGTAGCAGAGCAGCGGTGTCGCGCCGGACGGCAGGTGCGCGGCGTCCGTCATCGCGATCCAGCCTTTCACGTGCGGGCACTGCGGCGCGATCGCGTCGATCAGCGGCGCGAAATTGATGTCGAAGAGGACGTAGAGGTCCTCCGCGTGATTGACGATGTACGCGATCTGCTCGGGAAACAGGCGCGGGTTGATCGTGTGGCATACCGCGCCCATCCCGCCGATCCCGTAATACGCTTCCAGATGCCGGTAGCCGTTCCACGCCAGCGTGCCGACACGGTCGCCGGATTCGACGCCGAGCCGCGCGAGCGCCTGCGCGAGCTGCTTCGCGCGCCGTTCGCAGTCGCGATACGTATAGCGATGTACATCGCCCTCGATGCGCTTCGACACGATCTCCGTATCGCCCGCGTGACGCGCGGCATGCGCGATCAGCGAAGACACCAGCAGCGGCATGTCCATCATCTGGCCCAGCAACGGCTTACCCATCGTCTTGTTCTCCCGGAAGGACGCGAATCGGTGATCAGCCCGGCGGCTGCTTCCCTATGGAACACGCACGCTTCGCCGCGACAACGGCCGTTCGCGACGCGTACGCCGCCGCGAATACGGCAGCGTATTCGCAAACGGCACGATGCGGCGAGCGGCGGTTCTCGCGGCAACCCCGAATTCACCGGTCCTGCCGGGGGAATGCCCGAAATTGCCCATAGGGAAACAGCCCTTGCGTACGCCCGTCAGCGGCCCGGACGGGCGTGACGCACGGTGCGCGGGCCACCATGCGGGCGGCGCGGCGCCGCCTTACAATATCGGCTTACCCAGAGGCGCTCAACATGTCGTTTTCCCGAAGCGCAGCCGATACGGCTGACACCCTCCCCGATCTCGCCGCCACGCTTGGCGCGCCCGCCGAAGGCGCGTTTGTCCGGCTCGGCGACGCGTTTCATACGCGGCTGCCGGCCGCGCCGCTTGCCGCGCCGTACGTCGTCGGCTTCTCCGACGAGGTCGCGCAGTTGCTCGACTTGCCGGCATCGATCGCCGCCCAACCCGGGTTCGCCGAACTGTTCGCCGGCAACCCCACGCGCGACTGGCCCGCGAACGCGATGCCGTATGCATCGGTGTATTCCGGCCACCAGTTCGGCGTGTGGGCCGGCCAGCTCGGCGACGGCCGCGCGCTGACGATCGGCGAGCGCACCGGCGCCGACGGCCGCCGCTACGAGCTGCAGCTGAAAGGCAGCGGCCGCACGCCGTATTCGCGCATGGGCGACGGCCGCGCGGTGCTGCGCTCGTCGATCCGCGAATTCCTGTGCTCGGAAGCGATGCATCACCTCGGCATCCCGACCACGCGCGCGCTGACGGTGATCGGCTCCGACCAGCCGGTGGTCCGCGAAGAAATCGAAACGTCGGCCGTCGTCACGCGCGTGTCGGAGAGCTTCGTGCGCTTCGGCCACTTCGAGCACTTCTTCTCGAACGATCGCCCCGACCTGCTGCGCCAGCTCGCCGATCACGTGATCGACCGCTTCTATCCGGCCTGTCGCGAAGCGGACGATCCGTACCTCGCGCTGCTCGAGGCCGCGACGCTGCGCACGGCCGACCTCGTCGCGCACTGGCAGGCCGTCGGCTTCTGCCACGGCGTGATGAACACCGACAACATGTCGATCCTCGGCGTGACGATCGACTACGGCCCGTTCGGCTTCGTCGACGCGTTCGATGCGAACCACATCTGCAACCACTCGGATACCAGCGGCCGCTACGCGTACCGGATGCAGCCGCGCATCGCGCACTGGAACTGCTATTGCCTCGCACAGGCGCTTCTGCCGCTGATCGGGCTGCAGCACGGCATCGCCGACGACGACGCGCGCGCCGAGCGCGCGGTGGACGACGCACAGGCCGTGCTCGCGAAATTTCCGGAACGCTTCGGCCCCGCGCTCGAACGCGCGATGCGCGCGAAGCTCGGCCTCGAGCTCGAGCGCGAGAACGACGCCGAACTCGCGAACAAGCTGCTCGAGACGATGCATGCGAGCCGCGCGGACTTCACGTTGACGTTCCGCCGCCTCGCGCAATTGTCGAAGCACGACGCGAGCCGCGACGCGCCCGTACGCGACCTGTTCATCGACCGCGACGCGTTCGACGCCTGGGCGAACCTCTACCGCGCACGGCTGTCGGAGGAAACGCGCGACGACGCGGCACGCGCGGCCGCGATGAATCGCGCGAACCCGAAATACGTGCTGCGCAACCATCTGGCCGAAGTCGCGATCCGGCGCGCGAAGGAGAAGGATTTTTCGGAAGTCGAGCGGCTCGCGCAGGTGCTGCGCCGGCCGTTCGACGAGCAACCGGAATACGAAGCCTACGCGGCGTTGCCGCCCGACTGGGCCGGGTCGCTCGAAGTGAGCTGCTCGTCCTGAAGCCCCCAACCGCCCGTACCGACCGATCAGGAGAACCCCACATGTCCCACGATTCCGACGACAAGACCTTCCCGTACGAGAAGGACGACGCCGAACTGCGCCGCCGGCTCACGCCGATGCAATACGAGGTCACGCAGCATGCGGCGACCGAGCGCGCGTTCACCGGCGAATACACCGACACCGAAGACGCCGGCATCTACAAATGCGTCGTCTGCAGCACGCCGCTGTTCGAATCCGGCGCCAAGTTCCACTCGGGCTGCGGCTGGCCCAGCTACTTCAAGCCGCTCAACGGCGAGGTGATCGACGAGAAGGTCGATTACTCGCACGGCATGGTGCGCGTCGAGGTCCGTTGCAACCACTGCGGCGCGCATCTCGGCCACGTATTCGAGGATGGCCCGCGCGACCAGACCGGTTTGCGCTACTGCATCAATTCGGCTGCGTTAAACTTCGAGTCCCGACCCGAAAACGAATGAGCGACGCCGGGCGGATCGGCGAGGCGACCCTCGCCGGGCGGCCAGCTTCCGGGCGGGCCGCCCCGATCCGCGACGGTGGTGCCCGGCGGGTCCCTACAACGGTGAAAGGCCGCGCGAGCGGCCTTTCACGCAGCTGCGAGCGCCATGAAATTCCTGTTCGATCTGTTTCCGATCATCCTGTTTTTCGCCGCCTTCAAGGTCTGGGGCATCTTCACCGCCACCGCCGTCGCGATCGTCGCGACGCTGGCCCAGGTCGCCTGGGTCGCCTTCCGGCACCGGAAGGTCGACACGATGCTGTGGGTCAGCCTCGGCGTGATCGTCGTTTTCGGTGGCGCCACCCTCGTCCTGCATGACGAGAAATTCATTCAATGGAAACCGACTGTGCTGTACTGGCTGTTTGCGGTCGGGCTGCTTGCCGCGCGCTATGCGTTCGGCAACAACCTGATCGAGAAGATGATGGGCAAGCAGCTCACGCTGCCGCACCCCGTGTGGGACAAGCTGAACGTCGCATGGGCGCTGTTCTTCGCGGTGCTCGGCGTCGCGAACCTCTACGTGGTGCACAACTTCACCGAATCGCAATGGGTGAACTTCAAGCTGTTCGGCACGACCGGCGCAATGGTCGTGTTCATCATCCTGCAGAGCCTGTGGCTCACGAAATACCTGAAGGACGAGTGACATGACGGACGCCTTTCTCCACGCGTCGCCCGACGAACGCATCGCGCTGATCGAAGCGCGCCTCACCGCGTCGCTCGCGCCGCTGTCGCTCACCGTGCGCGACGACAGCGCGCAGCACGCGGGCCACGCCGGCGCGGCCTCCGGCGGCCACTTCACGGTCACGATCGTGTCGGCCGCCTTCACGGGCAAGCCACGCGTCGCGCGGCACCGGCTGGTGTATGATGCGCTCGCTGATGCGATGCAGCGCGGCATTCACGCGCTCGCGATCGTGGCTTACACGCCCGAAGAATTCAACGAATCTTCAATCTAGTCTCATTAGGAATTCCCGATGATCCTGAAATCCCCCCGCCTGTGGGTCGCGGCGGCTGCATTTGCAGCGGCACCGGCATTTGCCCAGAACATCGCCGTCGTCAACGGCACGCCGATTCCGAAATCGCGCGCCGATGCGATGGTCGCGCAGCTCGTGCAGCAAGGCCAGACCGACAGCGCGCAACTGCAGCAGGCCGTGCGCCAGGAACTCGTGAACCGCGAAATCCTGATGCAGGAAGCCATCCGCGAAGGCATCCCGAACCGTCCGGACGTGAAGGCGCAAATCGCCGTCGCGCAGCAAACGGTCGTGCTGCGTTCGATGATCGAGAGCTTCCTGAAGAAGAACCAGCCGACCGAGGCCGAAGTGAAGGCGCGCTACGACGACCTCGTCAAGGGCGCCGGCGGCAACCGCGAATATCACCTGCACCACATCCTCGTCGACAGCGAGCAGCAGGCGAAGGACCTGATCGCGAAGATCAAGGCCGGCGCGAAGTTCGAGGATCTCGCGAAGCAGTACTCGAAGGATCCGGGTTCGGGCAAGAACGGCGGCGATCTCGACTGGTCCGATCCGAAGGCGTACGTGCCGGAATTCGCGGCGGCCGCGCAGAAGCTGCAGAAAGGCCAGATGACCGACGCGCCGGTGAAGACGCAGTTCGGCTGGCACATCATCCGCGTCGACGACATCCGCGACATCGCGCCGCCGCCGTTCGACCAGGTGAAGGCGCAGATCGCGCAACAGATCGTGCAGCAGAAGCTGCAGGCGTTCGAGGAAGGCCTGCGCCAGCAGGCGAAGATCCAGTAACGCCGGCGCCTGTCGCCCGCGCATCGAAAGGCCGCTCCCCGGAGCGGCTTTTTTCATGGTCGTTCGGGAAAAGAAAAAGCCGCTCCGAAGAGCGGCTTTGTCGAGGCCGGCACAGCCTGCGCAGCAGCGTTTGCTACGCGGGATAGAACACGTCGTGATAACGAACCTCGCCCGACGGCCGTGGTGCCGCATCGTCGAACGACTGCGCGAGGAAATACTCGGGCGGCACGCCAGGAAACACGATGTCGCCGGACGGCTCGAATCCGAAGCGCGCGTAGTACCCGGGATCGCCGAGCACGACGCAGCCGCGCGCGCCGAGCCGGCGCAACGCGTCGAGCCCGGTGCGCACGAGCCCTGCACCGATGCTCTGCCGCTGGCAGTCGGGCAGCACCGCGAGCGGCGCAAGCCCGTACCACTGCTGAACGCCGGCCGCCTCGCCGCCGATCGCGACCGGCGAGAATGCAACGTGCCCGATGATCCGGCCGTCGCGCTCTGCGACGAGCGATACGCTCAGCGCATCGTCCGCGCGCAGCGTATCGACGATGCGCCGCTCGAACTGCCCGCCCTGCGCCTCGCCCGCAAACGCCGCGACGATCACGCGGCCGATCGCATCCGCCTCGCTCTTGCGCTCGTCGCGCAGCGTGACGACCTCGACCGGCGCATTCGGATCGAACATCATCCGGATCAGCCGATCCAGCGGCGCGCGTTGCGGAACACACGCATCCACGGGCTGGCTTCGTCCCAGCTTTCCGGATGCCAGCTCATCGTGACCGTGCGGTGCACGCGCTCCATGTGCGGCATCAGCACCGAGAAGCGGCCGTCGGCCGTCGTGACCGACGTGATGCCGGCCGGCGAGCCGTTCGGGTTGAACGGATAACGCTCGGTCGCTTCGCCGCGGTGGTCGACGAAACGCATCGCAACCGCGACGCGATCGATGTCGCCCTGTTGCGAGAAGTCCGCATAACCTTCGCCGTGCGCGACCGCTACCGGAATCCGCGAGCCTTCCATCCCGGCAAAGAAGATCGACGGCGACTTCTCCACTTCGACGAACGAGAAGCGCGCCTCGAACTGCTCGGACTTGTTGCGCGTGAACTTCGGCCAGGCTTCCGCGCCCGGGATCATCGACGAGATGCTGGACAACATCTGGCAGCCGTTGCAGATGCCGAGCGCGAACGTGTCGGGACGCGCAAAGAACGCCGAGAACATGTCGGCGAGGTTCGCGTTGAAACGGATCGTCTTCGCCCAGCCTTCGCCCGCGCCCAGCACGTCGCCGTACGAGAAGCCGCCGCATGCGACCGCGCCCGCGAAATCGGCGAGCGTCGCGCGGCCCGCGAGCAGGTCGCTCATGTGCACGTCGTGCGCGTCGAAGCCCGCGCGATCGAACGCGTAGGCCGTTTCCAGGTGCGAGTTCACGCCCTGCTCGCGCAGGATCGCGACGCGCGGGCGCGCGCCGGTCGCGATGAACGGCGCGGCGATGTCGTCGGCCGGATCGAAGCTCAGCACCGGCGAGATGCCCGGATCGGCCGCGTCGAGCAGCGCGTCGTATTCGGCATCCGCGCAGGCGGGGTTGTCGCGCAGGCGCGCGATGCGCCAGCTCACTTCGCCCCACGCGCGATGCAGTTCGGCGCGCGGCGCGTCGAAGATCTTCTTCGCGTCGCGATACACCTCGATCACGTCGCGGTCGTTGACCGAGCCGATCACGTGCGAGCACGCTGACAAGCCGAACTCGCGCAGCGCGCCGAGCACCGCGTCGCGGTCGGCCGCGCGCACCTGCACGACGGCGCCGAGCTCTTCGGAGAACAGCGCGCGCAGCGTGCGGTCGTCGCGGCGGCCGCTCGTCTGCTTCGCCCAGTCCTTCGCGTCACCGTAATCGGATTCGTGATTCGGATCGAGCGTCAGCATGTCGACGTTCAGCGACACGCCCGCGTGGCCCGCGAACGCCATTTCGCACACCGTCGCCCACAGGCCGCCGTCCGAGCGGTCGTGATACGCGAGCAGCAAGTCCCGCGCATTGAGCGACTGGATCGCGTTGAAGAAACGCTTCAGGTCTTCCGGATCGTCGACGTCCGGCGTCGTGTCGCCGACCTGCTGCGTGACCTGCGCGAAGATGCTGCCGCCCATCCGGTTCTTGCCGCGGCCGAGATCGATCGCGATCAGCACGCTGTCGCCCGCGTCGGCGACGCGGCGCAGTTGCGGCGTCAGGTGGCGGCGCACGTCCTCGACCGGCGCGAACGCGGAGATGATCAGCGACACCGGCGAGACCACTTCCTTCGCGACGCCCTGCTCGTCCCACTTCGTCTTCATCGACAGCGAGTCCTTGCCGACCGGGATGCCGATCCCGAGCGCCGGGCACAGCTCCATGCCGATCGCCTTGACCGTGTCGAACAGCGCGGCGTCCTCGCCGGCCGTGCCGCACGCGGCCATCCAGTTCGCGGACAGCTTCAGCTTGTCGAGCGACGCGATCGGCGCACTCGCGATGTTCGTGACCGCCTCGCCGACCGCCATGCGACCCGATGCCGGCGCGTCGATCACCGCGAGCGGCGTGCGCTCGGCCATCGTCATCGCCTCGCCCTTGAAGCCCGCATAGTCGAGCGCGGTGACCGCGCAGTCGGCCACCGGCACCTGCCACGGGCCGACCATCTGGTCGCGCACCGACGTGCCGCCGACCGTACGGTCGCCGATCGTGATCAGAAACGACTTGCTGCCGACCGTCGGGTGCTTCAGCACGTCGACCGCGACTTCCGACAGCGCGATGCCCGTCACGTCGACCGGCGTACGCTCGGTCTCCACGCGCGCGACGTCGCGGTGCATGCGCGGCGGCTTGCCGAGCAACACTTCCATCGGCATGTCGACCGGGTATTCATCGGTGCCCGTCGCTTCGTCGTCGACGAGCTGCAACTGGCGTTCGTCGGTCGCGACGCCGACCACCGCGAACGGGCAGCGCTCGCGCGCGCAGATCGCCTCGAAGCGCGGCAGATCGGCCGGCGCGATC
The DNA here is from genome assembly GCF_001742165.1 of Burkholderia stabilis. NCBI lineage: Bacteria > Pseudomonadati > Pseudomonadota > Betaproteobacteria > Burkholderiales > Burkholderiaceae > Burkholderia > Burkholderia stabilis. The sequence continues at coordinate 489,510 of NZ_CP016442.1, read as the reverse complement.
GCCAGCACGTAGCGCTCCTGCGCCTCGTTCGACCAGATTTCGCGCGGCGACAGGCCCGATTCCTCGAGCGCGACCTTGCGCAGTTCGAAGCGCGCGCCCTTGCCCGCGCCGTCGACGATCTCGGGGAACGCGTTCGACAGGCCGCCCGCACCGACGTCGTGAATGCTCAGGATCGGGTTTTCCGCGCCGAGCTGCCAGCAGCCGTTGATCACTTCCTGCGCGCGCCGCTCGATTTCCGGGTTGCCGCGCTGCACCGAGTCGAAGTCGAGCTCGGCCGTGTTCGCGCCGGTCGCCATCGAGCTCGCCGCGCCGCCGCCCATGCCGATCCGCATGCCGGGGCCGCCGATCTGGATCAGCAAGGAGCCGGCCGGCACGTCGTGCTTGTGCGTATGTTGATCCGCGATGTTGCCGAGGCCGCCCGCGATCATGATCGGCTTGTGATAGCCGCGCACCTGGCCGCCGACGTTCTGTTCGTACACGCGGAAATAGCCGCCGAGGTTCGGGCGGCCGAATTCGTTGTTGAACGCGGCGCCGCCGAGCGGGCCGTCGATCATGATCTGCAGCGGCGAAGCGATGCGGTCCGGGCGGCCGTACGGGCCGTGCGCGTCGTTCGGGTTGCGCTCGCCGACCGGCTGCGCCGCGTCGCGCGCGGTTTCCCACGACTGGCGTGCGTCGGGCAGGTCGAGGTTCGACACGGTGAAGCCCGTGAGGCCGGCCTTCGGACGCGCGCCGCGGCCCGTCGCGCCTTCGTCGCGGATCTCGCCGCCCGCGCCGGTCGCCGCGCCCGGGAACGGCGAGATCGCCGTCGGGTGATTGTGCGTCTCGACCTTCATCAGCGTGTGCGTGAGCTCGGTATGGCGGCCATAGCGCTCAGCAGGCTCGCCGGCCGCGCCCGCGTTGCGCGGGAACCAGCGCTCGGCTTCGGCGCCGACCATGATCGACGAGTTGTCCGAGTACGCGACGATCGTGCCTTGCGGGTTCAGCTTCTCGGTGTTGCGGATCATCGCGAACAGCGACATGTCCTGTGCTTCGCCGTCGATCGTCCACTGCGCGTTGAAGATCTTGTGGCGGCAGTGCTCGCTGTTCGCCTGCGCGAACATCATCAGTTCGACGTCGGTCGGGTTGCGCTCGAGCTTGCGGAACGCGTCGACCAGGTAGTCGATCTCGTCGTCGGCGAGCGCGAGGCCCAGCTCGGCGTTCGCGCGCTCCAGCGCGCCGCGGCCGACGCCCAGCACGTCGACGCTCGCGAGCGGCTTGGCCGGCAGCTCGTCGAACAGGTGCTTCGCGTCGTCGCGCGCGGCAACCACGCTTTCGGTCATCCGGTCATGCAGCGCGGCTGCGACGGCTTCACGCGCGTCGTCGGACAGCGCCTTCTTGCCGCCGAGCAGCCCCGACTTCAGCGTGACCGTGAATTCGACACCGCGCTCGATGCGGCGCACCTGCGTGAGGCCGCAGTGCTGCGCGATGTCGGTCGCCTTGCTCGCCCACGGCGAAACCGTGCCGAAGCGCGGCAGCACGACGAAGGTCTCGGCCGTCCCCTTCTCGGCCGCCGGCTCGAACGGCGCGCCGTAGTGCATCAGCGCGTCGATGCGTGCGCTGTCGTCGGCCGACAGCGGCTCGGCCGCATTGACGAAGTGCAGGAACTGGCCGCGCACCGCCACGATATTGGCGTCGATTTGCCTGAGCGTGTCGAGCAGACGGGTTTGACGGAAATCGGAGAGGGCCGAAGCGCCGGGAAAACACGAGAAGTGAGCCATGGGCTGGACTGACGTCGATGAGTCGCGCGAGGTGGCGACGTGGGGCGAAAGGAAGGCCGTAATTATACCCGGAAGTCGGCCGCCCAAGACCGGCCGATCGGGAACCCGGATGCACCGCGACGGTGCCCGGGCGCGGCAGCCCGCCGGGCCGCCCCGTGCGGGCGCGGCGGCCCGCAGCCGCGGCAAGGCCGCAGCGGACGCGCTCGCCCGACGCCGGTTCGCGCGATTTTGGCGCTATCATTCCGGGTTCACCGGGCCGGGGCCCTCAGCGAATTCTCACCGGGCGGCGTGCGCGCCGCCCGTCATCGAAGCAATCCATGGATGTCATCGTCATAGGCGGCGGAATCAGCGGCGTCGCCACCGCCTACCAGCTGCGCGCGGCCGGCCACCGCGTGTGCGTGGTCGAACGCCACGCAACCGTCGCGCAAGGTGCGACCTACGGCGACGGCGGCGCGCTGCTGCCGAGCCCGCTCGACGTCTGGTTCGGCCCGACCTTCATGCGCCAGCGCCAGCCGCGCGACAGCGGCGTCGTCTACAAGCCGGGCTTCAACGGCGGCGTGCGCCGCTTCGTCAAGCAGCTCGGCACGCTGCGCGAGCCCGACGCATTCGCCGCGCAATACGCACGGCTGCGCCCGCTGATCGATGCGTCGCGCGACACGCTCGCCGACATCGAGGCACGCCTCGAACTCGAATTCGAGCAGAAGCCGGGCATCCTGCACGTCGTGCGCGATCCGCGCGACTGGGAAGCGATGCAGCCGGCGCTCGACCTGTTGCGCACGCTCGACCAGCCGTACCGGGCGCTGAGCGCCGCCGAATGCGCAGCGCTCGAGCCGTCGGTGCCGGCCGAACCCGGCTTCGCCGGCGGCGTGCTGCTCGAAACCGAACGCACCGGCAACTGCCCGCTGTTCGCGAAGCTGGTCAAGCAGACGCTCGACGAGCACGGCGTGCAATTCCGCTTCGGCGCGGACGTCGCCGCGATCCGCGTGGACAACGGCCGTGCTGCGGTCGAGCTCGCGCCGCCCGGCGAACGGCACGCGGCGAAGGCGCGCGAGGTCGACGTGATTTCCGCGGACGCGATCGTGGTCGCTGCCGGCGCCGGCAGCCTGCCGCTGCTGGAACGGCTCGGCTGGCGCCTGCCGCTGCACCCGGTACGCGTTCATACGCTCACCGCGCCGGTCGCGTACGAAGAACACGCGCCGCACCTGAGCGTCGTCGACTCGATCAAGCGGATCTCGATCACGCGCACGCACCAGCGGCTGCGCGTCGGCGGTGGCGCCGTGCTGCAAAGCCTGCCCGACACTGCGAAGCCGCTCGCCGAGCCGCTGTCCGAGGCGGCGCTCGCGCTGCTTGGCCAGGCCGTTCACGACTGGGTACCGGGCGCCGCCAGGATCTCCGCCGCGCTGTCGTGGCAAGGCATGCAACTGCTGTCGCCGGACGGGCTGCCCGTCGTGGGTCCGACCCCGCATCCGCGCGTGTTCGTCAATTTCGGACACGGGCCGGCCGGCTGGGGGCTCGCGTGCGGGTCTGCTAAAGTGGTGACCGACTATCTGGGCGGTGACGTGCAGCACTGGCCCGCCGACACGCTCGCCGCCCTGCGCGCCGAGCGCTTCACGACCTGACCGCCGCGGGCCCGTCCCGGGCGGCCTTCCTGTCAGCCGCCACGACCCCGCGATGACCGTTACCCGCTCCCTTCCCGATTCCGATCCGATCGCGCTGCTGCGCGTCGCCGACCTGCGCGCGGCCGAAGCCGGCGCGGCCGCGGCGCTGCCGCCGCACACGCTGATGGGCCGCGCAGGCGCTGCCGCCGCGCGCTGGCTGTCCGAGCGCGTCGCCGGCGACGATCGCCCCGTGTGGTTCGCGGTCGGCCCCGGCAACAACGGCGGCGACGCGCTGGTTGCCGCCGCCCACCTCCAGCAGCTCGGCGTCGCGACGCAGGCGTGGATGCCGGTGCCGGTCAAGCCGGACGATGCGCAATGGGCGCTCGGTCTCGCGCGCGCGGCCGGCGTGCCGCTGTCGGCCACGCCGCCCGCGTCACTGGACGGTTATGCGTGGGTCGTCGACGGGCTGTTCGGCATCGGTCTCGGCCGCGCGCTCGACGGCGCATTCGCCGAGCATGCCGCCCGCATCGCCGCGCATGCCCGCAACGGCGGCCGCGTGCTGGCGCTCGACGTGCCGAGCGGGCTCGACGGCGATACGGGCCGGATCGTCGGCGCGGGCGTCGCCGTCGCGGCGTCCCATACGCTCACCTTCATCGGCGCGAAACCGGGCCTCTACACCGGCGACGGCCGCGATCTCGCCGGCGAGATCGACATCGCATCGCTCGACGTCGCACCGCCCGCCGCACCGGCCATCGTGCTGAACGCGCCCGGGCGGTTCGCCGCGGCGCTGCCCGCCCGCGCACACGCATCCCACAAGGGCACGTTCGGCAGCCTCGCGGTGCTCGGCGGCGACACGGGCATGTGCGGCGCGCCGATCCTGGCCGCACGCGCCGCACTGTTCGCGGGTGCCGGCAAAGTACACGTCGGCTTCCTCGGCGCCGGCGCGCCGCCGTACGACCCGCCGTTCCCCGAACTGATGCTGCATCCCGCCGACGGCCTCGATCTCGATGCGATGACCGCGATCGCGGCCGGCGGCGGGCTCGGCACGCGCGAGGCCGCGGCGACGCTCATCCGCGACGTGCTCGCGCACGACGCCGCGACGCTGCTCGATGCGGACGCGCTGAACCTCGTCGCGACGCACGCGGACCTCGCTGCCGCCGTCGCGGCGCGCGGCGCGCGTGGCCATGCGTGCGTGCTGACCCCGCACCCGCTCGAGGCCGCGCGGCTGCTCGGCAGCGATACGGAACACGTGCAGCGCGACCGCGTCTGCGCCGCGCAGGCGCTCGCCGCGCGCTACGCGAGCATCGTCGTGCTGAAAGGCTCGGGCACGGTGATTGCGGCGCCCGACGGGCGCGTGACGATCAACCCGACCGGCAACGCGGCGCTCGCCACGGGCGGCACCGGCGACGTGCTCGGCGGCCTGATCGGCGCATGGCTCGCTCAACGCGTCGCGCCTTACGAAGCGGCGCTCGCGGGCGTCTACCTGCACGGCCTCGCGGCCGACACGCTGACCGCGAACGGCACGGGCCCGGCCGGGCTCACCGCGGGCGAGCTCGCGCCGATGGTGCGCATGCTGGTCAATCGCCTTTTTTACCCGTCGCCGCGCGCCGACACGTAACGCCGCTATACTGACTCCCCCGCCGCACGGCGGGCCCTCTCGTCCGCCGGCCTTCCGATCACGATGAGCCGGCGCGGCATTCCTCCCGATTCACGCTTCACTCGAACCGCCATGACGCTGAATTCGCTCCCCGCCTGGACTGCCCTTCAATCCCACTTCGAACAGATCCGCCATGCCCGGCTGCGCGACTGGTTCGCACCGGAAAACGACCGCGCGCCGACCCGCGCCGAACGCTTCACGATCCCGGGCGGCGGTCTCGCGGCCGATTTCTCGAAGAACCGCATCGACGACGAAACGCTGCGCCTGCTCGTGCAGCTCGCGCGCGACGCGGGTGTCGAAGCGCGCCGTGACGCGATGTTCGCCGGCGAGATCGTCAACCCGACCGAAGGCCGCGCCGCGCTGCACACCGCGCTGCGTGCGACCGACCCGCATGCGCCGTTCCACGCGCAGGTGAGCGCCGAGCGCGCGAAGATGGCGACGTTCGCGCGCGCCGTGCGCAGCGGCACGTGGACGGGCTACACGGGCAAGCGCATCCGCCACGTGATCAACATCGGCATCGGCGGTTCCGATCTCGGGCCGAAGATGGTCGTGCATGCGCTGCACCACGTCGCGACGCCTGAAATCACGACGCACTTCGTGTCGAACGTCGACGGCGCCGATCTCGCGCGCGTGCTCGAACAGGTCGATCCCGAGGAAACGCTCGCGATCATCGTGTCGAAGACCTTCACGACGCTCGAGACGATGACGAACGCTCGCTCGCTGCGCGACTGGTTCGTCGCGCGCGGCTGCCCGGAGGACGCGCTCGCGAAGCACTTCGTCGGCGTATCGGCGAACCCGGCCGAAGTCGTGAAGTTCGGTATCGCCGCGGACAACGTGTTCGAAATGTGGGATTGGGTCGGCGGCCGTTATTCGCTGTGGTCGGCGGTCGGCCTGTCGATCATGATCGCGATCGGCCCCGAGCAGTTCGACGAGCTGCTGGCCGGCGCGAACGACATGGACCGCCATTTCCGCGAAGCGCCGCTCGAACGCAACCTGCCGGTGCTGCTCGGCCTGATCGGCATCTGGTACCGGAATTTCTTCGGCTCGCAGAGCTATCTCGTCGCACCGTATTCGGAAGCGCTGCATTACCTGCCGTCGTACCTGCAGCAGCTCGAGATGGAGAGCAACGGCAAATCCGCGCGACTGGACGGCACCTTCGTCGATTACCCGACCTCGGCCGTCACGTGGGGCGAGCCGGGCACCAACGGCCAGCATGCGTTCTTCCAGATGCTGCACCAGGGGCCGACGATCGTGCCGATCGACTTCATCGCGGTGCTGACGCCCGAGCATCCGCTCGCAAGCCATCACCCGAAGCTGCTCGCGAACTGCTTCGCGCAGAGCGAGGCGCTGATGCTCGGCCGCACGCTCGAAGAGGCACGCAAGGTCGCCGGGCCGGGCAAGGAAGCGCTCGCGCCGCACCTGACGTTTCCCGGCAACCGCCCGACGACGACGCTGCTCGTCGATGCACTGACGCCGCGCACGCTCGGCGCGCTGATCGCGCTTTACGAGCACAAGGTGCTCGTGCAGGCGACGGTATGGGACATCAATCCGTTCGACCAGTGGGGCGTCGAGCTCGGCAAGATTCTAGGCAAGGTCGTCGAAGCCGACCTGTCGGCCGAATCGGTCGACCCCGTGAAGCATGATTCGTCGACCACGGCGCTGATCGAACGCGCCCGCGCGGCGCTAAAGCGCTGACGCAACCGTGTCATGCCGATGCCGGCCGTGCAGCACGCGCTGCCCGGCCGGCATCGGTATTCAGGCGTCGCGCTGCGCCGCTTGATGCTCGACGATGCGCCCCGCGTCGATCGTCACGGTCGTCGCACAGCGGCGCGCGAGTTCGGCATCGTGCGTGACGAGCACGAGCGTAGCGCCGTGCGTGCGGTTCAGCTCGAACATCAGGTCGATGACCGCATGGCCCGTCGCCGCGTCGAGGCTGCCGGTCGGCTCGTCGGCAAACAGGATCGCCGGCCGCGTGACGAACGCGCGTGCGAGCGCGACACGCTGCTGCTCGCCGCCCGACAGCAATTTCGGATAATGCGCGGTACGTTCGCCGAGACCGACCTGCACGAGCAGCGCGCGGGCGCGGTCGGCCGCGTCGCGCGCGCTGATGCCGCCCTGCAGTTCGAGCGGCAGCATCACGTTCTCGAGCGCCGTCAGATGCGGCATCAACTGGAGCGACTGGAACACGAACCCGACTGCGCCGTTGCGCAGCGCGGCGCGTTGGTCCTCGTCGAGCTGGTCGAGCGCGCGGCCGAGCAGGCGAACCGTGCCGCTCGTTGCGCTGTCCAACCCCGCAAGCAGGCCGAGCAGCGTCGATTTGCCCGACCCCGACGCGCCGACGATCGCGAGGCTGCTGCCCGGCCGCACGGCGAGCGTGATGCCGTCGAGGATCGTCAGCTCGCCCGTTGCGTCGGCGACCCGCTTGCATACGTCATGGACTTCGATGATCGGATCGGTAATCTTGAACATGGACACGACATTTCGCTGGAAAAGAGGCGCGGCGGTCGCCGCGCTGCTGGGCGCCATGCTGGCAATCAACGTGCCTGCACGCGCCGTGACGGCGCCGGCCCCGACGTCGGGCCAGCCCGTGATCGTCGTGCTCGGCGACAGCCTGTCGGCCGAATACGGGCTGCCGCGCGATACCGGCTGGGTGGCGCTGCTGCGGCAGCGGCTCACGACCGAGCGAATCGATTATAGCGTCGCGAACGCCAGCGTCAGCGGCGACACCACCAGCGGCGGCCGCGCGCGGCTGCCCGCGGTGCTGCAGCGGCTCAAGCCGTCGATCGTCGTCGTCGAGCTCGGTTCGAACGATGCGCTGCGCGGCGTGCCGCTCGCGACGACCGAGCAGAACCTGCGCGACATCATCGCCGGCGCGCGGCAGGCACGGGCGAAGGTCGTACTGGTCGGCATGTACGTGCCGCCCAACTACGGGCCCGACTACACGCAGAAGTTCCACGCCGTCTATACGCGGCTGTCGAAGGATCTCGGCGTGCCGCTCGTGCCGTTCCTGCTGGCCGGCATCGAGAACAAGCCCGAGATGTTCCAGTCCGACCAGATGCATCCCGCGCAGCAGGCACAGGGCATTCTGCTCGACAACGTCTGGCCGGCACTGAAGCCGTTGCTCGGCAAGCCGCGCGGCTGACGACGCGGCGGCGGCCGAAACCGCCCCGCGTGCCGCATCATCCGCGTTGTTCCAGATACATCAGGCGAAGTTGTTCGTAGAGCGCCATGCCTGCCGCATACTCGGACGACATCCGTACGGGCTCGCCGGGCGGTTGCCCAGGCGACACAGACTCGACCCGCGTCTCGCCCGCAAAGAGCAGGCGCCGCACCGCGCTCACCCACCGGTTCTCCTGCACGTCCACGGGCGGCTGCCCGACGGTGTCGTACGGAATCGTCGATTCGAACACGTCGAGCGGCGGTGAAACGAGGAACGGCACGAAAATCCGCGCGTTGATCTCGCCGGATGCGATCCACCCCAGGAACAGGCTGTCGATCGGCGTACGGTCCGCGTGCGCCGACGCGCGGAACAGCGCGGCGAGCCGTTCCTTGCCGCGCGGCGTCACGACGTACGCGGCGGCGCAATACGCATAGCGGTCCCGGGCGTCCAGAATCGACACCGACGCGGGTTCGTGATTGCGCTCGGCCGACGCCGGCGATTGCCGCCTGCCGGGCAAATGCCGCTCCGCCTCCGCAAGCAGTTGCGGCATGGACGCGACGTACGGGCAGCAGTCGAGGAACACCATGTCGACGGACGGATTCTCCGCGACGAACCCGCGCATCACCGGTTCAGTTACGATCCGCCCAAAGCCTTCGCTGAACTCGACATCGTCTTCCAGCACGATCGTGATCGTATCGGGCGCCGATTGTGCGATCACCTGTTCGTGCGACCGGCGGCACGCCCATACCGATCGTGCGCCCGCGCTCTCGAATATCTGCTCCGTCTCCGCCGCGCCATCGACAGCGGGAAAGCGCGCAAATACATGCGTCAGCGACAACCGTTCGAGCTGCGCGTCGATCGATTGCCGCCGCTCATGGCTTCGGTCCAGGTTGATGTAGTAACCATCGAGTTTCATGACGAACGGGCCTCGATGATCGACGCGAGTATTCGGGGAGAAAGCGTTCGGCCGGCAGCGCCCGCGACGGCGGGCTCGCATCGCACACCTCGTCGGGCGTGAGCCGATTGCACTTCGGACGGCGCACCGTCCCGAACAGCCGCGGCAGAAACAAAAACCACGCAGCCACGTCGATGGCCGTGACGGTTGCGCCGATCAACGCGCCACCGGTAAGACTGTCTGTCGCAACGTGTATTCATTTTTCTGACCGCGGTCGTTTGTTTTTCGGCGCGCTCCGTCGCGAAGCACAACGGCATTCGGGCCGCGTTCGCTGCCGCCGGCCGCCCCGCGCGCTTGCGCCCTGCCCCTGCCTGACGCAACCGAACCCGCGCGCCACACCGTGCGGAATCCGGATTTCCGTGAACTATATACCGTATCGGGCGCGCGCCGCCCCGCGGTGCCCTTGTCCCGGCGCTCGTATCGATCACGCGACCGGCGGCCGGTGCGTGCCGCGCATTCACGCCTGTGAGCCGCCCAGAATCGAACGGATGCGCCCAAATGAAAAATCCCTGCCCGGCGTATCCGCCGGACAGGGATCTGCAATCGTGACGCCGCTCGGACACGCGGCGTCAGATGACGTGCGACACGATGCTCAGTTGTCGCCGTCCTGCGACTGGCTGGTCGTCGACCCGTACAGCTTCACCTTCGAACGATCGCGCAGCGCGGCGAGATACGCTTCGCCTTCGCTCTGCGCGTCGACCTGCGCCATCTGCTGCTGTGCGGCCGCCAGTTGCTGCGGATCGACCGCCGTACCCGGGATCACCGCATTCACGCGGTAGATCGCGTAGCCATCCGCGCCGAGGTCGACACCGACGTAGGCCGGCAGCGTCTTCGCATCGACCTTGTAGACGGCGCTCAGCGCCGCCGGCGTCAGGCCCTGCGACTGCGTGCGCGACACCTTCTGCGCGGCTGCGAACCCGTCGGTCGACTTCGACTGCTGCAGTGCGGCCAGTTTCGTCGCACCGTCCTTCTTCGCGAGTTCCGCAGCCTGCTCGGCGATGACCTTCTGACGCACGACGTCCTTGATCGCGTCGAGCGCGGGCACGGCCGCCGGCTTGTAATCGGTCACGCGCGCCGAGATCAGCGTGTTGTTGCCGACGTCGATCGCCTGCGTGTTGTTCTGGTTCTTCACCGAGTCGTTCGCGAACACGGCGGCCAAGAACTTCGGATTGTTCAGCGGGCTCGTCGGCGGCAGTTGCGGATTCGGCGTCGGCGTGACGGTGGCCGTCTGGATCGTCAGCTTGTACTTGTCGGCCGCCGGTTGCAGCGTTTTCGCCTTTTCGTAGACGGTCGACGTGAAACCTTCCGCGTTGTCCGTGAACGCCTTCGATGCGTACTGTTGCTTCAGGTCGACTGCGATCTGGTCCTTCACTTCCGCGAACGGCTTGACGGCCGCCGGCTTCACTTCGGTCGCCTTGAGGATGTGGAAGCCGAGATCCGACTGCACGACACCGCTCACGTCGCCCTGCTTGAGCGCGAACGCGGCATCGTCGAATGCCTTGCCGCCCGCCGTCGAACCGCGCGTGATGAAGCCGAGGTCGCCGCCCTTGGCAGCCGACGGCGCGTCCTGCGAGCCCTTCTGCGCGATCTGCGCGAACTGGTCCGGATGCGCCTTCACGTCGGCGAGCAGTTGCTCGGCCTTCGTCTTCGCCGCTGCCTTGTCGGCTGCGCTCGCGCCGCTCGCCGCGGCGATGAAGATGTGGCTCACGCGAACCTGCGCTTCGGTGCGGAAGTGCGTCGGGTTGTCGTCGTAGAACTTCTCGATGTCCGCATCGGTCGGCTGCGCGCTCGCAGCGGCCGCTGCCGGCGAATAGACGAGGTACTGGATCGTTGCGGTTTCCGGCGTCGCGAAGCTCTGCTTGTGCGCGTCGTAGTACGCGGTGAGCTGCGCGTCGGTCGGCTGGACCTTCGATGCGAAGTCGCTCGTCTTCAGCACGAGCGCCTGCACTTCACGCTGCTGCGCGGCCAGTTCCGACAGGCGCTGCGCGAGGCTCTTCGGCGTGAACGCGCTCGATACGATGCTGGCCGGAATCTGCTGCAGCGCGAGGCTGTAGCGCACGCGCTCCTGGTACTGCTCGGGCGTCATCCCCTGGAACGACAACAACTGCGCATAACGTTCGACGTCGATCGTACCGTCGGGCTTCTTCAGCGACGCGATCATCGGGTCGCTCATCAGCGCGTCGCGCACGGCATTGTCGGAGGCGGTCAGGTGCAGACGCTGCGTCTCGTCGGCCAGCACGCGTTGCTGGACCAGGCCGTCGAGCACCTGCTTGCGATGCTCGGGCGTATCGAACATCTTGATGTCGAACTGCCCGCCGAGCGCCTGGCGCGCCTGGTCGATCTGCTGGCGGAACGCGCCGTCGAATTCGACCCGCGTGATCTTGTGCCCGTTGACCGCTGCGACGTTCGCACTATCGTCGAAGAAGCCGCGGAAGCCTTGGATCCCGACGAAACCCAGCCCGGCAACACGATCAGGAGCAGGAGCGCCATCATCAGGCGCTGGTGATTACGGAAGAAATCGAGCATGCGTGACGGGAAAATTGGACAAAACGACCGATATTACAACATACGACGTGGGACGGGAGAAAAGCAGATGGGCTGTGCGCGGGCGCAAGCGAAAGCCCAAACGAAAATGCCCGCACGGCACGGGCACTTTTGTTTGTTTGGTTGAGCGGACTGGCTCGCTTGCATCCTGCAGGTCGCGAGCGCGACCCTTCGAGTTCCACCGAAAGCCGTGCAAGCGGCTTCCCCCGCCCCGCACTCACGCGCCCGCCAGCGGGCGCAACCGGAAATACAAATGAAAAAGCCCGCGCAAGGCGGGCTTCTTCATTTTCTGGCGGAGCGGACGGGACTCGAACCCGCGACCCCCGGCGTGACAGGCCGGTATTCTAACCGACTGAACTACCGCTCCTTGGTCTGGCTGAATCAGGAAACTGGTGGGTGCTGAGGGGTTCGAACCCCCGACCTACGCCTTGTAAGGGCGCCGCTCTACCAGCTGAGCTAAGCACCCGTTTCCGATTCGTTCTGGCTGCGATCTGCGTTTCCGCATCAACAACCAGCGAGCCCGCAAGTTTAATTCATCCCCGATCATTTTGCCAAGCCCGGACGCAGATTTTTTTCTGCGGCACACACGCACGATTCACTCGAGCATAAAAAAACCCGCGGACACGCCGCGGGTTTCGTGAACAACCGTCAGGACGGCGTTCGGGTGCTCAGTGCTTGACGACTTCCGTCGAGCCGGCATCCTTCGCCGCCTCGCCGACCGGCGCCGCTGCCTTCGCTTCTTCTTCCGGCGGCAGCGGAGTCGGCGAACGCTCGAGCGCGAGCTCCAGCACCTTGTCGATCCAGCGGACCGGCACGATCTCGATCGCGTTCTTCACGTTGTCCGGAATGTCCGCGAGATCCTTCACGTTCTCTTCCGGGATCAGCACGAGCTTGATGCCGCCGCGATGCGCTGCGAGCAGCTTTTCCTTCAGCCCGCCGATCGGCAGCACTTCGCCACGCAACGTGATTTCGCCCGTCATCGCGACATCGGCACGCACGGGGATACCCGTCAGCACCGACACCAGCGCGGTCGTCATCGCACCGCCAGCGGACGGACCATCCTTCGGCGTCGCGCCTTCCGGCACGTGGATGTGGATGTCCTGCTTCTCGAACGCTTCGTCCTTGATACCCAGACGGCGCGAACGCGAGCGCACGACCGAACGCGCAGCCTCGACCGACTCCTTCATCACATCACCGAGCGAACCCGTGCGGATCACGTTGCCCTTGCCCGGCATCACCGCGGCTTCGATCGTCAGCAGGTCGCCGCCAACTTCCGTCCACGCGAGGCCCGTCACCTGACCGACCTGGTTTTCCTTCGCCGCGAGACCGAAGTCGTACTTGCGCACGCCGAGGAACGTGTCGAGGTTTTCGCCGTCGACCTTGATCGCGCCCGATGCCTTCTTCAGCAGCAGCATCTTCACGACCTTGCGGCAGATCTTCGACACTTCCCGCTCGAGCGAACGCACACCGGCTTCGCGCGTGTAATAGCGGATGATGTCGCGGATCGCCTGCTCGGTGACGTCGATCTCGCCTTCCTTCAGGCCGTTGTTCTTCTTCTGCTTCGGCAGCAGGTAACGCTGCGCGATGCTGACCTTCTCGTCTTCCGTGTAGCCCGACAGACGAATCACTTCCATCCGGTCGAGCAGCGGCGGCGGGATGTTCAGCGAGTTCGACGTCGCAACGAACATCACGTCCGACAGATCGAAGTCGACTTCGATGTAGTGGTCGGCGAACGTGTGGTTCTGTTCCGGATCGAGCACTTCGAGCAGCGCCGACGACGGATCGCCGCGGAAATCCATGCCCATCTTGTCGACTTCGTCGAGCAGGAAGAGCGGATTGCGCACGCCGACCTTCGCGAGGCTTTGCAGAATCTTGCCCGGCATCGAACCGATATACGTACGGCGGTGGCCGCGGATCTCGGCTTCGTCACGCACGCCGCCGAGCGCCATCCGGACGAACTTGCGGTTCGTCGCACGGGCGATCGACTGGCCGAGCGAGGTCTTGCCGACGCCCGGGGGCCCGACGAGGCACAGGATCGGTGCCTTGACCTTGTCGACGCGCTGTTGCACCGCGAGATACTCGAGGATGCGCTCCTTGACCTTCTCGAGGCCGAAGTGATCCTCGTCGAGCACCTGCTCGGCGTTCGACAGGTCGTTGTTGACCTTGCTCTTCTTGCGCCACGGCAGGCCGATCAGCGTGTCGATGTAATTGCGCACGACGGTGGCTTCCGCCGACATCGGCGACATCAGCTTCAGCTTCTTCAGCTCGGCGTCGGCCTTCTTCTTGGCTTCCTTCGGCATGCGCGCGGCGTTGATGCGCTTCTCGAGTTCCTCGAGATCGGCACCTTCCTCGCCCTCGCCCAGTTCCTTCTGGATCGCCTTGACCTGTTCGTTCAGGTAGTACTCGCGCTGGCTCTTTTCCATCTGGCGCTTCACGCGCCCGCGGATGCGCTTTTCGACCTGCAGGATGTCGATCTCTGCTTCGAGCTGCGCGAGCAGGTGCTCGAGGCGCTCGATGACCGGGAACATCTCGAGGATGTGCTGCTTCTGGTCGAGCTTCAGCGGCAGGCGCTCGGCGATCATGTCCGCGAGACGGCCAGCCTCGTCGATACCCGACAGCGACGTGAGGATCTCCGGCGGGATCTTCTTGTTCAGCTTCACATACTGGTCGAACTGCGACACGATCGCGCGGCGCAGCGCTTCCGTTTCAGCGCTGTCGGCGTGATCCGGCTCGAGCGGCATCACTTCGCAGGAGAACTGCGTCTCCTGTTCTTCGATCGACAACGCCTTCGCGCGCTGCAAGCCCTCGACGAGCACCTTCACGGTGCCGTCCGGCAGCTTCAGCATCTGCAGAATGTTGGCGATACAGCCGACCTCGTACATGTCCTTTTCGGTCGGTTCGTCCTTGGCCGCGGTTTTCTGGGCGACGAGCATGATGTGCTTGCCGCCTTCCATCGCTGCTTCGAGGGCCTTGATCGATTTCGGCCGGCCCACGAAGAGCGGAATCACCATGTGCGGGAAAACGACGACGTCCCGCAGCGGCAGCAGCGGGAGCGTGATGCGTTCCGGCGGGAGAAGTTGGGTGCCTGACATTTCATTTCCCCATGAGTGGAATCAATTGTTCGGTAATTGAGGCCGCCACAACGAATTGCAAGCCTTCAAGTGCGGGAAATATTCGGTAAGAAAGTAACCACCGCGTGTCGAGTCAGAGTTACCCACAAGATAAACGAAAAAAAGCCGCCCACGGACTCATGAACGGCCTTTTTCGCAGAACATCGTCGGCAAGCCGGTCAGTTCGAACCCGCCACCTTCGGCGTGTCCTCGTAGATCAGCAAGGGCTTGCCGTCGCCATCGATGACGTTCTCGTCGATGATGACCTTGCTGACCCCTTTCATCGTCGGCAGCTCGTACATCACGTCGAGCAATGCCTGTTCGATGATCGAACGCAAACCGCGCGCGCCGGTCTTGCGGCGGATCGCCTTGCGGGCTACTGCCTGCAGGGCACCCGGCCGGATTTCCAGCTCGACGCGTTCCATCGCGAACAGCTTGTGATACTGCTTGACGAGCGCGTTCTTCGGCTCGACCAGGATCTTCATCAGCGCGGCTTCGTCGAGCTTGCCGAGCGTCGCGACCACCGGCAGGCGGCCGATCAATTCGGGGATCAGACCGAATTTGATCAGGTCTTCCGGCTCCGTTTCGCGCAGCACTTCGCCCGCGTCACGCTCCTGCTTGCTCTTGACCGTCGCGCCGAAGCCGATACCGGTTTTCTCGGTACGGTCGGTAATCACCTTTTCGAGACCGTCGAACGCGCCGCCGCAGATGAACAGGATGTTGGTCGTATCGACCTGGATGAAATCCTGGTTCGGATGCTTGCGGCCGCCCTGCGGCGGCACCGACGCCATCGTGCCCTCGACGAGCTTCAGCAGCGCCTGCTGGACACCCTCGCCCGACACGTCGCGCGTGATCGACGGGTTGTCCGACTTGCGGCTGATCTTGTCGATTTCGTCGATGTAGACGATCCCGCGCTGGGCCTTGTCGACCTCGTAGTTGCAGTTCTGCAACAGCTTCTGGATGATGTTCTCGACGTCCTCGCCGACGTAGCCGGCTTCGGTCAGCGTCGTCGCATCGGCGATCACGAACGGCACGTTGAGCAACCGCGCGAGCGTCTGCGCGAGCAGCGTCTTGCCGGAGCCCGTCGGGCCGATCAGCAGGATGTTGCTCTTCGACAGCTCGACGTCGTCCTTCTTGTCGAGATGCTTCAGGCGCTTGTAGTGGTTGTACACGGCCACCGCGAGGATCTTCTTCGCGCGCTCCTGGCCGATCACGTACTGATCGAGGATGTCGCGAATTTCCTGCGGGCTCGGCAGATCCGACCGGGACAGGCTGGCCTCGACGCCGGCGGCAGCCGCCTCGTCGCGAATGATCTCGTTGCAGAGGTCGATACATTCATCGCAGATGAACACCGACGGGCCCGCGATGAGTTTTTTCACCTCATGCTGGCTTTTCCCGCAAAACGAGCAATACAACAGCTTCTCGCTGTTCGAACCTTTTTTGTCCGCCATGAATGTAGAGCCTCCGGACAGGTAAATGACATGATACGCCGAATGCTCCGAGCGCCGCGCCTAGGGCGCGACCGGAGCCGGCCGGATGCGCTTGCCGCAGATGCTCAGGGCGTGCGGGACATCGCAGGGGCGCCGCGCGAATCGGGGCGGCACCCCACTTAAGTTCACGGGCGCTTCAGCAGCACCTGATCGATCAGCCCGTACGCTTTCGCGTCTTCGCTCGACATGAAGTTATCACGGTCGGTGTCGCGCGCGATGCGCTCGACGTCCTGACCCGTGTGCTGTGCGAGCAACTGGTTCAGCCGCTCCTTCAGGTAGAGGATTTCGCGCGCCTGGATCTCGATGTCGGATGCCTGGCCGCGTGCGCCGCCGAGCGGCTGGTGAATCATCACGCGCGAGTTCGGCAGCGCGAAGCGCTTGCCCTTCGCACCCGACGCGAGCAGGAACGCACCCATGCTGGCCGCGAGACCCATGCACAGCGTCGACACGTCCGGCTTGATGAACTGCATCGTGTCGTAGATCGCCATGCCGGCCGACACCGACCCGCCCGGGCTGTTGATGTAGAGGCTGATGTCCTTGTCGGGATTCTCGCTCTCGAGGAACAGCAACTGCGCGACCACGAGGTTGGCGGTCTGGTCGTTCACTTCGCCGACCATGAACACCAGGCGCTCCTTCAGGAGACGCGAATAGATATCGTACGAACGCTCGCCGCGGCCGCTCGTTTCGACGACGATCGGCACGAGCCCCAACGCTTGCGCCTCGAAACCTTGCGGCGCGTTCGAAGCAAGCATGTCCAGCAATTCAGCGCGAGTGATCATTCAATGAACCTTGTTCGAATGGAAAATTGAACGGAGGGAAGCCGCCCGCTCAATCGCCATATTAATGGCAACCGTGCGCTTGACGTAAAAACGGCGTGCGGGCCGTCGCTCCGACAGCCGGCACGCCGCTAGAGCGACACTTACGCTTGCGCCGATGCGCTCGCGAGTGCCTCGAAGCTCACTTCCTTGTCCGTCACCTTCGCCTTGCCCAGCACGAAATCGACGACGTTGCTTTCAACGACGAACGCTTCCATCTCGGCGAGGCGCTGCTGGTTGGAATAATACCAGCGGACCACTTCCTTCGGGTCTTCGTAGCTCTTCGCGAACTCGTCGACTTCCGCACGGATCTGTTCCGGCTTCGCTTCCAGGCCGTTCGACTTCACGAGCTCGGCCAGCACGAGGCCCAGCTTCACGCGACGCTCTGCCTGCTCGGCAAACATCTCGGCCGGGATCGGTGCGTCCTTCGCGTTCGGCACGCCGCGCTGCGCCAGATCCTGGCGAGCCATTTCGACGAGGCGTTGCTGGTCTTGCTCGATCAGCGCCTTCGGCACGTCGAGTTCGGAAATCTTCAGCAGCGCGTCCATCACTTGATTCTTGACGATGGATTGCGTGCGGCGCTTGGCTTCGCGCTCGAGGTTTTCCTTGATCTCGCCGCGCATCTTCGTGAGGTCGCCGTCTTCGATGCCGAGCGACTTCGCGAATTCACCGTCGATTTCCGGCAGGTGCGCCCACTCGATCTTCTTCATCGTGACCGTGAATTGCGCGGTCTTGCCCGCCACGTCGGCACCGTGGTAGTCGTCCGGGAACTTCAGGTCGAACGTGCGTGCTTCGCCGACCTTCAGGCC
The DNA here is from genome assembly GCF_001742165.1 of Burkholderia stabilis. Lineage (NCBI taxonomy): Bacteria > Pseudomonadati > Pseudomonadota > Betaproteobacteria > Burkholderiales > Burkholderiaceae > Burkholderia > Burkholderia stabilis. The sequence continues at coordinate 471,615 of NZ_CP016442.1, read as the reverse complement.
CAGCGCCGCGGTTTCGAATTCCGGCAGCATGCGGCCTTCGCCGAGCACGAACGGGAAGTCTTCGGCCGTACCGCCCTGGAACGCGACGTCGTCGATCTTGCCGACGAAGTCGACCGTCACGCGGTCGCCGTTCTTGGCTGCGGTGTCCGCGCCGCCGTCGCCGTGCTCGCCGGCTTCGCCGCGTGCGTGAAAGTGCACGCGCTGCTTGCGCAGGATGTCCAGCGTGCGGTCGATTTCGGCGTCGCCGATCGACGTGGTCGAGCGCTCGACTTCAGCCGTCGCCAGATCGCCGATCTTCACTTCCGGGTAGACCTCGAACGTCGCGTCGAACGCGTACGCATCTTCGGCTTGTTCCTGCTTCGGCTCGAAGCTCGGCTGGCCGGCAACGCGCAGGTTTTCCGCGCGGCTGATCGTGAAGAACTCCTGGCCGATCTTGTCGCTCAGCACTTCCGCCTCGACCTGACCCGCGTACTGCTGCGCGACCATCTTCAGCGGCACCTTGCCCGGGCGGAAACCCGGCATGCGCACGTTCTTCGCGAGTTTCTGGATACGGGCGTCGATTTCCTTCTGCACGGTGTCTTTCGGCAGGGAAATCGTCACGCGGCGTTCAAGCTTGCCGAGGTTCTCAACAACGTTAGCCATGGCTTCAATCGTCCTAAAATTATTCGAGCGAATCGGGTTTTCCTTGCCGTGCCTGCCTGCGGCGCTATTGCGTCACGCATACACGCCGCGCCGGAGCGCCACGCCATCCCTGCACGCGCCGAATGGCTAGCGCAAGCGGCTCGGAGCACGGCTTTGGCCGGAAGAATCGACTATTCTAGCAAACAATTTTCCTTGCACCGCCAGATCAGCACGACACGCATGCGTCCCCGCCGTGTCGGCAGCCCTTTGCAGCGCAATGCGCGCGGATCGCCGCTATGCCGAACGCCGTATCCACCGCGGGCCCGCCATCCTGTAAGCTCCGATTGAGGGTGCGCCGCTGCTGCGGCCCCCATTATTCGTCACACCAATCACGCCTTCCGGAGACACCATGCCGCAACACCCGTCCGCGCCTGTCGTCGTCATCGCGCCCGATTCGTTCAAAGGCTCGCTTTCCGCCGAGCAGGTCGCGGACGCGATCGCCACCGGCATCCGCCGCGCCCGGCCCGACGCCGTCGTGCGCTGCTGCCCGATGGCCGACGGCGGCGAAGGCACGCTCGACGCGATGCTGGCAGGCGGCGGCACGCGGCGCTCGCTGCGGGTGGCCGGCGCGTCGCTCGCGGCGCGCGACGCAGCGGTCGGCGTGATCGACGCGCGCACTGCGATCGTCGAGACGGCCGAGATCGTCGGCATTACCGACCCGGTCGGCATGAGCGTGCCGGTCGATGCGCGCAGCACGCGCGGGATGGGCGAAGCGATCCGCACGCTGCTCGACGAAGGCGTGCGCCGCTTCTTCGTCGCGCTCGGCGGCAGCAGCACCAACGACGCAGGCGCCGGGCTGCTCGCGGGCCTCGGCCTGCAGTGCTTCGATGCAGGTGGCCAACCGGTCGAGCCCGTGCCGTCGCGGCTCGCCGACATCGCGCGTATCGACGCGTCGGGGCTCGACCCGCGCCTGAAGGAAACGGAATTCGTCGGCATGTCCGACGTCGACAACCCGCTGACGGGCGCGCATGGCGCAACCGCCGTGTTCGGCCCGCAAAAGGGTGTGACGCCCGAGCAGGTTGCGACCCTCGACGCCGCCCTCGCCCGCTTCGCCGACTTGCTCGAAGCCGCGCTCGACCGTCGCAGCCGCAACCTGCCGGGCGCCGGCGCGGCCGGCGGCCTCGGTTTCGCGCTGCACATGCTCGGCGCGCAGTTCGAAGCCGGCGCGGAAGTGGTCGCGCGGCAGGTCGGGCTCGATACGGCGCTCGCCGGCGCCAACTGGCTGATCACCGGCGAAGGCCGCTCCGACGTGCAGACGCTGCACGGCAAGGCGCCGTTCATCGCGTGCCGCCACGCGCAAGCCGCGGGCGTGCCGGCGTCGTTGCTGTCGGGCGCGGTCGACCCGGCCGCGCTGCCGCGCCTGTCCGAACATTTTTCCGGCTGCTTCTCGCCGGCTCCCGGGCCGATCACGCTCGACGTCGCGATCCGCGACGCGGCGAATCTGCTCGCGAACGAGGCGGAACAATTGACGCGCCTGAAATACGGCGCACACTGACCGTTGACCCGAGCGCGCGATACAGGAACAATCGGGCCCGCCCTTTTTCTTCAGGATTCGACATGAAAGGCCGTCAAGCCGGGCTCGATCAGTTTCTGACCTATCGCCTCCACGCGCTCACGAAGCGATCCGACCGCGGGATCGGCGACGTGTACCGGGACAAGCTCGACATCTCGCTGCCCGAGGCACGCGTGATCGCCGCCGTCGGCGCGTTCGGCCCGTTCTCGATCATGGATCTCGCGCGCCACACCAACCTCGACAAGAGCCAGGCGAGCCGCGCAGCCGAAGCGCTGCTGCGCCAGGGGCTGCTCGAACGCAGCGCGAGCGAGGAGGACGGCCGGATCGTGCTGATCGCACTGACCGCCGACGGTCGCGCGCTGCATCGCAAGATCATGCCGATCGTGCGCAAGTGGAACGAAGGCCTGCTCGCGTGCCTGTCCGACAGCGAACGCCAGACGTTCGAACGGCTGCTCGACAAGGTCGTCGCGCACGCGATCGAGCGGGACGACTGAGCTGCATCGTGTCTCGTCGCAAGCCGTATTGATCCGACGAATCAAACAGGCCGCCCGCGTCGCTTGAACCGCGACATGGGCGGCCTGATTTGCTTGATGCGGTGAAACACAAAGCGCAGGATCGCGCCGCCGATCCTCGACCGCACATGCGGATGCAGCGGCCTCCTGCGCGCTACAGCCCGCTGTTCGCCGCGCGCTGGCGCAACAAGCCCAGCACCGCGTCGCAATACGGCGTCGGCACGCCGAGCTTGCGCCCGAGTTCAGGAAACACGCCGAGGATCGGCCCGATCTCGAGCGAACGCCCCGCTTCGAAATCCTGCAGCATCGACGTCCTGAACGCACCGAGCTTGCGCGTGAGCGCAATCCGCTCGGGGCCGGTCATTCCCGTGAACAGGCCGAGCTTCGCGCCGATCGCCGCAGCCTCCTCCATCATCCGCAGCGCGAGACTCTGCGTGAACGGATCGTCGAGCAGCTGCTCGGCCGTCGAACCCGTCAGCGCGCTCAGCGGATTCATGTTCATGTTGCCCCACAGCTTCGTCCAGATCTCGGCACGGATCGCGGGCGTCGATTCGACGTCGAAGCCGCCCGCCGCGAGCGCCGCGGCGAACCGCGCGGTGGCCGTATCGAGCCGCGGATCGGGCGCGCCCACGATCAGCCGGTTGCCGCGCCCGCGGCGCACGACGCCCGGCGCATCGGTGCTCGACGACAGGTGCACCACGCAGCCGATCGCCTGCGCGGGCGGCAACGCCGCCGACACCGCACCGGCCGGATCGACCGCGTCGAGCGGCACGCCGTCGATCGGCCCTTCGAGCCCGTGCGTGAACCACCAGGGCAGTCCGTTCATCGCGGCGACGATCACGGTGCCGGGCCCGACGAGCGGCGCAATGCGCGCAGCCAGCGCCGGCAGCGCCTGCGCCTTCAGCGCGATCACCACGTAGTCCTGCACGCCGAGCGCCGCCGCATCGTCGCTCGCGCGCACCGGGACCGACGATGCGACACCCGCCTCGTCGATCACGCGCACGCCGTACGTGTTCAGTGCGTCGAGCGTCGCGCCGCGCGCGTACGCGCTCACGGTCATGCCGGCTCGCGACAGCGCGGCCGCGAGCAATCCGCCGATCGCGCCGACCCCGACCACCGCCGCGCGCATCGACCCTGAATTCGTGTCGTTCATGATGGAATTCCGTCTCCTGGGAGCTGACGAGCATAACGCTCAATGGTTGCGGGAACAACCATTCTCGAAGCGGTGCGCGGCGCCTTCCCGTACGGGCGATTCAGCGCGGCTCGCCGCCGGTTTCCACCGGTTCGTCGTCGGCCGCGCCGCCCGTCGCGCCGAGCACACCCGCGATCTGGCTCTTGTCGTGCATGCCGAGCTTGCGGTACGCGCAACGCAGGTAGTGACGCACGGTCGTCGGCGAAATCGCCATCTGCTGCGCGACTTCCTTGTGCGAGCGTCCGGCGCCGTAGTAACGAATCGCCGCCAGTTCGCGCGGGCTCAGCCGATCGAGCAGCGAGCGCGGCCGCGCCTCGATCTGGAACAGCCCTGCAACGGGCACGCACCGGATGCGCAGCGCGTCGCCGACGAACGGCTGGGCTGACTGGCGCCGCAAGTGCGCGACGAGCGGCTCCGGCACGCGCGCGCCGGCCCATGCCGGCCATTCGGTGCGCAGCACGTCGTCGAAACCGTGATCGGCGTGGTGAAGCACGCCGAAGTTGTCGCACAGCGCGCGCACCGCCGGCGCCACCGCATCGCCGCGCTCGCGGGTGAGCTGCGCGGCGCGATTGATCGTGAGCGTGGCCGCGAGATGCGGAATCACCTCCTCGAAACGGCGCGCGTCGTCGTCGCTGAACGGGCGATTCAGGCCCTGCCGGTAGATCGACATGAACGTCGTCAGCCCGAAGCGGCGATCGAGCGTGCACACGCACATCAGTTGCGCGAGCCCGTACTTCACGCACCAGTCGCGAAACCGCGCATCGAGCCCTGGCTCGACGACCGACAGCCGCACCGCGCGTCCGTGCGCGCCGTGCAACGTGCGGTGCGCGAGCGGGTCGCAATCGCGCACGCGCTTCCAGTCGCTGAAGAACGCGTGCGGCAGACGATACAGGAAGCTGTTGTGCATCACGGGGCCGGTCGGCACGTGCGTCGCGACACCGGTCCATGCGGCGTCGAACGGAACGAGCGCCTGCAGCAGCGAGAAGAAGCGGTATTCGAATTCGCCGATGCCGGACTGCGCGGCGACCGCGTACAGGTCGAGCAGCATCAGCCCGAGTTCGCGCTGCGAGGCGTCGCCGCGCGTGACGCCGTCGAAATCGGCGCGACGCGACGGCAGCGGCGGCCACCCGAATTCGCCGAGCACGATGGCGGCCGGCACGTCGCGCAACGCATCGAGATCCTGCCCGATATCCGTCGTGATCCTCACCTTCCGCTCCCCTGCCCGATCGGGCTGCTGATGTGCGCAACGAGACCGGCCGATTATAGCGACCGGCTTTTTTGACGGGCCACGCCGGCGGAACCGGCGGCAACCCCATCCATTTGAACGGTGCGCGGCCCGTTGCTGCCCTGCAGCACGCCGCGCCGCGGCATTGCGCGGCGTCCAAGCCGCGCACCGCGGGTTTTCCGCACCGTTCATCTGTACGACTGTTCGGCGGTTTTCCCTCTGCGGACACTGCGTCGCGACAACACCAACGACAAAACGATGCAGGACGGTATGGAGAACCTCACGTCATGAAACCCCGCTTCATCCGCACGGCTGCCGCCGCCGCGACGCTCGCCGCATTCGGCGGCGCGGCGCATGCGCAGTCGAGCCTCACGCTGTACGGCGCGCTCGACGCCGGCGTGCAATACCTGACGCATGCCGACGGGCGCCGCTCGGCCGTGCAATTGCAGAACTACGGCATCCTGCCGTCGCAGATCGGGCTGAAGGGCAACGAGGATCTCGGCGGCGGCTGGCGCGCGCTGTTCAAGCTCGAACAAGGCATCAACATCAACGACGGCACCGCGACCGCGCCCGGCTATGCGTTCTTCCGCGGCGCGTACGTAGGCATCGCGGGGCCCGTGGGCACCGTCACGCTCGGGCGGCAATTCAGCGTGCTGTTCGACAAGACGCTGTTCTACGACCCGCTCTGGTACGCGTCGTACAGCGGCCAGGGCGTGATCGTGCCGATGAACGCGAACTTCATCGACCACTCGGTCAAGTACCAGTCGCCGACGTTCGCCGGCTTCGACGTCGAGGCACTCGCCGCAACGGCCGGCGTCGCCGGCAATACGCGTGCCGGGCGCGTGCTCGAACTCGGCGGCCAGTACACGAGCAACGGCCTGTCGGTCAGTGCGGTGCTGCACCAGGCGCACGGCGACGTGTCGGGGCCCGACGACACGTCGGCGCGGCGGCGCGAACTCGGCACGCTCGCCGCGCGTTATGCGTTCGCCACGCTGCCGCTCACCGTCTACGCGGGCGTCGAACGCCTGACGGGCGATCTCGACGCGGCGCGCACGATCGTCTGGGGCGGCGCGCGTTACCTGACGTCGAACGGCATCGGCCTGAACGCCGGGGTCTACCACACCGATTCGCGCACACCGGCGATCGGCCATCCGACGCTCTTCATCGCGAGCACCACGTATGCGCTGTCGAAACGCACCGTCGCGTACGTGAACCTCGGTTATGCGCGCAACAGCGGCCAGAGCTCACAGACCGTCTACGAATACGACCCGACGCCGCTCGCCGGTGCGTCTCAGTTCGGCGCGATGGTTGGCATGTACCACCTGTTCTGATTCCCCCTACGAGATCCCGCCATGAAAACCCTGTCCCCGGATGCCGTACTCCCGCCCGACCGCCGCGCGTCGGGCTTCGCGCGCTCGACGCTCGTCGCGCTCATCGTGTTCGCGGCCATCACGCCGCTGCTGCTGCTCGTCGCGCCGGCCGTCGCTGGCCAGCTCGCGACGCAGCTCGGGCTGTCCGCGTCGCAAATCGGCACCTACTTCTTCGTCGAACTCGGTGCGTTCAGCCTCGCGACCGTGCCGTCTTACCTGTGGCTCGGCCGGGTCGACGCGCGCCGCGTCGCCGCGTGCGCGATCGCGCTGTTCGGCGCGGGCAACCTGCTGACCGCGCTGTGGATGCCGGGCTTCGCCGCGCTGCTCGCGCTGCGCGCCGTCACCGCGCTCGGCGGCGGTTCGCTGATGGTGCTCTGCATGACGAGCGCGGCAACGAGCGAGAACAGCGACCGCGTGTACGGGCTGTGGGTCGTCGGCCAGTTGATCGCGGGCGCGATCGGCCTGTTCGTGCTGCCGCATGTGTTCGCCGCATTCGGGCTGCGCGCGCTGTATGTCGCGCTCGCCGCGCTCGCGCTGCTCGCGGCACCGCTGTCGCGCGGCTTTCCGTCGTCGCTCGGCGCACGGACGGCGAACGCGCCAACTGCGCACGGCAACGCAACGCATGTGCCGCGGCATTTCGTTGCGCTCGCGATCGGTGCCGTGCTGACGTTCTATCTCGCGATCGGCAGCGTCTGGACCTTCGCGAGCCGCGCCGCCGCCGAGGCCGGGCTCGATCCGCAGTCGACCGGCAACGTGCTCGCGATCGCGAGCGTGATGGGGATCGCCGGCGCGGCGCTCGCGTCTTGCGCGGGCGGCCGGCTCGCGCGGCGCGCGATGCTGGCCGCCGGTTACGCGCTGCTCGCGGCGTCGCTCGTCGCACTCGCCGCGATGCGGCACGCCGGCGGCTACGGCGCGGCGATCTTCGCGTTCAAGTTCGCGTGGACGTTCGTGCTGCCGTTCATCCTCGCGACCGTCGCGCAGATCGACACATCGGGCCGCCTCGTCGCGACGCTCAACTTCGTGATCGGCGCCGGCCTCGCGGCCGGCCCGCTGCTCGCCGGGCTGATGCTCGATGCGGGCGGCACGATGCATGCGCTGTTCGCGGGCGCGACGGCCGTCGCGATCGTCTCGTACGCCGCGTTGCGTCACATCGACCGCCGCGCACGCCCTTCCGTTTCCTCCCAACCGTGACAGGTCACGCACATCCATGAATCGCACTGCCTTCTTCACCGACGAACGCACTTTCTGGCATACCGGCGGCACGCATGCGCTGTTCTTCCCGGTCGGCGGCTGGGTCCAGCCGCCGTCGAGCGCGGGCTACGCGGAATCGCCCGATTCGAAGCGCCGCTTCCTGTCGCTCGTGCAGGCCTCGGGCCTGGCGGCACAACTCGACCTGCGCGGCGCCGAACCGGCCACGACCGGCGACCTGCTGCGCATCCATCCCGCGCACTATCTCGACGCATTCCGCGCACTCAGCGACGCGAATGGCGGCGACCTCGGCGACCTCGCACCGTTCGGCAAGGGCAGCTACGAGATCGCCGCGCTGTCGGCCGGCCTTGCGATCGCGGCAGTCGATACGGTCGTCGCCGAGCGTGCGGCCAATGCATTTTCGCTGTCGCGGCCGCCCGGCCATCATTGCCTGCGCGACCGCCCGATGGGCTTCTGCCTGCTCGCGAACATCCCGATCGCGATCGAGGCCGCCCGCGCGAAACACGGCATCGAGCGCGTCGCCGTGATCGACTGGGACGTGCATCACGGCAACGGCACGCAGTCGATCTACTACGACGATCCGGACACGCTGACGATCTCGCTGCATCAGGACCGCTGCTTCCCGCCCGGCTACAGCGGCGCGGACGATCGCGGCGAAGGCGCGGGCATCGGCGCGAACCTGAACGTGCCGCTGCTCGCGGGCAGCGGCGACGACGCGTATCGCTACGCGTTCGAGCGGATGGTGCTGCCGGCGCTGGCGCGTTTCCGGCCCGAGCTGATCGTCGTCGCGAGCGGCCTCGACGCGAGCGCGGTGGACCCGCTCGCACGCATGCAGCTGCATACCGACAGCTACCGGTTCATGACGCGCGCGGTGAAGGACGCCGCGCAGCGCCATTGCGGCGGGCGGCTCGTGATCGTTCACGAAGGTGGTTATTCGGAGGCGTACGTGCCGTTCTGCGGGCTGGCGATCGTCGAGGAACTGGCCGGCATTCGCACCGACGTCGCCGATCCGATGCTCGATCTCGCGATCGCGCAGCAGCCGGGTGAGCGGTTCGTCGCGTTCCAGCGCGAGCTGCTCGATGAACTGGCGGCGTCGTTCGGGTTGTAACGTGTAACGCGCAGGAATGAACATGACGGGGCCGGCATGCGCCGGCCCTTGCGCGATCCGTGCGGATGGGGTTTCCTGTGCTTCTATCCCTGTTCCGGCCCGAGGCCGCACTCTTCCGATGAAATCGTCCCCGCGCGATAACAACGACAATGCCAAAACGCGCCACCAGCCTTCGAAGCTGGTGCTGAACATCGCCGCCGTGGTGGTCGGCCTCGTGACGTTCGCCATCGGTGCGGCGTGGGTGATCTATAGCTGGATCGTCGATCGCGAAGCGCAGTATTTCGCGATCCCGCTGGTGTTCTCGGTGCCCGTGATCGTGGCGGTCGCGATCCGGAGTTTCTGGGATTAGACGGGCTAGAAACGGAAAAGCGCCGCGGTCGGGGCGACGCGCGGCGCTTGTCATCAAGCCTGTTCAAATGAAGCGGCGATACCTGCGGTTCGCTTGCGAACCGATCACAGGCCGGTGTGTGCGCACGGATTGGGCGCTTCGCCCTGATATCCGCCGGTGCGGCTGAGCGCGAAGCCGGCCAGCATCGTACCGACCGATTTCAGCACGGATTCCGTCGACGGCGGCTCGCTGCTCGGAATCAGCCGCCCCGAGTAACCGGTGCACTCCGGCGGCGATGCAACCGTCTGCACGGGCTTCGCGCTCCACGCGACATTGTCGGCGGGCGTCGCGGCAAATGCCGGCGCGGCCAGCATCAGCGCCAGAACGGAAATCGGCAAGCGTACGGTGTTCTTCATCGATGGCCCTCAGCGTGATCGTGTTTCTTATATGAGAAGTGAACACGATATTACACGCGGCACGATTTTCCGTGCGTGCTCGACAAGGCCCGCGTATCGGGAAAGACCGGGAACCGGTAAAAACAAAAAAGCGCTGCGGTCAGCCGACCGGCAGCGCTTTTTCGTGAACGTCACCCTGACGGGTGCGCGCTCTGCTTCTGGTGCGTGAGGCCGGACTCGAACCGGCACACCCTTGCGGGCGTCAGGACCTAAACCTGGTGCGTCTACCAATTTCGCCACTCACGCGCATGCTGTGTCGCCTGACCGCGCGGAACAGGAACGCAATATGCATTCACCGCGCGCCCGGGACCTCTCGCCGGCTGAAAACCGGCACGCCCGATCAGGCGAGCGCGAGATTCTACCCGATCCGTGCAGCCTTGTCTCGCCCTGCCGGCGTCCGTCGTGCAGCGGTGCTAGAATGCCGCGCTCGACGTTCCGGCCACGCGCCGCTGCGCGTCCCCCGAACCCGCCCCCGACACGATTCCGCCCGTGAACTTCGACGACTACTGTCAGCAAAAGGCCGCCCCCGCAGGCTCCAGCGTCTACTACGCGCTGCGTCAGGCGCCGCTCGCCGCGCAACCGCGCCTGACCGCGCTGTTCGCGTTGCGCCGCGAGCTCGAGGAAACCGTCAAGGAAACCAGCGACCCGACCGTCGGACACACGAAGCTCGCGTGGTGGCACAAGGAGCTCGCCGCGCTGGCCGACGGGCAGCCGTCGCACCCCGTCACGAAGGCACTCGCGCAGCATCATCCGGCGATCGCCGCCGAGGCCGACGCGCTGCGCACGCTCGTGAACGGTTACGGGATGGATCTCGAACAGGCGCGCTACCTCGATTTCGCGAACCTGCAGCGCTATATCGCACAGGTGGGCGGCACCTTCGCGTCGCTGGTCGCACGCGCAAGCGCCGCGAACCCGGCCGACCCGCAACCGTGGGCAGCCGACGCCGGCCGTGCGCTGATGCTCGCGCAATTCGTGCAGGAACTCGGCAACGATGCGCGCCACGGCCGCATCTACCTGCCGATCGACGAACTGCAGCGCTACAACGTGACCGCGGCCGATCTGCTGAACCGTCGCTACAGCCCGGCCTTCACCGAGCTGCTGCAATTCCAGACGACCCGCGCACGCGAAGCGCTCGCGGCCGCCGAAGCGGCGATCCCCGCATCCGAACGCCGCGCGCAGCGCACGCTGCGCGCGCAGATCGCCCTGGCCGGCGCGCTGCTCGACGAGATCGAACGCGACGGCTACCAGGTGCTTCACCAGCGCATCGCACTGACGCCGATCCGCAAGCTGTGGATCGCATGGCGCGCCGCGCGCCGCCGCTGACTCTCACGCATCACGCCTTCAGCAGCGGCAGCGTGTCGAAGCGCTGCTGCAACACGCGCGTCGCATCGAGTCCCCACCACGGCCCGAGCACGGTCGCGTAGAGCTGGCGGAAATCGACCGCGACCGGCAGGTTGCCGTTGCCGTCGAGCCGCCCGAGCGCCGGCGGCGCGCCGTACAGCCCACCGGCCACCCGGCCGCCCATCACGAAATGCGGCGCGGCCGTGCCGTGATCGGTGCCGTTGCTCTGGTTCTCGCGCACGCGCCGCCCGAATTCCGCATACGTCATCACGAGCGTCTGGTTCCAGCGCCCGAGTTCGATCAACGCACCGCGCATCGCGCTCATCCCTTCCGCGAACTGCTTGAGCAGCGCGGCCTGCTGCCCCGGCTGGTTCTGGTGCGTGTCGAAACCGTTGAGCGTCAGGCGCAGCACCGCGACGCCGTCCTGCGCACCGGGCCCGGACGCTTCGCACGCGGCCAGCACCTGCATCGCGGTCTTGACCGACGTGCCGAACGCACCCGCCGGAAACGCCGTCCGGAATTCCCGCATCCCGCCGCGCGGGCGCAGCCGGTCGGCCGCCTTCACGATGTCGTTCTCGACGTCGATGATGTGCGCGAGCGCCGGGTTCTGTTCGCGCAGCGACGACGGCTCGGCGAGCCGCGCCGCACGGATGAACTGCGCGGGATTGACGAGCGCGATCGCGCGCGCGCCGTTCGCGAGCGGCCCCATCTCGGCGCTGCCGAGCACGACGCCGTCCGCCGCGAAACCGGGCGGCACGGGCGCCTGCGCGAACGCGCGCGTGAGCCAGCCTTCGTGCAGGTACTGGTCCGAACGCGATGCGGTATCCCAGATCTCGATCGAGCGGAAATGCGACAGGTTTGGCTGCGGATAACCGACGCCCTGCACGACCGCGACCTGCCCGTCGCGCCACAGCGGCATCAGCGGCGCGAGCGACGGGTGCAGCCCCGTGTGTGCGTCGAGCTGCAGCACCTGCTCGCGCTTGATGCCGATACTGCGCCGGAACGGGTAGTACAGCGGATCGGCGTACGGCACCACCGTGTTGAGGCCATCGTTGCCGCCCTTCAGCTCGACGAGGATCAGCACGTTCGCATAACCCGTCGCCGGTTGCCGCCCCGCCGGCGTCGCCGCCAGCGCGGGCTGCTGCCACATCGACACGCCGGCCGCGGCCGCGGCGCCCGTCAGCGTCAGAAAATCACGTCGGTTCATCGCGCATCCTTTGATTGGCCGCCCGGCACCTTTGCTTCACCGGCGCACCGATTCGTCGTTGTTTGCATCATTTCAGTTGATAGGCGGGATCCATCAGCAACGCCTCGAGATACGCGCTGCCGGTCGAATCCGTGTCGATCGCCGCGACCGGCGACACCGGCAGCACCGCATGCTGCAGCTGAAGCTCGGTCGACAATCCCGCGATCGCCTGCGGGCGCGCGCGATATTGCGCAAGCCAGCGTTCGAGGTCGAAACGCAGGCCGCCGCGGGCGGGCTTGGCCGGCGCGCCGCGCATACCCGCGGCGGATGCCGTATCGGCCACCGGTATCGCGTGCGCCCGGACATTCGGCGGCCCCGCCATCGCATGCGCCGCCGGCCGCATGCCGGCCGTCTCCGTCGCGCGGAACAGCTGCTCGACGAACTGCTTGCGCGCGAGCAGCGTCGTGCTGTTGATCCACAGCGCGCCGCCCGGCCAGCCCTTCACGTTCGGCGGGTAGAACAGGTTCTGCCCGAGCGTGCGCACGGTGTTCGCGAGCATCTGCGGATCGCCGTACGCGACGTCGAACAGCCGCACCGACCCGACGACGAATTCCGCCGGCGACTTGACGAGCACGCCGCGGTTGCGCGGATCCCAGAACGCATCGGTCGACCACAGCGCGGCGAGCGCCGCGCGAACGTCGTAGCCGCTCGCGCGGAACCGTTCGGCGACGGCATCGAGCACGCCCGCGTCGGGCGTATCGGACACGAACTCACGCCACAGCTTGCCGACGATGAAGCGCGCGGTACCCGGCCGCTTCAGCAGGATGTCGAGAAAACCGTCGCCGTCGAACGGCCCGGTTTCGCCGAGGATCGTCTTGTCGCCCGCATCGTGCCATTCCGGCCGCACCTGGAAGCGCAGCGTATCGGGATCGATCGTCCAGCCGGTCATTGCGCGGGCGGCTTCCGTCACGTCGTACTGCGTGTAATGCCCTTCGCCGAGCGTGAACAGCTCCATCACCTCGCGCGCGAAATTCTCGTTCGGCCGCCCCTTGCGATTGCTCGCGCCGTCGAGATACTGCAGCATCGCCGGATCCTTCGCGACCGCATGCAGCAGCGTGCCGAAATTGCCGAGCGCCTCGCGGCGAAAGAGCGCGTTCTGCGCGGCCATCGTCTGCGGATAAGGCACCTTGTCCTGCCCCGACGTGAAGTGCCCGTGCCAGAACAGCGTCATGCGCTCGGTCAGCGGCGACGGCGTCACGACCATCTCGTTGATCCAGGCTGCGCGCAGCGCATCGTAGCGGCGATTGCGCTCGTTCTGCTCGTCGCGCCGCATGTCGGGCGTCAGCGCCTGACGCTGCGCGCGCGTCGGCGGCAGCTCGCCGATCCAGTCGGGCCATTGCGTGACGGGTTCGCGGCGCACGCTGCCGAGCGTGTCGGCAACGACCTGCGCACGCGTCATGCCGACGACCCGCGCGACATCCGCGGGAGCGGGAGAAAAACCCGTGCGGCTCAGGAAAAACAGTGCATCGTCGGCGTCGAGCGGCGACTGCATGGCGGGCGACGGCGCCGGTACGGCAGCGTTCGCTTTCATCGTGACGGACTCCCGGAACGCACCGGCGGTGCGGATGCCGATACAACGGCATGCGGCGGGCGCAAGTTGACCGAAAAAGTGCTACGAATTTTTTCTGCGTGGTGATTTTCGCGCAATGCGAAAGACGGCGCGTGTCAGCGCTTGTACAGCTCGCGAACGGCGTCTTCGATGTGCTGGCGCAGAAGGTGGCGTTCTTCGGGCGTCATGTGCCCGTCGCGGCGGTGCTGTTCGAGATCGGGAGGCACGGCGGAACGGATCGGCGTCTCGGCGGCACGATCGGACTGCGGCGCTTTGCCGCGCGGCAGCTTGCGCGACGGTGCGCCCTGCTCGGGGCGCTGCGCATACGCGAAGTTCGACGCATATGGACCGGCAAGCGCGATCGTCAGCATCAGTGCAATCCGGGCAGATCGCATGACCGTCCTCGCTTCTTTGGTCGATTTGTTCCCTTCGTCACGCGGCAACCGGCTACCTCTGGTACTTGAAAAACCCTGCGGAATTCGGGTGTGCAAAGATGAAAGATGGAGTGCAGGGGAGTATCTACCGAATTTCGGTTTCGAGTAAAGGAATCTCTATAGCCTGCCTTTACTCCGCACGACACTACGGGTAAATTTTGTAACCGACTGTAACGCGTGAAAATACGCGACCGTGCGTCAATTCCCATTCGCGATAAGATGCCGTTCATGGAAACGAAAAACCCCTCCAAGATTCTCGTCGTCGACGACGACCCGCGCTTGCGCGATCTGCTGCGCCGCTATCTCGGCGAGCAGGGTTTCAACGTATACGTCGCGGAGAACGCGACCGCGATGAACAAGCTCTGGGTACGCGAGCGTTTCGACCTGCTCGTGCTCGACCTGATGCTGCCGGGCGAAGACGGCCTGTCGATCTGCCGCCGCCTGCGCGGCAGCAACGACCGCACGCCGATCATCATGCTCACCGCGAAGGGCGAGGACGTCGATCGCATCGTCGGCCTCGAGATGGGCGCCGACGATTACCTGCCGAAGCCGTTCAACCCGCGCGAGCTCGTCGCGCGCATTCACGCGGTGCTGCGCCGCCAGGCGCCGGCCGAACTGCCGGGCGCGCCGTCGGAAACCACCGAGGTGTTCGAGTTCGGCGAGTTCTCGCTGAACCTCGCCACCCGCACGCTGACGAAGTCCGGCCAGGAAATCCCGCTGACGACCGGCGAATTCTCGGTGCTGAAGGTGTTCGCACGCCATCCGCGCCAGCCGCTGTCGCGCGAGAAGCTGATGGAGCTCGCACGCGGCCGTGAATACGAAGTGTTCGACCGCAGCCTCGACGTACAGATCTCGCGCCTGCGCAAGCTGATCGAACCGGATCCGGGCAGCCCGCGTTTCATCCAGACCGTCTGGGGCCTCGGCTACGTGTTCATCCCGGACGGCGCCGCCTGATCTTTTTCTTCTCCGGTTTCGCCCGCCCACGGCCCGTCCCATGCGTATCGACCGGCGCCTCCTGCAGCTCGCGTTCGGCGGGCTGTTCTGGCGCACCTTCCTGCTGATCGCGCTGCTGATCTCGGTCAGTCTCGCCGCGTGGTTCCAGAGCTTTCGCGTAATCGAGCGCGAGCCGCGCGCGCAGCGCGTCGCGCTGCAGCTCGTCGCGATCGTGAAGCTCACGCGCACCGCCCTGCTCTATTCCGATCCCGATCTGCGGCGCGCGCTGCTGCAGGATCTGGAGAGCAACGAGGGCGTGCGCGTTTACCCGCGCGAAAAAACCGACAAATTCAAGCTGCAGCCCGACGAATCGCTGAACCGCCTGATCGAGCACGACATCCGCAGCCGCCTCGGCGACGATACCGTGATCGCGCAGTCGGTCAACGACATTCCGGGCGTATGGATCAGCTTCAAGATCGACGACGACGATTACTGGGTCGCACTCGATCGCGACCAGCTCGACAACGTCACGGGCCTGCAATGGGCCGGCTGGGGCCTGTTCGCGCTCGCGCTGTCGCTGTTCGGCTCCGCGTTCATCACGAGCCTCGTGAACCGGCCGTTCTCACGGCTGTCACTCGCCGCGCGCCAGATCGGTTCGGGCCAGACGCCCGAGCCGCTACCCGAGCGGGGGATGGGCGTCGCTGCCGAGACCAACCGCAGCTTCAACCAGATGGTGCGCGACCTCGAACAGCTCGAGGCCGATCGCGCGCTGATGCTCGCGGGCATCTCGCACGACCTGCGCACGCCGCTCGCGCGGCTGCGGCTCGAAACCGAGATGAGCCCGTCCGACCAGGCGACCAAGGACGCGATGGTCGACGATATCGAGCAGATGGATCGCATCATCGCGGCCTTCATCGACTACGCGCGCCCCACGCAACGCAAGCCCGAGCCCGTCGACCTGTCGTCGATCGCGCAGGAAGTCGCCGCGCGCGCGTCGGGCGAGGACGGCGTCGAGATCCGCACACGGCTGGCGCAGAACGCGATCATCGAAGCCGACGAGACCGACATGCGCCGCGTGATCGGCAACCTCGTCGAGAACGCGCGCAAATACGGCCAGAGCAAGCAGGACGGCATCTCGCGCATCACGCTCGAGACGCGCGTGTCGCACGCGCGCGTCGAGCTGTCGGTGAGCGACGAAGGCCCCGGCATCCCCGAGGATCAACTGCCGCTCGTGATGCGGCCGTTCTACCGTGTCGACACCGCGCGCACCAAGGCGGACGGCACGGGCCTCGGGATGGCGATCGTGCTGCGCCTCGTCGGCCGCTATCGCGGCGCGCTGCGCCTGCGCAACCGCAACCCGGAAGCGGGCCTCGAAGTCACGCTCGAATTCCCCGGCGCCGGCAAGACGCGTGCGACGGCGTGACGCGCTCGCGCACGCCCTTCCCCCTTCACACTATCGATCCAGTTGAAAAAAACTATGAAGATCGTTAGCTAAAATCTATTGAAGTGTTTTATTAATAGTGTTATAGTCGTGCCCATGCTGTCACATCATCGTTGCAGCACCGAGGTAGCTTGACTCAGTCTTCTTCCCAACTCATACAGGAGTATCCGCATGAAAACCGTGGGCGATAAACTCGAAGCTTTCACCGTCGTAGCCGCGAAGCCGGGCTTCAATAATCACGAGGAAAACGGCCAGTCGGCGTTCGAGACCGTCACCGAAGCGTCGTTCCCGGGCAAGTGGAAGATCATCTACTTCTATCCGAAGGATTTCACGTTCGTGTGCCCGACGGAAATCGTCGAATTCGCGAAGCTCACGAAGCAGTTCGAAGAGCGCGATGCCATCCTGCTGGGCGGCAGCTCGGACAACGAATTCGTCAAGCTCGCATGGCGCCGTGAGCACAAGGACCTCGACAAGCTGAACCACTACTCGTTCGGCGACGTCAAGGGCGAGCTGATCGACCAGCTCGGCGTGCGCGACAAGGAAGCCGGCGTGGCCCTGCGTGCAACGTTCATCGTCGATCCGGACAACACGATCCAGCACGTTTCGGTGAACAACCTGAACGTCGGCCGTAGCCCGGAAGAAGTCCTGCGCATTCTGGACGGCCTGCAAACGGACGAACTGTGCCCGTGCAACCGTGCAGTCGGCGGCGCAACGCTGTAAGCGCATCGATGCACGAAGCCCGCGGCGCACGTCCTGCCTGCGGGCTTTTTTAACGGCCAACCCATAGGAGATATCAATGGAATTCATCGACTCGATTAAGGCACGTATCCCCGACTACGCGAAGGACATTCGCCTGAACCTCGACGGCACGATCTCGCGCTCGTCGCTCGAAGGCACCGACGCGGTCGGCGTCGCGCTGGCGGCGGCCATCGCGGCGAAGAGCACCGTGCTCGTGAAGACGATCCGCGAAGCCGGCGTGCTGTCGCCCGAAGAGACGAACGCCGTGCTGACGGCGGCCGCGCTGATGGGGATGAACAACACCTGGTATCCGTATGTCGAGATGGCCGACGACGCCGACCTGAAGACCCAGCGCGCCGAGCTGCGCATGGGTGCGTATGCCACGCACGGCGGCGTCGACAAGCGCAAGTTCGAGATGTACGCGCTCGCCGCGTCGATCGTCGGCAAGTGCCACTTCTGCGTGAAGTCGCACTATGCGCTGCTGAAGAACGAGCAAGGGATGACCGTCACGCAACTGCGCGACGTCGGCCGCATCGCGTCGGTGATCAATGCCGCCGCGCAGGTGATCGCCGCCGAAGGCGAATAAGCGGTTGGATCATGTGCCCGGCGGCAAGCCGGGCCGGCCGCTGCAAACGAAAATGCCACGCGAATGCGTGGCATTTTTCATTGTTTCTTTCATCGCGGCGGCGCCCGACGAACCGTGCGCCGCATGGGCGGCACGTCAGCCGCCCTGCCTGACCAGCAGCGCGGCGGCCTGCGCCTCGATGCCCTCGCCGCGGCCGAGATAACCGAGCTTCTCGTTGGTCTTCGCCTTCACGTTCACGCGATCGAGCGGCAGCCCGAGATCGGCCGCGATGTTCGCGCGCATTCCGTCGATATGCGGCGCGAGCTTCGGCGCCTGCGCGATCACGGTGCTGTCGACGTTCTGGATCGTGAAGCCGGCTGCCTTCACGCGTGCGACGCACTCGCGCAGCAGCACGCGGCTGTCCGCACCCTTGAACGCCGCGTCCGTATCGGAGAAATGGCGGCCGATGTCGCCGAGCGCCGCCGCGCCGAACAGCGCGTCGGTGATCGCGTGCAGCAGCACGTCCGCGTCCGAGTGGCCGAGCAGGCCGCGCTCGTACGGAATCGTCACGCCGCCGATGATGAGGGGGCGCCCCGGGACGAGCTGGTGCACGTCGTAGCCTTGTCCGATTCTGAAATCCATGCGTGTTCCGATTGAGATGGGGTAAAAGTCAGGAAGCGTTCGCGGGACGCGCGAGGATCGCTTCCGCGAGCGCGAAATCTTCCGGGTACGTGACCTTGAAGTTGCGCAGGCTGCCCTGCACGACGCGCGGCGTATGGCCGGCCCATTCGATCGCGCTCGCTTCGTCGGTCAGGTCGTGCCCTTCGCGCTGCGCGCGCAGGATCGCCTCGCGCAGCATGCCGATGCGGAACATCTGCGGCGTCTGCGCCTGCCACAGCGCGTCGCGCGATTCGGTACGCGCGATCGCGTCGCCGCCGGCCGGCACGCGCTTGAGGGTATCGGCCACCGGCAGCGCGACGATGCCGCCGACCGGGTCGTCCTTCAGCGTCGCGACGAGCGTGCGGATCAGCTCCGGCGTGATGCCCGGGCGCGCGGCGTCGTGCACCAGCACCCAGTCTTGGTCGGTCGCGCCGAATTCGGCCAGCTCGAGCAGCCCGTTCAGCACCGACGCCTGCCGCGAGCCGCCGCCGCAGCGGCGCACCGCGAAGCGCAGGCCGGCGAAGCGGCGCGCGTCGAAATGGGTATCGTCGGGCGCGAGCACGACGAGCGTCTGCGCGAATTCGCTGCACGCGTCGAACGCGGCGAGCGTGTAATGCAGGAGCGCGCGCCCGGCGAGCGTACGGTATTGCTTCGGCACGGCCGAGCCGGAGCGGCTGCCCGTGCCGGCACAGGGAATCAGGGCGAAAAGTCGGGGAGTCACGAAAGGAAACGCCGGTAAGATGAAATCGAGAAGCGGATTTTATAATAGGTCTTTCGTCTCGACCGGCGCACCGCGATGCGCCCGTGCACGCCACCCCTGCCGTCCCTATGCCAGATAACGCTTCCAACCCGTCAGCCTCGCCCGTTGCCCGCGTCAAAACCGGCCAGCGTTTCGCCTTCGACGGCGCGCATGGTTCCGCCGACGCGCTCGCCATCGCCCGTTATCTTGCCGACAACCGCCAGGACGTGCCGCTCCTCGCGGTGATCTGCGCCAACGCGGTCGACGCGCAGCGGCTCTCGCAGGAAATCGGCTACTTCTCGCCCGATGCCCGCGTGCGCCTGCTGCCGGACTGGGAAACGCTGCCGTACGACACGTTCTCGCCGCACCAGGATCTCGTGTCCGAGCGTCTCGCGACACTGCACGATCTCGGCGAAGGCCGCTGCGACATCCTGCTCGTGCCCGCGACCACCGCGCTGTACCGGATGCCGCCGGCCTCGTTCATGGCCGCGTACACGTTCGCATTCGCGCAGGGCGAGCGGCTCGACGAGGCGAAGCTGAAGGCGCAGCTCACGCTGGCCGGCTACGAGCACGTGAGCCAGGTCGTGCGGCCCGGCGAATATTGCGTGCGCGGCTCGCTGATCGACCTGTACCCGATGGGCTCGCCGCTGCCGTACCGGATCGACCTGTTCGACGACCAGGTCGACTCGATCCGCGCGTTCGACCCCGATACCCAGCGCAGCCTGTATCCGGTGCGCGACGTGCGCCTCTTGCCCGGCCGCGAGTTTCCGTTCGACGAAGCCGCGCGCACCGCGTTCCGCAGCCGCTGGCGCGAAACCTTCGAAGGCGACCCGAGCCGCGCGCCGATCTACAAGGACATCGGCAACGGCGTGCCGTCGGCCGGTATCGAGTATTACCTGCCGCTCTTCTTCGACGAGACGGCCACGCTGTTCCACTACCTGCCGCAGGACGCGCACCTCGTGTTCACCGGCGACCTCGAAGCGTCGATCCGCCGCTTCACGGCCGACACGAAGCAGCGCCACGCGTTCCTGTCGCACGACCGCGAGCGGCCGATCCTCGAGCCGCAGCGCCTGTTCCTGTCCGACGAGGATTTCTTCGCCTTCGCGAAGCCGTTCGCGCGCGTCGTGCTGCCTGCCCAGCCGGCCGGCGGCTGGGCGACGGCGCTGCCCGAGCTCACCGTCGATCGTCATGCCGACGATCCGCTCGCTTCGCTGCGCACGTTCGTCGAGTCTTCCGGCAAGCGCGTGCTGCTGACCGTCGAATCGGCCGGCCGCCGCGAGACGATCCTGCAACTGCTCGCCGAGCATCACCTGCGCCCCGCGTCGAACGACCACTTCGCGGGCTGGCTCACGAGCGACGAACGCTTCGCGCTCGGCGTCGCACCGCTCTCGAGCGGCTTCTCGGTGCCGGGCGAAGGCTACGCGATCGTCACCGAAACCGAGCTGTACGGCGCGCTCGGCCGCCGTGCGGGCCGCCGCCGGCAGGAACAGGCCAGCAACGTCGACGCGATGGTGCGTGACCTGTCGGAGCTGAAGGTTGGCGACCCGGTCGTCCATGCGCAGCACGGTATCGGCCGCTACATGGGCCTCGTGTCGATGGATCTCGGCGAAGGCGAAACCGAATTCCTGCATCTCGAATATTCGGGCGACAGCAAGCTCTACGTGCCCGTCGCGCAATTGCACGTGATCTCGCGCTACAGCGGCGCCGATCCGGACAGCGCACCGCTGCACGCGCTCGGCTCCGGCCAGTGGGAGCGCGCGAAGCGCAAGGCCGCGCAGCAGATCCGCGACACGGCCGCCGAGCTGCTGAACCTGTATGCGCGCCGCGCGGCCCGCGAAGGCCACGCGTTTGCGCTCGACCCGCGCGATTACGTGAAATTCGCGGAAAGCTTCGGCTTCGAGGAAACGCCCGACCAGGCCGCGGCGATCGCGGCCGTGATCGGCGACATGACGAGCGGCAAGCCGATGGACCGCCTCGTGTGCGGCGACGTCGGCTTCGGCAAGACCGAGGTCGCGCTGCGCGCCGCGTTCATCGCGGTGATGGGCGGCAAGCAGGTCGCGCTACTGTCGCCGACCACGCTGCTCGCCGAGCAGCACACGCAGACCTTCGCCGACCGCTTCGCGGACTGGCCGGTGCGCATCGTCGAGCTGTCGCGCTTCAAGACCGCGAAGGAAGTGAGCGCGGCGATCGCGCAGATCAACGAAGGCAGCGTCGACATCGTGATCGGCACGCACAAGCTGCTGTCGTCGGACGTGCAGTTCAAGCGTCTCGGCCTCGTCATCATCGACGAGGAACACCGTTTCGGCGTGCGCCAGAAGGAAGCGCTGAAGGCGCTGCGCGCGGAAGTCGACGTGCTGACGCTCACCGCGACGCCAATTCCGCGCACGCTCGGGATGGCGCTCGAGGGCTTGCGCGATTTCTCGGTGATCGCGACCGCGCCGCAGAAGCGGCTCGCGATCAAGACCTTCGTGCGCCGCGAGGAAGAAAGCGTGATCCGCGAGGCGATGCTGCGCGAGCTGAAGCGCGGCGGCCAGGTGTATTTCCTGCACAACCAGGTCGAGACGATCGAGAACCGCAAGGCGATGCTCGAGGCGCTCGTGCCCGAGGCGCGCATCATGATCGCGCACGGCCAGATGCACGAGCGCGAGCTCGAGCGCGTGATGCGCGACTTCGTCGGGCAGCGCGCGAACGTGCTGCTGTGCACGACCATCATCGAGACCGGCATCGACGTGCCGAGTGCGAACACGATCATCATGCACCGCTCGGACAAATTCGGCCTCGCGCAGCTTCACCAGTTGCGCGGCCGCGTCGGCCGATCGCACCACCAGGCCTATGCGTACCTGCTGGTCCACGATCCGCAGGCGCTGACCAAGCAGGCGCAGCGCCGGCTCGAGGCGATCCAGCAGATGGAGGAACTCGGCTCGGGCTTCTATCTCGCGATGCACGACCTCGAGATCCGCGGCACCGGCGAGGTGCTCGGCGACAAGCAATCGGGCGAGATCCACGAAATCGGCTTCCAGCTCTACACGGACATGCTGAACGACGCGGTGAAGGCGCTGAAGAACGGCAAGGAGCCCGACCTCACCGCCCCGCTCGCCGCAACGACGGAAATCAACCTGCATGCGCCCGCGATCCTGCCGGCCGACTACTGCGCGGACGTGCAGGAGCGGCTGTCGCTGTACAAGCGCCTCGCGAACTGCGAGCACGGCGACGCGATCGACGGCATCCAGGAGGAGCTGATCGACCGCTTCGGCAAGCTGCCGCCGCAGGCGCATGCGCTCGTCGAGACGCACCGGCTGCGCATCGCCGCGAAGCCGCTCGGTATCGTGAAGATCGACGCGAGCGAGGTCGCGATCGGGCTGCAGTTCGAGCCGAACCCGCCGATCGATCCGATGCGGATCATCGAGATGGTGCAGAAACACCGGCACATCAAGCTCGCGGGCCAGGACAAGCTGCGCATCGAAACGCGCTCGCCCGATCTCGCGATCCGCGTATCGACGATCAAGGAAACGCTGCGCGCGCTCAGCCCGAAGCAGGGAGCGGCTGCCCCGGCACGCTGACGGCCGCGGCGATGCTGCACCGCACTGCGCCCGGCGAAGGCGGGCCGACGCGTTTTTGAGTATGATTTCCCCATTCCTCTGACGGAGTTTTGCCATGTCCACTCTCGACGCGACCGCGCCGTCCGCTGCAACCCAAGGCGACGCATCGCTCGTCAGCCTGCCCTGGATCAAGCAACTGGTATCGATGGACACGACGAGCCGCGTGCCGAACCTCGGCCTGATCGAAACGGTGCGCGACGCGCTCGCCGCGAAGGGCATTGCATCGACGATCACGCACGATCCGCGCGAGGGCTGGGCGAACCTGTTCGCGACCGTGCCCGCGCATGACGGCTCGACCCACGGCGGCATCGTGCTGTCGGGGCACACCGACGTCGTGCCGGTCGACGGCCAGCAATGGGACAGCAACCCGTTCGCGCCGGAGATCCGCGACGGCCGCCTGTACGGCCGCGGCACCTGCGACATGAAGGGCTTCATCGGCACGGCGCTCGCGCTCCTGCCCGAGATGCAGGCGACGAAGCTCGCGAAGCCGATCCATTTCGCACTGTCCTACGACGAGGAGATCGGCTGCGCGGGTGCGCCGCTGATGATCGCCGACCTCGTCAAGCGCGGCGTGCAACCGTCCGGCTGCATCGTCGGCGAGCCGACCAGCATGCGCCCGATCATCGCGCACAAGGGCATCAACGCGTACCGCTGCTGCGTACGCGGCCACGCCGCGCATTCGTCGCTGACGCCGAAGGGGCTGAACGCGATCGAGTATGCGGCGCGCCTCATTTGCCACATCCGCGACATCGCCGACCGCTTCCGCGCCGAGGGCCCGTTCGACGCGCTGTACGACGTGCCGTTCACCACCGCGCAAACGAGCACGATCCAGGGTGGCAACGCGATCAACACGGTGCCGGCCGAATGCCGGTTCGACTTCGAGTTCCGCAACCTGCCGACCCTCGATCCCGAACAGATCTTCACGCGCATCGAAGCGTATGCACGGGAAACGCTGCTGCCGCAGATGCTTCGCGAGCACCCCAACGCCGCGATCGAGTTCTCGAAGATCGCCGCGGCGCCCGGGCTCGACGCGACCGAACAGGCCGCGATCACGCAGCTCGTGCGCGCGCTGACGGCCGACCAGGACAAGCGCAAGGTCGCGTACGGCACCGAGGCCGGCCTGTTCGAACGCGCGGGCATTCCGAGCATCGTCTGCGGGCCCGGCAACATCGAGCAGGCGCACAAGCCGAACGAATATGTCGAGCTCGCGCAGCTCGCCGGCTGCGAGCAGTTCCTGCGCAAGTTCATCCGCAGCATGTCGGTCGACGCGCACTGACTGCCTCCCGCCACGCCGGCCTACGTGTGCGGGCCGGCCCACTCCGCCACCCGCCACGTCATGTCGACTGAACAACAGGGCACTGCCCATCCGACGATCGACGGCGAGCCGATTCCAACGCTCGACGAAATCGCCGCGCAGCATTTCGCGTTGTCGCCCTGGGTCGCACGCACGCCCGTGTTCGAACGCGCCGACCTGCCGTCCCTCGAAGGCACGCACGTCAACTTCAAGTTCGAGCTGCTGCAGGTGAGCGGCAGCTTCAAGGCGCGCGGCGCATTCACGCATCTGCTCGCGCTCGACGAAGCGCGCAAGAATGCCGGCGTCACCTGCGTGTCGGCCGGCAATCACGCGGCGGCCGTCGCGTATGCGGCCATGCGGCTCGGCAGCAGCGCGAAGGTCGTGATGTTCCATACCGCGAGCCCGACGCGCATCGCGCAATGCAAGCAGTACCGCGCGGAAGTCGTGCTCGCGGGCAGCGCGTCCCAGGCGTTCGATCTCGTGCGGAAGATCGAGGCCGAGGAAGGCCGCTTCTTCATCCATCCGTTCAACGGCTATCACACGATCCTCGGCACCGCGACGCTCGGCTACGAATGGGCGACGCAAACGCCCGACCTCGACGCGGTGATCGTGCCGATCGGCGGCGGCGGGCTCGCAGCCGGCATGGCGACCGCGCTGCGGCTCGCGAATCCGCGCGTGCACGTGTACGGCGTCGAGCCGGAAGGCGCCGACGCGATGAGCCGCAGCTTCGCGGCGAATCACACGATCAAGATGAGCGCGATGCAGACGATCGCCGATTCGCTGATGGCGCCGCATACCGAGGAATACAGCTACCAGCTGTGCCGGCGCCACATCGACCGCATCGTCACCGTGTCCGACGACGCGCTGCGCGCCGCGATGCTGTTCCTGTTCTCGCACCTGAAGCTGTCGGTCGAGCCGGCTTGCGCGGCCGCGCTCGCCGCACTGCTCGGCCCGCTGCGCGAAACGCTGCAGGGCAAGCGCGTGGGCGTGCTGCTGTCAGGCACGAATACCGATCCCGCCACGCTCGGCATGCATCTCGC
Organism: Burkholderia stabilis; assembly: GCF_001742165.1. Taxonomy (NCBI): domain Bacteria; kingdom Pseudomonadati; phylum Pseudomonadota; class Betaproteobacteria; order Burkholderiales; family Burkholderiaceae; genus Burkholderia; species Burkholderia stabilis. The sequence continues at coordinate 446,443 of NZ_CP016442.1, read as the reverse complement.
GCACGCGAAACTGCAGCACTGACCCCGCGCCGGACACCGGCCAACACACTTAGGGTTATCCCCAGATTATGTTGACAGCCCTGTTGATAACCCGCCGGACGAGCACGCAAGTGATTGAACGCGCAGCGTTTTGCGCGCGCGAAGGCCGACGGACGCGAAATGAGCAGATGCGGCCGTCATGGGCCGCGATGTGGCGGCCCCGGGCGCGGGCCCTGGTCGGCGCCGCGGCGATCGCGCTGCTCGCGGGTTGCGCAACGCCGCCGTCGCCCGTCGTCGGCGTGCAGCCGGCCTGCACGCAGCCGGGCGAGAGCCGCATGCTGCAGGCCGACCTGCTGTTCGGGCGCGATATCGCGGGGCGCGGCCCCGTCACCGATGCGGAGCGCGCCGCGTTCCTCGCCGACACGGTCACGCCGCGCTTCCCCGACGGCCTCACCTACTGGGACACCCACGGCCAGTGGCGCGACCGCGCGACCGGCCGGATCACGCGGGAAGACAGCTTCGTGATCCGTATCGTCGCCGATGACACCGCCGATACGCGCGCGCGGCTTGCCGCGATCCGGCAGGCGTATGTGACGCGGTTCCATCAGGAATCGGTCGGCCTCACGCTCGTGCCGGCCTGCGCGTCGTTCTGATTCCGCCGCGCCCCTTTTCGGCGACGCGCAAAAAAAACGGGCGCCCGAAGGCGCCCGTCGCATGTCTGAACAGCAGCGTATCGCTTACTTGTTCTCGAACATGTCCATGATCTGCTGCTTCTCCTGCGCCGTGACGGGCGGCGGCGTGAGTCCCGCCGCACCGGCCGAGCCGAGCGCGTCGTTCGCGCTGATCGCATTCTCGGTCGGGTTGATGTCGACGTTCGCGACGAAGCCGTTGCCCGGCGTGCGATCGGCGTAGTACAGCTCGCCGTCGATCGAGGTCAGCCCATCCGCCATCGGCATCTGCTGCTCGGGCACGCCGTTCAGCGCGGTGCGCATGTAATTCACCCAGATCGGCAATGCAAGCTGCGCGCCGAATTCGCGGCTGCCGAGGCTCTTCGGCTGGTCGAAGCCCATCCACGCGACCGCGACGAGCGACTGCTGATAACCGGCGAACCAGCCGTCCTTCGCGTCGTTCGTCGTACCCGTCTTGCCCTGCAGGTCGCTGCGGCCCAGCGCGTTGGTGCCCGCACCCGTGCCGGCCGTCGCGACCGTGTGCAGCAGGCTGTTCATCACGTACGCGTTGCGGCCTTCGATCGTGCGCGGCGCCGTGCTGCCCGCGATCACCGGTTGCGACTTCTGCAGCGGCTGGCCGCGCGCGTCGTCGACTTCGGCGATCAGGTACGGATCGACCTTGTAGCCGCCGTTCGCGAACACCGCGTAGCCGGTCGCGAGCTGCAGCGGCGTCACGAGGCCGGCGCCGAGCGCCATCGGCAGGTACGGCGGCGTCTTCGCGGGATCGAAGCCGAAGCGCTGCGTCACGTACTGCTGCGCATACTGCGTGCCGATCGATGCGAGGATCCGGATCGACACGAGGTTCTTCGAACGCTGCAGGCCGGTGCGCATCGTCATCGGGCCGTCAGGCTGGTCGTCGTCCTTCGGCTCCCACGCGGTGCCGCCCGGCACGCTCGGCGGGAAGTACAGCGGCGCGTCGTTGATCATCGTCGCCGGCCCGAGGCCCTTGTCGAGCGACGCCGAGTAGATGAACGGCTTGAACGACGAGCCCGGCTGCCGCCATGCCTGCGTCACGTGGTTGAACTTGCTCTTGTTGAAGTCGAAGCCGCCGACGAGCGAGCGAATCGCGCCGTCCTGAGGCGCGATCGCGACGAGCGCGCCTTCGACCTGCGGCAGTTGCACGACCTGCCAGCCCGTCTTGCCGTCCTTCAGTACGCGCACGATCGAGCCCGGCTTGATGCGCAGCGCGTTGTTCGCGCGGGGCCCGAGCGCGGCCGACACGAAGCGCAGCCCGGCCGGGCCGATCGTCGTCGTCGCGCCGCCGACGAACTGCACCTCGACCGCGTTCGGCGACGCCGACAGCACGACCGCCGACTGCAGGTCGCCGTTGTCCGGGTGATCGGCGAGCGCATCGTCGATCGCCTCGTCGCGGTCGTCGCCGGCCGCGGGCAGGTTGATCGACGCTTCCGGCCCGCGATAGCCGTGGCGGCGCTCGTAGTCGAGAATGCCGCGGCGCACGGCCTGATAAGCGGCTTCCTGGTCGGCCGAGTTGATCGTCGTCGTGACGGTCAGCCCGCGCGTATAGGTTTCGTCCTTGTACTGCTGGTACATCATCTGCCGCACCATCTCGGCGACGTACTCACCGTGCACCGCGTACTGGTTGCCCGGCGTGCGCACGTGGATCTCCTCCTTCACGGCCTGGTCGTACTGCGGCTGCGTGATGTAGCCGACCTCGAGCATGCGCTTCAGGATGTATTCCTGACGCACCTTCGCACGCTTCGGATTGACGACCGGGTTGTACGCGGACGGCGCCTTCGGCAGCCCCGCGAGCATCGCCGCTTCCGCGAGCGTGATGTCCTTCAGGTCCTTGCCGAAGTACACGCGCGCGGCGGCCGCGAAGCCGTACGAGCGCTGGCCGAGATAGATCTGGTTCATGTACAGCTCGAGGATCTGGTCCTTCGTCAGGGCCTTCTCGATCTTGTACGCGAGCAGCATCTCGTAGATCTTGCGCGTGTAGGTTTTCTCGCTCGACAGGAAGAAGTTGCGCGCGACCTGCATCGTGATCGTGCTCGCGCCCTGGCGTGCGCCGCCGTGCATCAAATCAGCGACGCCCGCCCGCAAGATGCCGACGAAGTCGACGCCGCCGTGTTCGTAGAAGCGGTAGTCCTCGATCGCGAGCACGGCCTTCTTCATCACGTCCGGAATGTCCTGGAAGCGCACGAGGCTGCGGCGCTCCTCGCCGAACTCGCCGATCAGCACGTGATCGGCCGTGAACACGCGCAGCGGCACCTTCGGCTGGTAGTTGGTCAGCGCATCGAGCGACGGCAGTTGCGGCGCCATCACGACCAGCGCGTAGCCGACGATCAGCGCACCGACAATCGCGAGCGTGACGAACAGGCCGGCGAACCACAGCGCGACGCGCGAACCGAACGTGCGACGGCCGCCGCCGCCGCTGCCGCTGCGCTGTGCGCGGCGGTCGTCGTCGCGATCGTCGTCATCGGGGTAATAGGCCCCGGACGGTGAGCGGCGCAGCGTGTAGTGGGGTTCGTTCCTGTCGGAAGAAGAAGGCGGTCGTTTGATAATTGGCATGTCGGAATGGCGGGCGGTCGTTGCGCCCTCGGACGCATGCGGAAATGCAGGCGAATGAATCAGAGTGGGTGCTTCGTGAACGGCTGTCACGTCGACAGACCCCGCCGCGCGGCGATCCGTTCCCGCGACGTGACAGCGCATTTTAATGAAATCGACCGATTGCCTTCGCGATTTTTTGTAAAAATTCCCGCAACGCCGTGTTTTACGGAACGTATTGTCGCCATCCTCGGCCTATCATGAACACGCAATGCGGGGCACGCGGCCGATTTTCTTTCAGTCGCGAAAGGTTTGAAGTCCTGATGCGCAGGCCGCTTGAACTCGCGCGTTTAAGCCGTATTTAAGTGAACCGGTGGTGTAATATCCGCCGGCTCACGCGGGTCGCAACCGGCTCGCGACGGGCATTGCCGCGGTGACGCGGCGCCTTTCAACCACGGAGGATTTCATGTCGCTTTTCGACTCTGTTTCGCGCACGATCAAAGGCCTGCTGAACGATGCGGCCGATTCGGTACAGGATCCGTCGCGCGACGCACGCCAGATCGTGCGGGAGCTCGACGACAGCATCGGCCGTGCCGAGAATTCGCTGATCGAGATCGAGGCACAGGTCGCGACCCAGCGCAGCAAGCGCGATGCGGCCGACGACAAGGTGAAGAAGTACGAGGACGGCGCGAAGCGCGCGCTGCAGTCCGGCGACGAAGCGCTCGCGCGCGAGGCGCTGGCCGCGCAGTCGAACGTGGAAGCCGAGCGCGATGCGCTCGCGGCCGAGCTGACGACGCTCGAACCATCGGTCGACAAGCTGAAGGGGCAGATCGCCGACATGCGCCAGCGCCGCAACGACCTGAATGCGCGCTCGAACATCCTGCAGGCCAAGCAGGAAATCGCGCAGGCGAAGGATGTCGCGGCAAGCGCGCTGGGCGGCATCGGCGGCAAGAACCTGTCCGAGGATTTCCAGAAGCTCGAGGACAAGGTCGCGCTGCAGAATGCGCGCTCGGACGCACGCCTGAATTCGGCCGACACGTCGAGCGGCAAGGCGCTCGACGACAAGCTCGCCGCGCTGAACAAGGGCCCGTCGGTCGAGGATCGCCTCGCCGCGCTGAAGAAACAGCTCGACACGCCCGCGCAGTAACGGCCACCGCGCCGCGGCCCGCCCCGGGCGCGCGGCGCGAACCGATCGTCAGGAGACGGGCGCCTGCGCCCGGTTCGACCATGAAGAAATCCCTCGCCGCACTCGGCCTCTCGCTGATGTTGCTGTCGTCCGCCGCGTTTGCGGTACCGTCGCTGCAGCAGGTCGAGCAGTCGATCGCACAGCGCAACTGGCAACAGGCCGACACGCAGCTGTCGCAAGTCATCGACGCCCATCCGAACAACGCGCACGCGCGCTATCTTTATGCGCAGGTGCTGGACCGCGAAGGCCGCGCGTCCGACGCGCTCACGCAGCTGCAGCGTGCGAAGTCGCTCGATCCGCAACTGCGCTTCACCGACGCGTCGCGCTTCGCGCAGACGGAGTCGCGCATCCGCGCGGACGCCGCGCGCGTGAGCGGTAACGCACCATCGGCCACGCAGGCCGGCACATTGCAGCCGGGGCTCGCGCCCGCCGTCGCGCCGGCCGAAAAACACGGTCCGTCGACCGGCATGTGGATCGGCCTCGGTCTGATCGTCGCTGTGATCGCGCTGGTGCTGCGCTGGACGCTGCGGCGTGCACGCACGGCCGACGACGGCCGTGCCGACGACGAGCGCCGCACGCAGCTCAAGCGCGCGACCGACGTGCTGAACGACATCCGCCCGCTGAAACTCGACGCGAAGCTGTCGACGGCGCCCGGCGCCGCGGCGCTCACGGGCGAACTCGATGCGATCGAGACCGACGCGCGCACGCTCGTCGAGGCACTGTCGAACAGCAAGAATCCGGTGCCGCCGTATCGCGTCGACGAACTCGAGCAGCGTCACGCAAGCGTGAAGGCGCGCGTCGAAGGCCGCCCCGACCCGGCCGCGCAACCCGCGCCGCCGGCGAACGGCAGCGGCTCCGTGTACGCGCAGGAAGCCGATCGCATGACCGGCGCGCAAGGCCAGCCGTATCCGCCGCAGCCTTACCCGCAACAGCAGCCGCCCGTCGTGATCCAGCAAGGCGGCGGCGGTTTCGGCGGCGGGATGGGCGGGCTGTTGACCGGCGTGCTGCTCGGCGAGGCGATGTCGGGCGGCCGCGAGCGCGTGGTCGAACGCGACGTGATCGTCGACGGCGATCGCCGCCGGCAGGATGCCGATCCGGGCTTCGACCTCGGCCGCGGCGACGCGTCGAACTGGAGCGACGGCGGCAGCGGCAACGTCGATCTCGGCAGCAACGACGACGGCTGGACCGACGACAACACCTGACCTCCCGCAGCGCGCCGACGCCTCGCGCGGCGCGCTGCAATGCACGCCACGCTCCCCTGCATGACCGGCCGCGCCGACGCGCGGATTTGTCAATCATTTCAAGATGGACTACCGGCTTGGGGAGCGTTCGCTATCATGCGGCCATCGGCGTGCCACCGACCCTCATTCGACGCTTCGCATCCCTGCGCGTCGCGGCACGCCTCCCCTCGCCCCAACCAGGAGAAAGCCGCTCATGAGCATAATCAAGGAATTCAAGGAGTTCGCCGTCAAGGGCAACGTGATGGATCTCGCCGTCGGCGTGATCATCGGCGGCGCGTTCTCGAAGATCGTCGACTCGGTCGTGAAAGACCTCATCATGCCGGTCATCGGCGTGCTGACCGGCGGTCTGGATTTCTCGAACAAGTTCGTTCTGCTCGGCACCATCCCCCCGACGTTCAAGGGTAATCCCGATTCGTTCAAGGACCTGCAGGCCGCGGGCGTCGCCGCATTCGGTTACGGCTCGTTCATCACGGTGGCGATCAATTTCGTGATCCTCGCCTTCATCATTTTCCTGATGGTGAAATTCATCAACAAGCTGCGCAAGCCGGACGAAGCCGCGCCGGCCGCGACGCCGGAAGACACCGTGCTGCTGCGCGAGATCCGCGATTCGCTCAAGCAGCGCTGATCGCCGAGCGCCCCGCCTGCCAGGCCCGCCCCGTGCGGGCCTTTTTATTGCGCGCGCCATGCACCGCCGCATGCGGCCTATCTCACTTTTTTGTGACGCACGAATGCACGCGCGGGAAAAGCAGGTCTATGATGGAGACTAAACGACAGTACGGGCGCCAAGACGCTGGCTGTGTCGATCATGGCGAGCAGGTCGACGGGAGACATTGATCGTCGTACTGCACGAATGCAGCATTTTCGTGTGCTATAAAGGATCGACATGCGGCGTACATAGCCGGGAGTGGGTCGCATGAAAGTGCCGCATTTCTTGCAATTGTTTTTGAGGCGAGTGTTTATGTCCTTCCCGAAAAAACGTCGGCGTGCCCAACAGGATGGCCAGGAGTCATTCCTTGCGGTTTTGCGCCACTCGAAACCGTTTGCCCAGCTCGACACCAAGATTGCCCGCGCCCGTGCGCAGGACGAACCCGTCCTCTACGCGCATGTGCTGCCCGGCCTCGACGTGCTCCTGTGCAGCGTGCGCGGCGCACAGCCGCCCTATCCGGCCATCGCCGAGCTGCGCAAGCGCTGCATCGAATCGATCGCCAACGCGCTCGAGCAGCCGCTGGACGGCCTCGAAAACGGCGGGTACTGGTACGAGGCGAACGGCTTCGGCTTCCTGGTATTCGCGAGTCGTGCGCGCGCGCGCATCCTGCCCGAGTTTGGTGCAGGTACGAAAGCGAGCCTGCGCGGCGGGCTCGGTCGCCAGAACGCCGGCGACACGACACCACGCTCCCTCGGCTGAACCGACAGCACTTCGATGGGCCGCCTCCGGGCGGCCCATCTGCCATTCACGCGCCTCGCGTACCCGTCACGTCGCCCGCTGACGCCCGTTACCGGGCCGAACGATGTCGATGAATGCGGCGAAATCGGCGCCGGCCAGCCCTTGCGCCGCGCCGAGCCGCAGCACCTGCTGCACGGTGGCCGAAACCGGCATCACCGCGCCGGTGTCGCGCGCGGCGTCGGCGATCGCATCGACATCCTTCTGGAACGTACTGAGCGCGCCGATCGGCGCGTGACCGCCCGACGTCATGCGCGGCACGAACGTCTGCAGCAGCACCGAATCGGCCCAGCCGCCGGCGAGCGCCTCGGCCAGCCGCGCGGCGTCGATGCCGCTCGCCTGCGCAAGCCCGACCGCCTCGGCGATCGCAGTCACCGTCGCGGTAACGATCGCCTGGTTGCACAGCTTCGCCGTCTGGCCCGCACCTGCGTCGCCCATGTGCGTGATGCGCGACGCATAGGTATCGATCAGCGGCCGCACCGCGTCGAGATCGGCCGCTCGGCCGCCGGCCATCACCGCGAGCGTGCCGGCCTGCGCGCCCGGCACGCCGCCCGACACCGGCGCATCGACCCAGCCCACGCCGAACGCGGCCGCGCGCGCCGCGTAGTCGCGCGTCGCCGCAGGCGGAATGCTCGAATGATCGACGATGCGCTGCAAACGACGCGCAGCCGCGTCGCCGGAAAGCAGCCCGTGCTCGCCGAACACGACGTCGCCGACCGCACGGCCATCGAGCACGCACACGAATACCGTGTCGACCCGCTCCGCCAGCTCGCGCGGCGTGCCGACCACCTGCGCGCCGTCCTTCACGAGCGCCTCGGCCTTGTCGCGCGAGCGATTCCACACGCTGACCCGATGCCCGGCCGCCAGCAAATGCCGAATCATCGGCGCGCCCATCAATCCCGGTCCGCAAAATCCGACTTCCACGATCTTCCTCGTCTCCGATATGGGTTGCACTTGCCGCCCATCATACCTATCACTCAAGAAGCCGGGCACGCACGGCGCCGCTTCGGGACCGTGGCTTGCACCGGCGAACCATACGGACATTCCAGGGAGCGCATCATGAGCGACCACGTGTACAAGATGATCGAACTGACCGGTTCGTCGCGGCAGTCGAGCGACGACGCCATCCGCAACGCGATCTCCAAAGCCGGCAAAACGCTGCACAACCTGCACTGGTTTCAGGTGACCGAAACGCGCGGCCACATCGAAGGCGACCAGGTCGTTCACTGGCAGGTCACGCTGAAGGTCGGCATGCGCATCGACGACTGACGTACATACGGCATCACGCGCCGCACGGCGCCCCGGATGCGCGCAACGCGCATCCACGCGGCGTCGCGCGCCCGCATTCCGCCCCGTTCAGGCCCCTTGTGAAGGCCCGACCGGCGGGTGTCTGCGGGTATCCATCTCTTGACGCTGGCCCGGCTTCATATTAAAAACCATATATCCCCCCTGCCCCTCGATCAGCCCAGACATATAAAACGGAGATATCATGAGTCAGCAACGCGAGGCGATCGACACGTACCTCTTGCGCGTCTTGCACACCCTGTTGATGGAGCGCAGCGTCACGCGCGCGGCCGTCAAACTGAACCAGTCGCAACCGGCGATCAGCGCCGCGCTGCGGCGCCTGCGCGACATCACCGGCGATCCGCTGCTCGTGCGCGGCAAGTCCGGCATGGTGCCGACCGAATACGGGCTGCGCCTGCTCGAGCCCGTGCAGAACGCACTGCGTGAAATCGAGCGCATCAAGTTCCAGCAGCACAACTTCGACCCGGCCACGTCGATCCGCTGCTACCGGATCGGCTGCCCCGATTACCTGAACGTGCTGTTCGTGCCGACCGTCGTCGAACGTTTCCGCCAGGCCGCGCCGAACGCGACGCTCGAGTTCCATTCGCTCGGCCCCGCGTTCGACTACGAGCTGGCACTGGAAGACGGCAAGCTCGACATCGTCGTCGGCAACTGGCCCGAACCGCCCGAGCAACTGCACCTGTCGAACCTGTTCGTCGACGAGATCGTCTGCCTGATGAGCAACACGCACCCGTTCGCGAAGCGCGGCGGGCTCACGCTCGACCAGTACCTGAACGCGCCGCATCTCGCGCCGACGCCGTACTCGGTCGGCCAGCGCGGCGCGATCGACGTGCATCTCGCGCGCGAACGGCTCAAGCGTCACGTGGTCGTCACGCTGCCGTACTTCAACCTCGCACCGTACGTGCTCGTGAAGTCCGACCTGATCTTCACGACGACGCGCCTGTTCGCCGATCACTACGCGAAGTTCCTGCCGCTGTCGGTCGTGCCGGCGCCGCTCGACTTCCCGCCGATGCAGTACTACCAGCTGTGGCACGAGCGCTGCCACTACTCCGACGAAGTGCGCTGGCTGCGCAGCCTCGTCGCCGAAGCCACCCGCACGCTGATCGAACCGTAACGGCACACGCCGCCCGCGCCGCCCACGCCTTTACAGCGCGGCAACGGCGGCACGCCCACCAGGGCGGCCGCCGCGCGACGTCAGCGTTTCGTCAGCGCGATGCCTCGACGAGCGCGTGCGCGAGCGCGTTGTGGCGCTCGATGACGGGCGGCAGATCGAGCGTCGCGAGCCGCCCTTCCCGCACCACCACCTTCCCGTTCACCACCGTGTAAGCCGTCTGCGACGGCGCACAGAACACGAGCGCCGCCACCGGATCGTGCAGCGCGCCCGCGAACAGCGGCTGGCGCAGGTCGAACGCGGCGAAGTCCGCGGCCATGCCGGGCTTCAGCGCGCCGATATCGTCGCGGTTCAGCACCTTCGCGCCGCCGAGCGTCGCGATCTCGAGCGCTTCGCGCGCGGTCATCGCATCGGGCCCGAAGCCGACCCGCTGCAGCAGCAGCGCCTGCCGCACTTCCGCGACCATCTGCGCGCCGTCGTTCGACGCCGAGCCGTCAACGCCGAGGCCGACCGGCACGCCCGCCAGACGCATCTTCTTGATCGGCGCGATGCCCGACGCGAGCCGCATGTTCGAGCACGGGCAGTGCGCGACGCCCGTGCCGGTGCGCGCGAACAGGCCGATGCCCGCATCGTCGAGCTGCACGCAGTGCGCATGCCACACGTCGTGGCCGACCCAGCCGAGATCTTCCGCATATTCGGCGGGCGTCATCCCGAACTTCTCGCGGCTGTACGCGATGTCGTTGACGTTCTCCGCCAGGTGCGTATGCAGCGACACGCCGTACTCGCGCGCGAGCACGGCCGCGTCGCGCATCAGTTCGCGGCTCACCGAGAACGGCGAGCACGGCGCGACGACCACGCGCAGCATCGCGTAGCGGCCTTCGTCGTGATAGGTCTCGATCAGGCGCTGCGCGTCGCGCAGGATGTCGGGTTCGCGCTCGACCACCGAATCGGGCGGCAGCCCGCCGTCGCGCTGGCCGACGCTCATTGCGCCGCGGCTCGCGTGAAAGCGCATGCCGATCCGCTGGGCGGCGCCGATGCTGTCGTCGAGCCGGCTGCCGTTCGGGTAGATGTACAGGTGATCGCTCGACGTCGTGCAGCCCGACTGCAGCAGCTCGGCCATCGCGGTCAGCGTCGACACCTCGATCATCTCGGGCGTCAGGTGCGCCCAGATCCGGTACAGGTTCGTGAGCCAGCCGAACAGCTCGGCGTTCTGCGCGGCCGGCACCGCGCGCGTGAGGCTCTGGTACATGTGGTGGTGCGTGTTCACCAGCCCCGGGATCACGAGGTGGCCGCGCAGGTCGAGCACTTCGTCGGCCGTGTCGGGCAGCTCGGCGGTCGGGCCGACCGCGACGATCCGGTTGTCTTCGATGTAGAGCCCCGCGTCGCGCAATTCGCGGCGCGTGTCGTCCATGGTCACGAGCACGTCGGCGTGCTTGACCAGCAGGGTTTTCGGGCGGGATGGGGATGCGTTCGGCGCGCGTGCGCCAGCGTGCTGCTCGAGGTTCATGCGTTCTCCGCGTCGGTCTGCCCCCAGGAGTCACTCCTGGAGGGGTCACAAAGCCGTTCGAACGCTGATTCGCGGCACGCCCCGGTGCCTGCGTCCGTTCGAACGCCCTGGCCCGGTTACCCGGCGTGCTCGCCGTCTTCGGGGTACGCGCGGGCCACAGGCCGACGCGCACGGCGGGAGGATCGCCCAAGCGCGCGCGGCACACAATGCGCGATCCGGAATACCGCGCTTCACGGTTCCGATATGGTACGCCGCGCGAGGCCGCGCCAGAGGCCGGAAATGCACGCTGGAACCCGTATCCGGCGTGCCGTCGACAGCCGCTCATGCGCGGCGCATTATCTTTGATATCGCGCCCGTATTTGCGCGGGGAACCTTTTTACAATGCCTGCACGGCGCTCGCTTCAACTTCGCCGACGGGTATGTAGCCACGTGACGTGGAGCCTCGATCCGCCGCACAGTCAATGGATCGAGTCGCCGCCGAACCTCGCATTCACACAAGGACAATTGCGAATGGGAAAGCTCACTACCCACGTACTCGATACGGCGCACGGTCGTCCCGGCGCTGCAATCAAGGTCGACCTCTACGCGCTGGACGGCGAATCGCGCCGCGCGATCAAGACCGTACTGACCAATAGCGACGGCCGTTGCGACGAACCCCTGCTCGAAGGCGCCGCGCTCGCCGCCGGCGAATACGAACTCGTGTTCCATGCCGGCGACTACTTCGCGTCGCTCGGCGTGAAGGTACCCGAACCCCGTTTCGTCGACCGCGTCGTGCTGCGCTTCGGCATCGCCGACACCGCATCGCACTACCACGTGCCGCTGCTCGTGTCGCCGTGGTCGTACAGCACCTATCGCGGCAGCTGACACACGTATCAGCGCCCACATCAAAGACAAACGATCTGAGTCTGGAGGAGTTTCATGGAAGGCTTCATCACCGACTGGCTGAACCTCGCGCTGCGATGGCTGCACGTCATCGTCGCCATTGCGTGGATCGGCGAGTCCTTCTATTTCGTCGCGCTCGACAACAGCCTGAAACCGCCGACCGACCCGAACCAGCGCAAGCGCGGTGTGTTCGGCGAGCTGTGGCACGTCCACGGCGGCGGTTTCTACAACATGCAGAAGTACACGGTCGCCCCGCCGGAAATGCCGGATGACCTGCACTGGTCGAAGTGGCCGTCGTACACGACCTGGCTGTCGGGCTTCTCGCTGTTCTTCGTGCTGTACCTGCTCGCGCCGAACACGTACCTGATCGACAAGAGCGTGCTCGACATGGGCCCGGTGGTCGCCGTCGCATCCGCGCTCGGCTTCCTCGCAGCCGGCTGGATCGTCTACGACTCGCTGTGCCGCATCCTCGGCACCAACGACCGCGTGCTCGGTATTTGCGTCGGCATTTACGTCGTCGTCGCGGCGTACCTCGCGTGCCATATCTTCTCGGGCCGTGCCGCCTACCTGATCGTCGGCGCGATGCTCGCGACGATCATGTCGGCGAACGTGTTCTTCGTGATCATCCCCGGCCAGCGCAAGATGGTCGACAAGATGCTCAAGGGCGAAGAGCCGAACCCGATCTACGGCAAGCGCGGCAAGCAGCGCTCGGTGCACAACACCTACTTCACGCTGCCCGTCGTGTTCGCGATGCTGTCGAACCACTACGCGATGACGTACACGAACAAGTTCAACTGGGTCGTGCTCGTGCTGATCATGCTGGCCGGCGCGCTGATCCGCCAGTTCTTCGTGATGCGTCACCGCGGCAAGCAGCTGTGGTATCTGCCGATCGGCGGCGTCGCGCTGCTGTCGGGCGCGCTGGTGTGGACGATGCCGAAGCCGGTCGCACCGGAAGCGCAAGCTGCGAACGCGCCGAAGATCGTGATCAACGACATCATGCCGATCCTGCAACAGCGCTGCGTCGAGTGCCACTCGGCGAAGCCGACGCTGATGGGCAGCGCGCCTGCAGGCGTGATGTTCGACACGCCGGACGAAGTGTCGAAGAACGCGCAGCGTATCTACGAACAGGCCGTGCGCCTGAAGGCGATGCCGATCGGTAACGTCACGCACATGACCGACGACGAGCGCACCAAGCTCGCTGCCTGGTTCGAGGGTGGCGCGGTCAAGTAAGGCGCCGTGCGCCGGTTACCGGCGCAATCCTTTCCGTTCGCGGGCCCGGTAACGGGCCCGTTTTTTTTGCCTGCCCGGAATGCTCGTGCGCTAGCCGCGCATCGCATCGCGCTGAAGCGCGGCGAGCGCATCGAGCGCGCGCGGGCCGTCGTCGAACGGCACGAAGATGTGATCGTGGTACGCGGCGGCCATCACGTTGCAGCTGATGCCGGCCGCGCCCAACGCCCGCGCGAACGCCGCCGTGAGGCCGACGGCCGCGAGATCGGAATGCACGGTCAGCGTGATCCACGCGGCGCGGAACAGCACGGGCCAGCCGTGGCGGGCAGCCGTTTCCTCGTCGACCACGACCGTCAGCCCTTCCGCTTCGCGGAACGTCGCGATCGCTTCGGATAACGATACGTCGGTGCCGGGCGGCAGCGATACGAACGCGAACGCGCCCGGATGCAGCTCGGGCTGCATCGTGCGCAACAGGACCGCGAGGTCGTTTTCAGGTTGGCTCATCGGAGGAAGGCGTCCGGAACGGACGTCGTGCGGTGGCGATGCGCGCACGATAGCACGCGCGATGACGCCGTTACGCACGCATCATCGCGACTTCGTCCGCGAGCCAGCCGCGAAACGCGACGATGCGCGGGTCGCCCTGCGTATGCTCCGGATACACGACGTGATACGCCACCTCGGGCGACAACGCGACGCTCACGTCGAACAGCCGCACGATGCGCCCGTCCGCGAGATCGCGCGCGATCATGCACGGCTCCGCGAGACCGACCGCCGCGCCGTCCGTCACGGCCTGCACCACGTGGCTAGAATCGGGAAACGCGACGCACCGGCTGTCGTCGAAACCGTCGACGCCGGCCGCGGCCATCCACGCCGACCAGCGCGGCCAGATCACGCCGTCGACTTCGCAGTCCACGTGACAAAGCGTGTGGCGCAGCAAGTCGCGCGGCCCGCGCAACGGCGGCCCGGCCGACAGCAGCGCCGGGCTGCCGACCGCGACGACCGACGTGCCGAACAGGCGCTGCGCGCATGCGTCGCGATAACGCCCGGCGCCGAAGCGGATCGCGACGTCCACGTCGTCGTCATCGAAATCGCGCAGCCGGTCGGTAATGTCGAATGTCAGCTCGAACGCCGGATGTGCGGCCCTGAAGCGCGGCAGGCGCGGCAGCAGCCAGTGCGTCGCGAAGCGCGCGCCGACCGACACGCGCAGCTCCGTCTGCGCTCGCGTGACGCGGCGCGCCCGTGCGGTCGCGCGTTGCAGGCCGGCCAGCGCATCGGCCGCCGCCGCAGCCAGCACGACGCCCGCCGGCGTGAGCCGGATGCTGCGGCTCGTGCGGACGAACAGCGCGATGCCGAGTTGCGCCTCGATTTCCTTGATCTGGTGACTGACTGCCGCGGGCGTCAGCCCGACCTCGTCGGCCGCCCGCGAAAAATTCAGGTGACGCGCCGCCGCATCGAACGTCCTCAGCGCGCGCGTACCAGGCCACATGCGTTCCATCGATCTTCAAGAAAAATTTGATGACCGTGCCAAAACTACTCGTTTTTCATGACGCCATCAATCGGCAAACAATAGGCTTTCTTGAAGATCCTGCGAGCCGCCCCCCGCTCGCGATCGAACCCGGAGATTCGCCGATGACCGTTGCCCCGTTCCCGTCCGTCGCCCAGCTCAACGGCGCGCCCGCCACGCAGGAAACACTCGCCGCGCTGGCATTCGCGGGCCATGCGCATTTCACCGCGATGCAGGTGCGTGACGGCCGCGCACGCGGCCTCGACCTGCACCTCGCGCGACTGCGCGACGCATCGAACACGCTGTTCGGGCGCACGCTGCCCGACGACCGGATTCGCACGCTCCTGCGTGCGGCGCTCGAGCACGCGCCTTCGGCGCTGTCGCTGACGGCGACCGTGCATTCGACGACGGGAGAATTCGTCGCGGCGCGCGACGACGAAGCGCTCGACGTGCTGGTCCGCACCGCTGCACCGACGTCGGGGCCGGCCGGCCCGCTCGATCTCGCACTGTTCGAATACGAGCGCGTGCTGCCCGACATCAAGCACGTCGGCGAAGTCGCGAAGACGCACTTCCTGCGCCGTGCAGTCGCGCAGGGCTTCGACGATGCGGCGTTCACCGATCGTCATGGGCGCATCAGCGAGGGAACGATCTGGAATCTGGCGTTCCGGACCGGAGACACGGTCGTGTGGCCGGTGGCCGACATGCTCGGCGGCGTCACGATGCGGATCGTGCGCCGGCAACTGGCGCGTCTCGGCGTCGCGCAGCACGATCACGAGCTGACGCCGGCCGACCTGCCTGCGATGGCCGGCGCCGTCGTGATGAATTCGTGGACGCCCGGCATCGCCGTGCGCCGGTTCGGCACGGCGACGCTGCCCGATTCGCCGTCGTTCGCCGCGTTGCTGCATCGCGCATATGAAGCGGAACCGCTCGTCGCGCCGTGAGCGGCTCCGGCGCGCGCCGCGCGTGCCCGTGCCGGTTCAACCGTCGACCGGCTCCGGCAACCGTGCGATCGCCTTGATCTCGAACTGGAAACCGTACAGCCACGTCACGCCGACGGCGGTCAGCGTCGGATGCGGCGCGTCGCCCCAGTACTCGGGGACGATCTCCCAAATCCGCTCGAACGTCGATTCCGGGTCGACGAGGAAGACCGTCACGTCGACGACGTCGTCGAACGTGCAACCGGCCGCACGCAACACCGCATTCAGGTTCTCGAACGCGCGCCGGACCTGCGCGCCCAGCTCCGGCTCGGGCGAGCCGTCCTCGCGGCTGCCGACCTGCCCGGACACGAACAGGAAACCGTTCGAGCGCAGCGCCGGCGAATAGCGGTTGCGCTCGTACAGCGCCTGGCGCCCCGGCGGGAAAACTACGCTACGCTTTGCCATCCAACACCTCCATCAGTCAGTGGGGCGAAGCCGCCCCTGCATCAACGATGAAGGCACTTTAAGGACCGTTGCCCGTCGGATAAACGGGCAACCGTGTCCAACACTGTTTGTGCGCCCCAAACAATTCCCGACCGACGCGGAGCCTTGACCCGATGGACCGATTCGACGCAATGCAGGCGTTCGCCCGCGTAGTGGAAGCCGGCAGCTTCACGAAAGCGGCCGACACGCTGCACATGAGCCGCACCACCGTCACGCAACTGGTGCAGCAGCTCGAAGCGCGGCTGCGCGTGAAGCTGTTCAACCGCACGACGCGCAAGGTCGTCGTCACGGCCGACGGCGCCGCGTATTACGACCGCGTGGTGCGGCTGCTGGCCGACATGGACGATGCCGAAACGAGCCTGTCCGCCGCGTCCGCGTCGCCCAGGGGGCGGCTGCGCGTGGACGTGCCGAGCCCGTTCGCGCGCCTGATCCTGATCCCCGCGCTGCCCGCGTTCCATGCACGTTATCCGGACATCCAGCTCGACATGGGCGTGAGCGATCGCGTGGTGGACGTGATCGGCGAGAACGTCGACTGCGTCGTGCGCGGCGGCGAGCCGACCGACCGGTCGCTGGTCGCGCGCCGCGTCGGCGATCTTCGGCTCGGCGTATACGCGTCGCCGGACTATCTCGCGCACGCCGGCACGCCGGCGCATCCGGACGAACTGGAAGACACGCATCACCGGATCGTCGGTTTTCTGTGGGCGCGCACCGGCAAGGCGTTGCCGTTCGCGATGGAATGCAACGGCGCGCGCGTCGACGTGCGCGGGCGCTACGTGCTCGCGGTCGATGACGGCAACGCATATCTCGAGGCCGGTCTCGCCGGGCTCGGCATCCTGTGGCTGCCCGACTACATGGCGGCCGCGTATCGCGCCCGCGGCGAACTGGTGCCGCTGTTCGAACGCTGGCGGCTGGACCCGATGCCGATGTACGTCGCGTTCCCGCCGAACCGGCACGTCAGCGCGAAGCTGCGCGTATTCGTCGACTGGGTCGCCGAGCTGATGGCGCAGCATGCGCCGCTTCAGCATCGGCGTCGCGGCAGCGACGGTTCACGCGGCACGCGCAAAGCCGTCACGACCTGACCTGAACCGCGCGGAAACGCGATCCATAAAAAAACCCGCGCATGTTGCGCGGGTTTCGACAGGCTGGCACGAAAACGCCAGCGACTCAGGCGGTCAGCGCGGTCAGCGCCTCGTCGGTGAGCCACAGCGATTCCTGCAGATCCTGCTCGTTGAGGTTCAGGCCATCGCCGCCGCGATCGACGACGATGAAGTCGCTGACGCCGCCGAGCGCGATCAGCGGGTGATGCCACACGCCCTTCGCGTAGTTGACGCCCTGCCACCCGCTCGTCACGAATGCGCGGATCTTCGCCGGATCGAGATCGCCCGCGGGCGCGACGACGACGAGATACGGCTGGTCATTCAGCGGCACGAATGCCTGGCTGCCGAGCGGATGCCGTTCGAGCATCTTCACCTCGAACGGCAGCGTGCGCGGCTGGCCGCGGAACAGGTTGACGAGCGTGCGTCCGTCTTCATCGGTCACGTCGACTTTCGCCAGATCGTGAAAGCGGATCGTCGTGCCGAGGTTGATCGGGATCTGCTTCGCCCCTTCCGTTTCGATCACGTCGCCGAACGGCGCGAAGGCTTCCTTGGTCAGCGGTTCGATAACGAGCGTCTTCATTTGTCGAGCGTCCCCCACAGACGCAGGCGCGACACGCCGCCGTCCGGAATGATGTTCAGTCGCACGTGCGTGACGGGGCCGAGCGACGCGATGTCGTGTTCGAAGTAATGCTGCTTGTCCATCTGCAGCTTCTGTTCGCCGAGCAGCACCGGCCAGAACATCGACTGCGTGATCAGCGAGCTGTCGGTGCCGCCCGACACGTACGCGGCCTGGATCGAGCAGCGGTCCGGGTAGTTGCCCTTGAAGAACGCCGTATCGACTTCGATCTTGCGGATCACGCCCGGCTGCGCGAGCGCGATGATCGCCCAGTCGTTGCCCGGCTCGCGGCGGCGGCGGGTTTCCCAGCCGTCGCCCATGTTCACGCCGCGGCCCGGCAGCAGCAGGTTCGACGCGACGCCGAAGTGCTGGTTGTTCGCCGCCACGACGTAACCGCCGTTTTCCATCGCCGCGAGATCGAACTGTTCGGTCGCGCTCGCGCCGGCCCAGTCGAGCTGCGGCTGGCCGTACACGCGCAGGCGCGCGATGCCGCCGTCCGGATAGATGTTCACGCGCAGGTGCGTGAATGCGCGGGCGTCGCTCGTTTCGACGTAGTGATGGCTGTTGCCCTGCAAGGTCGTCGACGGCACGATCTCGACCCATTCGGTGGCATGCGTCGGCGCGCCGTCGGCCACGAACGCGGCCTCGACCGATGCGGCCGGCGGGAAGTTGCCGGTGAAGTGGCTCGTATCGATGTCGAAGCCCTTGATCACGCCCGGGCGCGCGAGCTTGACGATGCACCAGTCGTAGCCGGTCGTGCGCTTGCGGCGGGTTTCCCAGCCGTCCATCCATTTGCCGTGATCGTCGTACTTGCCGGGGATGAACACGGCCGGCTCGGGGTTCAGCATCCGATCCTTCGGCGCGAAGAAATCGTCGCTGGCTTCGAGCGCCTGCGCACCGAGACGCGGGTCGGCGAGGTTCACGTAGCGCCGCGTGAAATCGGGTGCGTTGGGATCGAGAAGCGGAAGAGCCATGATGTTTCCTAGTTTCGGTAATGCGGTCAGGCCGCTGCGACGCAGCAGGCCGTGTTGCGGTGTCAGGCGTCGATCAGATCGTCGAGGCGGAAGCGTGCGATCCGGTAGATCTGGTCGAGGCTCGCGCGCAGCTCCTCGGTGCGCGAATGATTCACGCGCGCCTCGAAGTTCGCGATGATGCCGTGCCGGTCATAACCACGCACCGCGAGGATGAACGGGAAGCCGAACTTCTCGCGATACGTGCGGTTCAGCGTCAGCAGCTTGTCGAACTCTTCCTGCGTGCACTGGTCGAGGCCCGCGCCGCTCTGCTCGCGCGTCGACTCGGCGGTCAGCTCGCCGCGCACCGCGGCCTTGCCGGCCAACTCCGGGTGAGCGTTGATCAGTGCGAGCTGGCGCACTTCGCCGGACGTTTCCACCGCGCCCGACATCGTCTTGTGCAGCGCATCGATGCTCGCGAACGGACGCTCGCCCGCGGCGACCTCGGCCACCCACGGCGAATGTTCGAAGATCCCCGACAGCGCCGCGACGAATGCGCTCGGCGCCATCGTGTTCAGTTGATTCAACGTGTAACGCATCGCCTTCATGCTTTCCCTTCGTTTTGATGATTGGGCTGATACGGATGATGTTCACGCCAGTGACGCGCGATATCGACACGGCGCGTCACCCATACGCGATCGTGCTTCTCGATGTGATCGAGGAAACGCTGCAGCCCGCGGAACCGGCCGGGCCGGCCGAGCAGCCGGCAATGCATGCCGATCGACAGCATCTTCGGCGCCTCGTCGCCCTCTGCGTACAGCACGTCGAACGCGTCGCGCAGATAGTCGAAGAAGTGATCGCCGGTGTTGAAGCCTTGCGGCGTCGCGAAGCGCATGTCGTTCGTGTCGAGCGTGTACGGCAGGATCAGTTGCGGCGACGTGCCGCCGCCCGACACTTCGACGTCCATCCAGAACGGCAGGTCGTCGCCGTAGTTGTCGGAGTCGTACAGGAAGCCGCCGTATTCCGCGACCAGGCGGTGCGTATTGGGGCTGTCGCGGCCGGTATACCAGCCGAGCGGACGCACGCCCGTCACGCGCTCGATCGCTTCCATCCCGAGGCGCATGTGCTCGGCCTCGAGCTCGGGCGTCATGCTCTGATAGTGGATCCAGCGCCAGCCGTGGCACGCGATCTCGTGACCAAGCTCGACGAATGCGCGCGCGAGTTCCGGGTGACGCTCGATCGCCATGCCGACGCCGAATACCGTCAGCGGCATCCCGCGCTTCTCGAATTCGCGCAGGATGCGCCACACGCCGGCCCGCGACCCGTATTCGTAGATCGACTCCATGCTCATGTGGCGGTCCGGATACGCGGCCGCACCGACGATTTCGGACAGGAACTGCTCGGAGCCCGGGTCGCCGTGCAGCACGCAGTTCTCGCCGCCTTCTTCGTAGTTCAGCACGAATTGCACGGCGACGCGGGCGCGCCCCGGCCAGTTCGCCTGCACGGGATGGCGGCCGTAGCCGATCAGGTCGCGAGGATAGTTGGAATCGAGTGACATGGTTCGAAGTGCGACGAAAGCTCGCTGAAATAATGGGTTCGCATCGACCGCGCGGGTGCCGGAGGCCGGCCGCGCGAGCCGATGCGATGACGGCCCAGTGTAGCGAAAACGTCCATACGCGCCCATACAGCGGCGCAGATAGTGCGTGTCAGACGGTGTGTATGTGCGGTTGCGGCAAATTCGGGACCGGTTCCTCCGCATCCCCGCCTGGCGGGCTGAAGCGGGCGAATGCGCCGTCGTAGCGCTTCGGCAGCGGCCGCGCGTAGTCGCCGCGTTTCGCGGTCGCGAGGCGCAGCGAAACGAGCGCCTCGGCCCATTTGACGGCCGCCGTGACACCCTCGACCACCGGCGCGCCGATCTGCTGCTCGATCTCGTGCGCGAATTCGGCCATCCCCGCACAACCGAGCACGATCGCATCGGCGCCGTCCTCGTCGAGCGCGCGCCGGCATTCGTCGACGATGATCCGGCGCGCGGCCGATCCGGGCCGGTCGAGTTCGAGCACCGCGACGTCGGTTGCGCGCACGTTGCGGCAGAACCGCTTCATCCCGTAGCGCTCCGCGAGGTGCCACGCCATTCCGCAGGTGCGCGCAAGCGTCGTGACGACCGAGAAGCCCGGTGCGAGCACGCTCGCCGCGTGCATCGCGGCCTCGGCAATCCCGATCACCGGCCCGCGCGCGAGTTCGCGCGCTGCATAAAGGCCCGGATCGCCGAAACATGCGATCACGTACGCGTCGCAGCCGTCGCGCTCGCCCTGCGCGATCTCGGCGAGCAGCCCGGGCGTCGCGAGCGCCTCGTCGTAATACCCTTCGATCGACGGCGGCCCCATCGGCGGGCTCACGGCCACGATCTCCGTGCCGGCCGCTGCAACTTCGCGCGCGCAACGCCCCATCGCGTCGGTCATCCGCTGCGTCGTGTTCGGATTGATCAGTCGAATCTTCATCGCACGCTCCTCAGGCCTTCGCGTTCACGAGCAGCCGGTAGAACACGAAGCCGAGCCCCGCGCCGATGAACCACGAGAAGTTCGCGACGCCCTGCCAGCCAGGCACCATCACGCAGACGACCGCGATCACGGCCGCCGGCAGCAGCGCGGCGAGCGCGCGGCGGTTCACGCCGCCCGTGTACCAGTACGTACCGCTTTCCGACATCGTGTAGAGATCGTCGCGCACCAGCCGGCCGCGCTTGACGAGGTAGAAGTCGGCGATCAGCACGCCGTACAGCGGGCCGATGAACGCGCCGAGCACATCGAGCGTGTAGTGGATCACGGCCGGGTTGTTGAACAGGTTCCACGGCGTGATGAAGATCGACGCGACGGCCGCGAGCATTCCGCCCGCGCGCCAGCTGATCAGCCGCGGCGCGACGTTCGAGAAGTCGAACGCGGGCGACACGAAGTTCGCGACGATGTTGATGCCGATCGTCGCGATCGTAAACGTCAGCGCGCCGAGGATCACCGCGGTCGGATGGTCGATGCGGCCGACCGTCTCGACCGGATCGGTGATGAGTTCGCCGAACACGGGCAAGGTCGCGGCCGTCGTGATCACCGTGACGAGCGAGAACGCGAGGAAGTTGACCGGCAGCCCCCAGAAATTGCCGCGCTTCACTTCGCCGAACGAGCGGCAGTAACGCGAGAAATCGCCGAAATTCAGCATCGGCCCGGAGAAGTACGACACGACGAGCGACACGGCCGTGATCATCACCGGGATCACTTCCGCGCCGTGGTACTTGACGCCGCCCAGGTTGATGCCGATGTTGCGCCAGCCCGCGCGCCACACCATGTAGCCGGCGAGGATGAACATCACGACGTAGACGGCCGGGCCCGCGAAGTCGATGAACTTCTTGATCGTCTCCATCCCGTTCCAGAACACGAGCGCCTGGAGCACCCACAGCAGCATGAACCCGGCCCAGCCGATCGCCGACAGCCCGAGGAAGCCGTAACGATGAACGTCCGCGTAAGGCAGCCATTGCGGGAAGAACTTCAGCACGACGATCACGAGCGCGCTCGACGCGAGATAGGTCTGGATGCCGTACCACGCGATCGCGATCAGCCCGCGGATCACGGCCGGCACGTTTGCACCGAGCACGCCGAACGTTGCGCGGCACGCAACCGGATACGGCACGCCGACCTGCTGGCTCGGTCGCGCGATCAGGTTGCACAGCTGGTTCACGATGCCGATCCCGACGATCAGCGCGATCAGCACCTGCCAGCTCGTCAGCCCGAGCGCGAACAGGCTGCCCGCGAACACGTAGCCGCCGACGCTGTGCACGTCCGACATCCAGAACGCGAAGATGTTGTACGACCCCCAAGTCTGATTTTTAAGGGGTGCCAAATCTTCGTTGTACAGACGTTCGCTGTAACCGCCCGGCAGTGCCGGGCCGCCGCCCTCGCTGCCTTCGCCACCTTCTTGCGCCGGATAGGCGCTGTCGTGCGCCACACTGAACTGAGCCATGACTTCTCCTTGACGCGGCCGGCTGGCCGCTCCACCGTCATCGTTACCGCTCCGGATCGTCGCCCGGAGTCGGGCCAGCGGCCCGCGGCGACAACCGCAGGCCTGCATTGCTCTCGTTGTGTGGCGCGCGGCCGGGTTCGCGTCGCCGCTCAGGCGCCGCCGAACACTTCGCGCAGATCGACCTGCCCTTGCGCGGGCCGGTCCAGCATCTTCAGTTCGACATGCTGCAGGTGGTGCGCCATCAGCGTCACCGCCCGCTTCGGGTCCCCCGCCTCCAGCGCGGCGAGGATTTCGTCGTGGTCGTCACACGAGCACGGGCTGCGCCCGTGCGATTCGTACAGCGCCGACATCAGCGTCGAGCGTGCGACGAGCCCCTCGAGGCACTCGCTGAGCGTCGCATTGCCCATCAGCGTCGCGAGCGCGGTGTGGAATTCGCCCGACAGGCGGATCCATGCCGCGAAGTCATGCCGCTCGAACGCCTTGCGCTCCTTGTCGATCAGCGCGGCAACGCCCTTCAAACGCTTCGCGCCGGGCCCGGTCGCGAGCCGTTCGACCACGGCAAGCTCGATGATCCGGCGCATCTCGAACACCTCGTGCACGTCCTGCAGCGTCGGGCTCGCGACGAACGCGCCGCGATTCGGCTCGAGTTCGACCAGCTTGTCGGTCGCGAGCTGCGCGAGCGCCTGGCGGATCGTCCCGCGCTTCACGCCGAATACCTCGCAGAGCTGCGCCTCCGTCAGCTTCGCGCCGGGCGCGAGCCGATGCTCGAGGATCGCGGTGCGGATCCGCTCGGCAATCGCTTCGGGACCGGCTGCGCCGGACGGATGGGAATCGGGCTCGTTCATGATCTGCATCGTGTGATGGTCCTCATCCTAGGACGGACATAAAGATTGTCAACAATTCATTTAATGGATCTCGCACAATCGGCGTGCATCGGGACGATCCCGATCGGTGCATGATGCGCGCAATCCATGCATATCAAGCCTTACAGACATGACAGAGGCCCTTCTCGTCGTATACCCTCCCGGCCATTTTGTTGACAAAACTGGTGCATGACATCGGAACGATCCTGTCGGCAGCAGCCGAAATTTCGGACCGTTAGTTGCGCACTTACATAAAGAAAAAGGCGGGAAACCCGCCTTTCGATCGACCTCACCGGCATCAGCCGAGATGCGGATAGTCCGACAGCGTCAGCCGGAAGCCGTGCGCATTCGCGACCAGTTGAGCCTGCGCGCCGAACGGCAGCGTCAGCAGGTCGGGCACGTGGCCGAACTGCAGCCCCGTGACGACCGGGATGCCGATCACCGCGCGCACCTGGTCGATCATCGCCTGCATGTCGTAGCCGTTGTCGTACTCGAACGGCCGCGCACCCGTGAACTGGCCAAGCACGAGCGCCTGCTGGCGCGCGAGCAACCCCGACAGGTGCAACTGGTAGATCATCCTCTCGATCCGGAACGGCTGCTCGTTGACGTCCTCGATGAACAGGATGCCGCCCTCGATGTCGGGCATGTACGGCGTGCCGACGAGCGACGTGAGGATCGCGAGGTTGCCGCCCCACAGCGTGCCCGTCACGTTCACGGTCTGCACCTGCGGCGCTTCGGTGATGATCGTCGTGCTCGGCTGCGTCAGCGTCTGCCAGAAATGCTGCATCGTGAAGTCGCTCGGCGTTTCCGCGCCGAAATCGGCAGACAGCATCGGGCCGCCGAACGTCTTGATGCGCGCCTTCGCGTACAGCGCGAGCTGGATCGCCGTGAAATCGCTGTGGCCGACGAGCGCGACCGGCTGGTCGCGCAGCCGGCGCTCGAGCCCGCGATAGTCGAGCCCGTGCAGGATGCGCGCGGCGCCGTAGCCGCCGCGCACCGCAAGCGCGATGTCCGGCAGCGGCCGCTCGGGATCGGCGAGGCGGTTCAGGTCGCCTGCCCGCTCGCCGTCGGTGCCGCCGAACCGCTGGAAGCGCCGCTGTGTCGCCTCGATGTTCTCGATGCGATGCTGCGCGGTGCTGAGGCGTTCGAGCGCGCGATTGATCGCGTCGGGGTCGTGCGGATAACCGGACGGCGCCATCAGGCGGATGGTGTAGGACGCGGCGGGCTGGAAGGACATGGCGAAAGGTGTCGGGTCGTCAAACCTGCTTAGAGGGTCCGAACCGTCTCCGGTTCACGGAACCGTGCGTACCCGGGCCGCTCGGGGCCAAGGGCGCGGCCGGCGCGACTATGACGCGCCGGATTCGGCGTCGCGGGCGAGCCGTGCTTCGCGCAACGCGCGACGGCGTTCGGCAAAGAACGACTTCAGCGCCGCGCCGCACTCGTCGGCGAGCACGCCGCCGGTCACATCGGTATGGTGGTTGAGTTGCGGATTCGCGAACGCGTCGATCACGCTGCCGCATGCGCCCGTCTTCGGATCGGCGGCGCCGTAGACGACCCGTGCGATGCGCGCATGCATGATCGCGCCCGCGCACATCAGGCACGGCTCGAGTGTCACGTACAGCTCGCAGCCGGGCATCCGGTAATTCTGCAGATGCTGCGCGGCCATGCGCAGCGCGGCCATTTCCGCATGCGCCGACGGGTCGTGCCCGCCGATCGGGTGATTGAAGCCGCGTGCGATCACTTCGTCGCCGCACACCAGCACCGCGCCGACCGGCACTTCGCCGGCCGCGCGCGCCTCTTCGGCAGCAGCCTGCGCGAGGCGCATGAAATGCAGGTCGCGCGCCGATACGGGCGCGGCTTCGGGAGCAGGAGTTGGGGCGGCGGGTTCGGTGGCCGGCGCGGCTGCCGATCGGGCTGCGTCGTGCAGCGCGTCGGACGTCACATCGGCCCCGCTTCGGCGGGCGCTTCGTCGAGGCCGCGTTCGCACAGGCGTTCGGCGATGCGCCGGCAATAGTCGCGCGGCATCACCATCGGGCCGCCGCGCAGCGATTCGAGCGCCATGTCGAGCGCGAGGATCTTGGCTTGCAACCGGCAACGCGCGGCACGGTCGCTGACCGCCTGCACTTCGTCATGCAGGTTGCGCAGCGCGCGCAATTGCTCGACGGCCGGCGGCACGAAGCCCGCGTTCTTCAGGATACGGTTGGCCACCCGCACCTCCTCGGGCACGAGCAGGTCGTCATCCAGCGCCTGCGGCGCGCCGGTACCCGGCAAATCGTCGAACTCGCCCCGCGCTGCAGCAGCGGCAATACGTTGTTCGACCAGGGCGTCAAGCAATCTCATCAGTCAATCGGAACAATGCGGCAGGCCGAATTCTAGCAGGGTGACGCGGGTATGACAGGCCCTTCGAATGTATGCTCGATATTGCGTTTTTTAGGGGCCGAATCGCGAAGCATGCACGCCGATCGGCGTCACTTGCCGCTCTGCTGCGCCGCAGCGGGCAGAGCGCGATTCTGGCACCGGCAAATACAAGCGGTGTCTGGCCCTCTATTTTTCTCAATTTATTTGCGACGACGCGGGCCGGACCTCCCCGATCCGTCGAAACAAAGGCCGCTTCCCTTCCGTTCCCCGGTCACGCGGCCACCGTGTCCGGCCGCGTTTTTGCAAACGGACGGAACATCATCGCGATCAGGAATGCGCCGACGCCGATCGCGAACGAACCGATGTACAGCCAGCCATAACTGCCGAACGTATCGACGATCAGGCCGCCGGCGACGGGCCCCGCCGCCATCCCGAGGCTGCCGGCCATCGCGCAGCCGCCGATCACGGTGCCCATCATCCGCAGCGGGAAATTCTCGCGTGCGAGCACCGAATACAGCGGCATCACGCCGGCGTAGATGAAGCCGAACAGCGTCGCGACCGCGTAGAACCCGTCGAGCGTGCGCACGAAGTAGTAGCCGAGCGCGCCGAGCGCCTGCGCGAGCAGCCCCGTCACCAGCATGCGCTTCGCACCGATGCGGTCGCCCAGGATTCCGAACACGATCCGGCCGCCCATGCCCGCAAGCCCCTCGACGCTGTAGATCGACACTGCGACGATCAGCGGGATTCCGCACGTCACCGCATAGCTGACCGTGTGGAAGATCGGGCCCGAATGCGTCGCGCAGCAAAAGAAATTGGTCAGCAGCAGCACCATGAACTGCGGCGAACGCAACGCATCCCCGACCGACATCGCCCCAGGCGCACCGGCAGGCGCCGCCGCGGCATGCGTGCCGTCGAGCGCGGGCGCCCGGCGCACCAGCAGCGACGCCGGAATCATCACGGCCGCCGCCAGCGCCGCGATGAGCAGCATCGACGTACGCCAGCCGTGTGCGGACACGAGCCACGCGGCCAGCGGCGACATCGTCATCGGCGCCATGCCCATGCCGGCGGACACGAGCGACACCGCCAGGCTGCGGTGCGTGTCGAACCAGCCTGTCACGCACGCCATCATCGGCGCGAACACCGCGGCCGTCGCGCCGCCGACGGCGAGGCCGAAGGTCAGCTGAAACGCGAGCAGCGACGGCGCGCGGCTCGCCAGCGCCAGGCTCGCCGACAGCAGCACGGCGCCCGTCACGACGACCGCGCGTGTGCCGATACGGTCCGACAGGCTACCCCACGCCATGCTCGCGAAGGCCATCGCGATGAAGCCGAGCGTCATCGCGCCGGAAATGCCGGTCATCGACCAGCCCGTGTCGCGTGCAATGGACCGCAGGAACACGGGCAGCGAAAACATCGCGCCGATCGCGATGCAGCCCATCAGGCCGCCCGCGGCGACGATCACCCAGCGGTATCGGGAATCCGGCATCTGGCGTCTCCTTTCTCGTTTGCGCAACCTTCGGAAACCGGGCTTGTGCAGCGCGGCGCGGTGGCGGGGCCGGCTGCCCCATCGACGCTGTCGCAAGCCCGGTCGACATCGATACGACGGGCGACACATCGGGAAATCGACATGCGCGCCGCACGCGCAGCCCAATATTTTCATTGTCGGCGAATCCGTGCGGCCGGCAAGGGGCCGATCGGGCCGACACTGGACACCGGGCACCGAACTGCCCGTTCGGGCGACGACCTGCCGCCGCGCTTTTCCGAAATCGGAAAGTCGAAATCAGAAATCGTTGGTTAGGGCGCGCAATCGCGCCGACTACACTCGAGCAATCTTGTCATAACAAGTTGACCGATGCCCCCACCCAACGTCGTGCCGCTGTCGGCGGCCCCGCTCTACGTGCAGATCAAGGACATGCTGCGCGCGCGCATTCTCGACGGCACCTATGCGCCGCACAGCCGGATGCCGTCCGAGCACGAACTCTGCGCGATGTTCGACGTCAGCCGCATCACGGTGCGCCAGGCACTCGGCGATCTGCAAAAGGAAGGCCTGCTGTTCAAGCTGCACGGCAAGGGCACGTTCGTGTCGAAGCCGAAGGCGTTCCAGAACGTGACGTCGCTGCAGGGCTTCGCCGAGGCGATGTCGTCGATGGGCTACGAGATCGTCAACCAGTTGCGCAGCCTGCGCACCGTCAAGGCCGACCGCCATCTCGCGACGAAGCTGAACGTGCCCGAGGGCGCACCGCTCGTCGAGATTCATCGCGTGCGGCTGCTGAACCGCGAGCCCGTGTCGCTCGAACAGACCTGGGTGCCCGAAGCGCTCGGCAAGCGTCTCGCGGGCGCCGATCTCGCGAGCCGCGACATCTTCCTGATCCTCGAGAACGACTGCGGCATCCCGCTCGGCCATGCCGACGTGTCGATCGACGCGATCCTCGCCGACGACGAGATCGTCGATGCGCTGCGCGTCGAGGAAAGCAGCCCCGTGCTGCGCATCGAGCGCCTCACGCACGACGCGTCGGGCGCGCCGATCGACTACGAATACCTCTACTTCCGCGGCGACGCCTTCCAGTACCGGTTGCGCATCGACCGGCAAAAGGCGCGCAAACCTGCAAGGAACCCGCGATGAATACCCAAGTACTCGAATACGACATCGTCGTGGTCGGCGGCGGCACGGCCGGCCCGATGGCGGCGATCAAGGCGAAGGAGCGCGACCCGTCCCTGCGCGTGCTGCTGCTCGAAAAGGCCAACGTGAAGCGCAGCGGCGCGATCTCGATGGGGATGGACGGCCTGAACAACGCGGTGATCCCCGGACACGCGACGCCCGAGCAGTACACACGCGAGATCACGATCGCCAACGACGGGATCGTCGACCAGGAAGCCGTTCACGCGTATGCGCAGCACAGCTTCGCGACGATCGAGCAGCTCGACCGCTGGGGCGTGAAGTTCGAGAAGGACGGCACCGGCGACTACGCAGTGAAGAAGGTCCATCACATGGGCTCGTACGTGCTGCCGATGCCGGAAGGACACGACATCAAGAAGGTGCTGTACCGGCAACTGAAGCGCGCGCGCATCGCGATCACGAACCGCATCGTCGCGACGCGCGTGCTGACCGACGCGCAAGGCCGCGCGAGCGGCGTGCTCGGTTTCGACTGCCGTACCGCGGAATTCCACGTGATCCGCGCGAAGGCCGTGATTCTCTGCTGCGGCGCGGCCGGGCGGCTCGGGCTGCCGGCGTCGGGTTACCTGATGGGTACGTACGAGAACCCGACCAACGCGGGCGACGGCTACGCGATGGCCTATCACGCGGGCGCCGCGCTCGCGAATCTCGAATGCTTCCAGATCAATCCGCTGATCAAGGACTACAACGGCCCCGCATGCGCGTACGTGACCGGCCCGCTCGGCGGCTTCACCGCGAACGGCAAGGGCGAGCGTTTCATCGAATGCGATTACTGGAGCGGCCAGATGATGTGGGAGTTCTACCAGGAACTGCAAAGCGGCAACGGCCCGGTGTTCCTGAAGCTCGACCATCTCGCGGAAGAAACGATCCGGACCATCGAGCAGATCCTGCACACGAACGAGCGGCCGAGCCGCGGCCGCTTTCATGCGGGGCGCGGAACCGATTACCGGAGCCAGATGGTCGAGATGCACATCTCCGAGATCGGTTTCTGCAGCGGCCACAGCGCATCCGGCGTGTACGTGAACGCGCGCGCGGAGACGACGGTGCCCGGGCTCTACGCGGCCGGTGACATGGCCGCCGTCCCGCACAACTACATGCTCGGCGCGTTCACGTACGGCTGGTTTGCGGGACACAACGCGGCCGAGTACGTGGCCGGCCGCGACCATGCGCCGGTGGACCAAGAACAGGTCGACGCCGAGCGCGCACGCGTGCTCGCGCCGCTGTCACGCGAGCGCGGCCTGGCGCCGGCACAAGTGGAATACAAGCTGCGCCGCATGGTGAACGACTATCTGCAACCGCCGAAGGTGACGCGCAAGATGGAAATCGGGCTGCAACGTTTTGACGGAATTACTGAGGATATCGAAGAAATGAAAGCAAGCCATCCGCACGAGCTGATGCGCGCGGCCGAAGTGCGCGCGATCCGCGACTGCGCGGAAATGGCCGCGCGCGCGTCGCTGTTTCGCACCGAGAGCCGCTGGGGGCTGTACCACCATCGCGTCGACTTCCCGCAGCGCAACGACGCCGACTGGTTCTGCCATACCTGGCTGCGCAAAGGCGCCGACGGCGCGATGCAAAGCGAGAAGCGGCCGGTCGAACCGTACATCGTGCCGCTGGCCGACGACGAACGCAGCGCCTACGCGCATCTGCGCATCCGCGAACCGGCCGCACTCGCGGCCGCCCTCTGAGGAGCCCTACCGTGCCCCATACCCCGCACGACATCTTCCAGCGCAGCAGCGCACCCGTCACGATCGACGAGGGGCTGTGCATCGCCGACAAGGGCTGCACCGTCTGCGTCGACGTGTGCCCGCTCGACCTGCTCGCGATCGACGTGACCAAGGGCAAGGCCTACATGCAGTTCGACGAATGCTGGTACTGCATGCCGTGCGAGCGCGATTGCCCGACCGGCGCGGTCAAGGTCGACATCCCTTACCTGCTGCGCTGAGCGGCGCGCAACCGGCCCATCGATTGCCCAACAACCGGACTCACGACACATGAACCCCACGCTACGGAAGTTCCGCCTGCTCGCCGCGTCGATCGCCATCGCGGCCACCGGTTTCGCCCATGCGGAGACGATCCGCGTCGCGATCGGCACGCAGGACACGACGATCAACTGCGCGACCGGCGGCCTGCTGATCCGCGAGTTGCACCTGCTCGACAAGTACCTGCCGCGCACCGGCAAGTACCAGGACGTGAAGTACGACGTGCAGTGGAAGGACTTCACGTCCGGCGCGCCGCTCACCAACGAGATGGTCGCCGGCAAGCTCGACTTCGGCGCGATGGCCGATTTCCCCGGCGCACTGAACGGCGCGGCGTTCAGGAAGGCCGGCCGCCAGAGCGTGTTCATCACCGTGCTCGACGGCAGCATCGACGGCAGCGGCAACGGGATCGTCGTGCCGACGAATTCGCCGGTGCGCTCGCTGGCCGATCTCAAGGGCAAGACGATCTCGGTGCCGTTCGCGTCGACCGCGCACGGGATGCTGCTGCGCGCGATCAAGGCGCAGGGCTGGAACCCCGACACCGACGTGAACATCGTCACGCAGGCGCCGGAAGTGGCCGGCAGCGCGCTGAAGGCGAACAAGATCGACGCGCATGCGGACTTCGTGCCGTTCGCCGACCTGTTTCCGTATCGCGGCATCGCACGCAAGATCTACGACGGCGCGCAAACCCATGCACCGACCTTCCACGGCGCGCTGGTCAATGCGGCCTACGCGCAGCGCTACCCGGAAGTGGTCGTCGCGTACCTGCGCGCCGTGATCGAGGCGAACCGCCTGCTCGCGCAGAACCCTGAAAAATACAGCCTGCTGATCGAGAAGGTCACCGGCATCGAGGCGCCGGTCGACTACCTGTATCACGGGCCGCTCGGCATCCAGACCCGCGACCTGACGTGGAAACCCGAATACCGGCAGGCGGTCGCAACCGCGATCGACACGCTCAAGCTGCTGAAGAAGACCGACACCGCGCCCGACGCCGCGACGTTCGTCGACGATCGTTATATCCGTGCCGCGCTCAAGGCATCGGGGCTCGACTACGACGCTGCGCTGAAACACTACGGCAAACAGCCGCTCGTCGCGAACGATGCGTCGACGGGCAAGCCGATCCGCGATTTCAACGACGTCGCGCAGGTGTGGCTCGCCGGCGACGAAGCCGTGCGCCACTACGCGAGCCCTGCAGCCGCATTCGCTGCGCTCGGCAAGCTCGGCCCGTCCGCGAAGGTGCGCGCGGTCTTCGTGCACGACCACGCGAGCGGCCTGAAGCTGTTCGCCGACCAGGCGTGGTACGTGAAGGACGCACACGGCGTGCTGACCGCGTTCCTGCTGAAGTCGGGCGCCGACGCGTACGCGCAGCAGGTATCCGGTTCGGTGGTCGACTACGCGGCCGCGAAAACCGTCTCGCCGCAAGCGCTCGCGGCACGCTGAGCGCCCTTCTTTCCCCCTTCATCGACACCGGAATTCAGCATGGCCGACACCTTCGAGCTTGCCAAACGCCGCCTCGCCGAGCCGCCGCGCGCCGGCGACACACGCGCACCGCACACCGCCGCGCGCCGCCGCCCGACACCCGCACGCCGCCGCGCATGGCGAATCGCGTCGCTCGCCGCCTGCATCGCGCTGTGGCAGGCGGCCGTGCACTGGCGGCTGTCGCTCGGCATCATCACGTTCGCGAACGTACCCGCGCCGGCCGACGTCGGCCCCGCGCTGTGGGCGTTCCTGCAATCGCCGAAGCTGCCGATGCACCTGTTCGCGAGCGTCACGCGCGTGCTGGCCGGTTTCGTCGCGGCGGCATTCGCCGGTATCGGCCTCGGGCTCGCGATCGGCCGTTATCGCGCGCTCGAGGACACGCTGCTGCCGCCGCTCGAGATGCTGCGGCCGATTCCGGCCGTCGCGTGGATTCCGCTCGCGATCCTGATGTTTCCGTCGTCCGAGCTGAGCATGATGTTCATCACCTTCGTCGGCGCGCTGTTCCCGATCCTGCTCAACACCGTGCACGGCGCCGAAGCCGTCGACCCGCGGCTCGTCGCAACCGCGCGCAGCCTCGGCACGCGCGGCATCGCGCTGTACGCGGAAGTGATCCTGCCCGGCGCCGCGCCGGCGATCTTCACGGGCCTGTCGATCGGGATGGGCACCGCGTGGTTCTGCCTCGTCACGGCCGAGATGATCGCCGGCCAGTACGGCATCGGTTATTTCACGTGGGAGTCCTACACGCTGCAAAACTACCCCGACATCGTCGTCGGCATGGCGCTGATCGGCCTGCTCGGCATGGGCAGCAGCCTGCTCGTCAAGCGGATCGGCACGGCGCTCACGCCGTGGTACGCGCCGCGCGGAGGCCGGCAATGAGCGCGGCCGGCGTGGCGTCGCCCGCCTATGGCCGCGTCGGCATGCGCGCGCTGACGATCGAACTCGGGCCGCCCCATGCACGTTTCGCGGCGCTCGATGCGCTCGACGTCGACATCGCGCCCGGCGAATTCGTCTGTGTGCTCGGGCCGTCCGGATGCGGCAAATCCACGCTGCTCGGCGCGCTCGCCGGCCATGTCGCGGCGACCCACGGCGAGATCGTCGTCGACGGCGAGCCGGTCGAACGCCCGCATCCCGATCGCGGGCTCGTGTTCCAGCAGCACACGCTGTTTCCGTGGAAACGCGTGATCGACAACGTCGCGTTCGGGTTGAAGATGAAGGGCGTACCTGCTCGCGAACGCCGCCGCGAAGCGGCTGCGCTGCTCGAACTCGTCGGGCTCGGCCAGTACGGCTCGCACTATCCCGCGCAGCTTTCCGGCGGCATGCAGCAGCGCGTCGAAATTGCCCGCGTGCTCATCAACCGTCCGCGCATCCTGCTGATGGACGAGCCGTTCGGCGCGCTCGACGCGCAAACGCGCCGGATGATGCAGACGCTGCTGCTCGACATCTGGTCGCGGATCGGCACGACCGTCCTGTTCGTCACGCACGACATCGAGGAAGCGCTGTTTCTCGGCGACCGCATCCTGATGCTGTCGCCGCGCCCCGCGCGCATCGTCGCCGACATTCCCGTGCCGCTTGCGCGGCCGCGCACCGACGACAGCACCACCGAGCCCGCGTTCGTCGACATCAAGCGACGCTGTCTCGCCCTGCTGCGCGATGCAGCCTGATCGCAGGCGCCCGCATGTGCCGCCCTCGCCCTTTCATCGTCCGGACTTTTCGCCCATGACCGTTTCTTCTCCCGCTGTTCCGCTGCCCGGCGCGCTCGACCCGGACCACGACGCGCTCGTCGCACGCCTGGCCGCGCCCGATGCGTCGGTGCGCCGCATCGCGCTGCTCGAGCTCGCCGATCTCGAAGACCCCGATCTCGTGCCGTCCTTCGTCGCGGCGCTGCACGACGATCCGTCGGCCGACGTACGCGGCGAAGCCGCCCGCGTGCTCGGCGCGTGGGAACAACCCGACGTCGTCGACGCGCTGTGCCGCGCGCTGCTCGATCCGGACGACGACGTGCGCGCGACCGTCGCGCAAAGCCTGTCCGAACTGAAGGACGCCACATCGGGCACCGTGCTGTGCGGCTGGGCCGAACGGCCCGAGCCATTCGTGCGCGGCGCCGTGCTGCGGGGGCTGCGCGAACTGCGCGACCCCGATGCGTTCGCCCCGGCGTTGCGCGCGCTCGATGCCGACACGAGCGCCGTGCGCGCGGAGGCCGTCGCCGTGCTCGGCTGGCTCAGGGACCGGCGCGCGTTGTCGCCGCTCGCGCGCATCGTCACGGCCGACGTCGACGCCGACGTGCGGCGCGTCGCGGTCGGTGCGCTCGGCTTCGCGGCACCGGACGATACGACCGTCATCACGGCACTGCTCGCGGCGCTGCGGGACGCCGAATGGCAAGTGCGTGAAGAGTCGGCCGGCACGCTCGGCAAGCTGCGCGTCGCGCTCGCGCGTGACCCGCTCGTAGCCGCACTCGACGACGACTACTGGCAAGTGCGATTGCGCGCCGTGCGCGCGCTCGGACAATTGCGCGATGCGGCTGCGGGGCCGGCCATCGCCGCGCTGCTCGCGCACACGATCAGCAATCTGCGCAAGGAAGCTGCGCTCGCGCTCGGCGAACTGCGCGACGCCGGCACGCTGCCTGCCCTGCACGACGCTCTCGAGGATCGCGATCCCGAAGTACGCAAGGCGGTACGAATCGCGATCCGGCAGATCGGGGAGACGCAATGACGCCGCCTACAGAAATCATGCTCGACCACGCCGCCCGCGCGTTGACGCTGCGCTGGCCGGACGGCGGCATGCAACGCATCGGCTATGCGCAGTTGCGCAGCGACTGCCCGTGCGCCGCCTGCCGAAAGATCCGCGTCGGCGGACACGTGGTCGACGCACGGCCGGACATGACGCTGGACGGCGTGGAAGCAGCCGGTTACGGTATTCGACTGCTGTTCGGGGACGGTCATGCCCGCGGCATCTACCCGTGGCCGTATCTGGCCGAACTCGGCAAACACGGGACGGATACGGGCATCGGCACGCATTGCGTTCGCACGTCCGGCGAGCCCGCCAACTGACCGCCGGCGGCATACCGTCGAAAACGCTGCGATACTGGCGACTGCGCGCTGCACTCCCCTTTTCCACCGGAGCCAGGACATGCAAACGGCAGTCGGATTCATCGGCCTCGGCGTGATGGGCACGCCGATGGCGCTCAACCTTGCACGAGCGGGAACGCCGCTCATCGTATGGAGTCGTTCGAACGGCAGCGACGACGCGCTGCGCGACGCCGGCGCACGCGTGGCGGAGCGTCCGGACGACGTGTTCGCCGCGTGTCGCACCGTGATCCTGATGCTCGCGAACGACGCCGCGATCGACGCCGTCCTCGGGCGCGGCACGCCCGATTTCGCTGCGCGCGTCGGCGCGCATACGATCGTGAACATGGGCACCAATTCGCCCGAATACTCGCGCGCGCTGGCCGATGAAATCGCCGCCGCGTCGGGCCGCTATGTCGAGGCACCCGTATCGGGCTCGCGCAAGCCGGCCGAAACGGGCCAGCTCGTCGTGATGCTGGCCGGCGCACCGGACGACGTCGATGCGGTCCGTCCGCTCGTGAAGCCGCTGTGCCGCGACAGCTTCGTGTGCGGCGACGTGCCGTCGGCGCTGACGATGAAGCTCGCCGTCAACCTGTTCCTGATCACGATGGCCACCGGCCTGACCGAAGCCACGCATTTCGCGCAGCAGCACGGCAT
This sequence comes from Burkholderia stabilis, assembly GCF_001742165.1. Lineage (NCBI taxonomy): Bacteria > Pseudomonadati > Pseudomonadota > Betaproteobacteria > Burkholderiales > Burkholderiaceae > Burkholderia > Burkholderia stabilis. Next base: position 410,675 of record NZ_CP016442.1, on the reverse strand, counting down.
CGATCTCGCGCGCTTCGCCGACGTGCTGAACGCCGGCCCGATGGCAAGCGACGTGTCGCGCGTGAAGCTCGGCAAGCTCGTGGCAGCGGATTTCTCGGTGCAGGCCGCGATCACCGACGTGCTGAAGAACGCGCGCCTCGTCGCCGAATCCGCGCGCAGCATCGGCATCGCGTCACCGCTGCTCGACATCTGCCACGCCCTTTACAGCGAGACCGAGCAGGCCGGACATGGATCGGACGACATGATCGCCGTGATCCACGCGATCGAGCAGCGCACCGCGAACGTGCGATGATTCGCCGCCGGCCGCCGCATGCGTTCGAATCCATCCGCGCGTAGAACCATCATGTCCGAATCGCCCTGCTCCCCCGTCAGTGTCGGCGCGCCCGTGCGCCCCGTCCCCGCCGTGATCGGCGTCGTCCTGCGCGAACGCGACGTGCTGCTGGTTCGCCGCGCCAATCCGCCCGACGCGGGCTGCTGGGGGTTTCCCGGCGGCAAGATCGAAGCGGGGGAAACGGTCGTGGAAGCTGCCGTGCGCGAGATCGCCGAGGAAACCGCGATCGACGTCGAGGCACTGGACGTGTTCACCGCGCTGGATGCGTTCGACCATGACGCCGCCGGCGGCCTGCGTCAGCATTACGTGCTGGTCGCCGTGCTGTGCCGATGGTTGCGCGGCACGCCCGTTGCCGGCGATGACGCGCTCGACGCACGCTGGTTCGATCTTGCCGAACTCGAGCAGAGCGATCTGCCGATGAGCGCGGGGGTGCGGGACGTCGCCCGACGGGCCGTCGAGCAGGCCTCCTCCCGAACACGACACATCATCAAACCATGATCAGAATTCGCAAATCCACCCAGGCCGACGGCGCACGCGTGCTGGATATCTGGCGCAGTGCGGTCGACGCGACGCATCACTTCCTGAGCGACGCCGACCGTCGCGCGATCGAATCCGACGTCGTGTCGTTTCTGCCCGACGCGCCACTCGATCTGGCCGTCGACGAAAGCGACCGGCCAATCGGCTTCATGCTGCTCGACGGCAGTCACATGGAAGCACTGTTCATCGATCCCGCCCATCATGGCGCGGGGGTCGGGCGCCTGCTCGTGGAAGCGGCGCTCAGCCGCCATCCCGACCTGTCGACCGACGTCAACGAGCAGAACGAAGCCGCAGCGGGATTCTATGAAAGGCTCGGATTCGAGCGCTGCGGGCGATCGGCGCTCGACGGACAGGGGCGGCCTTATCCGCTGATCCATCTTCGCTATCGCGGCGCAACCGCGCCTGACCGTACCCGGGAAAGCGCGTGACATCGAGCGGTGCGGCACGGCGTGCCGCACCGCCCGCCAACCACGCACCGAAGCACCCGGCCAGCTTCGATTCCGCGCTACCCGGGCCATCCGTTCATCACCGGTATCGCGCGCTTCGCACCGTTACGCGCGCCGACGCGGCAGGATGCGTTCGACAGCCGTGAACGCGCGCTGCATGAAACCGCCGAACCGCTCGGCATCGCGCCGCAGCCCGGTCTGCTGACCGCCAATCAGACACAGGTGCGCGACCTGCCCGACGATCTCGGCATCGACCGGCATGCCGACCCACCGGCGGGACGTCTCGATCGCGAATGCCAAGCGCGTTGCGTCGACGCGCTGCTGGAATTGCGCCACCAGCGCGTCGTGCAACGCCCATGCGCGAATCGCCACTTCACGCGCCGGCCGCTTCTCCGAGGCGATGTGCAGGTAGCGCGTCAGCGTGTCGCCCGCGTTGCGGCCGTCCGCCGCGTAGGCGAGCATGCGCGCGGTGTAGTCGTCCTCCCACGCGCCGAGCAGCGTCCGGACGAAGTCTTCGCGATTGCGGAAATGGTGATAGAACGAGCCGCGGGTCACGTTCAGCCGGCGCGCGAGGCTCTCGGCCGAAATGCCCGCATACCCTTCCGTGTCGAGGGCGTCGAAGCCCGCCGCGATCCAGTCGTTTCGAGTCAGTGTGCTCATCGGCGTCGCCATACAGGCTGTGTATGGTCCGGCATGGACAGATAGGCTGCGAACTCTAGCACGGCCGCCACCTATCCCGGTGTGGCGCCGCAACGCATGGAGTTCGCCTTGAAAGACATCGTTCTCGTTGCATTCGAGCAGTTCACCGACATCGACCTGTTCCTGATGTGGGACATTCTCGGCCGCAACACCACCGACTGGCGCGTCCGGATTCTGGGCATGCAGCCGGTCCTGCATTCGGCGCATGGCCTGAGCGTGCCCGTGCACGGCCCGCTGGCGGATGCCAATCACGCCGACGCCGTGCTGTTCTCGAGCGGCAAGCAAGGCGTGCCGGCCGCGCTCGCTCACCCGGATTTCCTGCCGTCTTTCGATCTCGATCCGGCCCGCCAGCCTATCGGGTCGATCTGCGCCGGCGCCTTCATTCTCGATCGCCTCGGCCTCATTCCGGATCGTCGGGCGACCACGCATCCCGACGCGCGACGTGCGTTGACGGATTCCGGGTTGCAGGTGCCGGAGCAGCCGCTGGTGTGTCACGGTAACGTCGCGACGGCCGGCGGGTGCCTGGCGGCGCTCTATTTGACGGGATGGCTGGTGGAGTCGCTGTTCGATGCGGACAAGCGCCGCGAGACGCTGCTGCCCGTGCTGCCCGCCGGGCAGCGCGGGATTTACGAAGACCTGATCGATTTCAGCATCCGGCAAGGTACGGGGCAAACCGCGGGGGCGATCCGGATGGCTGAAACCGGCAGCGGGCTTGCGGCATGACGATCAGGCCGACGTGCTGCCGATCGTCAACGGCCAGCGCCCTATCACGTCGTAGTGCGTCCTGCCGAGCCAACTATGGATCAGGACGAATTCGCGGACGGTCCAGGTGATCGGATCGATCTTGTACTGATCGGGCCGGCGTTCGCCGTACAGCAACGTCACGTGGGGCGTGAAACGCGCGCGTGAGACACGCAGACCTGCCTTTCCAAAGGCATCCCGAAGTCGCTGCTGGAAGTCGATCAGCGCCTCCAGCCCCGCTTGCCCTGCCAATACCAGAGGCCGATGGCCCAGCCGCCCGTTGAAGCTGAGAAGCTGATCGAAGGTGACGCCGAAAGATCGTGCATCGATGCGTTCCGCTGCGGCGCGCGCACGGGCGATCGTGGCATCCGGCACATAGGCAAAGTCACCCAAGGAACACAGCGTGACATGCAGGCGCTCCGTGCGCAGCACCCCGCCCTTCCCGGACTGCAAGCTTTCGGCCATCCCGGCGATGCGCGCAGCCGTGGCCGGATCGGGCATCGCAGCGAAGAAAATGCGATGTTCGGGAGCCGGTGGCGGCACGTCGAATCCGGGTAGCGTCAGTTGAGTCATGGCGGCATGGAAGCAGATTCCCGACGGTGAGCGGGCGAGGACGTTCGTTTTTCGGGTCGAACGAGTCTAGCGCAGGCCCGGAGATGCTAACCTCTCGGCCAAACCAAACGCCACCGCCAGAAGCAACAGGATTCACCCATGCAAACCGTCGCGGTACTGGACTTCGAAACAACCGGGCTTTCGCCGAATCTGGGCGACCGTGCCACCGAAATTGCCGTCATTCTTTTACGTGACGGGCAAATCGTCGACCGTTTTCAGAGTTTGATGAATGCGGGCAGACACATCCCGTCCGACGTCGTTGCGCTCACCGGCATCACGAACGACATGATTGCCTCGGCGCCGCCGGCGTCAAAGGTCATGAAAGAGGCAGCGGCGTTCGTCGGCAAGCATGCCGTCGTGGCCCACAACGCCGGTTTCGACAAGCGGTTCTGGCAGTCGGAGCTCGGGCTTCTCGACATGTCGGCCGAGCATTCCTTTGCCTGCACGATGCTCGTGGCGCGACGCATCTACCCGGACGCGCGAAGTCACCGCCTGTCGAGCCTCGCAGAGATGCTGCGGTTGCCGCAATCGGGGCGCGCGCACCGTGCGATGGTCGACGCCGAGATGGCCAGCCATCTGTGGTGCCGGTTGCAGCACGACATTGCCCGGAATTACGGACTGGACCGGATCGATCACGCGCTGATGGCAAAGGTCCAGACAACGAGCAAGGCGAAGGTGCCGATGTATCTGCGCTCGCTCGTACACGCGCACGCGTGAGCCTCCGATCTCGAACGGAGGCGCGACGCTTCCTGATCCCTACGATGCGTTAACGCAAAACGGCTTGGCAATCGCCAAGCCTTTTTTTGTCCAGACCAGCGTCGGGGCAGCAGACGAACCGAACCCGCTACACGCTTGAGACCTGTGGCGACATCAACCGATGCGCAGCGACACAAGCGGGACCCAACGCTGATTCGGCACGACCGCTCGGCAGCTGCCTCATCCTTGAGAAGGAGAGGCCGCCACGCTTAAATCTGAGCGGTTCCTCCGTCAACGTACAAGGCGCTACCCGTTACGTAGCTGCTTTCATCGGAGGCGAGAAATAGCGCGGTGTCAGCGACCTCGTCAGGTCGCCCCATTCGCTGAAACGGAGATCCCGACGCGACAAAGTCCTGGATTTCCTTCAGTTGTTCCGGCGTTTCTGCAAAATGATTCCATCCAGGCGTCGCAATCGGACCCACCATCAGCACATTGGCCCGAATGCGGCGCGGCCCGAGTTCATGCGCCCAGCCGCGCACGAAACTACGAATCGCGGCCTTCGACCCGGCGTACACACTAAAGGCAGGCGTGCCTTTGTCCGCGGCATTGGAACCCGTCATGACAATGGAAGCGCCTTCACGCAACAACGGGAGTGCTTTCTGCACCGTGAATAGCGCGCCCTTCACATTGATCGAGAACAGGTGCTCGTAGTGTTCTTCCGTCACATGCTCGAGAGGTACGAACTCGGCAACGCCTGCGTTGGCGACGACGATATCGATTGCGCCCGCTTGCTCACGTACAACTTGATAAAGTCGGTCGATATCAGCCAGCTTTGATACGTCGCCCTGCACTGCTACCGTGTTTCCTCCGATCTCCTCAAGGGCGGAGTTCAATTCCGTCTCACGGCGACCGGTAATGAATAAACGTGCACCTTCCTGTGCGAATCGCTTCGCGATTGCCAGACCAATACCACTATTGGCACCGGTCACCACCGCCACCTTTCCTTCGAGCCTTCCCATTTTTCACCTGTCATTTCGTCGTTGTTGAACACGCAACTGGTTATTCCCATACCGAAACAACCATGCCATCAAACTTTGGCCATTCTCTCAACGACCCGTACGATTAAGAATGCGCCATTCCTATTTTCTGAATTCAGGGATCGCAAATAACGGTGACTATTGAGTCGTGACTCTACCGTCGAGGACAAACCCCTTTCGTGTCGTCTGGGGGCATAGCACACCCCTGTACCGGCATGCCGCGAGTGCCTGCTGTTGAGGCACACACTTCGTTGCCTGGAAACCCGTGGAACGCCTCGTGCAATAATGCCGATCAGTTGATCTGCTCGATGCAGCAAATTGCTAAAACTGGAGGCAGAATGGATCGCCTACGGGCCATGAGGATATTTGTGCAGATCGTGGACACCGGGAATTTCAGCGGTGCCGCAGAGAGTCTCGGGATACCGGCAGCGACCGTCACACTCGCAGTCAAGGATCTTGAAAAGACGCTTGGAGTACGACTACTCAATCGCACAACCCGCAGTTCAAGTTTGACGCAGGACGGTGCTACTTACTATAAGGTTTGTACACGTGTCCTCGCGGAACTCGATGAGGCCGAGGCGCTATTTCATGATCGCGTTAATCGTCCGCAAGGACGATTAAGAATCGACGTTCCACCATCCGTGGGTTATCGCATACTCATTCCCAACCTTCCCAAGTTTCGCGATGCCTACCCTGACATTCAGCTCTCCATCGGGATGAGCGACCGTCCAGTGGATCTCATCCAGGACGCCGTTGATCTCGCGATTCGCGTTGGCAGGCTTGAAGATTCCTCGCTGATCGCACGTCAACTGGGCAGCTTCGAATTCGTCATCTGCGGCTCGCCCAACTATTTCGCGAAGAACCCTCCTCCCCAGACGCTGGCTGACCTATCGCGCCATCAAGGCGTTCGTTATTTTTCAACCCAGACAGGCCGCCAAGTCGATTGGACCCTTGAGATTGACGGTGAGTCTCGAGCCCTCGACCTGATCGATAGCGTCGCAGTCAACGATGCCGACGCCTATTTGCAATGCGGGCTACATGGCCTAGGGTTGATTATGGCCCCCGTTTCATGGCCGAGCCTCACCTGGCCAAAGGTGAGCTAATCGAAGTCTTGAGCGGGTTGGAGCCGAAACATATGCCGGTGTCCGTCGTCTATTTGCAGGACACGACACGCTCGCCGAGGATCCGTAGCTTCGTTGACTGGGTGGCAGGTGTATTCGCAAGCATATTGCCGACCGGACCGCGAAAATGAACGCCTCACGCGCTCATGGATGTCCGGCAAGACGCCGACTTCGATAGGTTCGGCCGTCATGTCCCGGAAGTGCGCTTCGAAGGTCGCTGCAAAATCCTCGGGCTCGCGAGGCGCCGGCATTTTCCAGGCAGGCCTGGTGCTGCCCGTTAGGTAGACAAGAAAGGTCCGCTGGAGCATCTCGCCTGCCCGCTCGTCTTTCAGCAACAAACGACATCAAAGCGATCGCGGGGATGCTGCCTCGACAATGCCGCAGCCAGCTTGCCTGCTGTGTCGGTGAGTATCGAGGCTTTTCTCCGGTTCGTGACGGCTTTTACCGTCAGAACCCAGGAGACTGCTGATGCTCGGAAAACCGCATGAAACCAGCTTTCCCGAAAAGACTTTTACCGTCAAAGACGGCTTTGGTCTGGATAGTGAACGAGAGGGTCTCGATCCGGCCTTCGGTTCTTACCGCCAGCGCTACCGCGAGCCAGTTCTGCCGGCCGACGATAGCCATCGATAACTACCGCGACGCATTTTTTAAATCAACACGTTACGGTAGTGTTTCGATAGCTGGCGATAGTCCCCGAAGGACGTCAATTCACTCCCACTCGATCGTCGCCGGCGGCTTGCCCGAGATGTCGTACACCACCCGGTTGATCCCGCGCACTTCGTTGATGATCCGGTTCGACGCACGACCGAGCAGCGCGTACGGCAGGTGCGCCCAGTGCGCGGTCATGAAGTCGGTCGTCTGCACCGCGCGCAGCGACGTCACGTAGTCGTACGTGCGGCCATCGCCCATCACGCCCACCGACTTGACCGGCAGGAACACCGCGAACGCCTGGCTCGTCAGGTCGTACCAGGTCTTGCCGACGTCGGCCTCGCCGCACAGGCCCGCGGCCGCATCCTGCGCGGTCGCGGTCGTGTTGCGCAGTTCCTCGATGAAGATCGCGTCCGCGCGGCGCAGCAGGTCCGCGAACTCGCGCTTCACTTCGCCGAGAATCCGCACGCCCAGGCCCGGGCCCGGGAACGGATGGCGGTACACCATCTCCGGCGGCAGGCCGAGCGCCACGCCCAGTTCGCGCACTTCGTCCTTGAACAGGTCGCGCAGCGGTTCGAGCAGCTTCAGGCCCAACGTTTCCGGCAGGCCGCCGACGTTGTGGTGGCTCTTGATCGTCGTCGCCTTCTTCGTCTTCGTGCCGCCCGATTCGACCACGTCCGGATAGATCGTGCCCTGCGCGAGCCACTTCGCCTTCGACAGCTTCTTCGCTTCGGCCTGGAACACCTCGACGAACTCGCGGCCGATGATCTTGCGCTTCGCTTCCGGGTCGGTCACGCCGGCCAGGTGGCCGAGGAACTGATCGGCCGCGTCGACGTGCACGACCTTCGCATGCAGGCGGCCCTCGAACATGTCGAGCACCATCTTGCCTTCGTTCAGGCGCAGCAGGCCGTGGTCGACGAACACGCAGGTCAGCTGGTCGCCGATCGCGCGATGGATCAGCGCGGCCGCGACGCTCGAATCGACGCCGCCCGACAGGCCGAGAATCACTTCCTCGTCACCCACCTGCTCGCGAATCTTCGCGACGGCTTCCTCGATGTGGTTGCGCATGATCCAGTCGGGCTTCGCACCGGCGATCTGCAGCACGAAGCGCTCGATGATCTGGCGGCCCTTCACCGTGTGCGTGACTTCCGGATGGAACTGCACCGCGTAGTAGCCGCGCGCTTCGTCGGCCATGCCGGCGATCGGGCAGCTCGGCGTCGACGCCAGCAGCTGGAAGCCCGGCGGCAGCTCGGTGACCTTGTCGCCGTGGCTCATCCAGACCTTCAGCATCCCGTGGCCTTCGGCCGTCGTGAAATCCTCGATGCCGTCGAGCAGGCGCGTATGGCCGTGCGCGCGCATTTCCGCATAACCGAATTCGCGCTGGTCGCTCCACTCGACCTTGCCGCCGAGCTGCACGGCCATCGTCTGCATGCCGTAGCAGATACCGAGCACCGGCACGCCGAGATCCCACACGGCCTGCGGCGCGCGCAGCTGGTGGTCTTCGTACGTGCTCGCGTGGCTGCCCGACAGGATCACCGCCTTCGGCGCGAATTCGCGGACGAATTCGTCGGACACGTCGTTCGGATGGATTTCGCAGTAGACGTGCGCTTCACGCACGCGGCGCGCGATCAGTTGGGTGACTTGCGAACCGAAGTCGAGAATCAGGATTTTGTCGTGCATGGCTGCGGACGGGATGAAGAGAATAAGAAAAGCAGCGCATTGTCATGCGCTGCGTCAAAAGCATGGACGGCGGCGTCGGGCGGCAGGCGGCACGCGCGACGCATGACCGGTCAATCCTGCATCGGCGGGCGCTCGTCGAGTGCGACGGTGCCTGACGATTGATCGGATCTGGCCGAAGCCGGCGCGGTTGCCGCCGCGGGACGGCTGGCGACGGGTTCGACACGCTGCGGGGCGGGCGACGCCGCCGGCGCCATCGCCGGCTCGGCCGGACGCTGCGCAGGCGCGCGCGCCTCGAGCGCTTGCGCCTTCTCGCGCCGGCGCACGGCCGATGCGAGCCGCACGCCGCCGAGCCCGAGCACGATCAGCGCGACGCCGGCCACGGCCGACAGCACCCTGCCGGCGGCCGCGAGCGCGGGGCCGCTGCCCGTGCCGATCGACCACACGATCGTCAGCACGCCGGTCAGCCAGTTCACATGGCCGACCGCACGCGCGACGGGCGCCGTGAGATCGCCGTTGAACGCCGCATGAAACGCGAGCCACGCGAGCCCGAGCAGCGCGATGCCGAACGCCTGGCCGAGCATCGCCGGCTGGACGTTCGCAAGCTGCAGCGCGTTGAAGAGCGACTGCCAGGGCGTCAGCACGAACAGCACGCCGAACGCCAGCAGGAGTACGGCATCGATGATCAGCACGGCTCGCAGCAGCGGTTTCATCGGCGATCAGTCCACGTGATAGTTCGGTGCTTCCTTCGTGATCTGCACGTCGTGCACGTGCGACTCGCGCATGCCCGCAGCGGTGATCTGGACGAATTCGGCCTTCTCGTGCAGCTCGTCGATCGACCGGCAGCCGCAGTAGCCCATGCTGGCGCGCACGCCGCCGACCAGCTGGAACAGGATCGCGTTGACCGAGCCCTTGTAGGCGACACGGCCTTCGATGCCTTCCGGCACGAGCTTGTCGATGTTCGCCGAGTTGTCCTGGAAATAGCGGTCTGCTGCGCCGTCCTTCATCGCACCGACCGAACCCATGCCGCGGTACGACTTGTACTGGCGGCCCTGGTACAGGAACACGTCGCCCGGCGCCTCTTCGGTGCCCGCGAACATGCTGCCCATCATCACCGCGTTCGCGCCGGCCGCGAGGGCCTTCGACACGTCGCCCGAGAAGCGCACGCCGCCGTCGGCGATGCACGGCACGCCCGTGCCCTTCAGCGCTTCGGCCACGTTCGCGATCGCGCTGATCTGCGGTACGCCGACACCGGCGACGATCCGCGTCGTGCAGATCGAGCCCGGGCCGATACCGACCTTGACCGCGTCCGCGCCGTATTCGACGAGCGCCTTCGCGGCGGCAGCCGTCGCGATGTTGCCGCCGATCACTTCGACGTGCGGGAAGTTCTGCTTGACCCAGCGCACGCGCTCGAGCACGCCCTTGCTGTGGCCGTGCGCGGTATCGACGACGATCACGTCGACGCCGGCCTGCACCAGCAGCTCGACGCGCTCTTCGTTGTCGGCGCCGACGCCGACGGCCGCGCCTGCGCGCAGCTTGCCGTGTTCGTCCTTGCACGCGTCCGGGTGCTCGGTCTGCTTCGTGATGTCCTTGACGGTCATCAGGCCGCGCAGTTCGAACGCGTCGTTGACGACCAGCACGCGCTCGAGGCGGTGGCTGTGCATCAGCGCCTTCGCTTCGGCGAGCGGCGTGCCTTCCTTGACCGTGACGAGGCGATCGCGCGGCGTCATGATCGACTTGACCGGCTCATCGAGACGCGTTTCGAAACGCAGGTCGCGGTTCGTGACGATGCCGACGAGCTGCGGGCCTTCGACGACCGGGAAGCCCGAGATGCCATGCTGGCGCGACAGCGCGATCACGTCGCGCACCTTCATTTGCGGCGGCACCGTGATCGGATCGCGGACGACGCCGGATTCGAAACGCTTGACCTTCGCGACCTCGCGGGCCTGTTCGGCCGGCGTGAGGTTTTTGTGGACGATGCCGACACCACCCTGCTGCGCCATCGCGATCGCGAGTCGACCTTCGGTGACCGTATCCATGGCGGCGGATACGAGCGGCATGTTCAGGGAGATGTTGCGGGTCAGCTTGGTCTTGAGGCTGGTGTCGCGCGGCAGAACGTCGGAGAAGGCGGGAACGAGGAGCACATCATCGAAAGTGAGTGCTTTTTGGATCAGACGCATGGCAAATCCTATGGGCGCAAAAGCGAATTATACGCGAAGCGCTGCGAATTTTCACAACACGAACAACGGCTTAGCCGTTTTCCGGCGGTCGGGGGCCGAATCGTTCGGATCGCCGTTCGGTTCGTTTTCGATCGCCTTTCGTTTCACCGCCGCATCGGGCCAATCGCGCAACGGGCCGCGCCCCGGCGTGCAAGACTGTCGCGGACGGGCCACACGGCCGTGACGGCCGCCCGTCGGGCAGCCCGGCAACGGGCCGGATCAGCCCCCCGGTCTTACGGCAGCCCCGCTGCGTGCGCGAGCATCGCGATGCCGCCCCCGATCACGATGCAGCCGGTCATCCGCGCTACACGCTCGCCGGCCGGCACGAGGCGCTCCGCGGCAATCGCGACCGTCACGGCGGCCATCACGCGCAGATCCATCACGCCGGCCGCCAGCGAGATCGCCATCAGGTTCCCGCAACAGGCGCTGCAGTGCATCGCGGCGCGCACGCCATACCGCCATGCGGCCCCGGCATCCGCTCGCGACATGCGCGCATCCGTCGCCGCATGCCGGCAACACGCCAGCCGCCGCACCTTCCACGCCGAGAATTGCAGCACGCCGGCGCCGGCCACGACCGCGCCCGCCGCAAACGGCACCGCACGGGCGAGCACCGGCAGCCGTGCCGCGGCAGCCGCCAGCGCGGTGCCGGCTGGAAACGCCAGCGCGCCGAACGCCATCCATACCGCGAAATACCCGGCGCCCGCGATGACGACGAGCCAGGCCGGGCGTGCCGAGGCCAGCGGGCCGATGCCCTGCCGGTATCGCCAGAGCGTGGGCGCCAGCACCGGCAGCATCATCGTCACCGTCATCGCGCCCCACATGCCGGCAAACGCGGCGAACGCGCGTCCGGCCCCCCATCCGCACGGCCGCAGCCACGCGGCGGACGTCGTCCAGCCGCCGGGCATCGGTTCGCCACCCATCGCGTCCATCGACGCGTGCTGCGCCAGGGTCGCCATCGCGGCCGCGGCGAACACGGCCACGAACGCCGCCGCGAATGCCCGCGGATCGGGGCCCGTATTGCCGGTTGCCGGCCGTGTCATCCCGCGCTCCCGTCCGCCGCCCGCGCTCAGCCGCGCGCGTACTCGTCGTGACGACGCCACCAGGGGCCCGCCTCATTGCGCCCGCGCGGCGCGCGATCGAGCCACTGGTACATCCCCCACAGCCCGTCGAGCCCGCGCGCATAGGTCGAGTACGTGTGATAGACGACACCGTCGTCGCGCACGAACGCGCTCATGCCCGGCCGGTCGAGCGAGTACGTGACCGCATCGGTGCCGCACGTCGCCGCGAACTGCGCGACGGGCGCCGGCGGCGGGTCCATGTCCATCGCGTGGCCGGCCCGCGCATAGTTGTATTCGACGTCGCCCGCGCGCTGCTGCGTTTCGGTGAACGACACATTGAAGTCGAAATTGAAATCGCTGCCGACCGACGACGCCCACGGAAAGCGCCACCCCATCCGCTGCCGGTAGGCGAGCAGCTTCGCGAGCGGCGCGCGCGACACGGCCGCGAGCGTCACGTCGTGGTTCGCCAGGTGCACGGCGAAACCGTCGAAACCGTCCGCGAGCGCCGAGCACGACGGGCAGCCGGCCTTGTAGTCGGGGCCGAACATGAAGTGATAGACGAGCAGTTGCGAACGGCCGCGAAACAGGTCGTCGAGCGTCGCCTGCCCGTCTTCGGTATCGAACCGGTAGGTCTTGTCGACGCGCACCCACGGCAGCGCCTGGCGCCGCCGCGCGAGTTCGTCGCTTTGCCGCGTCAGCGCCTTTTCGGCATCGAGCAGCGCGCGGCGCTCGGCCAGCCATTCGTCGCGTGTTCCGGTGAGATGGATCGTCATTGCGGGTTCCTCCTTTCGATGGATATCCGGGCACGGCATACAGGGCCGTGTGCGTGGTGCTAGATTAGTGCCGGGCATCGGACCGGAGGGAGTGACAAGTGTGTCGGGATTCGGATGGATTCGCTGATTACCGCAGCCGCACGCGCGCTCGCGGCCGGTGACGCGCTCGGCGCGCTGAACCGCGTCGCGCTGCGGGACGACGCGCCGGCGCTCGCGCTGCGCGGGATCGCCATGGCGCAGCTCGGCGATTTCGAACGCGCGCGCGCACTCGTGCGCGGCGCCGCACGCGCATTCGGCGCGAAGGAAGCCGTGGCGCGTGCGCGCTGTGTCGTCGCCGAAGCCGAGATCGCACTCGCGTCGCGCGACCTCCACTGGCCGACACGCGCGCTCGACACCGCATGCGCGACGCTCGACGCGCACGGCGACCGCGCGAACGCCGCGCATGCGCGCTATCTCGGCGTGCGCCGGCTGCTGCTGATCGGCCACATCGACGATGCCGAACGAATGCTCGCGAACCTCGATCCGTCGCCGCTGCCGGCCGCATCGCGCGCCGCCCATGAACTGATCTCGGCCGGCATCGCGATGCGCCGCATCCGCGCGCACGCAGCCCGCGCGGCGCTCGCCCGCGCGCATGCGGCCGCCCGCGACGCCGGCATCGCCGCGCTGACAGCCGAAGTCGACACCGCATCGCGCGTGCTCGATGCGCCGGCTGCGCGACTCATCGTGCGTGGCACGTCGCGGCTTGTGCCGCTCGACGAAGTCGAAACGCTGCTGGAGTCGAACGCGCTCGTCGTCGACGCGTGCCGCCACACCGTGCGCGACGCGCGCACGACCGTGTCGCTCGCGCGTCGCCCCGTGCTGTTCGTGCTCGCCCGCGCGCTCGGCGAGGCATGGCCAGCCGACGTATCGAGAAACGCGCTCGTCGCCGCCGCGTTCCGCGCGAAACATGCGGACGAATCGCATCGCGCGCGCCTGCGCGTCGAGATCGGCCGGCTGCGCGCGGTGCTGCGGCCGCTCGCGAACGTCACCGCGACGCCGCGCGGTTTCGCGCTCGAGCCGCTCGGCGTACGCGAGACCGTCGTGCTCGCGCGCCCGGTCGACGATCGCCACGCGGCCGTGCTCGCGCTCCTCGCCGATGGTGAGGCGTGGTCGAGTTCCGCGCTGGCGCTCGCGCTCGGCGCGAGCCAGCGCACCGTGCAGCGCGCGCTCGACGCGCTCGCCGAAGCGGACAAGGTGCAGGCGCTCGGTCTCGGCCGCGCGCGCCGCTGGATGACGCCGCCGCTACCCGGATTCGCGACGACCTTGTTACTCCCCGCTCCGCTGCCGGGCGATTAGGATGGGCTCATCGAACGACGAGGTAACGAACATGAAGCGCTCCAACGCAGACATCATTCGCGAATACGGCCCGTTCCCGGGCGTCGACGGCGTACACGGCGTCACGTTCGACGGGCAGCACGTGTGGTACGCGTCCGGCGACAAGTTGAATGCGCTCGATCCGGACAGCGGCACGACCGTGCGTGCGCTCGACGTCGCCGCGCATGCAGGCACGGCGTTCGACGGCCACCACCTGTTCCAGATCGTCGAGGACCGCATCGAGAAGATCGACCCGGAATCGGGCCGCGTGCTCGCGACGATTCCCGCCCCCGGCGGCGGCGCCGACTCGGGGCTCGCCTGGGCCGAAGGCACGCTGTGGGTCGGCCAGTACCGCGAACGCAAGATTCATCAGGTGGATCCGCAATCGGGCGCCGTGCTGCGCACGATCGAATCGAACCGGTTCGTCACCGGCGTCACCTGGGTCGACGGCGAGCTGTGGCACGGCACCTGGGAAGCCGACCAGAGCGAACTGCGGCATATCGATCCGCGCACGGGACAGGTGCTGGAGCAGGTCGACATGCCGCCCGGCGTCGGCGTGTCGGGGCTCGAATCCGACGGCCGCGACCGCTTCTACTGCGGCGGCGGCAACAGCGGCAAGCTGCGCGCCGTGAGACGGCCGGCGCGCGCATCGAGCGACGGCGCCGGTGCGGCGCCCGATCCTGCCGACGGCTGATTCGCACCGACGTCCGATCCCCGCCGCCCCTCGGCGGCGAACCCTCGACACCGCGACAATCAGGAGCGGATCGCAACCGCTCCCGATTGTCGCGGGGCACGCCCAAGCCCCGTCATACCCCGAGTGCAGGAATGAACAAGACGCCGCTGCGCCGGCGTCGCTAAGATGCGCGCACGTCAGTCATGTGTTCGGAGCAGTCGATGCAGCGCGGTGTGGTCTATGGTGTCCTGGCAGGTGCCCTGTGGGGCATGGTGTTTCTCGTTCCTCGGCTGCTGACCGACTTCTCGCCGCTGCTGCTGAGCGTCGGCCGCTACGCGATGTACGGCCTCGTGTCGCTCGCGGCCGCGCTGCCGGCCGCCCGCTCGCTGCTCGCGCGGCTCACCCGCGAAGATCTCGTCGCGCTCGTGAAGCTCGCCGTCGTCGGCAACGTCGCGTACTACATGCTGCTGTCCGGCGCCGTGCACCTGATCGGCATCGCGCCCAGCTCGCTGATCGTCGGTGTATTGCCCGTCACCGTCACGCTGGCCGGCCTCGGCGACCACGGCGCGGTGCCATTGCGGCGGCTCGCCGCCCCGCTCGCGCTGGTGATCGCAGGCATCGTCTGCATCAACGTCGATCTCTTCACGTCCGAGGC
The DNA here is from genome assembly GCF_001742165.1 of Burkholderia stabilis. Lineage (NCBI taxonomy): Bacteria > Pseudomonadati > Pseudomonadota > Betaproteobacteria > Burkholderiales > Burkholderiaceae > Burkholderia > Burkholderia stabilis. Next base: position 395,399 of record NZ_CP016442.1, on the reverse strand, counting down.
CGCGCACGCGACGACGCTCGGCCAGAAGCTCGCGGGCATCGCGTGCGCGGCCGGCGCGCTTGCGAGCTGGACCTGGTACGCAGTCGCGAACACGCGCTACCTGCAGCGCCATCATCATTTCGGCGGTAACGAATGGTCGGTGCTGTGGGGTGTCGTGACCGGCCTGATCGGCGGACTTTGCTGGATCGCGATCCTCGCGCTGCCGGCCGGCACGGTGCAGGCGGCCGTCCCGGCGTCGCGCTGGCAGTTGTTCTGGCTGCTGAACCTCGTGCTCGCGATCGGTGCGTCGTGGCTCGGCAACGGGTTGTGGAATGCGGCGTCGAAGCGGTTGCCGCTCACGCTGTCGGGCCAGCTGATCGTGTTCGAAACCGTGTTCGCGATGCTTTACGCGTTCGTCTACGACCAGCGGATGCCGCACGTGCTCGAAATCGCCGCGCTCGTGCTGCTGCTCGCCGGCGTGTACGGGTCGGTGCGACAGCACGGCGATACGCCCGCCGGCGGCAATACCTCGGGCGGCACACCGGCAAAAGCAAACGCCGCGGCCCACTGAGCGCCGCGGCGTTTGATCAGACGAATCGGGGCGAGAGACGCAGAACCGCGCGCGTCAGCGCGCATCCTTGTGCATCCACTTGCGGCCCTCGATGGAGCCGTCGCGGCGGGACTTGTCGACGCGCCGCTGGCGCGCCAGTTTCGGATCGACGATCAACGGGCGGTAGATTTCGACACGATCGTGATCGACGAGCGTTGCGTCGAGCGGCGCGAGCTTGCCGTACACGCCCGTCTTCGCATGCGCGAGATCGATCTCCGGATGCAGCGCGAGCACGCCGCTCGCGTCGATCGCGGAGCGAACGGTCGCCCCTTCGGGCAGCGACAGCGGAATCAGTGTCTGACGGTCCGGCAACGCATAGCAGACTTCGATCGACAGCATCGCGTCACCCCTTCCCGTAGCGCTGGTCCGCGCGCTTCACGAACGAATCGACGAACGTGTTCGCGATATGGCTGAACACCGGCCCGATGATCTTTTCGAGCAGGATGCTCGAAAACTCGTAGTGCAGCGCGAATTCGATCTTGCACGCATCGGCGCGCAGCGCGGTGAAGCGCCACGAACCGGTGAACTTCTTGAACGGGCCGTCCGTGAACTCCATGTCGATCCGCGTTGGGCGCTGTTGCGTGTTGCGCGTTGCGAAATGCTGCTTGATGCCCTTGAAGTTGATGTCGATGCGCGCTTCCATCCCGCTCTCGTCCTGACGGCGAACCTCGACGCCGCCGCACCAGGGCAGGAAATTGGGGTAATCGGCCACGTCGGTGACGAGGTCGAACATCTGTTCCGCCGAATGGCGGATCAATACGGTTTTCTGGACATCTGCCATAAATCGCGCGGCATCGCTGAAGGTGAGAACGCAAGCCGGGCGATTCCCGCCCTGCTTTGCTAAAATCGTGATTTTAAACGAGTTGGCCCGATCCTTTCATGAGCATCATCGACAACAGGAAAGCGCACTTCGATTATCACATCGAGGAACGCTACGAAGCGGGGCTCGTGCTTGAGGGCTGGGAAGTCAAGGCGCTGCGCGCCGGGCGCGGCCAGATCAAGGAAGGCTACGTCGTGGTGAAGAACGCCGAGATCTTCCTGATCGGCACCCATATCAGCCCGCTGCCCGAAGCCTCGACGCACATCACCCCCGACCCGGTTCGCACGCGCAAGCTGCTGCTGCACCGTGAGGAAATCAAGAAACTGATCGGCAAGGTCGAGCAGCGCGGGTACACGCTCGTGCCGCTGAACTTCCACTACAAGGGCGGTCGCGTGAAGTGCGACATCGCGCTCGCGAAGGGCAAGAAGCTGCACGACAAGCGCGAAACGGAGAAGAAGCGCGACTGGGAACGCGAAAAGGCGCGCATCATGCGCGCCGGCACCTGACGCGCGTGAATCGCATCACAAACGATACGGCCCGCTCGAAGCGGGCCGTGTTGCTTTGTACGGTGTGAGTCGCGGAGGCCGGGCTGCCGGCGGAATTCCACACGCGACGCTGCCCGTTCGACAGAACGCATGCGCCGGCAACGCCCCATGAACTTCGCTCGAACCGGCCCGGCTGCGCGACGATTCGCCGCATGCCAATCGCATGCGGCGGCCGCCCGCGCATCGGGCATTTCCGGCTCAGCCCTTCCCGCCCGCGGCCGGTGAAGCGTTTTTGACGATCGACATCGCCGACGCGATCGCACTGCCGAGATCCGACAGGTTCGACGGCACGATCAGCGTGTTGCCCTGCTTCGCGAGATTCGAGAACGCGCCGACGTACTGCTCGGCGACCTTCAGGTTCACCGCATCCATCCCGCCTTGCGACTGGATCGCGCTCGCGATCTTCTGGATCGCCTGCGCGTTCGCCTCGGCCACCGCGAGAATTGCCGCGGCCTCGCCCTGCGCCTGGTTGATCGCGGCCTGCCGCTCGCCCTCGGATTTCTGGATCGCGGCTTCGCGCGCGCCCGACGCGAGGTTGATCTGCTCCTGCTTGCGGCCTTCGGATGCGGCGATCAGCGCGCGCTTTTCGCGCTCCGCGGTGATCTGCGCCTGCATCGCGTGCAGGATTTCCTTCGGCGGCGTCAGGTCCTTGATCTCGTAGCGCAGCACCTTCACGCCCCAGTTCGCGGCCGCCTCATCCAGCGCCGACACGATGCTGTGGTTGATGAAGTCACGCTCCTCGAAGGTCTTGTCGAGCTCGAGCTTGCCGATCACCGAACGCAGCATCGTCTGCGACAGCTGCGTGATCGCGAGCACGAAGTTGCTCGACCCGTACGACGCCTTCATCGGGTCCATCACCTGGAAATACAGCACGCCGTCGACCTGCAGCTGCGTGTTGTCGCGCGTGATACAGATCTGGCTCGGCACGTCGAGCGGAATTTCCTTCAGCACGTGGCGATACGCGATGCGATCGACGAACGGCAGCACGATATTGAGACCGGGCGACAGCGTCGCGTGATAGCGACCGAAGCGCTCGAGCACCCACGCATGCTGCTGCGGCACGATCTTCACCGTCTTCGACACGATCACGATGGCGATGACGAGCAGGACGACCCAGATGATCAGCGAATCCATGAAGTGTTCCCTCCTTGTTGTATCAGCGGACGATCAGCCCGCGGGTTTCGCCACAACCACGAGACAGTTGCCGCGCACGGCGCTTACCTGATATACGCGCGCATCGTCGCGTTCGCCGTTCGCGAGCTCGACGTCCCAGTCGGCGCCGCGATACTGCACGCGCGCGCGGCCGTCACGCCACGCGTCGACCGTGACGGTCGAGCCGATGTCGAGATTGACGTCGGGATTCGTCGACGTGTCGCGCTTCTGCTTGCGGCCGAGCCCCGAGCGGCGCAGCACGATCATCGCGACGATCGCGACTGCGGCCGCCGCGCCGAACTGCACATGCGGCGCGAAACCGGCCAGTTGCAGCAAGCCGCCGGCGAGAAAGCCAAGCGCGATCATCAGCAGGTAGAACGTGCCCGTCAGCAGTTCGGCCACGACCAGCACGCCCACCGCGACCCACCAGAACAGATGCCCCGACATCATTTTGGCCTCCAGAAAAACGCCCCCGATACTCACTATATTCGTTGCCGCGAGCGGAGGCGACCGGCACGCCCGGATCGGCACCTTGCGTACCGACAAACAAAAACACCCCGGTGCGTACCGGGGTGTTTATAACACGAACCTTGCATTTTGCCTTCAACGAAAACGCGGCGGCACCGCGCTTTCGCCGAAGCAGCATCACCGACCGTTACTTCCGGTTGGCGGCCAGCGCCTGCCACGTATCGATGATCGTGTCGGGGTTCAGCGAGATCGACACGATGCCTTCGTCGGTCAGCCATTGCGCGAAGTCCGGGTGATCGGACGGGCCTTGGCCGCAGATACCGACGTACTTGCCCATCCGGAGGCAGGTGTCGATCGCGCGCTTCAGCAGGAACTTGACGGCCGGGTCGCGCTCGTCGAAGTCGACGGCCAGCAGCTCCATGCCCGAGTCGCGGTCGAGGCCGAGCGTGAGCTGCGTGAGGTCGTTCGAGCCGATCGAGAAACCGTCGAAGTGCTGCAGGAACTCTTCGGCGAGGATCGCGTTGGTCGGGACTTCGCACATCATCACGAGGCGCAGGCCGTTTTCGCCGCGCTTCAGGCCGAACTTCTCGAGCAGGCCGACGACACGCTCCGCCTGCTTCACGGTACGCACGAACGGCACCATGATCTCGACGTTGGTCAGGCCCATCTCGTCGCGCACACGCTTCAGCGCACGGCACTCCATCTCGAACGCCTGGGCGAAGTCTTCAGCGATGTAGCGCGACGCGCCGCGGAAGCCCAGCATCGGGTTTTCCTCGTCCGGCTCGTAACGCGAACCGCCGATCAGCTTCTTGTACTCGTTCGACTTGAAGTCGGACAGACGCACGATCACGGGCTTCGGATAGAACGCCGCAGCGATCGTCGCGACGCCTTCCGTCAGCTTGTCGACGTAGAACTGGCGCGGCGACGCGTGACCGCGCGCGACGCTCTCGACAGCCTTCTTCAGGTCCTGGTCGATGTTCGGGTACTCGAGAATCGCCTTCGGGTGAACGCCGATGTTGTTGTTGATGATGAACTCGAGACGCGCAAGGCCCACGCCGCCGTTCGGCAGTTGCGAGAAGTCGAACGCGAGCTGCGGGTTGCCGACGTTCATCATGATCTTGACCGGGATTTCCGGCAGTTCGCCGCGCTGCACTTCCGTGACTTCCGTCTCGAGCAGCCCGTCGTAGATCTTGCCTTCGTCGCCTTCCGCGCACGACACGGTGACGAGCGCGCCGTCCTTCAGAATGTCGGTCGCGTCGCCGCAGCCGACCACCGCCGGCACGCCGAGCTCACGCGCGATGATCGCCGCGTGGCAGGTCCGGCCGCCACGGTTCGTGACGATCGCGGCCGCGCGCTTCATCACCGGCTCCCAGTTCGGGTCGGTCATGTCGGCAACCAGCACGTCGCCCGGCTGCACGCGTTCCATTTCCGACGGATCCTGGATCACGCGCACGGGGCCCGCACCGATCTTCTGGCCGATCGCACGGCCCGTCGCCAGCACCTGCGACTGGCCCTTCAGCTTGAAGCGCTGCTCGGCCTTGCCGCTCGCCTGGCTCTTCACCGTTTCCGGGCGCGCCTGCAGGATGAAGATCTTGCCGTCGCGGCCGTCCTTGCCCCACTCGATGTCCATCGGACGCTGGTAGTGCTTCTCGATGATGACCGCGTACTTCGCCAGCTCGATCACGTCCTCGTCGGTGATCGAGTAGCGGTTGCGCTGCTCGTGCGGCACGTCGACCGTCTTCACGCGGCCCGGCTCGCCCGGCTGCGTGAATTCCATCTTGATCAGCTTCGAGCCGATCGAGCGGCGGATGATCGGGTACTTGTCCTGGGCGAGCGTCGTCTTGAACACGTAGAACTCGTCCGGGTTCACCGCGCCCTGCACGACGGTTTCGCCCAGGCCGTAGCTCGACGTGATGAACACGGCGTCCTTGAAGCCCGATTCGGTGTCGATCGTGAACATCACGCCGGCGGCGCCGACGTCCGAGCGGACCATGCGCTGCACGCCGGCCGACAGTGCGACCTCGGCGTGCGTGAAGCCCTTGTGCACGCGGTACGAGATTGCGCGATCGTTGTACAGCGACGCGAACACGTGCTTCATGCGGTCGAGCACGTCGTCGATGCCGACGACGTTCAGGTACGACTCCTGCTGGCCGGCGAACGACGCGTCGGGCAGGTCTTCCGCGGTCGCGGACGAGCGCACGGCGAACGACAACTCGCTCGGCGAGCCGTTCTTCAGGATTTCGAACTGTGCACGGATTTCCTGCTCGAGGCGCGCCTGCATCGGCGCGTCGACGATCCACTTGCGGATTTCGGCACCGGCTTCGGCGAGCGCCTTCACGTCGTCGATGTCGAGCGACTCGAGACGTTTGGCGATGCGGTCGGTAAGGTCGTTGTGCTTGAGGAAATCGCGGAAAGCGAGCGCGGTCGTGGCGAAACCGGTGGGCACGCGAACGCCTGCTTCGGAAAGCTGGCTGATCATCTCGCCGAGCGACGCATTCTTGCCGCCGACGATCTCCACATCGGTCATCCGCAACTGCTCGAACGGAATTACATACGCCTGGTCCTTTGCGACGTTTGCTGCGTTAGTCATACAAGCCCCTAAGTGTGAAAAAAATGCTCGATCGCGCAAGTGGGCTTGGACGCGGGCGCTTGCAAAAAGGCGCGGCGCGTCTTGCGCAACCTGTTAGATAAACAATCGCAGCGGCGGAAATCTTCCGACCCGATTTGCAAAATCCCGGCAGAAGGGCGATATTTGCAGACAAATCGCCAAACTTGCCGGGAATTTTCGAATCGAGCGGCCAAGCCACGGGCGCCGTACGCACCCTGCCCCCGCAATTGCTTATCCAACAGGTTGCCGCTATTCTACCGTGCCGGCTGCCGGATGTGGCGCGACCTTGTCACTGCGTCTGGAGGCGAACCTCCAGCCGCCCCGCGCAACCGCCCTTCACGTTCGACGCCCAGATTCATGCTGCCTACCGTTTTCATCGTCTCCGACGGCACCGGGATCACTGCCGAAACCTTCGCGCACTCGATCCTCTCCCAGTTCGACCAGAAATTCCGTCTCGTACGCGTGCCGTTCGTCGACTCGCTCGACAAGGCCTATGCGACCGTCGAGAAGATCAACGAGGCCGCCGTGCACGACGGCCGCCGCGCGATCGTGTTCACGACGCTCGTCGACAGCGAGTCCAACGACATCGTCAAGCGCTCGAACGCGCTCGTGCTCGACATGTTCCAGCGCTTCGTCGAGCCGCTCGAGCAGGAGCTGGAGCTCAAGTCGAGCCACGCGATGGGCCGCGGCCACCAGAACGCCGACACCGAGGAATACAAGACGCGGATCGAGGCGATCAACTTCTCGCTCGCGCACGACGACGGCCAGTCGAACCGCAACCTGTCGGAGGCCGACGTGATCCTCGTCGGCGTGTCGCGCAGCGGCAAGACGCCGACGAGCCTGTATCTCGCGATGCAGTACGGCGTGAAGGCAGCGAACTATCCGCTGATTCCGGAAGACTTCGAACGCGGCAAGCTGCCGTCGGCGCTCTCCGCGCACCGCGAGAAGCTGTTCGGGCTGTCGATCGACCCGCAACGCCTGTCGGAGATCCGCAACGAGCGCCGTCCGGGCAGCAAGTACGCGGCGCCGGAAAACTGCCGCTACGAGATCAACGAGGCCGAAGCGATGATGCGCCGCGAAGGGATCAAGTGGCTGTCGTCGACGCACAAGTCGATCGAGGAAATCGCGACGACGATCCTGCAGGAAATCCGTCTCGACCGGCAGTCGTACTGAACGCCTGCGCGCCGGCGGCCATCGGCCGCCTGCCCGGCCGGAACTGCCGGAAACAAAAAGGCCGCGTCGAACGCGGCCTTTTTTCATTGTGCGACGGCGCACACCCCGGCATCACACGCGCCGCTGCTGCCGTACCTGCTCGAACAGGCAGACCGCTGCCGCTGCGGCGACATTCAGCGACTCCATCCCGCCCGGCTGCGGAATCGTCACGCGATGCGTAGCCGCATCGCGCCAGAACGCCGATACGCCTGCACCTTCGTTGCCGAACACCCACGCGACCGCCCCCGACAGATTGCAATCGTAGACCGCCTGCGCGCCGTGCGAATCGGTCAGCGCGACCGGTACGTCGAGCCGCGCAGCAAGCGCGTCGGCCGCGACGTCCTCGTGGATCGACAACAGGAAATGCGCACCCATGCCCGAGCGCAGCACCTTCGACGACCATGCGTAGGCCGTACCGGGCGCGCAGAACACATGGCGCACGCCGGCAGCCGCCGCGCTCCGCAGGATCGAGCCGACATTGCCGGCGTCCTGCACGCCGTCGAGCACGACCGACGTGTGCGTCACGCGTTCCGGCAGCGGCTGCGCCGGCCGGTCGACGAGCAGCAGGAAACCGACGCCGCTGACGACGTTCGACAACTGCCCGAACAGCGCATCGGGCAGTGTGACGATCCGCTGCGCATCGATGCGCGCGATGATCGCCTGCGCCTCGGCATGGCCGAGCGCGCCTTCGGTCGTCACGCACAGCTCGGGCGTCGCACCCGTATCGAGGTATGCGCTCGCGAGATGGAAGCCTTCGAGCAGCGCCTGGCCGCTGCGGCGCTGATGCGGCGTCGAACCCGCGAGCGTCTTCAGGCGCTTGTACAGCGGGTTGTCGCGGGAAGTAATGCTTTTCATTGAAGGGCCTGTTCCCGCTAATAACGGGCTTGCGAACGTGCCTTGCCGGCTGCAGTGCAAGAAGCAAGGAGCGCCGTTTGGCCGAGCCAAACAAGCGACGCGCGACGCCGCAATGCGGCCGGCAAGGCACGTTCCCGTAACTAAAAAACTTTCCAGGGGCTGGCCGCCAGAAGGGCCGATCGCGGCGTCATGCTCCTTGCGAATACGCCAGGTATTCGCCGCGTCCCATTCCTTGCGCTCGGCCCTTCTGGCGGCCAGCGCAAGCCCGTTATTAGCGGGAACAGGCCCCAAGATCAAGTGCCGCGCGAACCGGCGCGAACGTACGCCGATGCGCTTCGCACGGGCCGTGCTCGCGCAGCGCGGCAAGGTGTTTCGCAGTGCCGTAGCCCGCATGCACGTTGAAGCCGTACACCGGGAAGCGTTCGTGCAGGTCGACGAGCATGCGGTCGCGCGTCACCTTCGCGAGGATCGACGCAGCCGAGATGCTCGGCACGAGCGCGTCGCCACTGACGATCGCCTCGGCGCGCACCGTCAGCGTCGGGCAGCGGTTGCCGTCGATCTGCGCGAGCGTAGGCAGAACCGACAGGCCCTCGACCGCCCGCTTCATCGCGAGCATCGTCGCGTGCAGGATGTTCAGCGTATCGATTTCATCGACGCTCGCCGACGCGACGCAATACGCGAGCGAACGCGCGACGATCAGCTCGTACAGCGCTTCGCGCTTCTTCGCGGACAACGCCTTCGAATCGTCGAGCCCGTCGATCGGCTGTGCAGGATCGAGGATCACCGCGGCGGCCACCACCGGCCCCGCGAGCGGGCCGCGCCCGGCCTCGTCGACGCCGCAGACGATCTCGTCGGGCCGGCTGAAATCGAAGCCGCCCTGCACGTCGGCCGACGCGCGGCGACGCGGTGTGCGTACTGCGGTCATGCGCGCCCCTTGCGTTGTTCAAGCACGCGCACGACCGCTTCGGCCGCCTTCGCGGCCGTGTTCTGCCGCAGCGAAAGATGCATTTCGGTAAAGATTTCGGTCAGCGTGCGGCGGTTCGCGTCGTCGCGCAACTGCGTGAGCGTCGCATCGGCGAGCGCCTCAGGCGTCGCGAAATGCTGCAGCAGTTCGGGCACGACGAAGCGCCCGGCCAGGATGTTCGGCAGGCCGACATACGGCAGGTAGCCCTGCCGCCGCATGATCTGCCCGGTCAGCCAGGGCACCTTGTACGAGATCACCATCGGCTTCTTCAGCAGCGCAGCTTCCAGCGTGACGGTGCCGCTCTTCACGAGGATCGCGTCGGCAGCCGTCATCGCAACCTGCGAGCGGCCGTCGGTGATCGTCAATGCGAGTTGCGGATGCGCGTCGACGAGCGGCTGCAGCAGCTCGCGCAGCGCGGGCGTCGCCGCCGGCATCACGAACCGCACGCCGGGTTCGCGCTGCTGCATCAGCGCCATTGCCGCGAAGAAGGTCGGGCCGATCAGCGCGATTTCCGAGCGCCGGCTGCCCGGCAGCACCGCGATCACCGGGCCATCGGCCGGCAGGCCGAGCGCGATGCGCGCGCCGTGCGTGTCGGGCTCGAGCGGGATTTCGTCGGCAAGCGGATGGCCGACGTAGGTCGACGCCACGCCGGCCTTGTCGAGAATCGCAGGCTCGAACGGGAACAGACACAGCATGTGGTCGACGGACTTCGCGATCTTCTTGATCCGGCCGCCACGCCATGCCCAGATCGACGGGCACACGAAGTGGATCGACGGGATGCCCGCGTCGCGCGCGGCCTGTTCGACGTTGAAGTTGAAGTCGGGCGCATCGACGCCGATGAACGCGTCCGGCCGCTCCGCGAGCAGTTGGCGCTTCAGTTCGCCGCGAATCCGCAGGATCTCGGGAATCTGGCCCAGCGCCTCGACATAGCCGCGCACGGTCAGCTTGTCCATCTGCCAGTGCGAGTCGAAGCCCTGCGCGATCATCCGCTGCCCGCCGATCCCGTAATACTGGGCGGATGCGGGCAGCCGCTCGCGCAAGCCGCCGAGCAGCGACGCCGCGAGCAGATCGCCTGACGGCTCGCCGGCCACCATCGCGAGCCGAAGCTGATTGGTCGGAAGCGGCATCGCTTAGCGGATGATGCCGCGCTGGGACGCGTCGATGAAATCGACGAACGCCTTGACCGCCGCGTCGCCCTCGCCGCCCGCTTCCGCCAGCTCACGCAGCTGCACCTTCGCCTCCTCGAACGACAGGCCGTTCTTGTACAGCAGGCGATACGCGCTGCGCAGCGCGGAAATTGCATCGGGCGAGAAGCCGCGCCGGCGCAGCCCTTCGACGTTGATCCCGTGCGGCTCGGCCTTGTTGCCCGCCGCGATCACGAACGGCGGAATATCCTGCACGAGCGCCGACGCGCCGCCCAGCATCGAGTGCGCGCCGATCCGCACGAACTGGTGAACGCCCGACATCCCGCCGACGATCGCCCAGTCGCCGATCTCGACGTGGCCGGCCATCTGCGCGTTGCTCGACAGGATCACGTGGTTGCCGACGCGGCAGTCGTGGCCGATGTGCACGTAGGCCATGATCCAGTTGTCGTCGCCGAGCGTCGTCACGCCGACGTCCTGCACGGTGCCCGTGTGGATCGTCGTGAATTCGCGGATCGTGTTGCGGTTGCCGATCACGAGCTTCGTCGGCTCGTCCTTGTACTTCATGTCCTGCGGACGACCGCCTACCGATGCGTAATGGCCGATCCGGTTGTCCTCGCCGAGCGTCGTATGGCCTTCGATCACGCTATGCGAGCCGATCGTCGTCCGCGCGCCGATCGTGACGTGCGGACCGACGACCGCATACGGGCCGATCTCGACCGATTCGTCGATCTGCGCGCCCGGTTCGACGATCGCGGTGGGATGAATCCTGGTCATGCGCCGTTGCCTCTCGATATGATGTGTCGCGTTGCGTTGCCCATGCGTGCCGCGTCGCTCAGGGCGCCGCGTCGGCCGTCTTGACCGTGCACATCAGTTCGGCTTCCGCCGCCACCTTGCCGTCCACTTCCGCCACCGCCTTGAATTTCCAGATGCCGCGGATGTAGCGTTCGAACGTCACGTTCAGAATCAGTTGATCGCCCGGCTCGACCACACGCTTGAAACGCGCCCCGTCGATCCCGACGAAGTAGTACAGCGTGTTTTCCGGATCCTTCGGCTGCTCTTCCGCGAAAGTCAGCAGCGCGGCCGCCTGAGCGAGCGCCTCGAGGATCAGCACGCCCGGCATCACGGGCCGCTTCGGGAAATGCCCCTGGAAGAACGGCTCGTTGATCGACACGTTCTTCAGCGCTTTGATTCCTTTGTGCGGCTCGAGTTCGAGCACGCGATCGACGAGCAGAATCGGGTAGCGATGCGGCAGCAGCGTGAGGATCTTGTGGATGTCGAGATTGATTTTTTCAGTGCTCATGATGGTTCGTCTCACGCAGAGGCTGCGCGGTGGTGATGCAAATGCTGAAGCGGGCCGCCGCGCGGCCCAGTCTGGCAAACCGGGCCGGTTGCGCTGGCCGTGCCCGGTTCGTGGTCTCGCATGGCGCGCTCAGGCGTCCGTGCCGCCCTGGGCGGCGAGCGCGACTTCGAGCGCCTTGATGCGCTCGCGCAGCTTGTCGAGGTTGCGCACGAGTGCGGCGCTCTTGTTCCATTCGCCGTGGTCGACGGCAGGGAACGCGCTCGTGTAGATGCCGGCCTTCGGCAGCGACTTCGACACACCCGATTTCGCGGTGATGATGACATAGTCGCCGAGCGTCACGTGGCCGGCGATCCCGGCCGCGCCGCCGATCATGCAGTGGCGGCCGATCGTCGTGCTGCCCGCGATGCCCGCACTGCCGGCGATCACCGTATAGGCGCCGATCCGGCAGTTGTGGCCGATCTGGACCTGGTTGTCGATCTTCACGCATTCCTCGATGACGGTATCCGCCATCGCGCCGCGATCGATCGTCGTATTCGCGCCGATCTCGACGTCCGGGCCGATCGACACGCCGCCGACCTGCGGAATCTTGACCCAGCTGCCGGTACGCGCATCGCCGTCGCCGACGAAATCCGGCGCGAAGCCGAAGCCGTCGGAGCCGATCACGGCGCCCGAATGGATGATCGCGCGCGGGCCGACCTTGCAGCCGTGGTACACCGATGCGTTCGGATACAGGTGCGAGCCCGCGCCGATCGTCGTGCCGCGGCCGACGAATACGTTCGCGTCGAGCTGCACGCCGTCCTCGATCACCGCGCCGGCCTCGACCGTCACGTGCGGGCCGATCACCGCGCTCGCGGCGACCTTCGCGGCCGGATCGATCGTCGCGCTCGGATGCACGCCGGCGGCGCGCAGCGGCGCGGCCAAGTCGATGAACATCTGCGCGACGCGCGCGAAGTACGCGTACGGATTCGGCGTCACGATGAAGTTGCGTCCGCTGGCGGCCGCGCCAAGCTTTTCCAGATCCTTCGGCGCGATCAGCACCGCGCCCGCGCGGGTCGACTCGACCTGCGACAGGTACTTCGGATTCGCGAGGAACGCGAGCTGCTGAGGGCCTGCCTGGTCGAGCGGTGCGAGCCCGCCCACCTTGCACTGTGCGTCGCCGGCGATCTCGCCGCCGAACCGCTTTACGAGTTCCTCAAGCGTCAATGCCATTCGTCGTCTGCTCCGTTCAGTTCGTCGAGCCGGACGCGAGCGCCTTGAGCACCTTGTCGGTGATGTCGATGCGCGGGCTGACGTACACGGCTTCCTGCACGATCAGGTCGTAATTCTGCTGCTCGGCGATCTGCTTGATGACCTTGTTCGCCCGCTCGAGCACAGCCGCCAGCTCCTCGTTGCGACGCTGGTTCAGGTCTTCGCGGAACTCGCGCTGCTTGCGCTGGAAGTCGGTATCGAGCTGGGCGAGATCGCGCTGCTTCTGCGCGCGGTCGGCCGCCGACAGCGACGGGCCGTTCTTGTCCAGCGAATCGGACATCGACTTCAGGCGCGCCGCCAGGTCCTGCAGATCCTTGTCGCGCTTCGCGAACTCGGCTTCGAGCTTCGTCTGCGCCGCCTTCGCGGGCACCGACTCGCGCAGGATCCGATCCGAATTGACCGCCGCGATGCGGGCGACGTCCTGTGCGTGTGCCGTCGCCGCGCCCAAGGCCAGCGCAACGGTCAGCGCGCACATCACTCGTTTCGAAAACTTACCGGTTAGCAAAATTACCCTCTCGTTGCTGTTGTCATGCGTTCGGTCAGAACGCCGTCCCGATCTGGAACTGGAATTTCTGGTACTGGTCGCCTTCGTGCTTCTGCAGCGGGAAACCGAGGCTCAGCTTCAGCGGGCCGATCGGCGAGATCCACGCGAGACCCACGCCATAGCCGTAACGCAGGCCGTTGGCGCCCGTACTCGTGCCGCCCGGTGCGTTGCCCCACACGTTACCGCCGTCGAGGAACGTGAACACGCGCAGCGTGCGGTCATAGCCCGTACCCGGCAGCGGGAACGTCAGCTCGATGTTGCCGACCACCATCTTCGAACCGCCGATCGGGTCGTTCGTCTTCGTGTCGCGCGGGCCCAGCGAGCTCGGCTCGTAGCCACGCACGGAGCCGATACCGCCCGCGTAGTAGTTCTTGAAGATCGGGTACGGGTTGCCGATACCGTTACCGTAGCCGCCCTGCAGGTTCATGCCCAGGATGAAGCCGCGCGAGAACGAGTAGTAATACTGGGCCTGCAAATCAGCCTTGTAGTACTGGATCTTGCCGACCGGTACGCCGTACTCCATGTTCGCCTGCGTGAAGTACCCGCGGCTCGGGATCAGCGCACTGTCACGCGCATCGCGCGACCAAGCGATGGTCAGCGGCACCGTGTTCGACACGCGGCCGAACTGGTTCACGTAATCCTGGTAGCTCTGCGGCGTGTTCGAATCGACGTCGAGGCGGTTCTGCTCGAAGCCCGCGCCGAAGTAGACGGTGTCGACTTCCGAGAACGGGATGCCGAACTTCAGGTTGCCGCCCGCGCTGATGATCCGGAAGCTCGAGCTCGTCGAATAGTAGAGCGGCTGGTACGTACGGTAGTAGACGTCCGTGATCCGCTTGATGCCGTCGACCGTGAAGTACGGGTCGACCTGCGTGACGGTCAGCGTACGGTAGCTCTTCGCGGTGTTGACGTTCACCGACAGGCTGGTACCCGAACCGAACACGTTGTCCTGCGACACGCCGGCCGACAGCACGACCTTGTCCGTCGACGAGAAGCCCGCGCCCAGCGTGATCGCGCCGGTCGGCTTTTCGTCGACCTTCACGTTCACGTCGACCTGGTCGTTCGTGCCTTCGACCGGCACCGTGGTCACGTCGACGTTGGTGAAGTAGCCGAGACGGTTCACGCGGTCCTTCGACAGCGCGAGGCGGTTCGAGTCGAACCACGAGCTTTCGAGCTGGCGCATTTCGCGGCGCACCACTTCGTCGCGCGTGCGCGTGTTGCCGACGACGTTGATGCGGCGCACGTACACGCGGCGGCTCGGATCGACGACGAGGTTCAGGTTTACCTTGTGGTTCGCCTGGTCGATGTCCGGCTGCGCGTTGACGGTCGCGAATGCGTAACCGTACTCGCCGAGCTTGTCGACGATCGACTTGGTGGTTTGCTGCAGCTTTTCAGCCGAGAAGCGGTCGCCCGCCTTGATCTTGATCAGCTTGTTCAGTTCGGCTTCGCGGTCGAGCAGATTGCCCGACAGCTTGATGCCCGAGATCGTGTACGGCTCGCCTTCGTGCAGCGTGACCGTCAGGTACATGTCCTTCTTGTCCGGCGAGATCGACACCTGGGTCGAGTCGATGTTGAACTCGAGGTAGCCGCGGTTCAGGTAGTACGAGCGCACGGCCTCGAGGTCGCCCGTCAGCTTTTCCTTCGAGTACAGGTCGTTCTTCGTGTACCAGGAGAACCAGTTCGGCGTCGACAGCTGCATCTCGTCGCGCAGCGTGCTCGTCTTGAATGCCTTGTTGCCGATGAAGTTGATCTGGCGGATCTTCGCGCTCGGGCCTTCGGCCACCGCGAACAGGATCGACACGCGGTTCGCGTCGACCGGCGTGACCGTCGTCTTGACCTCGGCCGCGTAGAAGCCGCGCGTGAGGTACTGGCGCTTGAGCTCCTGCTCCGCCTTGTCGACCAGCGCCTTGTCGTAGTAGCGGCCGTCGGCGAGACCGACTGCGCGCAGCGCCTTCGTCAGGTTGTCCTTGTCGAATTCCTTCGTGCCGGTGAAGTCGATCGACGCGATGGCCGGACGCTCCTGCACCTGCACGATGACGACGTTGCCCTGCGTGGCGATGCGCACGTCGTTGAAAAAGCCCGTCGCGTACAACGCGCGGATTGCTTCGGATGCCTTGTCGTCCGTGAAGGTATCGCCCTGCTTGATCGGCAGATATGCGAACACCGAACCCGCTTCGACGCGCTGCAGCCCCTCGATCTTGATGTCTTGCACCACGAACGGTGCCGCTGCATGCGCCGCGAGGCCGTGAGCGGCGAGCGCGGCCGCTGCAACTGTCTTAGGTACAAAGCGATGAGGTTTGAACAACATGCATCCCCAATATTTAGCTGCATCAAATCGGGCGGCTGCCCAGTGGCCGCCGCCTGACGCTTCAGAAATGGATTAACCGAGCCAGATCGTTGAACAGCGCGATCGCCGACAACGCGACGATGCAGATCAACCCGGCTCTTTGCAGAATCAGCTGCCAGCGCTCCGAGACGGCTTTCCCGGTCGCGGCTTCAACCGCATAATATAACAGATGCCCCCCGTCCAAAACGGGAATCGGCAACAAGTTCAGGACGCCAAGGCTAATGCTGACAAGGGCGAGGAACGACAGGAACGCCGACGGACCGAGCCGCGCGCTCTTGCCCGCGTAGTCCGCTATCGTCACGGGGCCGGAGAGGTTCTTCAGCGATGCGTTGCCCGTAATCATCCGTCCGAACATCCGCAGCGAGTACACCGAGATGTCCCACGTGCGGTGCGCGCCGAGCCGCAGGCTCTCGATCGGCCCGTAGCGCACGTCGACGGACGGCGCGTGCATCGACAGCGCCGCGCCGATGCGGCCGACCTGCTGCCCGGACTCGTCGTCGCGCTGCATCTGCGGCACGATCGGCACCGTCTGTGCAGCGCCGCTGCGCTCGATCTGCAGGTCGAGCGCCTTGCCCGCATGATGTTTCACCGTATCGATGAAGCGCGATGCGCCGCCGATCGGCTTGCCGTCGAGCGCGACCAGCTTGTCGCCGGCCTTCAGGCCCGCCTGCTCCGCCGCACTGCCGGGCTGCACCGACGCGACCGACAGCGTGCCGCCGCCGGTCTCGAAGCCAAGATGCGCCATGAAATCGTCGTCGAGCTGACTTTCGGGAACATTGCGGAGGTCGACGCGGAAATCGAACGTCGTGTTGCCGTCGCGTGCACCGAGCACGATCTCGCGATGATCGAAAGCGGCCGACAACAGCTTCCAGCGCAGGTCCGACCACGAGCGCACCGGATCCGATTCGCCGCCCTGCGCATCGCGCAACGACACGATCGTCTCGTTGCCGTCGAAGCCCGCGCGGGCCGCCACCGTGCCGGCGGCCGGCGGCGCGACGATCGCGGCCGGCTCGGTCACGCCGGTGGCAAATACGATGGAAAACAGCGCGATTGCCAACAGGAAGTTCGCAATCGGCCCGGCCGCGACGATCGCGATCCGCTTGTAGACCGATTGCCGGTTGAACGCCTGCCCGAGTTCCTCCGGCTTGATGCCGGGGCCCGGATCGCGCTCGTCGAGCATCTTCACGTACCCGCCGAGCGGCAGCACGGACAGCGTCCACTCGGTGCCCGTCCTGCGGCTGACCCAGCGCGCGACGGGCTGGCCGAAGCCGATCGAGAAACGCAGCACCTTCACGCCGCACCAGCGCGCGACGCGATAATGTCCGTACTCATGCACGACGACCAGCACCCCGATCGCCACCGCAAACGCGATCAGTTCGACCAGCACGTTCATGAGCACCTCATTCAGACAGTACGCTCCACGCGTGGCGCAGGCGCTTTCGCAATGATCGCGGCGGCGAGGCGGCGTGCCTCGGCATCCGCCGCCAGGACGTCGTCGAGCCCGTCGGGCGCGCGGTTCGGCAATGCGTTGAGCACTGCGTCGACCGTCGCCGCGATCGCCATGAAGCCGATCCGGCGCTCGAGAAACGCTTCGACTGCAACCTCGTTCGCCGCGTTCAATGCGGTGCTCGCGATACCGCCTTCGTCAAGCGTCTTCAGCGCGAGCGCGAGACACGGGAAACGCGCGTAATCGGGCTTTTCGAACGACAACTGGGCGATCTGCGCGAGGTCGAGCTGGTCGACGCCCGCATCGACGCGATCGGGGAATGCGAGCGCGTGCGCGATCGGCGTGCGCATGTCGGGGTTGCCGAGCTGCGCGAGCACCGAGCCGTCGCGGTACGACACGAGCGAGTGGATCACGCTCTGCGGATGGATCAGCACATCGATCCGGTCGCCCGGCAGCCCGAAGATCCAGTGTGCCTCGATCACCTCGAGGCCCTTGTTCATCATCGTCGCGGAATCGACCGAGATCTTGCGGCCCATCACCCAGTTCGGGTGCTTGCACGCCTCGTCCGGCGTCACGTTGACGAGCGTGGCCGGCTCGCGCGTGCGGAACGGGCCGCCCGATGCGGTCAGGATGATCTTCGAGATCCCGCCGTGCTCCGCCGCATCACGCGGCATGCACTGGAAAATCGCGTTGTGTTCGCTGTCGACCGGCAGCAGGATCGCGCCATGGTCGCGCACGGCATCCATGAAGATCGCGCCCGACATCACGAGCGCTTCCTTGTTCGCGAGCAGGATCCGCTTGCCGGCGCGCGCGGCCGCGAGGCTCGGCGCCAGGCCGGCAGCGCCGACGATCGCCGCGACCACCGTGTCGCAGCCGTCGCTCTTCGATACGTCGACGAGCGCCTGCGGCCCGTGCAGCACGGTCGTCTTGCTGCCTGCCGCGCGCAGTTTCGCGTCGACGTGCGCGGCCGTCGCGGCATCGCCGACCACCGCCACTTCGGGCGCAAAGCGCAGGCACTGCTCGACGAGCTTGTCGCCGTTGCGATGCGCGGTCAGCGCGTAGACCGAGAAGCGTTCGGGGTGGCGCGCGACCACATCGAGCGTGCTGTCTCCGATCGAGCCCGTGGAACCGAGCAATGTCAGACGTTTTTGCATAACAGAATTAGTGGTTTAACCAAGCAGCAGCATCGCGAGCGGCAGCACCGGCAGCAGCGCGTCGACACGGTCGAGCACGCCGCCATGGCCGGGCAGCAGTCCGCTCGAATCCTTCACGCCCGCCTGCCGCTTCAGCAGCGACTCGAACAGGTCGCCGATCACGCTGTATGCGACCAGCAGCGTCAGCGCAGCCCACGCGCCGGGCATCCCGTAGCGCGCGGCAAATGCGGAAAACAGGGTCGGCTCGAACGCATGCGCCGCCATCGCGACGCCGGCGACGACCATCACCGTGAGCCAGCCGCCGATCGCGCCTTCCCAGCTCTTCCCGGGACTGATCGTGATGGCCAGTTTACGCTTTCCGAAGGCCTTGCCCGCGAAGTATGCGCCGATATCGGCCAGCCAGACGACCAGAAGCAGCGACAGCACGAACGGCACGCCCTGCGCACGCGCCGCGACGAGCGCATGCCAGCAGGCCGCAAATACCACGAGACCGGCCGCCAGCAGGAACGGCCGCCACACGCCGCCCGCGAGTTCGGGCTTGCGCCGCAGCGTAAACGGGCCGACCAGCAGCCAGAACACACCGGCTGCCATGAAAAGGGGACGGGACGAAACCGCATCGATGCCGAGCGGCGTGGTCGCCGCCAGCGCGAGCGCTGCGACGACCGCATAGATGACCGGACCGGCGCCGCCGAGCTTCAGCAGGCGCGCCCACTCCCACGCGGCGAACACGAGTACGGCGCCGATCAGCGCGCCGAACGCGGCCAGCGGCGCGAACAGCGTCACCGGCAGCAGCACTGCCAGCATCACGATCGCCGTGATCACACGGGTTTTCAGCATGAAAGGGAGTCGGCGTTCTGCGATTGCGGTTCGAGCTGCGCGCTCGTGCGCCCGAACCGGCGCTCGCGCTCGGTATACGACGCCATCGCGTCGGCCAGCGCCGCGCCGTCGAAATCCGGCCAGTATTTGTCGGTGAAATAGAATTCGGCGTACGCGAGCTGCCACAGCAGGAAGTTGCTGACGCGCTGCTCGCCGCCCGTACGGATGAAAAGATCGGGCTCCGGCGCATAGGCCATCGCCAGGTGCGGCGCGAATGCGTCCTCGGTCACTTCGACCTCGCGACCCTCGCGCACGGCCTGCTCGACGAGCTTCTTCGTCGCCTGCAGGATGTCCCACCGCCCGCCGTAGTTGGCGGCGATGGTCAGCGTAAGACGGGTGTTGCGCGCCGTCTTGGTTTCGGCGCGGCGAATCAGTTCGCGGATGCGCGGCTCGAAACGGTCGAGATCGCCGACGACACGCAGGCGGATCCCGTTCGCATGCAGCTTGCCGACCTCGCGCTCGAGCGCGGTGATGAACAGCCGCATCAGGAACGACACTTCGTCGGTCGGCCGACGCCAGTTTTCCGAACTGAACGCGAACAGCGTCAGGTATTCGACGCCGGCGCGCGCGCAGCCTTCGACCACCGACCGCACGGCATCGACGCCGCGGGTATGCCCCGCGACGCGCGGCAAGCGGCGTTCGGTTGCCCAGCGGCCATTGCCGTCCATGATGATCGCGATGTGACGCGGCACGACGCCGACGTCAGGCACGCGAACGGTAGAGCTTGTATAGGTCATGGCCGTTGAGACAGTTTCGGGAAGAAGGCGGCGCGCGAGGACGGTCGTCAGACCGTCATGATCTCGGCTTCCTTGGTCTGCACGAGCTTGTCGATTTCGGCGACGTGCTTGTCGGTCAGCTTCTGCACGTCGTCGCTCGCACGGCGCTCGTCGTCTTCCGAGATTTCCTTGTCCTTCACGAGCTTCTTGAGCGCTTCGTTCGCGTCGCGGCGCAGGTTGCGGATCGCGACCTTGGCCGTTTCGCCTTCGCTCTTGACGACCTTGGTCAGCTCGCGGCGGCGCTCTTCCGTCAGCGCGGGCATCGGCACGCGGATCAGGTCGCCGGTCGTTGCCGGGTTCAGGCCCAGATCGGCTTCACGAATGGCCTTCTCGACCTTTGCGACCATCGGCTTTTCCCACGGCTGCACGCCGATCGTGCGTGCGTCGACGAGCGTCAGGTTGGCAACCTGCGAGATCGGCACCATCGAACCGTAGTAGTCGACCTGCACGTGATCGAGCATGCCGGTGTGTGCACGGCCCGTGCGGATCTTCGCCAGATCGCTCTTGAATGCATCGATCGAGCGCTGCATCTTCTGCTCGACGCCCTTCTTGGTATCAGCGACACTCATTTCAACCTCCGAACCTTCAAACCTTCAAAAAACGCGGGCCCTGCCCGGCGCGCCTCTCGCACCAGAGCCGATGCCCGCATCCGCGGGAGTTTACACGTGGACGAGCGTACCTTCGTCCTCGCCCAGCACGATGCGCTTGAGCGCGCCCGGCTTGTTGATCGAAAACACGCGAATCGGCAGCTTCTGGTCGCGGCACAGCGCAAAGGCCGTCGCGTCCATCACCTGCAGGTTGCGGCTGATCGCCTCGTCGAAGCTGATCGTCGTGTAGCGCGTGGCCGACGGATCCTTCTTCGGATCGGCAGAATATACGCCATCGACCTTGGTCGCCTTCAGCACGACCTCGGCGCCCACTTCCGAACCGCGCAGCGCGGCGGCGGTATCCGTCGTGAAGAACGGGTTGCCCGTGCCGGCCGCGAAGATCACGACGCGGCCTTCCTCGAGCTGGCGGATCGCGCGCGGCCGGATGTACGGCTCGACGACCTGGTCCATCCGCAGCGCGGACTGCACACGCGCCTCGATGCCGGCGTGGCGCATCGCGTCCTGCAGCGCCAGCGCGTTCATCATCGTCGCGAGCATCCCCATGTAGTCGGCGGTCGCACGGTCCATGCCGGCTGCGCCACCCGCGACACCACGGAAAATATTACCGCCACCGATCACAACCGCAAGCTGCGTACCGAGACGCACGACTTCGGCGATATCGGCCACCATCCGTTCGATCGTCGCGCGATTGATGCCGAAGGCATCGTCGCCCATCAGCGCTTCGCCGGAGAGTTTGAGGAGGACGCGTTTATAGGCATTGGACATAGGGGCTTCCGAGCGACGAGAGGATGACAACCACGAACTGTAGGGGCGAAATACTGATTCGGGCAAGCGCCGACGGTCGGACCGGGTTTCCCGGCCGGCCGGCGGCGGCGCCGACCGCGGCGGAGCGGACGCCCGCCGCGGATACTGCCTGACTGCTTACTGCTGCTTTGCTGCTGCGACTTGCGCGGCCACTTCGGCGGCGAAGTCGTCCTGGCGCTTCTCGATGCCTTCGCCAACGACGAACAGCGCGAACTTCTGCACTGCGGAATCCGCCGCCTTCAGCATCTGCTCGATCGTCTGCTTGTCGTTCTTAACGAACGTCTGGTTCAGCAGCGACACTTCCTTCAGGTACTTCTGGACGCTGCCATCGACCATCTTCGCGACGATCTCGGCCGGCTTGCCCGATTCAGCAGCCTTCTGCTCGGCCACGCGGCGTTCCGTTTCGATCAGCTCTGCCGGCACGTCGGCCGACGACAGCGCGACCGGCTTCATTGCCGCGATGTGCATCGCGACGTCCTTGCCGACCTGCTCTTCCGCGCCCGTGTACTCGACGATCACGCCGATACGCGCGCCGTGCAGGTACGTGGCGATCTTGTTCGCGGTTTCGAAACGGACGAAACGGCGGATCGACACGTTCTCGCCGATCTTGCCGATCAGTTCCAGACGCACTGCGTCGACCGTCTTGCCGTCGAGCGGCAGCGCCGACAGCGCAGCCACGTCGGCCGGGTTCTGCGTTGCAACGAGTTCGGCGACCGTCTTCGAGAATGCGAGGAAGTCGTCGTTCTTCGCGACGAAGTCGGTTTCGCAGTTCAGTTCGACCAGCGCGCCTGCGTTGCCGCCGACGAACGATGCGACGACGCCTTCGGCCGTCACGCGCGATGCCGCCTTGCTCGCCTTGTTGCCGAGCTTGACGCGCAGGAGTTCTTCAGCCTTGGCCAGATCGCCGTCGGCTTCCGTCAGCGCCTTCTTGCACTCCATCATCGGTGCGTCGGTCTTTGCGCGCAGTTCTGCCACCATGCTTGCGGTAATTGCCGCCATCATTCGCTCCTTGAGTCTGTATTCACAACGCCGCCCGCTTGGACGCGAACGGCCGAAAATCGTTTCCGGACCCGCGCCGATTCGGCGCGATCAGGTCCGGCGCACAAGCTTAAAAAAAGGGGGCCTGTTGAGAGCCCCCTTTTTGCGCCGGCTCGGGGCCAGTTACGCGTTTTCCTCGACGTACTCGTCGTCGCCACGCGCCGCCTGGACCACTTCGTTGACCGCATTCGCACGGCCTTCGAGGATCGCGTCGGCCACGCCTTCAGCGTACAGCGCGACTGCCTTGCTCGAGTCGTCGTTACCCGGGATCACGTAATCCACACCTTCCGGCGAGTGGTTCGTATCGACCACGGCGATGACCGGCACGCCCAGCTTGTTCGCTTCGGTGACGGCAATCTTGTGGTAGCCGACGTCGACGACGAAGATCGCGTCCGGAATGCCGCCCATGTCCTTCACGCCGCCGATCGACTTCTGCAGCTTGGCGATTTCACGTTCGAACAGCAGCGCTTCCTTCTTGCTCATCTTTTCGAGCTCGCCTGCCTCGACTGCCGCCTCCATGTCCTTCAGGCGCTTGATCGAAACCTTCAGCGTCTTGAAGTTGGTCATCATGCCGCCGAGCCAGCGTGCGTTGACGAACGGCATGCCCGCGCGCTGCGCTTCCTGGGCGATCGTGTCACGCGACTGACGCTTCGTGCCGACGAACAGGATCGTGCCGCGGTTCGCTGCCAGCTGGCGCACGTACTTCTGTGCGTCCGTGAACATCGGCAGCGTCTTTTCGAGGTTGATGATGTGAATCTTGTTGCGGTGACCGAAAATGAACGGAGCCATCTTCGGGTTCCAGAAGCGCGTCTGGTGACCGAAGTGGACACCCGCTTCCAGCATTTGGCGCATCGTAACTGCCATGTAAATTCTCCACGAGGGTTGGGTCTTAAGCCGGCCGCCGTACCGCCGCGCGAACCTGCCCCGAAGGGCATCGGATTTCGCGCGGCCGGCACCCTGGTTGCGCCGGCTTGCGATTCGACACGTGCAAAACGCCCGTGCCGTAAGCCTTTCACCGCGATGCCGCCCCAAGATGGGGAACAACGGCAAAATCGGATATCGACTTAGCCAAAGAGTATAGCACGCCGATTTGTCCGCTCTCAAGTCGCTCGCCACTTTCGCTTGCCGTGCGGCAGCGGGCCGGACAATCCGCGAAAACCCGCATCCGCGCCGCCGGCAGGGGCTGCGATGCCCGCCATAAGGTGCGATAATCCGTCAATTCACCGCATTCCAGGCATACCTCGATGGCTATTACGCTCAAAAACGAACACGATATCGCGGAGATGCGCGTCGCCTGCCGTCTCGCGAGCGAAGTGCTCGACTTCATCACGCCGCACGTCGTCGCGGGCGTCACCACCGCCGAACTCGATCGCCTCTGCCACGAGTTCATGCTCAACGAGCAGGGTACGATCCCCGCGCCGCTGAACTACCAGCCGCCCGGCTATCCGCCTTACCCGAAGGCCACCTGCATCTCGGTCAACGACGTGATCTGCCACGGCATTCCCGGCGAGAAGGTGATCAAGAACGGCGATGCACTGAACATCGACATCACCGTGATCAAGAACGGCTACTTCGGCGACACGAGCCGGATGTTCATCGTCGGCGAAGGCTCGATCCTCGCGAAGCGCCTCGTGCAGACCACCTACGAATGCATGTGGCTGGGCATCGACCAGGTCAAGCCCGGCGCGCACCTCGGCGACATCGGCTACGCGATCCAGAAGCACGCGGAAGCGCAAGGCTACAGCGTCGTGCGCGAATACTGCGGCCACGGCATCGGCACGGTGTTCCACGAGGATCCGCAAGTCGTCCACTACGGCCGTCCGGGCACCGGCATCGAACTGAAGGCCGGGATGATCTTCACGATCGAGCCGATGATCAACGCCGGCAAGCGCGACATCCGCACGATGCCCGACCAGTGGACGGTCAAGACGCGCGACCGCAGCCTGTCCGCGCAGTGGGAGCACACCGTGCTCGTCACCGAAACCGGCTACGAAGTGCTGACCGTGTCGGCCGGCACGCCGGCGCGCCCCGTGTTCGCGCAACCGGCCGCCGCGGTCTGAGCGCCGTCGCGCCAGCCCGCCCTCCCTGCCCGCCCCCTGACCCGAACGGCCGCCCATGAGCGCTCACGCAGCCCCCTCGCCCGAAGCGCTGTCGCGGCGCGCCGAATTCAAGGCCGCCAAGGCCGCGATGCTCGAGCGCTTTCGCAGCGCGACGAACGTCGCGTCGCTGATGCATGCGTTGTCGAAGCTCACCGACGATGCACTGAAGCGCGTGTGGGACGAATGCGGGCTGCCCGCGACGCTCGCGCTGGTCGCCGTCGGCGGCTACGGGCGCGGCGAGCTCGCCCCTCATTCCGACGTCGACATCCTCGTGCTGCTGCCCGATGCGCACGATCCGGCGCTCGATCCGCGCATCGAGCGCTTCATCGGGATGGCGTGGGATCTCGGCCTCGAGATCGGCAGCAGCGTGCGCACCGTCGCGCAATGCATCGAGGAGGCGTCGCAGGACGTCACGGTGCAGACTTCCCTGCTGGAAGCGCGCCGCATCGTCGGCAGCACCGCGCTGTTCGAGCGCTTCACGGTGCGCTACCACGAAGCGCTCGACGCACGCGCGTTCTTCACCGCGAAGGTGCTCGAGATGCGCCAGCGCCACGCGAAGTTCCAGGACACGCCGTACAGCCTCGAACCCAACGTGAAGGAAAGCCCCGGCGGGCTGCGCGACCTGCAGACCATTCTGTGGATCGCGCGCGCGGCGGGCTTCGGCAGCAGTTGGCGCGAGCTCGACACGCGCGGGCTCATCACCGATCGCGAAGCGCGCGAGCTGCGCCGTAACGAGGGCTTCCTGAAGACGCTGCGCGCACGGCTGCACGTGATCGCCGGCCGCCGCCAGGACATGCTCGTGTTCGACCTGCAGACGCAGGCCGCCGAGAGCTTCGGCTACCAGCCCACGCAGGCCAAGCGCGCGAGCGAGCAGCTGATGCGTCGTTATTACTGGGCCGCGAAAGCCGTCACGCAGCTCGCGACGATCCTGATCCAGAACATCGAGGCGCAACTCTTCCCCGCGACGAGCGGCATCACGCGCGTGCTGTCGCCCGATCGTTTCGTCGAGAAACAGGGGATGCTCGAGATCGTCGACGACGGCGTGTTCGAGCGCCATCCCGACGCGATCCTCGAAGCGTTCCTGCTGTACGAGACGACCCGCGGCGTGAAGGGCCTGTCTGCACGCACGCTGCGCGCGCTGTACAACTCGCGCGAAATCATGAACAACGCGTGGCGCCGCGATCCGCAGAATCGCCGCACGTTCATGCTGATCCTGCAGCAGCCCGAAGGCATCACGCACGCGTTCCGGCTGATGAACCAGACGAGCGTGCTCGGCCGCTACCTGCTGAATTTCCGCCGCATCGTCGGCCAGATGCAGCACGACCTGTACCACGTGTACACGGTCGACCAGCACATCCTGATGGTGTTGCGCAACATCCGCCGCTTCGCGGTCGCCGAGCATGCGCACGAGTACCCGTTCTGCAGCCAGTTGATCGGCAACTTCGAGCGCCCGTGGGTGCTGTACGTCGCGGCGCTGTTCCACGACATCGCGAAGGGCCGCGGCGGCGATCACTCGACGCTCGGGATGACCGACGCGCGGCGCTTCTGCCGCGAACACGGGATCGCCGGCGACGACGCGGCGCTGATCGTGTGGCTCGTCCAGCATCACCTGACGATGAGCCAGGTCGCGCAGAAGCAGGACACGAGCGACCCCGAAGTCATCAAGCGCTTCGCCGAACTCGTCGGCAACGAACGGCGTCTCACCGCGCTCTACCTGCTGACCGTCGCCGATATCCGCGGCACGAGCCCGAAGGTGTGGAATACGTGGAAGGGCAAGCTGCTCGAGGATCTCTACCGCATCACGCTCGCGGTGCTCGGCGGCGCGAACCCCGACGCGCATTCGGAACTGAAGTCGCGGCAGGAACAGGCTCTCGCGCTGCTGCGTCTCGAGACCGTACCCGACGATGCGCACCGCGCGCTGTGGGATCAACTCGACATCGGTTTCTTCCTGCGCCACGATGCGGCCGACATCGCCTGGCAGACGCGTGTGCTGTACTGGCACGTGAACGCCGAAACCGCAATCGTGCGCGCACGGCCGTCGCCGATCGGCGACGCGCTGCAAGTGCTCGTGTACGTGAAGGACCGCCCCGACCTGTTCGCGGGCATCTGCGCGTATTTCGACCGCAACGGGCTGTCGGTGCTCGATGCGCGCGTCAGCACGACGCGGCACGGCTATGCGCTCGACAACTTCATCGTCACGCAGACCGAGCGCGACGTGCGATACCGCGACATCGCGAATCTCGTCGAGCAGCAGCTCGCGACGCGGCTCGCCGAAACGGCGCCGCTGCCGGAACCGTCCAAGGGCCGCCTGTCGCGGCTGTCGCGGACGTTTCCGATCACGCCGCGCGTCGACCTGCGGGCCGACGAGCGCGGCCAGTACTACATCCTGTCCGTGTCCGCCAACGACCGGCCGGGCCTTCTCTATTCGATCGCGCGCGTGCTCGCCGAGCATCGGATCGGCGTCCATGCGGCGCGGATCAATACACTCGGCGAACGCGTCGAGGACATCTTCCTGCTCGCGGGCGCCGGCTTGTCCGACAACCGCCTGCAGATCCAGCTCGAAACCGAATTGCTGCGCGCGATCGCAGTCTGAATGAATCCCAGCGTTTATGCGCACCAAACTAACCGTCAAGAATCCGAAGCCGGCGTCGCCGACCCGCGCCCCTGTCCGCTCCGGCAGCCTCGTTGCCCGCAAGGCGGTGCGCCCCGCAGTGCCGCCCGCGGGAGACAAGCCGGCTCGCCCGAAGAAGGCGGCCCCGGCTGCAGCCGGCGAGCGCGCGTTCAAGCCGCGTGGCGCCGCGGGCGCAGAGCGCCCGGGTGCGGATCGTGCAACGGCCAAGCGTGCGCCGCGCGACGGCGGTGCCGAACGCAGCTATCGCGGCGCTGAAGGCAAGCCGGCCGGCGACCGCCGGACGTCGTCCGACCGCCCGCCCCGTCGCGATGACGATTCACGGCCGCGCCGCGCAGGCGCTGAAGGCGGCCCGCGTGCGCCTTATCGCGACAAGGCAACCGGTGAAGGTCCGAAGCGCAGCTTCGGCGATCGCCCGCCACGTCGCAGCGACGATGATTCACGACCGCGCCGTGCAGGTGCCGAAGGCGGCCCGCGCGCGCCCTATCGCGACAAGGCAGCTGGCGAAGGCCCGAAGCGCAGCTTCGGCGATCGCCCGCCGCGTCGCGATGACGATTCGCGTCCGCGCCGCGCAGGCGCTGAAGGCGGCCCGCGCACACCCTATCGCGACAAGGCAGCTGGCGAAGGCCCGAAGCGCAGCTTCGGCGATCGCCCGCCGCGCCGCGATGACGATTCGCGACCGCGCCGTGCCGGCGCCGAAGGCAGCCCGCGCGCGCCCTATCGCGACAAGGCAGCTGGCGAAGGCCCGAAGCGCAGCTTCGGCGATCGCCCACCTCGCCGTGATGACGATTCGCGACCGCGCCGCGCAGGCGCCGAAGGCGGCCCGCGTGCCCCCTACCGCGACAAGGCAACCGGTGAAGCTCCGAAGCGCAGCTTCGGCGACCGTCCGGCGCGCCGCAGCGATGACGATGCACGTCCGCGCCGCGCAGGCGCCGACGAAGGCAAGCGCGCCCCGTATCGCGACAAGGCAACCAGCGAAGGCCCGAAGCGCAGCTTCGGCGACCGCCCGGCGCGCCCTGCACGCGACGGTGAGCGCGGCAGCACCGAGCGCCGCTCGCCAGGCGCGGGCCTGAAGGCCGCTCAACCCGTCAAGCGCCGCGCTGCCGACATCGACCACGGCGACGAAACGGGCCTGATGCGCCTGTCGAAGCGGATGTCCGAACTCGGCCTGTGCTCGCGCCGCGAAGCCGACGAATGGATCGAAAAGGGCTGGGTGCTCGTCGACGGCGAACGCATCGACACGCTCGGCACCAAGGTGCGCCCCGACCAGCGCATCGAGATCGACGAGCGCGCGAGCGCCGCGCAGGCCGCACAGGTGACGATCCTGCTGCACAAGCCGGTCGGCTATGTATCGGGTCAGGCGGAAGACGGCTACGAGCCCGCAGCCGCGCTGATCACGCGCGACAACCACTGGCGCGGCGACCATTCGTCGCTGCGCTTCTCGCCGCAGCACCTGCATGCGCTCGCACCGGCCGGCCGGCTCGACATCGATTCGACCGGCATGCTCGTGCTGACGCAGAACGGCCGGATCGCCAAGCAGCTGATCGGCGAGCAGTCGGACATCGACAAGGAGTACCTGGTGCGCGTCCGCTTCGGCGAACGGCTGCTCGACATCGACCAGCACTTCCCCGCGGAATCGCTCGCGAAGCTGCGCCACGGCCTCGAACTCGACGGCGTTGCGCTGAAGCCCGCGATGGTGAGCTGGCAGAACGGCGAGCAGTTGCGCTTCGTGCTGCGCGAAGGCAAGAAGCGTCAGATTCGCCGCATGTGCGAGCTGGTCGGCCTCGAAGTGATCGGCCTGAAGCGCGTGCGCATGGGCCGGGTGATGCTCGGCGCACTGCCGCAGGGGCAATGGCGTTATCTCTCGGCCGACGAGACGTTCTGATCGCGGGCACGCCACGTGCCGCCACGCAACGAAAAAGCCCGCGCAAGCGGGCTTTTTTTATGTCCTGCAGACGGCGCGAAACGGCACGCCTGCCGATCAATCGTCGGCGGCCGGATCGAGCCCCGGGAACAGCACTTCGGTAAAGCCGAAACGCGTGAAGTCGGTGATCCGCATCGGGTACAGCTTGCCGATCAGGTGATCGTATTCATGCTGGACGACGCGCGCGTGAAAACCGTCGGCGACGCGATCGATCTTCGCGCCGAACTGGTCGAAGCCGCTGTAGCGCACCTTCGCGTAGCGGCTGACGACGCCGCGCATGCCCGGCACCGACAGGCAGCCTTCCCAGCCCTCTTCCATGTCCGGCGGCATGTACTCGAT
Source organism: Burkholderia stabilis (assembly GCF_001742165.1). Taxonomy (NCBI): domain Bacteria; kingdom Pseudomonadati; phylum Pseudomonadota; class Betaproteobacteria; order Burkholderiales; family Burkholderiaceae; genus Burkholderia; species Burkholderia stabilis. The sequence goes on along the minus strand of NZ_CP016442.1, from coordinate 365,911 downwards.
CTTCGGGTTGATCAGCACAGTCTCGGGCACGGGCGGCGCATCCGGGTAGCGGTTGTTGTTGCCGAAGCCGAAGATGATGATCTGCAGGTCGATGCCGACCTGCGGCGCAGCAAGGCCAGCGCCGTTCGCGTGGTGCATCGTCTCGAACATGTCCGCGACGATCTCGTGCAGCTCGGGTGTATCGAACCGCTCGACCGGTTTGGCGACTTCGAGCAGGCGCGGATCGCCCATCTTCAGGATCTCGCGAATCATGGCGTATTGCCCTCCAGGAGTTGGTGCAGACCGTCTTCGTCCAGCACGGGGATGCCGAGTTCCTCGGCCTTCGCGAGCTTGCTGCCGGCTTCGGCGCCCGCGACCACGTAATCCGTCTTCTTCGATACCGAACCGGCCACTTTAGCACCGGCCGCTTCGAGCATTTCCTTCGCCGCCTCGCGCGTGAGGGTCGGCAGCGTGCCCGTCAGCACGACCGTCTTGCCGGCCAGCACGCCCTGCGGCGCCTTCGGCGCGGGCGGCCCTTCCGTCCACGTGACCTTGCCCGGCGCGCGCAACTGCTCGATCACGGTCCGGTTGTGCTCTTCCGCGAAGAACTGGTGCAGCGACTCGGCGACGATCGGCCCGACGTCGTTGACTTCGAGCAGCTCCTCGATAGACGCGTCCATGATCGGCGTCAGCGAGCCGAAATGCTTCGCGAGATCCTTCGCGGTCGACTCGCCGACATGGCGGATGCCGAGCCCGTAGATGAAGCGCGCGAGCGTCGTGTGCTTCGCCTTTTCGAGCGAGTCGAGCAGGTTCTGTGCGGATTTCTCGGCGAAGCGGTCGAGCTCGGCGAGCGTCGCGAAACCGAGATTGAACAGGTCGGCCGGCGTGCGCACGAGATTCAATTCGACGAGCTGGTCGATGATCTTCTCGCCGAGCCCGTCGATGTCGAGTGCGCGACGCTGCGCGAAGTGCCACAGCGCCTGCTTGCGCTGCGCCGGGCAGAACAGGCCGCCGGTGCAGCGCGCGATCGCCTCGTCAGGCAGGCGCTCGATCTTCGAGCCGCATACCGGGCATTCGGTCGGCATCACGAACTCGGCCGCATCGTCCGGGCGCCGGTCGAGCAGCGCGCCGACGACCTCCGGAATCACGTCGCCCGCGCGTCGCACGATCACGGTGTCGCCGATCCGGATGTCCTTGCGGCGGACTTCGTCCTCGTTGTGCAGCGTCGCGTTGGTCACGGTCGCGCCGCCGACGAACACGGGCTCGAGGCGCGCGACCGGCGTGATCGCGCCGGTGCGGCCGACCTGCACGTCGATCGCGACGAGCTTGGTCAGCGCTTCCTGCGCGGGGAACTTGTGCGCAAGCGCGAAGCGCGGCGCGCGCGACACGAAGCCGAGGCGCTCCTGCTCGTCGCGCCGGTTGACCTTGTAGACGACGCCGTCGATGTCGTACGGCAGCGACTCGCGCTTCTCGCCGACCTTGCGGAAGAATTCGAGCAAGCCGTCGGCGCCATGCACGACCGCGCGCTCGCGGTTCACGGGCAGGCCGAACGACTCGTACCAGTCGAGCAGCGCGCTGTGCGTCTCGGGCATCGGCGCCCCGTCGAGCACGCCGATTCCGTACGCGAAGAACGACAGCGGACGTTGCGCGGTGATCTTCGAGTCAAGCTGGCGCAGGCTGCCGGCAGCCGCGTTGCGCGGATTCGCGAATTCGCGCTGCTCGGCCTCACGCTGACGTTCGTTCAGGCGCGCAAAATCGCGCTTGAACATCAGCACCTCGCCGCGCACGTCGAGCACGGCCGGCACGTTCGCGCCTTTCAGCTTCAACGGGATCGAGCGGATCGTGCGCACGTTCGCGGTCACGTCCTCGCCGGTCGTGCCGTCGCCGCGCGTCGACGCCTGCACGAATACGCCGCGCTCGTAGCGCAGCGAGATCGCGAGACCATCGAACTTCAGTTCGCACGCGTATTCGACGGGCTCCGTCACCGAGCCGGCGAGATCGGTCGTCTTGTCGAGTGCGTCGGCGACGCGCTTGTCGAACGCGACGATGTCCTCGTCGGCGAAACCGTTGTTCAGCGACAGCATCGGCGCATCGTGGACGACCGGCGTGAAGCCGCCCGCGGCTTCGCCGCCGACGCGCTGCGTCGGCGAATCGGGCGTCACGAGTTCGGGATGGTCGGTTTCGAGCTGCTGCAGCTCGCGAAACAGCCGGTCGTATTCGGCGTCGGGCAGATCCGGCTGGTCGAGCACGTAGTAGGCGTAGTTCGCCCGCTCGAGTTGGTCGCGCAGCCACGCGGCGCGCGCGTCGGGCTGGCTGGCTGGCGGTTCGGCTTGGGTTCGGGCCATGCTGGCGGCAGATTCGTTCTGAAAAAATCGGATGCCCGATTATCTCAGTTTGACGCCGTGGCGGGGCGTGCAATACACGCCGGGAAAGCGTGCTGCAGCGCACACGGAACCGCATGCGCCGCAGCGACAGGCGAGCGCGCCGAAGCCCGCTGCCCGCGCCATCGCGTTACTGGCTGAAGAGGCGGCGCGTGACCGGCGAACCGGCCGGGATACCGGCTTCCTCGAGCTTCGCGTACAGCTTCATCAGTTGCTGGTCGATCGCGACGAGCGTCGACTCCGGCAACGGCCGGCGCGAATCGTCGACGACCCGCGCGCCGATCCGCTCGGACAGCGACTTCGCGTAATCGCACATCAGCCGGAACGGCAGGATGTCCTCTTCGGCGACCGGCACGTCGAGCACCAGCGTGATCATGTTGCCGCCCTTGTAGGTCAGGTCGTCGCGCAGGAAGTTCGTGTCGCCGAACTGCAGCATGAACACCGGGTTCTGCTTCGCGTCGAGCTTCACGAAACGCGTGCCGTCGCGCGACAGCAGCAGCCCGTCCTGCGACGCGACGGCCTGCACGTAGTTCGCCGACCACGGTGCGCCGTCCGACATCACGTTGATCGACAGTTGCGCATCGCACTGTGCGGCAAACGCGTCGAGCTCGCGCGCCATCGCCACCGTTTCCATCATGTCCGGAAATTCCGGCGCGCCGTCTATCGCGTCGGCGAACTGCTGGACGCCCGTCACGAACTCGGAGAACTCGAGCTCGTTCAGCGCGCCGCTGCGGTTCGCGAGCTGCGCGGCCGCGCGCAGTTCTTCGTAGCGCACGCCGTTTTGCAGCAACTCCCACTGGCCGCCTTCCGGCTTGCCTTCGATGTGCACGGGCTTGCTGCCCGCGCGGCGCAGCCGCTGCGCGGCCGGCAGGATCTTGTCGCCCGGCAGCGACCCGGTGAGGCGGATCGGCACGATGCAGTCGATGCGGCGATCGACGATCGCGGGCGGTGCCGACGAAATGGTCGTGGCGGCAGGCAGCACGGGTTCGGACGGCTCGGCCGCTTCGGCGGCGGCTTCGTGCGCGGCGGCCGGCACGGCTTCTTCACCGGCAGCCGGCTCGATCGATTCGGACGCCGCGTCGACGCCGGTCGCCTCGGCCTGCAGATCGGCCGGCATGTCGGCAGGTGCCGCGCCGCCGAACGTCGGTTCGACGCGCGCGACTTCGGCCGTCGCAGCCGGCGCCGCGACCGGTGCCGCGGGCTCGCGCCGCACCGGCTGGCGCACCGGTTCGATGAACGGCAATTCCTCGTCGCGCTCCGGGCGGTTCATCGCCTCGGCCGCTTCCTCCGGCATCGGGCGCGGCATCCTGCGCCGCACCTTCGCGCCCTGCCATGCGTTATAGACCACGACGCCGCCCACCACGACGGCGCCCGCGCCGATCAAACCGAGTGTCAACTCGTCCATGCACGCTCCATCAGCAATTCTTTTTCGTCGGGACCACGAACGGGCGCGCATGCGCCGCGCGAACGCGGTCCGGTTTCGTCAAACGTCAATTCTGGGCAAAACCCGCGGCGGTTTCCATGTCCACCGCGACGATCCGCGACACGCCCTGCTCCTGCATCGTCACGCCGATCAGTTGCTGCGCCATTTCCATCGCGATCTTGTTGTGCGAGATGAACAGGAACTGCGTCTTGTCGGACATCGCGCGCACGAGATTCGCGAAACGTTCGGTGTTCGCGTCGTCGAGCGGCGCGTCGACCTCGTCGAGCAGACAGAACGGCGCCGGGTTCAACTGGAACATCGCGAACACCAGCGCGGTCGCGGTCAGCGCCTTCTCGCCGCCCGACAGCAGGTGAATCGTCGCGTTCTTCTTGCCCGGCGGCTGCGCCATCACCTGCACGCCGGCATCGAGAATTTCGTCGCCCGTCATGATCAGCTTCGCCTGGCCGCCGCCGAACAGGCGCGGGAACAGGTCGCTGAAGTGGCGGTTGACCTCGTCGAAGGTGCCTTGCAGCAGCGTGCGGGTTTCCTGGTCGATCTTGTGGATCGCGTCCTCGAGGGTCGTGATCGCGTCGATCAGGTCGGCCGATTGCGCGTCGAGGAACACCTTGCGCTCGCTCGCGGCCTTCAGCTCGTCGAGCGCGGCCATGTTCACCGAGCCGAGCGCGTTGATCGCGTTGTTCAGGCGCGTGACCTCGCCCTGCAGGTACGACGGCTTGAGATCCGGCGTCAGCTTCTCGCGCAGCGCGTCCTCGTCGACCTCGGCCGTCGCGAGCTGCTCGGCGAACTGCTCGACGGATAGGCGCGCGGCCTGCTCCTTCAACTGAAATTCGGTAATGCGGTCGCGCAGCGGCTGCAGCGAGCGCTCGGCGACGAGACGCTGCTCGTCCGACGCGCGCAGCTTCGCGGTCAGGTCGTCCAGCTCGATGCGTGCGGCCTGCAGCGCTTCTTCCTTCACCGCCCGAATCTCGAGCGCATCCTGCAGGCCTGTGTGCGCGGTCTGCTCGTTGATCGTCTCGAGTTCGGCGCGCGCGTCTTCCAGCGACGCGGCGACGCGCTCGCTCTGCTCGTGCGCGACCTGGATGCTGCGCTTGAGCTCGTCGATTCGCGTCACTGCATTGCGTGCGGCGAAGCGTGCGTCGTTCGCGCCGCGCTCCAGATCGCGCGCTTCCTGACGCGCCTGCGTCAGCGATTCGTCGAGCGATTCGAACGCGAGCTGGTTGTCCTCGAAGCGCGCCTGCAGTTCCGCGAGCTCGCCGTCGAAACGCTCGAAATTCGCTTCCGACTCCGCTCGCAGCGCGCGCTGTTCCTCGATCTGCGCGCCGATTTCCTCGAGTTCCTCGCGGATCTGCGTGCTGCGTTGCGTATAGCGCTCGTGCGCCTGCGCGAGCTTCAGCACGTCCATCTGCAGCGCATGCACGCGCTGCGTCGCACGCTCGGCCTGCGCACGCACGTCACCGAGCGCCTGCGTGGCCTGCGTGTGCGCGGCTTCCGCACGCACGGCGGCCGTGCGCGCCTCGTCGGCAAGCAGCGCCTGCGCGCGCACTTGGCGCGTCAGGTTTTCGATTTCCTGCTGGCGCGCCAGCATCCCTGCCTGCTCCGAGTCGGCCGCGTAAAGCTGCACGCCGACACGCGTGACGATATGGCCGGCCTTGACGACGAACGCGCCGCCTGCCGGCAGCTGCGTGCGCGTTGCAAGCGCCTGTGCCACATCGTCGGCGACGTAGACATTGCCGAGCCAGTCGTTGAGCACCGCGCGAATGCCCGCGTCGTCGATACGCACGAGCGACAGCACCGGGCGTAGCCCGGCCGCCGCCGCAGGCGGTTCGCCAGCCGCGGGCGGCGCGTAGAACGCGAGCTTCGCCGGCGGCGCATCGGTCGCGAACGCCTTCACCCAGTCGAGATTCGACACTTCGAGCGCGGCGAGGCGCTCGCGCAGCACGGCTTCGAGCGCAGCTTCCCAGCCCGGCTCGACGTGCAGCTTCTTCCACAGGCGCGGCAGCGCGCCGAGCTCGTGCTTGTCGAGCCACGGCTGCACCTTGCCTTCCGTCTGCACGTTTTCCTGCAGCTGCTTCAGCGCGGCGAGGCGTGCTTCGAGCTGGTGGATCTGCGCGCCTTCGGCCTGCACGCGCTCCTGCGCGGCGCGGCGTTCGCCGTCGAGGCGCGGCACGGTTTCCTGTGCGTCGGCGAGACGCGCCTGTGCTTCGGCGAGGATTTCTTCCTGCTCGGCGAGCTGCATGCGCAGTTCCTCGAGCTGCGCCTCGTCCGGCGCATCGAGCCCGCCCGCTTCGCTCTTCAGGCGCTCGTGGCGCTGCTGAAGCTGCTGGAGCTGCTGGTCGGCATTGCGCTGGTGCGCGGCTTCGAGCTTCAGCGACTGTTCGGTCTGCGCGATCCGCGCACGCTCGTCGTTGAGCTGCGCCTGCGCATCGCGCCACTTTGTTTCGAGCGCCGGCAGCGCGTCGTGCTTCGAGGCAGCGTTGTCCTCGGCGAGCGCGGCCTTCTCGTCGGCCATCGCGCGCGCTTCTTCCGCTTCCTCGAGCTCGTCCTGCGACTTCTCCGCCTGCGCGCGCCACTGCTCGCGCTGCGCGTTCAGCGCGGCGATCTGCGCCTGCACGCGATTGCGCGACTCGACGATGAACTTGATCTCGGCTTCGAGGCGGCTCACCTCGGCATTCGCCTCGTACAGCGAACCCTGCGCGCCCTGCATCGCGTCGCTCGCCGCGTAATGCGCGACGCGCAGCGTCTCGAGCTGCGACTCGACTTCGCGCAGCTTTGCCGTCTGCGCCTCGAGGTCGATCTGCGCCTGTTCGATCGCGCGCTGCTGCTTCTGCTGCTCGCCGGCGGCCTCGTTCTTGCGCAGCAGCCACAGCAGGCGCTGCTTCTCCTCGCCGTCGGCGACGAGTTCCTTGTACCTGGTCGCGACGACGGCCTGCGCCTCGAGCTTCTCGAGGTTCGCGCCGAGTTCGCGGACGATGTCCTCGACGCGCGTCAGGTTCTCGCGCGTATCGTGCAGGCGGTTCTCGGTCTCGCGGCGGCGTTCCTTGTACTTCGATACGCCCGCGGCTTCCTCGAGGAACACGCGCAGCTCCTCCGGCTTCGCCTCGATGATCCGCGCGATCATGCCCTGCCCGATGATCGCGTACGCACGCGGCCCGAGGCCGGTGCCGAGGAAGATGTCCTGGATGTCGCGGCGGCGCGCCGGCAGGTTGTTGATGTAGTAGCTCGACGTGCCGTCGCGCGTGAGCACGCGCTTCACGGCGATCTCGCCGTACTGGCCCCACTGCCCGGCCGCACGGCCGTCGGAGTTGTCGAAGATCAGCTCGACGCTCGCCCGGCTACCGGGCTTGCGGGCGGTCGAGCCGTTGAAGATCACGTCCTGCATCGACTCGCCGCGCAGCTCGGAAGCGCGCGACTCGCCGAGCACCCAGCGCACGGCATCGATGATGTTGGACTTGCCGCACCCGTTCGGGCCTACCACGCCGACAAGCTGGCCCGGAACCTGGAAATGCGTGGGATCGACAAAGGATTTGAAGCCAGCGAGTTTGATCGAGCTCAGACGCACGGCGGTATCGGATGTGAAGAAGGTGTGAAACGGACGGTGCCGCGATGCGCGGGGCCGGAGGGCCCATGCGCGCGACGCGCCCCGGAATTCAAAAGCGGGGCCGCGCGCATACAGCGTTGGGCCCCGCAAACGGCTTCCATCATACCATCGCGCGTGCGCCGTCCCGACCGTCGCCGGGTTTGTCCGGTGCCGGTGCGGCACGATGGACCCGGCTCGACAGCAGCGTCGCCAGCACGATGCACACGCCGCCCGCCCATTCGCGCGCGGTCGGCAGCTCGTTTGCGAACACCCACGCCGACAGCGCGGTGATCACGATCTCGAACAGCATGATGATCGACGCGCGGTTCGCCGGCACGCGCGCCAGCCCGTATTGCACGAGCAGGTTGTTCGCCGCCATCGTCACGCCGATCGCGGCGATGATCAGCGCGGCGACGCCGAGCTGGCCGCCCGCGGGCGCGGCCGGCAGCCCTTCGAACAGCGACGCGATCGCACCGAACACCGCCGCGCCGCCGAACAGCGTCGCGGTGCGCATCTCCGCGCGCATGTCGGGCAGTTCGCGGCTCGCCTTGATCACGAGCACGTTGCTTATCGCGAAGCTCAGCCCGGCCGCGAGGCCGGCCCATTCGGCCGGATTGGCCGGCAGCGGCAGGCCGAGCTTCGGCGACCACAGCATCAGCATCGCGCCGCCGATCGACAGCGCCGCCAGCCCCGCGCCGGCCCAGGTCAGCCGTTCGCGCAGCAGGAAGTGCGCGTAGATCGCGGTCCACGCGGGGGTCAGGTAGAACAGCAGCATCCCCCGCAGCACCTCGCCGTGGATCGTGCCCCATACGAAACCGAGGTTCGTCACGCCGGCCGTCACCGCGATGCCCGGCAGCACCCAGTGCCAACGCAGCGTCGCGATGGTGCGGTGCCGCACGACGATCACGAACAGGAACGCGACGAGGCTCGTCAGTGCGCTCGCCAGCGTGCCCGTCACGCCGAGCGATGCGAGGATTCGCAACGGATACCAGATCAGGCCCCATACCGACGCGCCGATCAGGATGGCCAGCGTCGGCAGGCTGCCACGTACCGCGTTATTCATTTGGTTCAATACCCTTTATTCGACCGGCCCGGCCGCCGTTCCGGCGGACCGTGACCGCATTCCGTCACGCTATAATTGTTCGTTGCGACCCGCGCGCCGTCGGCGCCCGTTCGCAGCCGCGCGGCGCGCCCGCCGCTTCTTTCGCTCCAACCGGCCGCGATGGCCGCTTCGCCCGTGAACCCTCGACTCGACTCGCTTCAGCCCTATCCCTTCGAAAAGCTGCACGCCCTGTTCAAGGACGTGACGCCCGCCGGCGACCTCAAACCGATCAGCTTCGGCATCGGCGAGCCCAAGCACCCGACTCCGGCGCTGATCCGCGACACCGTGGTGGCCGCACTCGACGGCCTCGCGTCGTACCCGGCCACGGCCGGCTCGGTCGCGCTGCGCACGTCGATCGCGCACTGGCTCGAGCGCCGCTACGGGCTGCCGGCCATCGATCCGGCCACGCAGGTGCTGCCCGTGTCGGGGTCGCGCGAAGCGCTGTTCTCGCTCGCGCAGACCGTGATCGACGCGCGTCCGTCCGAAGACGGCAAGAAGGCGATCGTACTCTGTCCGAATCCTTTCTATCAAATTTACGAAGGCGCGGCGCTGCTGGCCGGTGCCGAACCCTATTTCGCGAACAGCGATCCGGCCCGCAACTTCGCCTGCGACTACGCCGCTGTGCCCGATGAAGTCTGGGCGCGCACGCAACTGCTGTACGTATGCTCGCCGGGCAACCCGACCGGCGCCGTGCTGACGCTCGACGACTGGCGCGAGTTGTTCGCACTGTCCGACCGCCACGGCTTCGTGATCGCGTCCGACGAGTGCTATTCGGAAATCTATTTCGACGAAGCGACGCCGCCGCTCGGCGGCCTCGAGGCCGCACACCGCCTCGGCCGCGGCTTCGAGCGGCTCGTGATGCTGTCGAGCCTGTCGAAGCGCTCGAACGTGCCGGGCATGCGCTCGGGCTTCGTCGCCGGCGACGCGGCGCTGCTGAAGAAATTCCTGCTGTACCGCACGTACCACGGCGCGGCGCTGTCGCCGGTCTGGCAACAGGCGAGCATCGCCGCGTGGAACGACGAGACGCACGTGCGCGAGAACCGCGCGCAGTACCTGCAGAAGTTCAATACGGTCACGCCGATGCTCGCCGACGTGATCGACGTGAAACTGCCCGACGCCGCGTTCTACCTGTGGGCCAACGTGTCGCGCACCGGCCTGTCGGACACCGAGTTCGCCCGCCGCCTGTACGCCGACTATAATGTGACGGTTCTGCCCGGCTCGTACCTCGCGCGTGATGCGCACGGCACGAACCCGGGCCGCGATTTCATCCGGATCGCGCTCGTCGCGGGCACCCCCGAATGCGTCGAGGGCGCGCAACGCATCGTCGATTTCTGCCGGGCTCTCGCACGGTAATCGTCCATCCCGATCAATTCCATCCATCTCCTGCGAAAACGAACATGTCGCAACAACTTCAGCAAATCATCGATACCGCCTGGGAAAACCGCGCCGAGCTGTCGCCGAAGGCCGCGCCCGCCGAAGTCCGCGAAGCCGTCGCTCACGCGATCGAGCAGCTCGACCGTGGCGCATTGCGCGTCGCCGAGAAAATCGACGGCAACTGGACCGTGCACCAGTGGCTGAAGAAAGCCGTGCTGCTGTCGTTCCGCCTGGAGGACAACGCACCGATGCCGGCCGGCGGCTACTCGCAGTTCTACGACAAGGTACCGTCGAAGTTCGCGAACTACACGGCGGAAGATTTCGCCGCAGGCGGCTTCCGCGTCGTCCCGCCGGCCATCGCGCGCCGCGGCTCGTTCATCGCGAAGAACGTCGTGCTGATGCCGTCGTACACGAACATCGGCGCATACGTCGATGAAGGCACGATGGTCGACACGTGGGCAACGGTCGGTTCGTGCGCACAGATCGGCAAGAACGTGCACCTGTCGGGCGGCGTCGGCATCGGCGGCGTGCTCGAGCCGCTGCAGGCCAACCCGGTCATCATCGAAGACAACTGCTTCATCGGCGCGCGCTCGGAAGTCGTCGAAGGCGTGATCGTCGAGGAAAACTCGGTGATCTCGATGGGCGTGTACCTCGGCCAGAGCACGAAGATCTACGATCGCGAAACGGGCGAAGTCAGCTACGGCCGCATTCCGGCCGGCTCGGTCGTCGTCGCCGGCAACCTGCCGTCGAAGGACGGCTCGCACAGCCTGTACTGCGCGGTGATCGTCAAGAAGGTCGACGCGAAGACCCGCGCGAAGGTCGGCCTGAACGAGCTGCTGCGAGGCGACTGATGGCGAAGCCGCACACCGTGGTCGTCTACGGCATCCCGAACTGCGACACCGTGAAGAAGGCCCGCGTGTGGCTGGACGATCACGGCGTCGAGTTCGAATTCCACGATTTCAAGAAGCTCGGCGTGAGCGCCCCGCTGATTGAAGACTGGCTGAAGGACGTGTCGCTCGACGCGCTCGTGAACAAGCGCGGCACCACGTGGCGCGGCCTGGACGACGCGATGAAGGCGGCCGCCGAAACGAAGACCGGCGCGGTCGCGCTGATGATCCACAAGCCGTCGGTCATCAAGCGCCCCGTGCTCGTCGTCAACGGCCGCGTGAAATCGCTGGGCTTCGTGGCCGATCAATACGCGGCGCTGTTTGCCGCATAGGGCCGCCCGCGCTGCGCCCGTAGAAGGGCCTGTTCCCGACGTCTTGTCGCTGCCGGCCACCGCGCCGGCATTTTTTATCCAAAGTGGTCCGAACCATGTCCGCCACCCTAGCCCTTACCGAACAGCTGATCGCCCGCGCGTCCGTGACGCCCGACGACCAGCATTGCCAGCAGATCATGACCGAACGCCTTACCGCGCTCGGCTTCGAATGCGAGACCATCGCGTCGCACGGCGTGACCAACCTGTGGGCCGTCAAGCGCGGCGCCGACGGCCGCGACGGCAAGCTGCTCGCGTTCGCGGGCCACACTGACGTCGTGCCGACCGGCCCGCTCGAGCAGTGGACCTCGCCGCCGTTCATTCCCGCCCATCGCGACGGCAAGCTGTACGGCCGCGGCGCGGCCGACATGAAGACGTCGCTCGCGGCATTCGTCGTCGCGTCCGAGGAATTCGTCGCGGCACACCCCGGCCACCGCGGCGCGATCGCGTTCCTGATCACGAGCGACGAGGAAGGCCCGGCCACCGACGGCACCGTGAAGGTCGTCGAACTGCTGCAGGCGCGCGGCGAACGCCTCGATTACTGCATCGTCGGCGAGCCGACGTCGACCGCCGTGCTCGGCGACGTCGTCAAGAACGGCCGCCGCGGGTCGATGTCGGGCGAACTGGTCGTCAAGGGCGTGCAGGGTCATATCGCATATCCGCACCTCGCGAAGAACCCGATCCACCTGCTCGCGCCGGCGCTCGCCGAGCTCGCCGCCGAGCAGTGGGACGAAGGCAACGAATACTTCCCGCCGACCACCTGGCAGGTGTCGAACCTGCACGCAGGCACCGGCGCGACCAACGTGATCCCCGGCCACGCCGACCTGCTGTTCAACTTCCGGTTCTCGACCGCGAGCACCGTCGAGGGCCTGCAGGCGCGCGTACACGCGATCCTCGACAAGCACGGCCTCGAATACACGCTGAAGTGGTCGGTGAGCGGCCTGCCGTTCCTCACGCCGCGCGGCGAGCTGTCGAGCGCGCTGGAAAACGCGATCCGTACCGAGACCGGCATCACGACCGAGCTGTCGACCACGGGCGGCACGTCGGATGGCCGCTTCATCGCGCGCATCTGCCCGCAGGTGATCGAGTTCGGCCCGCCGAACGGCAGCATCCACAAGATCGACGAGCATATCGAAGTGCGCTTCGTCGACCCGCTGAAGAACGTGTACCGCCGCGTGCTCGAACAACTGATCGCCTGATGGAGCCTCGCATGACGACACCTTTTGCCACTGTTCGCGACCTGCTGCGCTACGCGGTCACGCGCTTCTCGAAAGCGAAGCTCGCGTTCGGCCACGGCTCCGACAATGCGTACGACGAAGCGGCCTACCTCGTGCTGCACACGCTCGACCTGCCGCTCGACACGCTCGAGCCGTTCTTCGACGCACGGTTGCTGCCCGACGAAATCGCGGCCGTGCTCGCTGTGATCGAACGGCGCGCGACCGAGCGCGTGCCGGCCGCGTACCTCACGCATGAAGCGTGGATGCACGGTCACCGCTTCTACGTCGACGAGCGCGTGATCGTGCCGCGCTCGTTCATCGGCGAACTGCTCGACGACGGGCTGCAGCCGTACGTCGCCGATCCGGAGCAAGTGGGCGCGGTGCTCGAACTGTGCACGGGCTCCGGCTGCCTCGCGATTCTCGCGGCGAGCGCATTCCCGAACGCCGAGATCGACGCGGTCGACCTGTCCGACAAGGCGCTCGAAGTCGCAGAGATCAACGTGCGCGACTACGGCCTCGAAGACCGTATCGGGCTGCACCGCGGCGACCTCTACGCGCCGCTGCCGGCGTTCCGCACCGATCCCGGCTCGCGCTACGACGTGATCCTGACGAACCCGCCGTACGTGAACGCGTCGTCGATGAACGCGCTGCCGCCCGAATACCGGCACGAGCCGGAGATGGCGCTCGCCGGCGGCGACGACGGGATGGACATCGTGCGACGCATCGTCGCCGAAGCGCATCGCTGGCTGCACGACGACGGCGTGCTCGTCGTCGAGATCGGCAACGAGCGCGAGAACGTCGAAGCCGCGTTCGGCGGCCTCGAACTCACGTGGCTGCCCACCAGCGCGGGCGACGACTGCGTGTTCCTGATCCAGGCGTCGGACCTGCCGCGCAAGACCTGAGCCGCCCCGGCTCCCCGACCGTGCGGCGCACCGTTGCGCCGCGCGGTTGGGTAAGATGCGCGTAAGCGGCCGCCGCGCCGCACGACCTCAGGAGTCCGTCACGCGCCCATGACACTCGACTGGCTACATCTCGGCACCCTGATCCTGACCATCCATGTGCTCGGGATCGTCGCGGCGTGCCACGCGATCATGAACACGCGCACGTCGCAAGGCGCGATCGCGTGGGCCGTCTCGCTCGCCGCCATGCCCTACCTCACGCTCGTTCCGTACCTGTTCCTCGGCCGGAGCAAGTTCTCTGGCTACGTCGACGCACGGCGCCACGAGCTGGAAATGTTGCGCACGCATACACCGCGCTCGCCCTGGCTCGACTCCGACGCCGCCGGCACGACCAACGGGCCGGCCGCCGACGCGCTCGGCCCGGCCGCCGTGCTTGCGCTCACGCGGCTCGGCGGCATGCCGTTCCTCGGCGGCAATTCGGTGCGCACGCTCGTCAACGGCGACGCGACGTTCTCGGCGATCCTGTCGGCGATCGACGCTGCGCGCGACTACGTGATCGTCCAGTTCTTCATCGTGCGCGACGATGCGCTCGGGCAGACGCTGCGCGACTCGCTGCTCGCACGCGCGGCGGCCGGCGTGCGTTGCTGCCTGCTGTACGACAGCATCGGCAGCTTCGACCTGCCGCACAGCTACGTCGACACGCTGCGCCGGGGCGGCGTCGAGGTTCATCCGTTCGCGACCAACCGGAAGTTCGTGAACCGCTTCCAGCTGAACTTCCGCAACCATCGCAAGATCGTCGTCGTCGACGGCAATCGCGCGTTCGTCGGCGGGCACAACGTGGGCGTCGAGTATCTCGGCGCGAAACCGCGCCTGTCGCCGTGGCGCGACACGCACATCGAGATACGCGGCCCCGTGGTCGCGAGCATCCAGTACGTGTTCGCCGAAGACTGGCACTGGGCGACGCAGAAGCTGCCGCCGCTCGCGCTGCCGCCGCCCGCGCAGCCCGGCGACGACATGCATTGCCTCGCGGTGCCGATGGGGCCGGCCGACAAGCAGGAAACCGGCTCGCTGTTCTTCGTCGAGGCGATCAATGCCGCGCGCGAGCGGGTCTGGATCACGACGCCCTACCTCGTCCCCGACGAAGCCGTGATCTCCGCGCTGAAGCTCGCCGTGATGCGCGGCGTCGACGTGCGCATCCTGATCCCGAGCCGGCGCGATCACTACGTGGTGTTCGAGGCGTCGAAGCTGTACGCGCGCGATCTGGTCGACGCAGGCGTCAAGGTGTTCCGCTACCGGCCCGGCTTCCTGCACCAGAAGGTCGTGCTGATCGACCGCATCGCGGCGGCGATCGGCAGCGCGAATCTCGACAACCGCTCGTTCCGTCTCAATTTCGAGATCATGGTGCTGACCGTCGATCGCGCCTTCGCCGACGAGGTCGAGACGATGCTCGATGCCGACTTCGCGCAGGCGTACGAGGTCGATGCGAACGAGTACCGCCGGTCGCCCGCATGGCGGCGCATCGCGATGCACGTCGCGAGGCTGTTTGCGCCGATCCTGTAACGGCCGGAACGGCGGCGGCGTCCGTGCGATCCGCACCGACGCCGCGACCGCCGTCATCCGGCGTCACAGCAGCTTGTCGATATCCGCGGCAATTTCCTCGGGCTTGGTCGACGGCGCATAGCGCTTGACGATGCGCCCGTCGCGGTCGATCAGGAATTTCGTGAAATTCCACTTGATCGCCTTCAGGCCGAGAATGCCGGGCGCCTCGTCGGTCAGATAGCGGTACAGCGGATGCGCGTGGTCGCCCTTCACGTCGATCTTCGCGAACATCGGGAACGTGACGCCGTAATTGCGCTCGCAGAACGCGCCGATCTGCGTGGCGTCGCCGGGCTCCTGCTTGCCGAACTGGTTGCACGGGAAGCCCAGCACGAAGAAGCCGCGTGCCGCGTACTGGTCGTACAGCTTTTGCAGGCCCGCGTACTGCGGCGTGAAACCGCACTCGCTCGCCGTGTTGACGATCAGCAGCACCTTGCCGCGATACGCATCGAGCGAGGCCGGCGCGCCGGCGAGCGTCTCTGCGCTGAACGAATACAGGGTGGACATCGGGCACTCCTTTTACGAAACCGGATCGACGTGGAGTCTAGGCGAAAATGCGCCGTTGCGGCATCCGCCGAGCGGCCGATGTCCGGCGAGCGCGGCGCGCAGTCTAGAATAGCGGTTTTGGCCAGTCATTTCCGCCGTGATCCGTTTCAATCAGTTCAGTCTTGCGCGCGGCACCAAGCCGCTGTTCGAGTCGACCTCGTTCGTGCTCAATCCCGGCGAGAAAGCCGGCCTGATCGGCGCCAACGGCGCCGGCAAGTCGACGCTCTTCGCCGTGCTGCGCGGCGAGCTGCACTCGGACGCCGGCGATTTCTCGATGCCGCCGTCATGGCGAATCGCCCATGTGTCGCAGGAAACGCCCGCTGTCGACCGCTCGGCGCTCGACTACACGCTCGACGGCGACACCGCGCTGCGCGAAATCGAGGCGCGCATCGCCGCCGCTTCGGCCGCGCATGACGGCGCCGCCGAAGCCGACGCGCACGCGGCCTTCGCCGACGCCGACGGCTACACTGCGCCCGCCCGCGCCGAAGCGCTGCTGCTCGGCCTCGGCTTCACGCTCGCGCAGACGCGCGAACCCGTCGCCAGCTTCTCCGGCGGCTGGCGCATGCGCCTGAACCTGGCGCAGGCGCTGATGTGCCGCTCCGACCTGCTGCTGCTCGATGAACCGACGAACCACCTCGACCTCGACGCGATCGTCTGGCTCGAAGACTGGCTGCACCGCTACCCCGGCACGCTCGTCGTGATCTCGCACGACCGCGAATTCCTCGATTCGATCTGCAACGTCACGCTGCATCTGGAAAACCGCCAGGTGAAGCGCTACGGCGGCAACTACTCGCAATTCGAAGTGCTTCGCGCGCAGCAACTGGCGCTGCAGCAAAGCGCATATGAAAAGCAGCAGAAGACGATCGAACACCTGCAGAGCTTCGTCGACCGCTTCAAGGCGAAGGCGACCAAGGCCAAGCAAGCGCAGAGCCGGATGAAGGCGCTCGAGAAGATGGAGCTGATCGCGCCCGCGCACATCGCGTCGCCGTTCACGTTCGAATTCCGCATGCCCGACGCCGCGCCGAACCCGATGATGGTGATGGAAGACGTCCGCTGCGGCTACCATGCCGACAACGGCACGGATATCCCGATCGTCGAACGCGTGGCGCTGTCGATCCAGAACGGGCAGCGCATCGGCCTGCTCGGCGCGAACGGCCAGGGCAAATCGACGCTGATCAAGACGCTGGCCGGCACGCTCGCGCCGCTGTCGGGCGACGTCCGCGAGGGCAAGGGGCTGACGATCGGCTATTTCGCGCAGCACCAGCTCGAAACGCTGCGCGAGGACGATTCGCCGCTCGCGCATCTGGCGCGGCTCGCACCCGACACGCGCGAGCAGGAGCTGCGCGATTTCCTCGGCGGCTTCAATTTCTCGGGCGACATGGCGACGAGCCCCGTCGGCCCGTTCTCGGGCGGCGAGAAAGCGCGCCTCGCGCTCGCGCTGATCATCTGGCAGAAGCCGAACCTGCTGCTGCTCGACGAACCGACGAACCACCTCGATCTCGAAACGCGCCATGCGCTGACGATGGCGCTCGCGCAGTTCGAAGGCACACTGATCCTCGTGTCGCACGATCGTCACCTGCTGCGCGCGACGACCGACCAGTTCATGCTCGTCGCGAAACACCGGCTGCAGCCGTTCGACGGCGACCTCGACGACTACCGCGACTGGCTGCTGCAGCACGCGGCCGAGCAGCGCGCGGCCGCGAAGGCCGACAGTGCGGCTTCGACGGGCGCAGGCGTCGCGGCCAACCGCAAGGACCAGAAGCGTCAGGCCGCCGAGGAGCGGCAACGCCTGTCGGTACTGAAAAAGCCGCTGCAGACGCGCATCACGAAGCTCGAAAAGGAAATGGAGACGCTGCACACGGAGAAGGCGCGCCTCGACGCGTTCGTCGCCGATCCGGCGAGCTACGAGGCCGCGCGCAAGACGGAACTGACCGACGCGATCCGCAAGCTCGGGGACGTCAACGCGCGCCTCGAAACGATCGAAGCCGACTGGCTCGCTGCGCAGGAAGAACTCGAACAGATCGGCTGAACACGGCCGCCGTGCCGCCGGCCCGGTACGCCGGCGGCACGGGTTCTTCGACAAATCATCGGGCCCGCGCCGGGCCCAGATGCAACAAAGGCCGGGCGCTCTGCCCCGGCCTTTTTTTCGTCGTCGGTTCGTCGGCTTATCGGTTCGCCGCCTGCCCGCTCAGCGGCGCGGCAACGTGTCGCGCGGCATCTGCTCGTCGTCGCCCATCAGGTGCCGGCGCCCTTCGGTCGGTCGCCGGATCGCCGCGGCGACCTCCGCCTCCGTCACGTCCTCGGACACGACCTGGCGCGCCAGGCGCCCTTCGTCGTCGATCCACTCGACGATCCGGCATCCGCCGCCCCAGGGCTGGCGAATCGGCTCCGACACGCGGCAGCCGCGTAGGTTGTAAAGGCGTCCGCTCGGCGCTTCCCCATACGATTTCAACATAGGTTCCCTTCGCAATGCGCGGTTCGACAATCCGGCAAAGGATAGGGAAAAGCAATGTCCGGCGGGTTACAGAAGCCTACATATTCTTTACAGCGAATTACGCGACAGATCGCCCGCAGGCATAGCCCGCGGGCCTCAGCGCCGATCACTCGAGATCGCGCACGCGATCGATCGCCTGCTCGAGCCGATCGACGGCCATCACGTTCAGCCCTTCGATCGGCTGTTTCGGCGCATTCGCCTTCGGGATCAGCGCGGACGTGAAGCCGAGCTTCGCCGCCTCGCGCAGCCGCTCCTGCCCGCGCGGAGACGGCCGGATCTCGCCCGCCAGCCCCACTTCGCCGAACACGATCAGCCCCTTCGGCAGCGCCTTGTTGCGCATCGACGAGTGAATCGCGAGCAGCACCGCGAGGTCGGCGGCCGGCTCGGTGATCTTCACGCCGCCGACGGCATTGAGGAACACGTCCTGGTCGAAGCACGCGATGCCCGCGTGCCGGTGCAGCACCGCGAGCAGCATCGCGAGCCGGTTCTGCTCGAGGCCGACCGCGAGCCGGCGCGGATTCGGCACGTGCGCCGTATCGACGAGCGCCTGGATTTCGACGAGCAGCGGGCGCGTGCCTTCCTGCGTGACGAGCACGCACGAGCCGGGCACGACCTGCTCGTGCTGCGACAGGAACAGCGCGGACGGATTCGCGACGCCGCGCAGCCCGCGCTCGGTCATCGCGAACACGCCGAGTTCGTTGACCGCGCCGAAGCGGTTCTTGAACGCGCGCACGAGCCGGAACGACGAATGCGTGTCGCCCTCGAAATACAGCACCGTGTCGACGATGTGCTCGAGCACGCGCGGGCCGGCCAGGTTGCCCTCTTTCGTCACGTGCCCGACCATGATGATCGCGGTGCCCGACTGCTTCGCGATGCGCGTGAGCTGCGCCGCGCATTCGCGCACCTGCGCGACCGAGCCCGGCGCCGACGTCAGCGCCTCCGAATAGACGGTCTGGATCGAGTCGATCACGGCCACGTCCGGCCGCTCCGCATCGATCGCGGCCTGGATCTTTTCGAGCTGGATCTCGGCGAGCAGCTTCAGCTCGTCCGCCGGCGCGCCGCCGTCGAGCAATGCAAGCCGTTGCGCGCGCAACGCGATCTGCGCGGCCGATTCCTCGCCGCTGATATAAAGTGCGCGCCGCTCGCTCGCGATGTCCGCGAGCGACTGCAGCAGCAGCGTCGATTTGCCGATACCCGGATCGCCGCCGATCAGCACGACGCCGCCCGGCACCAGCCCGCCGCCGAGCACGCGGTCGAATTCGCCGATGCCGGTGGAGAAGCGCGGCACGTCGGCCGCTTCGATGTCGACGAGACGCTGGACGGGCGCCCGCTTCGCGAGCGACTGGAAACGGTGGGCCGACGGCGTTTCGGCGGCCGATTCGACGAGCGTGTTCCAGGCCTGGCACGACGGACACTGCCCCTGCCACTTCGGGGTCTGCCCGCCGCACTCGCTGCAGACATAGACGGTTTTCTGTTTGGCCACGCGCAACGCCCTTATTCCGCGCGCACGGGCACGCGGCCGGCGACTGCGCACATCAACTCGTAACCGATCGTGCCGCAATGGCGGGCGACGTCGTCGATCGGCAGTGAGTTGCCCCACAGCTCGACACGCGCGCCGACGCCGGCCTGCGGGCACGGCGTCAGGTCGACGGTAATCATGTCCATCGACACGCGGCCGACGATCCGCGTGCGGATGCCGTCGACGATCACCGGCGTGCCTTCGGGCGCGACCCGCGGATAGCCGTCCGCGTAGCCGCACGCGACGACGCCGATGCGCATCTGCGCCTGCGCCGAATACGTCGAGCCATAGCCGATGGCCTGGCCCTTCGCGATCGATTGCACGGCGATCAGCTCGGACGCGAGCGTCATCGCGGGCTTCAACCCCGTATCGGCGATATCGGACGACAGCCCGGACGGCGACGCGCCATACAGCACGATCCCCGGCCGCACCCAGTCGAAGTGCGTATCCGGGTGCCACAGCACGGCGGCCGAGTTCGCGAGGCTGCGCGCGCCGGCGATGTGCTCCGCACCACGCTCGAACGTCGCGAGCTGCTCGGCGACGCCGCGCTCGTTGTCCGCGTCCGAAAAATGGGTCATCAACGTGATCTGGCCGATGCCGGGGCACGCGCGGGCGCGCTCCCACGCGGCGCGGTATTTTTCCGGCACATAGCCGAGCCGGTTCATCCCGCTGTTCATCTTGAGCTGCACGTTGACGGGCTTCGACAGCCGCGCCGTTTCCAGCATCCGCATCTGCTCGTCGTTGTGGGCGGTCGTCGTCAGGCTGTAGCGGTCGATCACGTCGATGTCGGTCGAGCGGAAGAACCCCTCGAGCAACAGGATCGGGCCGGCCCAGCCGAGCTCGCGCAGCTTCACGGCCTCGTCGAGGTCGAGCAGGCCGAAGCCGTCGGTGCCGCGCAGGCCGGGAAACGCGCGTGCGAGACCGCGGCCGTACGCGTTGGCCTTGACGACCGCCCAGACCTTGGACGGGCCGGCAAATCGGCGGACGACGGAGAGATTGTTCGCGAGAGCGGCGGTGTGGATGGTGGCGGAGATCGGGCGCGGCATGGGAAATTTACGTAAAGACGCTTGCGAATCATCAGCTTACCGCGCCTTTTGAGCACCGAAGCCGACAATTTGCGGAACGATCGGGGAATCTTGCTAGTCCGAATTGGCGTATTTTCATGTTATAAAGCCGTGCGCACAACCCATTTCGAACGGAATAAGCCGATCGCATACCAGGCGGCCTACGCGGCCCTGCCGCAGCGACGAAAGCATCGCATCAGATGAAAAAAGGTTTTTACACCATCATGGCCGCGCAGTTTTTCTCGTCGCTGGCCGACAATGCGCTCCTCATCGCCGCCATCGCCCTGCTGAAAGACCTTCACGCCCCCAACTGGATGACACCGCTGCTGAAGCTGTTCTTCGTGTTGTCCTATGTGGTGTTGGCGGCGTATGTCGGTGCTTTCGCGGATTCGCGCCCGAAGGGGCGCGTGATGTTCATCACCAACTCGATCAAGGTGGTCGGCTGCATGATCATGCTGTTCGGCGCCCACCCGCTGATCGCATACGGGATCGTCGGATTCGGCGCGGCGGCCTACTCGCCCGCGAAATACGGCATCCTCACCGAGCTGCTGCCGGCTGACCGGCTGGTCGCCGCGAACGGCTGGATCGAAGGCACGACCGTCAGCTCGATCATCCTCGGCACCGTGCTAGGCGGTGCGCTGATCAGCCCGCACATCGCGTCGCACGTGATCGCGCATACCCCTGCCTGGATCAGCTCGCCCGCCGAAGCGGCGATGGCGATCATCATGGCGATCTACGTGATTGCCGCGCTGTTCAACCTGCGCATCCCCGATACGGGCGCCCGCTACCCGAAACAGGAGCGTGGCCCGGTCAAGCTCCTCACCGATTTCGCCGACTGCTTCATGGTGCTCTGGCGCGACAAGCTCGGCCAGATCTCGCTGGCGGTCACGACGCTGTTCTGGGGCGCCGGCGCGACGCTGCAGTTCATCGTGCTGAAGTGGGCCGAGGTGTCGCTCGGCATGTCGCTGTCGGAAGGCGCGATCCTGCAGGCCGTGGTCGCAGTCGGCGTCGCGGCCGGCGCAATCGCCGCCGCGGCCCGGATTCCGCTGAAGAAGTCGCTGACCGTGCTGCCCGTCGGCATCATCATGGGCATCGCCGTGATGCTGATGGCGTTCTACACGCGCGACCTGTTCCCGTCGCACTGGGCCGTGCACTTCGGCCACCTGCGCATGCCGGTGTACCTGATCGTCGCGTACGTGTTCCTGATCTGCGTCGGTGCGTTGTCGGGCTACTTCGTCGTTCCGATGAACGCGCTGCTGCAGCATCGCGGTCACGTGCTGCTGTCGGCCGGCCACTCGATCGCGGTGCAGAACTTCAACGAGAACCTGTCGGTGCTCGTGATGCTGTGCCTGTATGCGGTGCTCGTGTGGCTCGACGTGCCGGTCGGCGTCGTGATTGTGCTGTTCGGCACGTTCGTCTGCCTGACGATGTGGCTCGTGATGCGCCGCCACCAGGCGAACCAGCGCCAGTTCGACTCGGTCGCGCTGATCGGCGAATCGCGGCACTGACGCTACACTCCCCGTTTCCGTCCGCCTGCGCCGGTCTTCGAACCGGCGCGTTGCCATCATGACGCACCCGATACCCAACATCCTGACGATCGCCGGCTCCGATTCGGGCGGCGGCGCAGGCATCCAGGCCGACCTGAAGACGTTTTCCGCGCTCGGCGCCTATGGCGCCAGCGTGATCACCGCGCTGACCGCGCAGAACACGCGCGGCGTCACGGGCGTCCACGCGCCGGACGCCGCGTTCGTGACCGCGCAGCTCGACGCGGTGTTCGACGACATCCGCATCGATGCGGTCAAGATCGGCATGCTCGCGAACGCGGCGATCGTGCACGCGGTGGCCGACGCGTTGCGGCGTTACGCGCCGCGCTTCGTCGTGCTGGACACGGTGATGATCTCGAAGAGTTCGCACGCGCTGCTCGCGCCCGACGCGGTCGATGCATTGCGCGATGCGCTGCTGCCGCTTGCGACCGTCGTGACGCCGAACCTGCCGGAAGCGGCCGCGCTGCTCGGCGACTCGCCCGCGACCACCGAAGACGAGATGGTCCGGCAAGGCCGCGCGTTGCTGCAGAGGGGCGCGCGCGCCGTGCTGATGAAAGGCGGCCACCTGCCCGACGCGGCCGCGAGCCCCGACTGGCTCGTCGACGCCACGCACACCGTGCGGCTCGACGGCCCGCGCGTGCCGGTCAGCAACACGCACGGCACGGGCTGCACGCTGTCGTCGGCGATCGCCGCGCTGCTGCCGCAGCAGCCCGACCTCGAAAGCGCGGTGCGCGAAGCAAAGACCTACCTGACCGGCGCGATCGCCGCGAGCAGCCACCTCGACGTCGGCCGCGGCGTCGGCCCCGTCCATCACTTCCACCGCTGGTGGTAAGCGCCGGCTGACGGCGCGTCAGCTTTCCTGTGCCGCGAACGCCTGCGCGCGCGCCGGCCAGTCGTCGGGTACGACAAAGCCGCGCGCCGTCTCGCGCCATGCGCCATCGGCACCCTGCTCATAAGTGGCGATCAGTGCCGGAATGCCGGTCAACGCAAGGGACTGACGCGTCGTCAACACGGGCGGCAGTTCGGGTGCGGCCGCAAGCGGTTCGGGCTCGACGCCGGTGCCGGTGGCGGCACGCCGCGGCGCGAGCCACGCGAGCCGCGGCAACACGCTCCATGCGACGCCGGCGGGTTGCGCGGCCGCCCACGCCGGCCACTGCGCGTGCGTCAGCCAGAAACCGCGCGGGTGATCCGGCGCGATTTCGGCGGCCACCGGCGGCAACGGCGCGTCGTACGGATAGAACAGCCAGCCCTTGATGAACATCTGCGCGTCGGACGGCGCGCCGTAGCCGAGCAGCGCAAAGCCGTCGCGATCGCCGAGCCGCAACTGGTGGTCGAGCAGCCGACGGCGCTTGCGATCGAACCGGTCGACGAGATTGGGCCCGACGAAATCGGCGAGCGACGCGCCGCCGTGCACCGGCGCGCACAGATAGCACTTCACCGCGAGTTCCCAGTGCAGACGCTGCCCGCCGGGCTCATCGACGAGAAAATCGACTTCACCGAGCGTCTTGCCGTTGCTGCGCAGCGGGAGATTGGCCGCGACGAGCCGCAGCGACGGTCCGTGCGAGAGGAAATATTCGAGCAGGCATTCCGCGTAGCGGCCGAGCCGCACGGGCCGCAACCCGTCGAGCGCGCGGTGCAGCGGCGCCGGCTGCGCATCGAGCGCGGCGAGCCACGCTTCGACGGCCGACCATCCGGCCGCGTCCGGCCACGGTTGCGCGAGCGGCGCGCCGGGCGCCGCGGTGAGCAGGCTCGGGCTGGCAAGCAGCCAGCCCAGGTCGCGCACCGCGGCGTCACGCAGCGTATCGGCGAAGGCGAACGCCGCGCCGGTCGTCATTGGCCGGCCGGCCCGCTCGCGTCGGCACTCGCCTCACGCTGGAACGTGTCGCGTGCGAGACACAGGTCGGCCCACGCCTTCGACTTGTCCTGCAGGCTGCGCAACAGGTACGCCGGATGGTAGGTGACGATCACCGGCACGCCTTCGTACGCATGCACGCGGCCGCGCAGCGACGCGATGCTCGCATCCGTCTTCAGCAACGTCTGCGCGGCGAAGCGCCCGAGCGCGACGATCAGCTTCGGCTTCACGAGCGCGACCTGGCGCTGCACATAAGGCTCGCACTTTGCGACTTCGTCCGGTTCCGGGTTGCGGTTGCCGGGCGGGCGGCACTTGATCACGTTCGCGATGTACACGTTGTCGCCGCGCTTGAGCGACAGCGACTGCAGCATGTTGTCGAGCAGCTTGCCGGCCTGGCCGACGAACGGCTCGCCCTGCTTGTCCTCGTTCTCGCCCGGCGCTTCGCCGATCAGCATCCAGTCGGCTTCACGGTCGCCGACGCCGAACACCGTGTTGGTCCGCTTCTCGCACAGCCGGCAGCGCGTGCAATCGGCTACGCGTGCGGCCAGCGCATCCCAGTCGAGCACGGCAACCGGCGTTTCGGCAGGACGCGCTTCGGCGGATTCGGCGGCCGGCACGAAATCGCCTGGCGGCGCCGCGTCGAACCATGCGAAATCGTCGGGTCCGGCAGGCGGCGCGTCGTCGAACGGCGGCATCGCATCGCTCGAGGCGGCCGGCGCGGGCGCGCGGTCGTCATCGACGACACGGCGCGTCGGCGCGACCGGCTCACGTACCGACGCTGCATCGGCCGCACGCGCGATGACCGGCGGCGCATCGTCTTGCACCGGCGCGCGCGCCGGTTGATCGGCCGCGACGGCGGAAACGCTTTCCGCCGCACCGGTTTGCGCCACCGCAGGCGCTTCTACCCCCGCGCCTTCGTCCGCGCGCTGCCCGCGCCGCACCCAGATCTGCGCGAGGCCCATCTCCTCGAGCGCCGCTTCAGCCCACGCCATGCGCGTCCCCCTCGTCCTTGTTCAGCGTCAGACGCATCACGATCGCGTCCTCCCGGCTGCGATGCTTCGCCGGATAGTAGTTCTTGCGCCGGCCGATCGTCACGAAGCCGAAGCGCTCGTACAGATGGATCGCGCGCTGATTGGACGGCCGTACCTCGAGCAGCACGCCGTCGAGCCGTTCCGCGCGCGAAATGCGCACGGCCTCGCGCAGCAGCGCGAGGCCCGCCCCCGCGCGCTGCACGGCCGGCGCGACGCACAGGTTCAGCAGGTGCATCTCGTCGACGACGGGCATCAGCACGCAATAGCCGATCAGCGATCCCGTCACGTGCCGCAGGCACACGCCCAGATAACCGTTGCGCAACGAATCCTCGAAGTTGCCGCGGCTCCACGGAAATTCGTACGCGACCTGTTCGATCGCGACGACCTCGTCGAGATCGGCGTCCGTCATCGGCGCCAGATAGCGGTCGCTCAGCAGTACACCCGTCATCCCTTCGCTCCGCCCGTCTGCGCAGCCTTTGCCGCGATGCGCTCGGCCGTCGTCTGCGCGACCTTGTCGCGCACGTATTCGGGCGCGGCCTGGTCGGCCGGCACCACGCGCCCGGCGCGCAACGCACGCAACGCGGCATGCGCGACCGCCAGCGCATGCGGCAATGCGTCGCCGTCGATCACGGCCGCGGCCGCCGCGGCCGGCAACTGCGCGCCGAACGCGGCGGCCGCGTTGCCCGCGAGCGTGAACGGCGCATCGGGCACGCCCACGGCGGCCGGCGCATCGAGCGAAGCCGGATGCAGCGTGCGCCAGTCGCCCGCGCTGTCGTCCCATGCGAAGTCCGCCCAGTAGGCTTCGTCCATCCGCGCATCGAGCGCGGCGAGCACACGGGTCGTGCCGGGCGCGCGCAGCCGCGCGTGCTCCGCGCACGCGAGCAGCGTGCTGATGGGCACGACCGGCAGCCCGAGTCCGAACGCGAGGCCCTGGGTAATGCCCGTCGCGGTGCGCAGGCCCGTGAACGAGCCGGGGCCCGCGCCGAACGCGATCGCATCGCAATCGGCGAGCGTCAGGCCCGATTCGGCGAAAAGCGCCTGGATCGCCGGCAGCACGCGCGTGCTCGACACGGCGCCCGTCAGCTCGTGGCGGACCCAGGTTTGCGGGGTGGAAACGGCGTCATCGGCGGGGGCCGAGCGCAGCAGCGCGACCGAGCAGTATTCGGTCGACGTATCGATGGCGAGGAGCACTGTTTGCGTCATGGCCGACATTGTAATGCGACGCCCCGCTCCCACGGGCGATCGGGCCCGATCTGCGCGCGTGCGTGCCTCCGGCGGCGGTTTGGAAGGATCGCTCGACCCCGCGCGGCGGTCCGCTTGTTAAGATCGCCCGACCTGAAACCCTTACGGAGACACCCGATGAGCGAACTCACCGCCCAATTCGACCAGGCCCAGATCGACGTCAAGCAACTGACGGAACGTCCGGGCAACCTGACCCTCCTGCGCCTGTACGCGCTCTTCAAGCAGGCAACCGACGGCGATGCCCATGGCGACAAGCCGGGCTTCACCGACATCGTCGGCAAATACAAGTACGACGCCTGGGATGCGCTGAAGGGCACGTCGCAGGATGCGGCGAAGCAGCAGTACATCGAACTCGTCGAATCGCTGAAAAACGGCACGGCCTCCTGACCGAATCGCCCCTGCCGCAATAGGCAATCAAATCAGTGGCGCAGCGCAGCAAATTTCTTTATAATGCGGCCTGCGTCACCTCCCGCGCTCGGCTCGCAAGCCGTTCCGGCCAGACGCCTCGTAGCGTTAAGCTCCAATCCGGTTTAGAACCTGTCCCCTCCTGCTTCGACCCTCGCGGTCGTCACTTATCAGGCTGGCGGCCCCGCTCCTGAAGCGCGCCGCACCCAAAACAGCTTCTAATGCCTCATCCGCCGACCGTTCGGCGGATTGCACCCGTTTCCCGATTTGCTCGCTGAATCCGACGACTTGGGTATGCGCGATTGGCGCCGACGTTTCACCCACTGTGTTTCAAGGATTGTTATGACTTCGAGCATCAACTCCAGCCCGCTCAACGCGATCGCCGACCAGGCGCTCGGTCTCGACGACGCCGCCGCACCGGCCGCGGTCGAACCCGCCTCGGACGAGCCGAGCTTCGCGTCGCTCGGGTTGTCGCCGGAGATCGTCTCCGCGCTGGAGGCCGCCGGCTATGTGAAGCCGACGCCGGTCCAGCAGCGCGCGATTCCGGCCGGCATCGCCGGCCGTGACCTTCTGGTGTCGAGCCCGACCGGATCGGGCAAGACGGCCGCCTTCATGCTGCCCGCGATCGAACGTTTCGCGCAGCTCCAGAAAACGCAGGCGCAGCAACCGCGCGCGCCGCGTGAACCGAACCAGGGCGACCGCCGCACGCGCCGCCCGCAACCCGTCGCGCGCCCGGGCCTGCTCGTGCTGACGCCGACCCGCGAACTCGCGATGCAGGTCACCACGGCCGCATCGACCTACGGCAAGCACCTGAAGCGCCTGCGCACGGTCAGCATCCTCGGCGGCGTCGCCTATGGCCAGCAGCTGATGCTGCTCGCGAAGAACCCCGAAATCCTGGTCGCCACGCCGGGCCGCCTGCTCGATCACCTCGAGCGTGGCCGCATCGACCTGTCCGAACTGAAGATGCTCGTGCTCGACGAAGCCGACCGGATGCTCGACATGGGCTTCATCGACGACATCGAAACGATCGTCGCCGCAACGCCCGCGTCGCGCCAGACGATGCTGTTCTCGGCCACGCTCGACGGCAAGATCGGCTCGCTGACGGGCCGCCTGCTGAAGGATCCGGAGCGCATCGAGATCCAGCAGCGCCTCGAATCGCGCGCGAACATCGCGCAGACCGTGCACTACGTCGACGACCGCGATCACAAGGATCGCCTGCTCGATCACCTGCTGCGCGACGACGCGCTCGACCAGGCAATCATCTTCACGGCAACCAAGATCGACGCCGACCAGCTCGCCGGCCGTCTTGCCGATGCAGGCTTCGAATCGGCCGCGCTGCACGGCGACCTGCCGCAAGGCGCGCGTAACCGCACGATCCGCGCACTGCGCGAGCGTCGCGTGCGCGTGCTGGTCGCGACCGACGTCGCGGCACGCGGCATCGACATCCCGGGCATCACGCACGTGTTCAACTACGACCTGCCGAAGTTCGCGGAAGACTACGTGCACCGTATCGGCCGTACGGGCCGCGCGGGCCGTTCGGGTACCGCGGTGAGCCTCGTGCACCACGCCGAGCAAGGCGCGCTCAAGCGCATCGAGCGCTTCGTGCGTTCGCCGCTGCCGGTCAACGTGATCGAAGGTTTCGAGCCGCGCAAGGCGCCCCCGCGCAACGGCGGCACCGGTGGTCGCGGCCGTCCGGGCGGCGGTAACGGCGGCCGACGTTTCGGCGGCAAGCCGGGCGGCGGTTACGGCGGCAACGGTGGCGGCAACGGCCGCAGCTACGGCGGCGGCGGTAATGGCGGCGGCTGGAGCGGCAAGCCGAGCGGCAGCCGTGACGGCGGCCCGCGTCGCGACGGCCAGCGCAGCGGCGGCCCGCGCCGCGGTTCCGCGTCGTAAGCACGCACGGGCGTCCTTTGGACGCCCCGCCCATCCGGCGACCGGCGCATCTGCGCCGGTTTTTTTTCGTCTCCTCGCAGATTTCACGATGCGGAAAATTTTTTTGCGTCGTAAAAAATCATGCTGCGTGGCACAACCCGCACGATTGCGGGATGGAAAAAAGCATTTCTCATCCCGAAATGACGAAAGCAAATAATTGATTTAAAACAACTAAAAATTTACCCGCCTTCCGAGAAAGCCCCTGTCTCGCTCCTGCCGATTTGCCTAGACTCTTATACAAGACCTCACGAACCGGAATGCACCGTATCCGGCTTCGAGAACGGCATCACCACCGTCAGATTCAGCCCATTAGGCAATACACCGCATCAAGGAGCTCATCATGTCGCGCCAGGAACAGGCACAGGAACTGCAACAGCAATGGGACACCGATCCGCGCTGGAAAGGCATCAAGCGTGGCTACTCGGCTGACGACGTGGTCCGCCTGCGCGGCTCGATTCCGATCGAGCACACGCTGGCCAGGCGCGGCGCGGAAAAACTGTGGAGCCTCATCAACAACGAGCCGTTCGTCAACGCGCTCGGCGCGCTGACCGGCAACCAGGCGATGCAGCAGGTGAAGGCCGGCCTGAAGGCGATCTACCTGTCCGGCTGGCAAGTGGCCGGCGACGCGAACGTCGCGGGCGAAATGTACCCGGATCAATCGCTGTACCCGGCGAACTCGGTGCCGCTCGTCGTGAAGCGCATCAACAACACGCTGACGCGCGCCGACCAGATCCAGTGGTCGGAAGGCAAGAACCCGGGCGACGAAGGTTACGTCGACTTCTTCGCGCCGATCGTCGCTGACGCGGAAGCCGGTTTCGGCGGCGTGCTGAACGCCTTCGAACTGATGAAGGCGATGATCGAGGCAGGCGCATCGGGCGTCCACTTCGAAGACCAGCTCGCGTCGGTGAAAAAGTGCGGCCACATGGGCGGCAAGGTGCTCGTGCCGACACGCGAAGCCGTCGCGAAGCTGTCGGCTGCGCGTCTCGCGGCCGACGTGATGGGCACGCCGACCGTGCTGGTCGCCCGCACCGACGCGGAAGCCGCCGACCTGATCACGTCCGACGTCGACGACAACGACAAGCCGTTCCTGACGGGCGAGCGCACGGTGGAAGGTTTCTTCCGTACGAAGCCGGGCCTCGGGCAGGCGATCTCGCGCGGTCTCGCCTACGCGCCGTACGCCGACCTGATCTGGTGCGAAACCGGCAAGCCGGATCTCGAGTACGCGAAGAAGTTCGCGGAAGCGATCCACAAGCAGTTCCCGGGCAAGCTGCTGTCGTACAACTGCTCGCCGTCGTTCAACTGGAAGAAGAACCTCGACGACGCGACGATCGCGAAGTTCCAGAAGGAACTCGGTGCGATGGGCTACAAGTTCCAGTTCATCACGCTGGCCGGCTTCCATGCGCTGAACTACTCGATGTTCAACCTCGCGCACGGTTATGCCCGCACGCAGATGAGCGCGTTCGTCGAGTTGCAGCAGGCCGAGTTCGCGGCAGCCGACAAGGGCTTCACGGCCGTCAAGCACCAGCGCGAGGTCGGCACGGGCTACTTCGACGCGGTGACGCAGACGGTCGAGCGCGAAGCATCGACGACGGCGCTGCACGGCTCGACCGAAGACGAGCAGTTCTTCGACGGCAAGAAGGTCGCATAACACGCGCAAGCGCGCGCCGATGCGCGACCGTCCCGCGACGGCGCGGCATCGGCAAGAGGACAACAATCAGGGAGGAGACGGCAGGCGCGCGATGCAGATCGCGCGACCGGCCGCGCGGCCTGCGGGCCGCCTGCAACGACGCGCGCCGGCTTCGTCCGGCGCGCCCTTTTTCTGCGGCGCTCGACGGCGCGGCCTGCACGGCCGCGGCCGGCGCCGCGCTACCGATAGACGATCACCGGAATTTTCGTATGGGTCAGCACGCGCTGCGTCTCGCTGCCGATCAGCAGGCTGCCGAGCCCGCGGCGCCCGTGGGACGCCATGAAGATCACGTCGCAGCCGCCGCGTTCGGCCGCCTCGATGATGCCGAGATACGGCGACGGATGCACGCTCGTCCACGTGTCGCAAGCGACGCCGGCCGCCTTCGCGGCCGATTCGACCTCGTCGAGATGCGCGCGCGCTTCGCGCTCGCTGCGCGCCCGGAAATCGGCGGGCGGCTCGATGATCACTTCGGAAAATGGCGAGTACGGATACTGCGGCAGGCACGCGTAGGCCGTCACGCGCGCGCCGACCGCGCGAGCCAGGTCGATCGCACCGTCGATCGCCTTCTGCGACAGTTCGGAACCGTCGGTTGGAACGAGGATGTGCCGGAACATCGCGCCCTCCTTCGTCAATCGCACTCCGCGCGCCGCGATCCCATCCGAGCCGGCCGCGACGCGTCGGGCATGCCTCCTAGGATTGTAGTGTGCGAAACCGCGCATCCGGCGCCGGAAGCGGGTTCGCCCTCATATCGGAAACGCGCGGACGCGCACGGCCTACTCGCCCCAATAACCGGGCCGTTCGTACGTGTGCTTCAGGTAATCGAGAAACAGGCGCACGCGCAACGGCAGATGCCGGCGCTGCGGAAACACCGCGTGAATGCCGATCGGCGGCGCGGCGAACGCGTCGAGCACGCTGACGAGGCTGCCGGCCGCGATGTCCTCGCCGACCTCCCACCACGAGCGCCATGCGAGACCGTGGCCGGCGAGGCACCACTCGTGCAACACCGCACCGTCCGAACACTCCATCGTGCCGTTCACGCGGATCGACACGACCTTGTCGTCCTCCTGGAACGCCCAGCCGCGTTGCTGGTTCGCGTTCGCCGCGAGCGCGAGGCAGTTGTGCCGCGCCAGCTCCGCGAGCGTAACCGGCGTGCCGCGCCGCGCGAGATACGCGGGCGACGCGACGCACACACGGCGATTCTCGCCGAGTTTCAGCGACACGAGCGACGAGTCGGGCAACTCGCCGAGCCGCACCGCGCAATCGAATCCCTCGTTGACGAGGTCGACCATCCGGTCGGACAGGTCGAGCGTGACCGACACGTCCGGATGCTCGACGCTGAATTCGGGCACGAGCGGCGCGACGTGCCGCCGGCCGAAACCGGCCGGCGCGGAAATGCGCAGGTGGCCGCTCGCCTTGACGCCGCCGGCGGACACGCTCGCCTCCGCGTTCTGCATGTCGTTGATGATCCGCTGGCAATCCTCGAGGAATGCCGAACCCTCGAACGTCAGCGTGAGCTTGCGCGTCGTGCGCACCAGCAGCTTGACGCCCAGCCGCTCCTCGAGCGCGTCGAGGCGGCGGCCGATGATCGCCGGCGCGACGCCTTCCGCGTGCGCAGCCGCCGACAGGCTGCCCTTCGCCGCGACCGCAGCGAACGTTTCTATCTGTTTGAACCGGTCCATGACTCGCAAGAGCGGCGCTGCCGCCCTTCAAATAGCTTAAGCCGCTCAAGATTAGGTATATGAAAGTAAAAGATCAAGTGATGATTAGCGTCTTTTTTAGTACCTACGATCACGAATAGAATCGTTTCGACCTCTGAAACTGGAGCGCAAGGCTATGTCGGCCACAACGACACTCTCTTCTCCCGACGCAATCCTCTTCGACGCATTCGGCACGTTGTTCGACGTGCGCGCAGTCCTGGCCGCGGCCGAGCAGATGTTTCCCGGACACGGGGAACGGTTGTCGCAGCTGTGGCGACGCAAGCAAATCGAATACTCGCAGTTGCGCACGCTCGCCGATCCGGCCGGCGCCCGCTATCGCCCGTTCCGTGACATCACGCTCGACGCGCTGCGGTTCGCCGCGCGCCGGCTCGGGCTCGCGCTGAACAGCGCGGCCGAGAAGCGGCTGATGGACGAATACGCGTGCCTGTCCACCTATCCCGACACGGTGCCCGCGCTGCGCAAGCTGCGCGCGCTCGAACCGCGCCCGCCGCTCGCGATCCTGTCGAACGGCACCCCGCAAATGCTCGACATCGCGATCAAGAGCGCCGGCATGTCCGGGTTGTTCGATCGCGTGCTGTCGGCCGACACCGTGCGCGCGTACAAGCCGAGTCCGGCCGCCTACGCGCTCGGCACCGCCGCGTTCGGCCCGAACCCGCGCAACATCGTGTTCGTGTCGTCGAACGCCTGGGACGTCGCCGGCGCCACCTGGTTCGGCTACACGACGTTCTGGCTCAACCGCACGGGCGCGCCTGCCGAGGAACTCGGCGCGCCGCCCGACGGCACGGGCACCGGCATGGCCGACCTGCTCGCATTCCTCGCCACCCCGGCTCCGTCCGGCAGACCCGCAAACCGCACGCGCCCCGGCCCGGGTGCATGAGGTTCGCAGCGCTGCCGCCTTCCCCCTTCACCGAAACCGCAACTGACCGACCAAGGAGATGAGACTCATGAGCACCCCGATCACGCTGCCGCAAGGCATGGCGATCACCGGCGAAATCAAGCCGGGTTACGAAGCGATCCTGACGCCTGAAGCACTCGCGCTCGTCGCAGCGCTGCACCGCACGTTCGAACCGCGCCGCCAGGCGCTGCTGCAGGCGCGCGTCGAGCGCACGAAACGCCTCGACGCGGGCGAGCGCCCCGATTTCCTGGCCGATACGAAGGCGATCCGCGAAGGCGACTGGAAAGTCGCGCCGCTGCCGGCCGACCTGCAATGCCGCCGTGTCGAGATCACGGGCCCCGTCGAGCGCAAGATGATCATCAACGCGCTGAATTCGGGCGCCGATTCGTACATGACGGACTTCGAGGATTCGAACGCGCCGAGCTGGACGAACCAGATCGACGGCCAGATCAACCTGAAGGACGCGGTGCGCCGCACGATCTCGCTCGAGCAGAACGGCAAGTCGTACCAGCTGAACGACAAGGTCGCGACGCTGATCGTGCGTCCGCGCGGCTGGCACCTCGACGAGAAGCACGTGACGGTCGACGGCCAGCGCGTGTCCGGCGGCATCTTCGATTTCGCGCTGTTCCTGTTCCACAACGCGAAGGAACTGATCGCGCGCGGCTCGGGCCCGTACTTCTACCTGCCGAAGATGGAAAGCCATCTCGAAGCGCGCCTGTGGAACGACATCTTCGTCGCCGCGCAGGAAGCAGTCGGCGTGCCGCGCGGCACGATCCGCGCGACGGTGCTGATCGAGACGATCCTCGCCGCGTTCGAAATGGACGAAATCCTGTACGAACTGCGCGAACACAGCTCGGGCCTGAACGCCGGCCGCTGGGACTACATCTTCTCGGCGATCAAGAAGTTCAAGAACGACCGCGATTTCTGCCTCGCCGACCGTTCGAAGATCACGATGACGGTGCCGTTCATGCGCGCGTACGCGCTGCTGCTGCTGAAGACCTGCCACAAGCGCAACGCGCCGGCGATCGGCGGGATGAGCGCGCTGATCCCGATCAAGAATGATCCGGAAGCGAACGACAAGGCAATGGGCGGCGTGCGCTCGGACAAGCAGCGCGACGCGACCGACGGCTACGACGGCGGCTGGGTTGCGCACCCGGGCCTCGTGCCGATCGCGATGGAAGAGTTCGTCAAGGTGCTCGGCGACAAGCCGAACCAGATCGCGAAGCAACGCGACGACGTGCAGATCGAAGGCAAGAACCTGCTCGACTTCCAGCCGGAAGCGCCGATCACCGAGGCCGGCCTGCGCAACAACATCAACGTCGGCATCCACTACCTCGGCGCATGGCTCGACGGCAACGGCTGCGTGCCGATCCACAACCTGATGGAAGACGCGGCCACGGCCGAGATTTCCCGCTCGCAGGTGTGGCAGTGGATCCGCTCGCCGAAGGGCGTGCTCGACGACGGCCGCAAGGTCACGGCAGAACTCGTGCGCGAATACACGAAGCTCGAACTCGACAACGTGAAGCGTTCAGTCGGCGGCAACACGCAGCCGTACGAGCGCGCCGCGGCGATCTTCGAGCAGATGTCGACGTCGGAAGGCTTCACCGAATTCCTGACGCTGCCGCTGTACGAGGAAATCTGACGGAGCGGCCTGCTGCGATCGGCCGCCGGCCACGCACCGTCGCCGGTCGCATGCGATGACGGCATGAAAAAAGCGCCCCTCGGGGCGCTTTTTCTTTTTGCGGCAAGAACCCTGCCGCGCGCCCGGTCAGGCGGCTTCCTGCTCGCGGCGGTGCTGGACCCAGTCGCCCGACGCGATGTGCGGACGCCCGGCTACCGCATGTGCGGCGACCGGATAATACAGGCAGGCGTACTGCCGGCCGCCGAGCTCGACGGTCACGTCTTCCGGCTTGAACAACGAGTCGACGCCCGGATAGACGCGTTCGATCTCGTCGAGCACGGGGACGAGCTGA
The DNA here is from genome assembly GCF_001742165.1 of Burkholderia stabilis. Taxonomy (NCBI): domain Bacteria; kingdom Pseudomonadati; phylum Pseudomonadota; class Betaproteobacteria; order Burkholderiales; family Burkholderiaceae; genus Burkholderia; species Burkholderia stabilis. Next base: position 331,185 of record NZ_CP016442.1, on the reverse strand, counting down.
TCGTCGACCTCGTAGACGTCGCCCCAGACGAGCGACTTGCCGGCCGGCCCGGCGATCATCCCCGGGTACGTGCCGAAATCGTACAGTTCGCCCGGCAGCGCGGCCGCGCCAAGCAGCGTCGGCGCGGCGATCCCGTGCCTTTCGGCCGCATGGGCAATGTCGTTGGCCTCTCCGGCTCTCAATGTGCCGTAGACGAATACGTAGCGCATCTTGGTTCTCCTCTTCGATTCGTATGTTGCCGTGTTCGCGCGCGATTCGATTCTGGCGAAATCGCTCACGCATCGATAGACCACGATGTCGGCCAGATGGTTCTGCCTAGCTGCCGCGCGGCCCCGGGCGTTCACCCAGGATTAGCCGGCTCCATACAATGTTCATTTGAACGCGGCATGATCGCCCGAAAACCGCCGCATGCGCTTGCGCGGCACCTTCTAAAATAACGGCATCGCCGCCGCGCCGCCCGAACCGTCCATGAATCCGCCCGCCCAAGCCGACGTATCGAAGCCATACGACGTCATCGACATCCCGCCCGAATTTGCGCCGACGCCCGTCCATCCGATGCGCGTGCGCGCACGGCAGGTCGACGCCGGCCGCCGGATCCCGCTGCATACGCATGCGTGGGCGCAACTCGCCTACGCGTCGCGCGGCGTGCTGCGCGTCGCGACGACCGGCACGACATGGATGGTGCCGCCGTCCCGCGCGATCTGGGTGCCGCCGCACGTGACGCACGAAGTCGTGATCGTCGAAGAGGCGTATTTGCGCACGCTGTATATCGACGAGTCGATCGTGCCGGGCGGGCTCGACGCATGCCGCGTCGTCGAAGTGACGGGGCTGCTGCGCGAGTTGATCGTCGCACTCGACGCGCGCGACCTGAGCACCTCCCGCGAGCGCCTGCTGTGCGGGCTCGTGCTCGACGAGCTGAGTCACGCCGAACCGTTGCCGCTCGCGGTGCCGATGCCCGACGAGAAGCGGCTGCGCATGCTGTGCGAATCGGTTCTCGCGCAGCCGGCGCATGCGGAATCGCTCGAACACTGGGCGAGTGAGGTCGGTGCGAGCACGCGCACGATTTCGCGGCTCTTCAAGCAGGAACTGGGTGTGAGCTTTTCGCAGTGGCGCCAGCAGGCGCTGCTTGCGCGTGCGATCCCGCTGCTGAACCAGGGGCGCCCGCTGTCGCATATTGCGCGCGAACTCGGCTATCAGAGCCAGAGCGCCTTCTCGGCGATGTTCCGGCGGGCATTCGGCGAAAGCCCGCGTGCCTTCATGCTGCGCGGCTACGAGCATCGCGGCGCCGAGGGCCGCATCGCAGACGACGAAACGCCGGACGAGAACGCGATCGACGCAACCCGCTGACCGTTCACCCCGGCTGGTCGATCTTTCAGACCGGCCGCACCATGTGGCGGATCGACCCGAGTTGCGCGAGCCGCGGCCCGGCGACCTGGTAACCCATGCGCAGGTAGAGACGCGCGGCGGGATTGTCGACGAACACGCGCAGTTGCAATTCGTGCAGCCCGCGCGCACGCGCCCAGCGGTGCGACATGTCGAGCATGTAGGTGCCGGCGCCCTGTCCGCGATGGCCGGCCGCGATCTGCACGTCACGAATATGCAGCGAGTCGCCCTCCTCGGTCACCCGCAGTACGCCGATGCGTTCGCCGTCTGCCTCGAGGATGAAGTTCTCGGATTCGCGCCAGCTTGCATAGAACAGGTCGCTGCGCCACACGAGCCCATGGCGCTTGTAGTAGCCGCCCATGTTGCCGTGTGTCAGCGCTTCGGCAAACGGGAAATCGCCGGGCTCCGCGGGCCGGAGCTGATACAGGAGTCGCAGGTCGGTCGGATCGAGCATCACGCAGGGGTCAAGAACGCATCCCGCCACGATAGCGCAGTCGCGCGCGGATGCAATTGCGAATTTCTCGTAGCGGTCAGTGTCCTGCCCGACTGTCACGCGTCCGCCGGCGGGCGCAACCGGAAACACAAATGAAAAAGCCCGCACAAGGCGGGCTTCTTCATTTTTTGGCGGAGCGGACGGGACTCGCCTACATTCCGCAGGCCGCGGATGCGCGTGCACGCGCATCCCTTCGAGTCCCGCCGGAAGCCGCGCAGGCGGCTTCCTCCGCTCCACAGCCACGCGCCCGCCAGCGGGCGCAACCGGAAACACAAATGAAAAAGCCCGCACAAGGCGGGCTTCTTCATTTTTTGGCGGAGCGGACGGGACTCGAACCCGCGACCCCCGGCGTGACAGGCCGGTATTCTAACCGACTGAACTACCGCTCCAGTCTTGCTGCTTGCCTGGCAGGCGTCGGTTACTTCCTGCCGGCGCATCGTTTGTTCGAACGACGCCGAAATCTGGCGTCCCCTAGGGGATTCGAACCCCTGTACTCACCGTGAAAGGGTGATGTCCTAGGCCTCTAGACGAAGGGGACAACGTACTGCTTACATCTTTAATGAAAAAGCCCGTTCAAAAACGTTTTTTGAACGGGCTTCGTTCTGGCGGAGCGGACGGGGCTCGAACCCGCGACCCCCGGCGTGACAGGCCGGTATTCTAACCAACTGAACTACCGCTCCAGCTTTCTGCACTACCGCCTGCAGGACATCGTCACGTTCCTGCAAGCGCTGCGACACTTCTACGAAACGCCGCTGAATCTGGCGTCCCCTAGGGGATTCGAACCCCTGTACTCACCGTGAAAGGGTGATGTCCTAGGCCTCTAGACGAAGGGGACAACGTACTGCTTACATCTTTAATACAAAAGCCCGCTCAAAAACGTCTTGAACGGGCTTCGTTCTGGCGGAGCGGACGGGACTCGAACCCGCGACCCCCGGCGTGACAGGCCGGTATTCTAACCGACTGAACTACCGCTCCAGCTTTCTTACCCAACCCGCAGGACGTCGGTTACGTTCCTGCAAGCCTCGCGACACTTCTACGAAACGCCGCTGAATTTGGCGTCCCCTAGGGGATTCGAACCCCTGTACTCACCGTGAAAGGGTGATGTCCTAGGCCTCTAGACGAAGGGGACAAAATCTTTTCAGATCTGTCTGACTTTCGCTATTCACTTCTCATCAACAGCGAAGGCCGAAATTCTAACTGCTTTAGATCATTTTGTGAAGCATTTATTACTACCACCGCTGCTTCGCAAACAACCTAATTTGTTCTGTTGGTGGAGGTAAGCGGGATCGAACCGCTGACCTCTTGCATGCCATGCAAGCGCTCTCCCAGCTGAGCTATACCCCCTTGCAGAACAGAAATGAGATTATATGGACCGACTTTGAACTTGTAAATACCCTTTTTGCGATTCGAGCGAAATTTTTTGCGAAGCTGCCGCGATCTCACGCGCGGGCAGCTTCGCTCACGCACGCAGCTCAGGCGAGTGCGGACTCGATGCGCGACACCACGACGTCGCGGCCGAACAGCACGAGCACCGCATCGATCGACGGCGTATGCGTGGTGCCCGCCACCAGCAGGCGCACCGGCATCGCGAGTTGCGGCATCTTCAGCTTGTGCGTGCCGAGCGTCGCCTTCAGTGCAGCGGATACAGCCTCCTTCGTCCAGTTGGCTACCTTCAGCGCGACGACGAGATCGGCCAGCGCCGGCCGCACCGCATCGGTCACGTGCTGCGCGAGCGCTTCGGCTTCCGGCGCCGGCACGCGGTAGAACATCGCAGCGCCTTCCGCGATCTCCTTGACCGTCGTCGCGCGATCCTTCATCAGGCCGACCACGGCGTCGAGCGCCGGGCCCGTCGCGATCGCCGCGTCGTCGATGCCGAGCGCGTCGAGGAACGGCTTCGCCAGCGCGGCAAGGCGCGCGTTGTCGGCTTCCTTGATGTAATGCGCGTTCAGCCAGCTCAGCTTGCTGTGGTCGTACTGCGCGGGCGACTTGCCGAGATGCTCGAGGTCGAACCATTCGACGAACTGCTCGCGCGAGAAGATTTCCGCATCGCCGTGCGACCAGCCGAGGCGCGCGAGATAGTTGACGACTGCTTCGGGCAGGAAGCCCGCGTCGCGATACGCCATCACGCTCATCGCGCCATGCCGCTTGCTCATCTTCTCGCCCTGCTCGTTCAGCACGGTCGGCAGGTGTGCGTATACCGGTGCCTCACCGCCGAGCGCGTTCAGGATGTTGATCTGGCGCGGCGTGTTGTTCACGTGGTCGTCGCCACGGATCACGTGCGTGATGCCCATGTCCATGTCGTCCACCACCACGCAGAAGTTGTAGATCGGCGTGCCGTCCGGGCGCGCGATCACGAGGTCGTCCAGCTCCTCGTTCGAGATCTCGACACGCCCCTTCACGGCGTCTTCCCACACGACCGTGCCCGTCAGCGGATTACGGAAGCGCAGCACGGGCTTCACGCCTGCCGGCGGCTCGGGCAGTACCTTGCCGGGCTCCGGACGCCACGTGCCGTCGTAGCGCGGCTTCAGGCCGGCTTCGCGCTGGCGTTCGCGCAGCGCGTCGAGTTCCTCGGCCGACATGTAGCACGGATACGCGAGACCCTTCTCGAGCATCTGCGCGAGCACCTCGCGATAGCGGTCCATCCGCTGCATCTGGTAGATCGGGCCTTCGTCGAAATCCAGGCCGAGCCACTGCATCCCTTCGAGGATCGCATCGACCGCTTCCTGCGACGAGCGCTCGACGTCGGTATCCTCGATGCGCAGCACGAACGTGCCGTTCATCTTGCGGGCGAACGCCCACGGATAGAGCGCGGAGCGGATGTTGCCGAGGTGGATGAAGCCGGTGGGACTCGGCGCGAAGCGGGTACGGACAGGACGGGTCATAAACGGTAACTCGAACGCCTGGGGCGCATGAATGATTCGACGCGGGATCGACGGCGGCAACCCGGACAACAACGGGGCCGGCAACGCCCGGAACGGAAAAGAAGCCGGAATTATACTCGCGCCGGACATCGCGCCAAGCGCACCGCTTGCTTTATGATGTGCGCGCCGCGGCCGCCAGCCGGCGCGGCGCCGGTCGCGCGGAACCCGTCGCGCGGCCGCTCGGAACCTATCGCCGCCGCGGGCCGTGTAACCCGCCGCCAAGCCGCCGGAGAACCATTCGATGTCGTCCCCTCGTCTGTCACGCCGTCACTTCACGATCGCGTGCGCGTCTGCCAGCCTCGCCGCCTGTACGTCGTTCGGCGACAAATCCCGCCCCAACACGGCGCAGTCGCAAGAAAAGCCCGTGAAGATCGGCATCGCGCTCGGCGGCGGCGCCGCGCGCGGCTTCTCCCACATCGGGGTGCTGAAAGCGCTCGAGGCACGCGGCATCCCGGTCGAGATCGTTGCGGGCACGAGCGCGGGCTCGGTGGTCGGCGCGCTCTACGCGTCAGGCATGAGCGCGCTGCAGATCAACAAGATCGCGCTCGACATGGATCAGGCGGCGATCAGCGACTGGGCGCTGCCGTTCCGCTCGCGCGGCCTGTTGCAGGGGGTCGCGCTGCAAAACTTCCTCAACAAGACGCTCAACAACCGGCCGATCGAAAAGATGGCGAAGCCGCTCGGCATCGTCGCGACGGATCTGCAAAGCGGTCAGCCGATCCTGTTCCAGCAGGGCAACACGGGGCTCGCGGTGCGCGCATCGTGCAGCGTGCCGTCGGTGTTCGAGCCGGTGAAGATCGGCAACCGCGAATACGTCGACGGCGGCCTCGTGAGCCCCGTGCCCGCGTCGTATGCACGCAAGATGGGTGCGAGCTTCGTGATCGCGGTCGACATCTCCGCCCGGCCGGACGGCGCAGCGACCAACAATCCGATCGAGATGCTGCTGCAGACCTTCACGATCATGGGTCAGACGATCAAGACCTACGAGCTCGACAAATATGCGGACGTCGTGATCCGTCCAAACCTCGCGGCGATGGGCGGCAGCGACTTCAACCAGCGCAACGCGGCGATCCTCGCGGGCGAGGAAGCGGTCGCGCGCATCATGCCGGAGCTGCAGCGCAAGCTCGCAGCGGCTCGCGGCGTGGCTACCGCGTAAGCAGCCGGCCACCGGGCGGCACGCGCCGCCCCAAAAACAAAAAACCCTGCCGCCTTTCGGTGACAGGGTTTTTTTGATCCGGCCCGGTTGACCGGCGAACGTCAGTTGTTGCCGTTCGCGGAATCGTCGCCAATCGTCGCGCGCACGCGCTGGCGCAGATCGTCGGCCTTCATCGGAAACTCCGACTCGATCCGGCGCGCGCCAGTGAAACGCTTTTCCCAGTAGCCGCTATCGAGATCGTCGACGCGGACCGTGCTGCCCGTCGACGGCGAGTGCACGAACTTGTTGTCGCCGATGTAGATGCCGACGTGCGAGAACGTGCGGCGCATCGTGTTGAAGAACACGAGATCGCCCGGCTTCAGGTTGCTCATGCTCACCTTCTCGCCGACGCGGCTCATCTCTTCCGCGCGACGCGGCAGCGACATGCCGAGCGTGTCCTGGAACACGTAGCGCACGAAGCCGCTGCAATCGAGGCCCGAATCCGGCGAGTTGCCGCCCCAGCGGTAGCGCACGCCGATCATGTTCAGCGCGCCGACGACGACGTCGCCCGCCTTGCCTGCCATGCCCGCGAGGAACGACTTCGCGCCGCCGCTCGACGGCTGGGCGCTGGTCTGCTGGAGGGAGGAACCCGACCCGGTTTGAGTCGAATTCGTGACATTCTGGTTAAAACTGCTGACTTCGTCGGCGAACGCGCCGGGAGCTGCTGCGAACAGGGCGCCGATGAACAGCCCGGCGATGGTGCGCGCGCATGCCTGGGTCAGGGATCGATGCTGCATTGGTCGATGGAATGTGCTTAAAAATCAGCTGATTGGCGGAAAATTTCGGTCGATACTAGCCAGCGCGTAATCGTTTGTCAAAACAAATTAAAAAATACAATCGAGATGGTCAGACCATTGGGCGCCTATCACGCTTTCCAGACCGCTTTCAACAGCTTTTGTGTGTAAGGATGTGACGGTTTGGTGAAGATTTCGGCGACCTCGCCCGACTCCACGACGGCCCCGCCCTGCATCACAGCGACACGGTGCGCCATTGCGCCGATCACCTCCAGGTCGTGGCTGATGAATACATAGCCGAGGTTGTATTTCTGTTGCAAATTCGCGAGCAGTTTCAGCACCTGCTGCTGGATCGACACGTCGAGCGCGGAAGTCGGTTCGTCGAGGATCAGGATGCGCGGCTCCAGCACCAGCGCCCGCGCGATCGCGATCCGCTGGCGCTGCCCGCCCGAAAATTCGTGCGGATAGCGGTGCAGCACCGTACGGTCGAGGCCGACTTCCCGCAGCACCGCGAGCGACTTTGCGCGGCGCGCATCGGGCGTCATTTCCGGGCGATGCAGTTCGAGCCCCTCTCCGACGATCCGCTCGATCGTGTGACGCGGCGAAAGCGAACTGAACGGATCCTGAAAGACGACCTGCATGTTCGAGCGCAGCGCGGTCTGCTCGCGGCCGCGATAGGTCGACAGCGCGCGCCCCTGGAATTCGATCTCGCCGCCCGCCGTCTTCTGCAGCCCGAGCAGCGCCATCGCGAGCGTCGACTTCCCGGAACCCGATTCGCCGACGATGCCGAGCGTTTCGCCCTGCCGCACCGACACCGACACGTCCGCCACCGCCGTCACGGGCACCGTGCCGAACCAGCCCGCGAAGCCCGGCCGCTTGCGCGCGAACTGCACGCTCACGTGGCGCGCGTCGAGCACGACCGGCGCGATCGGCATCACGGGCGCAACCGCGCGTTGCGGCCGGCTGCTCAGCAGCCGCTGCGTGTACGGATGCTCGGGTTCCGCGAAGATCCGCTCGACCGGCCCGCTCTCGACGAGCCGGCCGCGCTCCATCACCGCGACGCGCTCGGCGAAGTGCCGGACGAGATTCAGGTCGTGCGTGATCAGCAGGATCGCCATCCCGCGCTTTTCCGCTTCCTCGCGCTGCAGCTCCAGCAGCAGGTCGACGATCTGCGCGCGGATCGTCACGTCGAGCGCGGTGGTCGGCTCGTCGGCGAGCAACAGCCGCGGCCGGCACGCAAGCGCCATCGCGATCATCGCGCGCTGCCGCTGGCCGCCCGACAACTGGTGCGGGTAGCTGTCGACGCGCCTCTCGGGCTCCGCGACGCCCGTGCGCGCGAGCAGCGCGATCGCGCGCTTGCGCGCCTCGACGGCCGATACGCCGTCGTGCAGCACGATCGTCTCGCCGATCTGCACGCCGATCGTATACAGCGGGTTGAGCGCCGTCATCGGCTCCTGGAAGATCATCGCGATGTCCGAGCCGCGCAGCCCGCGCATCTCGCGTTCGCTCTTGGCCGAAAGGTCCTGCCCCGCGAAGCGGATCGTGCCGCTCACGTCGGCGTCGCGCAGCAGCCGCAGGATCGACAGCGCGGTCACGCTTTTCCCGGAACCGGACTCGCCGACGAGCGCGACGCGCTCGCCGCGGCCGATCGCGAGCGTCACGTCCTCCACCGCGACCGTGTCGCCGAAGCGGACGTGAAGATGCTCGAGCGACAGCAGCGGCTCGCGCGGATTCGAAACGACCGGTTCGCTCATCGCTGGCCTCCCGCCGCGCGCACCGAATCGGCGATCCGCGTGTCGAGCGCGTTGCGCAGCGCGTCGCCCATGAAGGTCAGCAGCAGCAGCGTCGCGACCAGCACGCCAAACGTCGACAGCGAGATCCACCATGCGTCGAGGTTGCCCTTGCCCTGCGCGAGCAGCTCGCCGAGGCTCGGCGTCGGCGGCGGCACGCCGAGCCCGAGGAAATCGAGGCTCGTGAGCGCGAGGATCGAACCGCTCATCCGGAACGGCAGAAACGTGATCACGGGCGTCAGGCTGTTCGGCAGCACGTGGCGCCAGATGATCTGCCAGTTCGTCAGCCCCATCGCGCGGGCCGCGCGCACGTAGTCCTGCGTACGGTTGCGCAGGAACTCGGCGCGCACGTAGTCGGCGAGCCCGATCCAGCCGAACAGCGACAGCAGCACGATCAGCAGCAGGAAGCTCGGCTCGAAGATCGACGCGAAGATGATCAGCAGGTACAGCTCGGGCAGCGAGCTCCAGATCTCGATCAGCCGCTGCCCGACGATGTCGATGCGCCCGCCGAAGAAGCCCTGCACGGCGCCCGCGGCGATCCCGAGCAGCGTGCCGATCACGGTCAGGATCAGCCCGAACTCGACCGACGTGCGGAACCCGTACACGAGCCGCGCGAGCAGGTCGCGCCCCTGCGCGTCGGTGCCGAGCCAGTTCTGGCGCGACGGCGGCGCCGGGTTCGGCACGTTCGAGAAATAGTTCAGCGTGTCGTAGTAATAGCGGTTCGGCGGATAGACGACGAAGTTGCCGGGCGCCTCGAGCCGCTTGCGGATGTACGGATCGAGATAGTCGGCCGGCGTCGGAAAATCGCCGCCGAAGGTCGTCTCCGGGTACGCATGGAACATCGGGAAATAGGTCTGGCCGTCGTAGCGCACGACGAGCGGCTTGTCGTTCGACCACAGCGGCGCCGCGATGCTCGCGGCGAACGCGACGACGAAGATCACGAGGCTCCAGTAGCCGAGGCGCTGTTGCCTGAAGCGCTGCCACACGCGGCGCGCGGGCGACGGCGACACTCGGGCGCGCGCCGCGTCGATACGGGACGACACGACGGCCCGGTTCATCGCGCACCTCGCCCGGTGACGCCGGGCATGCGAACGGACGCGCCGGCAGGCAGCGCACGGACGGGCTGCTTCATGTCAGCGCTCCAGGTTGTCGAATTGAATGCGCGGATCGACCCACACATAGCAGAGATCGGAAATCAGCTTGGTCGCGAGCCCGATCAGCGTGAACAGGTACAACGTGCCGAGCACGACCGGATAGTCGCGCCGCACGACCGACTCGTACGACAGCAGCCCGAGGCCGTCGAGCGAGAACAGCGTCTCGATCAGCAGGCTGCCGGTGAAGAACGCGCCGATGAATGCGGCCGGGAAGCCGACGATCAGCGGCAGCATCGCGTTGCGAAACACGTGCTTCCACAGCACGCTGCGCTCGGAGAGCCCCTTCGCGCGCGCGGTCAGCACGTATTGCCGGCGGATCTGGTCGAGGAACGCATTCTTCGTGAGCATCGTGACGACCGCGAAGCTGCCGACGACCGACGCCGTGATCGGCAGCGTGATGTGCCACAGGTAATCGAGCACCTTGCCGACGAGCGATAGTTGAGCGAAGTTGTCCGACGTGAGGTTGCGCAGCGGAAAGAGCTGCCAGAACGAGCCGCCGCCGAACAGCACGAGCAGCAGCACGCCGAGCACGAAGCCCGGAATCGCATAACCGACGAGCACGACGAGGCTCGTCGCGACGTCGAACGGCGAACCGTTGCGCACGGCCTTCGCGATGCCGAGCGGCACCGATATCAGGTACGTGAGGAAGAACGTCCAGAGCCCGATGCTGATCGACACGGGCAGCTTCTGCACGATCAGCGACCACACGCTCTGGTGGCGGAAATAGCTGTCGCCGAGATCGAAGCGCGCGAAGCGCTTCAGCATCAGCCAGTAGCGCTCGAGCGGCGGCTTGTCGAAACCGTACAGCGCCTTGAGCTGCGCGAGCTGCTGCGCGTCGACGCCCGTGTGCGCACGCATCCCGAACGGCACCGCGCCCTGCTCCGTCGCGCCCTTGCGCAATTCCTGCACGGCCTGTTCGACCGGGCCGCCCGGCACGAACTGGATCACCGCGAACGTGAGGGTCAGCACGCCGACGAGCGTCGGGATCATCAGCAGCAGGCGTTTGAGGATGTAGCTCCACATAGGGCGTCGACTCGTGATCGGTAGGCTGGGTTAAACGTAGGGCCGGCGCGGTTCAGTGATCGGGCTTCGCCCACCAGGTCGACACGACCCAGCCCTCGGCCGAATAGTACAGCGGCAGCGTCTGCGGATAGGCGAGCGTGCGCTTGTACGCGACCCGGTGCGTCGTGCTGTACCACTGCGGGACCGCGTAGTAGCCGTGCATCAGCACGCGGTCGAGCGCGTGTGTCGCATCGAGCAGCTCGTCGCGCGTCTGCGCGCTACCGAGCGCGTGCAGCAGCGCGTCGACGGCCGGCGATTTCAGGCCGATGACGTTGTCGGAGCCCGGCTCGTCGGCGAACTTGCTGCCGTAACGCGCAAACTGTTCAGCACCCGGCACCTGTACGCCGATGTAGCGGATCGGCGTCATATCGTAGTCGAACGCGTCGAGGCGCTTTTGCAGCAGTGCATAATCGGCCGTCCGAAAACGCACCTCGATGCCGAGCTTCATAAGATTGCGCTGGTAGGCTGCCACGATCCCTGTGAACGGTGAGCCCGCATCGTCGAGTATCTCGAACGTGAAAGGTTCTCCGTGCACATTACGCAACGCGCCGTCGCGATAGGACCAGCCTGCCTGCGCAAGCAAAGCACGCGCCTTCAACAGGTTCGCACGCAGTGAATTCGGCGGGTTCGTGTTCGGCTGCACGACCATCGGGCCGAACACGGCCGGGTCAAGTTGTGCGCGTAGCGGTTCGAGCAGCTTAAGTTCGCCCGGCCCGGGCACACCGGTCGCCTGCAGGTCAGTGTCGGCAAAATAGCTGTCGAGGCGCGTGTACGCGCTGTAGAGCAGTTGGCGATTCAGCCACTCGAAGTCAAACGCAAGATCAAGCGCCTGGCGCACTCGCACATCGCGAAACAGCGGCCGGCGCAGGTTCATGAAGAAGCCCTGCATGCCCGCGCCGTTGTGCTGACGGAACTCGCGCTTGATCAACTCACCGCTGTCGAAACGCTTGCCGACATCCTGCCGCACCCAGTTGCGCGCGATGTTCTCGACAAGGACATCATATTCACCCGCCTTGAACCCCTCGAGTCGAGCGACGCCCTCGCTGTAAAGCTTGTAGACGATCCGCTCGAAGTTGTTGGTGCCGACCCGCACCGGCAGGTCTGCCCCCCAGTACGCGGGGTTGCGCCGGTACGTGATCGTGCGGCCGTTGTCGTAGCGCTCGATCAGGTACGGCCCGCTGCCGATCGGCTGCTCGAACGCGAGCTGGTCGAACGGGATGCGCGAACCATCTGCGCGCAATCCCCACTTGCGCGAAAACACGGACACGCCACCCGCGATCAGCGGCAGTTCGCGGTTCGCACTGCGGAATTCGAAGCGGACGGTGGCCGGATCGACGACCACGGCCTTCGTGATCTCCGCGAAGTACGCGCCGAACTGCGGCGCGGCCAGCTTGCTCTTCAGCGTGTCGAACGAAAACTTGACGTCGTCGGCCGTGACCGGGTCGCCATTGGAGAAGCGCGCGCGTGGATTCAGGTGGAACGTGACCGACCGGCGGTCGGGCGCAACCGCGATGTCGTCGGCCAGCAACCCGTACGCGGATGCCGGCTCATCCGAGCTGCCCGTCGCAAGGCTCTCGAACAGCATGTCGATGCCCGGCGCGGGATTGCCGCGCATCGTGAACGGATTGAACTTGTCGAACGACGTCAGCCGGTTCGGGTTCGCGAGCACCAGCGTGCCGCCCTTCGGCGCATCGGGATTGACATAGTCGAAATGCTTGAAGCCCGGCGGATACTTCGGCTCGCCGTACTGCGCAATGGCGTAGGCTGCGTGCGCGGCCGTCGCGGCCAGCGCCGCCTGCATCGCAAACACCGCGGCAACGCGGCCGGCGGCCCGTACGGCACGCAACACACTGAAGCGGACACCTGCGGCGGCGGCCCGGGGCGAACCCTTCGTCATAGAGGCCCTGTCGGTCGAATGAGGGTAGTAACGTGGGACGATTCTACCCATTCAATCCTTCGAGCCAAAAGAAAACCGCCACGCGGGCGGTTTCTTCATGTGCAGACCGCGCACGCATCACGCGTGCGCGACCGGTCGATCAGTGCCAGCCGTTGTGACGACCGTTATCCCAGTGACCGTGACCGCGATCGCGATCCCAGCCCGGGCGGCCGCCATGGCGGCGATACCAATCGTCACGGGCCCAGTAGCGACGGCCATCCCAGTAGCGGTCGCCATGCCAGCCGATCACGATCGTCGGAGCCGGGGCGTAGGCCGGCGCATAAACCGGAGCCGGCTGATAGACGACCGGCGGCGGAGGCGGCGGCGCATACACGGGCGCGGGCGCGACATAGACCGGGGCCGGCACGCCGACGTTGATCCCGACATTGACTCCCGCCATTGCTGCGCCCGACACGAGCAAGGCCGTCATACCGGTCAAGAGCGAGGCAACACGCAAGGTCTTCATGGATTCCTCTTTTGGGGTTGTTTGATGTGTGATTCGACTATAGCGGCAAGCGCCGCCGCCGCATATTTCAAGTTTGTAAGAACTGATGCGCGGCATCGCAACAGCAAGCGCGCGCTAACGTCTTGTAACAATCGACGGCTGCCCGCCCCCCTGCCTCACCGGCGGAACCCGCGCCACAGCCGAAAACCGGCCGCCTTGCGCCGCCCGGCCGGACAAAACAAAAAGGCGGCACTTGCGTGCCGCCTTTTTCATCGACGCGCGCGGATATCGAATCCGGCGCCGCGACGCCGCTCAGCGCGACATCATGTTCATGCTGACGTTGTGCATCACCCACATCGTGCCGACGATCAGGATCGCCACGGTCAGCACCGTATAGCTGAACGCCATCACGTTCCAGCGCTGGCCCGACGAGCTGTTCATATGCAGGAAATACACGAGGTGCACGACGATCTGCACGAACGCGAGCACGGCAAGCGCGACCAGCGACGCATGCGGCGACAGCACGCCGCCCATCACGAGGCCGAACGACGCGGCCGTCAGCAGCACCGACAGGATGAAGCCGGCGACATAACTGCCGACGCTGCCGTGCCCTTCTTCGAGTTGAGACGAATGCGAATGGGCCATTTAGATCACGCTCGCAAGATAGACAAAGGAAAACACGCAGATCCACACGATGTCGAGGAAGTGCCAGAAGAGGCTCAGGCACGTCAGGCGCCGCAGGTCGCGATCGGTCAGGTCGCCGCCGCGGAACACGATCTGCGCGGCGAGCACGATCATCCACAGCAGGCCGGCCGTCACGTGCAGCCCGTGCGTGCCGACCAGCGTGAAGAACGCCGACAGGAACGCGCTGCGCTGCGGGCCGGCGCCTTCCGCGATCAGGTGCGAGAACTCGCGCAGTTCCATCGCGAGAAACGCCGCGCCGAGCACGAACGTCACCGCGAGCCAGGCGAGCAGCGCGCCGCGCCGCTGCTTGTAGGCCGCGAGCATCGCGAAACCGTACGTGATGCTCGACAGCAGCAGCGCGGCGGTTTCCACCGCGACGCCCGGAATGTCGAACAGGTCTTTCGCGGTCGGCCCGCCCGCATGTTGCTGGCCGAGCACCGCGAACGTCGCGAACAGCGCCGCGAAGATCACGCAGTCGGTCATCAGGTACAGCCAGAAACCGAACACCGAATGCGACGGCGGATGGTCGTCGTGCTCGAGCAGGGTTGCGCTCAAGGTTTTCTGCAACATCAGTTGGCCTCCAGTTCCACGTCGTCGACATGCGCAGCCACGCGCTTCGTCGGCTGCTTGTCTTCGGTCTTGCGCACCGTCGACGCAGGGATGTAATAGCCGTCGTTATCGCGCGAGCTGTAGATCACGAGCGTCGCGACGATCCCGACGAGCCCGCCGATCGCCATCCACCAGATGTGCCACACCAGCGCGAAGCCGAGCACCAGGCTGAAAATCGCAATCACGAGGCCCGCGCAGGTATTCGACGGCATGTGAATGTCGCGAATCGATGCCGGGTTCGGCCGGCCTTCGCCGCGCGCCTTCATGTCGGCATAGGCGTCGAGCGTACGCACTTGCGGGATCACCGCGAAGTTGTAGTCGGCCGGCGGCGACGTGGTTGCCCACTCCAGCGTGCGACCACCCCACGGGTCGCCCGTCGTGTCGCGGTATTCGGGCAGGTTGCGGTTGCGGATGCTGACCACCAGTTGCAGCAGCTGGCATGCAATGCCGATCGCGATCAGCACGGCGCCGAACGCGGCGACCAGCAGCCACGGATGCCATGCCGGGTTGTCGTAGTGGTTCAGGCGGCGCGTCATGCCCATGAAGCCGAGCACGTAAAGCGGCACGAACGCGACGTAGAAGCCGACCTGCCAGAACCAGAACGCGGCCTTGCCGAGCTTCTCGTTCAGCTTGAAGCCGAACGCCTTCGGGAACCAGTAGTTGAAGCCCGCGAGATAGCCGAACAGCACGCCGCCGATGATCACGTTGTGGAAGTGCGCGATCAGGAACAGGCTGTTGTGCAGCACGAAGTCCGCGCCGGGAATCGCCATCATCACGCCGGTCATGCCGCCGAGCGTGAACGTGACCATGAAGCCGATCGTCCACAGCACGGGCGTCGTGAATTCGATCCGGCCGCGATACATCGTAAACAGCCAGTTGAACACCTTCACACCGGTCGGGATCGCGATGATCATCGTCATGATGCCGAAGAACGCGTTGACGTTCGCACCCGAGCCCATCGTGAAGAAGTGATGCAGCCACACGAGGAACGACAGCACCATGATCGCGCAGGTCGCGTACACCATCGTCTTGTAGCCGAACAGCGGCTTCTTCGCGAACGTCGCAATGACTTCCGAGAAGATGCCGAACGCCGGCAGGATCAGGATGTACACCTCCGGGTGACCCCACGCCCAGATCAGGTTCAGGTACAGCATCGCGTTGCCGCCGGCTTCGTTCGTGAAGAAGTGCATGCCGAGGTAACGGTCGAGGCCGAGCAGCGCGAGCGTCGCGGTCAGGATCGGGAACGACGCCATGATCAGCACGTTCGTGCAGAGCGCGGTCCACGTGAACACCGGCATCTTCATCAGCGTCATGCCCGGCGCGCGCATCTTGATGATCGTCACGAAGAAGTTCACGCCGGTCAGCAACGTGCCGACACCCGATATCTGCAGCGCCCACAGGTAGTAATCGACTCCTACCCCCGGGCTGTACTGCAGCTCCGACAGCGGCGGGTACGCGAGCCAGCCCGTCTGCGCGAATTCGCCGATCACGAGCGAGATGTTGATCAGGATCGCGCTGACCGCCGTCATCCAGAAGGAGAGCGAGTTGATGAACGGGAATGCGACGTCGCGCGCGCCGATCTGCAGCGGCACGATCAGGTTCATCAGGCCGACCATGAACACCATCGCCATGAAGAAGATCATGATCACGCCGTGTGCCGTGAAGATCTGGTCATAGTGGTGCGGCGGCAGGTAGCCGGGCGCGTTGTACGCGAGCGCGAGCTGCATGCGCATCATGATCGCGTCGGCGAAGCCGCGCAGCAGCATGATCAGCGCGACGATGATGTACATCACGCCGAGTTTCTTGTGGTCGACCGTGGTCAGCCATTCCGTCCACAGCCATTTCCACCGGCCGGTGATCGTCAGCGCGGCGAGAATGCCCAGCACGGCCAGCCCCATGAAGGCGCCTGCCACCATGATGATGGGCTGATCGAACGGGATCGCCGATAGTGTGAGTTTGCCGAACATGCGTTACCCCTTCGTGCCGCAGGCGGCGTCCTTCAGATCGAGGACGTGGCCATCGTTGTATTTCGCGATGATGTTGTGGAAGAGCCGCGGATCGACCGACGAGAAGTAGCGCACGGGCGCCTTCTCGCTCGGCTGCGCGACGGTGCCGTACACGGTCGCGTCGAGCCGGTCCGGCGACGCCTTCACCTTCTGCACCCATGCATCGAACTGTTCGCGCGGCTCGGCGAGCGTGCGGAACTTCATGTCCGAGAAACCGCGGCCGCTGAAGTTGGCGGACGTGCCCGCGTAGTTGCCGGGCTCGTCGGCGATCAGGTGCAGGCGCGTTTGCATGCCGGCCATCGCGTAGACCTGGCCGCCGAGCTGCGGGATGAAGAACGAGTTCATCACCGAATCCGACGTGATGCGGAAATTCACCGGCGTGCCCACCGGAATCGCGAGCTGGTTCACCGACGCGATGCCGAGTTCCGGATAGATGAACAGCCACTTCCAGTCGAGCGCGACGACCTCGACGTCGATCGGCTTCACCGACGACTCAAGCGGCTTGTACGGGTCGAGCTCATGCGTGGTCTTCCACGTGAGCACGCCGAGGAACAGGATGATCAGTGTCGGCACCGTCCAGATCACGACTTCGATCGCGGTCGAGTGCGACCAGTTCGGCGCGTAGGTTGCGTTGCGGTTCGATGCGCGATAACGCCACGCGAACCATAGCGTGAGCAGGATCACCGGCACGACGACGATCAGCATCGCCCAGGTGGACGTCGCGATCAGCGCCTTTTCGGCAGCACCCACGCTTCCTTTCGGATTTAGTACATCTAAATTACAACCTGACAGGCTTAACGCCGCGCCGATTGACATCAGCGCCGCCCCGCCTCTTGAAGCTCTTCTTTTCATCACACACCCGAGGGTCATTGAATCCGTTTGCGTATGCCCGATGCGCATTCGATCCACGAAAGTGGCCGAATCATACGTCTCGCGCGTGCGATGAAAAACCGGTGGATACGACAAATCATCATTGCAGAATCTGCTGTGAGACACATTGTCGCGGGGCAATTTCACGCAGCCGGAAGCCGGCCCAGCGCAGCATGCACCGGGCCGCGATCGATGTGCGTGCAACCAATGCATCTCCGAGCGATGCAGCCCGCTTTCGCGGGCGCATCGCGCTCAGCCGTGCGTCGACGCCATGTACGACGGCTGTGCCGGCCCGGTGCCGTCCGCTGCCGGCAACTTCGAATGGCTGGCGTCGTCGATCAGCTTCGCGACGGTCGGATCGATTGCATCGGTGAACGGCTTCGGATCGATGCCGACCGCCAGCACGACCAGCGCGAGCGATGCGAACATCACGATCTCGCGGCGATTCAGATCGGCGAGCTTCGCGATCCGCTGGCTCGCGATCTTGCCGAACACGACGCGCTTGAGCATCCACAGCGTGTACGACGCGCTCAGGATCAGCGTGAGCGCCGCGATGGCGCCGATCCAGAAGTTGAAGCGGATCGCGCCCATGATGACCATGAACTCGCCGACGAACCCCGACGTGCCCGGCAGGCCGACGTTGGCCATCGCGAACAGCAGCGTGAAGGTCGCGAAACGCGGCATCACGCCCGCGACGCCACCGTACGCCGCGATCTCGCGCTGCTTCGTGCGATCGACGAGCACGTTCACGCACAGCAGCATCGCGCCCGCGACGAAGCCGTACGACACGAGTTGTACGATCGCGCCTTCGACGCCGATCCGGTTGAACAGGAACAGCCCGAGCGTGACGATCCCCATGTGCGCGACCGTCGAATACGCGAGCAGCTTGCCGAGATCGGTCTGCGCGAGCGCGATCAGGCTCGCGTAGACGATCGCGAACAGCGACAGCGCGATCACGGCCGGTGCGAAGAAATGGCTCGCATCGGGGGTGATCGGCAGCGCGAAGCGCAGGAACCCGTAGCCGCCAAGCTTGAGCATCGCGAGCATCAGCGCGGCGCCCGTCGGGCCGTCCGTGTACACGTCGCTCAGCCACGTGTGAACCGGCCACATCGGCACCTTGACCGCAAACGCGGCAAAGAAACCGAGGAACACCAGCAACTGCGGCGCGAAACCGAGCTGCAGCGTGCGCCACGCGGCCATGTCGAACGTATGCGACTGCGCGTACAGGTACAGCATCGCCATCAGCAACAGCAGCGAGCCGGCAAACGAGATGAAGAAGAACTTCACGGCCGCGTATACGCGACGCTCTCGCCCCCACGTGCCGATCAGCAGGTAAAGCGGGATCAGCGTCGCCTCGAAGAAGATGAAGAACAGCAGCCCGTCCTGCGCGACGAACACGCCGACCATCAGCCCTGACAGGATCAGGAACGACGCGTAATACTGCGCGACCCGCACCGTGACCGACTCCCACGACGCAACCACCACCACGAGCGTCGTGAATGCGGTCAGCACGACGAGCCACAGCGACGCGCCATCGATGCCGACGCGCCATCCGGAATTGAACGCCGCGAGCCAGTTGCGACTCTCGGTGAACTGCATCGCGGCCGAATGCGCATCGAAGCCGGCGACGAGCGGGACGACGGCGGCAAGCCCCGCCAGTGCGCCGGCGAGCGCGATCAGTCGCGTCCGGCGCGGATGACGGTCGGAACCGGCACGCAGCAGGCACGCGCCGAACAGGATCGGAACCCAGATAGCCAGGCTCAGGAAGGGGAAATCATGCATGTCAACAAGGCCTTGAGGAGGTCGCGCACTGCACCGGGGACAGGCGAGACGAAAGGAACGAAATCGAATCGACAGGTAGATTTCGTGAATCGCCAGTGTTGGCAAAATGTAAAGCGGCATCACGGAAAAACTTGATGCCGCTCAAACGCGATCGGGTTAACCAGCATAAGGCGATTGATTATTTTCTGCAGCGCAGCAGAGCCTCAATTTTTTACATCGATCCAAGATGCTGATTTCGCTGAGTAATTTTTCGTATTTCGCGACCGCGCTCGCTGCGCAAATCGATGCAGCGCCGCAATTTTGGCAGCGACGCCCCATTTCGGAGGGCCGGAACCCGGCGAACAGGGTCGCGCCGGAAGGCGATCTGGCGATGCCTCTTTCCTTACAAAAATACTTTCATTTTTATTTCATTAGATCTTGCTCGACGCTGCCCGCACGAATGCTCGGCCCATCGTCGGGCAACGTGGCACGCACGGCATCTTTCACGCCCCCCCTCCCCGGCCGCCGACACTGACGACGCAGACGTACGTATACGCACATCGCCGCTGCACGATGCGCGTTGTGTTATTCGAGAAGGCGAGCGATCGAGAGGATGTCTGCATCGAGACTGGTCGATGACAGCGGGTAGCCCGAACGGTATCCGCACTCGCCAGCAAAGTCATCGCGAGTCGCGTCAATCGAGACGCACACGCCGCGCACTATCGCTCGAGTTCGCCACACGCCGGATGAGCGCGCTCGATCCGCGCGAAGTTCGCCGCATTGATTGGCTATCCAGAACAACCGGGCTTGCCGATGGTCCGGCCCGACAGCGCCGAATACATCGCGCGCGGCACCGGAAAAAGAAAAGGTTCATCGCGGGAACCCGTGGAGCCTTGGAGGGCGATTGCGTAACCTGATGCCTGACTTTATGGAGGTCAGGAGGAAGAATTGCTCGATCGCAAGACACTTCAGGCACTGGGTTGCTGGACAGGCTATCGGCTGGAGCGGGTGGAGTGGCCGGAGGGCGAAAGCCGCACGCTGTCGCTGTACTTGAAACCGGTCAGCAAGGTCATGTACTGCGAGCAATGCGGAGCGCGTTGCCAGCAGATTCATGAAACGACGGTGCGGCGCGTGCGCGATCTGCCGTTGTTCGAGTACCGGGTGGTGTTGCACGTGCCCCGCCGCCGGGTCTGGTGCGAACGCTGCGGCGGGCCGAGGCTGGAGAAGCTTGGCTGGCTGGGCCGCTACCAGCGGGTGACGGAGCGATTCGCCAAGGCCTGCGAGAAGCTGCTGCAAGCGGCCAGCGTGCAGGCGGTAGCCGCCTTCTACGACCTGGGCTGGCATACGGTCAAATCAATCGACAAGATGCGCCTGCGGGCACGCGTGGCCGAGCCGGACTGGTCGACCATCCGCTATCTGGCGATGGACGAGTTCGCGCTCCATAAAGGCCATCGCTACGCCACGGTGGTGGTCGATCCGATCGGCCGGCAAGTGCTCTGGATTGGGGCGGGACGCTCGCGCGAAACGGCCCGAGCCTTCTTCGAACAGCTTCCCGCGGGCGTCGCCGAGCGCATCGAAGCGGTTGCGATCGACATGACCACGGCCTACGAGCTGGAGATCAAGGCGCAGTGTCCGCAGGCCGAGGTGGTCTACGACTTGTTCCACGTCGTCGCCAAGTACGGGCGCGAAGTCATCGATCGGGTGCGCGTGGATCAGGCCAATCAGTTGCGCCACGACCGGCCGGCCCGGAAGGTTCTGAAGTCCAGTCGTTGGCTGCTGCTGCGCAACCGCCGCAACCTGAAGCAGGAACAGGCCGTGCATCTGAAGGAACTGCTGGCCGCCAATCAGCCGTTGCTGTGCGTCTACGTGCTACGCGACGAACTCAAGCGGCTGTGGTTCTACCGGAAGCCAGCTTGGGCGCAAAAAGCTTGGGAGCAATGGATCGAGCAAGCTCGGCAAAGCGGGATTGCCGCGCTGCAACTGTTTGCGCAGCGTCTGCAGGGTTACTGGCACGGAATCCTCGCCCGCTGCCGCCATCCGCTCAATACCAGCGTCGTCGAAGGCATCAACAACACCATCAAGGTCATCAAACGCAGGGCATACGGGTACCGCGACGAGGAATACTTCTTCCTCAAAATCCGCGCCGCCTTCCCCGGAATTCCGCGATGAACCAAAGAAAAGCCCCGCAAGTCCTAGAACTTGCGGGGCTAGTTCCGCCATTTCTGGCGGAGACGGAGGGATTCGAACCCTCGATCCAGGTTTTGGCCCAGATGCTCCCTTAGCAGGGGAGTGCCTTCGACCTCTCGGCCACGTCTCCCAAACTTTCGCTCGCACCAGGGAGGCAGTGCGACGAGAACAAGATCATATAGGGTTTGGAGCCGTTGGTCAATTTCCGTGATGCATTTTCTTCAATGCATCACAAAAAATTCACGACGCCTGGTCGAGTTCGAATGCCTTGTGCAGCGCGCGGACGGCCAGTTCCATGTATTTCTCGTCGATCAGCACCGAAATCTTGATTTCGGACGTCGAGATCATCTGGATGTTGATGCCCTCTTCCGACAGCGTGCGGAACATCTTGCTCGCGACACCCACGTGCGAACGCATGCCGACGCCGACGACCGACACCTTCGACACCTTCGGATCGCCCTGCACCTGCTCCGCATTCACGTGGCCCTTCACCTGGTTGGTGAGGATGTCCATCGCCTTCTGGTAATCGCCGCGGCCGACCGTGAACGTGAAGTCCGTCTTGCCTTCGACGCTCTGGTTCTGGATGATCATGTCGACGTCGACGTTTGCGTCGGCGACCGGGCCGAGGATCTGATACGCGATACCCGGCTTGTCGGGCACGCCCATCACAGCAATACGTGCTTCGTCGCGCTGGAACGCGATGCCGGAAATGACTGCCTTTTCCATGGTCTCGTCTTCTTCAAAAGTAATCAGGGTGCCCGAGCGCATTTCTTCGTCGAGCGCAATCAGCGGATCGGTCAGGCTCGACAGCACACGCGTCTTCACCTGGAATTTGCCGGCGAATTCGACCGAGCGGATCTGCAGGACCTTCGAACCGAGGCTGGCCATTTCCAGCATCTCTTCGAACGTCACGCGATCGAGGCGTCGCGCCTCTTCGACCACACGCGGGTCGGTCGTGTAGACGCCGTCGACGTCCGTGTAGATCAGGCACTCTTCGGCGCCCAGCGCAGCCGCCACCGCCACCGCCGACGTGTCCGAGCCGCCCCGGCCCAGCGTCGTGATGTGACCGTCCGGATCGACGCCCTGGAAGCCCGTGATGATCACGACCTTGCCCGCGTTCAGATCGGCCTTCACGCGCTCGTCGTCGATCGAGTGAATGCGTGCTTTCGTGAATGCGCTGTCGGTCTTGATCGGTACTTGCCAGCCGGCGTAGCTCACGGCCTCGACGCCGATTTCCTGCAGCGCGATCGACAGCAGGCCGACGCTGACCTGCTCGCCGGTCGACGCGATCATGTCGAGCTCACGCGGGCTCGGCTGGCTCGAGATCTCTTTCGCAAGACCGAGCAGACGGTTGGTTTCGCCGGACATCGCCGAAGGCACGACCACCATCTGGTGCCCGGCCTGATGCCATTTTGCGACGCGTTTCGCGACGTTCTTGATGCGCTCGACCGAGCCCATCGAAGTGCCGCCGTATTTGTGTACGATGAGTGCCATTGTCGTTCTGAACTGGAGGAGAAACCGCACGGGCGCGCTGGGCAGGCCGCGTAGCCGTTCGGTCACGCGGCTTGTGGCTGTGGACGGACGACGAGGGGGACGGCTGGGACGCAACGCGCAAGCGTGACGGATTTTGCCCGGAAGGCCGATCAGGCCGCGCAAACCGGGTACGTCACGCGGAAAACCTGCACAAATCGCTCAAAAATCGAGCCGAGCAAACGTCCGAGCGTACCCGATAGAAGCCCGCTTGACAAGCCGCCTGCCGCGCCCAGAGCCGTTCCGGCGCTGTTTACCAAATGGTGAAAACAGGCACGCCATCATCCTGCCCGAAGCCCCCACCCGATTACGCGATCAGCAGGTCCGGACGCCATTCGATGCGGCGCCATTCTCCGTCTTCACCGTCGCCGGACGTCTCACCGTCGGGCGACCCGACGTCGCGATTCACGCCAAGCCGCGGCACGTAGATCAGCCGGTCGCCCGCGAACAACAGCGGCACGTCGCGCTGCCATGCCGGCACGCCGCGCTCCTGGAACAGGTTTTTCAGCGTCCGGCCCGGCCCGCCCGGCGAGGTGCGCATCCGCTCGCCGCCTGCGCGGGCACGCACCGCAAGCCGCGCACCGCGCAGCAGCGCCTCGGGCACCGCATCGGTGCTGCCTGCGCCGGCCGGCGCGAACACGAACGTGCCGCGCCATCCCGGCAGGTGCCAGACTTCCTGCCCGGCCCACGCAAGCACCGATTCCGGGTGCGGCGTGCCCGTACCGTCGTCGGCCGGCTCGGCGCTGTCGCCTGCTTCCCAGTACACGACATCGCGATAGAGTCGCAGGCATTGCCCCGCGTGATCGACGCGCAACGCATGGGCGTCGTGCGCGGCACGCAACTGCCGCATCATGTTGGCGAGCCGCGCAGCCGACGCCCCCGGCAAACCGAGCCGGCGCATCCAGAAGCGCAGCAGGTTCGCGCCGCGCGTGTCGTCGAACGCGACCAGCGCGTCCCGGGACAGCGCCTGCCCGTCGTCGCGCGACGCGACGGCGAAATCCAGTTCGGCCAGATCGTCGAGGAGCCGCTGCGCAGCGGCCGCATGCTGGGCCGCGCGGCCGAGCGCGTCGCGAAAGCCCGGGAAATGCACGGCCAGCGCCGGCAGCACGTCGATGCGCAGCGCATTGCGCGCATAGCGCGTGTCGCCGTTCGATTCGTCGTCG
The DNA here is from genome assembly GCF_001742165.1 of Burkholderia stabilis. Taxonomy (NCBI): domain Bacteria; kingdom Pseudomonadati; phylum Pseudomonadota; class Betaproteobacteria; order Burkholderiales; family Burkholderiaceae; genus Burkholderia; species Burkholderia stabilis. Next base: position 307,262 of record NZ_CP016442.1, on the reverse strand, counting down.
ATCCATGCAAGCGCGTGCTGCGTCGCATAGCGCTCGAGTTGCGCGCGCAACAGTCGCAGCAGCGGACGCACCCGCTCGACGATCGCGCCGTCAGGCCGGTAGCGCGGCGCCATTGCGGCGAGCCCCGCGATCCCTGCGCCGCGCAACAGTTGCAGCAGCACGGTTTCGGCCTGGTCGTCCGCATGTTGCGCGAGCCACAGCGCGGCCGCGCCGTGGCGTTCGCACATCGCATCGAGCGCCGCATAGCGACGCTCGCGCGCACTTGCCTCGATGCCGAGGCCGCTGTCGCGCGGCACGTCGACGCGCATCGATTCGAATTCGACGCCGAGCCGCGCCGCGCTCGCTTCCGCATGCGCGACCCATGCATCGGCATTTGCGCTCAGGCCGTGATGCACGTGCAGCGCGACGCAGCGCGACGCGCCCGCGACGCGCACGGCCGCGTCGAGCAGCACCGTCGAATCGAGGCCGCCGCTATATGCGATCGCAATGCGCGTGTCGGCCGGCATGCCGGAAAGCGCAACGCCGACCGCGTCGAGTACGACGCGGTCGGCGGAGAATTCGGTCGGCGGGATCACGAGATGGTCGCGCGCGCAGCGGCGCGCGAATTGAGTACGCAGCCGGTCATGCGCCCGGCGTGGTTTCCTTGAACTTGCCGTAGGCCATCAGGCGCTCGAAGCGGCGCTCGCGCAGCGCATCGATGCTCATGCCCTGGAACTGGCGCAGCGAATCGGCGAGCGCGCGGCGCAGCAGCGCAGCCATGCCCTTCGGATCGCGATGCGCGCCGCCGAGCGGCTCGTTGATGATCTTGTCGATCAGGCCGAGCGCCTTCAGGCGGTGTGCGGTCAGGCCCAGCGCTTCCGCGGCTTCGGGCGCCTTCGCGGCGCTCTTCCACAGGATCGACGCGCACCCTTCCGGCGAGATCACCGAGTAGGTCGAGAACTGCAGCATCATCACGGTGTCGGCCACGGCGATCGCGAGCGCGCCACCCGAGCCGCCCTCGCCAATCACCGTCGTGATGATCGGCGTCTTCAGCTCGGCCATCACGTACAGGTTGCGGCCGATCGCCTCCGACTGGCCGCGCTCTTCCGCGCCGATGCCCGGGTATGCGCCCGGCGTGTCGACGAACGTGAAGATCGGCAGCCCGAATTTCTCGGCAAGACGCATCAGGCGTTCGGCCTTGCGATAGCCTTCCGGACGCGGCATCCCGAAGTTGCGCGCGGCGCGCTCCTTCGTGTCGCGGCCCTTCTGATGACCGATCACCATGCACGGATGGCCGCCGAAGCGCGCGAGCCCGCCGACGATCGACAGGTCGTCCGCGAACGCGCGGTCGCCATGCAGTTCGTGGAAATCGGTAAACAGTTCGGCGACGTAATCGAGCGTGTACGGACGCTGCGGATGCCGCGCGATCTGCGAAACCTGCCACGGCGACAGGTTCGCGTAGAGGTCTTTCGTCAGTTGCTGGCTTTTCTTCGACAGCCGCTCGATTTCTTCCGAAATATCGACAGCCGAGTCGTCCTGCACGAATCGCAGCTCTTCGATCTTGGCCTCGAGTTCGGCGATCGGCTGTTCGAAATCCAGAAACGTGGTCTTCATGTGTTCGAATCCTTGGGTCTTGCGGCAGCGCGTATTCTACCCGCGCGGGCGACGCTCAAAACCGGCTCTCAACTATTGATGTTTAAAACCCGATAGCCGCCACTCAGGCGTCGGCGTCGGGCGCATCGAGACTGCGCCACATGTACCAGGTCGCAACGGTGCGCCACGGTTCCCAGTTGGCGGCAACCTCGCGCGCCTCGCTGCGCGTGACGGGTTCCCCGCTGAAATAATTGACGCTGATCGCGCGGATCAGGCCCGGATCGTCGAGCGGCAGCACATCCGGCCGCGACAGGTTGAAGATCAGGAACATCTCGGCCGTCCAGCGGCTGATGCCTCGGATCTGCGTGAGTTCCGCGATCACGTCCTCGTCGTCCATCGACGTCCATTTGTCGACGTGCAGCGCGCCCGATACGAAATGCTGCGCGAGATCGAGGATGTATTCCGTCTTGCGCTTCGACAATCCGCACGCGATCAGCTTGTCCGCGCCGAGCCGGATCACCGGCTGCGGTGCGAGTTTCGGACAGGCGTCCTCGATACGCGCCCACAGCGACTGCGCGGACGGCACCGAAATCTGCTGGCCGACGACCGAGCGCGCGAGCGTGACGAACGGATCGCCGCGCTTCACGAGATGCGCGGGACCGAACTTCGGAATCAGTTTCTTCAGGATCCGGTCGCGCTTGACGAGGTCGGCGCACGCTTTATCCCAGTATGCAGGACGCACGACGACCTCCTCGCCTTCGGCTTCGGACGCACGCGCCTTGCGGGCTGCGTCGGCGGGCAGCGCAGCCGCCGGCTGCGCATGACCGTTGAGCGCGCCGTTCGGCACGGCGCGCGTCGCGTCTGCTTTCGCCGCCGGCACGCGCTTGGCTGCCGGACGCGCGGCGACCGGGGTCGCGCGCCTGACCGGCGCTTTTCTGGCCGTTGCCATCTTGCCTCCTACCCGACGGATCGGTCAGTGGAACGCACCGCGCTCATACGCGACGCCATTCGGTCGATCCGCCCGGTTTGTCTTCAAGTGCGACGCCGGCCTCGAGCAGTTCCGCCCGGATCCGGTCCGCTTCGGCATAGTCCTTCGCTTGCTTCGCCGCGACACGCGCGGCGATCTTCGCTTCGATCTCGTCGACCGCGAGCGCGCCCGCCTGCGCGGCGCCGGACGCCTGCTGCAGGAACGCGCGCGGTTCACGGCCCAGCAGGCCGAGCAGGCCCGCCAGCTGTTTCAGCTGCCGCGCGAGCGACGCATCGCGCGTGCGATTCACCTCGCCCGCCAGCTCGAACAGCGTCGCCACCGCGACAGGCGTGTTGAAGTCGTCGTTCATCGCGGCCGCGAAACGCTGCGCGTGCGGCTCGTTCCAGTCGAGCGCGAGCGTGTCGGCCTCGACATCCTTCAGCGCGGTGTACAGGCGCGTGAGCGACGCGCGCGCATCATCGAGATGCACGTCGCTGTAATTGAGCGGCGACCGGTAGTGCGTGCGCACGATGAAGAAGCGCATGACCTCGGCGTCGTACCGTTCGAGCACTTCGCGGATCGTGAAGAAGTTGCCGAGCGATTTCGACATCTTCTCGTTGTCGACCTGCACGAAGCCGTTGTGCATCCAGTAATTGACGAACGTCTGGCCGGTCGCGCCTTCGCTCTGTGCGATCTCGTTCTCGTGGTGCGGGAATTGCAGATCCTGCCCGCCGCCGTGGATGTCGAAATGCTCGCCGAGCAGCGTGCAGCCCATCGCCGAGCACTCGATGTGCCAGCCCGGGCGGCCCATCCCGTACTTCGACGCCCACGACGCGCCTTCCGGATCTTCCGGCTTCGCGCGCTTCCACAGCACGAAATCGAGCGGATCTTCCTTCGCGTCGTTCGCGGCAAACCGCTCGCCCGCGCGGAGATCGTCGAGCGACTTGCCCGACAGCTTCCCGTAGTTCGCGAACTTGCGCACCGAGTAATTGACGTCGCCGTCGGTCGCCTGATACGCGTAGCCGTTCGACTCGAGCGTCTCGATCATCCCGAGCATCTGCGGAATGAATTGCGTCGCACGCGGCTCGATGTCGGGCCGCTGGATGCCAAGCGCGCTCTCATCGTCGTGCATCGCGCCGATGAACCGGTCGGTCAGCGACTTGATCGTCTCACCGTTCTCGACCGCGCGGCGGATGATCTTGTCGTCGATGTCGGTGATGTTGCGCACATACGTGACCCGATAGCCGATCGCACGCAGCCAGCGCTGGACGAGGTCGAACACGACCAGCATGCGCGCGTGGCCCACGTGACAATAGTCGTAGACGGTGATCCCGCATACGTACATCCGCACTTCGCCGGGATGGCGCGGCACGAAAACTTGCTTGTCACGCGCGAGCGTGTTGTAGATGCGCAGTGATTCCATAGAGATGAACCGTGAGCCGAAGGAAACCGCCCTGGCGAAGCTCGCCCAGCATGCGAAACGGACGGACCATCTGCTGCGGCGCCAGGCCGAGCGTCCTCGATATCACATGGGGCGGTCAGGCTGCAAGCACAGCGGTGACGGCCACGAGAGGCTAAGAAAGACTGTCTGCGGCTCGCCGGAACGCGCAGACGTTTTGTTAGAATGGCTCGGAGTATAACATTCCGATTTACGCCTATGAAACCTCATCGCGGCCGCGCGCGCAGCGCTGCGACCCTCGTTGCGACCACCGTCATGGGCGTCGCGCTGACGCTTTTCGCGGCCCCCGCAGCGTATGCGCAGAAAGCCCCGGCCACCGCCGACGGCACCCCCGAAATCGACGCGTCGATCGCCGGCAAGCAGTGGAAGCAGGCGCTCGCGCAGCTCGACGCGCGCATCGCGTCGAACCCGCACGACGTGCAGGCGCAGTTCAAGCGCGGCACCGTGCTGGCCCGCCTGAACCGCGACGACGACGCGATCCAGCAGTTCGTCGCGATCACGCAGGCGTACCCCGAACTACCCGAGCCGTACAACAACCTTGCGGCGCTGTACGCGAAGCACGGCCGCTACGACGAAGCGCGCACCGCGCTCGTCACCGCGACGCAATCGAACCCGGGCTACTCGCTCGCGTACGAGAACCTCGGCGACCTGTACCTGCGCCTCGCGGCCGAGTCGTACAAGCGCGCGCAATCGCTCGGCCGTACGAGCGGCGCGACCGCGCAGCGCCTCGCCGATCTTCAGAAGATCGTGTCGCCGCCGAAGGCTGCGCCGAACGCCCGCGCGGTCGCGCCGGCGACGCGCGACTACACCAGCCGCGCAGCCGCGAACGTGAGCACCACCACGCTGCCGATGTCGCCGACGTTCCAGTTCAGCGGTCCGTCGGGCGCACTGGCGGCGCCGTACGTCGCGCCGTCGCAATAAGCGGCGCGGCTCCCTTTTCCCTCCCAACCTGAGGATCGCAATGAAACGTCTGTTGCTGGCGCTTGGCGGCGCCGCCCTTCTCGCGACTGCGCCCGCGTTTGCGCAAACGGCCACGGCGCACCCCGTCGTGCAGCTGAAGACCTCGCAGGGCGACATCCGCGTCGAGCTCTATCCGGAGAAGGCGCCGAAGTCCGTCGCCAACTTCCTCGATTACGTGAAGGCCGGCCAGTACAACGGCACGATCTTCCATCGCGTGATCAAGGGCTTCATGATCCAGGGCGGCGGCTACAAGACCAATTTCGAGGAGAAGCCGACCCGCGCGCCGATCCCGCTGGAAAGCCGCAATGGTCTGAAGAACCTGACGGGCACGATCGCGATGGCACGCACGAGCGATCCGAACTCGGCCACCGCGCAATTCTTCATCAACACGGTGGACAACGGCGGCCTCGACTACCCGAACCCGGACGGCAACGGCTATGCGGTGTTCGGCAAGGTCGTGTCGGGCCTCGACGTCGTGAAGAAGATCGAAGGCGTGGCGACGACCTCGCGCGGCCCGATGCAGGACGTGCCCGCGCAGCCGATCGTGATCGAATCGGCCAGCATCGTCTCGAAGTAAGAACCTGCCGGCACGTCCGGCGCCTCACGCGGCCGCGTCGCACGACCGGCCGCGTGCCATTTAAACCGCCTCATCGAAGGAATTCATCATGGTTGAACTGCATACGAACCACGGCGTGATCAAGCTCGAGCTCGACGCCGAGAAGGCACCGAAGACGGTCGAGAACTTCCTGAACTACGTGAAGAAGGGCCACTACGACGGCACCGTGTTCCATCGCGTGATCAACGGCTTCATGATCCAGGGCGGCGGCTTCGAGCCGGGCCTGAAGCAAAAGCCGACCGACGCGCCGATCGACAACGAAGCGAACAACGGCCTGAAGAACGACAACTACACGGTCGCGATGGCACGCACGAACGATCCGCACTCGGCGACCGCCCAGTTCTTCATCAACGTGAACGACAACGACTTCCTGAACCACTCGTCGCCGACGCCGCAGGGCTGGGGCTACGCGGTGTTCGGCAAGGTCGTCGAAGGCCAGGACGTGGTCGACAAGATCAAGGGCGTCAAGACGGGCAACGCCGGTTTCCACCAGGACGTGCCGGCTGACGACGTCGTGATCGAAAAGGCCGTCGTAGTCTGACGAGCCGTTACGGAGGCACTTCGATGTTGCAGGAGAGTCCGCCGCGAAGCGTCTCCGCGGGCGTGCCGGGCGAGCGCGAATACGCGCAAGCCGCACGCCCGTTCCTGTTTCTCTCCGATCTGCACCTGAGCGAAGCGATTCCGAAGACGGTCGCTGCGTTCGAGCATTTCGTGAAATACACCGCCGACAGCGCCGACTCGGTGTTCATCCTCGGCGACCTGTTCGAATACTGGATCGGCGACGACATCCTCGACGACGATCCGTTCGCGGCACGCATGGCCGCGCTGATGCACACGTTCTCGGAACGCGGGATCGCGCTCTACGTGATGCACGGCAACCGCGATTTCCTGCTCGGCAGGCGCTTCATGAAGGCGGCCGGCGCAATGCTGCTGCCCGACCCTTCGCTGATCATGGCGTTCGGCCAGCGCATCGTGCTCGCGCACGGCGACGCGCAATGCACGGCCGACCGCGGCTATCAGGTGTTCCGCCGCTTCGCCCGCAACCGCGCCGCGCAATGGCTGTTTCTCGCATGGCCGTTCCGCTGGCGCCGCGCGCTCGCGCAACGCATGCGCTCGAACAGCGAAGCGGGCCGGATGCGCCCCGCGCTGGCGATCTACGATGTCACGCGCGAAGGCGTGGCCGCGCTGTTCCGGAAAAGCCGCGCGAGCGTGATCATTCACGGCCACACGCACCGCCCCGCGCGTCACGCCGAACCGGAGGGCACGCGCTGGGTGCTGCCCGACTGGGATCTCGACCACGGCATGCCGCGCGGCGGCTACCTGCGCGTCGACGCCGACGGCATCCACGCGATGCCGCTCGACTGACGCCGCCGCTGCCGTCACACCGACCGACAGCAGCCTGCGCCAATCGCATTACACCTGGCGTTCGACCGACTTCCCTTCCAGCGCCGCCGACAGCCTGCGCAGGTCGAGGCGTGCCGCATCGGTACCCTGCAGCGTTTCCAGATGCGTGCCGAGACGCTCGAGCGCTGCGACGATCTCGTCGACGCGGCGACTTTCCTTCGACGCATGATCGATCAGGCCGTGAATCGCGAGCGACATCGGATCGTCGGCGTTCGGCGTGATCCCGTATGCGCTGAACGCCGCGCGTTCGGGTTGCGGCTTCGGCTGCGCCGGCATCACGATGCGCGCCGGATTGCCGACCGCGGTGCCGCCTGCCGGCACCGGCTTCACGACGACCGCGTTCGAACCGATCTTCGCGCCCGCACCGACCGTGAAACCGCCGAGCACCTTCGCGCCCGCGCCGACGATCACGCCGGCCTCGAGCGTCGGGTGGCGTTTCGCGCCGCGCGTGAGCGACGTGCCGCCCAGCGTCACGCCCTGATAGATCGTGCAGTCGTCGCCGATGATCGCCGTTTCGCCGATCACGACACCCATGCCGTGATCGATGAACACGCGCCGGCCGATCGTCGCGCCGGGATGGATCTCGATACCCGTGAGGAACCGCCCGGCCTGCGACACGAAACGCGCGAGCCAGTAGCGCTTCGCACGCCAGCACGCGTGCGCGAAACGGTGCAGCACGAGCGCATGCAGCCCCGGATAACAGGTCAGCACTTCCCAGGCACTGCGAGCGGCGGGATCCCGCTCGCGAATCGTTGCAACGTCTTCGCGCAGTCTCGTGAACATGATCTGATCGGGGAAAAAGCCGGCGCGCACCACCGGCAATGACCGGCCGTTATCGCGCCGGGTAATTTGCTTATGACGTCCGGCGATTGTAGGGCCAGTCGCGTACGGCCGCACGAGGCCGCGCGTTCACCCCGCCACCGGCGCGGGTATTCGGGCGAAACGCTTGCTGCAACGGGGTTCCCGGGATATCCGGCCAGGCGGAACGACCAGCGCCGGGGCGCGTGGCGGCCGATGCAACGCGAGCGCGGCGCGAACGCCGCGCCTGAGTGCATGCCGCTTACGCGTCACCGTCGGGCTTGCCCGATTTCAGCAGGATGTGTTTCGCGACGCCGCGCAGGATGTTGACTTCCTCGCGCTCGAGGCCCGTGCGCGCAAACAGGCGCCGCAGTCGCGGCATCAGTTTCTTCGGGTTGCGCGGGTCGAGGAAATCGAGCGCGATCAGCGCATTCTCGAGGTGCACGTACATCCGCTCGATCTCGTCGCTCTGCGCAAGCGTACCGACCTCGGCCGACGGTTGCAGCGACGGTGCGCTCGCCTGCTCGAGAAACGCGACGCGCAACTCGTACGCGAGCACCTGCACGGCCTGCGCGAGGTTCAGCGAGCTGTAGGCCGGGTTCGCCGGGATATGCGCGAGCGCACTGCACTGTTCGACATGCTCGTTCGCGAGGCCCGTGCGCTCGTTGCCGAACACGAGCGCGATGTCGCCCGTGCCGACCTGCGCGCACGCCTGCGCGGCGGCCGCGCGCGGCGCGAGACGCGGCGGGCCGTATTCGCGCGTGCGGGCGGTCAGCGCGATCGACCAGTGGACGCCGGACAGCGCGTCGCCGAGCGTCGGCACGACGTGCGCGGACGCGAGGACGTCGTCGGCGCCGCTGGCCATCGCGATCGCCTCGGGGTCGCTCTGCACGTGCGGCACGCGCGGCGCGACCAGCACGAGACGCGAGAATCCCATCGTCTTCAGCGCGCGGGCGGCCGCCCCGACATTGCCGGGATGGCTCGGCTCGACGAGCACGAAGCGGGTGGACGTGAAGCCGCCGGACGGCGGCGGGGACGAGGCCGCACCCGGCTCGGAGGGCGCGGCGGTGTTCTGCGGGGTTTCCACTACGTTACGACTCGGTTCATCAGAATGGCAGTATGGTATCGCCATCGCCCGCGCAAACCCACTCGTCCGGACGGACAGTGGGGGTTTCCCCGCATTCCGGCCGCCTGAAACCGCCAAAAATCGGGTAAAATCATGCCTTTACGCGCCGCACTCCGTGCGGCGCGGGTCGTACCCCGTTCTTTGTCAATTCGCGTCTCATCTCGCCCGGCACGCTTGCGCCGTTCCGGGCGGTTGTTCCACTTCGTGGCGGCTCGTGCCGCCAGCTACAGGATCCAGGCTCATGCATCCCATGCTCAACATTGCTGTCAAGGCTGCGCGCCGCGCCGGGCAGATCATCAACCGCGCGTCCCTCGATCTCGACCTGATCGAGATTCGCAAGAAGCAGCAGAACGACTTCGTCACCGAAGTGGACAAGGCCGCCGAAGACGCGATCATCGAGACGCTGAAGACCGCCTACCCCGATCACGCGATCCTCGCGGAAGAATCGGGCGAATCCGAAAACGAATCCGAGTTCAAGTGGATCATCGATCCGCTCGACGGCACGACCAATTTCATCCACGGCTTCCCGTACTACTGCGTATCGATCGCGCTCGAGCACAAGGGCGTCGTCACGCAGGCCGTCGTCTACGATCCGAACAAGAACGACCTGTTCACGGCCACGCGCGGCCGCGGCGCGTACCTGAACGACCGCCGCATCCGCGTCGGCCGCCGCGACCGCCTGTCCGACGCGCTGGTCGGCACGGGCTTCCCGTTCCGTGAAAAGGACGGCCTCGACGCGTACGCGCGCCTGTTCACCGAAATGACGCAAGCCTGCACGGGCCTGCGCCGCCCGGGCGCAGCGGCACTCGATCTCGCGAACGTCGCGGCCGGCCGCCTCGACGCATTCTTCGAACAGGGCATCAACGTGTGGGACATGGCGGCTGGCAGCCTGCTGATCACCGAGGCCGGCGGCCTCGTCGGCAACTACACGGGCGATGCCGATTTCCTGCATCGCCATGAGATCGTCGCAGCGAACCCGAAGATCTACGCGCAGATGATCCCGATCCTGAACCGCTACAGCCGCGTGCATCCGGCGGCAGAGTAAGCCTCGCGTCCGCGCGGCGCGCTTCGACGGCCCGTGCCCGCTTCCTGCGGCACGGGCCGTCTGCAAGGCGATGCCGCGCGCGTCGCTACCGCCCTTTTCGTCTGACTGCCGTATTTTTACGTGGCATCGATATCGATGTGCTATGTTGGCCGGCATGGACGACAAGGGCGGCGACGCCCGCCTGGCGCGGCTTTCGCACACACCACCCGCCGGCACCGTCACGATGGCGCAGCTTTCGCCTTCCGACTGTTCGCGGGCGGGAACCTCTTCCCCGCATCAGGGGCGCTTCATGCTTGCGTCCTGAAGTTGCCCGCGTTGCCCGGCCTGGTCAGTGCGCAGCCCGTCGTACGGCTTTACCCAGCTATGAATGGTTTGCATCCGGGAGGCCCGCGTGGCGAACGACGCCACCACCCGCATGCCGGCCCCGCCTGTTTCAACACCGCCACGACGCCGTGGCGACAGCATTCGAGTACCCATGTTACGGCTAAGCGAAGTTAAACTTCCCCTCGACCATCCCGAAAGCGCGCTCGAAGCCGCGATTCGCGCGCGCCTCGCGGAGCATGGGGTGGCGGCAGACGAACTCCTCCGTTACACCGTGTTCCGCCGCGCGCACGATGCACGCAAGCGCTCCGACATCAAGCTGACGTACATCGTCGACATCGAAGTCAAGGACGAAGCGGCCGCGCTCAAGCGGCTCGCCGGCAAGCCGCATTGCGGCGTGACGCCCGACATGGCGTATCGCTTTGTCGCGAAGGCCCCGAGCATTCCGCTTTCCTGCGTCCGGTCGTCATCGGCATGGGGCCGTGCGGCCTGTTTGCAGGGCTGATCCTCGCGCAGATGGGATTTCGCCCCATCATCCTCGAACGCGGCAAGGCCGTGCGCGAGCGCACCAAGGACACCTTCGGCCTGTGGCGCAAGAGCGTGCTCAACCCCGAATCCAACGTGCAGTTCGGCGAAGGCGGCGCCGGGACATTTTCCGACGGCAAGCTGTACAGCCAGATCAAGGATCCGCACCACTATGGGCGCAAGGTGCTGGACGAATTCGTCAAGGCCGGCGCGCCGGAAGACATCCTGTATCTGAGCCGGCCGCACATCGGCACGTTCCGCCTCGTCAGCATGGTGGAAAAAATGCGCGCCTCCATCCACGAGCTGGGTGGTGAGGTGCGCTTCGAAACGCGCGTCGACGACATCGAAATCGACCAGGGCAAGGTACGCTCGCTCAAGCTCTCGAACGGCGAAACGCTCCGGTGCGACCACGTGGTGCTGGCCGTCGGCCACAGCGCGCGCGACACGTTCCAGATGCTGCACGATCGCGGCGTGTATATCGAAGCCAAGCCGTTTTCGCTGGGTTTTCGCATCGAACATCCGCAGGGGCTGATCGATCGCAGCCGCTTCGGCAAGTTTGCCGGCCACAAGCAACTCGGCGCGGCCGACTACAAGGTGGTTCACCACAGCAGCAACGGGCGGGCCGTCTACAGCTTCTGCATGTGTCCCGGCGGCACGGTGGTCGCAGCGACCTCCGAACCGGGCCGCGTGGTCACCAACGGGATGAGCCAGTATTCCCGCGCCGAGCGCAACGCGAATGCGGGCATCGTCGTCGGCATCACGCCGGAAGACTATCCCGGCGGCCCGCTGGCGGGCATCGCGTTCCAGCGCAAATGGGAAGAGCGCGCATTCGAACTCGGCGGTGGCGATTACCGCGCGCCGGGCCAACTGGTCGGGGATTTCATCGCAGGCCGGCCGTCGACGTCGCTCGGCTCCGTGGAGCCGTCGTACAAGCCCGGCGTGCGGCCGACCGATCTCAGCACCGCGCTCCCCGACTACGTGATCGAAGCGATCCGTGAAGCACTCCCGCAGATCGACAAGAAGATCGCCGGCTTCGCGATGCACGATGCCGTGCTCACCGGCGTCGAGACGCGCACGTCGTCACCGATCCGGGTTCGACGCAAGGACGACTACCAGAGCATGAACGTCGAAGGCCTGTACCCGGCCGGCGAAGGTGCGGGCTATGCGGGCGGCATCTATTCGGCGGCCATCGACGGCATCGAAGTCGCGCAGGCGGTGGCACTCAGCCTGACGTCGACGAGCGCATCCTGAGGTAGCGGACCGGATCGGCCCGCGAGGAGCAGCGGGCCGATGACGTCGACGGTCCCGTGTCCGTCAGACAGCGGGGTCGAATAACCGTATGGGGCCGGCAACCGCCGGCCGCCATCTTCTGCAGTTGGCCGAAAGGCGAACTTCGCGCCGCTACGTCGGGGCCGCAGGGAAACTCGGCCAACCCAGGCAACGGCTTCATAACGGACCGGTACGCCATACGCGGATGCGGTGCTCGGCGATATCCGAACCTTGGTCAGACTTCCGAACGCTCCACGACCACCTCACTGATTTGCAGCACGGGTTGTATATCCGTGTAATTGGCTATGTCGGCCATGATCTCCTGCGCGTGCGGGTCGCGGGCTGCCTGGAAAGCTTCGACAGAAGTGCAGACGAAGTCGCACTTGGCCACGTAAGCAGGGGCAGTGCCCGGAGCGCCGCCGGCGATGCCCTTGTCCACCGTGTAGTAGAGACATGCAGCGCCGAGCCGCTGCTTCACCATTGGCATATGCCTCTCGCGGTAGTAGGTATGGTCGAATCGCGCGCCTGCGGTGTACGGATACATGACACTGACTTTGATCATCGGGTTCTCCTGTTGGTGCACGGTAATCGAGGCGCCGCCGCCCGCGAGACGACATCGAGGTCGCCGATATAGGCCGCGGCCAAGGCTTCTTCCAGAATCGGCATGCTCATTCTTTCGATTGTAAGCACCGGTGAACCCGTCTTGCCAGTTTGGCGGCCCCGGGTGCCCGACGATGCGGGGGCAGTTCGGCGATGTCGGACGCTTTGCGGGTCGTCAGCCGGGTGAGTACGTCGTTCAGATAGCTGCCGATCGTCGTCACCCGCATCTGGCCAAACGGCGAACTTCGCGCGTACACATGGAAGCGACTGGTAAACTCGGGCAACCAAAGCAACAACCTGATGCCTGACCTATGACCACGCTGTCGCCCGAAGCCTTCGCAGGCCACACCCCGATGATGCAGCATTATCAGGGTGCAAAATCAATCATCGTTGATTTATAAGGATTTTCTCTAGTATTCACCCCCTGTATTTTGGTCGTGAATACGCCGTGGTTACAACCATCTGGCCGCTGATGGCGAGAAACGGGAACCGCCCAGCGGTCGGGCCTGACGCCGTTTTCCTCCCCGCGCCGCCCGTAATCACCGACCCACCGTGATTACTTTAGGTGGCGAGAGCCTTGTAACCACGCCCCGGATCGTGTAATCACGGATTACCCCGAACCCGGCGGTGGTGTCCCGACCGGGCGCCCAGACCGGGTGATCGCCCGGGTATGATCGGCGTCTCCCTTCCACCACGCTGATCCCCGCATGCCGATCGACAACTGCACCCACACCTTCGACGAGCTGGCCGCCACGGTCCTGCCCGCGCATCTGGAACGGCTGACCGAAGCCCTCCGGTCACCGATGCCGGCCACCACGTTCGTGGGGTTCAAGACTGCGAGCCGCGACCTCCTGAGCAAGCTCGACCGCACGACCGATTTCCCCGGGTGCTACGTGTTCCTCGACGCCGGCCGCCCGGTGTACGTCGGGATCTCCCGTGGGGTGCTCAAACGCCTGGTGCAGCACCTGAACTTCGAATCCCACAACACCGCCAGCCTGGTCTACAAGATGGCGAGCCTGGACTTCCCCCACGAAATGAAGCGTGACCAGGCGATGAAGGACGATCAGTTCCGCGAGGTCTTCCTCACCGCCCAGGGCCGCCTGCGGGAAATGTCGGTCGCGTTCGTGCAGATCGACAACGACCTGGAGCTGTACCTGTTCGAGGTGATGGCGTCCATGCACCTCGACACCGACACCTGGAACACCTTCCGGACCCACTGACCGGTGGTCAGGGCCTGCCTCGCACACGCTGATGGTTCATCGGTGTCTGCGCATCAAGGCAGGCCCACGCCCTCGTCCTGGCGCCGCACGCTGTCGCTATACTGTGCGCACAACACGGAAGCACCATTCGAGATCGGGGGCGGGGATGAAGGACCAACAACGCAAAGGCCGGGGCCTGGCCACGTGCCTGACGGCGATCGTGGGGAGCACCCTGCTCCTCGCCGGGTGCGGTGACCGCTCCGTTTCCGGGTCGTACGTCGCCCACTTCGGCAACCAGGCCGACCTCCTCCAAATCACCGAAACACCTGACCATCGTTTCACCGGCACGCTCCGCCATGCTGGGCTGAAGAACGACGGCACCCTGACGTCGAGCAGCGCGAACGTGTCGGGCTCGGTGGATGGGAACAGCCTCACCCTCACCGTCCTGGAAACGCCCCTGCCCATCGGGCAGAACTTCAGCGGGACGGTGACCGGAAGCGGGATCGACCTCACGGTGGCCAACGGCGCCCAAACCGGGGTCGAGCGCTTCGCCAAGGGTCAGCCCTCCGATTTCGACACCGTGGTGGCCCAGCTCAACCAGGCGGGTCAGCCGATCATCGCCGCGCGCCAGCGGGGCCAGCAGGTCGACCAGCTCAACCGCCAGGTGAACGCCCTGACGGACAGCCTCAACCGCTTCGTCGCGAGCGCCCACCAGCACCTCGACCGCCTGCCCAAGGCCCAGGCCTACTACGATCACGCCGTGACCGTCGAGCAGGCGAAGCTCGATCGCGCCCAGCGCCTCGAAGCCACCGGGAACGGTGTCGCGCAGGGCCAGGCCGGCGTCATCGTCGGTCAGATGGGCGTCGACAAGTCGCAAATCTCGATCGCGGACGATTCAATCGACCGCGTGCAGACCGATGCCACGACCGCGGAGAATGCCCTCAACGCTCGCATCGCCCAGTGGCGTGGCACCTGCCTGGACGGGAGCACCGTCAAGGTCGGTGACGTGATCCCGGACATGGGACCCTGCAAGGGCCTGGCGCGCGCCGTCGCCGCCTACAACGCGGTGCTGCCCCCGCTGCACAACGCGCTCGCCGCCGCTGCCCAAGCCAAGGCACACGGTCATGCCCAGCTCGCCACCATCTGGCGGGCCGCGGACAACCTGCACTGACTCCACCACGCCGCCGGCAACCTGTGCCAGGGCACCTTCGCCCCACCGGCTGACCACCTCGCCCGCGTGAACCGGACCCGACCGTAGGGCCGGTTCACCGCCCCCACCCCCGCCCGATTCGGCCGCCCGTGCCAGGGTACGGGTTTCTGCACCTTTTTTTCGTCCCAATAGCCCCTAAAATGCAGACTGTGTCATCAGTTACAGTTTGGGTCATCTACAAACGCCCGGCCAGACGCCACACTTCACGTCATCCGATGACGTGGTGGGAGATTCTGGTTTGGCTAAGGCGGTTGACGAGCGGAGCACCAAGGAAATGGTCCAGGGGATCGGTCAGCGGCTGGCCGCTGTTCGTCGCGCCCGCGGCTGGACCCAAGCGGTGCTCGCCGACAAGCTCGGTCTGGAAAAGGAAAGCGTCTCGCGCCTCGAAGGCTCGAAGGTCGCCATGTCCATCGAACGGCTGGTCATGTTCTGCGACGTCCTCGACGTCCCGATCGAGGAAATCCTGACCTCCGCCTCGGTGCACCCCACCGACGAAGCCCGCACCCTCATCGCCTCGCTGAAAGGGCTGGCCCCGGCCCAGCGCGCGATCGTCCTGAAATCCGCCCACCACCTGGCGGCGCTCCTGAAAAAAGAGAAGGACCCCGCCCGGGACTGAGCCCGACCCGCGCAGCACCGGCGCGAGCGCGTTACCCTGTCGGCTGAACCGGTGCCCCCAGGAGGTCGTGCGATGTGCGGACGGTACAGCCGAGGTCAGGGCGACCTCTTCTACGTGGTGCCCCTCGCGACGGACGAGAACGATCCACGCCTGCGCGGGCACGCGGACATCTTCCGGCCGAGCTGGAACGTGTCCCCCGGGAGCCAGCAGCCGGTCATCACCCCCGACGGCCCACGTCTGCAAACCTGGGGCTACCGCCCCGCCTGGGCGGTCGAGCGCAAGCAGAAAATGCTGATCAACGCACGCTTGGACAAGGCGTCCAGTTCCGCCTGGAAATGGATGTGGAAGGCCCACCGCGTGCTCGTGCCCTGCGACGGCTACTACGAGTGGACCGGTGACCCAGGCCGCAAGCAGCCGTGGTTCATCCAGACGGCGGACGGCCCACCCACGTATTTCGCCGGTCTGTCCAGCGTGCGCGAAGGTGCCCCACCGCCCAGCACGCCGGGCGTGGTCGACGGGTTCGTGATCGTCACCGACGCCGCGTCTGGCCTGCTGGGCGACATCCACGATCGCCGCCCCCTGGTCCTCACGTTGGAGGAGGCGAAGGTGTGGCTCGACCCCGCCACCACCTACGACGAAGCCGTACACCTGGCGAACAACGCCGTGAAGCCCTCGGAAGCGTTCCGCTGGCACAAGGTGACGCCCGGGATGAATCGCAGCGGTGGCGGGAACGACAGCCCCACGTTCAACGATCCGATCGACGATTGACGGACAAAGGCCGGCGCAAGGCCGGCCTTCATCACGCTGCAGCAGCCCTCACGGGCCCGTTCGCGCTGCGGTCCGGACCTTCCCACACCGCCCCGACACCTGTCAACGTTGACAGGCTGGCTCGGGGAAAACCCGCTGTGCTACATTCCTCCGACCAAACGGAAGGGAGGTATGCGGCATGGGTTTTGCGTTCATCCGCGAGGGGGACACCACCTCGCACGGCGGGCGTGTTCTCGCCTGCACGCCCACCAACAAGGTCGACGGGCGGCCCCTCGCCCTGCTCGGCGACAAGGTGTCGTGCCCGAAGTGCGGCGGGATCTACCCCATCGTCGGGGTGAAAAACCTGGGCATGACGTTCGACGGTCGCCCCGTCGCCTCCGAAGGCGACACCACCGCCTGCGGGGCGTCGCTCATCGCCAGCCAGAGCACCGCCACGGCGGACCCGACCAGCGGTCCGGGCGGGTCCATCGGCGGGGGCAAGAGCGTACTGTCGCAGGCCAGCCAGGACGCCACCCAGCGCGGACGCTTCCAGGTGATCGACGACGCCACCCGCCAGCCGCTCGCCGGCCATCCCTACACCGTCACCGCCTCCGACGGTCGGGTGGTTCAGGGTACGACCGACGCCAACGGGTTCACCGACTGGCTCGAAGGGCACCAGGCCTCGTCCCTGTCGTTCCACCAGCCGGGGACCGAGGCATGACCGGGTACGCCCCGGGGTCGGCGCCCGGGGAATGAGCCCGGAAGGCCAGACCACGCAGGTCGGGGCCAGCGCGTCCCGCCTCTCCCCGAAGGACCGCGAGGTCCTCTGCCGCACGTTCTGCAAGTGCCGGCAGATCGGCGTCGCCACCAAGTCGGGACGGGTCCAGCGCCAGCGGTGCGTCGAGCAGCGCCTGGGCCTGGCGAACGAGGTGTCCAAGATGGAGACGGGCGCCCCGACGGAATACCGCCCGGAGCAGCCGTACGACATGACCACGGACCCGCCGTCCCCGATCATGGACGACAGCGCCCCGCTCGAGCCGCACCCGAGCGTGCGCCAGTGGATCCGGGACGTGTGGCCCAGCAAGGGCAAGGCCTACCAGTCCGGGGACGTGCGCCGGCCGGACGTGGTGATCGTCAACGACCCGACCCAGCCGCCCGTACAATCGAACATCAAGACGGTCGTCGAAATGAAGTTCCCCGGGGACCGGTACGGGCCGGACCAGGAGGCGGACTACGTTGAAATCGCGGGCGGCCATTCGAAGTTCGCCCACCTCGGCGCCACCGAGTGCGGGTGCGGCGACGACGACGGGGAAAAGCAAACGTCCTCGTCGAAGCAACGCGCCCCGCAGTCCGACCTCGACGAGCTGTACGGTGGTGGCAGCAACGCGCCCGGAGGCCCACCGCTTCCGCCGGTCGCGCCAGGCCCTGCCCCGTTCCCCGCTCCCCTCTGGTAAGTTGACGCCATGACGAACGATCAAATCGAAGCCTGGGCCAAGGATCCGCGCCGCGCGGACACCATGCCCTACGGGCTCTACGAGCCCCCGCACCGCAAGGGGATCACCGGCGCCGCGCTGGTGGTCCGGGGCGTCCTGTATTTCCGCAACGGTTCCAGCCCCGAGGTCCGCAAGGCCCTGGTGAACTGCTTCGAGCAGTACAGCGCCATGATCGAGGAGTACCACCACGCCAGCGAAGTGGCCGCCGGCCAGGAACCGTCGAAGACCGGCCCCCTGCGCTGGCTCTACGCGGAGGGTGAGGACCCGACCGCCTACGACCCGTCGGGATTCGAGCGCCTGGCCAAGTCGGTGCCTCCGAACGAGACCCTGGCCGTGGCCATGACCAGCGCCGACCACAAGCTCGCCACCGGGTTCTACGATTTCACCGTGTTCGCGCTGAGCGATTGGAAGGCCGAGCGCAAGCGCGGTCTGGACGGGGTCTCCTTCACGGTGCCCCGCGCGTTCCTCGTGCACCGCCCCGCCCGATTCCAGGCGATGTTCAACGCGTTCGCCCAGGCCCTGCCCACCGTGCACGGTCACGCCGGGTTTGCGGTCAACGTGCCCCCGATGGGCCGCCGCCCCAACGAAGCCAGCGAGTATTTCTACGCGCGCCGCTTCGGGCCCGGGATCGACGTGGGCGACCCCATGCGCTCGAACGTCCGCAAGCTCTACACCAGGATCAAAACCGTGGACTGGCTGAACGCGCTCGACGCGGAGCTGGTCCGCGAGGTCGGCGGTGCGTCGTCGCTCGCGCTGCCGCCGGATTGGTTCATCCGCGAGCCCCTGGGCGATGGCGGCCTGATCATCCAGGCGGGTGCCGCACCGGAGACCGGGATCTCGGACGGCCCGGGCAAGCCGGTCCTGCCCCCGGCCGCGTACGTGATCCTGAACCAGGCGTTGCGCCCGATCGTGGCCGACACGATCGACACGTTGCAGGACGGGACGCTCGACAGCACCGCCCCGCTCCTGAGCACCGTGGTGGCCACCGAAGGATGGCTGCGCCGGTTCGACGTGCCCGAGGACCAGATCAACGCCTGGTGGGTCGAGTTGCACAAGACCCCGAAGGTGACGGACGAGCGCGCCGCGATCGAGGAGCTGACCAACAAGCTCCTCGGGCGGATGGGCCTGCCGGGACGTACCGCGTAGCGCCCATGGGAAGGGCCAGCGCTTCGCTGGCCCTTCGAGCAGCGGATCGGAGGGAGGAGAGTCCCCGGTCCACTGCTGTACGACCAGGCTCTCATGGGCGCAGGTCCTCGTCAAGCCGTGCCCAGGCACGGCTCCGCCGCCCCTGATCCACGCCTACCCGTACCGCCGCTCCAGGTAGCCCACCTGCTCGGGCGTCACGCGCACGACCATCTGCGCCAGTTGCACCTCCAGCCCGCAGCGCCGCAGCCGTCGGGCGATGCGTCGCGCGATCCGAAGCGGGACCAGCCGGCATTTGTGCCCGACGGTGGTGCCGATGGCCTGGCCGGTGCGGTAGTAGCGGACCGAGTAAAGGGTCCGGGTCTTGGGGATGCGGGTCGTTTTGGTGGTCATGGTCGTGGTTCTCGAATGAATCCCGGGGAGCACGCCCCGGGTGGATGGTTGGGGGCCGGCGATCAGCCCGCCGCCCGGCGTTGCCGGTCCAGCGCCTTGGCCGGGCTTTCGAGCAGGTAGTCCCGCGCCAGCGTCGCCATCACCGCACGGGGTTCCGTGTCGGACGCGCCCACGCCGTCCAGGCGGTCGGCCACCTGCTCCCATTGCTCCAACGCGTAGCGGTGCGCGTCGATGATCGACACCGGGTGCAGGCCCGCCATCAGGGCCCAGGCCTGGGTCAATGCTTCACCGGCCGCCGTGTTTAGCGTGCGCGCCGCCTCGTCGCGCCCCGGGTTGTCGTAGAGGTCCCATGCGTCGGCGTTCAGCTCGACGGTGATGCGGGGGAGGAACTGGATGGTCATGGTCGTGGGTCCGTCAGGGGTCAGGATGGACCGGACGCCGCAGCGCCCGGCAGGTAGTCAGTTCTTCCAGATGTAGAGGAAAAAGGCGTCTCGATTCGAGGCGTGCGGATCGAAGCCAAACAGGCATTCGAGGCCCGGGGCGATGACCACCGTCATGCCCGTCTCGATGCTGTCGGGGCATGACGTGAACCATTCCAGCGCCTGCTCGATGTAGGGGCTTTCTGCAGCCTCGCGCGTCACGTACACCGGACCGCCCGTCAGGTCGTAGCGCAGGCAGGTGTCGCGGTCGAGCTTCACCACATCTGCTTTTTGTTGAGCCGGGATCGAAAAGGGAACGTCCTGGGCCAGGACGTTCGTGGTCGCGATGCGTTGCTGGGTGCGGGTCATGTCTGCTCTCCTGTTGAGTGGGTTCTGCTTCCCGTTTTCGCCGTGACGTGGAAAAAGCCCAGCCCGGGACCCGGGGCCAGGCCGTCGCCGGATGCCGCATGCCCGAAGGGAACGGGAGAGGACGACGAGCGCCAGCGGTGCCTTGCCCCGACAGGGGAACGGGCTGGGCTACACGTCGGTCGGGAGGCGAAAAGGGAGCGGTCGCGCAACAGGGGAATGGACCCGCACCCAGCGTGGGAACGCGTCGCGATGCCGTAACGCCGTGGTCGTGCGCCCGTGCGTGGTCACGGTGGAAAGCTGGTCGGGGTGGTGGTGCCAAGCCGTGCCCAGGCACGGCGCAACGCCTTGCGACGCGCGAGCGCTGACGTCTGGACGGGCATGCCGTCATGCTGGGCGAGCCGAACGAGGACCCGTCCGAGGGTGGTGCCGGACCCGAGGGAAACACCCGGGGCCGGAGGCCCCTGCAGCTCGCTCACGCGCCCTCGCCCAAGGGATGACGTCGTGCCCGCGATCGAGGCCGAAGGCCTGCCGTTCCGTGCCCGGTTCCCCGGGCGGTGTTGACGTTGGCGGGACGCCCCGCGTTCCGCTCCCCCGCTGCCAGGGCCCACCCGCACCGGGACCTGGTAGCGGCCGGTCGCCCGGCCGCCGGATGCTTCCGATCAGGTGGACCAGACCGCGTCCACGTAGAGGCTGGGGTCCAGCAAGGGGCCACCGGCCATCTGCTGGTGCCGCGCCAGCACCGCAAGCTGTGCCGCGGCCGGCTCGTTCTGGTCGAACACCATGAACGTGCCCGTCAGGCCCGCCTCGTGCGCGCTCTGCACCGCCCGCAGGTGGTGCTTCTCGGCGATCAGGTCCTCCTCCGGGACGCCCCGCAGGCACGTCAGGTGGAACTGCATCTTGCCCTCGGCGTTCGTCGCGAGCACGTACATCTGGATCGCGTACGTGCCGTCCGGCAGGCGTTTGGCGCTGTTGGTCGTCATCGGTTTCTCCTGGTGGTGGTCGTCCCCGTCAAACCGTAGCGTGCGGGGACGGGCCGTGCCTGGGCACGGCCTGGGGTTAGCTGTTGAGCCACTCGTCGTAGGACTTCACCCGCCAGCCCAGCGACTCGGCGTTCGTCCTGTAGATCTCGTATTCCGCGTCGTTGCTGCCGCGCGACTGGGTCTGCCAGTCGGCCCGGGGCATCAGCCGGGGATCGTCGCCCGTGCGCGCCGCCGCGCCCGTCGTTTCGGTCTCGCCGTCCGGCTGATCCTGCGGCACGTCCCACGCCTCGACGGTGCACTCCTCGATGTTCAGCCCCGCCGGCGACACGCCCGGGTCCAGTAGCTCCTGGATGCACGCCTCGAAGTTCGGCGTGCCGTCCTCCTCGGTCAGTTCTTCGCGCGCCGCCTCCGGGCTCGCGTAGAACATCTGCCCCGTCGGGCCCGGGCGCATCGCGCTGGCGATGGCGGCCTCGAGCAGGGCTTTTGGGTCCGTCACCTTGACGGTCATGGTGATGTCGAACGTCTTCATGGGCTTGGTCGCCTCGTCGGTGGTCATGCTGTTGAGATTCAGCACCGCGTCCGCCGTGCTGCCCTCCTCGGCGATCAGCTCGTCAATCGCCTGCTGGTCGGTGCACCCCGTGCTGCGCACCACCGCCGCCACGCGCTCGGCGGGGGCGTATTTCGTCGTCAGGTGGTCCATCGTTCTTCTCCGTTCGGTGGGACCCGTCAAACCGTAGCGTGCGGGTCCCGGTGTCGTTCAGCCCGCCAGCCGGCGGTCGTAGTCCTGCACGAACGCCCGGTCCGCCAGCGGATCGCGGGTCTTCGTGAACATCAGGCGGTCCATCACCGCCGCCACGTCGGCCGGGAGCCAGCGCAGCGCGTACCGCCCGTTGTCCCGGAGGAGACGCCGTGCGGCGCGGTAGGTCGGCTTGTTCATCGCGGGGTCCTCGTCGGGGTGGATCGGTCCAGCGGGGTGTCGCCACCCCGCCGGGAAGCCTTACGCGCGATTCATCGCATCGCGTTGGCGGCCGGCCATCACCTCCAGTTGACGCGCAGCGGTGCTGTTCTCGTCGAACACGGTCATGGGCCACTTGTAGCCCTCGTTCGCGGCCTTGCGGGCGGCCTTGCCGTGGTGCTTCTTCGCCGCGATCTCGTCGGCGGTCGTGCCGACCATCGCCGTGAAGAACTCGGGGGTGCCGTCCTGCGTCGTCGCCAGGACGAACACGCGGACCTTGACGTAGCCGTCGGTGGTGCTCGCCTTCGGTGCTGCCGGTGCTGCAGCCGGTTGCGCTTCGGGAGCGCTCGTACCCGGGGTGCCGGTCGTGCCTGCGGTGGCGTCTGCCACGTCGGCGAAGGTCGTGTCTGCTGCCGGTGCTGCTGCGGTGCTGGTCGTCATGGTCTGCTCCTGGGTGTTGACGTTGGAAACTTGCTCTTTGGAAGCCTTGGGGCGCGAGGAACGGCGCGGGGTGGCTTGTGCGTTGGTAGCGGTGGTGTCGGTAAGGTGAGCCATGGTGTTTCTCCTTCTCAGGGTGGGTTGAGTTCGTTTGCTCTTCGGAGCCGCCTTGACGCATAACCAGGACGGACAGGCCACCAGGGCCAGGGCACGACCGGATGCCGCACGCGCCGCACGACCGGAGGGAGAAAGGGGAACGGGAGAGGACGTGGCAACGCTGCGCAGCACCCTTGCCCTACCAGGTGGACAGGCTGGCCTATGCGTCGGAGAAAGGCGGACCGGGGAGCAACGAACGTTTTCAACACCCCTGAGCCCAGGGATCACCGCGCCACGTTTGACACCACCGCCGACGTGCCCTGGCACGGCGCTGCTGGGCGCTGCATGGCCCAGCGGTTGGTCGTTGACGTTGGTGAAGCACCTGCTGGATGCTTCGCCCCACCGCTCGGAGCGGCCCTCCGCGCTGGACGGTTCGAGCGCCGCTGTTCCGCCTCACCAGGCCGTCCCGGCCGCCCCTGGGTTCCGCGGGCTCCGGCGGTTGAGCGTATGCAGCACCGGAGTGGCGTCGATAGCGATCCGTGGCCGAATCGCCTGCCCGCGCCGTTCAGCAGCCCCGCACCGCGGGGCGCCCGTCGTCAGGCCTTCTGCCCGCCCTGCTTCATCGCGTCCAGCTCGGCGAGCATGCGGGCCCGGGCCTCGTTGTTGATCTCGTCCATCCGCTGCGCGATCAGCGCGCTGTCGATCAGCGTGCCCAGCCGCTGGGTGTCGGGGTAGCTCCAGCCGTGGGCCATGCAAAGCACGCCCTTGAGCATCGAAAACTCGTTGTCGTTGCCCCGGAACCCGTCGATCAGGGCCTGGGTCCGGGCGGTGCGTGCGCTCTTGCGTGCCATGGGGTCGTCCTCGTGGTGGTGGTGCGGTGCCCCGCCGTCGCGGGGACCGTGGGGGTCAGGCGGTGGCGGCCGGCGCGGTGCCATCGCCGATCGCGTGCCGGTTGAGTTCGATCAACCGGTTGGCGACCATGGTGGTGTCGACCGTCCGGTAAAACCGGATGCGGTCCGCGTCCGGCCATTTGTGGGCCATCGTCAGGACGCCCGCCAGCATTTGCGCCTCGTTGGCGGAGCCGCGGAAGTCGTCCAGCATGGCCTGCGTGCGGGTGGTGCGTGCGTTCTTGCGTGCCATCGTGTTCTCCGATGTTGGATGGGTGGACCCGTGCCGTGGCACGGATCCGGGTGAATCAGTGGGTCTGCACGTCGCGCGATGCCCAGTGCGCCGCTTCCAGGGTTTCGCGGTGCGCCTCGGTGGCGGCCTCGGTCATCAGCTCGATGGCCACGCCCTCGAGGTACGCGTCGCCGTCGCTTTCGATGCCCCACAACGCGTGCCCGTAGTCGTTCGCAACGAGGCCGTCCAGGTCCTCGTCGTCGCCCAGCAGCGTCACGACCACGCCCACCCAGTTCCACTGGTCTGCGGCCCAGCGGCGCAGGTGCTCGAAGTCCAGACGCACCGCCTCGGCGCGCACCTCGCCCTCGGTGAGGGGTTTGCTCGGGTCACGCCCGGGGACCGTCACGGTCTCCGTCGCGCGGCGGTGCTCCTGCATCAGGCCGCCGAAACGGTGGGACACGGTCGCCTTGCCAACGGGGCGGCGCACCACGCGGTCCTTCGCCAGCCGGGCGATCAACGCCTGACGCTGCGCCTCGGACAAGCCCCAGCCCTCACGCTTCGCGATCCGGTTGGCCTCGGCCACGTCGTAGAACCGCTTGCTGCCGTGGTCGCTCGAAAGGACCCACTCGCCCGGGCGCTTGTCGCGCGTGGTCCAGTCGCTCACCGGGCCGTGGCCGTCCTCCTCGTCCCACGGGGCGCCCTTGTCGTCGTCGTTCTCGACGTTGACCCGGAAACGGTAGGTGTGGCCGTCGATCGTCAGCTCGCGCACCTCGCCGTCGAAAACCCAGCCACGGGTCGGGGAGATGGCGGAGATGGTGGTGGTCGTCATGGTCGTGGTCCTCGAATGTGGTCAGTGGGTCAGGTGGTAGTCGTAGATCGCCCAGTCGTAGCGGCCGGCCAGTTGCTCGGCGTAGGCCACGGCCAGCTCGTGGGTCGCAAGGTCCGCCACGCACGCCACGCCGCCCTCCACCTCGTGCAGGTAGACGGAGAAAAACTGCGGGTTCTGGTTGTCCACCTCGCAGCAGCTCTTCGCCGGGTCGATCAGGTCGATCTCCTCGCGGACGCCCTGAATCTCGATGGCGTCGAAACGCTCGGGGGTGCCGTCGATCACCTCGGTGGCGTAGCACTCGTTCTTGAACGGTTGCGCCGTTGCCGTGACACCTGCTGTTTGGTGAGCCTGGGAGGCGAAGGAACCGTCGCGGTTTGCGCTGTTCGTGCCGGTCTGTGGGTTCGTCGTGGTCATGGCTGTTCGTCCTTTCCGTGGGTTTCTGCTGTCTGGAGCCGCCTGACGTCGAACAAGCCCTGCCGGGACCCGGGGCCAGGCCGTCGCCGGATGCCGCACGCCTGACCGACCACCAGGAGGGAAGGACCGGGAGAGGACGACGAGCGCAGCGGTGCCTTGCCCCACCAGGGGCACGGTGTTGGGCTAGACGTCGGTTCAAGGCGGACCGGGCAGCAACCGCGGAAAGGTGTGGACCACGCGCCCACGGGGGAGACCGGCACGGCGCGGCGAGCAACGCCGCGGGACGTTGAGCCGTTCGGGGGTCAGCCGTTCGGGGTAGGGTCTGCCCGTGCTGTGGCACGGATCCAGGCCACCGGGAACCCACCAGGGGCTCGGCTGGTCCCGCCCTGCTGTTGCCGATGCTTGCGCGTGCCCAAGGGGTGCCACGGCACGTAAGAAGTGCTTGCGTCGTCCCGCGAATCTTGAGAAGCTCGGGCTTTCAGCACCAACGGGATTTCAAGAGATGGCGACGACAACGGAAGCGATGGACCTGGCCGACGAGGGGGCTGTCAAGCGGACCCGTGCACCGCGGGGTCAGCCCATCCCCGTGAAGCGCGTCCACGGCTACCTCTGGAAGAAGGACAAGGACACGTTCGCGCACCTGACCGCGCAGAACGGCCTGCAAATGACCGAGACGTTCACCCGGGAGGTCGAGCGGTGGCTGTCGGGCGCGTTCGAGCTGGAGGTGGTCGAGCTGCCCGATTTCAAGACGCCGCGCGACGACTGGCCGGGCCGTCAGCCCAAGCCGAACAACGCCAAGGTGGGCGTGCGGTTCGTGGCGGACCTGCCGGAAAAGGTGTACAAGCGCTTCAAGCTGCAATGCGTGAAGCTCGATTGTTCGATGATCGAGGTCACGTCCGCGCTGATCCAGCGCTGGAACGCCGAGCACCAGTAACGACAAAGCGGGCCACGGCCCGCTTTGTTCTTGGTGCGCCCTCCTCCCGACGCGCTGTCATGCCGGGACCGCCTCACGCGGTGCCGGTTCCACCAGGGCGTGGGCCAGCAGCCACGCCTCGTCCAGCGGATGCGGTGCCGCGTACGGCTGGAACGACGCGTCCTCCTCGTGGAACGAGCGGATCAGGTCGTCCGCCGCCTCCCGGGCGTTCTGCGCTACCGGATGCCGGTCGAAGTAGGTGTCCCGATCCTGCGCCAGGCGCTCGGCCATGCCCGGCCTGAACGCGAACCAGCCCGCGTCCACGCCCGCCTGGTCGACGTTGAACAGCACCCGCAGGACCTGTTGCAGGACCCAGGGCGAGCCGAACTCCGCCGCCCGATCGCCGAACGACCAGGCCGGCATGTCCCGGTTTCTCGGGTGCAGGGTCAGGAAGTACGACGCGCAGCCGTCGTCCCAGCCGGTGAATCCGTAACGGTCCCACTGGTCGAGGGTCCAGCCGTTCAGGTCCACAAGCCCCTTGTCCGGGGAAGAACAAATACACGCGACAACGAAAGACGCGACATTTCAAAGACCTCCAACAGGTGGTTTGGGTAGGTGGTTGAGCTGGCCCAGGGGCCTACTGTTTTCCAGGATTGCACACAAATCCGTTTTTGCAAACGTAACGATGACGGTCTCACCGTCGCGTGGCGTCAAAACCTCGGACACCACCCGATCCCTCCGCCTTCGGCCATCATCGCGTACCCACGGGTTCCCGCTCGCGTACACGTGGGGCGGACCCGCCATTTCCGGAAACCCCTTGCCCCTCAAGGGTTCCGGAACATGTTAAGCCGTGCCACGGCACATGTTGACATCATATTCGTACCCGTGGTTACATGCGACTCATCCGTGCCACTGCACGGTCCCGTTTCGGTTAAGCCGTGCCACGGCACACCCAAAAACAAGGACACCCTCATGAAACCGATGACCATCGTTGCATGCAGCACCAAGGGCGGTACGAGCAAGACCACCACGTGCGTGAACCTGCCGGACGCCATCGCCCAGGAGTTGGGCGTGGAGCTGGGCACAGGATTCGACGCGCAGCTTTTCGACCTGGACCCCCAGATGTCCGCGAGCGAATGGCACGAGGCCGCCGGCGACGGTGCCCGTCCGTTCCCGGTGCTGGCCTGCCCGCGCCCCACGCTCGACCAGTTCCTGGCGACCGTGCGCGAGCCGCGCGACCTGCGGGTGTTCGACTGCCCGGGGATCGAGGCCTCGAACCCGGCGACGATCGCCGCCGTGCGTGCCGCCGATTTCGTGCTGCTGCCCATCCAGCCGTCGGCGTTCGACATGTGGGCCAACGCCAAGCTGGTCGACCTGGTGCGCACCCGCATGGACATCACCGACGGGCGCACGAAAGCCGCGTTCCTGATCACCCAGGCGTCGCCGCGCTCGCGCCTGGCCCGCCTGACCCGGGAAGCCTTGCAGGAAACGGGGATCCCGGTGCTGGACACGGTGATGCACGCCCGCAAGAGCTACGTGGAAGCGGCGGCCAACGGGGTGACGGTGTTCCAGCACTCGGACGCGCAGGCCCAGGCCGAAATGCGCGGTGTGGCGCGCGAGGTCCTGGCGATGCTGGCGACGTGCCATGGCACCGACCGTGCCGGTCTGGCCGCTGCGTGAGGGGGTGCTTGTGAAAACGACGCTTTCGTTTCAACGCCCCAGCGCCCGCAAGGCCCAGGACGAGAAGCCGGCCGTGGTGGTCCCCCCGCCCGCGCTGCGCCTGGTCCGCACCCCCGAGACGGAACGCAAGGGGAACAACGCCGCGGGGAGCACCCGGTTCCACGTGCGCCTGCCGATCGCGCACAAGCGGTTCGTGGAAGCCCGGGCCGAGGCGTCGGGGTCCACGCTCACGACGCTGTTCCGTGGGCTGCTGGAGGACTGGCTTGCCGGGACGGTGACCGTCACCGTGCCCTCGGTTGCGCCCACCGAGGACCGGGAACGGTTGAGCCTGGACCTGCCCACGCCGCTGTACCGCCAGGTGAAGGCCAAGGTCAGCGCCGACGGGCACCGCCTCACCGACGTGACCGTGGGGCTGATCGAGCGGCTGATGGCCAGCGCGCGTCGACGCTGACGCGCACCGCCCCTGTACGACAAAGGCCCGGGTAACCGGGCCTTTTGCATGGGGCGGACGATCAGCGGGAACGCCCGTAGTCGTACTCGTAATCGCGCTCCCGGCGCAGGCTGCGTTCCGCTTCCAGCTTGCGCTGCTGCTCCTGCGCCGGCGTCGGCGGGAGCGCACGGGTCGCCGCCTGCTGCGCCGCCTGTTCCGCCGCGCGCTTCGCCACCGCCTGCGCCTCCGCCTTCTGCCGTGCCTCGTACGCGGCCCGAGCCGCCGCCTTGCGGGCGTTGAGCTGGGTCATGGACGCCACGAACCCGCTCTGCGCCTGGGTGGCCGTCGCCTCGCGCTCGTTCACCGCAGCACGGGCGCGCAGGTCAGCCGCGTGCTGCGGGTCGCCGGCCAGCCGACGGCGCGACGCTTCCTCGCTTTCCGCCGCCTGGGCGATCCCGCGGGCCTTCAGCGCCTCGCGTTCCTCGGTCCGGGACGTGGCCAGCTCGGCCTCCAGGTGAGCAGGGATCTTGATCGGTTCGAGACGACGGGACGCCCCGCGCTGCTGCGGACGGATCTCCTTCGCCTCCTCGCGGGTGATCTGCTTCACGTCCATGGTGGTGACGTTCAGGGCCTGCTCGGTGAGGGCCTGGGCGATCCCGCCGCGGCGGGTGCCGTCCTCGTCGATCCGACCCAGCAGGTCCTCGTCCAGCCCGTAGATGCCGTACTCGGTCTTCATCCGGGTCATCGCCACCAGCGCCGACTGGTTGTTCACCATGTGCAGACCGGCGGGACCGACCAGGTGGAGTACCTTGTCGATCGACTGACCCTGGGATTTGTGGACGGTGCCGGCGAACCCCAGCTCGACGTCCGGCACGTCCTTGGTGTCGAACGTAACGTACCGCCCGTTCTGCTCCGCGATGTCCGACACCAACCGAATGGTCATGATGTGGCTCTTCTTGTCGTCGGACGGGCGGAGCTGGGTGATGACGCCGCCCTCGCCGTTCGACACGCCCAGTTCGTCGTGCTTTTCGCTGAACACCACCTTGTCCCCGGTGGCCAGCATCACCTGACGCCACTCCTCGTTGACGATCAGCCGTACGCGATGGTCCTCGCCGAGGAGGCCCCGCTCCTTGAATCCCTGCCGGATGTCTTCGTTCACCTGCTGTACCTCACGGTTGGTCCCGCAGATCACCAACGTCTGCGCGTAGTCCCGGTTGAACTCGTTGAACTGGGTGGTGTCGATCGACACCGTGTGCTTCTTCTGGCTCAGGTCGGCGGGGGTGACCTCCACCTCGATCAGGAACCCCTCACCGTTCTCGTTCAGCTCCATACCCTTCACCACGCCGGTGTCGTTCGCGTGGATGCCCAAGGCCTTGTCGCCCGCGCTGAACACCACCTTGTCGCGCACCGACATGTCCACCTCACGCAGCTCACCGCCCACCATGAGCTTGACGGTCTCGGGCTCGCCCTGGCCCTCGGTCTTGAAGTAGTCGCGCACCAGCGCCGCACGAGCCTCCAGCTCGGTCTCCGAGGTGCGGATGTGGCCATTGGCCAGGTAGCGTTCGAAAATCTTCTGGCCATCGCGCTCGTCGTACAGCATGTTGGCCGTTACCCGGTCGCGCTCCTCGCGCTGACGGCGGATCTCCTTCAGCGCGTGGTCCTGAATCCGCGCCTGCATGATCCGGAAGCCCGACCCGGCACCCACCGGCTGCAACTGCAGGTGGTCGCCCATGAGCACCAGCTTGGCCCCGGCCTTGTCGCACAAGTCCTGCATTTCCGCGATGCTCTGGGAGGTCTGCATGCCGGCCTCGTCGATGATCAGCATGGTCTTGCTGTCCAGCGGGAGCTTGCCGTTCTTGATCCGGTGCAGGGTCGTGCGGGTCGAGTAGCTCTCCACCCCGCTCTCGCTCTGCAGCTTCTTGGCCGCCTTCCAGGATTCGGACACGCCGATGAGCTTGCCCCCGGCCTCCTCCCACGTGATCTTCGTGGCGATGAAGGACGTGGTCTTGCCCGTGCCCGCGCGGCCCGAGATGATCGCGTTGCCACCGGTGTCCGAGCAGATGTAGCGGACGCTGCCCTCCTGCTCGGCGTTGAGCTTGAGGTGCGGGTTCTTCGCCTGGAACTTCGCCAGGCCGGCGTCGACCTGCTCCTTGGTCAGGCGGATCGACTGCTCGTCCGCACGCGCCGCGGCCTTCTTGATGATCCCAGCCTCCAGGTCCACCATGGCCTGGGAGGCGTACCGCGCCACGCCGGTCTTCGGGTCGTGCTCGAACGCCAGGACGCGCTTCGCGTCGTCCAGGATGGCGTTGGTCTTCTCGAGCACGCCGCGCATGTCCATCCGGCCCACGTATTCGAACGCGACCTGCTTCATCAGCTCGTAGCGGGTGAACAGGGACGACGCCACGTGGACGGTCTTGAGGATCTCGTCGTCCGACTTCGGGGTCATGTCCTGCTGCTTCTCCTGGCCCTTCACCGGCTCCATGTCCTTGTGGCCCAGGTTCGACACGACCTCCGGGTTCTTCAACGCAGCCACGGACTGGTAGGCGTTCGGGTTCCGCTGCCGGCGCTCCTCAAACTCCCGCTTCCAGATTTCCCGCAGCTCCTGGATGGACGGCTCGTCCTTGTCCTTGCGGGTGCGCTCGGCGGCCTGGTCCTCGGTGACCTCGGGATGGGCCTCCATGTACGCCAGGATGTCCATGCGGCGCTTGCTGTGCGCGTTGCGGCTTTCCTCGTCGATCCCCGCCACACGGAAGAATACGTCACCGGTCTCGCGACCTTTCGCGTTGAGCTGGATGTGCTTGTTGACCTGGTAGCCCAGCTCCTGGATCTCGTGCGCGAGCTGGTTGCGGTAGATGGCGCCGGCCGCGTGCTTGATCGCCATCAGGGTGCTGTTCTCGAACGTGGTCACCCGTTCCTTCCCGTCGGGGCCGATCGAGTGCACCATGTTCATGACAATGTAGTGCGAGTGAAGGTTCGGGTCGAGGTCGCGGTTCGAGTAATGCGTGACCTCGGCCGCGATCATGCCGACGTTGCGGACGATCTCATTGCCCTGCGCCCCAACCCGTGCGTACAGCTCGGATTCCACGAACTTGATCATCATCCGTGCTGCGTGCTTGTGCGCCTGGATGATCGCTTCCCGCTCCTCCGGCGTGTTCGTCGGGTCCGCCATCAGCATGGAGACCGTCTTCTCCGCGGTGGCGCACATGTCGAACGCCGCACGACGGCCGCCACGGCCCACGTTCTGCACGCCCTTCGCCCCGTCCGGGAGCTTGCCGTTCAGCAGGTTCAGCAGCACCTCCTCACTCACCTCGCCCTTCAGCCCCAGCGCCTCCGCCCCCTTGCCCATCCAGGTCGTCTGGTTCTCGATCTTCCCCGTCACCTCGTTGACGTAATACCGGGCTTCCTTGGCCAGGAAATAGTTAATGATGTTGTTCCCGTTCTTATCGTGCCCTTTCGGGCTGAGCGCCATCATCGTGACCATGGTCCCCTCCTATATAGTATGTCTGTGCCCTGGCACGGATGGATCGAGCACCCGAGCCGTTGGGTTCGGATCCAGGTTACTGACGAAAATGAGGGCGTCAAGCGCCACCACGGGCGGGCCCGCGCCCACTGGTTCAGTCGGTCTCGGACGCCTCATCCCGGTGTTGCGCAGCGCGTTCGCGAATTTTCCGATCGGCGCGGATCGTGGCCCACGCCTCGGCCACGCGCTTCTTCCGGTCCCGCAACGCCCGAACGTCGCTCTCCAGAAATGCGTAGGTGAAGAATGCGATGACCAGGAGGGCCACGGACACCGGGGCTTGCCACCACCCGTGGCTGAGCCAGGCCATGATCACGCTCCACGCCGCAATGCTGACGATGCGCTGCACGTCGTCGGTATCGACCCCGTACTCCTGGTTCGGGTTGAACTCGACCACAAGGCTCGCCACGCTGAGAAGCAAGACGACGCCCAGAAGGAACAGGTTGATGAGATGCCAGGTGGCCATGGTCGCCTCCGTCGGTGGTTGGGATGTACCCAAACCTAGCGGGTCCCCCAGGCGCGTCAACCCCGCCCCCGGGGATTTTTCGACCCGCCTCAGAGCGAGCGCTCGGGCTCGTTCTCCGGGGCCTGCGTGCGCACCGACACCTGCCGGACGGTGGTGATCTGCTTCTTCGGCGCGACCACCGTCACCGTGCGGACCTCGCCGGTCTGGTTGTCGATCACGTTCTCCACGTTCTTCGCCGGGCCCTGCGCGCCCTCGGCGAGCTTCAAGCCTTCCAGGACCAGGTGCCCACCGGGGATCACCGCCTCCGCCACCTGGCCCGCGACCGCTTCGAGCAGGAGGGAGGCCGACTCGTCCATCTCGCCCGGGTCGTGCCAGTCGCCGCGGCGTTCCTGCTCCCGCTGCAGGTTCGCGGCGTCGACCATGGCGTGCTGGTACTCCTCGCTGTCGCGTTCGACGTCCACCTCCACGGTCTGCACCACCGTCTCCTTCTTCCGCTGCATTTCCAGCTCGTACAGCTCCATCGCGGACAGTGGGCGGTCGGCCAGAGTGGTGGTCGGGGGTTCTGCCACCGCCTCGGGTCCGTGCTTCGCCTCGTCCGCCGGCGCACCGTCCATCAGGCCGAACGATTCGAGCAGGTCCGCACCGCCAGACCCGCCAACGGGCGCGGGCACTTCCGCCGGAACCGGCTGCTTCTCGGTGACCTCGGGCCACCCCGCTTTCGGCGCGTAGTCCGTGAATGGGGCCACCTTCCCGCCGGTGAGCCAGGACGACAGTTTCAGGTCGAGCTTCACCGGAGCGCGGGGCACCACGTCGGACGGGGCGAACGGCCAGAGCAGGTGGTACAGGCCGTCCCCCAGCCGGACGATCGCACGCACGCCCTTGCGCCCCTGGGGGCCCATGCGTCGCTGCGAGGACAGGATGTCCGCCGACATCACGACGGCGTCGGCCTCTTCGTAGACGTCCTCCGTCGCCGGCTGCCCCTTCTTCGCCGCGGTGCCACGGATCAACCTCTGCACCCGCCGCTTCGGGAAGGTGTTGGTGATGTCCGCCGCCTGCGCGGGGTCTGCCGCCAGGCCGTAGATCTTCAACGCGGTGTTGCCCTGGATCCGCTTGAGCCCGTGCTCCCCGTAGATCTCGATCAGGGCACTCTCGGTCTGCGCGGCCAGAATGTGCTTCAGCCCGTAACTGCGGCCCATCTCCAACGCCTTGTAGATGCTCTCGACCTTGCCCATCGCCGCGAACTCGTCGAGGAACACGATCAGGTTGCGGGCCGCCTTACCGCCCTGGCCAGTGCCCAGGTCCATCACCGCGTCGGTGACGAACGCGTGCATCGCCCGGATGTAGCCCTGGGCCATGTCGCTGTACCGCTGGTTGTTCCGCAGGACGATGGTCCGAACACCGTTGTAGCCCGGCTTGTCCATCCCCTTCACGTAGCGCAGCAGGGACACGCGTCGACGCTTCGGTTCGCCCGGCAGCTCGTCGCCCCAGGCCTGACCCATTGCGATGATGGGCTGCGCGAAGTTGCGCATGGTGATTTCAAACGACTTGATGGTGGCCGAGCGCTCGAAGTCTTCGATGATGGCCGCCACCATGGGGTCGTACTTCAATGCCCACTCGTAGATCTGCTTCATCGGGGCCTGCACGCGTTGCGCCAAGTGGCCCCAGTGCCATGCCGGCGGCGCCTCCAGCCCGCGCGCCCGCGCTTCACGCCGCGCCTGACGGTACTCGTGGATCAGGGACAGCACCACCACCCGCAGAACGCCGCGCGCACCGTTCGACCACATCGGGTCCTTCGACTCCGGGATCTGCGCGATGGCGAACGACACGGCGTCCTGGTCGGTGCGCAGGTCATCGCCGATGGCCCAGGCCGCGTCGCCCTTGTTGAACATGCCGATGATCGCGATCTCGCGCGACCGCCCGCCGAGCATCTTGTTCAGTTGCTCGAACACGAACGACAGGTCGCCCTTGACGTCCACCACCAGCAGGTGATGGCGGCCCTCCATCGCTGCCCGGAACAACCAGGTGAGCATCGCCGTCTTACCGGCACCCGCCGAGCCCAGCACCATCATGGATTTGGCCCAGATCGACTCCGATAAGGCGGGCAGTCCCGGGTGAACCGGGAGGAACCCCTCCGCGCCCTCGCCGTTCAACTCATGGACGGCCAGCGTCGCCTTCGCCATGGCATCCTTGCCGCCGTGGTACTCCATGCCGGACAGGTGCTTGGTGTCGCAATGGAGCACCGCCATCTTGTTCACCAGCGCGGCGAACACGCCAGCGGCCGGCAAGGTGGCGAGCAGCATCTTCCCTTTGATGAGCCACCAGTTCAGTTGGTCGAGCGCTGCCTGGTAGGCGGCAACGTCCGCCGCGAACGGGCGACGCTTCCACATGAACGCGTGGGCGGCGGTTTTCAGCCAGTAGACCGCGTGCTCCCCGAGCCCCATGTGGGAGACACCGCCCAGCAGGCCGGTGTGCCCCGCTACCGCCCACTCGAGCGCGACGGTGCCGCTCCAGGTTGCCGCGGCTGCGAGAGCGCCCAGCGTGAACGCGGGACCCAGCAGGCGGTACGGTTGGTCCGATGGCAACCAGCGCGGCACGTGGTTCCAAGCGTAGTGGACTGGCATGGCCATGCGGGCCTCCCCCGTGATCGATCGACCAACCCAGGGTATCGAGCGCGCCGCGTTACGCAAGTTACGCCCGGAGGCGGTGAAACCCCACCCGGTCGGGACCGGGCGATCCCGCTGACGCCCATGGGCCCGGGCCGAGCATCGGTCGCCGGAAACGGGCGTCAGCAGGGTTTTGAAACCGGCCCCCGCGCCGGGATGGGGTTGGGGGTGTCATGGGATGGGGATGTGCCCTGGCACGGATTCAGCCGTACCAAGGCGGGATCAGCGGAGCGCGAGGTAGCCGAGGGTCGCCACCAGCACGATCACCCCCATCGGGAGCGCGTAGCACCGCACCAGCAGGTGGGCCCAGCTCTCCTCCGCCTGGCGATCGGACGGTTCCGACACGTCCTGAACGGTCATCGGTTCGTCGTGGCGCCCCACCACGTCGCGCGGCAACGACCAGTAGCGCCACCGGGCCCGCCTGATCCGCACGTGGTCGTCGTGGCCCATCCAGTGCTCCTTGCCCATCGCGACGAACGCCCGGATGCGCACCACCGTCGACCGGGTCCGAATCGCGTTCAGCAGCAACGACGCGGTGGCCTTCCGGTTCCCCTCCGGCAAGGTGCCCAGTTGCACCGCCAGGTTGTGCTCCAGCTCAACCACCGACGGGCTCTCCCCCTCCGTCGGCACCTCGGACAGCCCCTCCTGCTCGCTGCTCTTCCACATGCCCATCGCAACACCTCCTGTACAGGTACGCTCCCGGGTCGAACCGGCAGGACGCGGGAGCGGGCGCCCTGCCGGTGGGTGGTCAGTCGTTGCCGTCGACCGGGTCGTCCAGCTCGGAAATGATCCGCTGAATGTCCTGGTCGTCCCGCGAGCCCACCCCGGCGTACCAGCTCGGCTTCTTCACCTTAGCAGGTGCCAGGGCACGGGGCGATTCCGCCGAAGCGGACGGTGCTGCTGACGCACGGGCCGCCAGGGGACTGGCCACGGACGGGGTGCCGGGTTCGTCGAACGGATCGGGCTGGACCGCCGGCCGGACGTTCTGCACCGCCCCGACGCGCGGGAGCGGGTCCCAAGGCGGGTTGATCGGTTCCTCGACCGCTGCGGTGGCCGGCCCGCTTTCCGTCGAAGCGTCCGCCTGGTCGTCCGCCACCGGCTTCACCAGCGGCTTGGGTTGCGGTTCCGGCGTGTCGCTGGCGACGCCCTTGGTCAGCGTGATGCCGCCCACTCGGGCGAGCACCACGTCCGCCTCGTTCGACGCCGACCGCAGGTTGTCGAGCAGGTGCGCCACCACCTCGCCGGCGTGGTAGGGCACGTCGCACACGTGGTCGCACGCCCGGTGAATCGCCCAGTCGTCGTTCGCGCTGTGCCCGACGCCCACCACCACGAAGACCCCGCGCT
This sequence comes from Burkholderia stabilis, assembly GCF_001742165.1. Taxonomy (NCBI): domain Bacteria; kingdom Pseudomonadati; phylum Pseudomonadota; class Betaproteobacteria; order Burkholderiales; family Burkholderiaceae; genus Burkholderia; species Burkholderia stabilis. The sequence goes on along the minus strand of NZ_CP016442.1, from coordinate 271,167 downwards.
CGCGCAGGGCTTCCAGGGCCGCCACGCTTTCCGGCGCGTTGTAGGTGTCGAACTGCCCGTTCTTCACGTCCCCACCTCCGCGCACGACCGCCACGATGTCGCCCTTGTTCGGGTACAGCGCGTCCAGCCGGTCCAGCGCCTCCGCCAGGTGGCCGCTGGCGTCCACGCCTTCCTTCGCCGCCTTCATCCGGACGGTGTCCGTGATCGTGTGGCCGCCCCGGGTCAACCGCTTCTTGAAGTCCAGGAACCCGTCCGAGTTGATCGCCGCCGTGGTCACGCAGAACACCCGACCGGTGATCTCGTCCGTCGATTGGGGAACCCGGGTCTCCTCGATCGGCGCAACCGGAGCGGTGCTCGCTGCGCGCATCAGCGTCGGGCGAGCCATGATCTCCTGCATGACGGTGTGCCGCATGTGCGGGAACCGCGAGGTGCCGATCTCCACCAGGCCCGACCAGGTGTCGCCGCCGTTCATGGACGCGCTGGCGAAGTAGACGAACGCCTCGCGGCCCGTGCGGGTCACCAGGTGCTCGCGCACGGTGGTCGCCGCGCGCCCGGCCAGGGTCTCGACGTAGTGCAGCGTGCGCTCGTCGATCGTCGGCAGGCACACAACGTTGCAGCAGTTCTGGACGAACGCCTCGACCGCGAAGTGGTTCTTGGCCTTGCCGTGCAGCGAGGTGATGCTCTGGGTCAGGACGATGTTGATGTGGCCGTAGCCCCGGGAAATGTCGATCCAGTTGGAATCGTCCATGCTGGACCCGTCCGCCGTCAGGATCTTCTGGAACTCGTCGTGCAGCTCGCCGGTGAAACGGTCCACGCCGTAGACCACGCGCTTGCCGTCCGCCACCAGGGCGTCCCGGAAGTCCTGTGAGGCGCGGATGACGTCGTGGTATTGCATCCGCAGGATCTCGGCGACGAACAGGGCGGCCTCGCCGTAGGTGTGGGTGGGCATTTCCAGGACGATGAACTGCTGCTGTACGTACACCAGGTCGAACCAGTCGATCCCGGTGGCCACGTCCGCGCAGAAGGCCCGGCGAAGTTTCGGGTTCTCGTAGAACGGACGGGTGATGGTCAGCAGGCTGGCCACGTGCCAGGCGTACTGCTCGAAAATCTTGGCGTCGTCCGTCGTCACCATGGAAACCTTGGTCGGGGGCGCGCTGCCCACCTGAGTGATGATGTCGGTGGTCTTGCCCTTCTTCGCCGACGGGTCCTTGGCGAAGTGCAGCATGGAGAACACGTAGGCCCCGGTCTCCCGGGAGCGCAGCGCCGCCAGCGTGTCCTCCGCCGCGTCCCGCTGCTCCTGGGTGGTGTAGAGCGCCTGGAACCGGTGGGCCAGCTTGTAGCGCGCCACGAACTTCAACGGCTCGTTGAGGTAGTGGAACAGGTCCGCCAGCGTGGGCTCCCGGCGCTCGACGTGGCGGATGAACCGTGCGATCAGCACCGCGTCGGTCACGCCCTCGCTCCCCCAGTAAGCCTCACCGCCCTTCACCTTCGAGCTGTACAGCGTCAGGAAATCCCGCAGCTTCTGATCGGACCAGCCCGCCAGCAGGTTGCAGGGCATGGTGTCGCTGGACGGACCCAGGATCACGGTGCGGTCCAGGCGCCGGCAGACGTTCGCATAGTCGCCCTTCACCACGTCGGTCACGAGCATCGCCACGCGTGCGTCGTGCAGCCGCTTCAGCAGCGGGATGCCCGCGCCCGTGGTCTTGCCCGTCCCGGTTCCGCCCAAGACCGCGACCGAGGTGGTCGCGTCGCGGAACGTCAGGAGGAGTTCGACCGGCGGGGCCTTCCCGTCCGCCGATCCCGGCTTGGTGTACGCCAGGAGCACCTGACCCGCCAGCGGCTTGGTCAGGTCGATCTCGGTGGGAACGGCAAAGGGTGCCAGGGCACGGTCTTCCGCCAACGGAGCGGCGGGCTGGACGGGTTGGGGTTCTACTGCCTTCGGGGGCTGGGCTTTGGGAACGCCCAGCATCTTGAGTACCGCCAGTGCGATCGTCTTCACGTGTCTCCTCCGTGATGTCGCCGGGGTTAGGCCTTGGCGGCCAGGGCCTTCTGGATCGCAACCAACGTGTCGTTGATCGCCTTGAACTTCGCGTCGATCTTCTCGATCTCCGCCACGACGGTGTTGGACAGGTTTTCGACTTTGAGCTGCAGCTTGGCCCGAGCGTCCCGTTCGGAACGGCCGGTGTCGCTCAACGCCACGCGGACGCTTTCCTCGGTCTTGGAGGAAACGGCGGCGGACACCGCTTCAACCATCAGCACGGTGGACTGCTCGGTTGCAGCGATCACCTGGTCGATCAGCTCGGTCCGCAGGGCTTCGAGGTGGTCCATGCCGTCCAGGCGAGCGCGCACGCAGTCGTAGATGATTTCGCTGACCGACTTGCCGGTGGCCACTGAGATGGACTTCAGCGCCTTCGCATCGTCCTCGGTGATGCGCGTGCCCGTCATGACGGGGCGGGTTTGGGTTGCCATGGGTCTCCTCCTTGTTGGACAGCACAAGCCCAACCTACAAGGTCTCCCAGGCTTGTCCAGCGTTTGCCCTGAAAAAGGGGAGACTTTCCGACGAACGGTCGACCCGTTATCGTTGTTATCGCCTTCTGCGCCTTGCTGGGCATGGCCTTGCCGGTTTCAGAGGGGTTCGGGTGTTATCAGGTTGTTAACGCCGTTAGGGAAACACTGATCAATTCGGCTTGGCGGTCATCGCTGACGAGGCCAAGGGCGTTGTAGAAAGAAGCTCACGGAACGGACCCACGACGATGCAGCGGCAGATCGGTTTTGCGGAAGCGGAAAGTGCGGGCAAGAAGCGGGTGACCAAGCGTCAACGCTTTCTGGCCGAGATGGAGAAGGTCGTCCCTTGGTCGCGGCTGCTGTCGGTGATCGGGCCGTATTACCCGAAGGGCGAGCGTGGCCGGCCGCCGATTGGCCTGGAACGGATGCTGCGGATCTACTTGCTGCAGCAGTGGTACGGGTTGTCGGACGAAGGGCTTGAAGATGCGCTCTACGACAGCATCGCGATGCGCGCCTTCGCGGGCATCGACCTGGCGCGCGAGAACGTGCCGGACGCCACCACGCTGTTGAAATTCCGGCGCCTGCTGGTCGAGCACGCACTGACGCGAAAGCTGTTCGACGAGATCGGCATCGAGTTGTGCGAGCGCGGGCTGATGATGAAGGAAGGCACGCTGGTGGATGCGACGATCTTCGAGGCTGCGCCGTCCACGAAGAACGCCGGGAAGAGCCGTGACCCGGAGATGCATCAGACGAAGAAGGGCAACGACTGGTATTTCGGCATGAAGGCCCATGTCGGCGTCGACGCCGACTCGGGTCTGGTGCATAGCGTGGTCACCACGGCGGCCAACGAGCCGGACGTATCGCAGGCCCACGCCCTGCTGCACGGTCATGAGCAGGAAGCGTTTGGCGATGCGGGCTACACCGGCGTGGACAAGCGCGAGGAGATGAAGGGCAAGACGGTGAAGTGGCACGTGGCGCTCAAGCGCGGAAAGATCAGGGCGATGCAGGAAGGTCCGCTGAAGGACCTCGTGATCGCGGTCGAGCGAACCAAGGCGCAGATCCGCGCCCGGGTCGAGCATCCGTTTCATGTCGTGAAGAACCTGTTTCGTCATCGCAAGGTGCGCTACAAGGGTCTAGCCAGGAACACGGCACAGCTGTTCAGTCTGTTCGCGCTGGCGAACCTGGTGATCGCGAAAAATCAGCTGTTGTCGACTCATGGGAGCAATCCGTCATGTGTGTGAAAAACGCGGGAAGTGAGGCCCGAATACGAGCGAAACTCACCTCGCATGTCGTCAAATTCCTACGTCAATCTGAAAATTGCAACCTGCCTCGTCCGTTATGCGGACGACAGGCTCATTGATCAGCGTTTCCTTAGGTGTAAGCCTTTCAAGGGGTTGCCGTGGTTTTGGAGGGTTTGGCGTTATCCACCAACGGTGCGAAGGGTGTGTCGTTGCAGGATTTGCGCAGTCTCTCCCCCGAGTACGTCTTCACGTTTTTCCACTCGAGGAGGAGTGACGTCGCAATCCCCGCAACCAGAGTGCTCCGCACGACGCTTCACCGCTTTTCCGCTCTCGCAGTACCCCCTCGCTTCTCCCCCAGCGCACGTCCTCGCTCCACCTGTGCGCTCCGCTGTCCCTGTGCCCGTCCTTTCCTCTCGCACCTGGGACAGCCTCCTTTCATCGGTGTTCGCCGTTCGGTGTTGCTTTCAGCGTTCGGACCCGCCCCTGCCTCTCGGACGAACGCCCGCCGTTGGGGTGCGCCGTTGCTGTACCGGGGAGCGTTGCTTCGCTGCCCGGTGGGGGTGCCCGTCGCCGTGCGGTACGGAACGCCCAGCGTGACGCCGACGCGGTACGACGGTGGGGGTCCGGTGTTGCCGTGCGCCGTTGCCTGGACGTGCCGGTGCGCGCGCAGCGTGCAGCGCGACCCTGCCTCATCGGGTCGTGGCGACGCGTCGCCGGGTCCAGGCGGACGTTCCGGTGTTGGGGTTGCTCGCGTCAGCGAGGTGGTCCGCCTTCGCGTGCCCGGGGTTCGGGTGCGTCGCTCCGCGTGTACGTACACCGGACGCTCGCGCCCCGCAGCGCCCCCGGGTCATGCCCCTGTGCCCGGTATGACGCTGGCATTCGCACCAACGCAACGCGTGGACGGGTCGTGCGGTGAGACCTGGGGTTGGTCGAACCGCGCCCGCGCGCAGCGCACCCGGTCACGCCCCGTTGACCGGTATGATATGTGCATTGGCACGGGTAAGCCTGCACCCCGTCCGCCGCGTGCCCCTCGCCTTCCGCCCCACCATCCAGGCGTGCGCACGCACGACCGGGACGCGCCCTCGGTGCGGTACGACGGTGCAGGTTCCGTGGGTCGCCGTACCCCGGGGAGCCTCGCCGTCGCCCTGGGGTTGAACGTCTGCCCGGTGGTGGTGGTCGAGCGTTCGTGGTCGCGGAGCGGCACCGTCGCGCGGACATGAGGCGTCAACCCGACCGGTATCCGAGCCCCGCCAGGGGCCGGGAACCGGGAGGAGTTGCGCCGTCCGCGCAGGTGCCGCGAAGCGAACGCACGTCCCCCGCCCGCGCAGCGTGCCGGTGATGCTGGACCAGGGACGGCGTGGGTCCTGTGCCGTCCCGCTGAGGCAGTCCCGGTCGTGCGTGCGCGGGGTGCCCTCCTTCCCTTCCTTGCGCTCAACCGATCGCGCCCGGCGCGTCGAGCAGCGCCCGCCTGAGCTACCCCTCCACCCCCGATCCCTGGTACGACGCCACGGGCCAACCGCACGTCCGACCGTTCCCCCGGATGGAAGACCTTCACCTGGCCCGAGCCGTCGTGCCCCTGTACCTGTACAGAACCGTCCAACCGATCCGGGGTTCACCTTCCCCCCACGGTCGGAACCTTCAGCCCGCGCGGCGAGCGCGAACGTACGACCGACAGCCCGGCCGGCGAGGCCGGAGCGAAGCTCCAGGTGCCGTCCGGCGAACCCCGTGGAGGGGTGCCAGGGCACGTCCGTAGGACTTGCGCAAATCCTCGGCGCTGCTAGGTTGGGGTCATGCCGACGCCGCAGGCGTTGAGCCTCGACAACGAACCGGAGGAGAACCATGCCGTCGAAAAACCCTGAACGCCGGGCCGCCGTGTACGCCGATTGGGCCAAACGTGCGAAAGCCACGCACAAGCGGCGTGGCCTCATGATCCCCCTGGACCTGGACGCGCTGCTGGTGACGTACGCGAAGCTGAACGGCATCAGCGTGCCGGACGCAATCGTGGAGGCCTGCGAGCGTGTCCACGGTGCGGCCCTGCGCCGCGCTACCCCTGTTGAATCCAGCGAGGCGTGACCATGGCGAGCTTGTTCAAGCGTCCCGCCACCCTGACCGCGTTCGACCACGACGACGGGTTCGATGAGCTGTACGACGTCGAGGACGGCCTGGGCCAGGAGGTCGACGTTCCGCCGGTCCAGGTCGTGCCCGGGTCGTTGCAAGACCTCCTGTTCTCCCAGCTTGTTGACGGCTTGCGCGCGTCGATGCGGCACACCGAGTCGTGGATGGTGCGGTACCTCGCGGACCAGCAAGACGGGGTGTGCGCCTACTGCGGTCTTACCCTGTCGGTCACCGGAACGCGGATCGACGGTGCGCCGCGCGCCATGGCGGACCTGCTGGTGCCGCTGGCCCTGGGCGGTTCCGCGCTGGAGGAGAACCGCGTGCTCTGCTGCGCGGAATGCCAGAACGCCAAGGGTGGGATGGACTGGCTGGGGTTCGGTCGCGCGACCGCCCCGGCCAAACTGTTGGCCCGCCGTCGCGAAGCCCTGCTGGACGCGGCCAACCACGTGCTGCCCCTGTCGGTGAAAGGGAAGGCTGCCGCGATGGACGTGCTGGAGCGGCGTTGGGCCTTCCCTCGGTTCCGTGTCCTGGCCCAGGTGTTCGGGGAGGTCGGGTACTTCGGCTGGGACCTGCGCGGTCTGCCGAACGAGCGGAGCGGTGAGGTCCGGGCCCGCCTGCGTTTTCAGTTCGGCGGGCGCGACATGTCGCAAGGTCGGTTCGCGCTGTACGAGGTGCCCCTCGCCCGGTGGTTCGAGGCGGCCTGGTCGCTGGTGGAGGAAAACGCGGTGCTGGTCCGTCCGTCCATGACCGATCGTGAGCGGGCCGCCTTCCCTGCCTTCAGCCCTTTGCATCTCGATCCCGAGGACCGCGCCAGCCTGGCGGACGATGGGTGGGCGGAGCACTACGAGCGGTGGCACGTGCTGCTCACCGGCGACCGGTGGGTGCAGGAGGCACGACGCGTCGCCCGGTGGTCGGTGCAGGCCAAGCCTGGTCAGCGGTTGGCCCAGGCGAAGCAACGCCAGGTGCTGCGCGAGAAGCCGTTGACCGATGCCCTCGCCCGCCTCGCCGTCAACCTGGACGATCTGCGCACGGGAAAGCGGGCCCCGGCCTCCGTGCCTGCTGAGCGTACGGGGCTGGCCCCTGGTGCGGAGCTGGTGGGTGCCGGTTCGTCGGTGCCCACGGGCCTGTCCGATGGTTCGACCGTTCTTGGTCCCCGCCCGTCGAATCCGGCCCGGGCCCAGCGTCACGACAAGATGGTGGCGCGGCACGCGGCGTTCCGTGATGCCCTTCGTGCGGGGAAGCCCGTGCCCCCGCGCGAGGTGGAACCGGTGGCCCCGGTCGAGGTGGAGCCGACGCGCGCTCCGTTGCCCCGGGACGTGCAGGACCGCCTGGCGGTGATGCGGGAGCGGTTGACCGCCCGGTTGAGCACGACCACCCCGACGACGAGCACCGCGGCCACGGGCCTGACGGGCGATGCGCGAGCGGGTGCTCCCTGGGGTGCGGTCGGACCGGGTGTGCGTGGTGAGGGTGTTGCCGATAATGGAGGTGCCGCATGAGCACGACGAGCACGAAAGCGAAACGCCGTCCGATTCACCTGCTGGAACGGACCCTGGACCCGCACTTCTACATTTACCGCTGGCTGGACGATCTCGCCGGCCGCCGTCTGCCGCATAACGATGTGTTCGTGCCGGAGTGGGTCGAGGACGTGTCGTGGCTCCAGCCGTCGCCGGTTCCCGGTGGTGGGTCGAACCGGGGCCCGGGCGATGGGGAGCCGGCGGAGCCGTTCCGGGTGGCGTTCTACTTCACCGTGCCCAGCGAGCGGTGGTCCGCGCTGTTGGTGCGCGGATCTGCCGACGGGATGGACGTGGTGGAAGCGATGGAGGCGGACATCGCCGAGCATGCGGCCGACCCGGAGTACGACCGCCGCACCCTGGCCCGGGAGCGCCTGCAGGTCCGCACGATGCGCAAGCACGGGCTGGTGACGCACGAGGAGCTGCACGCCCAGCGGACCTGCCTGCTGGATGGGACGTTCGCGCAGCGGTCCCAGCTCGGGAAGTACCGGGTGTTCCGGTCGAACCGTGTGGAGGTCGAGGCGTTCGCCGACATGCTGGCGTCCGAGGCGGACTGGCTCATCGTCCCGGTCTTGCCCGCGTTCTCCTGGAAGCGGGATGGTGTGGAGTTCCCCGTCGACGATCCGCGCTACGCGGCCCCGATGGTGCACGCGGTGACCCGGACGCCGTGCCCGTGGCAACCGGTTCAGCAGGAGCGGTGCGTGTTCGTGTGACCCGGCCAGGGGCCATGTGAAAAGCGGCGCCTGCTGGCACCGCTTTACCTCCTCCCCTTCCTCCGTTCTTCCGTTCTTCCGTTCTTCCGTTCTTCCGTTCTTCCGTTCTTCCGTTCTTCCCTTCGATGTTGTCAGGGCCCCGCCTCCCCGAGGCCCTGCTCCTCCTGTTGTTGTCGGTCCAGGGTTGTGGCCCTGGGGTTGTGCGGTTCGCTGGTCAGGCGGCCAGGGCCATGGTCCGGTTGCGCGCCAGGGCGTCGTTCACCGCCTTGCTGTTCAGCTTCACCAGGCGGTCCAGCGTCGAGACGTTCTTGCTGTTGGTGTGCCGCAGGTTCAGCTTGTCGCTGGCGCTCAGGAGCATGACCAGGAACTTCTCGGACACCACCCCCACGGCCTTGTCGATCACCGTGTCACCGTTCCGGTCGATGGTGTTCAGCAAGCTGGTCTTGCTGCCGGCCAGCATGATGATCGCCGCGGCCGCCTTCATCTTGTTCCGGGCCACTGCCACGTCGAGCCAGGTGTCCCCGTTCAGGTTGACGCCGGTCACGTCCAGCCCGTCCTTGGCCAGGCGGCGGATGTCGCGTGCGTCGTCGAGGATGACGGCGGCCATCATCCGGCTGTTCAGCTTCGAGGTGAGGGTCAGGGTGCTCATGGTGTTGCTCCGGCAGGTGGTGGGTCGGCGGTGTTTTCGCGTTCCCTATACTTCCAATATACAAAATGGCTCAGACTGGTCAACTGTTTGAGACGCCCGTTTGCAAGTATTTTTTGACTTTCGGACGAACGGTCGACCCTCGGCGACGAACGGTCGAACCGGGGTGCCATGGCACGGATTGCGATGGCGCATGGTGAGGTCTGGTGGTGATGCTTGTGTGGTGATGCTGGCCCATGCGCGGACGGACTCTGTCCCGTGAACACCTCCACCCGGTCGCATCCGCTCACTCCACCCTCCGGGCCCTTGCCACGGGCCGACGCATCGCCTGCTGTCCCAACGTCGACCTGCTCCATCCCTAGCCCCGGTGATCCCGCCACCCGTGAACGAGCCCCGCAGTGCCATCTGCATGCGGTGTTGGGGTCAGTGGGCCTTGTGCCCGGGGGTGTTGGCGCGGGTGCGGGGTTGGTGTTGGAGTGCGGGGGCCTCCGGCCCCGGCGGGTTGTCATGGGACCGGATCGACCGTACCCAGCAGCCAGGGGGTGCCGGGCGTCAGCCCGGCGAGCAGCAGCGATACATGCCCGCCTGCAGCCCGGGCCGGCGAGGCCCGGGGTGTCGCGGTTGTCGTGCGGCTAGTGCGGTCAGCCCCCCGCTTGACCGTCAGCCAGGGCCTTGGCAGCGCGCTCAGCCTGTCGAGCGGCCTGCTTTTCCATACGACGCTGAGCCCACCGTCCGATGAACGTGGCCGGTACCCATTCGCCCGCGTCTCGGGACTGGTCGGTGGCGAGCGGTGCAACGTTGGCGCTGGTGGTCACCAGGTCGTTGACCATCGGTGCGGGTGCGGGTGCGGGTGCCACGTCGGTCTCGCTAATCGGCGCGGCCGGTGCCGATGCCGGTTCGGCCGCCTGGGTGGACACGGTCTGCGCCGCAGCCTGAGCCTGCGCCTGCGCTTTCTGCTGAGCGTGGCGCGCGACCGCCTGCTCTGCCAGACGCTCCGCCACCGTGCCGTCGATCGCCTGCCGGGTGTACTTGTTCAGCACCCGGACGTGCAACGTCCCGTCCGGTCCTTCGGTGGCGACCATGCTGCGGTGCTCGCCGTACTGCACGCCCTGCTCTTCGCACGCGCGCTCCAGTACCGCCACCGCGTCGGGGTGGTCGAGCACCCGGGCCAGGTCCAGCGGGGTGTGGGGACCTTCGGGACGGTGGTGCGCCTCGGCTTCGAGGTCCGCCCCGTGGTCGACCAGGTGCTGCACGACCGGACCGTGGCCGCCGGCCGCGGCGAAGTGCAGCGCGTCCCGCCCGTCGTCCAGTTGCAGCTTGAGCAGGTCGTCCTCGTGGTTCACCACCAGGGCCTGGACCTGCACGAGGTCACCGTTTGCGCACGCGTCGAGCAGGCGGGAGAACCGTGCCTCGAGGTCGTCGCTCAGCTCGAGCCCGGTTTCTCCGTCGCCGGCCTCGTCCTGGTCCGCCTCATGGTGTTCGGTCTGGCCCTGTGCGCCCAAACCGCTGGCGATGCTCGTCAACGACCCGGTGAGCAGTTCGAGCGCCAGGTCCAGCTCAGCCGGGGTCGACGTGTTGCCGTCCTTCCGTTCGACAAAGGCGCTGCCGAGCAGTGCTGCCAGCAGCGGATCGCCTTTCGACTCGACCAGCTTCAACGGCGTGTTGCCCTCACGGTCGGGCGTGGACGGGTTGGCCCCATGGTCCAGCAGCAGCTTGGTGACCTCGAAGCTCCCTCCGTTCAGCGCGAACAGCAACGGGGTACGGTCAGAACCGGAGGCGCGCTCAGGTTGATTGACGTCGGCCTGGGCCTGCACCAACGCGTGCACGAACGGGACGCACCGGCCTTCCAGGTGGTGCATCGCCAAAGTGAGCGGGGTCCAGCCGGAATAGGCGGCGTTGGGATTCGCGCCATTACGCAGGGCGTTGGTGAAGGCGTTGAGATCGCCGTTGGCGATGGCCTGGTACAGTTCGACGTCCACCGCCGTGAAAGCGGTGGTTGAAGCGGTGGTGCTCATGCGTTTTCCCCGTGGTTCTGGCCTTGCGGTCTTCGGTTGCGGTTGTGCCGGTTATGCGTTCTGAATCGCCCCGGTTGGCGGGGTCGAGGTCGTCCAGTGTGATGACGGCCGACCAGCGCAAAACTGTACACCCGCGGCGTGGCCCAGGCGTGAAAACGCCCACCGTGGGGTGGGCGCTGCGCCTGGCTGGTCCGTGCATTGGCACGGGTCAACCGGTCGGGGTCAGCGGTGCTGAAACCCGCGGGGTGGCGCTCGCGCGTTCAGCGGTCACGCCTCCTTGAATCGGTCGAACCGAAAGTCAGGCCCCAGGGGGAGTTCGTCGCCGAACGTGTGGCGAGCGGGCCCGATCGAACCGAAATCCCAATCCCGCCGCCATTCCCCGGTCACACCGTCCCACTCGTACGCCACCCGTTCCCCGGAAGCGTTGACCCCGTGCACGCGGTTCTTGCGCGCGATCACGTTGGTCAGGCGGGCCACCTTCGGGTCGTCATGGTTGGGTTCTTTCAACTGCAACGCCGTACGCTTGCTCATCGTCCGTCTCCTCTGGTCAGCGCGAGCCTCGACGTGGACCCGCTCAGGCCACCGTAGCGGGTCGTGCAGGTTCGTCAAGCGGTCGGCCAGGGCCAGGAGGCGACGTGCACGACCTGGGGCTGGCGACGTACACGACCTGGGGTGTGGGGACATCCGCGCCCGGTGGGGTGAGGTCGGAACCGCCCATGGGCCTGCGGTCGTGCGTGACCGGTGGTGGCCCCGGTGGATCGCCGAGCCCGACCGCTGGAGACGGATGGTGCTGGTGGTCCTCGTGGTGCTGGTGGTCCCCGTGGTGCTGGTGACGCTCGCGAGTTGAGGTACGTCCACGCCGCGAGGAAACCCACCCGGAGGGTGGGCGGGGAACCCCGCCTCCGGCCCAGGGTGCGAAACGGACAGGCCCGCGCCCTTTGGCGTCAGCACCGCTTTGACCTGGGGCCACGGGCCCAGGGATGTTGGGGTTGTCGATGGCCGCCGCGTTTTCCCCGGTGCCCGCCTCTCCTCGCCTTTCCCCTCACCCGGAGTCCGGTCGGGCCGGCCTTGTCGTGCCCACCGCACCGCGCGCCGTCGTGCTGCTGTAAAGTTCAGCGGTGCGCTGCCGTAGAGCAGGGACCGACAACACGAAAAAGCGAGAAGACCAGCATGAGCGACGACGAACGCCAGATTCGCGCCGGGGACCACCTGTGGGTGCAGCGCCTGGGCTACGAGCATCACGGCCTCGCCTCTGGGCGGGACACGGTCATCCATTATTCGGGAAAAGACGGGGTCTTCGACACGGGGGTGATCGAGGAGGTGCCGCTGTCGACCTTTGCCAAGGGCCGCAAGGTCCGTTTCGTCGACCACCCGGACCGTTTGCACGGGCGCCTGGAAAGCGTTCGACGGGCCCGGCAACGCATCGGGGAGACCGAGTACAACCTGGTGTTCAACAACTGCGAGCACTTCGTGATGTGGTGCATCGAAGACAAGCACACGAGCGAGCAGGTCAACGACGCGGTCCGCACAACCGGGAACATCGCCGCTACTGCGATGATGTACCGCTGGTACCAGACCTGGGCGATGGAAGAGGCCATGGGCCCGACCGTCCGGGTCGCCACCCAGATGTTGAGCGCCGGGCGCACGGCGTCGACGGTGACCAGCGCGATGAACGCCGCGTCCGCCGCCCGTACCGCCGCCTCGCTGGCCCCCACGGTGAGCGCCGCCCTCACCTCGTCGGCCCCGGCCGCAACGACCGCGATCGCGAACGGGTTGACCGCGGCGGGCCTGACCGGCGTGGTCGGTGGTGCAGGTGCCGCTGCCGTGGGGCTCGTGTCCGCCCCGGTGAGCCTTGCGGTGGTGGCGGTGGCCGCCGGCGTCGGTCTCGCCGTCAGCGCGGTGAGCGCCCTCTGGGACAGCATTTTCGATTGACCGGACAAGCGGGGCCCGTGCCAGGGCACCCGCTTGCCCCGCGGCCTCACCACCCCTCCTTCAATGGCACTTGCCCTTGCGTTTCCGTATGGGGCCCGCCGGTAAAGCCTGCAGTCTTTCCACCTGGTGAAGGTGGTTCTCGAATCCCCGACGGTCCGATGGGCTCACCGGGACCGCCATCCGTCGTCCGTTGGGCGCCACGAGTTTTCCGTGTGTCTTGCCCTTCGTGTAGGTCCACCCCTGCTTAACCAGCCCTGCCACATGTCGGGCCAGGTCTTTGTCGTTCGAGTAGTGCGGTTTGCCCATGTTCGTGGTCCGTCCAGCGGAGCGGGACGCTCCGGTACGGACGAACCCACCGTTTTGCGGTGGGCCCTGGGCCTACGGTGGTGCTGGTGGTGGTCAGGCCATCGCCGCGCTGTACTCCGGACGGGTGTCGAGCGCCGCGCGGATGACGTAGCCCTCGGCGAAGCTGTCGGACGTCAGCATCGCCGCGTCCAGCTCGTCGACGGTGAGGCCCAGGCCCCGGGCGATGGCGTCGAGCTTGGTGGGGGCTTCGGTGTACCGGTCGTCGTTGCTGGGGTAGAAGCGGAACAGGTTCCAGGGGGTGGTGCTCATGGCGGGGTCCTCGGGGTGGTGGCGGTGCGTCGATCGCGCTGCCTATAAGTCCAGTGTAGAGAAACACTCCACCTCGTCAACGGTTTAACCCAGCGATTCACGGGGCCAGCCATTTGTATTTTTCAATGGTCCCTCCACCGCTATAGCAACCGATAGGCCCGTGCCAGGGCACGGCCCGGATGGGTGCGTTGGAGCCCCACTCCCTGCCTGCGGCGAGGTTCGAGGTGGCCGAGGTCCGGTGTTGGAGTGCCGGGCGGAGCCCCGGCGGGGTTGGGGGTCATGGGGCCCGGTCGTGCCCATTGCGACGCACCAACGACAAGCCCACCGTGAAGGTGGGCCCTGAGTTCCGCTCGGTCCGGTTTCGACATACTGCTTCTCCAACGTTGCAGGGCTCGGGGCCCCGGTACCCCGAAACCCACCGTTTTTGCGGTGGGCCCTGGGGCAACGTTGGTGCAGCGGGGTGGTCAGAGCCGCGACCGGGACCGGGACCGGGCCCGCACGGGCTCCTCCACCTGAGCGGCGTCGAGCGCCTGGCGAATGTGTCGCGCTTCGATGTCCGACACCATGGCCTGCAGGACGGGTTTGCTGCGCTTCCACGTCACCGTCATGGCGAGCCCGAGGGCAGCACCATGCTTCGCCGCCAAGCTCGCGGCCTCGTCGATCCACGCGATGTCCGCCTCGCTGAACGATTTCTTGTAAGCCAGAACACCGATCGACCTGGCCTCGTTCGGTCGGCACACGCAGAGCAGCAGGACCAGCCACAACGGACCCTGCATGAAATCTGAGCCGTTGTCGTTGAGCCCTGGGGTCACGTAGAGCGAGACCTCGCGATTCAGGTCGGTACCTAGGAGCGCCACCAGCTCCGGATAGACGTCAGGCTGGACGCCGTAGGTGTTCGCGACCCGCCAGACGGCGGCCACGGGGTCCTCGTCGCTCAGCGCCATGAGTTCGCGGATGAACGCCGCACGACCGGCCGGCGCCCGCACCATCCCGACCACTTGGTTCAGCCAGGTTTCCAGGTAGAACGGGAACCGCTCGGGCACCGCCGTCTGGTCATCGCCGGAAAAGCGCTCGATGATGGCGGCCAGGGCGTCGCCGTAGCGTCCCGCGTAGATCAGCGCCTGCACCAGGTTTTCAGCCTGTTCATAGCGCTCCCGACGGTCTTGCACAGCTTTCAGTTCATCGTTGGTCATGTCGTACTCCAAGGGGCCGGGAGGGATGGTACCCAGAATGCCGCGTTCCCGCGGCCCCTGGATCAACGTGGGTGGTGGTGCCGATCAGGCGGCCAGCTCCAGGCCCTCCTGCGCTTCGCGCTCGCCGGGGAGGTAGCCGTCTGCATCATACGGGCACGGGCCAACCGGCGCACCGTTCTGGAACGCGTCGAGGACGTCCAGCAGGGTCCGGCGCACCGCTTGCCATTCGGGGGTGTCCGGCCAAACGCGGGTGCGTTGCACCTTGGGCTCGAGCCACTTGCCGGACCGGCTGCGGACCAGGGTCACGCGTTCGAGTCGGCCGTGCTCGTCCATGCCGTACTCCAGCGACACGCCCAGGCCATCCTCGGCCTGCTCGACCACCTCCTCCAGGCTGGTCGCTTCGAACACCGCGCCGGTGTGGGCGATGAATCGAACGATGGACTTGGTAGCTTGCCCCTTCTGGAACGTGAAGAGCTTCGTCGGGTTGATGTGCGGGGTGGCGGTGGTCATGAAGAACTCCGTGGGTGGGGTTGTGGCGGTGCGTCGATCGCGCGCTACCTATACTTCCAGTCTACAAAAACCATCCGATTGAGCAACGCCGGTGAGCGGGATTTATGCGGTAAAAACGCAGAAACTTTGTGCTGTCGGACGAACGGTCGACCCTCGCCGATGAACGGTTGATCCACCTGGTGGAGCCGTGCCGTGGCACATGCGAAAACGGGGCTCGCGCCCCACTCGCCCTCCGGGCCATTACCTCGCGGTCCCCGCCTACCTCCACCACTTGGCCGGGGCCTGCCACCCTCCGCGTGCAGTGCGGTGTTCGGGCGATCGCCTTGGTGCCCCGCGCCCATCCGCTCCGCGGGTCCGGGGTCGAGTGGGCCTTGTGCCCAGGGTTTGGTTTTCCGATCGCGGCGCTGGTACGCCAAATCCGGCGCAAAAATGCACCGGATTACATTCAAGGTGGGGACGATCACACGGTTACGGGTCGGGCGGGGTATTCCTTGGCGAGAACCTTTTGGCGAGCAGCCCCGACTTTTTCATGCCAGGCGTCCATGGCTCGAGCCTGATCGCGAAGGCGTTTGGTCTCTGCTTTGCACTGCTCGGCGCGCATACCCAAGGCCGTCGAAAGATTGATCAGCTCCTCCCCGGTGCGAGTCGTGAGGTCGTCGTTCAGCGCAAGGGCGCCAAGCTCCCGCCAATCCAAGGTGGCGAGGAAGTCTTCGGTGAAGGTCATGGGGGTCTCCGGGGGTGGGGTTGTGGCGATGCGTCGTTGCGCGTTGCCTATACTTCCAAGATACAAGACACACCAACTAAGGCAACGGTAAGAACGCAGAAACTTCGTGCTATCGGACGAACGGTCGACCTTCATCTGGCAATGCCCTCTCCGATTGGCGGAGCCGTGCCTTGGCACATCGGGAAGCCGTTCCCGTTCGCCGCCTTCCTCCACCACCTGGCCTGGGCCCGCCACCTCCGCGTGCGGTGCGGTGTTCGGGCGAACGCCCTGGAGCCCCGCTCCCGTCCGCTGCGCGGGTCCGGGGTCGAGTGGGCCTTGTGCCCAGGGTTTTGGTGTTCGCGCTGGTGCCGGTGGTCCCCGCCCCTGGTTCAGCCCTGGGCCTGGGCCGCCTTGTCCCGCCGGCGCTTCAACGCCTGGACCGACTTCACGGGGTAACGCCAGTATCGCCCGACCCGGACCCGGTCGAGCTGACCCCGCTCGGCGAACCACCCGATGGTGCTGCGGTCGGCAACGCCCAGGACCTCGGCCGCCTCCTTCGCGCTCAGCGTGCCCGGCACGTGGCGGTCCTGCTTCGCGCGCTCCGCCAGGAAACGGTCCAGCTCCTGCTGGTGGAACCTGCGCCGGCCGCTGGCGTCGACGAACGCCGACAGCTCGCCCCGCTTCACCGCGTCGTTCAACGTGTTGAGGTGGCGGAGCGGGGAGTTGACCTGCTCCAGCGAGCAGTACCGCGCGGCCTGGGACGCGGTCATCCCCTCGCGCTGCACCGCCAGGGCCTTGGCGTGCGCCGCAATGCTCTTGCGCGCGAACGACCACCGGCCCCGGTCGTCCAGGGCACCGGCCAGCACGCCCCGCTGTGCCCAGTCGCGCACCGTGGTGATCGCCACCTCAAGCATCATCGCCGCCTCGCGGGCCCCGACGCGGGACGTGTCGGCGGCCAGGGCCTTATGGCGGTCCAGCTCCGCCACCGGGACGAACCATGCGCCCCGGGCGTCCTGGACCCCGTGCAGGTGGCCCGCCTGAATCTTGCGCCAAACCGCCGCCTTGCTCGACGCGGCGAGGCCCAGGTGTACGGTGGCGTCGGCCAGCCCGAGGCAAGCCTGGCCCTGGATGGTCGTGGGGGTCGCGCGTGCGGTCATGGTCGGTCTTTCTCCTGCGTGAAACAAAAAGGGTAAGGCCTGGGCCTCGTACGCCAAAACCCGCGTTGCCGCGGGCCCTAGTGATGGTGTGCGTCGGTGACGGTTCACGCGTACCGGGTGCGGGTGGGCCGGTGGGTGATCCCCACCTCGGTCGTCCAGAAGTCGTCGATCGCCTGCTTCGAGAACCACATGCGTTCGCCGGTCGGCTCCCGGATCATGAGGCAGGCCAGTGCGCCCTGGTCCATCCCCTGACGGACGAACTCGACCGATACCGACATGTAAGCCGCCGCTTCCACCAGCGTCCAGACGTCCGGCAGGGGCCGGGGCAGCGCCGCGTTCAGCTCGAACGTGACAATCCCGTCGGTGGCGGTCGCGATCATCCGCTCGATCAACGCCTTCTTGAAGCTGGCGATCTGCGTGATCGGCTCCAGCCGTTCGCTGTCCTCCTCCTCGGTGTTCGTGTCCATGAAGTCCTTGTGCTCCTGAACCATGGTCAGCGCCAGCTCGGACAGCGCGTCGCCGAGGGTGAAGCGACAGTCCAGGGCTTCCGTCATCGAGCCGCTGGGCTGGTACGGGGCCACGTCACCCTGCTCGTTCCGCTGGAACCAGACGTCGAAGTTATGCCCGCCGGCGGAAGCGACAACCACCGCGATGGGCTGCTCCACCGCGTCGCCGCTCTCGTCGATGGTCGACAACAGCTTGAACGAAACGCTTTTCAGGATCGATGCCCCGGTACGGCCGTAAGCGCGGAGGTCCTGGTAGATGCCACCGAACGCGAGGAAGGTGAAATGCGTGTCACCGCTGGACGTCGCCGCTTCGCCGAAATGATCGGCGCGGATGGCGGAACAGGAAATATTGTGCATTGCGCCTTTGCGCGTGCGGTCTGGTCGGTCGAACATGGTGGTTGCCTCTCCTGGCACTGGGCCGCACCGTGCGAGCCCTCGTACGCCAGAACCCGCGTTGCCGCGGGCCCAGGGTGAACGTTCAGGGTGGGGAACGCTTACAGTCGTGCGCGGTTCCGAGTCGGTGTAGGACCGTTGGCGACCATCGCGTTCGCGGCCAGGTCGAGCAGCTCCTGGCGTTCCCAGGCGCCTTGATCCACACGTTGAACGCGCTCCGCCGTTTTGCTCGGTTGCGGGACGACCGTGGTGTAGCGGATCGCCGTCGTTTCATAAGGCGTCGGAAAATCCTTAACGGCGGCGTCCATCACGTCGACGAGTGTTTCCTCGCTCATGGTTCGCTTAAGGGAAAAGAACGACACGTCGAAACGCACGGCGTGCCCGTCGAGGAGGTGGTTTGCCTTGGGTTGATTGCTCCAGGGCGTGGGCCGGTCCCAATCAATGATGCGATCCTCAAACCGACTCACAACATCGTGGACCTGCGACGAGCTGGGACCGTCGATCCATTTCACCCACACCAGCGTGAAACCACAAGCGGCGTTTCCCTTCGAGCGCGACGGCTGGAGGGTGAACGTTGTTTGTGGGAAGGCTTCGTGGAGAGCCTTGCGAACCAAGGACAGGGTTTCGCGACGGGAAATGGTGGTCATGGTGAACTCCGGGGGGTGGGGTTTGGCGTTGCGTCGATTGCGCTGCCTACACTTCCAGTCTACGAAAATCATCTTCCTGAGCAACACCGGTAAGCAGGATTTATGCGGTAAGAACGCAGAAACTTTGTGCTATCGGACGAACGGTCGACCCTCGGTGCCAGAGGGGAGTGGTCCGTGCCAGGGCACATGAAAAACGGGGCTAACGCCCCGCCGCAACCCCGATCCTCCGGCCACCCTCCCCACGCACCGCTGCAACCTGCCCTTGGGCCTGAGCCCCGCGTCCCGCCGCTGTGCGGTGACGGGGCGGAGTGGGCCTTGTGCCCAGGGTTTTGACGTTGCCGTTCGCCGGTTCCGGTCTTCCACCGCACCAGGGGCCGCCCGCTCCTCCATGGTCAGCCCCTGGCCCCTGCCTCCGGTTCAGCCAATCGCTCGCGCGGCCTTGAGCACCTCCCGGGTCCCGGCGTCCTTCGCGAGGTCGGACGCGGTCTGCCCGTCGTAGCTCTTCCGTTCCGGCCGTGCGCCAAACGCGATGAGCTGCAGGACCACGTCCCGGTGGCCCTGCTCGGCAGCGTGGTGCAGCGGGGTGAGGCCGAACTCGTCGACCGCGTGCACGTCCGCCCCGTGCGCGAGGAGCAGCGCCGCGCCGTGCAGGTGGCCACGCCGGGCCGCGTGGTGCAGCGGAGTTTCGCCGTTGGGAGCCCGCTCATCGATCGTCTCGAGGGGTGCGTAACGCAGCCGGTCGGCCAGGGCGCCCCGGCTCTTCTTGAACACGAGCACGTGCAGGTCGGACAGGTCGTCGCTGCACACCGGGGTGCCGCGACGCACCGCGAATCCGGTCGGCGAGACCGGGTCGGGCACCGTGCGCGTCGCCTGGACGTAGCTCTCGCCCCTCTTCCTCGGTCGATTCGGCCCGGCGTACACCGGACGCTCCGGGTGCGCCACGGGCGCCAGGTCCAACGCCGGAGCCTGGGCCTCAACCGTGGGGGCCGATGCCGAGGTATGGGTCTGGACCGTGGGCGCCACGATCGGCTCGGGTGCCGTGGGAGCGATCGTCGGCGCGCTGGTATCGTCTGGGGCCGGAGCGATGCTGGCCGCCGGCTCCATCGAACGTTCCAGGCCCTTGCCCTTGCGTGCCCGTTGGATCGTGTCCAGCTCGTCGCGGGTGAGGTAAATCTGCAGGCCGAACTTGGTGGGCTTGATGCCGTTCTCACGAAGCAACCGGTAGACGGAGTGCTCGGTGGTGAGGCCCAGCTCCCGCATCGCCTGCTTAACGGTCATGACCTCCTGCCGGTTCGCCGGGAAGCGCACCGCGCGGAACGCATCGAGGGTGGCCCGGAGGATGAACCGCCGCCCGCCACGCTCCACCGTCGCTAGCCGCCCTTTCTTGACGAGGTTGCAGACCGACGCGGGCGTGAACCCCAGCTCCTGGGCAACCTGGGCTTGCGTGAGCAGCTCGTCATCGCCCGCGGGCGCCGGGTGATACCGGGCCAGGAACGGGTGCCGGTGCTTCGTCTGGGTCGGCTTCGGCAGCGACGCCGTCCCGCCCATCGTTCCACCAGCGCCACCCAGCAAGGGCTCACGGCCGCCGTACAGGCGGTGGTTGACCTCGGTCTCGGGAAGACCCATCGCGTCGGACAGGCCGCGGACGTCAAGTTCACCGGAAAACATGGGGTACCTCATGGGGTTGGTTGTGGTACCCACAAACCAGCCCTCATCGGACTGGCCCTGGCCCGTGGAGGTGGTGCCGGTCAGTGCCCATCGCGACGCTGCTTGAACGCTGTCAACAGCAACTTAGAAGTGACCCACTTGGGCCGTTGTGCAGCACATTAGATTTGACCCACCTGGGTCACCAAGTTGATGCCCAGCATGTTGCGTGACCCTGGGTCAGCGTCAGTTGCTGGCCATCGGTTTCGCCTGACCCAGGGTCAAACGATGTTGCTGATCATCACTTACGCGTGCATCTCCAGTTGCTGTTCAGCACTTTCGGATGCACGGGATCGGATCACGCCGGCTTTTCGCTTGTCCTTCAGTCGGTAGCTTTCGCCTTTGATCTGTAGAACATGGCTGTGATGCAGGAGGCGGTCGAGCAACGCGGCCGTGAGCGTCTGATCTCCGGCGAACGTCTGGTCCCATTGCCCGAACGGCAAGTTGCTCGTTACGATCACGGAACCCTTTTCATACCGCTTGGCGATCACCTGGAAGAACAGATTGGCATCGTCCCGGCCGAGCGGCAGATAGCCGACCTCATCAATGATCAACAGCCGTGGGTTCATGATGTTGCGCTTCAGGAAGTCGGCCAATCGATCCTGCCGGGAAGCGGCGGCCAAGGCAATGACGAGATCCGCCGCAGAGATGAAGCGCGTCTTGATCCCCATCTGCGTTGCGATGTAACCGAGTGCGATCGCCAGATGCGTTTTGCCAAGGCCGCTCGGCCCGAGCAACACGATGTTCTCGGCGCGCTCGACGAAGGCCATCGACGACAGCTCCAGCACCGATTTCTTGGCAACGCCGTGAGCAAACGTAAAGTCGAACTCCTCCAGCGTCTTCAGCACAGGGAAGCCGGCCGTGCGCAGCAACATGGATTTGGTCCGCGTGTGCTTCGCGTCCATCGCAGATTTCAACAGCGCCTCGAAGAAGTCGGCAAACGTGAGTTGGTTCGCTGCCGCGCGAGCTGCCAACATGCTGTACTGCTCGCCCATCGTGTCGATCCGCAGTTGTCGACAGGCTTCGAGGATACGTTCGTGCTGGATGTCCATCAACGTGCCTCCGTCAGCAGGGCTTGATACACTGACAGCTGATGCTGCAGCGGCGTATCATCGAACCGCGACGGCGGTGGCATCGTCGGCACGGAAGCTGACGGCAGGTTCGCGCGCCACGGCTCCGGCAACTGCTGCAGCTTCGGTTGCTCAAGCAGGAGACGCTCGAGCGGCGACTGTCCAGTCGTGCCGTGGATGCGCACATTGGCGACATCTCTCAGCCAGCGCACGACCTCGGCGTTCGCCGTGGTCGCGTCAAGCGAGAGGCGATCCTGAGCGAGCCGGCTTGCCAGCGGATTGTAGAAGCTGCGGCGCAGGTATCCGTTGAAGCGCTCAACCTTCCCCTTGGTCTTCGCTCGGTAGGGCTTGCACAGGCGCGGCACGAAGCCGTGGTGCTTCGCAAAGTCGAGGAAGGCCGGTTGATAGCGATGCAGTCCGGGACCATAGGCGTCTCGGCCAATCACCACCGTCTTGACGTTGTCGTACAGGACCTCGCGAGGAACCCCACCGAAGAAGTCGAACGCGCGCTCATGGCATCCCAGCAGCGTCGGCAATCGTTCGTCGGTCACGAACTCGACGTAACTCGCCCGACTGTAACCGAGCGTCGCAACGAATGCCGACAGCGGCAGCTTGCCACGTCGCAACACGATCCAGTCGACCTGCATCTGCTGCCCCGGATCGGTTTCGAAACGTACCAGTGGCTCCGGCGCCTTGATCGACTTCAGCGACCGCAGATAGACCCGCAGCCGCGTCAGGCCTCCGTCATAACCCATCGCGCGAATCTCGATCAGCAGCGCGGTCGCCGGCAGCCAGGCCGGATGCGCTGCGCGAACCCGGTCATGCAGATAGGTTTTGAACGGATCGAGCTTCTGCGTGCGCCCCGATCGCGGCGCACGATCCTGCTCAGCACAACTGCGTAAGTATTTGCGCACGGTGTTCCTCGACAACCCCAGTTCCCGCGAGATCTCCCGGATTCCTAATCCTTGGCGGGCCAACACACGTATTTCCACGATTACCTCCCTTGTAAGCACTGGCCCTCCAAAAAGGGCCCATCCTACCCGGGTGGGTCAAATCCAATGTGCTGCCGCTGGGTCATTTTCAACGTGCTGCTGACAACGCTTCGAGGTCGGACCGTTGCACCAGGCGGCGGCCGGCGACGGTCACGGTGGCAAGGTTGCCGCGGTGGACGTGGAAATGGATCAACTGGCGCGACATGCCCAGCTCACGCGCCGCATCCGCCGGGGTCAGCAGGCCCTGGGCCTGGGCATCGCGGAGCGCCTGCAGGCGCTGCCGTGCCGCGAGAAAGCTCTGCCGCCGTGCCTCCCGCGCGGCCTTGTCAACCTGTGCCTTGGCACGGGCCTGCCGCAACGCTTCGACCGAGGACGGGTCAACGTGGTGCTTCGAGCGCTGGGGGCCGCTGGACCGATCCGGGTTGGCCGCCAAGGTCAGCGCGCCGGCGCGGAGGAACTGCATCACGCGTCCGTCGCTGACGGCCAGGGCCTGGGCCGCTTCTTTGACGGTCAACGGGGTGGACGGTGCGGTGGTCATGGGACGGCTCCGGTTCGATGGAAGCCCAGGGGCTTGTACCGCAAAGCCCACCGGTGAGGGTGGGCCCTGGTTGAACGGTGGAGCCTGGTGGTCAGGCGTAGATCTCGCCGCTCTCGTAAGCCTCCCGTTCCGCGCGTTCTTCCTGGCGGATCGCCTGCCGCTCTGCGTAGCGCCGGTAGACCTCGGCCGGTTCGAGGTGGAAGTGGAACATGTCGGCCTGGCCGGCATCGCACCAGACACCATCGTTGTTCTTCGCTGACACGTCGAAACGGAGCAGGTTGGCGAACTTTTCGGTGCTGTGCTCGAACACCAGAACAGCCCGTTCGCTGTCCAGGCCCACCACGTTGCCGTTGGCGTCCACGCCGAACTCGGGGGTGATTACCAGATCGGCCGCGCGCTTCGTGTCGTAATCGGCCTGCTCGGCCTCCGCCACCTGAGCGATCTTCTGATCGATCGCGAGGCCCAGGTTGAACGCTTCGGTCGACACGTGGTCTTCCGACTTGTGCTCGAACATGTCCAGCACGTCGTCCGCTTCTTCGTCGTTGTACTCGCCGGTCAGCTTCATGACGGCAACGTAGACCTCGACGATGCCGCAACCGTCGTCCGGTGCGCGTTCCACCTCGCCGTCCGTGCCGCGCTCATGCACGACGGTGTAGGTCGTGCCGTCGATGGTCACGTCGACGTAGACGTTGGTGCTGTAGACCTCCGGATCGTGTTCGTCGTCGAACGTCTCGATGTCGTTCAGCTCGACGCTGGCGAGGATTGCGTCTTGAACGTCTTGGGTCAGGGCGGTGCTGGTCATGGTGAACTCCGTGGGGTGGTTTTGGCATTGCGTCGATCGCGCTGCCTACATAGTTAGCTTCTCGTACCAACGACCTCTAGTCAAAGGTTTGGGGCATGACGAAACAAGGTATTCTGTTGTTTTTTCCAATGGTATTTTTCTATGCCGTCGATCCCGCCTATAGCGTTTATTAACATGTGCCGTGGCACGGCTAAAAACCATACCCACGGTGCAGACCGGACTGGGTCCAGGATCACCGGATCACTGTCCAGGCCCGGGCCAGGTGATGGTGCTGCGACTTGGACAGGCCTCGGACGCCCTGCCCGCCTGGCTCCCTGTCATGGTTGTCCAGGTGTCCAAGGGAAAGAGAGGTACGAGGCCCGGGTGTGCTGGTCGAGCCATGGCCCCGCCATCGGACCTGCGGCTCCCGCTGCACCAGGTGGTTTTTGCCCGGACACCTGGACAGCCGGGACCCGTGGGGAGCTGCCCCTTGCCGCGCAAGGCGTTTAGCTCTGCCCGTTGTCCAGGGTGTGCGCCACGGGCGCCCGGACAGCAAAGCCCCGCTGCCCGGACAGTGGCCCGGCCGTGCCCGCTGCGCGGTGACCGGGGGTGTTGGTTTTCGTTTTTGACCGGCCCGGGCCGTTAGGCCCCCGGGTTCGGGTTGGTGTTGGCGCTGGTGCTGGGTTGACGCTTCGTGTGCGGCTTGCGGGGTGGCTTGAGCCATGCGTTCAGCACCGCCTGCACCACCAGGGCGTCCGGTTTCTTGTCGTGTTTGTAGAGCCAGGCCTGGTGCAGCAGGTCGCGCAACGGCACCCCGTCCAAGACGCGGTCTCGGCACCCCACGCTTACGAGCAGGTGCGCGGTGAACAGCACGTGCTGCTCGTGAAAAAGCCCGGTCGCCGGGTGCAGCGCGCCCAAGGCCTGCACCAACTCGACCAGCAGGCCGTCCAGCTCGGGCCTCGCGGCCATGGGTCGCGGGGTGATGCTGCGCCAGACGTCGACCACCTCTCGCTCACTGGCCTGGTCGGGCATCAGCGCGAACACGTGCTCCGGCAGGCGGTACCCGAGGTCGAAGCGCTGCGTGGTGCCGGTGCCCGCTTCGAGCAGCCGGAGAACGGTCGGCGCGTCGAAGGTGCGCACCGCCGCGACGATTCGGGCCCGGTGCCCCTGCGCCCGGTCGATCGCCGCTTCCAGCTCCGTGAGCGCGGCCCGCGTTTGCTCGGCGACGCGTTGCGTGTCGTGTACGGCCTCGGCCGGCGGCAGGACGGGGAACGGACGTGGGACGTTGGCGGTGCGCATGGCGGGTCCTGGTTTGGTCGTGGTGGGCTCGGGCCCCGGTGGTACGGACGAACCCGCGTTGCCGCGGGCCCAGGGTGAACGGTGGATGGGGTGCTGTGGATGGGGTGGCTTACAGCTCGGAGCCCTCGAAGCCCCAACGAACCTCCCCGCCGTCGCGCTTGACCACCAGCGCGGTGTTTTCCCATTCGGCGCGGTCGCCCAGGTCGTCCTCGGTCACCGGGTATTCCGCGTTGAAGGTCGACACGAAAAACGGTTCGTTGACGAACCCGTTTTCCATGGCGTGGATGACGCGGCGGACTTGCGAGGTCTTGAGGTCGCCTTCGTTGCTCTCGGGCGTGTTCAGCGTAACAGCGTGGATGACGCGCGGGTCGGTGTTGGGGAACAGCTCGCCGACGAGCGCGTAGAACTTGTTGTTCCACAGCAGGGTTTCCCGGTCGTAGGGATTGGCAGCTTCCGTGTTGGGGAACTCGCCTTCGATCTGGTCAATGGTCAGGGACGTGATGGTCATGATGAACTCCTTGGGGTGGGGATTTGGCGTTGCGTCGATCGCGCTGCCTACACATTCAGCTTCTCGTACCAACGACCTCTAGTCAAAGGTTTTAGGCATGACGAAACAAGGTATCCCGTTGTTTTACAATGGTATTTTTCTATGGCAAGCTAGGTCTCTATAGCAACGATTAGCCCGTGCCATTGCACCCCTCAACACCGACACCCGGCCGCAGCCGCGCCCGCACCAACCCCGGTCCCTCCGGGCCGTTTCTGCTCCGCAGCGGTGAGGTGGGCGCGATGGCGCGATGACACGCTGACGTGGACGTGGTCCTCCTCCGCCACCTGCCCTGAGCCCCGCCCCTGCCCCTGGCGCCGTTCGGGGTGCGGTGGTCCCGCCTTTCGAGTGCCGGGCCTCCGGCCCCGGCGGGGTTTCAGCGGGTCCCAGCAGGACCACGCCCCCGGCACGCTGGTCGTCCCCTGCTCCGTACAGCAAAAAGCCCGCCGATCGGCGGGCCCTTGTGCCAGGCGTCCAGCGGTTACGCGCGCTCGACGCGGACGCCGCCCTTGGGTCCTCTTTCGAGCACGAAGTCGGGGTACTCAACCACCTCCTCCATGGTGTCGGCGATGTGGATGGAGGCGGTGATCGACTGGCCGTAGCGGTCCAGTTCGTCGGACGTTTCGCGGAACGCTGCGATCGCGCCGGCCTTGGTGCCGTGCTTCACGGCGTCCTCGAGGTAATCGGCGCCCATGCGAAGAAAGTAAGCCATCGTGAATCTCCTGTCTGTTCGGTTGGTGCAGCCCCTGGCCCCAGGGCGCTGCGGTTCGTGTTGCTGGTCAGCTCACCCGGACGTTCCACCACTGGCCGGCGGTGAAACGCATGAGGATTCGCGCGCCGTTAAGCACCACCTCCCGGGTGTCGCCTTCTGCTGTTCGCTGGTGAGCCTCGGGGGTGCGGGGGAACGCCGCGGTGTGGTTGTTCGGGGTGGTGGTGCTGCGGGTGGTGGTCGTGCTCATGGTTCTGCCCTTCCTCGTCGTTGTTGCCGTGTTCGCTGGAGCCGCCTCGACGCGTGGTCAGCGAGGCCCAGGGCAACGTGCAGGGGCAGAACCGGAGGCCGCACGCCCTCCCAACGGGAGGGACCGGGTGAGGACCTGGCGAAGCGAACCCTTGCGCGGGGAACGGGCTGAGCTACGCGTCGAAGAAGAGGCGGACCGGGGAAAACGCAACGGGGTGAACGACGGGCCCTGGACGGCACGGCCACGACGATTCCCGCAGCATCAGCACCACGGCACGGGCGCGGTTGCCCGTGCGCATCGGAGCCTGGCGACGCTGGACGCGGAATGAGGAAAGGCCCCGGGTGGGGCCTTGGAGGGGTGCCAGGGCACGGACGTGCCCCAATGCGGCGGGATGGGTCGAGCGGTTACGTCCTGGGACGCGCGGTGGCCTGGACCCGCTGCCGCTCGTATTCGGGCCGGCCGAACGTGCCGGTGTACGCCGGCGGGTTCAGGTTCGCGTGGATCGCCGCGCCGTACGCCCTTTCGCAGGTGGCGCAGGACCAGCACTCGGGCCGGCGGGTGTACACGACCGGGCCCGTGCAGACCGGGCAATGGGGTTTGAAGCGCATGACGGACCTCCTGGTGGTGGGTGCCGTTCGACGAGACGGCATGGGACAAACGTAGCGGGTCCTGGCCGCCCGTCAACCGGGAGCGGGACTCGCTGGGTCATGCGGTGCGGTTAAATACGGGAGCCATGCCAGGTGGCGGCGTACGCCGTCCAGCCGGCCACGTAGACCACGTCCCCAGGGTGCTTGGGGAGGTACGCGAAGGCCGTGAGCACGTGGTCGTGGAAGACCGTCTTGCCCGCCGTCGCGCCGTCGAACAGACCGACCGTGACAGCGAGCCATGCCGCGTAAAGGACGTTGAGCGCTTCGACGGGGAGCAGGGCCGCGAACTGGATTAGGTGGGACAGGACGAGCAGGGACATGGCAGGACTCCGTGGTGGGTGGTGGTAAGGGTGGTGGCGACGCTCCTCCACGTCACCTCATGGTTGAACGTAGCGGGATTCGCGCGCTCGTCAAGCGTTCGGCTGGCCCTTTAGACGAACGGTCGACCCGTGCCAGGGCACGGTACGGATCAGAGGCGGCGCCGAGTATTTGCGGTGGTGGTCGTGGCCTCTCGGTTGGCGATCGCGCGGAGGGCCCAGCGCTCCGCCATCCGCTTTTTGGCTTCTTCGAACATGTCAAGGTTCACGATGGCTCTGAACATGGCAAGGTCCAGCATGGACGGTTGTTGCTCAGGGCCCATGAGCATTCGGAACCGTTCTTGGTCGCTGATGGCCTCCCGCTCGGTCGCCACCTGATGCAGAAAGCTGCACCAGGCGTCCTCGTCCGCCCGCATCATCCGCGCCGCCTCAAGGGTGGCCTCCTCCAAGACGTTCAGCGCTTCCAGGGAGCGGTCCCCGCCAATCAGCGGGGCCAGCTCACGGCCCAGGCCACCTTCGCCATGGGTCTCCTCGTAGCGCTTCTGCGCCAGGAGAAGAGCGTGATGGCCCTGGTCGTCCCCGGCGAGGACGTCCACGCCCGTGCAGAGCAACACCACCAGGGGCTCGGGCCCCAGGTGCAGCGATTCGGCCGCGAAACGATGCAGCGCGGTGGTGCCCTGCCAGACCATGAGTCGCAGCGGGATGGGCTCAAACGGCTCAAAGGAAAACGCGGGGTGTTTGAAGCTGAACATGGGGATCTCCTGGTCGTGCTGGGGATGGGGGATGATCAGAGGCGGCGACGTGCGGCCCGCCCGGTCTCGACGGCCATCTGGTCCGCCACCGCCTGCAGGGCTTTGCGCTCCACGTGGTGGTGCAGGACGGCCGCCGTTTCCTCGTTGCCGGGGGTGAACAACAACCGGTTCGGCAGGAGCAGCCCGTCGTCCAGCAGGGCCTCCACGTGGCCGTGGTCGTTCTCGTCGATGGCGTCCGGTCCGACCATGACGATGTGCTGCTCGGTCAGGCGGAGCGCGCCGCTGCGGAGCTGCTCGCGCAGATCGTGCAGGGTCATGGCCATGGGCCCCAGGTCCTGGTCCAGCTCGTCGAGCACCTCGTCCAGGAACACCCCCACCACGGTCCAGCCCTGCTCCGCGGCGTCCTTCGCGATCGTGAGGTAGCCCTCAATCGCTTCTGTATGGCCCAGGCGCAGGTGCGCCGGCAAGCGCTGCTGCCGCCCGACGCTGTTGCGGTAGAACCCATCGGACGTGGTGGCGTCCGCCGTCGTGCGCTCAACCGCCGTCGTGAGCGTCATGCTCGTGGCGCTGGGATGAACGCGGTACATGGCCCCTGCGAGGAGGCCGGCCGCAGTGCGGCGCGCAAAGCTGTGGAGGGAGGTCAGGAGGGGCATGGTGGTCTCGGGGAGGATGGACGTGTCGATCGCACGCTGGGTATAAATCCATCCTACAAAAACCATCAGACCTGGCAATAGCCGGAACGCAGGTATTCTGTGCTATCCGACGAACGGTCGAACCGTGCCGTGGCACGGCCTTTCAGAAGGTCACGACGGTGAGCTGCACCTGGCCGGGCCCCTGGCCCTGCGTGCGGTGCTCGACGGTGGGCGGTGCGCTCGCGCTGCAGGTGGGGTCCCGCTGGTCCGTCGACACGCTGCACGCGCTGAGCACCGTGACGGACACGGTCATGGTGGCCCGGGCCTGCTTCGCGTGAACAGGCCCCGCGGCGACGAGCAGCAGGGCCAGCAGCGCATGGGCCAGGAGGTGCCGCGCGGGTCCGCCGTTACGCGTGCGCACGGGAGGCCTTGCCCTCGCCCGGGTCCCAGAACAGCAGGGCCATCAGCGTGGCGAACACCGCTAGGCCCAGGGGGATGCCGACGCACCAGATGGGGCCGGCGTTGTTGGGCCAGCCCAGGGTATGGTCGCTCACCAGCGCGCGGACCACGATGCCCGGTCCGACCGCCAGGCTCAGACCCACGCCAGCCCCGACCATGTACGAGAGCACCGCCGAGGCGAGCACGGTCAGGCAGACGGGGCAAAGGAACGCGACGAGCGTCAGCACGCACGCGCCCCCGAAAAACAACTGCATCGGATCGAACACCATGGGCTCCTCCTCCCGGTTCGGTTCTGGCCTCCGCCTTTACGGCTTCGGGTCGTAAACGATGCCGTACTCCGCCCCCTCCCCGTTCTGGTCCGGCGGGACCACCACGATGTAGGTGTCCTTGAACACGCCGCGCCATTCCTGGACACCGTTGTGATCCGTGAAGTCGGGCAGGCCGACGGTCTCGCTCGTGCTGTCGCTGAACACCTTGGCGTACCGCGCGTCGGCAAACGAGAGGATCACCCCGTCGATCGTCCCATTGTGCGTGGTGACGTCGGTCGCGCCGAACACCAGGCGCCCGGCCCCGTCCTTCACCGGCGGGAGCCCGTGGACCTCTGCGGTGCCGTAGCCGTCGATCTCGGGGGCCGTCAGCACGCACGGCGCGGTGGCGGTCGACGGATCGCCCTTGCACTCGTGGAACGACGCGATGCGCACGCCCATGGGAACGCCGTTGAGCGTCAGGTGGCCGTGGGCGTCACGTTCCAGCAGCCGCAGGGACGGGTCCGAGGGAGCCGCGTGCGCGGTGCCGAAGGTCAGGCCGGCCAGGGCCAGGATGGTGGCGAGGATGTGCTTGTGCATGATGGTGAAGGTCTCCTATGGTTGAGTTTCCTCTCTGAATCCGGTGGTTGATCAACGCTGGTAGAGGGTGATGAACGAGGTGCCCAAGAGGACGACCGGGCCACGGCCCGGATCCCAACCGGTGAAATCGTCCTCCATAAGGGTCGGGATACCGAGCACCTGGCTGGTCTCCAGGAAGGTCTTGTAGGTCGACGCGGAGGCGATGTGAGCCGTCACATCTTTGATGACGGTGGAGCTGATGCTCGTAGTGACCACCATGCTCGTCACCTTCGGGTGGCCCTCATCGTCCTTGCGCACCCCGAAGCCGTACACGTCCGACTTCAGCTCTTTGGCCCCGTCGTAGGGACGCGTCAGCGGCGTGTGGCAAAGGGACGTCGCCTTGTGCGGATCCCCTTCGCAGGCCGGCATGGCATCGTCCAGCGGCACGCCAAGGGCAACCTCGTTCAAAGTCCGGTGACCGTCGCTGTCGTGCCCGATCAGCGTTCCTCGGACGGTGTGGATGTCTTGCGTGGCGTTGGAGGCGGGAGCCGCATACGCGGTGCCGAGGGTTAGGCCAGCGATGGTCAGGGCGATCGTGAGGATGTGCTTGCGCATGATGGTGGTGGTCTCCAATGGTTAGGTGGTTGGGATCGTTCGTGTCGTTGATCGGCACGAAGCCGTGCGTGGCGTCCTGTATGCGATGTGGTCCTGCTCTGTCCCTAACCTAGCGGGTCTTGCACGCTGGTCAAGACCCTGCGGCGGGATTTTTAGCTGTGCCATGGCACGGACACGCCGAAGCGCTCGGGGCCCGTGCCGTGGTCACAGCCGTACCCTCGGACGCCGAGCCTGTTCCTCCTGCACCAGGGCGGCCAAGGCCTCGCGCTCGGCGCGGATCTGGTCCGCCCGGTGCGCGTCGTGCTCCGCGAGGATTCCCGCGAAGCCCTGCTGCAGGTCGTCGTTGGCGAGGAGGTCGGCCACGGTGCTCATCGGGTCAGGCCGCTTCGAGCACGGGTTGAGCGAAGGCCTGGGCCGCGCGTTCCGCGACGCCGTCCAGGCGCCCGAGGACCTCCGCCGCGAACTGGCCCACGGGGCTGGTGCGGCCGGAGCCGCGGAGGTAGTGGTGCTCGAGCTGGTCCTCCTGATGGCCGTCGCCCTCGAACCGGAAGCGCTCGCCAAACATGAGCGTGAGCTGGAACAGGACCCAGGCCAGGCCGCTCTCGTCCGCCGGTGCCCGCGACACGCGGCCCTGGTCGTCCGTCTGGTAGGTGATTCCGTATGTCTTGCCGGCGATGGTGATGGTGGTCTCGATGCTCAGGCGCGTGGCGTTCAGGGCAAACACGCCCCCGTCGTCGTACCCGTGGTCGCGCTCGTCGGCGGGGACGGCGATCGAACGGGCCCAGGCCAGTTTGGCGCTGGCGAGGATGGATTGAAGCTCTTGCGGGTTGGTCGGCATGGTGGGTCTCCAGGGGGCAGGGCTTGGTGGTTCGCGTGCCCTATCCATTCAACCTAGCGGTCCGATGCGTTCGTGTAAAACGCACCTGTCATAAACCGGGGCCGGCCCGCTCGTTTCCCCGATGGCATTTCTTCATCGGGTACGGCGAGGCTATAGCATGGAGCCGTGCCAAGGCACGGGTTGAGGTCGGACGGGGTCGCGGGAGGAAAACCGGAGGATTCAGGCGGGGAAGGAGGTGCTGACGCCCAGGGTGCGGAACGCGAACGATGGCCCAGGCCACGGCGCGCAGCGGGGTTTCCCCGCCCTTGCCTCCGGCGGGTTTTGACATTGGCGCTTGGTGCCGGGTTTTGCCCGTGAGGGGGTTGCCAAGCCCGTAAATGCTGCTAGGTCTGGAGGTAGGTGCTCGGTGGCTCCCCACCGACGTCAACGGCCCTGCCCATCCGTCGCACCGTCCCGGGCTCACGCAATAGGAGGAGACCATGCTCAACGTCAACGTTTTGACCTCGATCGACCACCTTCTGACGGTGCTGCTGCCCTTCGTGGCCGTGGCGCTGGTCGTCCTGTTCACCGTGCTCAACGTCGTGAAGCAACGCCGGGAGCGTGAGCGCCGCGAAGACGCGGTGTGGGCCCAGATTGCCCAGGACAGGGCTCATCAGAAGAGGATCGCCGTGAACTTCGACGACCTGTGATCGCGTGACCTTTCCCGATCATGTAGCGGCCCACCCGGGCCGCTTTTCGTTGGTCACGCCACCGTGTTGACTTGTCGCCAAGAACCGCTAGGTACAGGGAGACGGCCCCACCCGGGGGCCACCCACTGGAGGAGAAGACCCATGCTCGCAACCGTTGCAATCGTTCTGGCGGTCGTCGCCGGCCTGTCGATCACCGTGTTCGGCGTGCTCCCGAAACGCCGGAGCGCCAAGCGCGAGGCCCGTGCCGCGTACGACGCGGAGACCGCCCGCCTGGCGGACGACGTGGCCGCGGCCGAGGCCAACAAGGCGAAAGCGGACCAGGCGGTGCTGGACGCGCTCGGTAACCCGCTGGTCGGGGACGCCACGCGTCACTGACCGACGTGCAGCACCATGCAAAAGCGGCCCACCCGGGCCGCTTCGTTTTGCTGCTGGTGCTGCTCACCCGTGGCACGGGCACGGGTCCCCCCGTTCGTTGTTGCAGCCCGAGCAGTTCTGCATGTCCACCAGCTCGTCGTACCGGTCCCAGCCGTCGAGCCATTCGCGTTTCAGTTCGGGGACGTCCGCGAAAAACGCGGGCACCGGGATGTCCTCCCCCGTTTCGTGCGCACGTGCTGCGTCTTGCCAGCCCAGGGCCTGGGCGTCGACCAGCGAGGACCAGGTCTGGTCTTCCCCGTCGGGGTTGGCGATCAGGGCGAGCTTTGCGAGGACGTACTCGCACCGGGCTTCAAGGTAGGGATTCGTGCTGGTGTAGGCCATGATGGGGTTCTCCGGGGATGGGGTGCGGGACCGTCAAACCGTAGCGTGCTGTCCCCTTGGGTTCACGCTTTCAGGGGCTTGCGCACGAACAGGCCGGTGGCCGTGGCGCTGCGCGGGTAGCCCTGGACGTCGGTGTGGTCGTGCAGAGCGTTCTCGACGTCCGTGTGGAGGGTGTTGCCGGCGAAGTGGACACCGTAGAGAGCGACGGCCACCAGGGCGCCCTTCTTGAAGCTCTCCACCGTCAGCAGCTTGCGGGTCTGCGGGTCCAGGCGGCCGACGTGGCGATGGGCCAGGCGCTGCAGGACGCTGCCCACCAGGCCGTCGGAAAACTTGCGTTTGACGGTGATGCGACCAGCGCCCAGGCGAACGCGTTGCGGGCCCTGCGCGGTCAGCCGGAAGTGCTCCACCGGGGACGTGCCGCCCCACTGGCCAGGGGTCGCCGATTGCAGCGGGAGGAGGAGTTTGTTCACCTGCTGCTCGCGGGGACCGTCCGTCCATTCGACGCGGAGCCGTGCGCCGTTCGCGTCGCGTTGGGTCTTGACGTAAAAGCCCGTGGCCGGGAACGCCTCACGCAGCACCTGCTGGACGAGCTGGGCCGTCTCGACCAGGGTCAACACCGTTTTCAGCGCTTTCGGTGTGGTCTTGCTGTGAATGCTTGCTGTCTGAGGAGCCTGGGGTGCGGGGAACGCGCGGTTTGCGTTGGTCGTGCGGGTCTGTTGCGTCGTGGCCATGCTGTTTCTCCTTCGCTGGTTGTCTTGCCATCCGTTTCGCCTGGCGCCGAAGGAGACCGGGCGGGCCCCGGACCATGGGTGAGACCAAAGCCGCAGCCCGACCAACGGGAGGGACCGGGTGCCGGCGAAAGCGAAGCGCGCCCATGGGCCATGAGGGGAACGACGGGTCTAGGCGTCCGGTTAAGGCGAGACGGAAGGCAGGCCGGCGAAGGGGTGGGCCACGACGCAACGGGGTAGACCCGCACGGCGCCACCGAGCGGACTCTCCGAGAGGTGGTGCTCCCATCGCGTACGCGACCGCGTGCGCGATCGGCCAGGGGCTGGGAAACGTCAGGTGCTCAGCGCCCAGGTTGGGAAGGTGGTGGTGTCGGGTCGCCCGCGGTGCGGACGAACCGTCCTCCGGCTTTTCCCCGCTGTCCATCAGGCCACCGGCCAGCGCGTGCGACGCGCGCCCGTCTGGTGGTGCCGCCTGGGCACGCTTCTGCCGTGCGAAGGGGCGGCAGGACCTGTGCGTCAGAGGGGGAAAGCCGTGCCGATCGGGATGTGCCAGGGCACGGGTTGACTTCAGCCTCAAACCTGCTTGGTTGAGGGGCAACGGTCCCGGCCTGGGGCCACCTTCTGGAGGAGACCCATGGACTGGACCTTTCGCATGTACCTGGACGCCGGCCTGCTGCTCGTCGGCTGGGCGTTTTTCGTGAACCTGTTTGTGTTGAGCCGGTGCTACCCGGTCACCAAGATCGCCAGACCGGTCTCGCGCGTGATCGCCCTGGTGACCACGGGCTTTGCGCTGTTCGCACCGCCTGTCCCCGGGTCGGGGAGCGCGGTGATGATCACGGTGGTGGCCGTGTGGTGGGGGCTCTACGCGGGCGGTGTGTTGTACCGCCTCTTCACGTACGTCGCCATCGTGACGGGCCAGCCGCCCCGGGCGCTCGAACGCATGGTCGTGCAGGAGGAGTTCGAGCGCACGATGATCAGCCTTGGCCGGCAGGACCTGGTGACCGACACCGCGCTGAAAGTCGGCGGTTTGACGCCCGACGAGCGCAAGCAGGTCTTTCGGGCGGGGGCCAGCGCGATCAAGGCGATGCGCGCCGAGTGGGCGGAAAACTACGAGAAGCGGCGCCGGGAAGAGCGTTGATCGTGGCCCGGGCCACGCTGTACAGCGAAAGCGGGGCTTCGATGCCCCGCTTTTTCTTGGTCGTTCGCTTCAGCGGTCTTGCCGCGTATCCCACACCCGGAGAATCGCGATGCTGGTGGGGTTCGGCTCGTAGGGCGGGATGATCTCGTAGTGGATCTCGTACTCGCCGCCCAGGCAAATGTCCTTGTGGACCTCACGGGCCGGGGGCCCTTCCCATCCGTCCAGTTCTTCCCCGATGCGGTGGCGCAGTTGGATCCCAAGAGCTTTGGCCTCGGCGGTCAGCGCCTTCACGATCTCCCGCGCCTTCGGGGCCCCGTTGATCATCTTCTCGAACTCGAAAATGTTCTGCAGGTCCGACCCAGCTTTGCTGGTGAAAACGACCGGGACGGCCATCACTCACCCACCTTCGGCAGCGGCAGCTCGTGGTCCGTGCCCAGGCTGTCCGCCCAGCGTTCCATGGCATCCATGGAAATCAGGCGGCCGGCCGTCACGTCGTCCAGCCCCTCCTGGATCATCGCGCGCTCGCGCTCGGCCCGGGCCAGGTACGCCACCACCGCCTTGCGGACGATCCACTGCTTGGAGCGGTCCAGCTTCGTCGCCAGGTCGTCCATGCGGTCCACCAGATTCACCGGCAGTTGCGCCGTCACGGTTTTCAATGCTTCAGCCATCGCCCACCTCCGTCTCTTGCGTTTCAGTAGGTTCTATTGTATCGCAATAGCCTAGCTTTAGGTGGGATTTTTTGAGGGAAAATCGCCCGAAAACCCTTACCCCATAAGGCTTTCACGGGATCGCCCGAGGATCACCCCTCCCCTGCAAAACCTGGGTTTCACGGGGTCCCGCCGTCGCTTTGGCCCTGCACCCACCACCAGGGCCCGACCGTTCGGTGAGCCCTTACGGGAACCACGGTGAGCCTTTCCGGGATGTACCACGGGGCCCGATGATGCCGTAACATCGCCGGAGCGCGTCCCGCCGAGCGCCTGCGGGGTGCGACGACCTTGGCGACGAACGACCATGCGAAGCGAGAACGAGACCCAACGCCCCGATCCGGTCCTCCTGGACGACGGGGCCTACTACGTGACCTACCAGGCCGGCGCGGCCACCGGCTTCCTGCTGCGCCGATGCGATGCCCCGAGGGGTTCGAGTGCGTCGGTGGGTTCTCCCATGACCCGGCCCAGGGTTCCTGGTACGCGGCGATCACCACCACCTACGACGAAGAGCGGGACCGCGATCACCGAGTGGTGGGCGACGGGAGCCGCCTGGACGCGATCGGCGCGTTGTGGCGCCACCGGCACGAGGCCCTGACGAAGTACCCCGCGCGCTGACGGGTCGGGTCGACCCCGTCTCGCGGAACACCCCTCCTGGGCGGAGGGCACGAACCCCGCCTTCGGCCTCATCGGCGTCAGCACCGGGGTTGCCGCTCACGCCTCCGGCGTTGTCCTGGGTCTGCGATCCCCGATCGCCCCACGGGTCGAGGTAGACTTTCCGCTCCTCGCCACCCTCACGCCCTGATGGACCGCCCTCGCATGCCCACGACCACCACGACCGACCTCCGAGCCCTGCTCCGTGATTTCCGCCTCAACGATCGGCCGCCGTACGCGTGGGACGACGAGGACGCGGTCCTGATCCGGTCCATCGTCGCCGGGTTGCAGGCCCAGGCCGCTCGGGAGCGGGACCCCTCGCGCTACCAGGCCTGGCTGGTCGATCAGGTGGACGTGCCCAAGACCGCTGCCACGGCGATCGCCGTCGAGCTGCACCCGCTGCTGGACGATGCGCACGCGCTGCTGCGGTTGGTCCATGGCGCGATCGCCAACGGTTCGGACGCGTGCCTCGCCGCGGTGCGGGCGTTCCGGGAGAGCGCCGAGGCCGACGACCTGGTGCATCGTCGTCGCGCGTACGCCGCGCTCGGCCCACGCTTCAACGCCGGGCGCTGGGACGACACCGTGGCGTCCGTCCGCCACGTCGCCACGCGCCTGCGGATGACCCTGCTCGCCCTGGTCGAGACGTATTGCGAGACCGGCTGGGCCGCCCACGATCTGCTGCCGCGCGCCACGGGCGACCAAGCAGCATCGCCCGGTGAACAGGCCCTGCGGGCCGCCCTCGAACGACCCGACGCGTCCGCGTTCGAGGTGGTCGACGCGTTCGACCGCCGGACCCAGGAGCTTGGCATGGCCATACGGCTGACCCACCGGTTCGTGGTCGTGGAGGGCACGGCCATGGTGTGGTTCTTCGCCGCGACGGACCGCCCCTGGACCTGCTCCATCACCGCGGGATCGCTGAACCCGGAGGACGTGCTGGACGTCGCCATGCCCTGCGCACCGGACGGCCACGACCACGAGCCGCGCCTGGTGGTGGCGTCCGTCACCCCAGAGCCCGCGCACCTCCTGGCCCGGGCCACCGAGTTCGCCCTGGGCCGGCGGTTTTCGACGGTCCAGGGCGCGTTGTCCTACGGGCGGCTGGCCTGGACCCCACCCGGGACGCGCGACCCGACGGTGTTTCGACGGGCGAGCTTCCGGACGTACAGCGCCGCGCTCGTGCCGAGCGTCGCGCCCGACGATTCCGCCCGGGACTTCGCCAAGGCGTTGGGCGAGGATCCGGACGTGCGGGACGCGGTCAACGCGTTGCCCATCGTCGCCGACGGGTTCATCGTGCAAATGGCGCCCCAAGGGGCGCTGGACCACGTTCTCCTCGCCGACCTGCGCGTGGTGGGTGCCGTGTCCCCCTGGCAGGACGTCGAGCGCCTGTCGCCTGCGGAACGGTTTGAGCGCGCCAGCGATCGGGTGGTGCGTGCCACCCAGGCCCTGGCCGATGCGATCGTCCGGGACTTCTTCGCGTTCGCCGACGTCAAGGACGAGGAGGACGAGCGCCGTCCGAGCGCGGCCGGCGTGGCGAGCCAGGTCCTCACGCACGCGGTCCGCGCCCTTGCCAATGCCCCGCAGATGGAGGGCGAGGCCCTGGCCCAGCTTCGCGCGCTGCAACCGGCCGCCGACACGTTGCGCGAGGCGTGGGCCCGCCTGGGTCGTTGGACGTTGAGCGAGGAGCTGAAACGCGCGATGACGGACGCGGAGGAGCCCCGCCTGAATCCCGAGGACGTCCACCGCCAGTTGCCCGACGCCCTGACGATTGGGTACGCGGATCAGGCCGCCGGCCTTGAGCCGGACGTATCCCTTCGGGACACCCCACCCGGCGCCTGACGGCACCTTGAGCGGGAAAAGCGAGCCTGCGGCCGGGTGCGCGGGACCCGCGGGTTCACAACCTCCGGCGCGCGCTCGGTTCCGCTCCTGCGGGTGGGTCACCGGCCGCGCCGGCCAGCACCTGACGCTCGTACGCCAACTCCACCAGGTGCATGGCCTCGCGCACCAGCTCCGCATGATCCTCTGCCGGGTTCGCCCAGCCCGGGTGATGCAGCGCATGGGCGGGGTCCGCGCCCCGGCTCAGCAAGTAGCCGGTGGCGTTGACCTGGCCCGAGGTTGCCGCAACGAGGAGCGCGCTCTCGTCGTCGTCCGTGCGCGCGTTCAGGTCGGCGCCCCGCTTCACCAACCGCGCCACCAAGGGCATGACGTCCACGGTGGTGTTCTGGTACAGCGCGCTGAGCAGCGGGGTCCACCCGTTGCCGTCCCGGGCGTTCACGTCCAGCCCTGCGTCGAGCAACGCCTCGACCGCCCCGATGGTGTCGTCCAGGTCCGCCTCCGCGGACCCGCAACGCACGTGCAGGAGCGTGCCGCCGTCGACGACCTGCTGCGGGTTCGCGCCCAGGCGCAGCAGAAGCTCGACGCGCCGCCGATCGTGGGCGTAGCGCAGGGCCACGTTCACGCTGGCCCCGGCCTCGATCATCGCCAACGCCGCGTCCAGGTTCCCCTCGGGCCCGATCGCAACACCGATCAGCGGCGTGTGGGCCTCCACGATCGCGCGGTTGAGGTCGATGCCGACGATGAGCACCTCCCAGGCCAAGCTGGTCATGGACCCGTCGCCTTTGGCGAGCAGGGTCAAGGGATGGTCGTGATCGAGGTCGTGCAGGACGTCGTAGGTCATGGCGGGATCGGCGTGTTGGACAGGTTGTGCCCTGGCACGGGTTACGCCAAGACGCCGTCCAACCTACCAGGCCCTGCCCGTTGCACAACCCCGGTGGCCCGGATCGCCAACCGGCCCGCGGTCGTTTTTGCGCAAAACCGGACGAAAACGTGGGGCAACGCGGCGCGCGCCCGCTTTTCCGTTCCAACCTCCTGGCTTTGCGTTCAAGCCCTGGATGGGCGTTGCGGTGTCCCGTGCTGCAGCTCCACCGTGCCCTTCGGGTGGCTTC
Source organism: Burkholderia stabilis (assembly GCF_001742165.1). NCBI lineage: Bacteria > Pseudomonadati > Pseudomonadota > Betaproteobacteria > Burkholderiales > Burkholderiaceae > Burkholderia > Burkholderia stabilis. The sequence goes on along the minus strand of NZ_CP016442.1, from coordinate 232,187 downwards.
GCCCTGTGTGTCCTTCGGACGCCTCCGGCCTGTGCCTGGGTAGGGTGGCCCTGTACGCGGTACGGGTACGGTATTGCTTCCCCTGTACCCGGCAAGTCCCAGGGCTGCGCCCCGGGCCAAGCCGGGCAAGTCTCTCCCCTGCACGGACCACGCATCAGACCGGCACCGGGCTCAACAGCCTGTGACGATCGCGTGGCGCTCGCAGAGAAGACCTTGCCCGACTCGACCCGAACCCGTCCAGAGGACGAGGGGCACATACCGGGGCCGCGATAGAAACGCTCCGCGACTACGGACCATTCAGGGCTCGTTTCGCCCCCGGTGCCGGGTTGGTCCACCGCCACGAGGGCGGCGTCTCTCCGTCGACGCTGTGCACCGTGGCCCGACCGTCGCCGGGCGCTTTCCCGCTCTCGCGTCAAACCCATTGCAGTGCCGAGCCGTCGGGGCAACACGAACCAGGCCAGGTTGAGCACGCCTGGTGCCTTCCGCGGGACGAAGCACTGCTGGGCCGGATCGCACGCATGGTGTGCGGATCAAGATGCGTTGTCCCCGGGGTCGCTGGTCCAATGATGGGCGAGGCCGGTACCGCTCGACAAGCCCGGGGTTGGTTACCCGGCGTCCTTGCACGATCTCCGACGGCTCGACGACGGACGGAGTACGAGAAACCGGATGGTGGGGAACGCAAGAACTTGACCTTCGCTCGGGACCCGCTAGGATGATTTCCGCGGGGCCGAAGTTTGGGTTGCTGTAGGTGCCTTCTACTCAATCCAGTTCCTCGATGTTTCCAGCATCGGGAGCCGCAACCCCAGTCTACGTCGTGCCCCCGCCAGGTCAAGTGGCGGGGGCGTTTTTCTTTCAGGGACCGTGAATCGCTGCGTTGGCGGCCCCTGAGATCAGCCGTGCAGCGACACCCGCACGTCGGTGCCCTGCCCGTCGTTCGGACGGTTCACCGTCAGCGTCGCGCCGTTCGGCAGGACCCAGTGCCCCTCCTCGCTCCACCCATCCTCGGCCCTGTGCCCTGGCACGTAGGAGGTCGCGCCGAACGTGCGCGCGATCGAGCGCTCCGACGCCGGGTCACCGTAGGCTTGGTCGAGCCTGTATGCGACGGCCTGGACCGAGCCGTGCACGACCTCCACGGTCGTCACGCGTGCGCCCTGATTCGGCGTCGTGCCGTACACGTTGTAGAAGCCGTCCCCGGCGATCGCGTCGGTCCGGGGTGGCGTCACCCTATCGAGCACCACGCAGGGCTGGACCGCCGCGTACGGGTCCCCCGAGCAGGCCGGCCCCACGGTGGCGAGCGGGACGCCCAGCGTGATCGTCGGGGCGGTGACCACGCCCGCCGCGTGCGCCCGCGGTGCCGTGGCCGCGGTGGTGATCAGGGCAGTGATCGCCACCAGGCTCGTGGCCAGGGTGCCGAACAGGAAAGCGTTGAAAAAGCGCGCGTGACGGTTGGGCATCGGGGTCTCCTCCTCCGGTTGGGTCGTAAGCCCAACATGACGGGTCGTGCGGGCCTGTCAACACCAAGCCGTGCCAGGGCACGGGACCCGCTCAGCGTCACAACCGGCGACGGCCCCGCTCTGCGCCGCCCGTGCCCACCGCCTCGCCCAGCACCATACCTTGGTAGCGGACCAGCGCCTCCGCGAACAGATCGGCGCGGCGCCCGGGGCGTGAGAGCGGCACCAGGTCTGCGCCGGCGGCGGCCAGGCGAGGCAGGACCACGCCGACCAGGAGCGCCACGCCCTGGTCGTGCTCGATCGGGTCCCCGCCGGGGATGGCGGTCATCACCGTCTCCCACACGGGAACGCTCTGGTCGTTCGACGGGGCGTTCAACGCCTCGGCGGTGCAACGGGCGAGCACCAGGTCCAGCAGGTCCGCGCTGGCCAGCACGCCCTTGACCATCAGCAGCGGGTATGGTGACGCCCCCAGTTCCAGGCCCGCGGCCAGCACGCACGCGTTGCCTTCTTGGGCGCCCAAGGTGGCTAGGCGCGTGCCCAGCCTCGCCTGCGCTTCGAGGGACAACGCGCGCAGCTTGTCCAGGGGAACGTGCTGGGCGTACTGAACGGCGTGGGCCACCGCCAAACGATGGTCGCCCTGGGCGTAACCGCGCACCGTTTCGAACGCGTCCTCGGCGTCCTGGGGCATCTCGTACTCGTCCTGCAGCTTGCGCAACCGGTGCAGGGTTTCGGCCCGACGCGTCGCACGGTCGTAGAGCCGGTTGAAGGTGGTGAGCCAGTCGATGTTCATCATGGTGGGGATTCCAGTTAGAGGCGACGACGGGGACGGTGGACAGGGGGTGCCTCCACCTCGATCTCGGCCGCCGTCGCGCGCAGCTCGATGTCCTCGATGTACTGGCGAATCTCGGCGTTTTCCACGTGGCTGCGCACCTCGTGGAGGTGCGCCCACAGATGAAGCTCGATCCCGCTCACGTCGCCACCTGCGTCCAGAAGCAAGTCAAGACTTGCCATGCACGCAGGGTCGTAGGTCGCATCTTCGGCTGCATGCTGCACCACGTGATAGCCCGGCTCAGCGCCTTCGGCGAGGAGAGCCTTCACCAGCTCCGGGTTCATGTACAGGTTGCGCAACGCAAAGTTCAGCACTTCTTGGCGGAGTTCTCGCAGCTCGGGATGGCTCAACGCCGTGGGAACAAAGTCGGGCTTGAAATGGGCGCCATGGGGTTGGGTTCCACCACGGTGGCCACGGCCACCCTGCACCGCCGCCCGTGCCGCCGCCTCGGTCAACGCCTGGTTGCGCGTGGCACCCGTGGCGCCGGCCGCCAGGTAGGCGTCGAGCAGCGGGGCCCACTCGTCCAGATCGGTGCCCAAGCAAACCCGGTTGAACGCGGCCTGCCACATCGGTTGGCCTGCAACACCTACCGGCGTGAGACGACGACGTTGACCTTCCTTATGGCCCACATCCAGGGCCACGTCGACCTTCAAGGGGGCGTTAAGCCTGGATGCTGACGCCTGGGGCGAGAGCGATTCGACGGCGCGACAGCAGCGGTTGTACCGGAAGCGCTGGATGCTGCTGATGATGGTCATGGTCTCCTCCTCGGTTTGATGGTCCGTGCCAGGGCACAGCATTGGGTCAACGCCGTTGCGGGCGCCTCGGACGCTTCTGGCCGTTGGCCTTGGCGGTGTCGATGGCGAACCTGGTGGCGACGCGCACCAGCTCTTTGTCGCCGTCGGACAGGTGCTCGGCCACGGCCCAGCTCAGGTAGTCGATCGGTCGCCGCCCCTTCGCGTCGGTGAGCAGCGGGTCGGCCCCTGCCTTGAGCAGCAGCTCGATGGTCCCGTCGCCGATGCTCTGCACCACGGCCATGTGCAGCGCGGTACCGCCCCAGCGGACCGCCACCTGGTTCACCGGTGCGCCCGCGTCGAGCAGCAGGCGCACGATCTCAACGTTCCCGATCGCCAGGCCCAACGGGGTGGTGCCCGGGTGCAGGCAACGGCCCGACGGTTCGGTGGTGCGACGCGACAGGTCCGCACCGGACGCGATGACCTGGGCCACCCATTGCGCGTTGCCCGCGTTGATCGCGGCTTCCAGGGCCCAGTCGTCGAGCGGGTAGCCGGGGGCGGTGCTGGTGGTGGTCGTCATGGTGTGGTCCGATTCAGAGGCGCCGGCGGCCCTTCGGTTGTTCGCGTTCCGAGGCGTGCGCGGCCTGGTCCACCGCGGCGCTCAGTTCCCGCCGCTCGTGGTCCAGCTTGGCTTCCGCCCAATCCTCAAGGAGGATGACCTCGCTGAAAAAGCCCAGCCGTCGGCGCATCCCGGCGTAGTGCGGGTCCGACGGTCGGTGCCCCCAGCGCGCGAACACCTGCTCCACCGTTCGAACGGGATCCCCCGCATGAACGACATTCCAACCGAACGCGTCGTCGTCCACGTGTCGCGCGGTCGCCCTCACGTCGTCCATCGCGTCCGGGCGGGTGAGCCAGTCGTCCGGATGGGTTTCACTGGGATGGGTCATGGCGATTACTCGGACAGGTCCACGTCGTCCTCGTCGGACACGTGGTGGCGGGACGGGTAGGCTTTGCGGTGGGCGGCGTTGGTCCGGGCTTCGGTCCAGTGCAGGAGGCCGGCGCTCGCGACGAAGAAGAACAGGACCAGTGCCACGCTGCAGGCCAGCGCGCCAAGGTTGAAGGCCAGACCGTGCAGGCCCATGGCCAAAAGGGCGTACTTCGTCCCGCACACCAGCAAAAACGTCGCCCATAGGGCGGTCGACCAAGCGAACGCAAGCGACCGGATCCAACAATCGAACGACCCGTGGTCCTCGTCGAGCATCCACCGCTGAAACGGTGCGGTCAGCCAGAAGCCCAGGAACAGCGAGAGCCAGGCGGCCACGCCGATGACGTTGGACTCCGTCGCGGACCAGAGATGGACGAACGGTGGCATGTTGGCCACCGACAGGACCAGCGTCGGGATCAGGGCCAGCCAGCGGAGGGGCAAGCGATTGTCGATCATGCGGGTAAGGTCTCCGGAGGGTGGCGAGCCCCGCGATCGCGTTGCCCATGACTTCAACCTAGCGGGATTTTCAGCCCGGTCAATAGCCGTGCCAGGGCACGGGTGAAACTGGGGCTATCGCCCCACTCCAACCCCGTTCCTGACGGCCACCTTCACCACGCATGCACCTGCCCCACGGGCCTGGGCCCCGCTTCCTGCCGCTTCGCGGTACCGGGGCGAGTGGGCCCTGTGCCCAGGTCCTGGTTGGCGCGGGGTCGAGCCTTCCCCCGTCATGGCAACAGGCTGTCGTCGTGCGTGGCCTTGGCGTCGTCCCCCGTGGTGCCGTCCAGATCCTCCTGGTCGAGCGCCGAGCGTTCGGCGTCCTCCTCCATCGCCAGGCTCCAGTCGATCTCGACCATGCGCTGGTGCAGTACCGCCCGTAGGGTGGCCAGGTCCAGCACCACCTCGCGCCGGGCCACGGGCTCCGGGATCGCGCCCACCACGACCAAGGACCGGCTCCATCCCGTGGGGCCGATCATCGGCACCGGCGGGTCCTCCGGTTCGTCGACGGCGCGGCCGGTCACGCGGTTGAGCAGGTTGCGAAGGAACGCCATGCGCCCCCCCGTCAAAGGCGCCGACGGGCGCGGGTTTGATCGGCGGGTGCCGGTGCCGCCTCGTCGGCGACGGCGCGCAGTTCTGCGACCAGCACTTGGTGGCGGTAAAGGTCGAGGGCCTGGACAGCCTGCGAGGTAGCGACAGTGCTCACGATCCGCCATATCTGGTCGTCTACTCCGAGACCGACCGTCCCACTCGCCATCAGTTTGGCCCCGGCCGCGTGGAGCTTGGGGTAGACGACGGTCAGGAATCGTTCCATCGGGACCCAGGCCCGCATGAACTGCATCCAGTAGTCACAGGACCCGGTTTTCTTGTTCAAGCTGTCCGCGTCGTGCACGGACAGCAGAGCGTCCAGGCAGGTGTCGTCGCCCACCACCACCTCGGACCTCGCCAGGTGCCCAACGTGAGCACGGCCCAGTCGGCGGATCATGCGCGCCACCACGTCCTTGCGGCCGTAGCTCATCGCTGCATTCAGGACCTGCTCCCCCATCACCTCCTGGTCCGCGGCCCCGGAGACCATCAGGGCGTCGATGTCAGCCAGCGGGGCGTGCTGGAAAAAATGCGCGACCTCGCGCAGCCGAACGCCCGGGTCCGGCGAGACCTCGGCGTTGACGAGCAACGCGGTCATCAGACGGCTCGGCCCCTTGGTCTTGGACGGGCGCCCCACCCGTTCCGGATGGGCGTCCCCGATGCGCTGAACAGCCGCCACAAGACGGTCGTACGCGCTCGAAAGGGGATGGCCCTGGCCCCACTGCATGGTGCAGCGATCCATCGCCATGAAGTATTGCCACATCCTTGCGGCGTCGTCGTTCGAGGATTGAAGGGGTTTCATGATGGACATGGCTCTGCTCTCCGGTTCAGTGAACGACTGCGTTCAGGCCATGGACCAGGACAGGCTCGCCCCGGAGCTGCCGAAGGACGTCCGCGGTCTCGTCGTGCCCATGGGCCAGCGCGATCTGCACCGCGTCACGGCCCTGGTCGTTCCGTGCGAACACGTCCGCCCCGAACCAGGCGCACACGAGGACGCCCGTGCTTTCGCCAGCAGCGGCGTCGATGAACAATCGGGCGGTGGCATCAGCCGGGGTAACGGGTCGCATGGTGGGGTCCTGGGGTGGTGGTGGCGTTGCGTCGAACGCGCGTTGCCTATACTTCCAACCTACAAGGTCCACCAACTAAAGCAACGGTTTGGCGATCGACGAACGCAGAAACTTCGTGCTAGTCGACGAACGGTCGACCCTCGTGGACGAACGGTTGATCCGCCTGGTGGAGCCGTGCCTTGGCACGTCGAGAACCCGGGGCTCGCGCCCCACCGGCCCCTCCGGGCCATGGCCTGCGGATCGGGTGCTTCCCCTCCAGCGCTTACAGGCGACGGCGGGCTCGCGCTTCAGCGGGTGCTTGGGCTTCTGCGTCCGTTATCGCGCTGAGTTCCGCGGCGAGCACCTGCCGACGGTAAGTCGCCAGGGCCCGCCGCCCGGGCGTGTAATCCGACCCGATGTCCCACTGGTCGAGCGCGATCGCAGCGTCCTCCTCCTCGAACCGGACGTCCATCACGTCGGCACCCGCCGCGTGCAGCTTCGGCAGGATCACCGTGAGGAAGCGTTCCTGCGGGATGGCCTGGTCGTGGGCGATCCAGATTTCCCATGCGACGATCTGGCGTTCCTGGCCGACGTCGTCGGCGTGGTGCATCCGGGCGTTCAGGACGTCCCGACCGACGTGCGCGAGGAGCGCGTCGATGGCGTCGTTCTGCATCAGGACCTCGTTGCAGGTCAGAAGTCGCCACGGGTCCTTCTCCGCCCCCATGGCGCGCTGCATCACGTCCCAACGCTTCGCTTCCACGGCCAGGCCCATGATTCGGATGACGGTCGTAGAGCCGATCAACGGGATGATCCGTGCAACGTCCACGGTTTCCATCGCCACGATGGCCTCGACTCGCGCGATGAAGACGTTGGGGTCACGGCCAGCGATCCATTTCCGGATCGCCTCAACGTCGTCTTGCCGCGTCGCCTCCAGCATCTCCTTGATGCCTGGCCAAAGGTGGTCGGTGTAGCTAGTCATGGTGGGGTCCTGGGGTCATGGTGGCGTTGCGTCGATCGTGCGTTGCCTCTCCATTCAACTTAGCGGGCTGTACGGGTGCGTCAAACGTTCTCGCCAAACAAAACCGCCACCCTGGGGTGACGGTCGTGCGTGCTGGGCGGTGGCCCGGTCAGTGGGTCTTGAGCGCGGTGCGGAGGAGCCGCTCCGGGTCCACGTGGTCGCGCCAGTTTTCCTTGGTGACGGTGGTGGTGCCGCGGCGCTCGATGCCCTTGAACGCGAGCACGCCCTTGCGGTTGAGGACGTTGTTGGCCGGCGTGATGTTCCAGAAGCGCACGAAGGCGGTGACAGCCTGGCTGCTCGCGGGGTCGCCGATCTTCTCGATCAGATCCGGGTGGGCGTGGATGAGCGCGGCAAACGGGATGCTGAACGACCTGCCGTGCGAGATCGGCGGGAGCGGGTCGACCTGGTGGAACCCGAGGGCGTGGCAGTGCTCGCCGTCGATGTGGCCCAGCCAGACGTCCTGGCGTTCGAGCAGGTGGCCCATCGCGTCCTCCCACTCGATGCCGATCTGCGGCTTGTAGACCCCGTACGCGACGTACAGGGGGCCGTTCTCGTCGGGCTTGGGTTCCACGTCCTTGATGCTGTCTTCGAACGTGTTCAGGGCGCTGTACTCGTGGGCATCGACGATGAACTGCTTGCCTTTCAGCGGGAAAAGGATGTATTGCATGCGGTCTCCTCCGGTGGTGTGGCCTCGGCGAGGCCGTGGGACCACCATGGCAGGTCAGGCTGGCTTGTCAAACGCCGACGGGGAGGATTCCAGGCTGTGCCGTGGCACGGGTCGAGGTGGTGCTGTGGAGCCAACAAGATGGGGAGCCTGCGGCTCCCCTGGCGGTAACCCCGTGCCTCCGGCCCTGTTGGCGTCAGCACGGTTTTGGGACCTGGCGCTCCGCGGCCAGGTGGGTGTTCACGCTCCTCCAGCCCTACCCCTTCACGCGGTGCGCGGGGCCCGCATGGCGAGGAGCCACTGCACCACCTGGGTGTGGCCGTTCTGTTCCGCGAGCTGTACCGCCGTCTGGTGGCGCCCGTCGGTGGCGTGGAGGTCGGCGCCGTATTCCAGCGCGAACCGGATGCCCAGGGCGTTGCCGGCCGCAGCAAAGCTCAGCAGGTCCAGGTTAAGGTCCTCGGGGGTGACGGTGCTCATGGTTATGCTCGTTCAGTCGAGCCGTTGAAACGAAAGGAAAAGGTGATCCTTTTCACTTCTTTGTGAAAGATCAGGAATGAACAACTTACCTTCCTTGTCTGCACGTTGTTGCAGTGCGAATGGAAGTTTCATAAGACGATCAAACGTCTCGTTGGGATCGCGGGCGCCGATGATTTTCTGGATCGCCAGAAGCTCTTCGGCATCCATTTCAAGGTAGACCTTACGATGGGCTGACATGTGCGTCTCCGGCAGGGATGGCCCCAGGGCCGGGACCTTCTCCTCTGAACTTAGCGGGTCTTGCACCCCTGTCAACCGCCTACCCGAAAAGAAGCCCGTGCCAGGGCACGGGCGTACCTTACAGAAGCCCCTTATCTTCCAGCTCGATCTCCCGTTCCGAACGCCTCTGCATCTCGGCCTTCTGCTCGGGTGAAAGCGTTGCCTGGTAGGCGCGGATCAGCTCTTCGTCCTCGCCACCATCGTAATCAAGGGCGTACCACTCGTCCTTGTCCTTGCCGTCCCGGGTGAGCGTCAGCCTGTCGATCATGATCCGTTGGGCCCGGTTCGGTCGGCGGATCGCCTTCAGCGCTGCCAGCGACGTAGCCTTGAACGGGCTGTGCTTGACGCCCGTGGAGACCCTCGCGTCCATGAGTTCGATGGCCGACTCGGGCTTCCGAGCAACGATCGACACGAAGCTAAACGTGGGGAGGATGGACCACGGGTGCAGTCGTCGCATGAACGAGACCGCGTACACGTTTTCGTCGGGATAGGGATGCTGGCCTTTGCGGCAAACCTGTTGCGTACGGTCATCCAGGGGATCGGAACCGTTGCCGGCAGCAGCGGCCTCTTCCTCCGTCACACCCGGGTGGGCGGCCATGTATGCCGCGATTTCAGCCTTACGCTCTGCCTGCCAGTATTCCTTGGCCCTCTCGCCCATTTCGCGCAGACGCGCCTGAGGCTCGATCTTCTCCTCGGGAGTCAAATCGCGATTGACGTCACGACGCTTAACGGACTTCGCCCCACCGGTCAGGGTCAACGCGGCCGCCCCACTGATCGCGGCCAACAGGGTCACGATCATCAAGACGGCGAGCGAAAAGAGAAAAACCAGATCAACGACGGTCAAATATGAGGTGATCACCACCAAAAACAGATTCCAGCCAATCCCCGGAAATGGGGGCACCGACAGGAGCACGGCGAAGACGCCGATGAGGATAAGGTTGGTCACAACCCTCCAGATCTTGACGGGGGACTTAGAGCGAAGAACCCCGAAAATCTCCATCACGTGGACGCAAAACATGGCGATGGCCGCCAGATAAACGATACGAAGCTCGGCATGAAAAATGGCTTGCAAAGTGTGCAGCACGATGATCTCCTCCCGGGTGGTCGGCGACCACCTGGCCGCCCCTCTCCCCTGTACTTAGCGGGTCTAGCACCCCTGTCAAGCGCCTGGGCCAAAAATAAACCCGTGCCAGGGCACGGGCTACAGCCAATCAAGCGGGCACTTCGAACGGATCGTCGTCGAGCACGCTGCGGGGGCCCTGCCCCTCGTGCGCGTGTGCGTCGCGGATCGCCTGCTGCTCCGCGGTGATGTGCCGCGCGCCCAGGCCCTCGGCGTGGCCCAGGATCGCCTCCCGGATTTCATCCGGGAGTTCGATCTTGCCCAGCAGCCAGCGGGCGTCGAGCTGCCAGTCCTGCCGGTTGCTGCGTCGCGCGTAGTCGTTCATCGCGTCCTGGACGTGCGCGCGCACCTGGTCGCGGGTCCAGCCGTTGACCGCCATGAGGTGGGCCGTGGCCTCTGCCTCACGGCCGCGCACCCGCGCCAGGCCGAAGTGCGTGACCTCGTGGCAGGCCGGGCACAACGCGTCGGTCCGGACAAGAGTCTGCACGCCGTTCTCCTCGTCGTACTCCCAGCGCTCGTGGCATTCCACCGGCCACTTGGGGCCCTTGCAGGTGCAGATCTCGCACACCCAGCCGGCAGCGTCGAACGTCTGGCGCTTCAACGCCTTCCAGTGGTCCTCGCCCAGCTCCGACCGGAGGTTGGAGAACCACGCCGTGCGCGGCACCAGGTCGACGTACAGCGGCCACTTCGGACCCTTCCCGGGCACCTGCGGTGGCGGAACGTAGTTCGGGTCCGTCCACTCCGGCCGGGCCAGGAACGGTGCCGGGTCCACGTGGTCGGGGACGTACCACTTCTTCTCGGCCTGATTCCAGCGCGCCCCCAACGCCTTGGCTTCATCCTTCTGGGAAAACGGAACGTTGAGCAACAGCACGGCGCACCTCCTGGATCGGTTCTGACGCGGTCCAGGCTAGTGGCTAAAGCGGGCCCGTCAAGTACGGGCCCGGGTGCTGCGTTTTATGTGCTGTGGCACGGCTTACGCTTTGATCTTTATCGCGCGCGTCAGGATGATCGGCGAACCCAGAACCTCGTTCAGGATCGCATCAAACTCGGCCTCGGTCAGTGCCCGCTGCTCACCAGCCTGGCGGTCTTGAAGTGCGGCCAGAGCGATCTTGGCCGCGGTCTCGAAGAAGTTCGGTTCCGTGGTGGGGAGGCTCTTCAACGCTTCGCCGATCTCCTCGGGTGTGAGCCCGTCGAAAAGGGGTAGCGGATTGGCCTGGGCATGGGTGGACATAGGGTCTCCGGGGCATGGGTTGGTGTGCAGCGCTGCCTGCGCCGTCTCATTCCCAACCTAGCGGGATTCCACGGTGGGTCAAGCGAGCGTCCCGCCTTTCGGACCAACGGTCGACCCGTGCCAGGGCACGCCCACAATGGGGTCTTGCCCGTGTGCGCTGCCCCCCCGGGGCCGGAGGCCCCTGGGCGCGAACCCCGGCCTACGGCCCCATCGGCGTCAGTACCGGGTTTTGATCCCATCAGGGCCGGTTGTCCGCCTGGTTTTTTTCACGCCGCGCACGGAGGATGTCGACCTGCCGGAGTGCGCATGCCCCAGCTTGGTCGCCCACGTCCACGCGTGCGGCCTGTACGTCGGCGCCGGCGCGCATCATCGCGCGCACGCCCAAGCCATGGTCCTCGCCGAGGGCAAAGGTCAGGCCCAACGTCGGATCGGCCCCACCGTCAAGCAGCAGCCGGATCACACGCAGATCGTTCCGCCGGGTGGTCTCAACCATGTTGTCAACAAAGAGATGATCGAGAATGGAGCGGTTCGACTCATCCCATGCGTTCGCGTCAGCCCCCGCCTCGATCAACACCCGTACGGTGTCGACCGAGCGCTGCTGCACGGCAAAAAGAAGCGGCGTGTGCCCGTCGAGCGTTTTGGCATCGACCTCCGCCCCCAGCTCGATCAGCGCTTGGGCGGCTTCGGCATTTCCTGCCCAGGCCGCGTAGTGAAGCAACGTTTGCTCGTGTTCGCTCTCGTACTCGTTCGGGCTCACCCCAAACACGTTGACGAGCATTTTGATCATCGCCCCGTTAGCGTACGGCTTGTCGTTCATGCAGTTCTCCAGGTTTGATGTTTGTGCGTTGAACAGGGCGCCCATCGCGCCCCGTGGTTCGGATCGGTTAAGCCACCGTGCTCGTCGTCGCCTGACCTGCGTTCGCGGCCTTGCGGGCCGCCTCATCACGGACGTGCTCCACGCTGCGGGCCCCGTCCGGGCAAATCTGAACCGCCACCGTGTCGGCCTTCGCGTCGTGGTAGTGGCGGATCAGGTCCGAGCAATGCACACGCAGCCCGCCAAACGGTACGTTGTGCACGATGCTGGACAGCACGATCTGCACCACCGTGGCCTTCATCATGGCGGGGTCGATGTCGTTCGCGAACACGTACATGCGCGCCACGCCTTCCTTCCCGTGGGACGCGAACTCCTGACGGAGCTTTGCCAGCAGCAGCGCACCATTGCCGCACGCGGGGTCGCAAACGATCTGCCCTTCGTTCGGGTTGAACGGGCGGGAGGCCTCCCCGGTCGTTGCGCCCTGGCCGCTCTGGGCCGCGAACCGCGCGAGCCCGTCCGCCAGTCCTTCCGGCGTCAGGTGTTGACCCATCGCCTTGGCCTGCTTCGGTTCGATCGCGGTCCCGTAGACGTCCCCCATCACGTCGGTGAACGGTGCCGAGGTCTTCACCAGCTCCACGTACATCGCGCCAAGGGCCAACTGCTCCGCCCATGCCTTCGGGTGGTCGCGGTACTCCTCCAGCGCGATCAGATGATCCTTGTTGAACCATGCCGAGCCCGCGGTCAGCGCGTACGTCATCGGGGCCGTGACCGACAACACGTTGAACTGCAACTGGATGATGTCGTCGAGGATCGCCTTCGCTCCCGAGCGGATCGGGTTGGTCTGCGCGAAGCGCTCCACACGGTCGGTGAACGCCTTCATCGTGGTGGTCGTGCTCGTGCTGGTTTTCTGGGCCATACGGTTCTCCTGGTGGGTTTCGGGTGAGGTGGTCAGGGGCTGGGGTTACAGGACGCCGGAGATTTCCAGCTCGGCGAACTCGATGCAGTCGGAGCTGAAAGTGGCCTTGTAGGCCCACGTGGTCGCGCTGGCGCGCAGCACCATGTCGAACGTGATGCGGCAACGGGAGCCGGCGCCGATGTGCTTCGCGACGGTCTTGAAGCGGCCGGCCATCAGCTTGCGGGGCGGAGCGCCCGAGTCGCCCAGACCGCTGAACAGGTCGTCGACCAAGCGACTGACGATCGGCAGGTTGTCCTCGGCCGCTTGATCCAGACCGACGTTCGAGGTCGTCCACGACAGCGAGGTGCCCGTGTCCCAGCTCAGGTCCTTGCTGGCCGTGCGGGTGGCGTTGATCCGTTCGATGGGGGTGTAGCGCATGGTGGTGTCCTCGTGGGTTGGTTGAGACCGGTTCAGTGTCCAGGCTCGGGCCTCCCCCGCTGAGTCGCGGACCGCTCGTCGAAAACGCGGCGCGCGACTCAACGGGATCGCCCCTACCCCGCGCGGCCGGACAGCGCCGCCACCACCGGGTTGTGGCCCCGGCGCTCCGCCAGGTCGCGAGCGGTCTTGCCGCACGCCGTGCGCGCCCGCGGATTCACCCCCGCTTTGAGCAGCGGACGGACGAACTTCGCCAGGCCGTGCATGGCCACCACGTGCAACGGGGTGAGGTCCTTGAACCCGACGAACGCCCCGCCCTGATCGTCCTGGTGGTAGCGCACGCGGTGCAGGTGCTCCGCCGCCAACGGGGAGGACAGGGTCTCGCGGACCTCCACCAGCTCGCCCGAGGCGATGTCGACCAGCAGCGCCATGCCCAGCAGGTCGACGGTGTGGGCCTTGCGCACCAGGTCGAGCGCGAGCACGGCCCCGCGCTGGTTGGCGGTCTGCACCGCCAGCAGGTACGCCGCCGCGTAGTAGTCGTACGGGACCCCGTGCGGCGGCATGGGGATGGAAACGGAGCGAGCGGCCGACGCCTGGACGGCGATCGGGTCGATCGGACGGCGCGCGTACGGCGTGCCGAGGACGCGGTTCTGCATGGCCATGGGGGTCTCCCGGTGGTTGGCGTTGGGGGATGCGTGGGACGGTGGGGTGCCCCCGACGAACCGGGGCGATCTCTCCGGTGGGACCCGGACGTGTCGCGAGGAGGAGCGCCGTGGCGCTGGGTGATACGGGTGGTGCGGGTGGTGCTGGAACTGCGGTGATGCGGGTGGTGGTGCCGGGCTTACCAGCGGCGGCGGACCGGGCCGCGCAGCTTCTCGAACTGCTCGAGGTCCTTCACGCGGAAGCGCATGTGGCCCGCCACCATCGTCGGCGTGATGCGACGCTGCCCGATGTGCAGCAGCAGGCCCGACGGGTTCTTGTAGCCCACCAGCTCCGACGCTTCGGACAGGCTGAACGTCTCGCTGTACAGCTTCTTCAGGGCCAGCACCTTGGCGCGATCGTAGTAGTTGTTACGCCCGCGCTGAATCGCCGGGATCTCGGCGCGCTGCATCAGGTCCGCCACCGCTTGCGGCGTGGCGTAGTCGAACAGCTCCATCACCTCCGCCGTGCCCATGGTCGATACGTCCTCCGCCGGGGCCACGGAAGCCACCGGGGCAACGGGTGCTGCCACCTGCACCACCGGAGCGGGAACCGCCGGCTGTACGACCGCCTGAGCGGCTTGGGCCGCGGTGGTGATCGCCGCCGGGATCACGTTCAGCGTGAAATCGGTCAGCGTGGCGAGCAGCGGCATGAGGTTCGGCAGCTCGGCGGACGTGCATTGGATCTGGGTGGTCATGCTCTTCTCCTTGGTGTGAAAAACGGGTGGTTGGGACGATTCAGGGTTCAGCGGCTCAGCAGCGCGTGCGCCGCCGTGCCCGGTTTGGTCAGGTCGATGGGCGTCACCAGCTCGGTGCCGCGGTTGTGGTCCGCCGCGGCGGTGCGGTCCGCCCCGTAGACCATGAGCACCGCCACCGCTTCCGGCTGGTTGGCCATGGCCGCGCAGTGCAACGCCGTCACGCCGGTTTGCGGGTCGGTGAAGGTCGGGGATGCCCCGTTGGCGAGCAGCAAGTACATCGCTTCGAGCCGGCCGCCGGCGCTGGCCCACATCAGCGGGGTCAGCGCTTCGCCCGCGTTGTTCGTCAACGTGCCGTTGATGTCCGCCCCGTCGTCGAGGTGCGCGCGGATCGCGTCGAGGTCGCCGAAAAACGCCGCGCAGCAGAGGGACGCGTTGGCGATGCTGGTGGTCATGGGGTTGCTCCGTGGGTGTGTGGTGTCGATGGGTTCAGTATCGCGAGGGGGTCCGCCCTGGTTGAGTCGTGAGCCCAAGGTCGCCCCGGGGTGTCGCGACTCACGCCCAGGGCTGGCCTGCCCGCTGGGCTACAAACGGGCGCGCGCCCGTGCCGGTTCGGGCGCTGCAGCCCCGTTGGCCTCGGCGAGCGCTGCGTCTGCCACCACGGTCAGCTCCTCAACTTCCAGCGCGATGAAGCGGCGACGCACCCCGAGGTACGCCTGACGCCCGGCCTGCGTCACCCATCCGGAGGGCCGGTTGAACCACGCCATCCACCCGCCGGTGTTGTTGTCGAACTGCTCCCGGAGAATCTGGAGCGACGCCTTGCCCTGCTCACCGGTGCCGATGAAGCGGTCGATCGCCACCTCATCGCCCTTGACGATCGCCGTGAGGCACGCAGTCGTCCACGGGGGACCGCTGTAAGGCGTCACCCCTTCGTGCGGATCTGCACCGGCGGCCAGCAGCAGGTCCAACGTCTTGGCGCGCGCCGCGTTCGGACGGATGCGATCCACCACGTCCACCAGCACCTCGGGATCCACCTCCGCGCCCGCGGCCAGCAGGATCGGCACGAACCGGTGAATCGTCACGTGCTTGTGGCTGGCCAGCGTGTCCCCCAACCTCGTCAGCGCAGCGGTGGCGATCGGGGTGCGCACCCATTCCTCCTTGATGCGAGCCAGCAGATGCTCCACCAGGTCGACATACGGCAACTTCCAGCGGAAGAACCCCAAGACCATGGCGCAGGTCATTTCAAGCGCTTGCAGCTCGGCGGCGCCCGCCAACGTGTCCAGCAGCGTGTCGACCATCTCGACGCTGGGCTCCTTCCCCATGCGCAGCAGCGCGCGGTACGGCCGCTTGTTGATCTTCTGCTCGTTCAGAACCATCGGGTCCAGCCCCGCCTCGAACAGCGCCGTCACCAGACCGATGTCTTCGCGCAGCATGGCTTCCTCCAACGCCGTCAGGGTGAACGCCGCCGGCGTGCCGTCCACCACGTCCCGGAACGGCTTGTTCAGGTCGACCCCGCCGCGCCCGAGGAGCTTAAGCGCCGCCAGGTTCCTGGTGCGCACCGCGTGGTGGACCAACGGCACGCCGTGGTGACGGTAGGTCCCCGGCTTGGCCTTGGGGTTGTCCAGCAGGTCGGTGACGAGCTGGCAAAACGACGCGCGTTCGTCCGGGTCCGACGGGATCTCAGCCGGGATCGTGATGAGGTCCAGATGGCAAAAGGGCATGGTGGGTCCGATGGGGAATGGCGACGGTGGAAGTGTCGCGACCCAACCGCGCCGGGTTGAGTCGTCGGGCGTGGGCGCCCAGCGCGGGGCGTGACTCAGACGCTGGGCGATGACGGGAGGGGTTAGGCGTCGGCCATCGGTGCGAGCTGGTAGTTCAGGCTCTCCAACACGTGGCGCAACTCCGCGCTGAACGCTGCAAACTCCTCGTCGGTGACCGGCGAGAGCGTCGGGTTGAGCTTCTGTGCCTCATGGTCCCAGAGGATCCGTGCGGTCGAACCGTGGCCGTTCAGCAGCGCAACGAGCAGCGGCGTCATGCCGCTCTCGGTCCTTACGTCCGGGCTCGCTCCCATCTGGAGGCACTGGTTCACCAACGCGTCGCTCCCCAGCTCTGCCGCGTTGTGGAGCATGGTGAAACCGCCACCAACGGTCGTGTACGGCGGCTCCGGCAGGCTGGGCGCCTCCACCGTCGTGACATGGACCAGCACGCGCTCGATGGCGTGCTTCCCGGTCAACCGCGCAAGGCTCAACGCGGTTTCCTGGGTCGATCCGCCGATCGCGTCCGGATCGGCCCCAGCGGCCAGCAGGGCATGCACGGCGTCGATCTTGCCCCGCACCACCGCGCTCATCAGGGGGGCGATGCCCGTCTTATCAACGGCGTTCACGTTCGCCCCCGCCGCGACCAACGCCTTGATGACACGCGTGTCTTGGGTGCAGTGGAGCGGCACCAAGCCGCAGGTGGTCCGTGCGTTCGCGTCGAATCCGGCGTTCAACAGCACCTCGATGGACGCGAGGTCGGCGTGGTACGTCGCCACGTGCAACGCGGAGAGATTCGCGACGGGACCGACTCCGGTGTAGCAGGTGATCTCCACCTTGTTCAGATGCGGCAGGTCCAGCACGGCGGCCACGGCCTTTGCGTCACGGTTGCGCAACGCCGGCGCCAGCGCAAAGGTAGCACCGCCCGCCTCGATCGGGCCGTTGATCTGCCAGGTTTCCCCAAACCCGCCAAGCGGTTGGTTATAGCGGTCAACGACGAACGCGGCCTGCTTCTTGGCATGACCGGCGGCCTTGCGGGGGTTCTTCGATTTCTTGCTCATGGCGTCAACTCCGTATAAATGAAAGACAGGACTACTGATGGACAAACGGTCTGTTCGGGTGTGGGTGGGTGTCGGTCCTCCTTACGCGTCGTTGTCGTCGGGGAGGACCTGCCGGACCACGATGCGGCCCGAGCCGTCCCGGAGGATGCGCAGCAGGAGCGACCACCAGAGGGCTTCGGCGTAGCTCGGGCTGGCGATCGGGAGGTTGCGGTCGACCTGCTGGCCGCACTCCTCGAACGTGCCGTGCGGCACGAGCACTTGCGCCACCCACGCCGGGACGCGGGTGCAGGACTGCTCGATCAGGGGTTTGACGTCCACCATCGGGACGGGGCGATCGCTCGGGAACGCGGAGGACGTGGTCTGCTGGGTCATGCTGGTCACCGTGAAGTTGTTTTCGACGGAGACCAGTGTCGGTGGGCGGGTCGCCCAGGCTGAGTTACGCCCGCGTCCTGGTTTGGACGCCGCGCAACTCACATGGTGGGGATGGGGTCAGCGGTCCCGGGGCGGAAAAACCCGGGGAACCCGGGCTGGGGGCCGGGGTGCGGATCGGTGGTCGGCCCCAAGGTGCGGAGCCGCAGGACGTCAGGCCTTGCCCCGACGGGAAAGCCGGTCGTCCCAGGTCAGCCGGCCTCGGCGTGCGGGTTCGACCGTGACGGTCGGTACGTTGTCCCCAAGTGCTAGGTATTCGGCCTCCGGGTCGTCCCGGTCGTACTCCAGCTCCTCGTCGGGCCGGGCGGGTGTTTCGACCGGCGGGAAGGCCAGGCGGTTGCGGTCAAGGTACTCCGCGTACAGCCGCCGCAGCCAGCGCCGAACGCCCCCCTCGATCCCGAACGTATGGGCCCACCGGACGATCCGACGGTGCCGCGCCCGCAGTTCCGCGAACACCCGGTCTTCCAGTCTGTGCCGCAGGTCGCCCTGCTCGCCGGCGGTGAACGAGGTGGCCAGGGCCAGCACGATCACGTCGCCCACGCCGAGCGCCGCCGAATCGTCGTCCTGCGCGGCAGTGCCGGCGTCGATCAGTCGGTGGAACCAGCCGGCATCCAGGCTTGCCAGGCGCTGCGCCTGGTAGGTGTTGTTCCCGGTCGTGAGCGTGGTCTGGAGTGTGGTCTGCTCGCCCGGCAGGAGGTCCGGGTCGAGCAACGGGCGTTCGCCTTTGGCGAGGTTCGCCCAACGGGCCGGCCCGTCGTACGGCGATGGGGCTGCCCCCGGCGCCGGTGTGAAGCCAGGTTTCGGGAACAACGTACGTTCGCCCCGAGCAGCGCCCGGCCGGGTCGATTGGTTCAGGAACAGCTTGATGCCCTTACGCATCGCCGCTATGCGCGCCTTGCCTTCCAACACCGCCGGGGCGGTGTCGGTGTCAGGGAAGTTGGAGACCCTGGGCTCCGCCTCTGCCGCCCCGGCTTTCCGCTTGGTCGAACGGACAAACGCCACGCCGCCGTGCAAAAAGTCGGCGACCGCGTGCCCGTCCAGGCCGCTGCCGTCGTGGTAGCGCAGCACGGGAACCCAGAGCCCCTCGATCGAGGTGTTACCTCCCATCATCGCCCAGAGCGGTACCGGCGACGCTCGATCGTCCCAGCAGGGCCCTGTGTGCCAAAACAGTTCGCCAAAGCCCAGATCCCGGTTGACAACTTTCAGCGCAGTGTCGTCGGCGTCGACGTTCCGCTTGGGCGGGTCGCTCGGATCCGCCGGGAAAAGCATCATGGCCCCGCTCCACCGCCGGCCCTCGGGCCGGTTAGCGCCCTTCTCCCAACGCGACCACGTGTTGCTTGACGAGCCTACGTCGTCCAGGAACGATTCGGCGAGATGGTCCATGTCCCGCCCGGAGACCTCCCAGGCCTTCCCCGGTCGGTGAAACCGGGCGTCGCCTGCGATCCGGCTCATCGCCCCCTGCAGGTGCGCGAGAAACGCTGGCTCACGCATCCGCGGGGTCAAGTCGTCGGACCGGTTGAGGACCTTCTCGACCATCGCCCGAACGGCCCGTGACCACGCCATGCCACGGACCTTCCGCCACTCATAGTCCGCCCGTGCGCCAAGCCCTACCTTGGCCTTCTCTTGCTTGGCTTTCTCGTCCTCGGCTTTCTTCCCCGCTTTCATGCCACCCCCGGCCGTGCTGTTCGTGCGGGGATTGTAGCCGGAAGCCTCGCCGCTCCAGCGGCACGCCAGGCCCGGGGCGGTGAGTCGCGACGCCTGTTTTCCGTTCACGGAGGCCGACTCAGGTAAGGAGGTGTGGGAGAAAAAAGTAGAGGTCCACCCACTTCGGAGCGGACCTCGTGAAGACCTCCAACAACAACGTCGGTCGTGATCTCGACCAGTTTTACACCAACCCCCAACTCGCTCAACGCCTTTTCGACGAGCTGATCGCCGAGCACCTCGGGGACCGCTGGTCCGGCGACGTGCGCTGGCTTGAGCCGTCGTGCGGCACCGGCGCGTTCCTGTCGCTGCTCCCGCCGGACGCCCTCGGGGTCGACCTCGACCCGAAGTGCCCGGGGGCCGTCCAGGCGGATTTCCTGAGCTGGACGCCACCGGCCGGTGACGATCGCCCGCTGGTGGTGGTCGGCAACCCGCCGTTCAAGCACGACGTCGCGTTCTTCAACCGCTGCGCCGAGCTGGGCGCCGAACGCATCGCGTTCATCGTCCCGCGCTCGTGGCAAAAGCCGTCGGTCCAGAACCAGCTCGACCGCGCGTTCCACCTCGCCCACGAGGAGGTGCTGCCGCTCGACGCCTTCATCTTCGAGGGCCAGCCCGCCGAAGTGCCCACGGTCTTCCAGGTGTGGGAACGCCGCGAGGAGCAGCGCCCGCTGACCGTGCTGCCCACCAAGCACGCGGATTTCGCGTTCGTGCCGTACGCCCAGCGCCACACCGCGGACTTCGCGATCCAGCGCGTTGGCGTGCACGCCGGCCGGGTGAAGGACCTCGACGCCGAGCACCTCGGTCAGGGGTCCCACCGCTTCGTGCGCGTGATCGACCGCACCCGGGTCGCCGAGGTCCGCGCCGTCTTCGAAGCCATCGACTGGGCCCCGGTCAAGGCCTGCGTCGCCGGGAACCCCAGCATCGCCAACGGTGAAATGGTGCAGGCCTACGAGACGGACGTGGTCGATCGCCTGCTCATCGCCTCCGACTGGTTTGCGGGCCTCGCCGAACCGGTGGCCACGCTGGTGGTTGCTCCGATGGACGCCGCCGTCGCCCCCATGACCATCCCGGCGGTGTACGAGCGCATCGCCGACCTGGTCCGCCTGTCGGGGATGGACGCCCAAGGACGCATGGTCGGCGGGGTCGTCTACACCCCGTTCGAGCTGGCCCGCACCATGGTCGACCTCGCGCGTCTGCAGCCCCACGAAACGGTGCTGGAACCGTCGTGCGGTCGCGGCTCGCTGGTCTTCGCCATGGTCGACCATTGGCTGGCCCGTGGCCTCTCCCACGAGGAGGTCGCGCGCTACTGCGAGGAAAAGCTGTTCGTCAGCGATCTGGACGGTCAGGCGGTGCAGGACCTCGTGGACCTCTACCGCGCCTACTTCGCCAGCCATGGGGTGACGTCGGAGCTGAACGCCCGCGTCGGGGATGCTCTGTTCGCCGGCTGGTCGGACCGCACGTTCGACGCGACGATCGCGAATCCGCCTTACGTGGGGCTGGGCAAGCTGCCGGCGGACTACGCCGCCCGTGTGCGCGCGTCGTTCAGCACGTGCGCCAAGGGGACGGCCGACCTGTATCAAGCGTTCTTCGAGCTGGCGCAACGCCAGTCCACCCGCTCGGTGATCATCGCCCCGAACGCGTGGATGCGGACCACGGCCGGGACCGCGTTGCGGGTCCTGTTGCGCCCGCGCGTGCGTTCGGTGATCGATTTCGAGCACCGCCGCGTCTTCCTCGGTCCGCAGGGGGCCAGCGTCCTCACCGCCATTGTGGTGAGCGGCCCGGCCACCCAGGCGCCCGTGCTGTTCCGCACGGACATGCCGCACGAGAGCACCACCCCGTGGACGGTCGCGTTCCGCCAGAGCGAGGAGGCCATGGGCCCGGCGGCATGGGCGCTCGATCCGGCGATGCCGGGCGATGCGGTGGACCCGGAGGCCACCACGCTGGGCGACCTCGCCGAGGTGCTGGTGGGGGTCAACACCAACGCCAACGAAGCGTACGCGGTCGAGAACTGGACGGTCGACGGGGACGCGGTGCACGCGTCGAACGTCCACGGTCGCCCGGTGCGCCTGCCGCTCGCCGCCGCCCCGCTGTTCCTGAAGCTCACGAAGGTGAAGACGCTCGCCGACGCGCAGCGGGCCGACCGCCTGCTCTGCCCGTACGACGCGTCGCTCAACGTGCTCCCGGAGCCGGCGATGGAGCCCGAGGTGCTGAACTGGTTCCGTGACCATTGGGACCGTCTGCACGCCCGCGACGGTGGGGACCTGCGCGGCTACGGGGCGTGGTATGCCTATGGGCGCAAGCAAGGGCTCTACACGTTCGACCCGAACGAGCGCCTGCTGCTGGTGCCGTGCATGGCCAAGGGTCCCATGGAGCCGCTGGACGTGACGCCGGAGGATCTGGGTGGGCGCTTCCTGTGGGCGTCGGGTTACGTCGTGCGTGCGAAGAACCCGGCGGACCACCAGCGGGTCAAGGCCATGCTCCGGTCGTGGTCCACGTGGCGCTTCCTCAACCGCCGCGGCAAGCAATGGACCGGGGGCTTCCGCTCGTTCACGCCCAACCAGCTCCGCCTGGTGCCGGAGGTCGTGACGCCGCGCGTGGCAATGGTGCCGGTTGCCACCGCCCAGCCGGCGACGGTGTAGGTCGAACGGGAGGGTGGAACGTGGAGGGGTGCTGCGAGGCACCCCTTTGTCATGCGACGTTGATCCCCTCGACGTCAACCACGGCCAGGTCCACCAGCGCCGGCCGCTGGGGTTCGCGTCGGCTGAAAATCACCAGGGCGTTCGCCGGCGCGCGGTTCGCCAGGCTTTGCCGCTGTTTGTCCGGCATGTCGCCCGGCAACCAGAGGACGTCGTCCACCTCGTCGCCGTTGAACATCGGCTGAGCCTGGTAGCCGGTTTCCCGATCGTAGAGGTTGAAGTAGACCGTGGCGCCGCGCAGCTCATGGTCGTTGAGGTCGATGCCGAGGGTGTTCAGCGTTTCGCTCAGCGCCTTGGCCAAGTCCTGCGCACTGGGTCGTCCCTTGATGGTGAGCTTCACGGCTGGGTCTCCTGTCGTCGTGGTTGATACCCAACCTAATGGCCGATCCAGGTCTGTCAAGCCGTGCCCCGTGAAGGCCTCGGAGCCGGAGGCTCCTGCGCACGAACCCCGCCTGCGGCCTCCACGGCGTCAGCACCGGTTTTCCCGCCCGGGCCTCCGGCCCCGGGTGCGCGCCGCCGAGCAACACTTTTCCGCTGGTGCCCGCGCGAGGCGTCGTGGTTCAATCGTTGCCTGCCTGGCCCCGACGCCCGGCGACACGACCAACGCGAGGACCCGAGCCGTGAGCACCACCACCCCACGCCCGCCGATCTGGCAACTCATCCGCGACGCGGTCCAGCCGCTCGGTCGCGAGACCAGCAACGCGGAGATCAAGCAGCTCCTGCTGCGCGACTGGCCCGAGCTGAACCAGGCGACCATCAACGCCCAGATCGCCATTTGCACGGTGAACCGTGCCGGTCGGGTGAGCTACCCGGAGAACAAGAAGGCCCGCCTGGCCAACGGCCGGTACGACTTCCTGTTCGCCACCGACCGGGGCAAGGTGGTGTGGTACGACCCGGACAAGCACGGCCTGTGGGCGATCGAAGACACCCCGGACGGCCTGAAGGTCCGACGCGTGGACGACACCAACGACGGTGTGGCCACCCCGCTGGACCTCGACGCCGCCGAGCCGGTGGACGATGGGTTCGGGGGTGGTGCGTTCGCCCTGGAAAGCCACCTGCGCGACTACCTGGCGCGCAACCCGCCGAGCACCACCGCGCACGGCCCGCTGACGCTGTTCGTCGACGCCGACGGACGGGACGGCGTTGAATACCAGACCGACTGCGGGCCCGCGGACCTGGTGTTCCTGGACCGTGATGGGAACTTCGTGGTGTTCGAGCTGAAACTGGGCCGGGGCCCGGACGCCGCGCTGGGTCAGGTGCAGCGCTACATGGGCTGGATCGAGCACCACGTGGCCAAGGGCAAGACCGTGTCCGGGGTGATCGTGGCGAACTCGATCTCCGACAAGCTCAAATACGCCGGCAAGGTCGCCCCGCGCGTGCAGCTCATGGAATACCGCCTGAGCGTCGACCTGTCGCCGGTGGCGTTGACGGCATGACCACGGTCGACACGCACCGCTGGGACGACCGCCTGCAGTTCGAGGACGTCCAGTCGGCGCTCAACCGCCCCCGGGTCCGCGCGTTCCTGAACGACGTGGTGCACCCGGCCCTCGCGGCGATCGACGCCGACATCGAGCGCTGGGCCACCACCCAGGAGGGCGGCTGGATGTTCGCCGTCGCCGACGGGGAAGCCCTGTTGCAGGCGACCATCCAGGCGTTCTGCCTCTCCATCCAGTCCCTGTGGGAACGCCAGCTCCGCAACTGGATCAGCGCGTGCATCGTGCCCGGGCCCCAGAGCGTGCGCCAACGCCGGACGGCGCGCGGTGGGACCCTCCCCGAGCTGAGCGATCTGCTGCTCGAACTCCGGGGCATCCCCCTCACCGCCTTCCCCAGCTACGCGGACCTCGACCTCCTCCAACAGGTCGGCAACGCGTGCCGCCACGGGGACGGCCGGTCCGCCCTCGCCCTGTTCCGCAGCCACCAGGGGCTGTGGCCCAACTGGACGTCGGACCCGTTCCCCTGGCCCGACGACAACCCGCCCGTCGGGCCACCGCCCCCGCCGTCGTTCGAGCAGGCCGTGCTCCCCCGAGAGCTGCTCGACCGGTTCGCCGCCGCGATCGTCGGGTTCTGGGAGGACGTCGAGTACATCCGCCTGAACAGCATCGGGCGCAAGGACGAACGGATCCTCGCCACCCTGGACGACCTGCGCCGCGCCCGGCAAGCCAGGGTCGTGCCCTAAACGATTCCCGCAATCTCCCGCCCTGTGCCTGGGCCTGCCTGCTAAACTGGGAACTGTATATCCATACAGTATTTTGGCAGACCAGCAGAATGAACCACCCCGTCCCCCTCGCCGAGGACCCGGCCGCTCTTTTCATCGTCGAAGCGCTGTCGCGCGTGCCGGCGGGCTTCCCGAGCCCCGCCCAGGACCACGCCCAGCGCCGCATCGACCTGAACGACGTCCTGGTGCTCAACCCGCTCTCGACCTTCCTGTTCAACGTCGAGGGCGACAGCATGAGCGGGGCCGGGATCTGGGCCGGCGACAAGCTGGTGGTGGACCGGTCCATCGAGCCAAAGCACGGCCTGGTCGTGCTCGCCTGCGTGGACGGGGAGTTCACGGTCAAACGCCTGTACCGCCGGGCCGGGGTGGTCAAGCTCGTGGCCGCCAACCCGGCGTACCCGCCGATCGTGTTCTCCGACGCCCAGGAAATGACCGTCTGGGGCGTGGTGACCTGGAACCTGCGCCAGGTGCTCGCCACCAAGGTGCGAACCTGGGCCTGAGCCATGCCGACCTTCGCCCTCGTCGACGGGAACAACTTCTACTGCTCGTGCGAGCGGGTGTTCCGGCCCGCGCTGAACGGCCGCCCGCTCATCGTCCTGTCGAACAACGACGGGTGTGCCGTGGCACGGTCCCAGGAGGCCAAGGACCTGGGGGTCAAGATGGGCGTGCCCTTCTTCCAGATCCGCCACCTGGTGCAGGAGGCCGGCCTGGTGGCCCTGTCGTCGAACTACGCGCTGTACGCCGACATGTCCGCCCGGATGATGGCCATCCTCGGCCAGTTCAGCCCGGTACAGGAGGTCTACTCGATCGACGAGTGCTTCGTGGACCTCTCCGGAATGCAGGGCGTCGCCGGGAGCCTGACGGTCTACGGCCAGATGATGCGCGAGCGCGTCCTGCGCTGGATCGGGATTCCGACCTGCGTGGGCATCGCCCCGTCGAAGACCCTGGCCAAGATGGCCAACCACATGGCGAAGAAGAACGTCGGGCGCCCATGGGGCGGGGTATGCGACCTCACCGCCCTGCCGGAGCGCGATCGCGACGAGCTGCTGGGCCGGGTCGAGGTCGGTGAGGTCTGGGGCGTGGGCCGCCGGTTGCGCGAGCGCCTGGCGGCCGACGGGATCGCCACCGCGCTGGACCTGAAACGCGCCAGCCCGTCGTTCATCCGGTCCACCGTCTCGGTGGTGCTCGAACGCACGGTGCACGAGCTGAACGGGATCGCGTGTTACGGGTTCGAGGCCGAGGCCCAGCCCCAGAAGCAGATCATCTGCTCGCGCTCGTTCGGGCACCCGGTGCTGCTGCAGGAGGACCTGTCGATCGCCGTGCGCGACTTCGCCGCCACCGCGGCCGAGCGCCTGCGACGCCAGGGGTTGAAGGCGGCCCAGGTCCACGTGTTCATCCAGACCTCGCCGTTTCGCAAGCAGGACAAGCAGTACAGCGCTGCGGTGGTGGTGCCCCTGGCCGTGCCGGTCGCCGACACCCTGCGCCTGGTGGAGGCCGCGCTCGCCGGGCTGGCCAAGCTCTACAAGCCCGGGTTCCGGTACGCCAAGGCGGGGGTGATGCTGCTGGACCTGACGGACCGCGCGGTGGAGCAAGCCGATCTGTTCACCGGGCCCGCCCCACGACGCGAGCGCCTGATGGCCACGCTGGACGCCGTGAACGACCGATTCGGGCGCGGGACCCTGCGCGTGGGTAACGTCGAGGGCCACCAGGCCTGGCACATGAGCCAAAGCTCGAAGACCCCGAACTACACGACCGAGTGGGAGGGGTTGCCCACCGCGCGGTGAGCAGGTCGGCGGGACCGCTCAGGTCAGCGCGGTGTCGATGTGCTTAAGCATCCGATCGAGGAGCGATTTCCCAGTGATTTTGGAGCCCGACAGCCGGAGTTCCCTCACGCACGCGGGTTCGGTTGCGATCGTGATTGCGAGCGCGTTTTGCACCAGCCGATAGAAGGTCGTCGTGTCATCCGGCTCGATCGCCTTCTCCGTGTGAAAGTAGTCCAGGTCGATGTCGAGGATGTAGGGGTCTGCTTCGACGCCCGGCACGCCGGCCGCCTGCGCCATGGTGTTGAGTTGGTCGATTTCGTGGTTCAGGTGGATCGATTCGATCACGTGATCGGCACGCGCCCGCACGCAATGATCGTCGTGAATGGGCTTCTGGCAAGCGATCGACGCGCAGCCCGAGCAGGTCGAGTAGACGTGCCCGGCGACGTCCGCATGGGTCTCGTCGGAAAGGTTCACGACGAACGCTCGGGAAACGATCCCCGCCT
The DNA here is from genome assembly GCF_001742165.1 of Burkholderia stabilis. Lineage (NCBI taxonomy): Bacteria > Pseudomonadati > Pseudomonadota > Betaproteobacteria > Burkholderiales > Burkholderiaceae > Burkholderia > Burkholderia stabilis. The sequence continues at coordinate 205,620 of NZ_CP016442.1, read as the reverse complement.
GGATCGCGGTGCGCACGTGCTCGTCGTGCTTGAGCTTCTCGATCGCTGCCTCCACGGTGGCGGCGTTGTTCCAGTCGATCGCCGCGATCATCCCGGGCAGCATCGCTGCCTTCTCCTGGGTGTTGTCGTGCAGCCCCTGGCTGGTCGCCCAGTAGCGGTACCGGAGGAAAGGTTCGTGGGTGTCGGTGTGGTGGTCGAACGTGAGGAGCGCCGGTGCGCCGGCCTGCCCCTGTGTGAGCCGCACCTCCGCCCAGCCCTGCAGGACGTGGTGGTGCGCCCTGACGATGTAAACGTCCTTGCCGCCGATGGTGAGCTTCGTGTGAGCCATGCTGGTGATGCCCGTGTTTCGTGGGCCACCAGCATACAACGCCACTGGGTGGGCGGAGCGTCCGTCAGCGCGGTGACGTGCTACCGTTCGACGATCAAAACGCTACGGGGACTGCCATCGAAGCAAAGCTCTACGGGCCACGCTGAGCCCGACCGCAACCAACGAAAACCCCACCTAGGCGGTGGGGCTGCTGGCTGTCGCCGGTGGTCGCGAGCGGGTCAGTGCAGCGCGCGGGCCGACTCGCTCAGGTCGCCGCCGAGCTGGCCCTGGCGGTCCGTCAGGAACGTGCTGCCCAGCCGGGCCCAGGTGCCGCTGTCCTCCGCGTTGAGCATGGCCACGAGGTTGTTGGCGTGGTCGGCGCACAGTTGGCCGTGGGCCTGGGTGTCCGCGCCGATGCCGGCCGCGGCCATCGTGGCACGGACGTTGTTGAAGGTGTCGATACGGGTGTTCATGCGAAGTCCTCCATGGGATGGTGAGTCGGCGTCGCCGGGATACACCACCCTTAGCAGGATTCGAGGTTGCGTCAACCCGGGGAGTTTTCGAAGTGTGCTCGATGCTGCCGAATCGACTGTTCGACCTTGGCACGCGACTCCTCGGTCATTTCCAGGGCGTCGTTTCTCGAATCTCTGAGGGCCAACCGCGTGGAGGATTTCATACTCGCCATACCGCCCATGAACACCGGATACTTCTCAACCCAGTCCACGACCTCCTTCTTTCCGAAATAGGGGAACGACTCCGGGTGTATGAAGGGCCACTCGTTCAACGCGCTGAAGGTTTGCCTCATGATCTGGTGACCATACCCGCTTGGGTCCATGATGTCGTAGCCGGGCCCCGCGTGTTGTGGGTAGCCAGCCGCCATCAGTCGATCAATCGCCCCTTGCAAGGTCGTGGCGAACGTCCCGTCGAACAAGACCGGCCGAGCCGCCTGGAACCACCCGGCGAACGCAGCCTGGCCGCGCGTCATCGCGGGAACGACCGTCGGGTCCACCATGGCGAGCATCACGTTGGCCGTACGCACGACCGCCACATCGTCCGCCCAGGCCGCCACACGCTGGGCGTCCTCGCCCATCAGCATCATGCGTTTGGGTTCCATCACGGGAGAAACGCCTGCGGTGACCACCAGCAGGTCAGCGTCGTCCGTCATCGGCAGGTCGCGCCAACGCTCGTCGATGGTGTACCCGATCTCCTTCGCCTCTTCGATCGTCGCCAACGGGCTGGCGAAACCGACGATCAGATGCGGTCGACCGTCTGGGGTCGTGGACCAAACCATCGCGTCCGGGCCCCGGTGCGAGTAACGCACGATCTCATCCGGATCCACCGTTTCCTTTCGCGTGCGCTCGCGCAACGCGTCGCGGACGGTACCCGGTTCCATGCCGTTGGCTTGTTCCACCCGGGCGAGCAGCGCCTGGCGGAACGTTTCCGTTTCCTTGTCGGTGGCCGACCCATCGAGCACCTTGCCCACCAAGTCAAACACCTGCCGAACCTCCGTCGAGCCCTCACCGGCTCCGTAGGCCTGGCGGTCGCGTTCCAGATCGTTCGAAAGCAGGTAGAACGCTGCACGTAACGCCCAATCGGCTCGAAGGACACGTTTCGACACCATCAAGAGGAAGCGAAAACTCGCGAAGGCATCGCCCCGCTGCCTGGCCTGCTCCAACAGGCTCTCGGTGCTGCGGAGCGATGCCGGTTCGTCATCGTCGATGTTGTCCACACCGTCGATCCAACGGCTTGTTTCGTACGAAACCATCGCCTCTGGGACCTGCCGGATCCTCTCCTGCTGGGATTCCACCGTCAGTACCGAGAGCAGTTCGAGCGGGAGGACCGTCGCCTCCCTGGCCGCTTCGTCCACGATCGCCTCGGCCACGCGCTTGGACGCCCCGCTCTTGACCACGATTTTCACCGTGGCCGCCCGCCCTTCAGCCAAGACGGTGGCACGTAAACGCCGCAACCCGCTCCCGGCGGTTTGCAAAGCCAAGTTATCCTCCGTCCCCATAAGGATCTGGTCGTAAGCAACGTTGTCAACCAGGTGATGGAAGTCGGCGGCTGTGAGCGGTCGGTCGGTCCGGGCCATGGGCAGTCCTCGTCGTTTTTGTAGGATGAGCCGCCATGATCGCACACTGCGATGACGTTCTGATGTGTGCCAGGGTCCAGCCTCAAAGCCTCGCCCGTTGCCGCGCAACTTGGGCCTGACCCGTGCTCGCCTGAGCGTCCTCGGCGGCCCGGGTGAGCATCGCCTCGTCCGCCACCTGGTCCAGGATGCCGCGCTCCTGCTGGGCCCGCAGGACGCCGGCCTTCTCGCCCGCGAGGTCGAGCAGCGCCGGGGTGATGCGCAACGTGCCGCCCATCACCATGCTGCTGTAGACCGTCTGGACCTCCGGCCCGAACGCCCCGCGCCGGATCGTCCAGATCAGGTCGTCCACGAGCTGCGGCCGGACGCCGGGGTTCTCGGCGATCACGGCCTCGCGTGGGTCGAGGGCGAGCGCGGTCATGGGGTCACCGGCGGCCGAAGCTGACCTGCGAGCGCGCCAGCCAGCCCATCCGCCGTGGGCCGAACTCGGTGACGTTCGAGGGGACCGCGTTGCGGTTGAGCTTGTCCGGCGCCGATGCCTTCCCGGGACCCTTGCGGTACGCGTCGTTCGCCTCGATGCCGACTTCCAGGGCCTCGCCCAGCAGGTGGCAATGCGCGAGGAACCCGACCACGTGGCTGAGCAGCATCACCGCGAAGAAGTCCAGGATGGTCGACTCCGCCTGCTCCACCGGGGCGGCCGGGGTTTGCGGTGCAGCCCGGGCCGGCGTGGGGTCATCCACCGCTGCGCTGAGCATGCCCGGCGGGAGGTAGGACGGCTTGCCGAAGGTGACCAACCGTGACACGGGTTGGTTCAGCAAGCCGCGGGTGGGGTGCAGCACGAAATCCTGGGGGTGGTCGGGTCGCTCAAGGTCTCCTCCGTTGGCGATCGTTGGTGTCCTACGTCCAACGTAGCAGGCCCCCAGGGGAACGCAAGCCGTGCCTGGGCACGGCTTCGCCTGGATCAGATCGCCCCCGCCCCATACCCCGGCCGACGGAGCGCGCGGTCCCGATCGTCCAGGATGGGCCAGTTCCGCATGACGTCGGGGAGGACGAAGCGCTGGGCGGGTGACCGCGCCGGAGCCGATTCGACCTTCGGCTGCTGCGCTTGCAAGCGCGCCAGCTCGCGGCGATCCAGCGCGTCGCGCGCCAAGGTGTCCGCCACTAAGCCCATGCTCACCGACCGCAAGGCTGCGTACCGCTCGACGTCCGCCAGCGTGAAGAGGCGACCGTTGCCAGGCCCCTTACCGCCACGGGTCGACGGGATCTTGGAGCTTCGGGCCAGTTGCGCGACCCTGTCGGTCGACAGCCCGAGGTACCGGGCGCATTCCGCGGTGTTCATCGTCCCGGTCGGCGGGGCCAAGGTTGCCTTCAACGCCAGCACGTCCGCTTCGGCGTAGGTCCAGGCTTTCTTCTCGCCCCGCTCCCGTGGCAAACGCCCGGTCCGGCCCAGGAGCGAGACGGATTGCGTGTGGCGCCCGAGCAGCAACGCCGCCTCCGCGGTGCTGAGCCGTCGGGCCGGGGGTGCGTCCGCCGTGGTGGGTTGGTCCTGCGTAGCCTTGGACATCGTGGTTTGCCTCCTGGGGTCGTGTTGATCGGACGCGCGGCCCAAGGCCGTCGCGCACGTCCAGATCTAGCAGCTTCCGGGTCCCCGTCAACCTAACAAGACGGACCCTGGCACGGCTTGAGTTGACACCGGACCGTACCCGCTTAAGCTGTGAGTAACGCACCCGCAGGTGCCCACAACAGGGGGGAGGTCCATCGTGTTTTTCTTTTTCTGGTTGCCGCCGATCAAGGTGTTGCCGCGCGAGGAGCGGATCCGGCGTTTGAAAATCCTCGGGTCCGTCCTGGCCATCACGGCGGTGTGCGTGGGCGGGGTGGTCGCGCTGAACTCGCTCCTGCCGAAGCCGGCCCCGGTGCCCGTGGTCGTGGAGCCGCCTGTGCCGGTGCCCTTCCCGACGCCGCCGCAGGTGGTGCCCCAGGCCCAGCTCGACGCCGAGCGCGCGAAGATCCTCACCGGCGCCGATCAGATGGCCACCGAGGTCGAGCGCAAGGCCCCGGGGACCATCCAGGCGCAGCAGGCCCGCAGCCTGGCCGACTTCATCGCCTCGCATTGCGGGAAGCCCGGCGGGTGCCTCAAAAAGTAAGCCGCGATCGCCCCACGCAAAAACGCCCGGTCACATGCCGGGCGTTTTGCTTGGTGGGCGCGGTTCCGTCAGGACCCGTCGCGGTCCGGCGGGATCGACGCCGGGGTGATGCACTGCCGGCGCGAGACCATGTGCCCGTTCACCTCCTGGTTGATCTGCCGGCAATGGGCCAGCGGGGGCTGACCGTTGCGCGAGCGCACCTTCGGGACGTACAGCTCGGGGCTGATGTTCGTGGTGTTGATCGGCTGCTCCGCCCAGCTCGACGTGCTGGCCGCCAGGCCCAGCGCGAGCAGCGCTGCAGGGAGAAAACGTGCGTTGAGCATGGGTGGCCTCCGGTTGGTTGTGATCCTGCTGTACGGTAGCCGATCCGCGTGCTGAAGACCAGCGTTCCCGGTCGATGGGGCCGTGCCGTGGCACACCTTCAACACCCGGGCGCCAGCGCCCGCCTCCACCCCGGTGCTCCCGCCCAGGTGGCGGTGATCAGGGTGTGGCGCTCACCTCGTCCTGCGCCAGGCCCGCGGCCTTCCACTGCGCCGGGATCGCCTTCCACTGGTCGGGGTTGAACCGGTAGACCTGCCGGCCCGGGTGCGCCGACGTGCAGATCCGCAGGTCCGGCCGGAGCGTCTGCAGCAGGGGCAGTGCCCGCCTGGCCTGGCCCCCGACCAGCACCACGGTGTGGATCGCCGGGAGCAACGGGAGCAGGTTGCGCAGCTCTTCGATCCCCCGCCGCACCTCCGCCGCCGTGAACTTGATCGACCGGTCCCACCAGGGGATGACGTTCCAGAGCACCGCGCGCTTGCGAGGGATGCCCGCCTCCTGCATGAACCGGAACACGGCCTCGGCCGTGGGGTCGTCGTTGTTACGGGAAATGAAGCCGGAGCCCTGCTTCTTGCCCGTGGGCGAGGTCATGGGCCCGGGCTTTTCGAGCAGGAACAGCATGTCCGCGTGCACGCCCCCGTCCATCGGGTCGAAGTCCTGGAACTCCCACGTCGGGTGCTGCGCCCGCAGGGCCTGGACGTACCGCGCCAGCGGGGCAACGTGGGGCTCCGTGAGCATCGCGCGACGCAGGGCGACGGTCTCAGGATCGCGCAGCGTGCGCGGGGCGTCGTCGAGCAGGGCCACCGTCAGATGCCCTCGGGATCGCCGTTGACGCCGTTCGTCCTGCCGCTCACTCCGTTCTGCATGACGCGGTCGGCGGCCGACGGCAACGGTTTGAAACGCTCTTCGTCGTTTTGTTCGGTGCGGAACTGGGGGTCGTCCACGTACCGGAATACCGGAGCAAAGTTGTACCAGACGTTGTTTTGCTGGTAGGGCTCGACGAGGATGGACGACGAGAACATCGGTGCGTTGTCCGCAAAACGACCGCCGGGGCTCTTCCAATACTCGTTGGCCAACTTCATCAGCCCGTCGGCGCCGGTGTCGGTCAGCACGACCGACCAGCCGAAGTAGCGCAGAAACCGCTCGTAGGCGTCCGCCACCGTCAAGACCAGCCCCGGCGGTTGCATCAGCCCGCGGCACACGCGCAGTAGAACGTCGAGGTCGAGCCGAGACTTCCCAGCCTCGATGGCTTCCCAGGCGCTGGCCGGTTTGCCGAAAAAATCGGCGAACTGAGCCCGGTGGAAACCGCGCTGCACGCGTATCTCGCGGAGCAGGACGGCGCAAATGCTGTTGTAGGTGGTGATCTTGGTTTCGTCGATGATCATGGTGGGGTGCCGCGGTGGTGCTGGAACCGCACGATTCTACGGGGATCCAGTGAACATCCCCAGCCCCACTACGCCCGGGTACGAAAAACGGCCGCTTGCGCGACCGTTTGCCCGTGGTGGGAGGGCTTACTCGGCGTCCGGCACCGGATCGCGCGGCACGAAAATGACCTGACGCTTCACCCAGTTCTTGGCGATGAACGCGTCGAGCCACGGACGTTCCGGTGCGCACGATTCGCCCCGGGTGTTGCTCTGGATCCAGGCGCGGTAGTTCAAGGTCACCAGATCGTCGTACGACCCGATCGGACGCCGTTGCCCGCGCCGGTCGATCGCCGTCAGCGCGTCGTCGCCGCCGATTTCGAGCGACAGCGGCCCGCGCTTGTAGAAGCCGTTCACGGTGACGGCCCCGCTGTTGTCGAGAGTGAAGTTCACCCCGGCGCGCGCCATGTCCCGCAGGGTCGGCGGGAAGAACTTCAACAGGCCATGCCCTTCCGCGAAGGTCGGAGCAAGCGGCTTGCTCAAATCTTCCTCGTCGATTGCCGCCACCTGGGCCTTGCCGCCCTTCGCCGTCCCGGTCTTGCCGAACGTGTCCGGGGTGAACTCCAGCGCCGGTTCCGAACGGTCGGCCGGGTCGTTGAAACAGTCCTCGTCGAGGGCCTCGGGGTTGCTGCCGAACTGCTCCATGGGTCTCTTCCTCCTGTCGGTGTTGAAGGCCCTGCGGGTGCCGGGCCGGTCGGATCAAGCTCTCGTACTTCGGTGCTGATGGCAAGTTTCCACAGCCGATGAAGCCGTGCCCTGGCACGGCCTCATGTCAAACGGTGGCGACGGATCGGGGAGCCTGGATCGGGTGCTCGCGGCGGTAGGCGTCCAGCTCCGCCACTTCGAACTGGCGATGCCCCCGCGGGTCGACGTACGGGTTCAGTCGCCCCACGAGCACGAGCTGGGACAGCCGCTGACGCGTCACCCCCAGGTGCTCGCCCGCCCGGATGGCACTCACGTAGCCCTCGCGGTGCAGCCGGGCGTCCACGTCATCGAGGTCACGCGGGTGGAAATACCGCGCCCGCCGGACCAGCAGCGCCGGTTTCAGCTCGCCCCGGCGCACCAGCGTTCGGACGGTGACCTGGGAGAAGCCCAGGCGTTCCGCCGCCTCGCGCTCGTCGAGCAGCGTTCCGCTCTCGATGGTGTCGAGCTTGTCCTTGATCGTCTGCAGCCCGGCCCGGTCGACGTAGAGGTAACCGCGCGAGCTGCGGACCCGGCGAACGCCGTGCCGCCGGCAAAGCCGGTCCACGGCGTAGAGGCTGCACCCCAGGAACGTTGCGGCCTCGCTGCGCACCAGCATGCCCTGCAACGCGTCGTCCCGGGTCGCCGATGTGCCCCCCGGGATGGGCTGGGTGGTGCTGGCGAGCGGTCCGATGGTCATGGTCGTTGGGTCTCCCGTGGCGAGTGGCAAAGGCACCGCTCTCGCGGTGCAGGACCCAGTCAAGCAGGTTTTGCAGGCGAGTCAAGTCGCCGCGAAGGCGCTCTGCCCGTCCAGCCGGCGCAGCAGCCGTTTGCTCCGGCGCAGCATGTCCAGCTCGCGCAGGTGCGCGGCCCAGGCCGGGTACTCGTTGAACGTGGTGATGTTGGCCAGCGTCGCCGACGGTTGCGGCGCCACCGGGTCGACCGGTTCCCCGGTGGTCGAGCGCAGGACGTGGATGAACGGCTGGAACGTGACCGGCGAGCCGTTCAAGCTGTGCCAATGCACGTCGTTGTGGCCGCCCAGGCCGAACGGGGCGAGGACCCGCTGCACCTGCTCTGCGGTCGGGCCGTCGCTCCACGTGACGTGGATCCCGCACCGCCCGGTGGGGGTCGGCGACGCGTCGATGGTGTGGCGGGGAAAGGTCTCTCGCAGCGCGCGGCGTACGAGCCGCAGCGTGGCGTCTAGGTTGATGAGGCGGGTCTTCATGGGGGATCTCGCGTGGGGAGTACGAGATCCCAACCTAGCGGGTTTTTAAGGCCCGTCAAGTCGCTGGGGCGGCGATCACCACTGGATCAGCAGGACCAAGTGGCGAATCCGGATAAGGTCGTTGTTCGGGCCGCTGTATTCCACCGTGATGCCGCGCCCGGCTAGCTTGGCCAGGCAGGCGTCCAGTTCCTGTCGGTTGGCCATCGCGTGGCCAACGCCCCACCCAACCAGGAGGTTGTTGGCGGCGTTCAACCAACTCTGCCAGGGCACCGGGGGCGGGTTCATGTGCGCCGCGGTCAGCACGGCCGCCTCTTCCGGGTCGAGCTTCTGTAACGCCGCGTCGAACGTGCCGAACACGTTGAGGATCTGCCCGATTGCCGTGTAGATGTCCTCGCCGTGCGCCGCCAACCCGAAGCCAAGGAGCACGTTCATCAACAACAGGCCCCAACGGATCCGCCTCACGTTCCCCATGACGTGCTGCCCGTCCTGCCCACGGAATGGGTTGTTGATCACCAGGGTGCGCACCTGGTCATGGTCCAGTTCGATCCGGCCGTGCCGAGACACGTAGGGGCTGGACCTGACCTTGCGCCGAATCTCGTCGGTCAGCCGGCGCGCCGTGCCCTCGTCCGTGAGGTCGCGAAGGTGCCCCAGGTGGATCAGCAGTTCAATGAACGTCTCCGCGTCCTGCCCGTTGTTGTCGACGCGCGGGGCAATGTCCCATTCGAGGGGGCCCCATTCTTGTTCGTACGATCGATTCATCCTGCGCGCTCCGTCGTGGTGTGTTGATGGGAGTGTGCCAGCGGTCCAGGCCCGCGGGCAAGCGGGTCACGCGGTCGTCGATCATCGGGTGATCCCATCACCCCCGGAAAAACGGGCCGGGGCACGCCCCCTCCCTCCGGGCCCTGAGCCTTCGGCGTGGGGTCCCGCTGGATGCCCGGGCGTCGAGAGGTGCCCTGGCACTGCCCCGACGATCCAAAACGCATCGCCCCGGGGGCGATGCCAGCCCGTCAGGGCTGAGCGGCGTCCCACCGCTCACGCGGCCCGTACAGCCGGAGGATCTCCGCCGCGTCGCCCGGGGCCGCGAGGTCAAAGCAGATCCGGTCCGACTCGCCCTCGACGAGCCGGACCCACGGGTCCACGATGTACCGGCCGTCCACGATCGCGAAATCGTGGCCGCCGGCGATCTGCGCGATCCGGGACGCCGGGTTGTCCTCCTCGTAGAAGCCGAACACCCGGGCCCGCCCGGGGAGCGCTGCCGCGATGTGGCGCGCGTAGTTCGTGCAGACCGTCGCGGACGTGCCGTCCGGGAACACGCTCAGCAGGTCCGGGCACGTGCTGGCCTCGGCCAGTATCGCCCGCCCAGCGTCGAGCGTGTAGCGGGTGCCCTGCGGGTCTTCGAACTGGACGCCGAAACAAGCGTCGGAGCCGAACAGCTCCTCCGCCCGTTGTTCGTTGAAGGTGGCCATGGGTCGGGTTAGAACTGGTTGGCGTTGGTGATCACGTAATCGTGACCGCCAAACGTGATCGTGTCGAAATCCCCGTTGAGCTTCGCGTCACGGGTCCACGCGTCCGAATCGAAGTAGTAGCGCAGGGCCTCCGGCAGCTTGCCGAGTTCTTCCGCATACAGCTCCTCGAACAGCTCACCGCCCACGTCGTTCAGCTCGCCGCACTGGATCATCACGTCGTCCAACTGGTCGAGCGCGTCGTCGAGCTTGGCCCCACGGTCGCCCACCAGCCACGCCAGCGCCGCCTTTTGCTCCGTGCTCAGGTCGCGGTCCATCAGGTCGAACCACGTGGACAGGGTGCCTTGGTTCACGCGCAACTGCGCGAAAAGGTCAGAATCCTCGTCGTTGCCGTCCAGAAACTCGATCGAATATTCCTCGACCACCCCACCCCAGCCGTTGCGGTTGGCCGCGTACTTGGCGTTGTAGTCCTCGAGGGAGGTGAAGCGGAAGCCCCGGGCCTCGATGTCGTAGGGGTTCGCGTAGAGGACGTTAAGGTCGTCGCTGTCCCCTGCAGTCGTTGGAGCCTGGGGTGCGAGGAACTGCGCGGTTTCGTTGTTGCCGTTCGTGCTGGTCGGTTGGTTCGTGGTCATGGCTTGCTCTCCGTTCGGTTGGGTTTGCCTGCTGCCGTCATCGCCTGGACGGGGAACAGGACCGAACGACCACAAGGGCCAGGGGGCTCACCGGATGCCGCACGCTTCGACGACGCCAGGAGGAGAAGACCGGGAGAGGAAGCGCGACGCGAACCCCTTGCCCTGAACGGTGGTCGAATCGGTCCTACACGTCGGGTTAAGGCGACACGGAGCAGCACCAACGAACGGGAACGGGACCACGCACCAACGCGCCTCGACCAGCACGGCAGTGGCGAACCACGCCGCGGTGGGTTGCTGCCTCACGGTGTACGGGGTTGCCCGGCCGTGGGCCGCAGGCCTGCCGGGCGGGGTTGCGTGCCGTTTTCGCCTCCGGCGAGGTGTTGCCCGAAGGGTGCCAGGGCACGCCCCAAAGGAAACGCCCACCTCGAAGGTGGGCGCTGGACAGGCGCCACATCCGCGCACGGGGACCCTCCCCCGTGCCGGCCTGGATCAGGCCGCCTGGCGCTTTGCCTCGCGCAGGACCAGCGCGAAGTCGCGGACCAGGTCGTCCGTGCGGATGTGCATTGTTTTGAGCAGCGGGCCGTCGTTGGCCATGCGCCCCTGGATGTGGAAGTAGTCCGGCGACACCATGATGCCGGCGTCCATGTACGCCGTCTTGGTGCGGCGCTCGGTGAACCCGCCCGCCGGGCTCGGGTCGTAGCCGATCCAGACCGTACGCGCGTCCATGAGCTTGACCCAATCGAAATGGTGGTGACGGGCCTGGGCCGCCGTCGCAAGGATGTACAGCGCTTCGTCGACGGTGAGGGTGAACTCCCCCGTGATCGGGACCGCGGCGGCCGGGTGATCGCGGTACGTGGGCTGCTGGTAGGTCTTGCTGCTCGGGCTGTTGCGCGTCGTGACGTGGGTGAAGCGTTCCATGGTCATGCTCCAGGTGGTGAGGTTGCGAGGTTGGGCTGGCCCGGAAACCGTAGCGTCCGGGCCGTGGAATCCGTCGTTATGCCTGGGACTGCTTGATGATGTCGCGGCACACGCTGCCGCCCATGTCCTCGAACTGCTGCTCGGTCAGGTGCCCTTGGAGCACGTCCACCAGCAGCGCGTAGAGCTGCGCGTAGGCGGCCAACGGTTCGTCCGGTTCCTCCACGGCGTCGCCGTTCGCGTCCACCACCAGGGCCGTCTCGCCCGGGAGCGCACCGCCCGCGATGTCCAGGCGGTGCCCGCGCGCCGTGACGGCGCTCAGGATGCTGTTGATCTCGGTGCGCAGGTCGCGTGAGCCGTCCAGCGACAGGCCCAGGCTCCGGGCGTCCCCGCCCCGCTTCATCGCTTCGCGTTTGAGCTGGTGGATGGTGGCCTCGGCGCGCGCCAGCTCCTCGGGCATCCCCTTGTAATCCCCGTCGACGATGCTGTTCTCCATCGCCGTCCACTCGTCGCACTGCGGGCAGAGGTGGGACATGCCCTGGTTGGTGTGGCGCGTGCGCCGACCGCAGATGCCGCACGTGAACACACCGCCGATCATGCCGCGACTTTGAAAGGTCGATTTCGCCATGGCTCAGGCCTCCACCAGGTTGGCCGGGACGTCGACCGTTTCGCCCAGCTTGCTGCGCACCAGGCAGCGCAAGCCAGCGACCAGCGGGGTCGGGCCCAGGGCGCGGTAGCCGTGGCGCAGGATCGGCGCGTCGTCCAGGTTGACGATGCGGTTGGCCTCCCAACGCTTGTCGTCGTTGGCGTACACACGCTTGCCGTTGCGGAAGTAGCCGACGCCGTGCGTTTCGAGGATCGGGCCGCCCAGCGCCCAGTCGGTGGAAAACGGTCCGGTGGTGAACGGTGCGTTGATGGCCTTGGCCACTGCCCAGTCGAGTGCCGGGCCGATCAGGTCGCCCGTGGTGATGGTGATGAGGTTCATGGTGTCCCTGGTGTTCCTGGTGTCGTGTCGGGTGGGGAGCCCCGGAAACCGCAGCGTCCGGGGCGTGGGGCGGCTTAATACTCGTTGGTGACCATCAAAATCCAGCAGGGGCCACGCGAGGTCTCGCCCCAGACCGCGTACAACTTGATCCCCTTCGGCAGCGGGAACGTGTGGGCGGTGTAGTGCTGGGCGTAGAGCGTCGTGCCGTTGCCGTCGGTGATCAGCAGATCAGCGGTACCGTCCTCCTTCGGGTGAAGCTCAACGGTCATGAAACCGTCGTCGTAGCTCTGCCCCGGCACCTTCTGGGTGACCCAGGCCATGGCGTCCGTAACGAGCCAGGCGCACTCTGCGTTTTCAATCAGGAACTGCACGCCGTCGGTGTACACCGCGTTGCGGAACATCGCGCCGAGGGAGAAATAGTTCTCCGTGCCGGTGTAGTGGCCCAGGCCGTTGATGATGTCTTGCGCGTCCATGGTCTTGCTCTCCTTCGTGGTGGTGTTGGTGGTGCTGCTACCTGCTCGGTGGTGAGCCTCGGGGTGCGGGGGAACGCCGCGGTGTGGCTGTTGGTGGTGCGTTCGACGCCGTGGACCATTTCCCTGCCCTCCCCGTTGGGTTTCGTTTCACTGCTCAGTGGAGCCGCCTCGTCGTGGGGAGAGCGAGACCCGCCCCGGGGGCCAGGCCGTTGCCGGATGCCGCATGCGCGGACCGAAGGGCCGGGAACGGGAGAGGACAACGAGCGCAGCGGTGCCTTGCCCCCATCAGGGGCGTGGTTGAGCTACACGTCGAGGAAGTGGGCGGGCCACCCAGCGGTGAATCGAAAACGGGGATGGAGGAAGCACGGCGTCACGGTTGAACGCACCACCCCGCGGCCGGCGCCGCGGTGCCTTGGACGTGTGGGGTCAGGGGTCGAGCTGCGCTGCAGGTGCGCAGCCCGTCGTCGGGGATCGCGGGTTGTCGCGAGCGCCGTACAGCAAAACGTCCACCGGGTGGTGGGCGTTCGATCGTCATTCGAGGCGGACCGTGGGTTTGAACTTCCGGGCCAGCAGCAGCCCCGCGAACGGCTTACGGGCGAGCCAGGCGAAGACCGCCGCAACGACCCAGAGGATCGGGAGGCCGCCGGCGGCCACGGCCATCCAGAGGCACCGTTGGCAAGCGGTCGAGCCTGCTCTTTTAGCCGTGCCAAGGCACGGCCCCACGCACGCGTTGGGACGGATCAGTAATCGGCGCAGGATTGCCGAAGGTTCCACACCCCATCCCAGCCCGGCGAGTATTTCATGCCGAAGTTCAGGTTCGGGTTGGACGGGCGACGATCCGTGTCCGGACGAACCTTGAAGCCCAGCAGGAGCGCGGCGATGATCCCCTCGCCGTTGGTGACGTAGCTTTGCCCCAGGCCCGTGCGCTCGTGGAAATACTCGACCATATGCTTCATGCCGTAGCTGCCCACGGGCTTGCCGTTGGACGGGTCCGCGTGCAGTTCCAGGAACTGCAGGCACGCCCGAATCCCGGAGAGCGCGTCCCGCAGCTCGTCCGGGTGGCCCTTGTAGGTCGGGTAGGCGTCGGACGGTCCGCCGAAGCTCTCGCCGCTGCTCATGCCGTTGGCGCAGATCGACGGGTACGCCCGAAGGATCGTTCGGATCGCGCTCACCAGATCCTGCTCCGGCAGGTCGTGCAGCGTGGCGAGCTGAACCTTGCGCCGGTTCTTCTCGGCCTGGGCCTCCGTCGCCACGTGGACGATGGGCCCATCGGTAAAGGTCGACACCGCCGTGGGGAGGTCCTTGAACGCCGGATTCGCCCGGATGGTCGCCCAGAGGGCCTGCGCGACCCGCGGATCCGCGCGAAACTGGATGTGGCGCGCGTCGAAGCGTTTCTGGCAGTACCGAGCGAAGGCGTGCGTCAGCTTGCGGGTCGGGGTCGCCGATCGCAGGTCCATGACCAGGCTGTTTTCAAAAATAAAGTCCTTCGCTGCGGCGTTGAGCCCGGCGTGCGATTGGGTCGGCGTGGTCATGGGTCCTCGTGACGGGTTGGTAAGGGATCGCACGGCGAACCGTGCCTCCGACCAACCTAATGGCCTTTGGGCCGCCGTCAACCCCGGTCGGTGGGGCCGTGCCCTGGCACGCACGCAAACCCGGGGAAAGTCCGCCCAACCCCGGTCCCTCCGGGCCCGGGCCGTCGGCAAAAAGTTGCGCCAACCCCGCAAGATGTTGCGCAGACTCCGCAACTTTTTGCGCGAAACCGGCAACTTTTTGCGGTACGACGAAGCGCCCACCGGGGTGAGCGCTTCACGGTGGCCGCACGGGCCGCCGGCTCAGTGCATCGTGATGCCGCCCGTGCCGGTCGCCCGGCGTTCGGCGATCGCCTCGGCGATGGGGCTGCACTCGAAGCCGGCACGGACCACCTGCTCCACCTCCGCCAGGTCTTCGGTCGTGTCCCACGCCCGGCCCATGACGAGCAGCGCCATCTTCTCGATCTCGGGCAGCTCCACCAACGCAGCGCCGTAGCGCTCGTTGATCCGCGCACCGTCCAGGTTCGCCGACCGCAGGAACGCGTTGATGCCCGGCTCGCCGATCTCGTGCAGGTGGACGCAAAGCGCGCTGATCTCCAGCAGCGAGAAGGTCTCGCCCACCGGCGTGTTCATGCGCAGGCCCCGCTCCTCGCGCTCGCTGATCACGACCAGGATCCTGGCCATGGTCAACAGGTCGGCCGCCGTCGACTCCTCTCGGACCTGCTGCTGCGCCTCGGCACCCTGGACCCCGATGACGGAAAACCGATCCTCCATCGGTACGCCCATCATCACCAGGCACCCCAGGGGCACCGGGTCCGAGCAGGCCACCATCAGGCGGGTGACGTCGTAGGCGTCGAGCTTGGCGCCCAGAAGGTCGGCCACGATCCGTTCGCGCTCGGGCGACGGGTGGTCAACGGGGGACGGCTGAACATCGGGCTGCTGCATGGTGGTACCTCCTGGATGGGAACGGGTGAATGGCCATGAAAAAAGCCCGCCCGGTGGTCGCCAGGCAGGCTTCGTGAACGTCGGGCGACCGGCCTTACTTCGGCCAGACGCTGTGCTTGCACTCCGGGTAGTTGTTGCACCCGTGGAAGGTCTGCCCGGCCTTCGGACCGTTCTTCACCGTCCGGGGGACCAGGTAGCCCTTCTTGCACTTCGGGCACTTCTTCGCGCCGTCCGGGGCCGGCCGCGGGGTGGACGATCCGGTGTACGGCTTGCGCGCCGGCATCGCGTCGGGCGGGATGGTCGGCAGGGTCGAGACGCGCGCCGCGGCCACCAGCTCGCCGATGGCCTCCTCCTGCTTCGCCATGAACGCGTGCAGCGGGATCTGCTTCTTCGCGATCGCGTCGAGCAGGGCCTCCCACCGGGCGGTCATGCCCGGGTCGGTGAGCTTGGCCGGCAACGCGTCCACCAGGATCTTGCCGACCACGGTGGCCACGAGCTGCTTGCCCTTCACGTCCACGAAGCCGCGCTTGATGATCGTTTCGATGATCCCGGCGCGGGTCGCCGACCGGCCGATGCCGTCCAGGGCCTTGAGCTTCTTGCGCTCCACCGGGTCCGTCACGGTCCGGTGGACGTGCTTCATCGCCGTCAGCAGCGAGCCCTCGGTGTAGCGCGGCGGGGGCGTGGTGCGCTTCGCGTCCACCTTCACCGCCAGGCGGTTCACCGGGCCCTGCTCGGTCAGCACCGGCAGGGTCGGGGTGGCGTCCTTCGCCTTCTTCGCGTCGGTGGCCTGGGCCTCGCCCTGGAACACCACGCGCCAGCCCGGGTCCTTCACCACGCGCCCGCTGGCCGCGAAACGCTCGCCCGCGATCGACACCTCGACCTTGGCCTTGTCCACCTGGCAGTTCGGGTAAAGCTGGGCCAGGTAACGCTGCGCGATCATCTCGTACGTGCGGCGCTTGATCTCGGTCATGGTCGACCAGTCCGGGGCTTGGCGCGTCGGGATCAGCGCGTGGTGCTCGGTCACCTTGCTGTCGTTCCACACCCGCGAACGGATCGTCACGTTGGCGTTGGCCGCCAGGGTTGCCAGGTGCGGGGCGCCCCGCGCGATCGCGTCCAGCACGTCCGGGGCTTCCGCGTGCTGCGAGACGGGCAGGTACGGGCAGTCCGAGCGCGGGTAGGTGGTCTGGCCCGCGAGGTACAGCTCCTGGCAGACGTCGAGCACCTCCTTGGCCGAGTAGCCGTACTTTCCGTTGAGCGCGGTCTGCAGACCGGTCAGCTCGAACGGCAGCGGAGGCTGCTCCTCCGCCGGCTTGTTCACGTAGCGCGTGACGGTGCCCTGGCCGGCGGCCTGCACCTTCGCCGCGATTTGGTCCGCCACCGCCTTGTTGACGATGCGGTTCTGCTCGTCCAGCCAGGCCGGGCGCTGACCGGTGACGGTGCCGCCCTCGCCCTCGATCTCGTCGCCCTCCTCGTCCTCATCGGCCTCCCCCTTCGCGTCGACGTCCGCCTGCTTCTCCGCGGATTCGAGCGACAGGCCCGGCGGGAGCCAGCGGGACCAAAACGGCAACGCCGGCTGGCCCGGGTCGGCGAACTGCGCCTCGACGGTCCAGAAGTCCTTGGCCACGAAGTTCTCGATCTCGCGGTCACGCTTGACCACCAGCGCCAGCGTGGGCGATTGCACCCGACCCACCGACAGCACGCCGGGGTAGTTCTGCTTCTTCGCCAGGATGGTGTAGGCCCGGGACATGTTCATGCCCACCAGCCAGTCGGCGCGCTGCCGGCCCAGGCCCGCCTCGTAGAGCGGACGGAAGGTGGCGTTGTCCGCGAGCAAGGCGATCGCCTTCTTGACGCTGGTCGGGTCCATCGCGCTCAGGTGGATTCGCGCCACGGGCTTGGTGTTGCCGAAGTGCAGCAGCACCTCGTCGACCAGGAGCTGGCCCTCGCGGTCGGCGTCCCCGCCGTTCACGATCGACGTGCACTTTTTCAGCAGCGTCTCGATGATCTTGACCTGGTCCTTCTTGTCCTCCGAGACCTTGAGCTTCCAGTCCTTCGGGATGATCGGCAGGTCCTCGAACGCCCAGGGGAACTTGCCCCAGCGCTCGTCGTAGTCGCCCGGCTGCACCTGCTCCATCACGTGCCCGGCCAGCCAGGACACGTAGCCGTCGCCGGTCTCGTAGTAGCCCTCGTGCCGCGTGTGCGGCTTCGGCAGATGGGGGATCACGGCCTTGGCCATGGAGGGTTTCTCGAAGATCCAAAGACGCACGACGAACCTCAAACAAGCTGTGCCAGGGCACGGGTACGTACCGGTAGCAGGTACGGCAGGCTTGTCAAATCAGAAGGTCGGGTGGTGGTGCAGGACGGAAGGTTGGCCTGGGGGCGCGGCGGACTTTTTTGTAACAGTCCGGGAAATCGGTGTGAGTTAGGGGCGGTTTTTCACTATATGTAGAGCCATCACGCGATCGCGCGGGTGGCGTCCGATCAACGATCCCGGAGAACCCGATGACCACCACCCTGCTCGACCTCGACCCCACCCCTGCCGCCATCGCCCGCGTGCTGCTCGCCGGGCTGCTTGCGCGGCTCGACCACCAGGACGGGACCCTGCGCCAGCTCTGCCGGCGGGACCCGCACCACGCGGTCCTCTGGTCATCCCTGCCTCATGGGTGGCGGCGCAAGGTGGGGCGGATGTTCAACCGCATGGTGCGGGAGCGCCAGGGTACCGAGGGGGAGCCGCAGGTCTGGTGCTACAACCTGCCGGCCGAGCGCCCGCACGTGCACGCGCGGTACAGGGTGATGCCGGGACGGTGAACGAGCAGTGGTGCCAACCGGGCCGAACGCTCACCGCGCGGGAGCGTAGTAGCTCGCCTCCTCCCGGTCGCGGTTTCGGATCCAGGCCAGCTTGCGCTCCTCCGACGACCGGGTGTCCGTGGGATCGACGTCGCGATCCCAGATCGGCACGAAGTCGTCCCCCGCCTGCTTGCTGGCCTTGCGCGGTGCCTGGCGACGCGGGGGCGGCAACGGGGTGACGGTCGCCGTCGGAACCGGGTCTACGCTCACGGCCTTAGGTGCAACCGGCGCACTGGGCTCGCCCGTCGTCTGCATCGCGGTCGCCGTCAGCATGTCCAGCATCTCGGAGCCCTTTCGCGGCGCGAGCACCAGGGAGTTGGTCGCCTTGACCACCACCAGGACCTCGCACGCCTTGCCGTCCCGGATCTGCGATTCGATCTGGGTCTCCGGCGCAAACACGGGGGCGAACTCCGTGCCGTCCTTGCCCTTGATGTTCTTCAGCTCCTCGACCGCCTCCCGGAGCGCCGCGCGGAACTTGCCCGGCTCCATGTGCGTACAGCCGCTCAGTTCCCGCAGCATCGAGAGCTTCCAGGTGAAGGTGTTGCTCGTCGTGCTGAAAAAATCGTGCAGCCATTTGGAAATCTGCGATTTCAGGACGCTCTTGCGCACGACGTCGATCTGGGTGCAGTCGTCGAAGCACATGGCCGCGATGCGATGGTCGATCGTGAAGGTGTAGCGCCCGTCGAGCTGCGACATGTGGACGATCATGCTGATCCAGTCCCTGCGGCGCGTGTTTCGGTTGTAGATTTTCAGCGTCGCCGTCTTCAGCCGTTCGAGCGATGCCAGGATGGCCTGGTTCGCGAACGTGTCGTTGTCCGGCCGCCCGAGGGCCCGGCACCACTCGTTGAGCGAGAACTCGATCTGCTCGCCAGCGAGCCCGGCCCGTCGTGCCGTGGCCAGCACCATCATCCACACCTCGGCGTCCTGCTGGTTGAGGACTTCGCCGCGGTAGTAGATCTCGTATTGCGACGTCGACGGGATCGGGGCCTTGAACTCGACGATCTTGCCAACGACCTTCATGCCCCGCTCGTCCGAATCATCCTGCTGAGGTTTCGCGCGCACGGTGCGCGTGCCGCCGAAGACCGCGCTGCGCGAGAATGCGTTCGGGTAGTAAATGATGTCTGAGGGGGTCGCCGGCCACTGCTGCACAGGGCCCATCGCGCCTCCGTGGACGACCTCACCGCTTACAACGATGGGGGTTGCGGGAACAATGTTGCCGCGCGTCGCCCTGCGCTTCTTGGGTGCCGCTGCCTTGGCGGGGGTGCCGGCGTCGGCCTTCGGATGGGGAAAAACGCTGCCCGTGCTCATGCCGTCACCTCACCCTGAAGACGTTGGAACAACGTGATCATTCGGTCGCGGCTGCGTTCGTGGGCTGCGTCTCGCGTTTGCCGTTCGACTTGGAGATCACGGGAAAAATCCGCGAGGTGCTTTGCGCCGACCACCAGGGCCGCGCGCACGACCTTCGCACGTGACACCCCGGTCTGTTGACCGATGGTGTTGAACGCGTTCTGGGTGTCGTCGTCCACCATCGCACCAATCTGGGTGCGCCCATCGGCGGACAGACGCCGCGCGGTTTGTGCCTCGTCGATCACCAGCTTCCGCAGCTCGTCGTTCGCCAGGACACCTGCCACGACCACGCGGACCACCGTTCCGAGCGGGAGGGCGTGGTCTTCTGCGCACCCCGTGATCGGTGCGATCGTCGGGGTGTCCACCCAGCACGACACGGCGTGCGGTCGGAAGCGGTTGGTCGTCAGGGTCATCACTCTCTCCATTGCGAAGGTCATGATCCAGTAAAACTCCAGGCGATGGACTTGGCAAATAACGCGGTCATATTTGAGGGACTTTTTGCGATTTTTTTCGCTCGTTGCACTGACGTACCCCTGTTGATGAAATCGGGTTTTGCGGACGAGCGCGGACGTCACCCCCTGTTGATGAAATCGGGTACCTCTGTTGATGAGATCGGGCACCCCTGTTGATGAAATCGGCCGATCGCCTGGAAACGCCCGCCCAGCAAGGGACGGCCCGCCGTACAGGTTTCTACAGGCTATTACAGGGGTGCGCCCCGGCAGGGGGCGCGCCCCCCCCTGTACCAAGGGATGTACGGTAAAACTCTAGAGAAAATCTGCGGAGGGGGTTCCTGGGTGAACCCGCCTTTGGGGCGGTTCACCCGAACCCCACCAAACGAAGAACACAACGTTTTGCCATCACCTCCCGTGCAAGGTTCAACCGGTCCCCTCCGGGAACGTCAAAAGCCTGGGGGCCTATCGGCCCGCGCACTCAACCCCGGAACCCGCGCGCCCCGAAACCCTGCCTTCGGCACGAAGCGGGGCCGGCACCAGGGGGCGAACCGAATGGGATGTTTTCCTGCTGGTGGGGGCGAACCGAATGGGATGCCCGGATGCAAATCGCCGTGCCCTGGCACAGTCTGGTGGAGGGGGTGAACCGTACCGGATGTGCAAACCGTCCGGAGGTGCGCCATTGAAAATGCGAGAGCGTGCGAACCGAGCCATTAGAAATGCAGGCCCACCTCGGTCTTTCCTTGTTCGCCCCGCCCCAGCCTTCGGCGCCGTCGGGGATTCGCCCTCGAGCCCGGCAAGGTCACCGCAGGTGCTCGCCGGGGATGGTGCCCAAGCCGCCGGAGGCGGGGTTTCACGCGCCCGAGCCCTACCGATTGCCCAGGCCTACGCCACCACCTCGGTCACCCGCACCCGGTCGAGGCTCAGCTCACCGCCGGTCGGTGGGACCACGATCACCTCGTGCTCGTCGGGGTTCTGCAGTCCCGAGGTGTAGACCCTGGGATCTTGGAGGCTGCATCCCGCCGCTTTCAGCTCGGCCACCGTCACCGCGTACACCACGCCGTCCTCCAGCCCGTCGGTGGTGGCGAAGCGCCGCGCGACCTTCTCGATCGTGGTGAACGAAAGCGCCGGGCCGTTGAAGCCCTCGCTGTCCCACTGGTGCGCGTGCACCGCCTGCCCGTGCGGTGTGCCGAAGTTGATCGAGCCGTCCAGCTTCCACGTGCCGTCGAAGTACACGTGCTTCTCGAACGGCTTGTCCGGGTTTCGCGGGCGCAAGCCCCGGCCGTTGTCGTGCATGCCCCGGTTGACGCCGCGGTAAAGCACCGTGTTCGGTTGAAGGTCCAGGGGTGGATGACGTTCGGGTTGGATGGGCATACGGTGCGATGGTGCGATCGAGCGGATCTGCAGCATAACGCAACAGGCGGCCCTGATGGCCGCCTGGTCGCTCCACGGTGCGCGCCTTACCGCGCGTTGCGAACCCGGGCCCCGATGCCCTCGGTCATGGTCGCCACGCGCAGCAAGATCGGTCCGCCGTCGTCCGGGACGATCAGCGCCGACCCGCCGTCGCCCAGCACCGCGACGAGCTTGGTGTTCACGAACGCCACCGCGTTGTAGCAGCCGTTCGACATCGCGCCCAACGCCGGCAGACCCGCCTGCCCCGCCTCGCCCGGGATCCGGTCGCACACCGCCGTCGCGTCCTGGCGTACGGCCGCCAGCGACGTCGGCAGGGTGAAGCCGGTGCTGCCGTTGGCGTCGCCGCCACCGGTCATCGCACAGATGCCGATCGTGGTGGCCAGGGCCATGGGTTTGAACAGCCGCATCGCAGGTCTCCTCCTCGTGTCCGGCCTCTGAACGTGGACCGCGTGCCCGAGACCTAGCAGGTCCTGCAGGCCCGTCAAGCGGCGAGCCGTGCCAGGGCACGGGGTTGACTTCGCCCCATGACCCGCTAAGTTGGTCCGAACACCGCCAACAGACCAGCAGGAGGAGAACCGTGGTCGGCCTTGAAATCGTCCTTGCCCTGATCGCCGGCGCGATCGGCGTGTCCTTCCTGTTCCTGGCCTGGGTCTGGATCATGACCGCGATCTTCGGCCTGGTCCGTGCCCTGCTGCGCGCACCGTTCAGCCACGAGGCCCGGGCCGATCTGGCCGCCCTGCGGTTCCTGCGCCACCCGTTCTTCATCTTCGGACCGCGTGCGCCGACCGCCAAGATGCGGGACCTGGCGTTGCGCGTCGCCCAAGAACGTGGGGTGGCGCTGCCGCTGACCACCCTGCGCTCGTTTTACCGGACCCGCCGGTTCCTGAACGAGCACTCCCGGGACTGGCTCCCGCCGCGCGGTTGGTGATCCCGATTCGGACGCGTCGAAACGGTCGCCCAGGTGGCGGCCGTTCGCCGTTCAAGCCCGGGTGATCGGGTGACACACCGGCGCCTCCCGATGGTCAAGCAATCGTCCTGCGGTCCCCGTACAATCGTTCGCTTGCCCGCCCACCCGTCCGCTGAAGGATCCGTCGTATGAGCACCACCACGCCCACCATCGCGAGCCTGTCCGACCTGTTCACCCCGAGGAAATCGAGGGGATCGACAAGGCCCCGCTTCTACCCACCGGAACGCGCCACCCCACGTGGTTCGCCCTGTGCTCGAGGGAACCGCGCCCGGTCGACCACCTGGTCCACCTGGCGGTGCCGGCCATCGCCCAGGAGACCGGCGGCGAAACGTGGTTGAAGGATCTCGGTGACCGCCTGCGCAACCTCCAGGACGACAGCGGTGCGTCGTCGGCCCTGGCGGAGATCCGCGCGTACGGCGGCCTGCTCGAAGCAGGATTCGACGTCACGCCGATCATCCGGGCGAGCGACGCCACGCCTGACTTCACCGTGGACGCCGGCGACGGGCCGGTGACGGTCGAGGTGTTCTCGAAGCACCAGGACAAGCAACAGGACAAGCTGATGGCCGCGGCCAACACGCCCGACGGTGAGCACCCGTACGGGATCGAACGCTCGGAAACGACGGTGGGCGAGCGGACCCTCCGTATGGCCGTGACCGAGCTGACCCCGGGCGGTCGACCGGACCCGACGAAGGAAGGCGACAGCGTCCAGGCCAACCTCATCAGCAAGGTTTGCTCGATGAAGCCGGACGAGACCCAGGTGGCCCCCGACCGGCCGTGCGTGCTCATCGCCGACTTCACCCACTTCGGTGGCCCCACCACCTCCCAACTGCTCAAGCCGCACCAGATGTCCCCGCTCATCCGTGGGTTTCACGGACGGGCGCTGTGCAGCGGCGCCATGTGGTACGGGGTCTACGGCTGGAAGGGTGCGCCCGTGTTCGAGGACCCGTCCGCCCCGAAGCGCATGGGCCACGACGGGCGTTTCCGCCTCGACGGCAAAAAGAAGAGCCGCCTGTCGGCCGTCCTGTTCGTGTTCCACGAGGACGTCGTGCTGCTCGAAAACCCGTGGGCGGATCGGCCGCTGCCGCCGCTCGCCCGATTCGCGTTCGGCCGCTACCCGTATTTCAACCTGCCGTACTCGATCGCCGACTGGCACCCGGGCAACACCCTGGCGATCGTCGACGCCCAGCGCCGGATGATCGAAGCGTTCGACCACTGACCCCGTGGGGCCGCCGGACCACCGGCGCCCCGCCAAGAACAACCACCCCGAACAACCACCCGCAGGAGACCACGAGACCATGGCGATTGATCCCAACCTGGTGAAGGCGTTTGGCGACGTGCTGCGCAAGCACGGCGTCGAGGTCACGAAAGAGACCGTCGAGAAAATCAAGGAAACGCTGGGCTACGTCCCGCGGATCGGCGTGCTGGGCAAGACGGGCGTGGGCAAGTCCGCTCTGTTCAACGCGCTGTTCGGTCACGACGTCGCCGAGGTCAGCGACGTGTCGGCGTGCACCCGCCACCCCCAGCAGGCGCTGCTCGAGATGCAGGGCGACCTCTCCGGGGTGTTCCTCCTGGACCTGCCCGGCCTGGGCGAGAGCGCTGAGCGTGACGCGGAGTACAGCGCGCTGTACAAGAGCGTGCTGCCCGAGCTGGACCTCGTGCTGTGGGTGGTGAAGGCCGACGACCGGGCCCTGGCCGCCGACAAGGCGTATTACCAAAGCATCGTGGAGCCCGAGATCGGGCGCAACGCCACGCCGTTCCTGGTGGTGGTCAACCAGTGCGACAAGCTCGAACCGACCGACGACTGGATCCGCGACGAGCGCCGCCCGGGCCCTGTGCAGCTCGCCAACATCGAGCAGAAGCGCTCGGACGTGGGCGCCCTCTTCAACCTGCCCAACGCCGAGGTCTGCACCGTGTCGGCCACCCGCCGGTGGCAGCTCACCGAACTGGTCGATCGCATGGTCGAGGCGCTGCCGGACCGTGCCAAGTTCGGGTTCGTGCAGGGGACCGAGAAACAGCACGTGTCGGAGAATGCCAGGCAACAGGGAAACGTAAGCGCGGTGAAGACGATGCTGAAGGCGATCGGGATCGCGGCCGGAGCGGCCATCGTCGCCGTGCTGCTGGGCACCCTCGCCGCCCGCGCCGCTGACCGCGACTGAACGAAAAAGCGGCCCCGCGCGGGGCCGTCAAAACACACACCGCGCGATCCGAGGGCCTACGTGCGCGGTACGGTCCTACACCTGAGAGGGTGCCATCTTAAGCCATGCCTTGGGTGCCCTCGTCGACCGCCTGGTGCCCGGCCGCACGTGAGCGGTCAGTGGAGCACCACCAGCCCGAGCAGCACGACCACGATCCCCACGCCCCAGGCGATGACCTTCCAGGGCAGCGGATCGCCGCTCGTCACCGTCACCTGGTCCGGGCTGATCGGCACGGCCACCACGCCGTTCGGCACCAGCGACTTCACCACCTTGTCGGTGATCATGACGTCGACCTTCGAGCACCAGTCGCTCGCGATCTGGCGCACCGGCACCGAGGACGCTTTCACCGAGCCGTTGGCGGGCACCATCCCGTAGCCCAAGCCCAAACCGCCGATGTTGGCGTGCACCCCGTAGCGCGTCGGGTTGGTCACCGTGCCGCTGTGCGTGTACGTGCGGTACGACGTCCCCGTGTGGCGTGATGTCCCGTCGCGTATGACCATCGGGCCCGGGATGTACTCCTTCTGGCTGGTGCGCGTCACCTCGATCTTCAACGCCAGTGCCGCGATGATCTGCCCCGCCCAGGCGAACCCGTCCTGCACCGCCGTTTCCGCCCGCTGCCGTGCGCCCACCAGGTCCCGGCGGTCCAGCATCGCCTTGATCTCCTGGAACGCGGTGGTCGCCCGTTGGATCGCCACGCGCTCCCGCTCCGCCGCTTCCTGCTGCTGCGCCTGACGCTGCTGCTCCGCGATGCGTGCCTTCACCGCCTGGATCGCCCGATCGTCGCCCGCGGACGCCGCGCGTTGCAGGAAGCCCTCGGCCTCGACCGGCGCGCTCCCCTTCAACTGGCGGTAGAGCGTGAACATCGCCCGGGCGTCGCCCTGGTTCGCCGCACGTCGGTACCAGTCCAGCCCGCTGGTGGCGCTGCGGTCCACGCCCTCGCCGTTCACGTAGCAGTGGCCCACGTTGACCATGGCTCGCACGTCACCGCCCTCCGCCAGGGGGAGCCAGGCCTTGAAACCGGCGTACCAGTCCGACGGCAACTGGTCCCCGATGAAGTACAGGTCCTGGGCCTTGATCGCCTGGTCGATCTGTTCCTGGAAGCTGCTCATACTCGTGTCCTTTTTCTTCTGGTGCAGGGTGCGCCGGACGGCCGACGATCACCCGAGGTTGCCCGCCGGGTCGAACCGGTAGATCCACACGCGGTAGTCGTAGAAGGCCGAGCTGACCACGCTCATGGCGCTCGTGTCGCCGAGCGGTACGTACTTTGCCACGTAAGCGATCCGGGCGTTGATCGCGTCCAGGCGCACCTGCAACGGGTTCGCCTGGAACATGGGGCCCGTGTTCGTCAGCGGGACGCTCATGGCCCGCAACGGGGGAAGCGGACCACGGGTTCGCTGGTCGCCCGTGTTCGCCACGTTGATCGGCGCCCGGGTCTGGTCGATCTTGTCGACGATCGCCTGCGGGTTGAGCTGGCCCACCTGACCTACGGCGTCCCGCACCGCGATCGGCACGTCGCAGACCTGGAACACCTCGTCGTGCGAGTGCTTCGCGTTGGTCCAGATGGTCGCGCGCACCTTCCAGCAGGGCTGGCTCGCGCCAAACGTCAGGTATTCCAGGGCGACCCGCGGGTATTGCAGCTTGCCGTAGTTCGCGAGCTGCTGGTTCTGCCCGCCGAAGAGCCCCTGCAAGCTGTTCCCGCCCGAGAGCGGCGTGTAGACCGGGCCGGCCGCGTTGGTGACGTCGCCGCCACCGCCCCCGCTGCCCCCGGTCACGCTGTGGATCGCGTTCTCGACCGTGCTGTTGGCCTTCTGGACGAAGCCGTTCACGTCCGGCCCGCCGTTCGCGCACGCGGCCAGCAGGCCGCACAAAACCGTCGTCGCTGCGACGGGCAAGACGTGGTGCTTCATCGTTTCCCTCTTTCTTGTTGGTTGGTCCCTCGCGTCGGACGCGCCCATCGGACGCCGCCGCCCCGCGTTAGCCGGTCACAAAAAGCTGTTGAGCCGTTGGTACAACGTCGATTCGAGGCTGTTGGCCGAATCGGCGGAATGCAGGTAGAGCGGACCGCCCCCGGTGTCCTTAAACGTGGCGTTCCATGCCGCGTCGAACGCAGCATTGAGCCGCGGGTCCACCACCCCGGGCCCAGACGCGCACACGTTGTACTGGCCGGCCGGGAGGCCCACGGTCTGCGATGCCGTTGGGATCAGCCCGTTGGGGATCGCCTGGGCACACGCCGCTTCCGCCTGCGCCTTGAAGGTGGCCAGGAACGCCGGCATGCTGGTCATCGGGAAGCCCAACCCACCGCTCGCGGAGCTGGTGATGTACCCGATCGTGGCCTCGTAGGCCGAATACGCCGCGCCCATGTCCGTGTTCGCGTTCGACGTGCTCAGGAGGTCCGACGCCTGCACGGCCGCCAGGATGCTCGCCTTGCTGGCCAGTGGCAGGTGGCTAATCGTTGTGGCCATACCCTCCTGGTAGAACGTCGGGGTGCCCAGGAACGGCTCCGTGAGCGAGTAGATGGCCGCATGGGTGCCCTCGTGAACGAACAGGTCGGCGTAGGACTGCCCCACGGGTGCCGTGTAGCTGGTCGCCCCCGGGTACCTCGCGTCGAACGACGCCGCATCGGCGCTCATCACCTGCATGACCGGGCCCACGCCGGTGCCGGTCTGCCCCACCAAGCTCGTCCCGGTTTCGCCCGCGCTCTGGCCCAGCGAGGGATCCACGCAGACCTGGATCCGGTTGGTGCCGTCGAACGCCACCCCGGTGGACGTCAGGCCCATGGCCGTGCGGATCTGCGGGATCGCCTGTTCCAGCAGGTCCGCCGCCAGCTCCTGCGCTTTGAGGGATGCCCCCGCGGAGAACACGATCGCGTTGGGCGTGACGATCACCGTGCCGCTGACCTTCGACGGGGTCGCGCAGTTCGACGACAGTCCGCTGTTGTAGGTGCTGAACGCAGGGCCGCTGTAGCTGGTTTGCACGGCCGCCACGATGGACGCCGGTGGGGTGTAGGCAGCCAGGAGCGCCGCCCCGTTGCTGGTCGTGGTGCCCGTCGAGCCCGTGCCGTTGGAGCTGGTGGTTCCGCTGCTGCTACCGTTGCCCCCACCACCACCGCCGCACCCGGCGAGCGCCAGGGCGAGTAGCGTGAGGCCGGCCGCGGTGGTGCCGCGACGCGTGGTCCGTTTCATGTTGGTCCCTCGTGCTGGTTGTCGTTGGCCATCCGCCCAGCGCTACGCTGTGCTATGGCACGTCCTGGTTTCCATTTCGGCCGAACCAGCCCAACCGTGACGTGATCGCGTCGAGCTGAAACAGGCCGTCCTTCGTCCGCCCGACCGGCACCCCCGATGCCACCGGTGCGTTGAGGTCCAGGCGCTGATCTCTGATCGTCGACAAGCCGCGGTGCCGATTGCCATGGCCGCGGTTGCGCGATGGTGATGCTGAATGGGTTGCCCCGGTGCTTCGTGCTGCTCTTGCTCTGATTCTGGGCGGGAGTTTACGGGTACCCACGGCAGAACACAACAGCTCAGATCATTTGATGACGCAAAATGCAACTCCCCACACCCTGCCCCGGTACCAGGTCGATGGGGAACGCCCACCGCCCGGTGAACACCTCCCCCGTGGCCATGGCACGGATCAGTGCGCGCCGGCGGGCTGGTCAGGCTTGCCCTGATCCCGGACGTAGCGCGTGATCCGCCGCTTGGCGCCCAACAGGGTCTTGCAGGGCACCAGGTCGAACCCGCCGTCGTCGTGGCGGAGCTGGACCTTGATCTCCTCGACGCTGCTGCGGTCCGGGATGGCGATGTGGATGGTGTGACCGCGATAACCGAAGCTGTGAAACATGACCTTCTCCTGGTGGTGGTGCCGTTGAGCTGACCGGCTCCGAGCTTGGAGGCCCGCTTTTGACCTGGCCGTTGACGTTGTTCCGTCGAGCCTGCGTGCCTTGCGTCGTTGCCGCCGTTTTCCTGAGTTCTCGTCCCTCGACGGGGTGGCCAAGGGCACGGGGACGGTCAAGGATTCGAGCGCCAGGTGGTGCGGGCCGCGCAGCAACACGGCCTGGTGCGCCTTGACGGGCGTCGGGCCCGAGGCATGGTCGCGGGGAAGGACGGGAACGGGGAAAACGGGGACGTCGGCAGCGCCGCTGCTGGGGAGATGGAACGCCTCGCGGCGAGCGGGTGGACGGGGTAAGCCCGTGCCCTGGCACGTGTTGCTGTTCGACCGGTGGTGAGGCTTTACGGGAACCGTCGGTGCCCTGTCCGGGCTCGCCCGGTCCTTGGTCCAGGTCCGGCCAGGCCATCCCCGGGATGCCTGGACAGCCCGAAGGGACCGCCCCACGGTGCTCAGCGGGGATCGGTCCAAGCGGTCCAGGCTTTTCCTCCCTGGATCAGAAAGGAAACCCCATAGGTCGCCGTCCATGGGAGACGGTGACCTATCCACCGACCGGGGATCACGT
The DNA here is from genome assembly GCF_001742165.1 of Burkholderia stabilis. Lineage (NCBI taxonomy): Bacteria > Pseudomonadati > Pseudomonadota > Betaproteobacteria > Burkholderiales > Burkholderiaceae > Burkholderia > Burkholderia stabilis. Next base: position 176,837 of record NZ_CP016442.1, on the reverse strand, counting down.
CGCCGTTTCCCGTGCTCGTCGAGCACCCGCTTTTCACCCGGACTCCCTGGACCGCCTGGTCGGCGCCCGCCGAACCGTTGCCCCGCCGGGCCTCCGTGCCACCGCACGGTCCAAGCCTGGTTAGCGCCGGCCCTGGACGGCGTCCGTCGACGCCCTGGACAGCCCGGGTCCGGTGAGCCCGTGCCCGGGCGGATCCGGCCGTGAGTCGCGCACCGCCCAGGTGACGACGGTCCGGCGACTCAGGTCCAAGGTATCGCTCCTCGACACTTCGTCCTGAGCGGCAAGGCGGTCCCACAGGACGCCTCCCGCGTACCAACCGAGCACGAACGAAGGAACAACGATGGCTGCTTTCCAACCGAACAACGGCGTGAAATCCACGGGCACCCGCAAGGTGAAGGATTCGGTCGAGCTGCACTACGCCGACCGTCTGGAAAAGGACGCGAATCTGGCCGTGGGTAGCGGCGAGACGCCGGAGCTTTTCCGCTGGAACGGCGTGTACTGGGAAGCCCAGCGCGACGTCGCGCTGGAACAGGACGCGCTCGCCCAGCTCAAAAAGCTGGACCCGGCAAAGTACAGCGTGGGCAAGGCCCGCTCGATGGTCGAGACCGCCGTTACCCGTCTGGCCGGGCACAAGCCCCTGCCCGTGCCGCCGAAGTCGACCGGGGTGCTCGTGCCGTTGAAGGACGGTCTGCTGGAGGTGCAGCCGTCCGGGCTGGTGAAGGCCCACCGGCCGGACCCGTCGTTCGGGGTCACGCACGCCGTCAACGCGTCGATCGACTGGTCGCGCGTCGGTGCGGACGGCACGTACGCCCTGCTCCCGTTGAACCCGGAGAGCCGCTTCGGCCGCTTCATCACGCAGGTCCAGCCGAGCCCGGCGATGCGCGACTACCTCGCCGAGTGCTTCGGGTCGACCCTCTCCACGATGAACGTGCAGAAGGCCATCATCTTGGAGGGATCCGGGGCCAACGGTAAGAGCCTCTGCCTGCAGATCCTGTCGTGCTTCCACGCCAACCCGGTGGCATTCGACCTCTCGCGTCTGGACGGCGAGTTCAACACCGAGCCGCTGGTCCACGCCACGCTGGTCACCGTGTCGGAAGCGCCCCCGCGCAAGCGCCCGATCAACGAGAACCTGTTCAAGGCGTGGGTGGCCCGTGACCCGGTGTCGGTGAACCGCAAGAACCGCGTGCCCTTGACGGTGAAGCCGCGGGCCTCGTGGGTGCTGGCTATGAACGAAGCCATGGGCTTCTCGGACATGTCCCACGGGTTCCTGCGCCGCATCGCCAACGTGCCGTTCACGCAGACGATCCGCGCCGAGGACCAGATCCCGGACCTCGACCGCCTGATCACCGAAAGCCCGGCGGAAATGGCGATCGCGCTGGACTGGCTGCTGGCCGGCCTCATCGCGCTGACCAAGCGCGGCCGTTTCATGAGCGACGACGAGCTGCCCGAGGAGGTCCGTTCGCACAAGGTGTCCCTGCGCAAGTCGAACGACACTGCGCTGGAATGGGCGGACGTGGTGGACGCCGGTCAGCCGGCCAACCCGAACCAGTGGGCGGACAAGGTGGTGGTCTACCGCGCGTACCGCGACTTCTGCGCTGACAACGGTCGTCACCCGGTGGAAGCGAACGAGTTCTGGAAGCGCCTGCGCCGTGACCTGCAGGCCTCGAAGGGGATCGACATCGGCGCCCCGGAGAACAATCGCCGCGCCCCGAAGGACTCGACCGGCAACCGCGCCCGCCTCGTGCGCATGCGCGCCGACGGGGTCCCGTCCGTGTCGCTCTCCGTGGCCGGGGCCCGCGACACCGCGTCGGTAAAGCTGCCGCTGCCGGAGATCGAGGACTTCTCCGACCACTTTGGCAAGCCCTCGGAGCATGGCCACGGGCCCGCCCGCGCCTAACGTCCCCGCCCCACGTTGCCCCCCTCCCAGCCCGGCCCAGCGCCGGGCTTCTCGCATGGGGCCCAGCCCCAAGCCTGCGGCGAGGTTGGGGTGGGCGACCGCCACTGTTCGGGTGCTGGGCGTGAGCCCCGGCAGTTTCCCGAAGGGTCCGGTGCCGTCCGGTATCATCGCCAGGCACGGCCGGACCACCGGTCGGCGATGACCACGGGGGCGGTAGCATGGAGCGCAACGCGCAACGCATCAACGATTTCCTGATCGACACGCTGGGCCTGTTCATGACCAACCGCACGTGGTCGTGGGACGCGTACACCGACGAGTGGCCATCGAGCGGCCAAGCGCAAGCGGTGGTGATGAAACTGTGGTCCAAGCGCCTCATCACCGCCGAGGACGGGACCGAAATGATCGAGGTCTGGGCCCCTCCGCCCTGGGTGAAGCCCGCCACCGCCGCTCGCCGGGAGCGGCAAAAGAACATCGCCCGCATCCAGTTCGGATCGCCCGTCTACGCGGTTCTCCGGCACGGTGAGGGGTCGGACAACACCCAGCCCTACCTCTACGACGCCTCGGTGCTCTACAAGCTCAACCGGGTGGTCACCGATGCCAGCGGTTTCGAGTTCGCCGTGGTCGAGCGCCGCGTGCCGGTCGACGAGTTCATCGCGCTGTACAGCGAGAACGCTCGTCCCGGCCTTGCCCAGGACCTCGACGACATCGACGCCCGCTACCCGGCGCCGGACCAGACCACCACGCGCCAAGCCCTCGTACAGGCGCGCATGGGTCAGGGCCGCTACCGCGCCGACCTGCTCGCTCAGTGGGGCGGTGCCTGCGCCGTCACCGGGTGCTCGGTCGGCACCCTGCTCGTCGCCTCTCACGCGATGGCCTGGGTCGACGCGGACGACGATCAGCGCCTGGACCCGGCCAACGGGCTCCCCCTGATCGCCAACCTGGACCGCCTGTTCGACAACCACCTGATCGCGTTCGACCCGGACACCGGGGACATGCTTGTGTCTGACGTCCTGTCGGCGAAGGACCGCGCGCTCGTGGGCGTGCCCGCCCCGCTGCGCAAGAAACCGACGAAGCGCCAGGCGGTCTACCTCCGCCACCACCTGGACCTGTTCATCGCCGCTCAGGAGGGCACGGAGGGCTGAACGCCCCCGCCCGTCTGTTAGCCAAACTTCACTTGGTCGGCCATGTCGCCGTACATCTGCTGCTGCCGAAGTGCAGCGATTTGGATGACCGCCGGGATGGTCACGCGATACGCGGCACCAGCGATGTCCACCGCCGTCCAGACGCCGCTGATGATCCAGCCGACCGGGCCGGTGAGAATCGCCATCGTGCGGGTCAGCAAAATGTTTCCACCGAACGAGAGCCCGCGGCCGATCAGGGCCTTCAACACCGCGTTAACGACGATCAACGTGAGCTGGTAGGACTTGAAGCCGCCCGCACGGAAGATCGTTTGGAAGACCATCACGAGCGCCGGCGACGTGATGTTCGCGAAGTCCTTGATGCCCAGTTCCTTGGCCAGCTCGCGGAGCTGCTCGGGTGTCATCTTCGCGAGCGCGTCCTGCAAAATCTTCATCAGCAAGTTGCCCTCGATCGTCTCGACAGAAGCCTTGGCGTTGTAGTTCACGTCCATCTTATCGCACACGTCGCAGAGCACCTCTTTGTACAACACGCCCTTACCACCACGGAACATGGTGGCGAACGTGTTGCCTCCGAAGCACTGCACCTCGGCCGCGATGAGTTGCCAGTATTTCCCGTGGTCCGGGGCGTACTTCTTGTAATCGTCCGCCATCGTCAGCTCTTCGGTTAACCTCGCGCTGCCATCCTTATCGTGGGTCAAGCAACGCACCAGGTCGTTCAGATCGCTCGATTTCATCTTGCCCAGAAACTCCAGATCCGGGTCGTGTCGATATGCCATTTGTGTTCTTTGCTCCGTGCTTGGTTGAATCGCAACGACGTTGAACGTCGTCTCCTGCATGGAATAACTCCATGCCAGCAGTCCCTCAAAGGGACCACCCGCCCTCTGAGCGCGTTTACGGCGGCTCACGAAAAACCTTAAGCGCCCGCTCCAAACCCACTCCTGTGCACCGCCGCACCTCCTCATGCTGGCTGCGACCAGCGAGCCGCTGATCAGACCTCGGCCGGACACTTGACACGCCCACAGATCCCGCTAGGTTGAAGGTATGCAAGACGTGCCACGGCACGGCCCCACAACCAGCGAGGAGCCTGACATGCCCGCCCATCTGTTCGACGGTCTCGCCGACGACGGCCTGCTCACCAAACAGCGTGTTCAACAGCTCGCCGAGGCCTACGGGGTGCAGCGCATGTTGCGCTCGCCCAAGGGGAACCGGGCCCGCCACCAGGCCGTGCGGGAAAACGAACGGGAGCAGGCCGCGAACCGCCAGGCCTGGCGCCGTGAAGCCCAGGGGAAGCGTTACGGGCAGTGGGCCGCCTGACCGCCCCGCTGGATCTGAAGAGCAAGGGGACGCGACGTTTCAGGGGTGAAGCGTTGCGATTTGAGGGGGCGCCATGCCCCCTCGTTTTCGTCTGGAGCCCCGGATTTCAAGCCGTGCCAAGGCACGGGCCAACGTGTTGCACCCAGGGCTTGCGCCCGCTCGAAAAGCCGCTACCCTGGGGTGATCGGACGCGTTCGCGCGCCCGCCACGTACAGTACAGGGGGAGACAGCATGGCCGACCAGCAGAACGCCCGTCCGGGCCTTTTCGGTTCCGTTCAGGAACGCGTGAGCAACCTGTGGGGCCGCGTGCGCGAGTTCCGCGCCGTGGAGACCGCCCGCACCGCGCCGGCGCCCGCCGCGTCCAAGCCGCTGGAGCAGTCCAGCGCTCAGGACGTGTTCGAGCTGACGGCCATGGCCGCCAGCGACGCGTCGAAGGCGGAGTTCCAGCGCTACATGGAACGGTTCCAGACCTCGCCCACCGCCGACTGGCTGCGTCAGCGCTACACCGACGGCCCGGATGCGTTCGACCGTGATCTGAACGCCGAGGCGACGAAGGCCCAGGCCGAAGCGCTGCGCGGGAACCTGCTGCACGAACGCCCGACCCCCGACACCATCGGCGACTTCCTGGCCCACACCGTGCCCGATCGCCTGCAGGACACGCTGCACCACACGATCTCGCACACGTTCCTCGAGCCCGTGGCGAAGGAGCATGGGGTCGACTGGCGCAGCCCGGAAGGGTTCGCCCTCTCCCAACAGTTCTACGTCGACGCGCCCGAATCGTGGCCGTCGAACTACGCGATGGAACTGCACAACATCACCGACAAGATGCCGGAAGACCTGCTGACCGACCTGGCCACCGGGCTGACCGCAGACGAGCGTGCGCTGTTCGACGAGCACCGCGCGTCCGTCGTGCACGATGCGGTGGCCTGGGTGTGGGAGACCCGCCCGGTCGACACCCCGGACGCGTCGATTTACCAGCAGTTCGAGGAGCACGCGCTGGGCCTCCTCGAAGAGCGTTCCGGCATCGACCTCACCCCGCAGCTCGACGAGCGCCTGCAAGCCGCCGAGGACCGCGACCTGCGTTGGCACGAGGTGGCCCCGCGCCAGGACGAGCTGCTGGAGCGGTTCGACAACACGCCGACGGGACAGGCGTTCAGCGCCTACGCGTACGAACGTAACCTGCCCACGGCCGAGCATCGCCAGTCGGCCCTGGACGTCGCGATCGCCGCCAACAACGACGTCATCGCCCCGGGCGTCGAGGTGCCCAACGGCATCACGCGTGCCGACCTGTTCGAACAGGGGTTCAAGGCGCGTCTGCTCGACGCGCTGACGCCGTTCGTCGACCACCTGCCAGCCGCCGAGCGTGACACCGCGCGCCAGCAGGCCGAGGAGGATCTGGTCGCCGTGTTCGCCCCCACCGACCTGCCCAGCCGCCAGATGGTGAACGATGCCGTCGAGAAGACGCTGGGCGTGACCGCCCCGGCGCCGGCGAAGGCCCAGGCCACCACCCAGCAGCGTGCCCAGCCGGTCGCCGCGCGTGCACCGGCCTCGCCGTCGCTCGCCCCGTCGAGCACGCCGTCCGTCGCCGCAACCGAGCAGGTCGAGCAGGCCCAGGCCCCTGCTTCCTCGTCCACGGCCACGGCCACCACCACCCCGGCCGCGAAGGTCCAGGACGGTGCTCCCGCCCAGGCTGCGGAAACGGTGGCTGCGCCCGAGCGCGTGCCGACCGGCCCGTGGGACAACTACCCGGGCAAGTGGGGCGTGGCCGTCTACGACTCCTGGCGTGCCCGCTACGCCGACCCGGCGAACAACGTGGCGATGAGCCCGCGTGAGGACGCCCCGGACGGCTTCGTGAAGAACGCCAAGGGCGAGCGTCTGGGTCTGTTCGACGCCGCTGCGTTCGTGAAGGCGCTCCCGGAAGGGACCAGCCGCACCGACTCGTTCGTGGCGCTGGACAACGCGTACAAGGCCCACGAGGAGGCCATGTACGTCAGCCGGATGAACAGCACCGGTCCGGACACCATCCGCTTGGACCTGGTGAAGGCCGCCGAGCACGCGTCGTTCAACGCCGAGCGTTCCGCCCTGCTCCGCGGGACGCCCGACCAGGTTGCGGCGAACCGCGAAATGGCGCGTGAGGCCTTCGGGGCCCTGTTCGCCTACGACGTGAAGCACGGTCACCCGATCACCGACCCGGACCGTGACCTGAGCAGCGGGGCCACGGTGCAGGAGCAGTACAACTGGGTCAAGCGCGAGGACACCCGCGAGGATGGCCGCCTCGTGGCGCGCAAGGAAGTCGGTGCGTCCGTGCTGGGGACCGTGCCCAGCGAGGGCCACCTGTTCATGACCCTGATGACCGGTCAGGGCGAGCTGATCGTGGGCCGCCGCCGGTCCATGATCGGGTTCAAGCCGTTGCAGGTCACCCCGCTCGAACGCAGCGAGTTCACCGCGCCGCAGGAGATCCGCACCGCGATCGCGAAGGCGCACGCCGAGGAGGTCGCCGCGAAGAACGCCAAGGTCCACGAGCTGCAGGAGGCGCAGAACGCCGTCCGCGTCGAGCTGGAAAAGGTCCAGGCGAAGGAGAAGGCCCAGGAGGCGGCCGTTGCCCAGCCGTTCGTGCCCGAGCCCGATTACCAGAAGACCGACGCGGTGGTCATCGCCCGCGGGAAGCTGGTCGATCACGGGGTCGACGACATCAAGATCAACGGCCAGGACCCGATGCCGTACGCGTCGATCGAGGACCGCGAGGGGAACGTGCGCCGCATCTACGGCCACGACGTTCCGCGCGCCCTGCAAGAGGGCAACGTGCTTCCCGGCATGACCGTGGAGCTGCGCGGCGACACGACCAACTACATGAAGCTCGACCAGAAGACCGGCGAGGAGTACCCCGCCACGGCGGTCCACTTCAGCGCCCGTCCGCACAACTTCGAGCAGTACGACGCCCAGCAGCGCGCGAAGCACGATGCGCTGGCGAACCAGGCGAAGGAGAAGGAACTGGCCGCGGCCCAGGGCATCCTGCCGTTCGTGCCGCAACCGGATTACGCCCGGACGGCCAGCGAGCATTACGCCCGCGGCACGCTGCTCGAGCAGGGTGTCCGCCCGTACCAGGACCGGGAAGGCGCCAAGCCCTCCCCGTTCGCCGTGGTGGAAGGCCGGGACGGTGAGAAGCACACCGTCTGGGGCAAGGACCTGGCGAAGGCCATCGAGGTCGGCGGGGTCCAGATCGGCGAAACCGTGGAGCTGCGTGCGTACCGCACCGAACCGAAGACCGTCCAGCTCGCCAACGGTGAGCAGCGGGTGGTGCCCCAGTCCACCTGGTCGGCCGCCCCGCACGATTTCGTGGCCCACGAAACGCAGCAGCGCGAGGCGCACGAAGCCCTGCACGGCAAGATCCGCCAGGAGGTGGCCCTGACCGTCGAGGAACGCATGGCCTCGTGGCTGGACGCGAGCGTCCAGAACCCCGAGCACTACCAGCCGATGGCGCGCGACCAGAAGGCCGGGTCGACCACGACCCTGGCCAGCGCCGCGGCCGAGCAGACCAAGGTCGTCGCCCAGGAGGAACTCTCCGCCGAGGCCCAGCGCCAGGCGGGGATCCAGGCCGCCATGAACGCGCCGGCCGCCTCGTTGAACGCCGACGTGCTGAACGAAGGGTTCAACTCGATCAACGTGAAGGGCTTCACGCAGCACGGCGTCGCGTACAGCATGTCCATGGGCGGCCAGACCGTCGAAGGGGTCGCGCCGTGGAACCGTGAGGCGAACAGCCTGGACGGGGCCACCAGCCCGGCCATCAACCATATGACCGCCGGTGCGCGCCTGAACAACGCGATGGGCGGCCCGATCTCGCCCGACGATCGCGCGTTCGTGAACGACGCGCTGCACGAGCACCTGGAAGCGCAGACCCAGGCGTTCGTGCGCGAGCACGGCCACCAGCTCGTGCCGATCGAAGCCCGCCTGCCGAATCGCCAGAACGGTGGCCTCGCCGCACGTCTGGACACTTGGGCCCAAGCCCAGGCGCAGAACGCCGAGCAGGACCAGCAGAAGGGTCGCGGTGAGCAGGGCCAGGCCACGCTCGTGCCGGCCGCCGCCACGGTGGAGCCGGTGCAGACGGTGCAGGCGGTCCAGCCCGTCGCCGAAGCGCAGGTGGTTGCCCCGTCCACGGTCAGCGTGGGCAAGGCCGAGGACCTGCGCCCGGTCGGAGCCACGCCGCTGATGGCCACCACCCCGCCGGCCGAGCGCGCGCCGCAGGAGCAGCAGGTCGCCGCGCCGATCGTCGATCGCGAAGCCAAGCTCGTGCCCCCGGGCCAGTCGAACGCGCACGTGCCGCAGCAGGACGCCACCAGCACCACCAAGGCCCTCGACAGCCTGATGTCGTGGACGGGTGGCCCTGCCGCGCAGGACCGCGAGTCCGCCCGCGCGGTGGCGGAGCCGGCCCACCAGGCCGACCGTCCGATCGCCGAGCGCGAGGCCAAGCTCCTGCCCCCGGGCCAGGCCAACGTGCAGGCGCCGCAGCAGGAGGTCGAGGGCACCGCCAAGGCTCTGGACAGCCTGATGTCGTGGACGGGTGGCGATCGCGAGCCGGTCCGCGTGGTGGGTGCCCCCGCCGCGCCGGCCCAGCAGGCCGAGCGCCCCATCGTCGAGCGCGAGGCCAAGCTGCTGCCGCCGGGCCAGTCGGGCGTGCAAGCGCCGCAGCAGCAGGTTACTGGCACCGCGAAGGCCCTGGACAGCCTCATGTCCTGGACCGGTGGCGCTGCCACGCAGGACCGGAAGGACGCGGCGCCCATCGTGGTGGATCCGAACAAGCCGCTGGCCCCGCAGGTCCACGAGCACAACGACCGTGTCCGCGAGAACAGCGACGCGGCGAAGCAGTTGTGGGAAAGCCTCGAGCTGCGTGGTCCGAAGGCCGAAGCCGCGCAGCGTGCACGCCTGGGCCTGCCGCCGGTGAACCAGGCGCAAGGCGTGAGCCAGACCCAGACGGGCCCCGCCCAGGATCTTGGCAAGCGCCGCGAGCTGAAGCTGAGCCTTGACGACGAGTACGAGCGCCGCCGCTGATCCGCAACGTCTCCTCCCGCCCTGTCCGGCATGGGCAGGGCCCCTGCCCCGGGTTCGCCCCGGGGCATTTTTGTGCCCATCGCTCCCGTTCGCCACCTTCCCCTGGTGACGGGGCGAAGCCGGATCGCCCGCCTTTTCCAGGTGTTTTAATCCGTGCCAGGGCACAGATTGACATACCCCCTGAAGCTGCTAGATGTGGGGGATCGGCCTAGCACGGCCCTAACGTTCGGGAGGATCCACCCCATGCGCAACACCCTCAAAACCTCGGTCACGTTCGTGGCCCTTGCTGCGTCGGTCAGCCTCACCGCCGGCTGCGCGTCGATCAACGACACGAGCGAATCGCTGGGCCATCACCTCGGCATTTCGAACCAGAGCGGTGCCGCTGCAGCCGGGGGTGCAGCCCTCGGTTGCCTGGGTGGCGCCGCGGTCGGCGGTGTCATCGGCGTGATCACGGGCCATGGCCTGGCCGGCGCCGGGATCGGTTGCGCCGGTGGTGCTGTTTTGCTGGGCGCCGAAAGCTACGCCGCCTCGGTGCAGAAGCAGCTCGACAACGCCCGTGCGGGCGCCAAGGTCCTGCAGGACCAGTTGACCGCGATGAACGCGCAGCAGCAGGCCGTCGTGGCAACCCAGATGGTCCACGACCACGACAAGGACGGGAAGCCGACCAGCAAGGAAATCCCGGCCTGGTACCACACCGACATCGGCCTGCCGCCCGCCGGCATGAAGTCCCACGACCCGCGCGTTGCCGCGCTGATCGGCAAGGCCGGCGAGCTGGCGAGCAAGTCGGACAAGCCGGTGACCATCGGCGTGTACGTGATGGCGCGTGACGCGAACTGGGTCCGCGGGATCCTGGACGCTGCGATCCCGAACAGCAACAAGGCTACGTCGTACGTGGTGCACACCGTGACCTCGCCCGCGAAGGCGAAGCTCGTGCTGACGCCGGTCCCGTCCGTCTGATCGGCCGGACGTCCAGGGCGGCCCGCCGGTCGCCCTGCCCTATTCCAACATCTCTGGAGGAGACAGACGATGGACAAGAAAGCGCTGGAAACCGCGGTCAGCTACGCCTGGGACGACCTCGGCAACGCAGCAGTGCTGGTGGCCATGGCCGCGAAGGACTACGTCGAGGCCGCGCAAAGCACGCTCGATGCGTTCAACGAAGTGCAGCGCCAGCTCACCACGATCTTCATGCAGAACCTGAACCTGGAACAGGCCGGCCAGCTCATGGCCGACCTGCGCAAGCAGCCCGCCGGCCAGATGACCGTTGCGTTCGCGGAAGACACGCAGCTTCAGGCCAAGCTCAAAAGCGCCAACGACGGCAAGCAGGCCTACCGGGATGCCCGACACGCATGGCGCCAGGCGGTCGAAGCCGCTGAAGCCGAAGGGTGCGAGCCGACCGAGCGGTTCAGCCAGCCCGACGAGGTCGTGGACGCTGACCAGGCCATCGAGGCCGAAGCCCAGATCACCGAGCGTCTCAACGCCCTGCGTGCCGAGATCGAAAAGGGTGCCCAGCACGTCGATACGATGGTTCTGAATGCGCAGCAAAGCGCGAGCGTCGCGCATGCCACGGCAGTCCCCCAGTCGGCTCCTGCCGCAGTGGCTGCACCGATCGCTCAGGTTTTGGAACCCGAGCCCCTCGTCGACAGCGGGGATGTGGACGTGGACGCGTTCGCCATGCTCGAAGGGATGACAGGCGACGTCGATGTTGACGTTGCTCCTCCTGAATCCACCGCCCCGGTCGCCCAACCCGCCCAGTCTGTCGTCGAGTCTGTCGTCGAACCTCATGCTGGCGATGGCGAGCCGATGAGGCCCCGTAAGGTGACGATGCCATCGGAGGGTTTGGGAGGTCAGGTGACTCGGGCCGTTGACAGCCTCTCCGAAGCTATGACCCCCTTCGAGGACGGAGACCTCGACCCCGCTGTTGTGCAAGGTCGACTTGCAGTGGCTCAGCCCGCCCTGGATGACCTTCGCGCAAAGCTCGAAGCGTACAGGCTCGAAAGTTCGGCTCCGGATCCCGATGTGATCCAAGGCGTCACCACGTTCATGAACCACGCCGAGTCCATCATCGCTTACTTCCGTGCGCACCTCGACGTCTACGATCTGCAGGCGCGTGCGGCCAAGGAAACGACGGTGATGGCCGAGGCACTTTTGTCGTATCGGCACGCCGAGCTTGCATCGAACTCTACCGATCGTGCTGTGGCTCAGCACATGTACAAGGCCGCGCACGAGCGGTTGGCCCAAATCTACCTGCAGCTTCAAAACAGCGGGCGTGACGGTCCGGCGCTTCAAGAGGTCCTGGCAGGCGTGGCGAAGGCCCTGGACGAGGGCAGCAAGCACCTGGCGATGATGGCCAACCGCTTCAACGCGGCCATGGTTGCGCCTGAAGGTGACGCCCACGACGACGCCTGGAGGGCCCGCCCGAACGGTGTTCGTATGCCCGATGTGAAGCGCTTCATCAAGCCAATCGGGATCGGCGTAGCCGCGGTCGTCGTGATCGTTTCTGGCGTGTGGATTGGCACGAGCGGTTCCGATCCGGTTGCCGTGCCGGCCCCTGCCCCGACGATTCCGGCACCAGCCGTTCCGACGCCTGCCCCAGCACCGGTGGTTGTGCCGCCGCGCGCACCTGCAGCGACGCGCGCACTGGTGCCGGTGCCTGCCTCTGTGCCTGCCTCTGTGCCTGCCCGTGCCCCCGCGGCCGAGCCGGCCGCCCCGCCCGTGGCCCATCGTCTTCCGGTCACGCGTCACGTGAACGGTCGTGCGCTCGAACAGGCCCAAATCAACGCAGCGAACGCCAAGCTGGACTCCTGGGCGAAGGCGAATCTTCAACGGTAAGGTGGTTTCACAAGGGGTGCCACGGCACCCCGAGTTTTAACGTCGGTACGCTTGACAAGCCTGTCGGACCTGCCAGATTGAAGCCGAGCAATGCACCGAACGCCCTCCGGAGGAGACCTTGAGCCTGAAAAACCGACACGTCGCATCCAAGCCCTTTCGCGAGCAGGTCACCCTCACCGACGACGGCATGTTCCCCGACGAGATTTCCTGGCGCAGCAAGGTGTTCGACATCATCGGTCGGGCGGTGTTCGGATCGCCGCAGGCTTTGCGCGTTCGGGAGAGCTTCTATTACGTCGCGGCCGAACGCTCCCAGCGATCTGGTCTGCGCACGAACGTGCGGGAGCAGCTCATCCGTCGGGACATCCGAGTGTGGCTGTCGCGCAGGATGCTGATCGTGGGTGTGCTGGTGGTCGCCGCGAGCTTTGCGCTCACCGACGGTTACACCCAGGCGCTGGCAACGGCGGCGCAGCACTACTTCAACTGACCCACGGGAGGAACCATGATGGACAAGAATGTGGCCACGAAAACGGCCTACACGGGCCTCCTGGGTCGTGCTGGTGATCGGATTCGCAAGAACGCGCAGATGCAATGCGCCGAATATTTCCGGCGTAAGATCCCGATCACCAACGCAGCACCGTTCGACCTGCAAGACATGATGGGCGACACCGCGGTGTCGGGGAGCGGTACGCCACTTGTTCAGCTCCTCAAGGTCGAAGGGGATGACTGCGAGATCGGTTATGGTGGGTCGAGCCTGGCCGAGAGCGCACTGCTCTACGCCCACCCGTTGATCACCGTCGCATCGCAGGCGGCCATGGCCGCTGGCTACATGGGTCTGCCCGGGTTCGTCTTGACCCAAGCCGCGTACGCCGTCGGAACTTTGGCCCTGCTCGGCCGAAACTGGCGCTACATCATCCGCCCGACCGCTCAATACACGTTGGGAATCCTCGCGGTGCAAACCGCCGCCGCCTCGTATTTCCCCGACTTCGCTGGGCCCGTTGTCGCTCTGGGCAATGCCCTGATGTTGGGCCGCCCGTTCCTCGAATCGGTGATCGCCAACCGCTCGGCTAAGGATCGCCTCTTCGAACTCCCGGATACGTACGAGGCGCCGGACGACTCTTCTGCCATGACCATGCGCGTCAAGCAGATCGATGTGGCGGCGGACTTCGCAAGGAACGGCCCGGTCATCGTGCTCGGGACGGCAAACGGTCACTTGAAGTTCAAGGGTGACCCGATGGCCCCGGATGAGGGCATGCCCATGGCCTTGTCCGCCCACGAAGACCTGAGCACGCACATGATGGTGATCGGCGGGACCGGAGGGGGTAAGACCTATCTCATGCTCAGCATGATCCAGCAGTGGCTGGCTTATGGACAGTATCGCAACGGCCGGTTCGAAAACTGCGGCGGGGCGCTCCTGCTCGACGGGAAGGGTTCGCTCCCCGATGACGTGATCAAGACCTTGCGTGCGCAAGGTCTGGACAAGGTCCTGACCATCATCAAGGTCTCGCCGGAAGACGACGGTCAGCCCATGGCGCTGATCGAAGGCATGACGCCCGACCAGGTAACGACTGCCCTCCTGGCGGTCAGCAACGATACCAGCGACATGAAGAGCTTCTGGACCGTCAGTTCGGGGAACTGGTTGCGTCACTCGGCACGCCTGCTGTGGGCCTGCATGCAGATGGAGATGTCGGAGCTGGAAGCCAAGGCTGTGCAGAAGGGTTACAAGAACTATCAGGCATGGTCCGACGACCTGGACCGCCAGATCCAGTCGAAACCGGCAAAGAGCGACGGCACGAGCTGGAAGAACTGGCAAGAGTATGTCGAATGGCGCAAAGAGACCGACCAGGACGTGCCGGAGCCGTTCGCCTCCGCCCAACGCCTCTACTTCTGGCACTTCGCGGCCCTGAACGACTTCGCCATGTCCTACATGGAAGATTCGATGTTCATCAGCGCCACCCCGCCGGTGCCGGATCCCAAGACCGGACAGGTACCGCTGCCGTCGGGCGCCCCGACCCCGCCGGGGGAGCGGGTCTCGTTGGGTGGCTTCGGAATCACCCGGACATGAAGGCGAACAACCCTCGCGGCAAGCTGATCCGAGCCGCGCTGAAGTTTGCGTCCTTCCACCTGCCGAAGCAACGGGCCGAGCTGCGCGCCGACATCCTGGGAACGTTGTCCACCATGTTCGAGCCGATCATGAGCAACGAAAAGCTCATGGACTGGTGCTACATGGAACACGGCTGCGACGTGCTGGCCTGCATGCGCGGGGCCGTCGTGGGGATCTCCTTGCCGGACACGCTCTATGAAGACGCCGGCCGAATCATCACGATGCTCGCCAAAAAGCGCGTGTTCAACGCGGTCAAGATGCGTGGCATCGTCGGGGACTGGAAGACCAAGTGGCCGGATCAGCGCCCGCTGATGTGCGTGGCCGACGAAGCGCAGATCCTGCTGGGCCAGGGTCGCACCGCCGAGGAAAGCGAGCTGCTGTCCATTGCCCGTAGCCTGGGCCTGCGTTGCGTGTTCGCGTCCCAAACGGTCAACGCGTTCAACGACCGTCTGGGTCAGGATGCCTCCAAGGCCTTCCTGGCTAACTTCATGTCGTGGTGCATGATGAAGTCCTCGCCCGAAAGCCACGATTACGCCAACGATCGCCTGCAGAAGCAGCGGGTGTTCGATTACAGCTACTACCTGTCCGGGGCGCTCAAATCGATCCTTTCCAACGATTTTGAACGCGCTCACGGGGAGGCCAAGGCAGCCCTCGGGGTCGGCAAGCGTGAGCTGAATCCGGGCCAGCGTTTGGCGATGCTGAAACGCCTGCGCTACAACCTGAGCCGTCCGACGGACGTCATCCTGACGAGTCACGACCGGGAGCACTTGAAGAACAAGGACGATCGGTCCGGGCGCCTGCCGCGGTCGTTGATGAAGCTCGCGTTGATGTTCTCCGTCGGCGCGGTCACCACCAACCTCTGGGAGGTTGTCCGTGGAACCGCGTCGCTTGCTGCGGGGCTGACCCGTCGTGTCGCCGGTGCCCTGAGCTGGAACTTCATGGGTGGTGCCGTCAAACACGACGACTACCACCCCCCCAGGTTCTTCGTCAAGAACAGGGACCAGGCTGGCCTCCTCGGAACGGACATCGACCTCTTCCCCCAGGGCGATTGGAAGTTCCTGGACCACCAATACTCGGCGATGATCTCCGTCAAGCGTGGCGGCCACCCTCGTCGAGACCTCTGCATGACCTACGGCAAGCTCTCGGTCCAGCAAATCCGTGATTTCGCCCTGCAGCAGGGCATCTCGACGGTGTACGACGAGTTGGAGAAGCGGCAGAAGATCGAACGCGCCGCGAACGACCCCACCAAGGTCGCTGCCTGACCCCATCGACAAGCCCGGAATATATCCGGGCTTGTCCGTGCCCTGGCACGGGTTGACACGACTAAGAATGCTGCTAAGTGTAGACCATGGCCCGACGCGTTGCGTGGGCATCACCGAGGAGGAGACCTCATGCAGAGCACCACCGTTCCCGCCTACGCGTACTGGGCCGGGCACTCCTATTACCCGACGCTCCTCGATCCACAGGGCACGGCCTCCCTTGCGATGCTTGTGCTGGTGTTCGTCCTGGTAGCGTTGGCCTTGCTGAGCTTCCGGTTCTGGATCCATCGGAAACTGCGAACCCTTCTGCAAAACAACCTCGATTACATGGTCCGGACGTGGGACGCCTACCGACTGGCCCGTCGGGAGGGTCGTGAACAGCAGGTCGAATCCCCGAACTTTCAGCCTGGTGACATCCAGCAAACCGAGTGGAAACTGAAGGACTGCCGACGCCATGGCTATTTCTTCATCGCGGGATTTGCCGTGCTCGGACTCTTCGCCACCGTCCTCCTGGCCACGATGGCGATGTCCTGGGGCCACTGGTGGATCGAGGGCGGTTACGAGTGCAGCGCTCTGGGCCCGGGCGCGGTCGTGTACGACCAGCTCGACCCGGAAGGGCTCCAAACCGACCAGCTCGACCACCGCATGAACCTGTGCGCACCAGGGATCTTCACGCAAGGCGCGCAGTTCTTCGCCCACCCGAAGCAAGCCATCCATGAGGCCCTGTACTGATATGCAACTCGATCCTCGTATCCAGCAGGGCGCTGCCCTCCTCGCCGGCCTGTGCGTGCTGTTCGCCGCCACCGTCGGTGTGACCAAGTTCCTGCACCGGCACGCCGGGCCCGCGCCCCTCACGCCGGAGCAGGTCGTCGCCCAGGAGGTGGCGGTCAACCCGGCGCTGGTGTCCCGTGATGCGTGCATCCGTCTGGCCATCCTGCCGCTGCCGGCGTCGATGCAGGACCCGAACCGTAACCCGCTGCCCACCAAGGCCGAGGCGCAAGCCCATCCGGACCAAGACCTGCGCCAGTGGCTGTCGCTGTTCAACCCGCCGCTGGCCAACATGCCGATGACCCACGACCAGCTCGTGATGGCGGTGATGGACACCCTGCCGGAGGTCCAGCGCCGCCGTGATGCCGCGAAGGAACGGATCCCGGCCCAGATGCGCCAGATCGCGGTCTACAAGGGCATCTGCGCGAAGAACTGGCCCGCGAAGGATCGCCTCGCCGCCGCGCTGTTCAGCCTGCACCGCGGCGCACTGCGCGCGGCGAGCCACGTGATCCGCTGACCCAGCCCTCGACCAGGAGACCACCACCCGATTCACCTTGTTGTTCAACCCCGGGCCGCGCCCTGCGGCCCACGCACACCGGAGGAGACCACCGTGCACCCGCTGACCGTTCCGTTCTACATCGCCCACCCGCTGCTCGCCTGCCTGTTCGAGGCCCTCGTCCTGCTGGCGAGCGTCGCCCTCGTCCTGGGCGGTGCGTACCTCGGCTTCGTCCTGGGCGCGCGTCGCCACGCCTCGCACGCGCTGCCCATCGAGCTGGACCACGAGGTGCAGCCCACCTGGATCCGCCCGGCCCGTCCGGCGTTCACGCAGGCCGAAGCCGGTGCCCGGCTGCGCGCCACGATCGCCTCGTTCAACGCCAACCGGACCGGCACGCTCGCCTGAGCATCGCCACCACCACCTGATCTGGGGGCCTCACGGCCCCCTTCGCGTTGCTGACGCCCCTGTGCCCTGGCACGTCGATTCGCCGCCACCACGGGCCGAAGGCACCCGCCCCCTGCTTTTTGCCCGGGTTTCGACGCGCCCGCGCACGACCCCTGCAAATAAATCCTGGAATCGCCCCTTTTACGGGGCTATAGCTATTGACCGACCGATAGACCCTGCTAGGTTGAGAGTAGGAGGTTCGCAAATCCACACCTGACCGAGAGCACCATGCACCACCTGAACCCGCTCAACGTTCGCACCCGTGGTTGTGCCCTGGCACGGGCTAATCACCTCACGACCCGCAGCGGTTGCCACCCCTGCACCACCACCCCGACCCTTACCCATACCCCATCATGAACGACCTGATTGTCATCCCCACCCCCGAGAGCCTGCCCGCTCCTGTCCCGGCCACCGTGGCTGCTGTGCCCGCCCGTGTTCGCCGGAGCGACGAGATCGACCGCTCCATCGCCCACTACCGCAAGCTGGTGGCCACCGGTGTTCGGGTCGACGTGCCCGGCAGCACGCCGGTCACCGCGCTGACCCTGTTCACCAGCGGCAAGGCCATCCACATCGCCCACGTGCCCACCTTCATCCGGGCCGAGGCCGACACGATCGGGGTGTCCCCCAAGGTCCTCGCCGCCGTGGTGACCGCTGCCCTGAAGCGCCGCAGCGAGGCCGACGCGGCCAGCCTGGCCATGGCGACCGAGAGCAAGGCCGCCTACGACCCGGTGAGCTACGCCTACGACGCCGAGGACGGCGTGGTGAAGGCCTACGACAGCCGGACGATGGACCGCATCGACGGCAACCCGTCGTGGTCCGCCGGCTTCGGCCTGAAAGCCTGAGCACGACACCCCCAGGAGACCGCATGGCCTACGAGCCCCGTCCGATCCTCCCGACCACGCCTGGCCCTGCGCCTATCCCGGAGCGGTCCCACCGCGGCTACGTGTACGTGCTCTCGAACCCGTCCATGCCTGGGCAGGTGAAGATCGGTCGCACCGAGCGCAACCCCATCACCCGCCGTGACGAGCTGTCGCGCGCCACCGGGGTGCCCACGCCCTTCGTGCTGGAAAGCTGGGAGCTGTTCGCCGACTGCTGGAAGGCCGAAAAGGACGTGCACCGTGAGCTGCAGCGCCTGGGGCAACGCGTGTCCAACGACCGCGAGTTCTTCTGGGTCAGCGTGTCCCAAGCCAACGCGGTGTTGAAGCGCCTGGCCGCCCTCGAACACGGTGTCGATCCCGGTGCCCCGCCGAGCCGTCAGGCCCGGGCCGCTTCCGACGACCAGGTGGATCGCGGTGTGAAGCTCCTCTTCGGTCTGGACGGCCAGATGCGGGACGCCCGCCAGGCCCTCTCGAACTTCGAGCAAGCCGCCGCCCTCGGGTCCGCCCGTGGCCGCTACTACGCCGGCCGGGCCGCCCACGTGCTGGCCAACGATGCACGCCCGAAGGATCGCCCGGAGCTGGACCACCGCGCCCAGCACCACTACCAGACGGCCATGGCCCATCCTACCGACCCGTCCCGGGTGGCCGCCGCCGGATGGTCGGCCAAGCTCTTTTGGCAACGCCAGCAGTACGGGGCCGGGGAGAAAGCCTGGAACACCTTCCTGGAGCGCGCCGCGCAGCTCGACCAGCCGTCGAACGACGTGCTGACCCTGCTGCTGGACCAGATCGAGTTCAGCGTGAAGCACCGCAAGCTGTGGCGCTGCGCCGCGGTCGAGAAGCACCGCGATGCCCTGCTGGCCGCGGCCAAGCCGTCCTTCCACACCCTGGCCATCGTCGCGCTGCGCCGCGTTGGTCAGCCCTGGTGGCGCTGGCCCCTGTTCGTCGCCGTTGACGTGTTCCGCTGGAGCCCCGTCGCGCTCACCGGCCTGGCCCTCACCGCCGCGCTCTACGCCGCCCTGGACGGGTGGTGGTGGGTCCTCGCCCTGCTGGCCACGGTGGTCGCCGGCTGGTTCGAGCACCGCCCGAAGCGAACCAGCGACGACGGCACGCCGGGCCGCTACCCGCGCCGGTCGAACCGTTCCAACTCAAACCGTACGTCCGGTTACCAGCGTGGGGGCCAACGCTCCACGTACCGGCGCCGCTGAATCACAACCACCAGGAGGAGACGATGGAAACGGATCACAACGATGTGCTGGACTGCGAGGAGGGGCGCTACCCCTACCCGGACGCGTGCGTGAAGCTGGTGATGGGTCTGGAACCGAACCCTCGTGCCGCCATCCCGCGCATGGCCGCCATGGTCATCGTCAGCACGCTGGACGAACGGGCCGAGAGCATGTTCGAGACGTACACCGGACTTGCTCGCCACACCGTCTCGTCGCTGCTGGATGTGCGGCAGCAGGTGCAGCAGCTCCGGGACCTGGACGCCCAGCGCGAGGACGGCTGGCTCCTGCGCAAACTGCGCTCGCCCTACATGATCACCTACCGTGGGCCCATGGGTGTGCTGCAGCGCCGGTTCGTGCTGGCCCGGTCCGCCGCCCACGCCTACCGCCAGGAGGTCCCCGAGCCCTACGTGGGTTCGGTGATCGCGTTGAGCGATCTCGACAAGGTCCTGGCCCGGATGGAGCGCGCCAAGATCGGGGAGGATCGGGTCCCGTATGCCTGGAACTACGGGGCAGGGGGCGACTGGAAGCGCCATGTCGCTGAACGGGTCGCCAACTGGACTCCGGAGGAGCGAGCAAAGGCTGACGAGATGATCCGGAACCACCGCCACTTCTTCCCTATGCAGGAAACGGTCGAGGAACGCGATCCCCAGACGCCCCTCGGCGAGTGACCTCATCCGTGCCAGGGCACGGGCTTGACGTGCCCCGGAATGCTGCTAAGTGTTGACCATCGCCCACCCACCCGGTGGGCACCACCCAGGGAGGAACCTTCATGCTCTACATCGTCGCCATCATCGTCGCGCTCGTCGTTCTCGTCGCGGTGTTCCGGAACACCCCCAGCTCGCTGTTCGGCGGCCAGAGCCTGGCCCAGCGCTTCAAGCAGAACCTCGATGCTGAGCGGGCCAAGCGCCCCCAGCGCTGAGCGACCCACCGCCACCATGTGCAAACGGGGCCGATGGCCCCGTTTCCCATTCCCCGCTCCGCCCTTGGGTCACTGCCAGCGGGCGCCGTCCATCTCCCGCTTGGCCGCGAGCACCCGCGCCAGGTGGTGCTGCTGGTGGTGATTGAACGCGGCCTCGCTGGCCAGGGCCTCGATCGCCGAGCGCACGTCCTGCGTGAAAAAGATGTCCTCGAACGCCATCAGCTCGCCGTCGAACACGTCGGCGACGATCTGCCGCTTCAACGCCTGCCAGGCCGGCCCGTCGTCGATGGAGGTGCGCAGCGCGTCCAGGCGCCCGTGGCGGGTGTACATCGTCCACCAGCTCTCGTCCGCCTGCTCCGTCGCCGGGATCGCGTGGTGCCGGCCGTTGAGCGTGACGCCCACCGTCACCGTCATCGCCGGGTACACCGCGTCGAGCCCCTCCACCACCACCGGCTCCTCCACCTGCTCGACCACCAGGCTGTTCAGAATGGCCGCCTGCGTCGCCCGCTGCTGTTCGGTCAGGTAGCTCATCGCACGCTCCCCAGGATCCGGTCGATGTCCACGCGCAACTGGGCCAGCCGTTGCGCCTGGTGGGGCTGCGTGCCGGGCGCCGCCTCGTTGAAGGCCACCCACCACCGCACCTCGGGGTGGTCCGACAGCACCGTCACGAGCAGCTCGTTCAGGCTCTGGTGGTGGCGACGGGCCACCGCCGTCGCTGCGTCGTGCAGCACCGGCGTCATGCGAAGCGTGGCGGTCCGTCGAGGGGTCTTGCAGGTGGTGGTCATCGGGTCCTCCGGTTCTGGGTGGTGGGCGGCCTACTCAACGTAGCAGGTCGATTCGGGTCGGCAAGATCGGGGGTACCCCCGGATCAGCAGAGCTTCCCCGTCAGGAACCCGGACGCCTGCTGCCAGCGCTTGTCCGGGTAGTACGAGAAGAGGTACGCCCCCTTCTTCAAGGTGTTGATCATCGGGACGATCACCCCCCGCTGGACCGCCGCGCAGCCCTCGGATTGCGACACGTGGCCCGTGGCCGCGCGCTCGTCGTTCACGTAGTCCGTGCCGTGCAACCAGATCCCGCGCTCCACCGCGTGGTCGTTGATGCCCTTCTCCAGCCCCACCATGCTCATGGCCGGGCCGAACTGGCTCTTGAACGGACTGCCCAGCTCGAACAGGCCCAGGCTGGACTGCTCGCTGTCCGGCTGGTTCGAGAACGACCGGGCGTAGAGCCCTGCGCCGGATCCGCGCCCGTGCAGGACGTACTCGTTCCAGAGGAGCGTGCCGTTGCGCAGGTCGAAGACCCAGAGCCGGCGCGCGGTGCTGGGCAGGGAGTAGTCGATCACCACCAGGCGGTCCTTGTCCCCGTAGTGCTTCGCCGCGCATTCCATCGCCCGCATGGCCAGGTGCAGCGCGTCCGGGTTGATCGTGGGCGCCGCCGCGAGGAGCTGCTCCTCCGTGACGCGGAACGTCGAGGGCTGCACGATCACCGGGGCCACCCCCATCCGCGTGGGCCAGAACGAGCCCACCAGGCGCTCCGGCATCCGGGTGAAGCGCGTGAGCCGCGGTGACGCGTCGAACGCCGGGGCCGGGTCGTCGAAGGACGCCGGCACGTCGACCAGGGACGCGGGTTGGGGAATCGCGGGAACCACGAAGTCGACCGGCTCTGGGGTGTGCCCTGGCACGGCCTTGAGCGAACTGGGGCAAAGCGCGAACGCAGCAAGGCAGGTCGCGGTGAGCACCACCAGGCGGTGGGCGATGGGTTTGAACGTCGGGTACAAGGTCTCCTCCGAGAACGTGTGGTGATCGCCTCCTTGTCGTGTTGTTGGCGACGGTGGGTAGTGGGCCCCTGAGCGGGGGCCCGTGGTGGTTCAGCGCGGGCTGAACCGTGAACGGGGACGGTAAGCCTCCACCCCGTTGTTCTGGTCGAACGCGACGGCGCTGGGCCGGATCACGCTCGGTTCGATGCGGTCCTCCACCCGACGCACGTCCAGGCGGTCGCCCAGGCTGCGCCGGTTGGGCACGTTGATGCCGGCCGAGGGGGTGCGGATCTCCGCGTCCCGCCCGTTGGCGTCGATGCGAGGACCACGGCTGGCCCGCACGTCCGCCATGCTGAACTTGCGGCGTCCGCCGTCGATGCGCTGGCCTTCGACGTCCAGGGCCTTCGGCTCGCTGGTCAGCACGTCGCGCGGCACGATCGTCACGCCGTCCGCTTCCAGCTTGCGAACCCGCACCAGCTTCGCGCTGGCCCAGGCCTGCCGCTGCTGGAGCTGACGGATCTGCTCCGCCTGCATCGCGATCGCGCGGTTCTGCATCTGGACGGTGAGCATCACCAGGATCGCCTCGAGCATGTCGAGCAGCGCCTCGATCGGCTTGCCGATCATCGCCTTCAGCTCCTCGTCGGGTTCGATCGAGAAGTCGTACAGGCCTTCTGGGGTGTATCCGTTGCGGGTGGTCATCGGGGTCTCCTGGTGCGCATCGCTGGCGCGTTGTCCTCTACCTTCAACCTAGCAGGACGTACAGGCCGGTCAAGCCTCTTGGACGTGCTTTTCCACCCCGTCCGACGAACGGTTAACCCGTGCCATAGCACGCTCAAAATATTTTCCCAAGTCGCTTGACTCGCCGTTTTAACCCGTTAGGTACAGAGGTGTCGGGCCCGGAGAGGAGGCCCCTGGATCGTCAAGGGAGGAGAACCGTGACGCGTAAGACCAAGTACCGCCTGAAACAGCTTGGGGCCGTGGCCCTGGCCATGATCACCGGGCTGGAAGCCCTGCCCGCCTTCGCCCAGAGCGATGCGGAACGCAACGTGAGCGACAGCACCGGTCAGCCGCAGGCCGCGGTGGTGAGCTACGTGCAGGACCCGGTTCCCCAGACGCCAACCCTCTACCCGAGCGTGTCGTTCCAGCCGCTGGGCTCGAAGGACTTCCACCTCTACGTGGACCTGAACCTCCACGCGTATCACTTCGACCGCCAGGCCAAGAAGGAATACAACTTCAACGAGAACAACTGGGGCGGTGGCCTGGAATACACCAACGACGTGATCGGCGTGATGGCCGGCTACTACCGGAACAGCGACTGGGACCCGAGCTGGTACGTGCTCGGCCGCTACACCCCTGTGCAGCTCGACATCACGTCGAAGGACCGGGTGAACGTCGGAATCGTGGGCGGCGCTCTCAGCGGCTACAAGAAGACCACGATGGTGCCGGGTTTCACCTACACGCCCATTCTGAACGCCCTGGGTGCTACGTGGGTCAAGACGCCGACCTCGGTGCCACGCCAGGAGCCCCGTGGGTTCATGCCGGCTGCCGGCCTGATCGTGTCCTACGAGCACGACCACAAGTGGGGCGTGAATGTCATCGCCGTGCCCAACGTCAAGAGCGCCGGCATCTACGGCTTCCTGGGCTTCCAGGCCCGCGTCGCCATCCCGTCGTCCTGGTTCTGATCAACCGATCGCTGCACCCCGTTTCACCCGCTGTCCGTCGTTCCAACCACCAACCTTGAGGAGACCTATACATGATGTTTGCATCTTCCCATCCCATCCTTCGCCGGACGTCCCTGGCGGTGGCTGCGCTGACGCTGTTCGCGTCGATGTCGGCCACCGCCCAGGTCGTGCAAGGCACCGGGGCCACCGCTGACTCGACGTCGGTGGCGTTGGGCAACAACTCGAACGCCGCGAACTCCAGCGTCGCCGAGGGGCCCAACAGCACCGCCACCGGCATTTTCAGCGCCGCCGTGGGCGCCAACTCACAAGCCACCGCTCAGAACAGCTCCGCGTTCGGCTACCAGTCGAACGCCTCCGCCACCGGTGCCACCGCGATCGGTACCGGCTCCGCCGCCAGTGGGGTGAACGGGTTCGCCGGCGGAAGCGGTGCCAGCGCCTCGGGCTCCAACTCGGTCTCGATCGGGACCAACGCCATCGGTGCCGCGGACTACTCCATCTCGTTCGGCGAGGGTGCCAACGTCGCCGCCGCGTCCACCAATGGCATCGCCATGGGCGAGTCGGCGGGCGTCTTCGCGGTGGGCGGGATCTCCATCGGTACGTCGGCCGCGGTGTACGGTATCTACGGGATCGCCAACGGGGCGAACGCACGCTCCACCGGCGCGTACAGCGTGGCCCTGGGCTACGGGTCCAACGCGTCGCAGGACAACAGCGTGGCCCTGGGCAACGGGTCCACGACCTACAGTGTGAACGGCACCTCGGGGATGACGATCCGAGGCACGGGCTACACCTTCGCAGCCGCGACGCCGACCGGCACCGTCAGCGTCGGGACCGTGGGCGGTGAGCGCACGATCACCAACGTGGCCGCCGGCCAGGTGAACGCCAACAGCACCGACGCGGTGAACGGCTCGCAGCTCTACGCCGCCACCCAGGCGATCGAAGCGCTGACCAGCGGGACCAGCCTGGTGGCCCAGCCGAGCGGTACCAGCGGCACCATCACGGTGGGCGCATCGACCGGTGGCACGACCGTGGACCTCACCGGGACCAGCGGTGCGCGCACCCTCACGGGCGTGGCCGCCGGCAGCGTGTCCGCCACCAGCACCGACGCGGTGAACGGTTCGCAGCTCAACGCGACGAACCAGACCGTGTCGTCGCTGAGCACCCAGGTGTCGACCAACACCACCAACATCGCGTCGAACACGTCGTCGATCAACGCGATCAACTCGGGCCTGAGCAACGGCACCGTGGGCCTCGTGCAGCAGACCTTCGGCTCGCCGGGCAACGGTTCGATCACGGTGGGCGCGTCGACCGGCGGGACCTCGGTGGACTTCACCGGGACCAGCGGTGCGCGCACCCTCACCGGGGTGGCCGCCGGCACGGGCAGCACCGACGCGGTGAACGTGGGTCAGCTCACCGCCGCGCTGGCCAACGTGACCAGCGCCACCTCCAACGCGGTGTCGTACGACAGCTCCGCGAAGACCAGCGTGACGCTGGGCGGGGTCGGGGCCACCACGCCGGTGATCTTCACCAACGTGGCACCCGGTGCGCTCACCGCCACCAGCACGAACGCGGTCAACGGTTCGCAGCTCTTCGCGACCAACCAGGCCGTGTCCTCGCTGGGCACCCGGGTCACCGCGCTGGAAGCTGCCGAAGGGACGTCCTCGGGGGTGTCCGCCGCCTACGTGCAGCAGCAGGTCGCTGCGGCCGTGTCCTCGGCGAACACCTACACCGACCAGCAGTCCGCTGCTGCGGTGACGTCGGCCAACGGGTACACCGACCAGGCGATCGCCAAGATCCCGACCACCGGTTCCGGTTCGGGTGATGCGACGACGGTCCTGCAGTCCGCGAACACCTACACGGACCAGCAGACCGCCCAGACCCTGTCGCAGTCGAAGACCTACACCGACCAGCAGGCCGCTCAGACGCTGTCCCAGTCGAAGAGCTACACCGATCAGCAGGTCGGCGCCCTCTCGAACAGCGTGGACCAGCGGTTCGACGCGGTGAACCGGGGGATGAACGACCTGAGCAACCGCATCGACGGTGTGGGGGCCATGTCCGCTGCGGCTGCGTCCGCGATGTACAACCCGGACAGCGCCCACGACACCCAGGCGGCCATCGGGGTGGCGAACTTCCGCGGCCAGTTCGGCTACTCCCTGAAGGTGTTCCACCGGTTCGGCCCGAACACCGTGGTCAACCTCAACGTCGGGGGCGCCACCGGTGCGGCCGGCGTCGCGGTCGGCGGTGGGGTCAACATCGGGTTCTGACCCACGCTCCGACGTCGATCACAACGCCCACTTCGGTGGGCGTTTGTCCGTGCCAGGGCACGGGTTGACAGCCCTGGCAATGCTGCTAGATGTGGACCACGGACGCCCGCCCCGTCGCGCGGGCATCACTCGGGAGGAGACCCTTTCATGCTCAAAACGACCATCACCGCCGCACTGCTCGCCGCTTCGCTGGTCAGCGGGGCCGCGATCGCTGCACCCCAGCCGTACACCCTGCTGAACGATCTGAAGACGCCGCAGCAACTGACCGCCGACGGTCAGGCCTCGGTCGAGGGCTACAGTTTCCTCCCCACCGACGGTTATAGCTTCCTCACCACCGGCTTCGTGCACGGCCTGGTGCTGGGTGAAGCGCTGCCGGCCCGCTGCTCGAAGAGCACCACGCCCGAGCAGCTTCCCTGCTCCATCCCCGTGCCGGGCGCGTCGAACCTCCACGTGATCGCCGGGCTGCACCCGGACGCCAACGACGGCGCGTACGAAACCAGCGCCCTGGCGGTGACCGGTCTGGGCAACACGATCGTGGGGATCGGTCAGCCCCTGGGCGCCACCGACGAAGCGGTGTCCGCCACCGCGAAGGACCTGCTGTTCTTCCTGGGCTCGCCCAGCGAAGCGAGCGCGAATCAGGCGACCTTCGACAAGACGACCTACGCCGTGACCATCGTGCGCGGCGAGGGCCCGACGGGTCCCTTCGCGAACGTGTGGGCGTATCAGAAGGCCGCGTTCCCGGTCACGAAGGTGCCGTACGTGGCGGGCACCTCGCCGATCGCCAACCTGCTGCGCTGGAAGCAGGAGGTCTTCATCGCCCCCTGAGCCGTGCCCACGGGCAGGCGCCGGATGTGAAAACGCCCCGAGTTCGGGGCGTTTGTCGTTGAAGCATCCAGGGGTTTTCGGGGTTCGGGTTTCAGAAGGTTTTGCGCCCCGGTCCCGGTGGCAGGGGTTCGCCCCGCTCGTCGTCCAGCGCGTCGAACTCCGAGCGCAGGACCGCGTCGTCCTGCCGGACCTGGCTCAGGCGCATGGCCTCGCCCAGCACGCCGATGTACGCGTCGTGGAACGGGGTGCGCTCCCGCAGGTTGCGCCACGGTCGGTCCATGGCCTCGGGCATGGGGAGCCAGGTCACCTCGATCTCGGGATCCACCAGCCGCTCCTCAAAGACCTCGATGGGTCCCGTCAGGGCGTGGCCCACCAGGTCGCCCGACCCCACCTTGGTGAACCAAGGTTGATCGTCCAGCAGGTCCGCCAGGGTGGTGAAGGACAGCGCGCGACGGTCCCGGGCGATCGCCTCCCGCGGGTTGCGGACCTTGTGGCTGTCCCGCCATTGCCGCAGGTCCTTCATCAGGTAGGTGATGCCGGGCCGACGCCCGTTGGGCTTCGCCCCAAACACCTCCGCCCGGGGCATGTCCTGCGTGTACTCGGGACCGTTGCCCTCCGTGCGCATGCGGTCCAGGGTGCGTTCGGAGCAGCAGAGGAACAAGGCCGCGATCTCCTTGTTCACGCTCACCTCGTCGTCGAGCTTCGCGATCGTGTTGTGCCGCCGGATCGCCACCTCAACGTCGGGCTGGTCCAGCAGGTCGATGGTGATGGTGCTCATGCTGCTTCGTCGTCCTCGTCGTCCTGATCGTCCCCGTCGACCCCATCGTCCTCGGCATCGGGATCCGGGTCCTTGCCGTAGCGCACCTCGATGCCGGGCCGGGGCTTCGGCCATTTTAGCGGTTCCGGCTCCCAGTGCTGCATCGGCGTGACCTCCGGGGACGTCGCGATGAGCATGTTGAACAACGGTGGGTAGGTCGACAGGATGGCCTGTTCCACCGTTTGCATCGCCTCACGTTTGCGCTCGGCGTCCGGCTCGGTGTAGCGCGTGGTCACGTCCGACAGGTGCTGGGTGTTTTGCAGGCTCCGGGCCACGTTGGGGGTCACCGCGTCCTCCTTCTCGATGCGTTGATCGCTCTGCGACCGTGCGTTCGTGAAGTGATTCAGCAACCGTTTCGTGGTCTGCTCGCTGAAATGCAACGCGTCGGTGACCCCACCGAACGTGCGCCGGAGGTCGTGCATGCCGACCGTCGGGGCCGGGATCTGGAACCGGGTGCCGTCCGGGTCGGTTTTGATCACCCAACGGACCAGCCCCGCGTCGCGGCAGATGTACGAGCGCAGCGACTTGCTGTCCTTGTAGTGGGGGGTCTTGCGCAGGCGCGACTCGGACCGGGGCGGGAACACCCACCGCTTGCGGGAGTCCCGACGGAACGTGTCCAGGTCCGCCTTCGCTTCCTCGTCGCGGATCGCCCGCCGCTCCTCCAGAATCCGACGCGCCGCCCTGCAAATAGGCACGGTGTGATCAAGCCGATTTTTAGTGTCCCGCATCAGTACGTAGCCGGCGTCCAGGTCGACGAACGACACGTGATCGATCTCCTCGGGCGTGATCTGGTCCAGCCACATGAGGTCGGAGCATTCCTGGCTGCGGCACCCCCAGAGGGTCGCCAGCAGCAGGTAATCGCACCCGGTGCGGTTTTCCTTGCGCCGGTTGTAGATCGCCTGAAGCCAGGGGCCCAAGGTCTGCTGCAAGGTCAGCGGGCGACGGCGGCCCACCTTCTTGTAATGGTTCTCCAACTCCTGGCGGGTGCGGTAGCGCGTGCGCAGGATGTTGAACGGGTTGTACAGCATCACCGGCCGTTCCGCGCGACGGTGCGCCAGACGCGCCTCGCGCTCGATGGCGAAGGACGTGGCCGTGCTGGCCCAGCGGAAGGTCTGCTCCGCGGTCGTCGGGGCCTTCACGTTGATCGCGTCGAACGCTTCGATCACTTCCTCGTCCAACAGGTCGTTCACCCGCCGGCTCGGCCAAAGATTGACCAGTTTACGTACCGCCTTGTCGTATGATCGCAGGGACGACGCCTTCGCCGGCCGCTTTCGGTGCACGAGTTCGTGCCTGTAAGCGTCCAGCACCTGATCCAACGACAGATCCCGTTCGTCCCGGTCCCGCTTGTCGGGCCCTGGTGCTCGACCCGTTTCCTCGATCTGGTCGAGCATCTCCTGGGCTTTTTTGCGCGCCTGTTGAACCGTCATCTCCGTGACCTTTCCAACGGTCGCGCGAATCACGGCTCCAGGCCCGCTCGCTCGGACCCGGCGCTGAACGATGTACGACGCGTTGCCGGCGGTCACCCGGATCGCAAACCCGGTGGGACCGTCCGTGCAGGTGATCAGGTACGACTTGCGTTCTGGGTTGGGCGGCCACTTCTCGGGTGGCAGTCCTTCCACCGGCAAAACGCCGATGTGGCAATGAGCCGCGACGGTCGCGGTGATGTGCAGTTTCATAGGGTGCTTTGCCCCGAAGTAATCACGGTTTTGGGCTGTATTCACGGGTTTGAGCCGTTGCCTGTATTCTATGACGTACGAATACGCCCGACATACATTTTACTGGCTGCTGTTGTCGAGAAACGACCAGCGCCCAGATTGAACAGATCGCCTGAAAGGCTTACGCAGCATGGATTTGAACGATTCGACCGAAACGGAAAGCCCGCCCGGCAAGGGGGTAAAAACCCATACCCCGTATATGCAGCAGTACCTGCGCATCAAGGCCGACCATCCCGACACGCTCGTTTTCTACCGGATGGGCGACTTCTACGAGTTGTTCTTCGAGGATGCCGAAAAGGCCGCACGCCTGCTCGACCTGACCCTTGTATCTTTGAAGTGCGTGTCCGGCAGTGCCGTCACGCCCGGACCTGTCAGGGTTCGGGGTTGGCCGCAGCATGTAGCCCGTCATCCCTCGGTGCCCATGGAGCCCGTGCGTGAGTCTTGGGCGCATGCATGCGCCCGATCTCTGAAAGCCCGAACAGTTGCGTGAACGCCGTTCGCATTTGCAAGGAAGGGACGCAGGGATCATGGCCAATCAAATTGCAGTCGGTATCGACATCTCCAAGAAGACCATGGATGTAGCCATGGGGCACGAGCAGCCTACGGCCATATTCAGCAACGATGGTGCCGGGCATCAAGCGTTGATCGAAGAGCTGAAAAACCATCAGGTCTCGCTGATCGTGATGGAGGCGACCGGACAGTACCAACTGGCCTGCGCCTGCGCACTTCAAGCTGCGGGATTCGCTGTCGTCGTCATCAACCCTCGGCAGGCACGGGACTTCGCCAAGGCCATGGGGCGCCTAGTCAAGACCGACAGCGTGGATGCCCGCATGCTGGCTGAGCTGGCCCAGGTGCTGAATCTGCGGCCGGATCGAGACCGCTTCATCAAGCCGATGCCAGACCAGGCGCAGCAATACCTTCATGCACTGGTGCTTCGACGCCGGCAACTGGTGCGCCTTCTGGTCAGTGAGCGCCAGCGCAAGCACATGGCGCATGCCGAGGTGGTGCAGGACATTGTGGAACTGATGGATGTGCTGTCGAGACAGCTTGAAGCGCTGGATCGGAGGATTGCGGAACACTTGGCGTACCATCAGCCCGATCTGGCCGCCTTGCTCAAGAGCGTCAAAGGGGTTGGTCCGGCAACGGCTGCGACGCTGATGTCCGAGCTGCCAGAGCTTGGCCGGCTCAAGGCCAGGCAGATCTCTGCGCTGGTAGGCGTCGCTCCGATGAACCGGGACTCGGGCCAGGCCCGCGGCAAACGCTTCATCTGCGGCGGACGTGCCGCGGTCAGGAGCGCTTTGTACATGGCCGCCATCGTCGCCATGCGTCACAACGCCGTGATACGGCGTTGCTATGAGCGTCTGCTGGCGGCAGGCAAGCCGAAGAAGGTGGCCATCGTGGCCTGCATGCGCAAGCTGCTGATTATCCTGAATGCCATGGTCAAAAGCGGGCGGCCATGGAATGACCAGCTTGCACAGGCCTGAAATTGCTGGAGAGTGTCCCCATGTCCGGCCGGCCGCTGCGCCGGCGAATGGGCTTCAGATACCCATCGCCATGACCCAGCCCGCCAGCCCGGCCAGCAGCACCACGAGCGCTGGCGGCACGCGTCCCACCGTCAGCAGCCCGAACGAGAGCAGCGCCAGCCCAAAATCCGCCTTGCCGTGGATGGCACTCGTCCATACCGGGTCATAGAGGGCGGACACCAGAATGCCGACCACGCCGGCGTTGATGCCGGCCATGGCCGTCTGGATGCCCGCGCGGTGGCGCAATCCTTCCCAAAATGGCAGTGCGCCGACCAGCACGAAGAAGGCCGGGAGGAAGATGGTGCCCAGGAGTGCCAGCCCGCCGATCCAGCCATGCAGCGGGCCGTGAGCAACCGCGCCGAGGTAGGCCGAGAACGTGAACAGCGGCCCCGGCACGGCCTGCGCCGCGCCGTAGCCGGCCAGGAAGTCGGCGTTGCTCACGACGCCGCTCGGCACCACGGCGGCCTGCAGCAGCGGCAGCACGACGTGCCCACCACCGAAGACCAATGCACCGGAGCGATACACCCCTTCCAGCAGCGCTATCGTGAACGAGTCCGTGGCTGCGGCCCACAGGGGCAGCCCAACGAGTGGGGCGGCAAACAGCAGCAGTGCCACGACGCCCAGCTTGCGCGAAACCGGGTAGCTATGGGCATGGCCGCCGCCAGGCTGTGCGATCTTCAAGCCCCACCAGCCCAGCAATCCCGCCACCGTGATGGCGGCGATCTGCCCCATCGCCGAGGGAAGAATGATGGTCAGCAGCGCCGCCAGAATGGCCAGGGCGGCGCGCGACCGGTCCGGGCACAACGACCGGGCCATGCCCCAGACTGCCTGGGCCACGATGGCCACGGCCACCACCTTGAGCCCATGGACCCAGCCGGACTGGGCCAGCCCCTGGTACTCGGCGATGCCAAAGGCGAACAGGATCAGCGCAATCGCCGATGGCAAGGTGAATCCGGCCCAGGCCGCCAGCAGCCCCAGCCAGCCCGCGCGGCCCAGCCCCAGCGCCATGCCCACCTGGCTGCTGGCCGGGCCGGGCAGGAGCTGGCACAGGGCGACCAGGTCGGAGTAGCTGCGGTCATCCAGCCAGCGGCGGCGCTCGACAAACTCCGAGCGGAAATAGCCCAGGTGCGCGATCGGCCCGCCGAAGGAGGTCAGCCCCAGCTTGAGAAAGGCGCCGAAGACTTCGACGGGTGAGCCGCGCGCGGCTGCGGACTCATGCTGCAAGGTGTTGGTTGAATCTGTCATTTGTGCATCGCCTCCCCGGTGAACTCCCGGATGCGTTCCTTGGCCAGTGCCAAGCCTTCCTTGCCCTTGGGCGTGATCGTGTAGAGCTTGCGCACGGTGCGCCCTTCACGCTCCTGGCGGGAGACGAGGTAGCCGTCGCGCTCCATCTTGTGCAACATCGGGTACAGCGTTCCGGGAGAGAGGCGGTAGCCGTGGTGGGCCAGCTCGTCGATCATCCATTGCCCGTAGATCTCCTGCTCGGCCGCGTGGTGCAGCACATGCAGGCGGATCAGTCCCGACAGCAAGTCGTGGTGCTCCATAGCGCGCGGTGTCGATTGTTCTTTCATATCGAATATCGATAACGAAATTCGATAATATCAGCTTCAGATCACCCGACTGCGCACGCAGAGGTATTTAGACCTTGCGACCCTCAGCATCCACCACGGCCTCACCATCCTCTTTGTTGAACGCGCCGCGCTGCGGCTGCGGCAAGATGTCCAGCACGGCCTCCGATGGCCGGCACAGGCGCGTGCCCAGCGGCGTGACCACGATGGGCCGGTTGATGAGGACGGGGTGCTGGAGCATGAAGTCGATCAACTGCACGTCGCTCCACTGCGGGTCATCCAGGCCCAGCTCGGCATAGGGCGTGCCTTTCTCGCGCAGCACGGCGCGCGCCGATACGCCCATCGCGGCGATCAGTGCCGTCAGCGTCGCCCGGTCGGGCGGCGTCTTCAGGTACTCGATGACCGTGGGCTCCTCGCCGCTGTTGCGGATCAGGGCCAGCACGTTGCGCGACGTGCCGCAGGCGGGGTTGTGGTAGATGGTGATGTTGCTCATGGTGGCTTGCCTGGGTTAGCGGGAGGGAGGGTTCGGGCCGCATTCGTACCAGCCGCGCGAGCGGTTGACCACGCGCACGACCAGCAGCATCACGGGTACCTCGATCAGCACGCCGACCACGGTGGCCAGCGCCGCGCCGGACTGGAAGCCGAACAGGCTGATGGCGGCGGCCACCGCCAATTCGAAGAAATTGGAAGCGCCGATCAGTGCCGACGGGCAGGCGATGCGGTGCTGCTCGCCCACCTGGCGGTTGAGCCAGTAGGCCAGCCCCGAGTTGAACAGCACCTGGATCAGGATGGGCACGGCCAGCATGGCGATCACCAGCGGTTGGCGCAGGATGGCCTCGCCCTGGAAGGCGAACAGCAGCACCAGCGTGAGCAGCAGCGCGGCCATGGACAGCGGGCCGATGCGGGCCAGCGCGGCATCGAAGGCGGCCTGGCCCTGGCGCAGCAGCGCGCGGCGCCAGAGTTGCGCGAGGATGACCGGGATCACGATGTAGAGCAGCACCGACACCATCAGCGTGCTCCAGGGCACGCTGATGGACGACAGGCCCAGCAGCAGGCCGACGATGGGCGCAAAGGCGAAGACCATGATGGTGTCGTTCAGCGCCACCTGCGACAGCGTGAACGCCGGGTCGCCGCCGGTCAGCCGGCTCCAGACGAAGACCATGGCCGTGCAGGGCGCGGCGGCCAGCAGGATCAGGCCGGCAACATAGCTGTCGAGCTGGTCGGCCGGCAGCCACTGGGCGAAGATCTGGCGCACGAAGATCCAGGCCAGCAGCGCCATCGAAAACGGCTTGACGGCCCAGTTGATGAACAGCGTCACGCCAATGCCGCGCCAATGCTGCCTGACCTGGCCCAGCGCACCGAAGTCCACCTTGAGCAGCATGGGAATGACCATGACCCAGATCAACAGGCCCACCGGCAGGTTGACCTGCGCGACCTCGAGGCGGCCGATGGCCTGGAACACGCCGGGTGCGAACTGGCCCAGGGCCACGCCCAGCACGATGCACAGGAACACCCACAGCGTCAGGTAGCGCTCGAAGAGGCTCATGGGCTGCGGCGCTTGTTCAGGCCGCAGCGCTTCAGGGATTGCATTCATTGCCCCGGCCTCACTTCGTACCGATATTGCGCAGCTCATGCTGCAACGACATGGCGTCCAGCCGCTGCAGCGGCAGCGACAGGAACAGCTCGATGCGTCGGCGCAGCGTCAGCGCCGCATCCGTGAATGCCTTGCGCTTCTGCTCATCGGTGCCTTTGACGGCTGCGGGGTCAGGAACGCCCCAATGCGCCGACATTGGCCGTCCCGGCCACACCGGGCAGACCTCGCCGGCGGCGTTGTCGCAGACCGTGAATATGAAATCCAGCTCCGGTGCACCGGGCGCCGCGAACTCATCCCAGTTCTTGCTGCGGTAGCCAGCGGTCGGCATGTGCAGCCGCTCCAGCGTGGCGAGCGCCAGTGGGTGGACTTCGCCCTTGGGGTGGCTGCCCGCCGAGTAGGCGCGAAAGCGCCCCTGGCCCAATTCATTGAGGATGCCTTCGGCCAGGATGGAGCGAGCCGAGTTACCCGT
Source organism: Burkholderia stabilis (assembly GCF_001742165.1). Lineage (NCBI taxonomy): Bacteria > Pseudomonadati > Pseudomonadota > Betaproteobacteria > Burkholderiales > Burkholderiaceae > Burkholderia > Burkholderia stabilis. The sequence goes on along the minus strand of NZ_CP016442.1, from coordinate 142,317 downwards.
GCAGATGAACAGGGCGCTGTAGATCTTGTCGGTGGTCATGGGTATCTCACATCAGCAGCAGGAGGAGGCCGGCTTCACCGCAACGCCCATCGGCTTGCCGCGCACCGGGGTACAGCACGCTGCGGCGGAAGTCGCTGCAGGCGCCGCTTCGTTAAAGACCGGAATATTGCCCAGCGTGTGAAAGTGCTCCCAGGCCACGCCCTGCGGGTCGGTGATCCAGTGCTTCTCGCTGCGCGCGTAGCAGCAGGTCGTGGTGCCCTCGTCCAGCAGCGTCATGTCGGCCGCCTCGGCGCGGGCCTTCAGCACCGCCAATTCCTCGGCATCGTCGGTCTGGATACCCAGGTGGTCAATGCCCGGCTTGTTGCCACGTGTGGAGATGGCGAAGTTGACCGGCGGGTCTTCGAGCATCCATTTGGCGTAGTCGCTTTTGACGCGCGCGGGCTGCGCGGCGAACAGTTGGGAATAGAAGCCGATGCTGCGGTTCAGGTCATCGACGTGCAGGTGGACGTGGAAGCGCTTCATGGGGAGATCCTTTCAGCAGGAGGTACAGGCAGAGGAGGAATCACTGACCTCGCACGTGCTGCCTTGGCAGCAGTGCTCGGTCAGGTAGCCGAGCAGCCCATTCATCTGGCTGAAGTCGGCGCGGTAGATCAGGTTGCGGCCTTGCTGTTCGATGGTGACGAGGCCAGCATGAGCCAGTTCCTTCAGGTGGAAGGACAGCGCGTTGCGGGCCACGTCGAGCTGATCGGCCAGAACGCTGGGCGTGAGCCCTTCGGGGCCGGCGACGACTAGGGATCGGAACACGCGCAGGCGCTGGGCATGGGCCAGGGCACCGAGGGCGGAAACGGCTTGGGCTTCATTCATTATTCAATAATACATCAATTATTGAATCAATGGCAATGCCGCTTATGCTGGATCAAGCCTGCGTGGCTTGACTTTCAAGACAGTTGCTCACGCAGCGCGGCGCATCGGCCGGCACGCCGATCAAGATGGCCGGCGTACCGCATCACGCGGTCGAACAGTATCTGGCGAAGCTCGTGAAGATGGGCGAATCGGTCGCGATCTGCGAGCAGATCGGCGATCCGGCCACGTCGAAAGGCCCGGTCGAGCGCAAGGTCGTGCGCGTCGTCACGCCCGGCACGCTGACCGATGCCGCGCTGCTGTCCGACAAGAACGACGTCTACCTGCTCGCGATGTGCACGGGCCACAACAAGCGCGGCGTCGCGGTCAACATCGGCCTCGCGTGGCTGAACCTCGCCAGCGGCGCGCTGCGGCTCGCCGAAATCGAACCCGAGCAGCTCGGCGCTGCGCTTGAGCGCATCCGGCCGGCCGAAATCCTGACGGCGGACGGCGCGACCGACACCGTGCCGGCCGGCACGGGCGCGGCCAAGCGCGTGCCGGCGTGGCACTTCGACATCGCGTCGGGCACGCAGCGCCTGTGCGATCAGCTCGATGTCGCAGGCCTCGACGGCTTCGGCGCACATTCGCTGACGAGCGCCTGCGGCGCGGCCGGCGCGCTGCTGCTCTATGCGGCGGCCACGCAAGGCCAGCAACTGCGGCACGTGCGCAGCCTGAAAGTCGAGAACGAAACCGAATACATCGGGCTCGATCCGGCCACGCGCCGCAACCTCGAACTGACCGAGACGCTGCGCGGCACCGAATCGCCGACGCTGTATTCGCTGCTCGACACCTGCTGCACGACGATGGGCAGCCGTCTGCTGCGCCACTGGCTGCATCACCCGCCGCGCGCGTCGGTCGCCGCGCAATCGCGCCAGCAGGCAATCGGCGCACTGCTCGACGCGCCGGCGAGCGCAAGCCTCGACTCGCTGCGCAGCGCGCTGCGCCAGATCGCCGACGTCGAACGAATCACCGGGCGTCTCGCGTTGTTGTCCGCGCGCCCGCGCGACCTGTCGAGCCTGCGCGACACATTCGCCGCGCTGCCGGCGCTGCGTGAGCGCATCAGCGCAATCGTCGCGAACGCGGACGCGCTCACGCGCGTCGACGCCGCGCTCGCACCACCCGCCGAATGCCTCGACCTGCTGACGAGCGCGATTGCGCCGGAACCGGCCGCCATGGTGCGCGACGGTGGCGTGATCGCACGCGGCTACGACGCCGACCTCGACGAACTGCGCGACATCTCGGAAAACTGCGGACAGTTCCTGATCGATCTCGAAGCGCGCGAACGCGCGCGCACCGGCATCGCGAACCTGCGCGTCGAATACAACAAAGTGCACGGCTTCTACATCGAAGTCACCCGCGGCCAGACCGACAAGGTGCCCGACGATTACCGCCGTCGCCAGACGCTGAAGAACGCCGAGCGTTACATCACGCCCGAACTGAAGACGTTCGAGGACAAGGCACTGTCCGCGCAGGAACGCGCGCTGGCCCGCGAGCGCGCGCTGTACGACGCGGTGCTGCAGGCGCTGCTGCCTTTCATCCCCGAGTGCCAGCGCGTCGCGTCGGCGCTCGCCGAGCTCGACCTGCTCGCCGCATTCGCCGAGCGCGCCCGTGCGCTCGACTGGGTCGCGCCGACCTTCACCGACGAGATCGGCATCGAAATCGAACAGGGCCGCCACCCGGTCGTCGAAGCGCAGGTCGAACAGTTCATCGCCAACGACTGCCGGTTCGGCCCCGAGCGCAAGCTGCTGCTGATCACCGGCCCGAACATGGGCGGTAAGTCGACGTTCATGCGGCAGACCGCGCTGATCGCGCTGATGGCTTACGTCGGCAGCTACGTGCCGGCGAAGTCGGCCTGCTTCGGCCCGATCGACCGGATCTTCACGCGCATCGGCGCGGCCGACGATCTCGCGGGCGGCCGCTCGACGTTCATGGTCGAGATGACGGAGGCCGCGGCGATCCTCAACGACGCGACGCCGCAAAGCCTCGTGCTGATGGACGAGATCGGCCGCGGCACGTCGACGTTCGACGGCCTCGCGCTCGCGTGGGCGATCGCGCGTCACCTGCTGGCGCACAACGCCTGCTACACGCTGTTCGCGACGCACTACTTCGAGCTGACGCAACTGCCGGGCGAATTCCCGCAAGCGGCCAACGTCCACCTGTCGGCCGTCGAGCACGGCCACGGCATCGTGTTCCTGCACGCGGTCAACGAAGGCCCGGCGAACCAGAGCTACGGCCTGCAGGTCGCGCAGCTCGCGGGCGTCCCGGCGCCCGTGATCCGTGCGGCGCGCAAGCACCTCGCCTATCTCGAACAGCAATCGGCGACGCAGCACACGCCGCAACTCGACCTGTTCAGCACGCAGCCGATAGCCACCGACGATCTCGAATGCGCAGATGCGCCCACGCTGCCCGACACGCCGCATCCGGCGCTCGACAAGCTGCGCGACATCGATCCCGACGATCTCAAACCGCGCGAGGCGCTCGACCTGCTGTACGAACTGCGCACGCTGGTCAGGTCGCACGATGCCGACGGGCACGCGTAAGCGCATTGCGTCGGGCCTGCGGGCCCGCACCGCCGCCGCGCTCGTCGCGATGGCGCTTGCGCTCGCACAGGCCGGCGCGCTGGCCGCGCCGCCGAAGCGCACCACCACGCCCTACTCGTTCGCGGTCGTGTCGGGCGTCATCAACGTGCCGGCGGATGAGCCAGCCGCGCAGCGGCTGCTCGACGCGATCGCGCGCGAGCGCAACCTCGCTTTCGTCGTCTATGCGGGCGATCTCAAGGGCTCGAAGGAAGCGTGCCGCGACGCGCTGTATTCGGCGCGCGGGGCGATCCTGGATTCGGCACGCGTGCCGCTCGTGTTCATCCCCGGCCACGACGACTGGGTAAGCTGCAATACCGCGGCCGGCGGCGGCTACGATCCGGTCGAGCGGCTCGACTTCCTGCGGCAGACCCTCCTCGCCGATTCAGCGCTGCCCGACCCCGGCGCGCTGCAGATCACGCGGGAAAGCGAAGTTGCACGCTTCCGCCCGTATCGCGAGAACGCACGCTGGATGCGCGACGACATCGTCTACGTCGCGCTCAACGCACCGGCGCCGAACAATCATTTCCTGACGGCCGGCGGCCGCAACGGCGAATTCGAGGACCGCATCATCGCGAACGGTTTCTGGATCGACCACGCGGCCGAATATGCGAAGCGGCGCGAGGCGCGCGCGATGGTGGTCATTTTCGAAGGTGATCCGCAGTTCGAACGCTATGAACGCGCGGAACGCTTCGCATGGCTGCGTTTCAACCGGCCGCGCGTACGCGACGGCTTCCGGGAACTGAAACGAACGCTGGTGAAGGCGGCGGCGACGTTCCGCGGCCCGATACTGGTGATGCACGCAAGCGGCGAACCGCTGGCGAACGGTTTTCTGATCGACCGTCCGCTGCGTACCGACGACGGTGAGCTGGTAGGAAACGTGACGCGTGTCGCGATCGGACCGCGCCATCCGGTGAATCAATGGGTGAAGGTGAACGTGTCGCCGGCACGACAGACGATCTTCAACGTGAGCCTGCAGGAGGTGCCGAAGAACCTGCCTGTGCCGCCCGCGCTGCCGGTCGTGCCGCACGACGACGTCCCGCTGCCCCAGATGCCGGAAATCCCCGCGTTGCCGGCGCTGCCCGACTCGTCGTCGGTCGCGCCGCCGCTGCAGGGTGATGGTGCCGCGCCGGGCAGTGCGCCGCCCCCTGCATCAGGGCCGGCGCCTGGTCTGCCCGCGAGCTCAGTGCAGGGTGCGCCCTGACGGCGATTCGCCGTCTTCGTCTTCGTCCTCGTCGACGATCTCGAGCCCTTCCGCGCCGTGCGCGTGCTCATGCTCGATTTCGTCTTCGGTTGCTTCGCGAACGTCCTTCACCGTGAGCGCGAAACGCAGCGCCATGCCTGCCAGCGGGTGATTGCCATCGAGCACGACCTTGTCTTCGGCGACGTCGGTGACCGTGTAGATCAGTGAATCGACTTCCTCGTCACCGTCTTCCGGCGTGCCTTCGAACTGCATGCCCACTTCCAGCGGCTCGGGGAAACGATCGCGCGGCTCGACCTTCACGAGTTCGGGATCGTAGTCGCCGAACGCGTCTTGCGGCTCGAGCTGAATCTGCGCCTGGTAGCCCGGCTCCTGGCCGTCGAGCTGTTCCTCGATCTTGGGGAACGTGCCATCATAGCCGCCGTGCAGATAGACCATCGGCTCGTCGCTTTCCTCGATCAGATTGCCCTGTGCATCCGACAGCTTGTAAGTGACCGACACGACGGTGTTTTTTGCGATTTTCATCCAATTCTCCCAAATACAAGTCTCATTATACGATGCGCAACCGGTCTCAAGCCGAACCGCGGGATGCCGCTGCCGCCCCGCTCGGCGCGCCGCCTTCCGATCTTCCCACACCGCTGCTCGGCGGCCTTACGCCAGCGCAATTCATGCGTCGCTACTGGCAGAAGAAGCCGCTCCTGATCCGCCAGGCGATTCCCGGCGTCGCGTCGCCGGTCACGCACGATGCACTGTTCGAGCTGGCAGCGGACTATGACGCGGAATCGCGACTGATCACCCATTTTCGTAACAAGTGGCAACTGGTGCACGGCCCCTTCGAGCCGGGCTCGCTGCCTGCCGTCGCGCGCAAGTCCTGGACCCTGCTCGTGCAGGGGCTCGACCTGCACGTCGATGCGGCACGCGCGCTGCTCGACCGCTTCCGCTTCATCCCCGACGCGCGCCTGGACGACCTGATGATCTCGTATGCGACGGACGGCGGCGGCGTCGGCCCGCATTTCGATTCGTATGACGTATTCCTGCTGCAGGTCGAAGGCCGGCGCCGCTGGCGCGTCGGTGCGCAAAAGGACCTGTCGCTGCAGCCGGACGTCCCGCTGAAGATCCTCGAAAACTTCGAGCCGAGCGACGAATGGGTACTGGAGCCCGGCGACATGCTTTACCTGCCGCCGCACATCGCACACGACGGCGTCGCCGAAGGCGAATGCATGACCTGTTCGATCGGCTTCCGGGCCCCGTCCGCCGGCGAGCTGGGTGCGCAGTTCCTGTACTATCTCGCGGAGCGCGGCGGCCTGCGCGACGGGGGCGGCGACGATCTCTACCGCGATCCGAAGCAGCCGGCCGTCGATACACCCGCCCAGCTGCCTCCGGCAATGGTCGAGCGCGTCGCCGAGATCGTCGACGCCATCCGCTGGCGCAAACGCGACGTCTCCGAGTTCCTCGGTTGTTACCTGAGCGAGCCCAAACCGAGCGTCGTATTCGATCCGCCGGCACGCCCGCTGTCCGAGGCCGCCTTCGTCACGCAAGCGTCACGCCGTGGCGTGTGTCTCGACAGAAGGGCCGCATTGATGTATAACGCGCGCTCGTACTTCATTAATGGCGAGGAAGGACCGCTCGAGCAAGCCGGCGAATGGCTGCCCGAACTGGCCAATCAACGCTATATGGAGGCGAAACGGTTTGTAACACTATCCCGGGTCCCCTCGATGACAGCCTTGTTGCACGAGTGGTATTGTGCGGGCTGGATACGGGTCGGAAACCGGAATTAGTGTGAGTCGCCCCGTATGCCCGTACGGATCAAATTCTGTATGGGAAAGACAACGTATTGACCCCGCATTTGTCGACGGTCGATAGGAAAGTGCATATAATTTCCGCCCAAGCCGTAGGGAAGATTCACGCTCTAGAAGTGCATCTCCACCAGCGGCCCAGGTCGGTGTTGGAGCACATTACCGGTATTGTTTCGCGCTGTTGCTTACCTTTAACCATAAAAGGACGTGATCATGAAGAAATCCCTCCTCGTAGCTTCCCTGTTGGCTGCTGTTGCACTGGCTGCTTGCAACAAGAGCGCTGATCAAGCTGCTTCGTCGGCTGCAAGCGACGCGGCTGCTGCTGCTTCGACGGCTGCTTCGGCAGTTGCTGGTGCAGCGAGCGACGCTGCTGCCGCTGCTTCGTCGGCAACGGCTGCTGCGAGCGACGCTGCTGCTGCAGTGGCGTCGGCTGCTTCGGCAGCGACGGCTGCTCCGGCTTCGGGCGCAAGCCAGTAAGCCTCAGCGTCAGCTGAAAAAAACCGGCCCGAGGGCCGGTTTTTTTACGTCTGCGGTTTCCGGATCGATCGCCCGGCCGCCGCACCGGGCCGCCCCAGCGGCCCTGCCCCGCTCATCCGAGCGTCAGCCAGTCGAACCCCGCGTCCTGCGTGGCCACGACCACGTCCTCTCCGCTCGTCCCCAGTACGCCGGCAAACGCCTGGCGGGCCAGTTCCGGCAGGTTGTTCTGCTGGCTCAGGTGCGCCGCGACCAGGTGCTGGAGACGGCTGCGCTCGAGCGACGCGAGGATGTCGGCCGCCGCGTCGTTGCTCAGGTGGCCGTGGTTGCCGCCGATCCGCGCCTTCAGCGACTGCGGATAGCGGCTCGCGGCCAGCATGGCGGTGTCGTGGTTGGATTCGAGCATCAACGCGTCACAGCCGCTCAGGACGGCCGTGATGTGCGGCGTGGCCATTCCGACGTCCGTCAGCACGCCGAGCCGGCGGCAGCCGTCCATAAAGACGAACTGGAGCGGCTCTCGCGCATCGTGAGGGACCGTATAGGGCATGACGGCAAGATCGCGTATCGCGGCCGTCTCGTCGCCCCACAACACGTGGAGGTCGACATCGGCCTCGTCCGCGCCCACTGCGCGCGCGGTACCCCAGCTCATGTAGAGCGGCAGCGACGCACGGCGCGCGAGTGTCAGCGCACTGCCGACGTGGTCGCTGTGTTCATGGGTGATGAGAATCGCATCGAGGTCCCCGATGCCGAGATTCAGTCGGCCGAGCCTGCGCTCGACCTCTTTGGCGGAAAAGCCGCAGTCGAGCAGCACGCGGGTGGTCGTCGTGCCGCTCGAGGCCTCGACGACCAGCGCGTTACCTTCGCTGCCGCTTCCGAGGCTGGCGAATCGCACGCGCTCAGTTCAGCTGCGCGTGCAGCAGCGAAATGATCCGCTGCGCATCCGACGAGTTGTCGACCTGGCCATTTGCGCCGACCACCGCGACCTGCGTGCCGCCGGCGCCTTGTGCGCGCACGTTGACCAGGAATTCCTTGCCCGGCTTGGCCGCCGACGGGCCGCCGTAGAACAGCTTGCCGAACAGGCCGTCACGCTTGAGTTCTTCCATCGAATTCGCGTAGCGCACGGTATACACGCCCTTCTCGCGGTCGCGATTGTCGACCGTGAAGTTCGTGCGGTCGAGCGCGAGGCCCACGCGCAGCCATGCACGGTCGAACGACTCGGCCAGCTGCAGCGTCGCAGCGCCGCTGCTCGTATCGGTGACCTGCGCCGGCGCCGTCGCGGGACGCGCATCGGTCAGCAACTGCTTCGCCTGCGCATCGGTCAGGCCGAATTTCTGCATCAGCTTCGACAGGAACACGGCTTCGAGCACCGGGTTGCGCGGACGCTCTTCCCAGCGCGACGACGTGCCGCCCTGCGGGCCGACCATCATTTCCTCCATCGCGCTGTGCGTGATCGAGATGTCGGTGTTGCCGTCAGACGTGCGGTTCACGAGCGTACGGAAGCGGTCGCGCGTACCGGACGAGTACGCAAAATCGATGACCTTGCCGATCGTGCGGCGGAACCAGTCGTCGGGAATGTTCGCGCGGTTCTCGGCCCAGTCGGTGGCCATGATGCCCGTCGACGGCGCGTCGGTCTTCAGCGAGAAGCCGTTCTCCTGCCAGAACTCCTTCAGGATCGGCCACAGCTGCTCGGGCGTGCGACCATCGACGACGAGCCAGCGGCGATCGCCGTCACGCTCGATATGCATGCCGAGCGGATCCTGCGCGTTCGGGGTGCCGTCGGTTGCGTTGCCGGCCTGCGTGATGGCCCGCGGCGGCAGCGTGCCGAGCCCTGCGTTGGTCGGCGGCGCGACGAACTGCTGGGTCGTCGGCACGGGCTTCAGGTCGCTCGGTACCGCGAGCGGCGGCGCCGAGCCGGTGTTCTTGTAGTTGACCCGATCAGGGGCCAGATAGTCGTTCAGCGTATCGCAGCCGGCGAGCGCGCCCAGCGCCAGCGCCACCACCGACATCTGGATGGCGCGAGAGGAAAAGGCGAAACGTTTCATGAAATCCTTCGTCTTGCTAGAACGCTCGTCAGGAGCGGCGCCGGACGGAGCCGGCCGGTGCGGGTTGATCAGGGGTCGAGCCGGCGGCCGCAGGACGCGGCCGCCTCGGCATCAGGCGAGGACGCCGGCTTCGACGAGGGCCGAACGCACGGCATCGTGGCAGCGCTCGTCGAGCGCCGTGAGCGGCAACCGGATGCCGCCCTGCATCTTGCCCATCGCCTGCAGTGCCCACTTCACCGGAATCGGGTTCGCTTCGATGAACAGGTTCTTGTGCAGCGACAGCAGCTTCATGTGCAGCTCACGGGCCGTCTTCACGTCGCCGGCCAGCGCGGCGCGGCACAGCTCGCTCATCGCGCGCGGCGCAACGTTCGCCGTCACCGAGATGTTGCCGTGGCCGCCGAGCAGCATCAGCGCGATCGCGGTCGGATCGTCGCCGCTGTAGATCGCGAAATGCTTCGGCGCCGCCTTGATCAGCTGCGCGGCGCGATCGATGTTGCCCGTCGCTTCCTTCACGCCGATGATGCCCGGCACCTGCGCGAGGCGCAGCGTCGTCTCGTTCGCCATGTCGGCGACCGTGCGGCCCGGCACGTTGTACAGGATCACCGGCAGGTCGACCGCTTCGGCGATCGTCTTGAAGTGACGGTACATGCCTTCCTGCGTCGGCTTGTTGTAGTACGGCACGACCTGCAGCGTCGCGTCCGCGCCGACCGCCTTCGCGTGCTTCGTCAGCTCGATCGCCTCGGCGGTCGAATTGCCGCCCGCGCCCGCGATGATCGGGATGCGTTTCGCCGCATGCTCGACCGCCGTGCGGATCATCAGGATGTGCTCTTCGACGTTGAGCGTTGCCGACTCGCCGCTCGTACCGACCACGACGAGCGCATCGGTGCCTTCCGCGATGTGCCAGTCGATCAGTTTGCGAAACGCCGGCAGGTCGAGACTGCCGTCTTCGAGCATCGGGGTGACGATCGCGGGGATGCTGCCGCGGATTTGAATGCCGTCTTGGGTGCCGTTAGCCATGAAACGCGATGAGATTATGTACCGGTAAACATTGAGATTGTAGCGGATTAGCCGGGCAGTTCGTAACGTGGAATTCCCGCCCCCGCCTTCGGGGTCGCGCCCTCGCGCACTGCGCTAAGACGCTGGACAAATGCCTCGCGCGGCGTGGCGACGAAACCGTCCTCGTACGCAACCACCCGCAAGCGGCCGTGCACGGCGTTCAGCAGCTCGCCCGGAGCGAGCAGGAACGCGGGGTTGGACGGTTTGCCGACCGTTTCGTTTCCTTGCGCGAAAGTTTCGTAGATGAGCACGCCGCCCGGCGCCACCGCATCGAGCAGATGGGGCCAGAGCGGACGATGCAGATAATGCGTGACGACCACGGCCGCAAAGCGTTCGCCGGCCGGCAGCGGCCACGGCGCGCCTTCGAGATCGGCGTCGCGGGCATCGACGCCCGGAATCGCACGCAATGCGGCCAGCGCGGCCGGATCGCGATCGAGCGCGACGACCGGATGCCCTTGCGATGCGAACCAGCGCGCATGGCGGCCGCCGCCCGCGGCAACGTCAAGCACCGCGCCGCCTGCCGGAACGAGCCGCGACCACCGGGCGACCCAGCGCGACGGCTCGGCCTGTGCGACGTGGCCGCCCGCGGCGGCGATGACGGATTCGCTCATGCGGTCGGATCAGTTGTACGACAGGCCCATCGCGTCGCGCACGTCGCGCATCGTTTCCGTCGCGTACTTGCGCGCCTTGTCGCAACCGTCCGCAACGATCGCGCGCAGCAACGAAGGATCGTCCATGTACTTCTGCGCGCGCTCGAGCATCGGCTGCTGCTCGCGCAGGATGCCTTCGACGACCGGTTGCTTGCAGTCGAGGCAGCCGATGCCCGCCGAGCGGCAGCCCTTCTGCACCCACTCGTGCGTCGCTTCGTCCGTATAGACCTGGTGCAGCTGCCACACCGGGCACTTGTCGGGGTCGCCCGGATCGGTGCGGCGCACGCGCGCGGGATCGGTCGGCATCGTGCGGACCTTCTTCGTGATCGTCTCGGCGTCTTCACGCAGGCCGATCGTGTTGCCGTACGACTTGGACATCTTCTGCCCGTCGAGGCCCGGCATCCGGGATGCTGCGGTCAGGAGCGCCTGCGGCTCGACGAGGATGATCTTGCGCGCGCCTTCGAGATAGCCGAACAGGCGCTCGCGATCGCTCATCGACAGGCTCTGCGATTCCTGCAGCATCGCGCGCGCCTGTTCGAGCGCCTCGTCGTCGCCCTCCTGCTGATACGCGTTGCGCAGTTCGTGGTACAGCTTCGCGCGCTTGCCGCCGAGCTTCTTCGCCGCTTCGAGCGCCTTCTCCTCGAAGCCGGGCTCACGGCCGTACAGGTAGTTGAAGCGGCGCGCGATTTCGCGCGTCATCTCGACGTGCGGCACCTGATCCTCGCCGACCGGCACGAGCGAGCCGCGATACAGCAGGATGTCGGCCGCCATCAGCACCGGATAACCCAGGAAGCCGTAGGTCGACAGATCCTTGTCCTTCAGCTTCTCCATCTGCTCCTTGTAGGTCGGCACGCGTTCGAGCCAGCCGAGCGGCGTGCTCATGCCGAGCAGCAGCGCGAGCTCGGCGTGTTCGGGCACCTTGCTCTGGATGAACAGCGTCGCCTGGGCCGGATCGATACCGGACGCGAGCCAGTCGATCAGCACGTCCCACACGTTCTTCTCGATGACCTCGGGAGTCTCGTAGTGCGTCGTCAGCGCATGCCAGTCGACGACGCAGAAGAAGCACGGGTACTCGGACTGCAGCTTCACCCAGTTTTTCAGCACGCCGTGGTAATGACCGAGGTGCAGCGACCCGGTGGGTCGCATGCCGGAGAAAATACGTTCTGGGAACATGATTGTCGTTAGAAAAGCGAGGCGAATGGGGACAGGATGGCGCTCAGGACCGCGTAGCCGACATTGACGAGCGGACGCAGCCAGAAATTCGTCAGCACGCCCGTCGCGACCAGCGCGAGGACGATGATGAAACCGTACGGCTCGATGCGCGACAGCGCGATCGATTGCTTCGGCGGCAGCAGCGCCGCCAGGATGCGGCCGCCGTCGAGCGGCGGCAGCGGAAACAGGTTCAGCACGCCGAGCACGAGGTTCGCACTGACGCCGGCGAACGCCATCCGCGTGAAGAACGGCTCGTCGATGCCGACGGCAGGAAGCACGAGGGTCAGCACACCCCAGATCAGCGCCTGCACGAAGTTGCAGGCCGGGCCTGCGAGCGATACCCACAGGCTGCCCCAGCGCGGATCGCGCAGGTTGCCGAACGAAACCGGCACCGGCTTCGCATAGCCGAACAGGAATGCGCCGCCCGTCAGGAAATACATCGCGAGCGGGATCGCGATCGTGCCGATCGGATCGATGTGGCGCATCGGATTGAACGACACGCGCCCCATCATGTAGGCGGTGTTGTCGCCGAGCAGGCGGGCGGCGTAGCCGTGCGCGGCCTCGTGCAGCGTAATCGCGAAGATCACGGGCAGCGCGTAGACGGCGATGGTCTGTATCAGGGAAGCATCCATATCGCGTTATTGTAACAAGCGCACTCGCGCAAAAAATGGAACGGCGCGCGCTTACGCGGCCGAAAGTCCGAACGGCTCGAGCGCGCCGCGCCCCGCGCGCACGAGTTCCGGCTCGTCGCCCGTCAAGTCGATCACCGTCGACGGTTCGCGCGGGCATGCGCCGCCGTCGATCACGAGGTCGACCTGTTTCTCGAGCCGCGTGCGGATTTCTTCGGGATCGTTGAGCGGCTCGTCGTCCGGCGGCAGGATCAGCGTCGTGCCGAGCAGCGGCTGGCCGAGCGACTCCAGCAGCGCGAGCGTGATCGCGTGATCGGGCACGCGCAACCCGATCGTCTTGCGCGACGGGTGCGACAGCCGGCGCGGCACTTCCTTCGTCGCCTGCAGGATGAAGACGTACGGGCCCGGCGTCACCGACTTGATCTGCCGGTACTGACGGTTGTCGACCATCGCGAAGTTGGCGAGCTCCGACAGGTCGCGCACGAGCAGCGACAGGTGCTGCTTCTCGTCGAGGCCGCGAATGCGGCGCACACGCTCGACCGCATCCTTGTCGTCGAGATGGCACGCGAGCGCATAGCTCGAATCGGTCGGCATCGCGATCACACCGCCCTTGCTGACGATCTCCACGGCCTGCTTGATCAGGCGCGGCTGCGGATTATCCGGGTGAATCCTGAAGAACTGGGACATGGGAACACGTAAAGAGGGGTAAGTCGAATGCGCGTGACGGCGCGCAACTCGGGCGGCAGGCAGCCGCCGGACGTCAGAGCCAGCGCTCCCAGACCGGCGTCAGGTCGGATGGCAACGACGGCAAGCCGCCGAGCTCGACACGGCCCTCGCCCGGCGCGTGGAAATCCGAGCCGCGCGACACTTCGAAGCCGAAGCGGCGCGCAACGTCCGCGTATTCGCGGTACTGGTCAGGCGTGTGGCTGCCCGTGACGACTTCGATCGCGCGACCGCCCAGGTCGATGAATTCGCCGAAGAATGCGTCGAATTCGACGGGCGTATAGCGATAACGGCCCGGATGCGCGACCACCGCTTCGCCGCCCGCCGCACGAATCCAAGCGACCGCGTCGGGCAGCGTCGCCCAGCGATGCGGGACGAAGCCGGGCTTGCCATCGCCGAGCAGGCGGTCGAACACGTCGGACGTCGACTCGGCGTGGCCGTTCTCGACGAGGAAGCGCGCGAAATGCGTTCGCGAAATCAGGTCGGGATTCGATACGTATTTGAGCGCGCCTTCGTACGCGCCCGGAATGCCGAGCGTCGCGAGCTGCTCGCCGATCGCCACCGCGCGCGCCGCGCGGCCGTGCCGCGTGCGGTACAGGCCGTCGACGAGCGCCGGGTTCGCGGGATCGATGTTCAGGCCGACGATGTGCACGGTGCGCGACGCCCACGTGACCGAAATTTCGACGCCGCTCAGGTAGCGCATGCCAAGCGCTTCCGCCTCGCTGCGCGCCGCCGCCTGGCCGCCGATCTCGTCGTGGTCGGTCAGCGCCCACAGGGTCACGCCGCCGGCATGGGCGCGGCGCGCGACGTCGGCAGGCGACAGCAACCCGTCGGAAACATTCGAATGGCAGTGGAGATCGGCGTTCATTGTAGGCATGGCAGGTAAGGCTTCATTCTACTGCAACGCGGCAATTCCGCCGCCGGCCTGCCCCGCCGCCGCCGCCGCGCGCTTACGCGCAGAACGCCTCGATCAGCGCCGCGATCTGCTCGGGCTGGTCGTGATGCACCATGTGGCCGGCGTCCTCGACGAGCTTCTCGCGCCAGTCGGGGAACGCGTTGAAACGCGCCTTGAATTCCGGCAGCGGGATATCGCCGGCAATGTGCGCGAGCGTCGGCGAATTGACGGCCTCGACGTGCAGCACCTTCGCGCGCACCTGCGCCCAGGTGGCCATCACTTCGTCGAGCCGGTACAGCAGCGGGCCCGGCATCTTGTGCGCGGGGTCGGCCAGCAGATGGTAGAGGCCGTCGTCGCCGCGCTTCGACCAGTGCTCGGCGAGAAACGCGGCGCGGCGCGGATCGAGCCGCGGATTGGTCTTGATCAGGCGCGCCGCCACCTCGTCGAGGGACGCGTAAGGCCGCAGCGCGGGCGGCTCGCGCAGCTCGTCCAGCCAGCTGCGCAGCCGGCGCGGCGCCTGTTCGGCCCGCGCGGGCGCGAGCCCGAAACCCTCGAGGTCGACTACGCGCCGCACGCGTTCCGGCCGCGCGCCGGCATACAGGCACACGACGTTCGCGCCCATGCTGTGCCCGACCAGGTTGACTTCGCCGGTCGGCGCATAGTGGTCGACGAGCGTATCGAGATCGCCCAGGTATTCATGGAACCAGTAGTGACCGCCGCCCTGCCGTGCGACCGGCCAGTCTGACAGCCCGAAGCCCCGCGCATCGGGCGCGATCACCTGCCAGTCGCCCGCGAGCGCATCGACGACGAACTGGAATGACGCCGCGACGTCCATCCAGCCGTGCAGCATGAACAGCGTCGGCGCATCGGGCCGGCCCCAGCGCCGCACATGCAGTCGGACGCCGCGCACCATGACGAAATCGGAAACAGAACTCGAGGCACTCATCGCAGCCGCCAAAAAAAGAATGATCGTTCGATTATAGCGGCGGCGCCTGCGTTCCGGCGGTCGGCGGCCCGAGACACGTCTCTAGCGACGGGGGCCCGACAGCTTGCGAGGGCGCGCGGTTGGCCCGGCGCCTGAGGCGGTGGGCGGTGGGCAACGCAGCCTGCCGCACCCCGGCTAGCGCCCGGCGTTTCCGTCCGCCCTGTCCTGCGCTGCCAGTTCGTCGAGTTCAGCCTGCTCGAATCCGGCATCGCGACGCGCATCGAAATTGAACGGGCCGCGCAGCCGCGGCGCATGGTACTGCTCGGCGAGCTGCCGGTATGCCGGCACGGGATCGCGCCCGGCCTCGTCGCACAAATGCCGGAACCAGCGGTTGCCGATCGCGACATGCCCGATCTCGTCGCGCAGGATCACGTCGAGAATCGCGGCCGATGCATCGTCGCCCGCCTGCACGAGCCGCGCGCGGATCGGCGGCGACGCATCGAGCCCTCGGGCTTCGAGCGTGCGCGGTACGAGCGCCATGCGCGCGAGCGGATCGCCCTTGGTCCGCTCGCACATCTCCCACAGCCCGTTGTGCGCGGGAAAATCGCCGTACGCATGCCCGAATGCCGCGAGGCGATCGTTCAACAGCGTGAAGTGATAGGCCTCCTCGGCCGCGACCTTCAGCCAGTCCGCGTAGAACGCGTCCGGTTGGCCCGCGAAGCGCCAGACCGCGTCGAGCGCCAGATTGATCGCGTTGAATTCGATATGCGCGATCGCGTGCAGCAGCACGGCGCGCCCTTCGGGCGAACGCATGCTGCGCCGCTCGAGCTGGCGCGGCTCGACGAGCGGCGGGCGCGCCGGGCGACCGGGCAAATCAGCCGGTTCGGCCAGTTCGAGCGACGGTGCGATCACGGCCTGCCCGGCCCGCAGCGCGTCGTACAGCGCGCGCACCTGCGCGGCCTTGGCCGCGGGTTCCGGCGCACGCAGCGCGTCGAGCGCGGCGCGGCGCACGCAGGCCGGCACATTGCCGAAAGAAGAAGACACCAGACTCATAAACGGGGACACCCACCCTGTACGCACATCGCGGGAGCATACGCACGCGACGGTTTACAATATGCGATTGTTCCGCGGCGCAATGCGCCGGGCCAACCAGACGCGCCATTCTACCGGCGCCCATTATCAAAGAGACAAGGAGACTCCGTGACGATCTACAAGCTGGGCGATACGGCCCCGACGATCCACGAAAGCGTGTTCGTCGCCGATACGGCGGCCATCATCGGCAAGGTCGTGCTCGAGGAAAACGCGAGCGTCTGGTTCGGCGCGACGATTCGCGGCGACAACGAAACGATTGCCGTCGGCGCCGGCAGCAACGTCCAGGAAGGCGCGGTACTGCACACGGACCCCGGCTTTCCGCTGACGATTGCCGAAAACGTGACGATCGGGCACCAGGCGATGCTGCACGGCTGCACGATCGGCGAAGGTTCGCTGATCGGTATTCAGGCGGTGGTCTTGAATGGAGCAGTCATCGGCCGCAACTGTCTGGTTGGCGCCGGCGCGGTCGTGACGGAAGGCAAGACGTTCCCGGACAATTCGCTGATTCTCGGCGCACCGGCGAAAGTCGTGCGCGAGCTGTCGGCCGAAGACATCGCCCGGCTGCGCACGAACGCGAAGACGTACGTCGAGCGGCGTGCGCATTTCAAGGAGCAACTCGTGCGGATCGGCTGATTCGCACGGATTTCAAGGAAGAAGAGTGAGCGACCAGTTACAGAAATTCATGTTCAATGCGGCGCCCGTGCGCGGCGAGATCGTCTCGCTGCGCAATACGTGGCAGGAAGTGCTCGCCCGCCGCGACTACCCTGCCCCCGTGCGCACGGTGCTCGGCGAGATGATGGCCGCGTGCGCGCTGCTGTCCGCGAACCTGAAATTTCACGGCACCCTGATCATGCAGATCTTCGGCGACGGGCCGGTCCAGATGCTGGTCGTCCAGTGCGGCTCCGATCTGGCGATGCGGGCCACCGCGAAGTTCTCCGGCGACTCGGCGCAAACGATCGGCGACGACACGAGCTTCGCGTCGCTCGTCAACGCGAGCGGCCACGGCCGTTGCGTGATCACGCTCGATCCGGCCGACAAGCTGCCGGGCCAGCAGCCGTATCAGGGCATCGTCCCGCTGAACGGCGTCGACGGGCCGCTCGAATCGGTGTCGCAGGTACTCGAGCACTACATGCATCACTCGGAGCAGCTCGACACGCGGCTGTGGCTCGCGGCCGATCGCGACCGCGCGGTCGGCATGCTGCTGCAGAAGCTGCCGGGCGACGGCGGCATTGTGCCGCGCAACGCCGAAACCGATATCGACACGTGGGAGCGCGTCTGCACGTTGGGCGGCACGCTGTCCGCGAAGGAGCTGCTCGAGGTCGAACCGGAAGTCGTGTTCCGCCGGCTGTTCTGGCAGGAAAACGTGCAGCACTTCGAGCCGGCCGGCACGCGCTTCCAGTGCTCGTGCTCGCGCGAGAAGGTCGGTGCGATGCTGCGCATGCTCGGCCGTGACGAAGTCGACAGCGTGATCGTCGAGCGCGGCCACGTCGAAATCCACTGCGAGTTCTGCAACCAGCGCTACGAATTCGATCCGGTCGACGTCGCGCAGTTGTTCGCGTCGCCCGCGCTCGAAACCGGCATTGCGCCGGCAACCGACCAGCGTCACTGAGCGGTGCGCATCGTGCCCGCTGCATGGGCACGGGCGCATAATGACGCACGAGCGTCGCACGCATGGCTCCGGCGCCGAAGGCTCGGCCTTCGGCGCAAGCCGCTTCCCGT
The DNA here is from genome assembly GCF_001742165.1 of Burkholderia stabilis. Lineage (NCBI taxonomy): Bacteria > Pseudomonadati > Pseudomonadota > Betaproteobacteria > Burkholderiales > Burkholderiaceae > Burkholderia > Burkholderia stabilis. Next base: position 124,427 of record NZ_CP016442.1, on the reverse strand, counting down.
CGTCGGCGCGCTGCAGGAGAAACACATGAATCGCCCTTTCCGCTTCATCATCCTGACGAGCATTGCCGCCGGCACGCTCGCGCTCGCCGGCTGCGCGGTGCCGCCGCCGTCTTCCACGATCCTGAGCCGCCTGCCCGAACCGGGCGCGTCGAATGGCCAGCCGCCGGTGCTGTCGAGCGCCGAACGCAAGCGCTACGACGAGATCGATCGGCAGGTGCTGCGCGAACAGAACGACGCGATGGCCGCCGAGGCAGCCGCGCGCGCGTGGGCCTATTACTCGCCGCCACCCGTGACCGTCTACGGCGGCTATTACGGCGGATGGGGAAATCGCTGGGGAACGGGCGTCAGCTACGGCTACCCGGGCTGGTGGTGGTGAGCGTGCATCGCACGCCCGATTGAACACCGGCAGGAAATAAAAAAGCGCGGCATTTCCCGCGCTTTTTTAATGGATTCGAGCTGCCGCGCTCAGTGATGTGCAGCCTTGCCTTTGTCGCCGCCGTGATGCCGCGACGGCTTCGCGATCGACTGTGGATTCGGCACGACCCGCACCGGCGCCGCAGAGACGGCACCGCGCGTCGACGTGTTCGACGGCGTGTTGTTCAGCGGCCCGGCCGGCGCATTCGGCGACACAAACTGCACGAATACTTCACCGTCCTTCACCATGCCCATCTCGTAGCGCGCGCGCTCCTCGATGGCCGCGGTGCCACTCTGCAGATCCTGCACTTCGCCTGCGGTCCGCTCGTTGCGCAGCTTCTCGTCCGCATTTTTCTGGAGCTGGTCGTTGAGCTGCTGACGCAATTCATGCACCCGCAGCCAGCCGCCGTGTCCCCACCATAGGGGGTACTGAATGAGCGCCAGCAAGACAATCAGGACGACAGTGACAAGCCGCATGTAAGAGACGCAGATATAAGAAGCGCCGCTCCGCGCACATGCGCAGAGCGGCGTCGATATGACAAACCCGATAGTAGCGCGTTAGCGCAGGTTATAGAAAGCCGATTTACCCGGGTAGCTCGCGATGCCGCCGAGATCTTCCTCGATGCGCAGCAGCTGGTTGTACTTCGAGATACGGTCGCTGCGCGACAGCGAACCCGTCTTGATCTGACCGGCATTCAGGCCGACCGCGATGTCCGCGATCGTCGAGTCTTCCGTTTCGCCCGAGCGGTGCGAGATCACGGCCGTGTAGCCCGCGCGCTTCGCCATTTCAATCGCCGCGAACGTTTCGGTCAGCGTACCAATCTGGTTGATCTTGATGAGGATCGAGTTGGCGATGCCCTTCTCGATGCCTTCCTTCAGGATGCGCGTGTTCGTGACGAACAGGTCGTCGCCGACGAGCTGCACCTTCTTGCCGAGGCGGTCGGTCAGCAGCTTCCAGCCTTCCCAGTCGCTTTCGTGCATGCCGTCTTCGATCGACACGATCGGGAACTTGTCGGCGAGCGTCGCGAGGTAGTCGGTGAATTCGGCCGACGACAGTTGCAGGCCTTCGCCCGCGAGCTGGTACTTGCCGTCGTGGTAGAACTCGGATGCCGCGCAGTCGAGCGCGAGCAGCACGTCTTCGCCCGCGCGATAGCCGGCCTTCTCGATCGCCTGGAGGATCGTCGACAGGCACTCGTCGTTGCTGCCGAAGTTCGGCGCGAAGCCGCCTTCGTCGCCGACTGCCGTGCTCATGCCGCGGTCGCTCAGGATCTTCTTCAGTGCGTGGAACACTTCCGCGCCGCAACGCAGGGCTTCACGGAACGTCGGCTGGCTGACCGGGACGATCATGAATTCCTGGATGTCGAGGCTGTTGTTCGCGTGCGCGCCGCCGTTGACGATGTTCATCATCGGCACCGGCAGTTGCATCGCGCCCGAACCGCCGAAATAGCGGTACAGCGGCAGGCCGGCTTCTTCTGCCGCAGCCTTCGCGACGGCCATCGACACGGCCAGCATCGCGTTCGCGCCGAGGCGCGACTTGTTGTCGGTGCCGTCCAGCTCGAGCAGCGTCTTGTCGAGGAACGCCTGTTCCGACGCGTCGAGGCCCATGATGGCTTCGGAGATTTCGGTGTTGATGTGCTCGACTGCCTTCAGCACGCCCTTGCCGTTGTAGCGGCCGGCTTCGCCGTCGCGCAGTTCGATCGCTTCACGCGAGCCCGTGGACGCGCCCGACGGCACCGCCGCGCGGCCCATCGTGCCCGATTCGAGCAGCACGTCGCATTCGACGGTGGGGTTGCCGCGCGAATCCAGAATCTCGCGGCCGATGATATCTACGATTGCACTCATGGGTTTCCTCTGAGAATGACGATGGATTCTTCAAACTGCGACGGCGTGCGTGCCGGAACCGCTTTCGCTACAGACGCGCGAAGCCGTCGCAAGGTTCATTCGATCTTTAATTGAAATCGTTTTCCAGGAACGGATTGCGCTTCACCGCCTGGTCGAGCGTGACGAGGGTCTCCAGCAGCGCGCCCATCCGGTTCAACGGCACCGCGTTCGGGCCATCGGATTTCGCCTCGGCCGGATTCGGATGCGTTTCCATGAAGAGGCCCGCAACGCCCGTCGCGACCGCCGCACGTGCGAGCACCGGCACGAATTCGCGCTGACCGCCCGAGCTCGTGCCCTGCCCGCCCGGCAGCTGCACCGAGTGGGTCGCGTCGAATACGACGGGAGCGTTCGTCTCGCGCATGATCGCGAGCGAGCGCATGTCCGACACGAGGTTGTTGTAGCCGAACGAGACACCGCGCTCGCACGCCATGAAACGGTCGTCCGACAGCCCCGCTTCACGCGCCGCGTCGCGCGCCTTGTCGATCACGTTCTTCATGTCGTGCGGCGCGAGGAACTGGCCCTTCTTGATGTTGACGGGCTTGCCCGAGCGCGCGCACGCCTGGATGAAATCGGTCTGGCGGCACAGGAACGCGGGCGTCTGCAGCACGTCGACGACCGACGCGACCTGCTCGATCTCGTCGATCGAATGCACGTCGGTCAGCACCGGCAGGCCGAGCTGGCGCTTCACCTCGGACAGGATCCGCAGGCCCTCGTCCATTCCGAGGCCGCGAAACGACTTGCCCGAGCTGCGGTTCGCCTTGTCGTACGACGACTTGTAGATGAACGGAACGTTCAGCTTCTCGCAGATCTCCTTCAGGCGGCCCGCCGTGTCGATCGTCATTTGCTCCGATTCGACGACGCAGGTACCCGCGATCAGGAAGAAAGGCTTGTCGAGACCGACCTCGAAATCGCAAAGCTTCATGCTTACACTCCGCGCGCTTGCTTGTTGGCGAGCGCGGCTTCGACGAACGACTTGAAGAGGGGATGACCGTCACGCGGCGTGGACGTGAATTCCGGGTGGAACTGGACGCCGACGAACCACGGGTGCATCGAACGCGGCAGCTCCATCATTTCCGGCAGATCCTCGCTCGGGGTACGGGCGCTGATGATAAGGCCGCCGGCTTCGAGCTGGGGCACGAAGCGGTTATTGACTTCATAACGGTGGCGATGGCGTTCGTTCACGTCCTTGCCATAGATTTCTTCGGCCATCGTGCCCGGCTTGATCGGGCAGCGCTGCGAGCCGAGGCGCATCGTGCCGCCAAGATCGGACTCTTCAGTGCGCGTCTCGACCTTGCCTTCGCGGTCGTGCCATTCGGTGATCAGCGCGACCACGCGTTCCGGCGTATCCGCATCGAATTCCGTGCTGTTCGCCTGCTTCAGACCGACGACATCGCGCGCGAATTCGATCACCGCGAGCTGCATGCCGAGGCAGATGCCGAGATACGGCACCTTCGCTTCGCGCGCATAGCGGATCGCCGCGATCTTGCCTTCCGTGCCGCGACGGCCGAAACCGCCCGGCACCAGCACGGCGTCGAGGTGCTTCAGGCTGTCGACACCGTTCGCCTCGATCTCTTCCGAGTCGATGTACTCGATGTTGACCTTGGTCGACGTATGCAGCGACGCGTGGCGCAGCGCTTCGATCAGCGACTTGTACGACTCCGTCAGGTCGACATACTTGCCGACCATGCCGATCGTCACTTCGTGCTTCGGGTTCTCGAGCTTTTCGACGAGCGCCGACCACATGCTCAGGTCGGCTTCCTTCGGCGACAGCTTCAGCTCCTCGCAAATGATGCGGTCGAGGCCCTGGTCGTGCAGCATCTGCGGAATCTTGTAGATGCTGTCGGCGTCCCACACCGAGATCACGGCGTCTTCCGGCACGTTCGAGAACATCGAGATCTTCTTCGATTCGTCGTCGGGGATGCGGCGATCCGCACGGCACAGCAGCACGTGCGGCAGGATGCCGATCTCGCGCAGCTTCTGCACGCTGTGCTGGGTCGGTTTCGTCTTCAGCTCGCCGGCCGTCGCGACGTACGGCACCAGCGTCAGGTGCACGAAGCACGCGCTGTTGCGGCCGAGGCGCAGGCTCATCTGGCGCGCAGCCTCGAGGAACGGCAGCGACTCGATGTCGCCGACCGTGCCGCCGATCTCGACGATCGCGACATCCGGCTCGCCGCAGGTGGCCGACGCGGCCCCGCGCTCGATGAACGCCTGGATTTCGTTCGTGATGTGCGGGATGACCTGCACGGTCTTGCCGAGATAGTCGCCGCGGCGTTCCTTGCGGATCACCGATTCGTAGATCTGGCCGGTCGTGAAGTTGTTGGCCTTGCGCATCTTCGTGCTGATGAAGCGCTCATAGTGGCCGAGGTCGAGGTCGGTCTCCGCTCCGTCTTCCGTCACGAACACTTCGCCGTGCTGGAACGGGCTCATCGTGCCGGGGTCGACGTTGATGTAGGGATCGAGTTTGAGGAGGGTGACTTTCAGACCGCGCGATTCGAGGATCGCGGCGAGGGAAGCGGCGGCAATACCCTTGCCAAGGGAAGAAACTACGCCGCCGGTGACGAAAACATATTTGGTCATCGCTGGATGCTCGCGGGAAAAACGGATTATACCGTAAAGCCCGCCCTTTTCTCAGCAACTGACGCGATGATCGCGCCCTTTCGCGCCGACCCGCGCTGGCCGGGCAAACCGGCCGGCCGGTGCGGCCGGGCCCGCCCGGCGAAGCGTCAGGCGCGCTTCGCGAGCGGGGCAGCGCCCGGCGAAACGTCGCCCTCCGCCGCCTTCAGCGAATTCAGCATCCGCTGCAATGCGCGGGCGGTTTCGAGCGGCCGCTCCATCGGGAACAGGTGGCTGCCCTCGAGCCATTCGACGCGCCCGCGCGCAGCCCGCCGCGTCGCATCGAGCCCGACCTGGCGCACCTCGCGCGAACGCGTGCCGGCGAGAAAGCCGAGCGGCACCGGCGCGCCGTGCGCAAGCCGCGGGCCGAGCGTGTGCGGCAAGGTCCGGTAGATCAGGTATTCGACCTGCCGGTCGAACGCGAGCGCGCGTTCGCCATCGGCGCCGGCCTGCGGAATGCCGTAGTCGATGTAGTCGGCGAGCATCCGCTCGTCCCAGCGCGCGAACGCCGGCTTCTCGCGGAAGTGCCGCCAGACTTCGTCGCGGCTCACCCAGCGCGTGCGCCGGTTGCGCGTCGCGGCGGCCGGCGACAGCCGCTCGTCGAGCCCCGCCCACTGGCTCGCGCGCAACGCGCCGGCGCGCCAGCCGGCGATGATCGGCGAATCGATCATCACCACGCCGCGCACCCATTGCGGCTTCTTCAGCGCGGCCATCAGCGACAGGTAACCGCCGAGCGAATGGCCGACGAGCCAGACGGGGCGCTCGTAGCGGCTGCCGATGTCGTCGAGCAGTTGCTCGACGAGATGCGGCCAGTCGCGCGTCACCGGGTAGCGGCGGTCGTGGCCGATCCGTTCGATGTAGCGCAGCTCGTAGTCGTCGGCCAGTTCGGCGAAGATCGTCCGGTACGTCGACGCCGGAAAGCCGTTCGCATGCGAGAAGTGGAGGATGTCCTTCAAACGCCGATGTCTCCTTGTTCTACCGGGCCGCGCTTCGGCACATTGCGCGGTCCCGCGCATTCCTTGTAATCCGGCCCTCGCGCCGGTCAGCGGTCCATCCAGTACCGCCGCCGTCTGTCGCGATGACGCTCGAATGCAAACCCGCCGCCGGCCGGCGCGACGTCGAACCGCACGGCGCCGTCGCGATCGGTGCGCGGCAACGGGATCCCGCGTGCCTCGTAGCGCGCGAGGACGGTCCGGTGCGGATGGCCGAAACGATTGCGATAGCCTACAGGAAATACCGCGACGCGCGGCCCGACCGAATCGAGGAAAGGCTCGACCGACGACGTGCGGCTGCCGTGGTGAGGAACGACCAGGATCTGCGCGGCCAGCGCGTCGCGCACGGTGGCCACGAGCCGACGTTCGGTGCGCGCATCGATGTCGCCCGTCAGCAGCGCGGACGTGCCGCCCGCGTCGATGCGCAACACGCACGACTGGCCATTCGACGAACCCGGGCCCGGGCCGCCCGGCGGCGAGAGCATCGTGAACACGACGCCGTCCCAGGTCCAGCGCTGCCCGGCCGCGCACGGCAGCCGGTCGGCGACGCCGGCAGCCGCCGCGTCGCGCCACAGCCCGCTCTTCGGCGGGATGCCGGCCAGCAACTGGCGCACGTCGGTAGCCGCATAAACAGCCGGTGCGCCGCCTGCGTGATCGGCATCCGCATGACTGAGCACGAGCGAGTCGATCTCCTTGATTCCGCGTGCACGCAACGCCGGCGCGACGATCCGCGCACCGGCATGCGTCGACTCCGCGCCCGGCCCCGCATCGAACAGCAACGTTCGCCGCGTGGTCTCCACCAGCACCGACGCGCCCTGCCCGACATCGAGCACGGTCAGCCGGAAACCACCGGGCGGCGGCGCATCGGGGGCCGGCGCGACGAGCGGCAGCCACGTGAGCGGCGCCGCCCAGCGCAACGGCCAGCCGCGCGGCATCAGCGCCCACGCGACACCCATACACGCAAGCGCCAGCACCGGCCAGTCGGGCATGCGCAGCCAGAACACGCCCGCCGGCCAGTCGGCGAGATGCCCGAGCAACGTCATCATCGGTTCGAGCGCCGCGTGCGCGAGCCGGAACACATGAGCATCCAGCGGTGCGGGCATCACGATGCCGGCCAGCACGATCGGCGTCACGACCGAGCTGACCCACGGAATCGCGAACGCATTGCCGAACGGGCCCGACAGCGAGATCTGCGCGAACCACGCCGCCGTCAACGGCGCGAGGCCGATCGTCACCGCGTACTGCACGCGCGTGGCCTCGGCGATACGGTGTCTTGCGCGCCTGCCCCACGCGCACAACCCGCTCCATGGGCCAGCCGTGTTGCCGCCCGCGTCGCCGTCCGCATCGAACGTACGCGCCGCGCGCCATCCGGCGACGACCAGCAGGATGACGGCGACCGCCCCGAACGACAGCCAGAACCCGGCCGACAGCACGGCCCACGGATCGGCGAGCAGCACGCCGCCGAGCGCCGCGCACAGCACCGCGGACGTCGGCACGCTGCGCCCGGCGAGATACGCGATGCCGCCGGCCGCGATCATCCACCACGCGCGCTGCGCCGGCACGTTGAAGCCTGCAAGCGCCGCATAACCGGCCGCGGCCGCCAGCGCGGCAAGCGATGCCGCATACGGCGCCGGCAACACGAGAGTCGCGGCCCGCTCACGCCAGCGCAGCCGGCGCCAGAGCATCGACACGAGGCCGCCCGCGATCGCGCCGACCAGCCCGACATGCAGGCCGGAGATCGCAACCAGGTGGCTCGTGCCGGTGTTGCGCAACACGCGCCAGTCGTCGTCGCCGATGCCGGACTGGTCGCCGATCGCGAGCGCCGCGACGATGCCGCGATGCGCCGAGTCGGCCCCGAGCGCATCGCCGATGCGGGCCCGCAGCGCATCGCGCAGCCGGTCGATCGATGCAAGCCATCCCGCGGCGCGCGCACCGATCAATTCCGCGCGCCGCGGCACGCTGACATACCCGATCGCTCGAATGCCTGCGGCGAGCCACCCCGCCTCGCTGTCACGCACGCCGGGATTGGATTCGGCGTGCGGGCGCTTCAGGCGCACGACGAAGCGCCAGCGCTGCGCGGCGCGCAGGTCGGGAAGCGCGTCGCGTGTCGCAGGTGCGCCGTAGGCGCGCCACGACAGCCGGATCAATGGCGGGAAACGAGCCAGCCCTGCATCGTTCGACTCGACCGCGAACAACAGCCGCGCGCCTGTTTCGTCGACGACGGGCAGCCCCCGGATCACACCGGTGACGACGATGTCGCGCCCTTCCCACTCGACGGGCAAGCTGTCGCGCAGCCGCCATTCGGCGCGCGCGGCCGCATAACCGAACCCCGCCACGCAGGCCGCGATCACGCACAGCATCCATCCGAGCGCGACGGTCGGGCGCGTGCGCCGGCAGCGCATGCACCACGCACCCAGCACCGCGCAGCCTGCGAGCACGGCCGCACTCATCGTCCATGCGATCGCGCCCGGCAACGCCGCCTGTCGCTGCAGCACGACGACGCCGAGCGCGAACGCGATCCACCACACACGCATCCCGCCTCCTCGTCGATCTGGCGCCGCGGTTGCGAATGCGGCGCCTTCCGTCAACGATTATGCAGACGAAAGTGCGAGGCGCGGCAGCGCGGCGAGCGCGTTAGCCGTTGTGCATAGGGACACCGTGCCGGCGTCGAGCCCGCGCAATTCGGCGAGCACGTCGCCGATGCGCGGTACCTGGTCGGGCGTGTTACGGGATTTGTACGCCCATTCGGGCGCGATGTCGGGGGCGTCGGTCTCGACGACGATCGCGTCGAGCGGCAACTCCGTGGCGAGCCGGCGAATCTGCAGCGCACGCGCGAACGTCACGTTGCCGCCGAAGCCGAGATGCATGCCGTGCGCGAGATACGCGTCGGCCTGCTGAAAACTGCCGTTGAATGCATGCGCGATGCCGCGCCGCACGCCGAAGCGGCGCAGCCCGGCGAGCACGCGGTCCTGCGACTTGCGCACGTGGCACAGCACGGGTAGATCGAATTCGCGCGCCAGCTTGAGCTGCCCCTGATAGAAGAACTGCTGCCGATCCTCGTCGAGCCCCGGCACGAAATAGTCGAGACCGATCTCGCCGATCGCGACGAAGCGCGGATCGTCGAGGCTCGCCTCGATCTCCATGCGCAGCCGGTCGAGATCCTCGTCGCGTGCGTGCGGCGTATACATCGGATGGATGCCGAGCGCATAGACCGCGCCCGGCGTGCGGTGCGCGAGCTCGCGCACCGTCGTGAAGTTGTCGCGCCCGATGCTCGGGATCACGATGCGAGACACGCCGGCCGCGTGCGCCGCCTGCGCGACCGCGTCGCGGTCGGCGTCGAACTCGGCGGCATCGAGATGGCAGTGCGTATCGATCCACATGGCGGCATTCCTGCACCCTGGCGCCGCGCCGGGACCAACCCGGCAGCCCGCGACCAGGGGCGTTCGCTTACACCGGCAGCGCCGGCTCCTCGTGCAGCACGCCGTCGCGCAGCCGCATGATGCGGTCGCAGCGCGCGGCGAGATCGGGATCGTGCGTGACGATCACGAAGCTCGTTTCGAGCGTTTCGGACAATTCGAGCATCAGGTTGAACACCGTGTCGGCCGTCGTGCCGTCGAGGTTGCCGGTCGGCTCGTCGGCGAGCACGCAGGCGGGCTTCGTCACCAGCGCACGCGCGATTGCGACACGCTGCCGCTCGCCGCCCGACAATTCGCCCGGCCGGTGCTTCGCGCGCGGGCCGAGACCGACGCGCTCGAGCATCGTCTGCGCCTGCTCGCGCGCGTCCTCGGTCGTCATCCGGCGGATGCGCAGCGGCATCGCGACGTTGTCGAGCGCGGTGAACTCGGGCAGCAGGTGATGGAACTGGTAGACGAAACCGAGCGCACGGTTGCGCAAATCGTTGCGCTCGCGCTCGGCGAGTTGCGTAAACGGCTTGCCGAGCAGCGACACCTCGCCCGCGCTCGGCTCGTCGAGCCCGCCCAGCACATGCAGCAGCGTGCTCTTGCCGGAGCCCGACGCGCCGACGACCGCGAGCTTCTCGCCGCGCCGCACCGTCAGCTCGGTATTGCTGAGCACCTGCACGTTGAAGCCGCCCTGCACGAACGCCTTCGTGATCCCGCGCGCCTGAAGCACGTATTCCTGCATACCTGCCGAATCCTGTTTGTTGTGTTGTCGTGAATCCGCGAATGCGGTCGCGCGGTCATTCATAGCGGAGCGCCTCCGCCGGCTTCACCTTCGCGCCGCGCCAGCTCGGATAGAGCGTCGCGACGGCCGACAGTGCGAACGCGATCAGGCCGATCCGGATCACGTCGCTCGCGACGAGTTCGGACGGCAGTTCGCTGATGAAGTACACGGACGGCGGCAGGAACTGCACGCCGAACAGATGCTCGATCATCGGGATCAGCCACGGGATGCTCCACGCGATCAGGCAGCCGAGCGCCACGCCCGACGCCGTGCCGACGAAGCCGATCGTCACGCCCTGCACGACGAAGATCTTCATGATCGACCCCGGCTGCGCGCCGAGCGTGCGCAGGATCGCGATGTCCGCCTGCTTGTTGGTCACCGTCATCACGAGCGACGACACGAGGTTGAACGCGGCCACCGCGATGATCAGCGTGAGGATGATGAACATCATCCGCTTCTCGATCTGCACGGCCGAGAACCACGTCTTGTTCTGCTGGGTCCAGTCGCGGATGTACAGGCTGCCCGACAGCGTATGCGACAGCTCGACCGCGACCTGCGGCGCCTTCTGCATGTCCGTCAGCCGCAGCCGCACGCCGGTCGGCGCGGACATCCGGAACAGCGCCTCGGCGTCGCGGATGTTGATCATCGCGAGCGTGCTGTCGTATTCGTAGTGGCCCGACTCGAACACGCCGACGACCGTGAACTGCTTCAGCCGCGGCATCATGCCGGCCGGCGTGATCGAGCCTTCGGGTGCCACGAGCGTGACCTTGTCGCCGACCGTCACGCCGAGGTTGCCGGCCAGCGCGTCGCCGAGCACGATGCCGAACTGGCCCGGCACGAGCGCGCCGAGCTGCCCGGCCTTCATGTCCTTGCCGATGTCCGACACCTGCGGCTCGAGCGTCGGCTCGACGCCGCGCAGCATCACGCCGCTCACCGCGTCCTGGCGCGTGAGCAGCGCCTGCGCGTCGACGTACGGCGCCGCACCGACCACCGACGGATTGCGGCGCGCTTCCTGCGCGGTCAACTGCCAGTCGGGCATCGAGCCCGTCGGCGAGAACACCTCGACGTGCGCGAGCACCGACAGCATGCGGTCGCGCACTTCCTTCTGGAAGCCGTTCATCACCGACAGCACGACGATCAGCGCCGCGACGCCGAGCGCGATCCCGAGCATCGACACGAGGGCGATGAAGGAAATGAAGCCGTTACCGGTCGTGCGTTTGCCGGCGCGCGTGTAGCGCCAGCCGATCTGCCATTCGTACGGAAGTTTCAAGCGAATCCTTTCTGCTGGTTACGGCGGGGAGGCGCCGCGCGGCCGGGCCGCCACCCGGCGCCGGCTGCCGGCCCGGGCACGGTCGAAAAGCGGCCGCCGGACGCAAACGGGCCGTCGGCCGGCCCGATCACGCGCGCAGTTTGCCATACAATGCGCACCATCATGCACGACCGACGCCTCCATTTTCTCGTTCCGTTCGCGCTGCCGTCGGCAGCCGATGCGGCCTCGTCCCTGCACACGCTGGACAGCCCCGCACTCGAAAAGTTGCTCGCCCGCGCGAGCCTCGTCGAGCGCGTGGCCGGCGAGGACTTCCAGCGCACGCTGCCGCACGAGCGCTGGCTGGCCCGCCAGTTCGGCGCCACGCAAGGGAACGCAGCGGACGAGGCACCGCTCGCGCCCTACATGCTGCTTGCCGACGGCGGCAACCCCGGCACCCACGCGTGGGCATGCGTCGAGCCCGTACACGTCGAAATCGCGCACGATCACCTCGTGCTCGTCGATCCGGCCGCCCTCGCGCTCGACGACGGCGACGCCGCCGCGCTGCTCGCGGTCGCGCGGCCGCTGATCGAGGAACTCGGCGTGCGGCTCGAAGCGCCGAACCCGGCGCGCTGGTACCTGTCGAGCGAACAGCTCGCGCGGCTCGCCGGCGCCGCCCCGTTGCGCGCGAGCGGCCGCAACATCGAGATCTGGCTGCCGCACGAGGCGCACACGGGCGAACGCTCGCGGATGTGGATGAAACTGCAGAACGAAGTGCAGATGGCGTGGTTCCAGCACCCGGTCAACGAAGCCCGCGAGGCGCGTGGCCTGCCGGCCGTCAATTCGATCTGGTTCCATGCGCAGGGCACGCTGAAGCCGGTCGGCCAGCCGTTCGCGCGTGTGCTGTCCGCGTCGCCGGCGGCGCTCGGCCTCGCGCGCGCCGCGCAAGCCGACGCCGGCGCCCCGCCCGCCACGTTCGGCGCGCTGCCCGCGGCCGACGGCGCGACGCTGGTCGAGCTGCCAACGCTGACCACCCCGTTCATCGAGCAGGACTGGGCGCGCTGGCACGACGGGCTCGCCACGCTCGAGCGCGACTGGTTCGCGCCGGCGCTCGCGGCGCTGCGAAGCGGCGAGTTGGCGAGTGTCGACTTCACGCTGTGCGGCGACACGAGCTCCGTGACGCTGCACGCGACGCGCGGCGACCTGCGCAAGTTCTGGCGCCGCCGCGCGCTCGCCTCCCTGTTCGAATAACCAGCAGACCCCGAATGACCCGGATCGTTACCCGCCCCGTCGCGCCCGCCGACGCCGAAGTGCTCGCGCGCCACGGCCTGCACCCCGTCCTCGCGCGCCTGTACGCGTCGCGCGGCGTGCAGTCGCCGGCCGACATCGAGACCGCGCTCGCGCGCCTCGTCCCGCCCACCGAACTGAAAGGCTGCGCCGACGCGGCATCGCTGCTCGCCGATGCGATCGCCGACAAGCGGCGCCTGCTCGTCGTCGCCGACTACGACTGCGACGGCGCGACCGCCTGCGCGGTCGCGGTGCGCGGCCTGCGGATGTTCGGCGCGCAGATCGACTATCTGGTGCCGAACCGCTTCGAATACGGCTACGGCCTCACGCCCGAGATCGTCGAACTCGCGGCCGCACGCAAGCCCGACCTGCTGATCACCGTCGACAACGGGATCGCGAGCGTCGCCGGCGTCGAAGCCGCGAACGCGCGCGGCATCGACGTACTCGTGACCGACCACCACCTGCCCGGCGACGCACTGCCCGCCGCCCGTGCGATCGTCAACCCGAACCAGCCGGGCTGCGCGTTCCCGAGCAAGCACATCGCCGGCGTCGGCGTGATGTTCTACGTGCTGCTCGCGCTGCGCGCCGAGCTGCGCCGCCGCGGCGCATTCGCGAGCAAGGAGGCCGAGCCGCGCCTCGACGGCCTGCTCGACCTCGTCGCGCTCGGCACCGTCGCCGACGTCGTGCGGCTCGACGGCAACAACCGCGTGCTCGTCGCGCAAGGGCTGCAGCGCATCCGCAACGGCCGCATGCAACCGGGCATCGCCGCGCTGTTCCGCGCCGCCGCGCGCGAAGCGCGCACCGCGTCGGGCTTCGATCTCGGCTTCGGCCTCGGCCCTCGGCTCAACGCCGCCGGGCGGCTGTCCGACATGTCGCTCGGCATCGAGTGCCTGATCACCGACGACATCGGCCGCGCGTGGGATCTCGCGCAGCAGCTCGACGTGATGAACCGCGAGCGCCGCGAGATCGAGGCCGGCATGCAGCAGCAGGCGCTCGCCGATCTCGCCGACGTCGACCCGGCCGACGCGTGCACGATCACGCTGTTCAACCCCGAGTGGCATCAGGGCGTGATCGGCATCGTCGCCGGACGGCTCAAGGAAAAATTCCACCGCCCGTCGTTCACGTTCGCGCACGCCGACGAGGAAGGCAAACGCGTCAAGGGTTCGGGCCGCTCGATCCCCGGCTTCCACCTGCGCGACGCGCTCGACCTCGTGTCGAAGCGCGAACCGGACCTGATCGTCGCGTTCGGCGGCCACGCGATGGCGGCCGGCCTCACGCTCGACACCGAAAACGTGCCGCGCTTCGCGGCCGCGTTCGAGGCCGTCGCACGCGAATGGCTGTCCGACGACGCGCTTGCCCGCGTGATCGAAACCGACGGCGAACTCGAGGACGCGTATTTCACACCGCAGTTCGTCGGGCTGCTCGACGAGGCCGTCTGGGGGCAAGGTTTTCCGGCCCCGCTTTTCTCCGGCGAATTCGACGTCGTATCGCAGTCGCTCGTGAAGGAAAAGCACCTGAAGCTGCAGCTTGCACGCGGCCGCCAGCGCTTCAACGCGATCTGGTTCAACCACACCGAGCCGCTGCCGGCGAGCGCGCTGGTCGCATACCGGCTCGTCGCCGACACGTGGAACGGCGTCACGCGCGTCCAGTTGATCGTCGAACACGCGGCCGGCTGAGCGCGCGCCACCCGGCCCGCGGTGCCCGCCGATACGCGCGCGCCGCGCCGGACGGGGCCGCGGCATGCGCGCGAGCACCGTTTGCGTCACCGGGCAACCCTGCCGATCGGCTATAATTCCGCTTTTTTACGAAGCAAGAATAGCGAGCGATCATGGAAGCGGAACGTCTCAACGCGATCGAAAGCTCCCTGCTTGACCTGCGCAACCGCGCGGGCGAGCTTCGGGGGTATCTTTGACTACGACGCAAAAGCTGCGCGTCTGATTGAAGTCAACAAGGAACTGGAAGACCCGAACGTCTGGAGCGATTCGAAAAACGCCCAGGCGCTCGGTCGCGAGAAAAAGCTGCTCGATGGCGTCGTCACGACGCTGACGGTGCTCGATAGCGACCTGCGCGACGCGCTCGACCTGTTCGAGATGGCTCGCGAGGAAGGCGACGAGGACACGCTCGTCGCGTCGGAAGAAGATGCCGCGAAGCTCGAGGCACGCGTCGGCGACATCGAGTTCCGCCGGATGTTCTCGAACCCGGCCGACCCGAACAACTGCTTCATCGACATCCAGGCGGGCGCCGGCGGCACCGAGGCGTGCGACTGGGCGTCGATGCTGCTGCGCCAGTACCTGCGCTACTGTGAACGCAAGGGCTTCAAGGCCGAGGTGCTCGAAGAGTCCGACGGCGACGTCGCCGGCATCAAGAACGCGACGGTCAAGGTCTCGGGCGAATACGCATACGGCTTCCTGCGTACCGAAACGGGCATCCACCGCCTCGTGCGCAAGTCGCCGTTCGACTCGTCGGGCGGCCGCCACACATCGTTCTCGTCGGTGTTCGTGTATCCGGAAATCGACGACTCGATCGAAGTCGAGATCAACCCGGCCGACCTGCGCATCGACACGTACCGCGCATCGGGCGCCGGCGGCCAGCACATCAACAAGACCGACTCCGCGGTGCGGATCACGCACATGCCGACCGGTATCGTCGTGCAGTGCCAGAACGACCGCTCGCAGCACCGCAACCGCGCGGAAGCCATGGCGATGCTGAAGTCGCGCCTGTACGAAGTCGAAATGCGCAAGCGCCAGGCCGAGCAGGACAAGCTCGAATCGAGCAAGACCGATGTGGGCTGGGGCCACCAGATCCGCTCGTACGTGCTCGACCAGAGCCGCGTGAAGGACCTGCGCACGAACGTCGAAATGAGCAACACGCGTGCGGTGCTCGACGGCGATCTCGACGACTTCATCAGCGCGAGCCTCAAACAGGGCGTGTAAGCGCCGCGGCGCGGCCCGGCCGCGCCGCCCTTCCCGTTTGCGTTGCCGCACCCAATCCGAATTCCGACCATCATGACCGAACCGACTCAAACGCAGCCCGCCGTCGCAGCGGACGAAAACCAGATCATCGCCGAGCGCCGCGAAAAGCTGCGCGCCCTGCGCGAGCAAGGCGTCGCCTACCCGAACGATTTCCGGCCGACCCACCATGCAGCCGATCTGCAGGTGAAATTCGCCGACTCGGACAAGGCCGCGCTCGAAGCGAACCCGGTCGAGGTGTCGGTGGCCGGCCGCATGATGCTCAAGCGCGTGATGGGCAAGGCCAGCTTCGCGACGGTGCAGGACGGTTCGGGCCAGATCCAGTTCTTCGTGACGCCAAACGACGTCGGCGCGGAAACCTACGACGCATTCAAGAAGTGGGACCTCGGCGACATCGTCGCTGCGCGCGGCGTGCTGTTCCGCACCAACAAGGGCGAGCTGTCGGTCCAGTGCAAGGAACTGCGCCTGCTGTCGAAGGCGCTGCGCCCGCTGCCGGACAAGTTCCACGGCCTCTCCGACCAGGAAATGCGCTACCGCCAGCGCTACGTCGACCTGATCGTCACGCCGGAAACGCGCGACACGTTCCGCGCGCGTACCAAGACGATCGCGTCGATCCGCAACTTCATGGACTCGGCCGACTTCATGGAAGTCGAGACGCCGATGCTGCACCCGATCCCGGGCGGCGCGGCCGCGAAGCCGTTCGTCACGCATCACAATGCGCTCGACATGCAGATGTTCCTGCGCATCGCGCCGGAGCTGTACCTGAAGCGCCTGATCGTCGGCGGCTTCGAGCGCGTGTTCGAGATCAACCGTAACTTCCGGAATGAAGGCGTGTCGCCGCGTCACAACCCGGAATTCACGATGATGGAGTTCTACGCCGCGTACACCGACTACCGCTGGCTGATGGACTTCACCGAGCAGCTGATCCGCCAGGCGGCGATCGACGCGCTCGGCACCGCGACGATTCAATATCAAG
Organism: Burkholderia stabilis; assembly: GCF_001742165.1. Taxonomy (NCBI): domain Bacteria; kingdom Pseudomonadati; phylum Pseudomonadota; class Betaproteobacteria; order Burkholderiales; family Burkholderiaceae; genus Burkholderia; species Burkholderia stabilis. The sequence continues at coordinate 107,867 of NZ_CP016442.1, read as the reverse complement.
GCCGTGAACTCGACCTCGCGAAGCCGTTCCATCGCCTGACGATCACGCAGGCGATCCAGAAGTACGCGCCGCAGTACACCGACGGCCAGCTGTCGGACGACGCGTTCCTGCGCACCGAACTGAAGCGCTTCGGCGTCGACGTCACGCAGCCGGCATTCCTGAACGCAGGCACCGGCGCACTGCAGCTCGCGCTGTTCGAGGAAACCGCCGAAGCGCAGCTGTGGGAACCGACGTTCATCATCGACTACCCCGTCGAGGTGTCACCGCTCGCACGCGCATCGGATACGGTGCCGGGCATCACCGAGCGTTTCGAGCTGTTCATGACCGGCCGCGAAATCGCGAACGGCTTCTCCGAGCTGAACGATCCGGAAGACCAGGCCGCGCGCTTCAAGAAGCAGGTCGAGCAGAAGGATGCGGGCGACGAGGAAGCGATGTTCTTCGATGCCGACTACATCCGCGCGCTCGAATACGGGATGCCTCCGACCGGCGGCTGCGGGATCGGCATCGACCGTCTCGTGATGCTGCTGACCGACAGCCCGACGATCCGCGACGTGCTGCTGTTCCCCCATCTGCGCCGCGAAGACTGACGGCCGCGCCCGCGTGTGCGCCGCGCCCTGCGGCGCGCACGCGTCAGCTTTGTAACGACGCGTAAATCCCGCCAGTCGGCGCGCGTCGTCATTCGATCCTCCCCCGTTTTATCCCCTCGCCGCACTGGCCTTCTCCGGGTTTTCCCGGGATCGACCGTCTCCGCCCCGCTGCAATTGGTTACACCTTGATACGGCGCGCCGCTCGCCGGTGAACGACACTCCGTTTGCGTCACCACGCATGACCACGGGACCAGAACGAGGCGCAGGAACGCCGAGTCTGCTCGCTCCCGAGCGTGGGATCCGACCGGGCGCCGACGCGCCGATCGGGTCGACCTTGGAGAAAAAAATGGACAACCAGAATCAGACCACGCCGCAAAAGCAACGCCTCCACCCGCTCATCGCCACGGCCGCCGGCGCCGTCATCGTCGCGAGCCTCGCGGCGACGGCAGCAATCACGGGCGTTTTCCCGAAGGCCAGCAGTAGCAACGAACAGAACGGCCAGACCCAGGCCGCGCTGATCGCATCGCAGCCGGCCGTCGATACGGCTGCGGCCGCCAGCGCCGCGCTGGCTGCGCAAGCCCAGCAGCAGGCTGCCGAACAGGCCGCCGCGCAGCAGAAGGCCATCGCGCAGGCCGAACCGAAGCCCGCGCCGCGCCCGGCGCCGACGCACCGCCGCCATACGACGGCACCGCAGCCGCCGCAATACGCGCAGCAGCCGTCGGCACCCGCCCAGACCTACTGCCAGAGCTGCGGCACGGTCGTCGCTATCACGCAGACGCGCACGCCGGGCCAGAGTTCGGGGATCGGCGCCGTTGGCGGCGCAGCGGCCGGCGGCCTGCTCGGCAACCAGTTCGGCCACGGTAACGGCCGCACTGCGATGACGATCATCGGCGCACTGGGCGGCGGTCTCGCCGGCAATCAGGTCGAGAAGCAGGTGCGCGCGGAAACCGACTATCAGGTGCAAGTGCAGATGGAAAGCGGCGCGACGCGCACGTTCACGTACCACAACCCGCCGCCGTTCGGTCAAGGCCAGCGCGTGCGGATCGAGAACGGCTCGCTGGTCGGCGCGTAAGCGACCTCGCCGCCGATAAAAAAAGGCTCGCGACCGTTCCAGGTCGCGAGCCTTTTTGCTTCGTGCACGCCGCGCGCAGCGCGGCGGCCGGGTTCAGTCTTCGTCGTCGAAGTCGGATTCGTCGATCCAGTGCGCCTGGATCGCTTCGAGGATCTTCTCGCCGGAGTGCTGCGGATCGTCGTTGAAGCCGTCGAGCTCGAGCACCCACTGGCGCAGGTCGACGAAGTTGATCCGCTGCGGGTCGATGTCCGGGTACTTGTCCGCCAGCGCAATGGCTATTTCACGCGAATCGGTCCATTTCATCGCCTGCCTCCGGTTCCTGTCAGTGGTTTTCCTTCGCGTGGTTGATCGAGTACTTCGGAATCTCGACCACCAGATCCGAATCTTCCGTCACGATCGCCTGGCACGACAGGCGCGACGTCGGCTCGAGGCCCCACGCCTTGTCCAGCAGATCGTCCTCGTCCTCTTCGGACGGCGTCAGATCGTTGAAGCCCTCGCGGATCACCACGTGGCACGTCGTGCACGCGCACGACTTCTCGCATGCATGCTCGATCTCGATCCCGTGATCGAGCAGGTTGTCGCAGATACTCTTGCCGGGCGTCGCGTCGATCACTGCGCCATCCGGGCACAGTTCGACGTGAGGCAGCACCACCAGTTGAGGCATGTCCGTTCCGTCAGTCAGGGTGCGGCGACGGGCGCCGCACGGTTCATTGTTGCGCGGGCCGTCGCCGGCCGACGCGCGGTTGCTTGGTTCAGATCTCGTCGAGCCGGCGGCCCGACAGTGCGCGCTTGATGCTCTTGTCCATCCGGCGCGCCGCGAATTCGTCGGTGCCGTCGGCCAGCGCCTTGGTCGCCGCTTCGATCGCGTTCGTATCGTCGCCCTGCGCGACCGCGCGCAGCGCCGCGGCGAGCGCGTCGACCTGCGTGCGCTCGTCCGCATCGAGCAGTTCGCCGTCGGCCGCCAGCGCGGCCTGCGTCGCCTCGAGCATCCGCTCGGCCTCGACCTGCGCTTCGCGCAACGCGCGGGCGCGCATGTCGATTTCGGCGGTCTTGAAGCTGTTTTCGAGCATCTTCGCGATGTCGTCGTCGGCAAGGCCGTACGACGGCTTCACGACGACCGACGCCTCGACGCCCGACAGCTGTTCGCGTGCGAACACCGACAGCAGGCCGTCCGCGTCGACCTGATAGGTCACGCGAATGCGTGCGGCGCCGGCCGTCATCGGCGGAATGCCGCGCAGCTCGAAGCGCGCGAGCGACCGGCAGTCGGCGACGAGCTCGCGCTCGCCCTGCACGACGTGGATCGCCATCGCGGTCTGGCCGTCCTTGAACGTGGTGAATTCCTGCGCGCGCGCGATCGGGATCGTCGAGTTGCGCGGAATGATCTTCTCGACGAGGCCGCCCATCGTCTCGACACCGAGCGACAGCGGAATCACGTCGAGCAGCAGCCAGTCGTCGCCGGTGCCGCGGTTGCCCGCGAGCAGGTCGGCCTGGATCGCCGCGCCGAGCGCAACGACCTGGTCCGGATCGAGGTTCACGAGCGGCGGCTGGCCGAAATACTTCGCGACCGCATCGCGGATCACCGGCATGCGCGTCGCGCCGCCGACGAGCACGACGCCCTTGATGTCGGCGGGGCTCACCTGCGCGTCGCGCAGCGCCTTGCGGGTCGGCGTCAGCGTGCGCTGCACGAGCGGCTCGACGAGCGATGCGAACGTGTCGTGAGAGATCGTCTGCACGAGATGCGCGCCGCCCGACAGCGTCACGTCGAGCGACGCTTCCGGCGCGGACGACAGCGCTTCCTTCAGCACGCGCACGCGGTCGAGCAGCAGGCGCACGTCCTCGGGCGCGAGCGTTTTCACGTCGATGCCGGCCTGCGCGAGCACGTGACCGAACAGCGCGTGGTCGAAGTCGTCGCCGCCGAGCGCGGAATCGCCGCCCGCGGCCAGCACTTCGAACACGCCCTTCGTGAGCTTCAGGATCGACAGGTCGAACGTGCCGCCGCCGAGGTCGTACACCGCATAGAGGCCTTCGGACCCGTTGTCGAGACCATAGGCAATCGCCGCGGCGGTCGGTTCGTTCAGCAGGCGCAGCACGTTCAGGCCCGCGAGGCGCGCGGCGTCCTTGGTCGCCTGGCGCTGCGCTTCGTCGAAATACGCGGGCACCGTGATCACCGCGCCGACCAGGTCGTCGCCGAGCGAATCTTCGGCGCGATAGCGCAGCGTCGCGAGAATCTCGGCCGACACCTCGACCGGGCTCTTCACGCCGTCGACGGTGCGGATCTGCACCATGCCCGGCGCATCGACGAATTCGTACGGCGCGTTCGCCGCGCCTTCGACCTCGGCCTTCCCGCGGCCCATGAAGCGCTTGACCGACACGATCGTGTTGCGCGGATCGGTCGCGGCCTGCTCCTTCGCCTCATGGCCGATGCGGCGGCCGCCCTTCTCGAGATAACGCACCACCGACGGCAGCAGCACACGGCCCGCTTCGTCCGGCAGCACTTCGGGCACGCTGTTGCGCACGGCCGCGACGAGCGAGTTCGTCGTGCCGAGATCGATCCCGACGGCGAGTCGCCGCTGATGCGGCGCCGGCGCCATGCCCGGTTCGGAAATTTGCAGTAAAGCCATCTTGGTTCGTTCGGGCACTCGGCCCGTTTGCTGCGCGTGCCGCAAGGCACGCGGTTAAGTTTCGAGGCGCTCGATCTGCGCGCCCACTTCCGACGCGACGCGTTCGATGAACATCAGCTGGCGCACGGCCTCTGCGGCGGCCTGGTCGGCGCCGCTGTCGAGCAGCGTGCCGAGGCGCTCGACACGCACGCGCTTCTCGTCGCGCAGCTCGGCAAGCAGCGCGTCGAGCGCGTCGACGTTGCGGGCGGCCGCGGCATCCTCGATACCCTCGCGCCACTCCATCTGCTGCATCAGGAACGCGGGCTCCATCGCGGTGTTGTTTTCCGCGCCGATGTCGACGCCGCGCAGCGACAGCAGATACGACGCGCGCTTCAGCGGATCGCGCAGCGTGCGGTACGCCTCGTTCGCGCGGGTTGCCCATTGCATCGCGATGCGCTTTTGCGCATCGCCGGCCGCCGCGAAGCGGTCCGGATGCACCTGCGTCTGCACCGTTCGATAGGCGGCGTCGAGCGCCGTCTCGTCGAGCGCGAATTGCGCCGGCAGGTGAAACAGGTCGAAATGGCTGTCTTTCAGCGAGACCATCGTCGCGTTCAATTCCGGTTCGTCGCGCGGCAAACGCCGCACATTAAAAAGGCGGCCCGTGCCGCCTCTTGCCCGCATCGCGCGGAGATCCGCGTTGTTACACGCGGAACGATTCGCCGCAGCCGCACTCGTCCTTCACGTTCGGGTTGTTGAACTTGAACCCTTCGTTCAGGCCTTCGCGGGCAAAGTCGAGCTCGGTGCCGTCGATGTACGCGAGGCTCTTCGGATCGACGATGACCTTCACGCCATGGCTCTCGAACACCTGATCCTCGGGAGCCAGCTCGTCGACATACTCGAGCTTGTACGCGAGCCCCGAGCACCCGGTCGTGCGAACGCCAAGCCGCAGGCCCACACCCTTGCCGCGACGGACGAGGTATTTCTGGACGTGCTGTGCTGCTTTTTCGGTCAGTGTAATTGCCATGATGTCCTTGCCGCGGCGCGCCACCGGGGCTCGCCGCGTTCCGTCTAAGCGCCGCCAAACCTGGCGCATCGCGCCAGGCCCGCCGAGGGGGTCATCCCCCAAGGGGACTTCCTGCGGGGCGGAAAACCTGGGGCGGCCCGGCGTTTCCCTGAGAAGTCGCTCGATGCCGCTCAGGCTGCTGCCTGATCGCCTTCCTTCGTGTCGTGGCGCTTCTTGTAGTCGGCCACGGCTGCCTTGATCGCGTCTTCCGCGAGAATCGAACAGTGAATCTTCACCGGCGGCAGCGCGAGTTCTTCGGCGATCTGCGTGTTCTTGATCGACAGTGCCTCGTCGAGCGTCTTGCCCTTCACCCATTCGGTCACGAGCGAGCTCGACGCGATCGCCGAACCGCAACCGTACGTCTTGAACTTCGCGTCTTCGATCACGCCGTCAGCGCCGACGCGAATCTGCAGCTTCATCACGTCGCCGCAAGCCGGCGCGCCGACCATGCCCGTGCCGACCGTGTCGTCGTCCTTCGCGAACGAACCGACGTTGCGCGGGTTTTCGTAGTGATCCAGAACCTTGTTGCTGTAAGACATGACTCAGACTCCTTGACTCGTTACGTCTGCGTGCGTCAATCCGCCCGCGGGTGCATTCAATGCGGTGTTCAGTGTGCGGCCCATTCGATCGTCGACAGATCGATGCCTTCCTGGTGCATTTCCCAGAGCGGCGACAGTTCGCGCAGCTTCGCGATCTTGCTGTTCAGCAGATCGATCACGAAGTCGACTTCCTGCTCCGTCGTGAAGCGGCCGACCGTGAAGCGGATCGAGCTGTGCGCGAGCTCGTCGTTGCGGCCGAGCGCACGCAGCACGTACGACGGCTCCAGCGACGCCGACGTGCACGCGGAGCCCGACGACACCGCGACGTCCTTGATCGCCATGATCAGCGACTCGCCTTCGACGAAGTTGAAACTGATGTTGAGGTTGTGCGGGACACGGTGTTCCATGTCGCCGTTCACGTAGGTTTCCTCGATCTGCGACAGGCCGCGCAGCAGCTTGTCGCGCAGCATGCGCACGCGCTCGTTCTCGGTCGCCATTTCTTCGCGCGCGATGCGGAACGCTTCGCCCATGCCGACGATCTGGTGCGTCGGCAGCGTGCCCGAACGCATGCCGCGCTCGTGACCGCCACCGTGCATCTGCGCTTCGATGCGCACGCGCGGCTTGCGGCGCACGTACAGCGCGCCGATGCCCTTCGGGCCGTAGGTCTTGTGCGCCGAGAACGACATCAGGTCGACCTTCAGCTTCGCGAGGTCGATCGGGGTCTTGCCGGTCGATTGCGCGGCGTCGACGTGGAAAATGATGCCCTTCTCGCGGCAGATCTCACCGATCGTCTCGATGTCCTGGATCACGCCGATCTCGTTGTTCACGTGCATCACCGACACGAGGATCGTGTCCGGGCGCAGCGCGGCCTTCAGCACGTCGAGGTCGATCAGGCCGTCATCCTTCACGTCGAGGTAGGTGACTTCGAAACCGTCACGCTCGAGCTCGCGACACGTGTCGAGCACGGCCTTGTGCTCGGTCTTCACCGTGATGATGTGCTTGCCCTTGCCCTTGTAGAAGTTCGCAGCACCCTTGATCGCGAGGTTGTCCGATTCCGTCGCGCCGGACGTCCAGATGATCTCGCGCGGATCCGCGTTCACGAGCGCGGCCACCTGCTCGCGCGCCTCTTCGACTGCACGCTCCGCGTCCCAGCCGTAAGCGTGGCTGCGCGACGCCGGGTTGCCGAACTGCTCGCGCAGGTACGGCACCATCTTGTCGACCACGCGCGGATCGACGGGCGTCGTCGCGCTGTAATCCATATAGATGGGCAGGTGGAGAGTCTCTTGGGTCATCTGTCGCTCCGGGTATTCTGTGCAGGGACTATGTGCGTTATGGGGTATGGCGGGCGCCTTCGCGCTCACGAACTCGCGATGTTGAACACCGAATTGGGGCCGAGCGGCATCGTGCGCACGGGCTCGGCCGGTGCGGCGGCAGGCTCCGGCGCGCGCCGGTCGCGCAGCACCGCGGGTGCGCCCTCGCGGGCACGCTGCTGATCGACGAGATCCTGCAGCGATACCGAATCGAGGTATTCGACCATCTTCTGGTTCAGGGTCGACCACAGCTCGTGCGTCATGCAATGGCCGTCGGGCTGCTTCGAGCCGTCGCACGTGCCTTTGCCGCCGCACTGCGTGGCGTCGAGCGGTTCATCGACTGCGATGATGATGTCTGCAACGGTGACATCCTGCGCGCGACGCGCGAGGTTGTAGCCGCCGCCTGGACCGCGCACGGATTCGACGATTTCATGCCTGCGCAGCTTGCCGAACAGCTGTTCGAGATACGAGAGCGAAATCCGCTGGCGCTGGCTGATGCCTGCAAGCGTCACCGGGCCCTGCTCCTGGCGCAGTGCCAAGTCAATCATCGCCGTGACGGCGAAACGGCCTTTGGTGGTGAGTCTCATAGTGTCTAGGGGACTGCAATCTTGACGATTTTGGTCAAGTATAAATATTTGACGAATTTAGTCAAGTATCCATGCCTTTGATAGGGTATTCGCAGATCGCTGAAAACCGCGATCAGCGCTCCGTACGGGCCCGAAGCGTCTCCAGCAGGCCTGCGCACGCGCGTTCGACCTGATCGAGCACCTGTTCGAAGCCCTGCGCACCGCCGAAATAGGGATCGGCCACTTCGGTTTCGGTCGCTTCCGGCGCGAATTCCATCAGCAGGCGCACCTTGTCGCGATGCTGCGGCGGGCAGCGGCGGTGCAATTCCGCGAGATTGGCTTCGTCCATCGCGAGCAGCAAGTCGAAACGTTCGAAATCCGCCGCGCTCACCTGCCTTGCGCGCAACGCCGACAGGTCGTAACCGCGGCTGCGCGCGGCAGCTTGCGCACGCGTGTCGGGCGGCTCGCCCACGTGCCAGTCACCAGTGCCGGCCGAATCGATCGCGATCTTGTCCGCCAGCGCGGCAGCGTCGACCTGATGGCGCATCACGCCTTCCGCAGTGGGCGAACGGCAGATGTTGCCGAGACAGACGAAACAGATCGCAACGCGGGTCATCGCACTATCGGAAAGCCGCGGCGAACCGCGTAGGAGAAGAACACGCCATTATACAAAGGCGCTCAAAATCGCGCCGCCGCGCAAAGCGACGGCGCCGTGCATTACAGCGCCTTCGGCGCGGCGAGCACCACGTCGCCGGATGCGGCCGGCAGCGGCTTCGCCGCGTCGTCGACCAGCCCGAACGACACCGCGCGCGCCAGCTCGGCAGACGCCTGGTGCACCGCGAGCGGGCCACGCGACGGCGCATCGGCCATTGCATGCAGATAGGCAGCCGCAGCCAGCGGGACGACGATTGCCAGCGGCCAGTACATCGATATTGTCTTTTTCATGATGCGGACCTCCTTGACCTCGTTCCCCGAAACCCAATTCCGGGGACTACAGACAGGATTCTATAGACCGCATCTATCGAGATAAATATGCAAATAGCGAACGCACTGTTGCTACCCGATGAACAGTCGTCAACCGAGGTGGCTTTGCGATGCCGCGTACAGCTCGCGGAACGTGCGCCCGGTCGGCGTCGGCATGTCGCGCGTGTCCATCCAGCCGGCCATCATCGGCAGGCGCCGCAGCGTGCCGCCGTTGCCGCCCAGCCGCTCGAGGACCCGCACCGCGAGCTTGGTCGTCAGCGCGTACAGCATCGGCCGCCGTGCAACGAAGCCCCACGCGGCGAGCGCCGCCCGCTCGCGCCACGGCCGCAGGTGCCGCTCGACCTGCTTTTCGCGCAGCGTGCGCAGCAGGTGCGACAACGGAATCCCCGCCGGGCACACGCTGTCGCATTCGCCGCACAGCGTCGCGGCCTGCGGCAGGTCGAGCGTGCGCTCGAGCCCGACGTAGCTCGGCGTCAGCACCGACCCCATCGGGCCCGGGTAGACCCAGCCGTACGCATGGCCGCCGACCTTCTGGTACACCGGGCAGTGGTTCATGCACGCGCCGCAGCGGATGCAGCGCAGCATCTCCTGGAACTCGCCGCCGATCAGGCCCGTGCGGCCGCCGTCGACGAGCACCACGTAGTTGTGCTCGGGGCCGTCCTCGTCGCCCGGCCCGCGCGGCCCGGTCAGCAGCGAGAAATAGTTCGATGTCTTCTGCCCCGTTGCGGAGCGCGGCAACAGGCGCATCGCGGTCGCCAGATCCTCGAGCGTCGGCAACACCTTCTCGATGCCCGTCACCGCGACATGCACGCGCGGCATCACCGTGCACATCCCTTCGTTCCCTTCGTTCGTCACGATCGCGACCGAGCCCGTCTCGGCAATCACGAAGTTGCCGCCCGTCACACCCATGTCGGCCGACATGAAATGCGGGCGCAGCACTTCGCGCGCCTCGCGCGTCATGTCCGGAATCTCGGTGAGCCGCTCGCGGTGGTGCGTACGCGCGAACAGGTCGGCGATCTCGTCCTTGTCCTTGTGCACGACAGGCGCAATGATGTGGCTCGGCGGCTCGTTGTCGTTGATCTGCAGGATGTATTCGCCGAGGTCCGTCTCGATCGACTGCACGCCCATCTCCGCGAGCACCGCGTTCAGGCGCATTTCCTCGGACACCATCGACTTCGTCTTGATGACCTTCTTCACGTCGTGACGGCGCGCGATGTCGGCCACGAGCCGCGCGGCATCCGCGGTCGTTTCCGCGAACAGCACCGTCGTGCCGCGGCGCGTCGCCTCGCGCTCGAATGCCTCGAGCCACACGTCGAGGTTCTCCAGCGCGCGGTTGCGGCGCGCCTTGAGTGCGGCGCGCGTGGCCGGGAAGTCGATCGCGGTCATCGCGTCGGCGCGCGCGGACACGAACTTCGTCGACAGCTTCTTCAGGTTCTGCTGCAGGCGCTGGTCGGCCAGCTTCTGGCCGGCGCGCGCCTTGAAATGCATCGATTGGACTTGCATCGCGGTATCGGGGAAAAGTGAGCGGAACCGGGCGTCAGACGTCGCCCGCCAGCACCTGCGCGACGTGCAGCACGCGCGTGTCGCGGTCGCCGGTGCGGCGCAACCGCCCTTCGATGTTCAGCATGCAGCCGAGATCGCCGAGCACGACCGCGCCCGCGCCGGATGCACGCACGTTCGCGCATTTCTCGTCCGCGATGGCCGCCGAAATGTCGCCGTACTTGACCGCGAACGTGCCGCCGAAGCCGCAGCAGTGCTCGCAGTCCTTCATCTCGGTGACCGCGACGCCCCGCTGCGCGAGCAGCGCGCGCGGCTGCGCCTTCACGCCGAGTTCGCGCAGGCCCGAACACGAGTCGTGATAGGTGACGGGCCCCGCGAACTCGCCCGGCGCGAGCGAGACCTTCGCGACGTTCGCGAGGAAATCGGTCAGTTCGTAGACTTTCTGCTGGAACCGCGCATAGCGCCCCATCAGTTCGGGATCGTCGCGAAACAGGTCGCCGTAGTGCGCGCGAATCATCCCGCCGCACGAGCCCGACGGCGCGACGACGTAATCGAACTGCTCGAACTCGCGCAGCGTCTTTTCCGCGAGATCGCGCGCGAGCGCACGGTCGCCCGAGTTGTAGGCCGGCTGGCCGCAGCAGGTCTGCGCGGGCGGCACGAACACCTCGTAGCCGGCGTCGCGAATCAGCTTGAGCGCCGAGAAACCGATTTCGGGACGCATCAGATCGACCAGGCAGGTCACGAACAAACCGACTCGCATACGTGCTCCTTCGAGAAAACGGCTCTCATTATCCGCCGTTTGGCTGGCAAGACCAACGCCGGCTCGCACGCAAGCCCGCACGGCGCGAAACGAGGACTTCCTCGAACGGCGTTCGCTTTTTTCACAATACGAGATACAATCGTTGCAACCTCGCTTGACGCGTCAACCGATTTCTCCCCCGACATGAGCCAACCCACCCCGGATTCAAAAACGTCGATCCAGGTGATCGAACGCATGATGCGGTTGCTGGACGCGCTCGCCGCGCACAGCGACCCTGTCAGCCTGAAGGAGCTTGCGCAGCGGACGGAGCTGCATCCGTCGACCGCGCACCGCATCCTCAACGACATGGTGACCTGCCGTCTCGTCGACCGCTCCGATCCCGGCACGTATCGCCTCGGCATGCGTCTGCTCGAGCTCGGCAATCTCGTGAAGGCGCGCCTGTCGGTGCGCGACGCGGCGCTGATGCCGATGCGCGAGCTGCACCGCCTCACCGGGCAGACCGTGAACCTGTCGGTGCGCCAGGGCGACGAGATCGTCTATATCGAACGCGCGTATTCGGAGCGCTCGGGGATGCAGGTGGTCCGCGCGATCGGCGGCCGCGCGCCGCTGCACCTCACGTCGGTCGGCAAGCTGTTCCTCGCGGCCGACGAAACGTCGCGCGTGCGTGCCTACGCAACGCGCACGGGGCTTTCCGGCCATACGCAGAACAGCATCACCGACATCGCGAAGCTCGAGCGCGAGCTGACGATCGTCCGCCAGCAATCGTGCGCGCGCGACAACGAGGAACTGGAGCTCGGCGTGCGCTGTATCGCGGCCGGCATCTATGACGATTCGGGCAAACTCGTCGCCGGCCTGTCGCTGTCGGCACCGGCCGATCGCTTGCAGGACGCGTGGCTCGGCCAGTTGAGCCGCACGGCCCTGACCATCTCGGAATCGCTCGGCTACCGGCCGGCCCCCTCGAAGGATATCGACGGGCTGCAGCGGCAGGCGTAAGCCGCACCGCCAGCGGTTCTCCGAAACGAAAAAGCCCCGCGATTGCGGGGCTTTTTCTTGCAGCCATCGGCGCGGCGGCGAACTGCCGCAAGCACGATCAGGTGCCGCCGTTCGGCGCGTTGGCTGCGGTCAGACGCTCGCCGCCGCCGGCATCGAGCCAGTTGCGCAGGCGTGCCGCATCGGCGAAGCGTGAATACTTGCCGAACGAATCGAGCAGCACCATCACCATCGGCCGGCCGTGAATCGTCGCCTGCATCACGAGGCACTCGCCCGCTTCGTTGATGAAGCCCGTCTTCTGCAAACCGATATCCCACGAGCCGTTGCCGCGGATCAGCGCATTCGTGCTGTTGTAGGCCAGATTGCGCTTGCCCGTGTACACCTCGTAGCTGCGATCGGTCGAGAACTGGCGGATCATCGGGTACTGGTACGCCGCATTGACCATCTTCACCAGATCGCGCGCGCTCGACACGTTCGAGCTCGACAGGCCGGTCGAATTCTCGAAGTGCGTATCGGCCATGCCGAGCGACTTCGCCTTCGCATTCATCGCGGCGATGAACGCCGGACGCCCGCCCGGGTAGTAGCGCGACAGCGCAGCGGCCGCGCGGTTTTCCGACGCCATCAGCGCGATGTGCAGCATGTCTTCGCGCGACAGCACCGAGCCGACCGACAGGCGCGAGCCCGTGCCCTTCTCATAGTCGCGGTCTTCGTCCGTGACTTCGATCTGGTCGGTCATCGGCGACTTCGAGTCGAGTACGACCATCGCCGTCATCAGCTTCGAGATCGACGCGATCGGCACGACGGCGTGCGAATTCTTGTCGAACAGCGGCTCGCCGGAATTCTGGTCGACGACGTACGCGACGCTCGAGCGCAGCGCGAGCGCGTCCGGCGTATCGTGCAGGCCGAACGCCTGGCCGACGGTCGGACGGCGCGGCTGGAACGCGACCTTGCGGACCGCGCCGCGGTGGCCGCCATGCACGCTGTTCGCCGTGAGCGTCACGCGCTTGCGCGACGCCTTAGCGCGCGGCGCGTCGGCCGCAGCGACCTTGGCGGATTTGTCGGAAGTCGCCTTGGCCGTCTTCTTCTTCGCGGGCGAAGCAGGAGCGGCGGCCTTTTTCTTGGCGGCTTGTTGGGTCTTCGCAGTGGCGGCAAAGGCGTCAGCGGGCGCGACGGACGCGGTGGTCGCCAGCAAGGCGACTGCGACCGACACAGCCGTGCCGAGCGTCATGCTCTGCAACAATCTGCGCGGTGAAAACGATTCGGCTTTCATTGGGGTCTGGACAAAGCGGGCGGGAGGTTTCCGCAAGTGTAGTTAAAGCTGAAAAAAAGAGCAATATTAGGCACTTACCGATCGTCGTTAAACCGGAATGTAAGCGTCGATCAACATCCGGTCGATCGACCCTCCCGCTCCCATCGAAAAAAACCATGGGATGCACTGCCCGACAGCGCCCGTCTCCCGATTACCACACGGTTAATTGAGATAACGTCACTTCGGAGGCGATTTAAAGCGGGGAAACTACGTATCCGGCGCTCGGCGTGCCAGGGGCACCAGTCTCGACCGTGGCGGCGGCACGTCGCCACGGCACGCGCATCGAAACGGCGCGTTTTTCGACAGGAGCAGAAGGATAACGTTCCACGGGCCTGTCAGGTTTACCTGTGCGTGATCATGGTGCGCCGCGCGCGCCCCACCGCCGTGCGCACCATGTGGGAACGGCGCATGAAACCGATTCCGAACGGTCACGATAACTCGTTGTTTTATCGATAATTTGTCGCGATTGTGCAACGCACAAAAAGTGCTTGACAACAGTTTTCTCTGCCCTAAAATACGCTTCATTGCTGCGTTGCACAAAGCACGCGCATCCGAGGTTCCCCGTCGTAGTGCCCTTTACCCTGCGATCGACGCGATCGCTTTTCAGGAGCTGGACATGTCCTTGCTGACCCCCGAGCAAATCGCCGCCGCACAGAAAGCCAACCTCGAAAGCCTGTTCGGTCTGACGACCAAGGCGTTCGAAGGCGTCGAAAAGCTGATCGAACTCAACCTGCAGGTCGTGAAGTCGACGCTGGCCGAAGGCCAGGAAAACGCCCAGCGCCTGCTGTCGGTGAAGGACGCACAGGAACTGATCGCGCTGCAAGCCAGCCTGTCGCAGCCGGTTGCGGAAAAGGTGCTGTCGTACGGCCGTCACCTGTATGAAATCGCATCGTCGACGCAAGCCGAGTTCGCGAAGGTTGCGGAAGCGCAATTCGACGAGCAGAACAAGAAGGTCCAGGCCCTCGTCGACAACGTCGCGAAGAACGCCCCGGCCGGTTCGGAAACGGCTGTCGCCGCGCTGAAGTCGGCACTGAACGCTGCGAACACCACGTACGAAACGGTTCAGAAGGCTGCGAAGCAAGCCGTCGAGATCGCTGAAACGAACTTCAACGCCGCTGCTGCCGTCGCAACGAAGGCTACCGCCGCCGCTGCCGCACGTCGTACGAGCAAGCCGGCCGCGTAAGCGTCCCCTGCTCCTGAAAGAGCCGCGCGCAGCGCGGCTTTTTCGTTTGTGGCGCCTGAAGATTCGCGAACCGGCAGCCGCCCGCCACGTTCGAACGACCGTTTGATCCGCCGCACACAAAAGAAAACGCCGCCGCCCGGGGTGCCCGGGCGGCGGCGTTTTTTTCATGGCCGGCGCATGCCGGCCGTGCCGGTCGCGTTACTTCTTGCGTTGCGGCGGCAGGTCCGTACAGACGCCTTCGTACAGTTCGGCGGCCATCCCGACCGATTCGCCGAGCGTCGGGTGCGGATGGATCGTCTTGCCGATGTCTTCCGCGTCCGCGCCCATCTCGACGGCCAGGCACACTTCGCTGATCAGGTCGCCCGCGTTCAGGCCGACGATCGCGCCGCCGATCACGCGATGGGTTTCCTCGTCGAAGATCAGCTTCGTGAAGCCTTCGTCGCGACCGTTCGCGATCGCGCGGCCCGAAGCGGCCCACGGGAACACGGCCTTGCCGTACTTGATGCCTTCGGCCTTGCACTGGTCTTCCGTCTTGCCGGCCCACGCCACTTCCGGATCGGTGTACGCCACCGACGGGATCTGCAGCGCGTCGAAGTACGCCTTCTCGCCGTGCGCGGCTTCCGCTGCGACGTGGCCTTCGTGCACGGCCTTGTGCGCGAGCATCGGCTGGCCGACGATATCGCCGATCGCGAAGATGTGCGGGACGTTCGTGCGCATCTGCTTGTCGACGTCGATGAAGCCGCGATCCGTGACCGCGATGCCTGCCTTGTCGGCGCCGATCTTCTTGCCGTTCGGGCTGCGGCCCACCGCGACGAGCACGAGGTCGTAGCGCTGCGCTTCCGCCGGCGCCTTCTCGCCCTCGAACTTCACGTAGATGCCGTCTTCCTTCGCTTCCGCGCCGACCGTCTTGGTCTTCAGCATCACGTTGCCGAAGCGCTTCGCGTTGTACTTTTCCCAGACCTTCACGAGATCGCGGTCCGCGCCCATCATCAGGCCGTCCATCATTTCGACGACGTCGATCTCGGCGCCGAGCGTCGAGTACACCGTCGCCATTTCGAGGCCGATGATGCCGCCGCCGATCACGAGCATGCGCTTCGGCAGCTGGCGCAGTTCGAGCGCGCCGGTCGAATCGACGACGCGCGGGTCTTCCGGCATGAACGGCAGCTTCACGGCCTGCGAGCCCGCGGCGATGATCGCCTGCTTGAAGCGGACGACCTTCTTGCCGTTTTCGCCCTGCACTTCCATATGATACGGATCGACGAATGCGCCGACGCCGGTGACGACTTCGACCTTGCGCGCCTTCGCCATGCCGGCGAGGCCCGTCGTCAGCTTCTTGACGACGCTGCCCTTGAAATCGCGCAGCTTGTCGAGATCGACCTGCGGCTTGCCGAACGAGATGCCGTGCGACGCGAGCGCCGCGGCTTCGTCGATGACGAGCGCCGTGTGCAGCAGCGCCTTCGACGGAATGCAGCCGACGTTCAGGCACACGCCGCCGAGCGTCGAATAGCGTTCGACGAGCACCGTCTTCATGCCGAGATCGGCTGCGCGGAACGCGGCCGAGTAACCGCCGGGGCCGGCGCCGAGCACGAGCATGTCGCACTCGACGTCGACTGCGCCGGCATAGCTGCCGGCTTGCGGCGCGGGCGCCGGAGCGGCTGCGGCCGGTGCCGGTGCGGCGGCTGCGGGCTTGGCCGGCTCGGGTGCTTTCGCGGGAGCAGCAGCGCCTGCCGATGCTTCGACGATGGCGATGACCGTGCCTTGCGAGACTTTCTCGCCGGCCTTCACCTTGATTTCCTTGACCGTGCCGGCGACATCGCTGGGCACTTCCATGGAGGCTTTGTCCGATTCGAGCGTGATGAGCGTCTGCTCTTTTTCGATCACGTCGCCCGGCTTCACGTTGACTTCGATGACATCGACGCCGCTGAAATCGCCGATATCCGGAACCTTGACTTCGATGAGACTCATTACTGTCCCCTTCTTGATTAGCTGCAGACAGAGAGGGAGAAACCCGCGATGACCCGATGACGGCCGCGCAAGAACGGAACGCGAACCCGGGCAGAACCACCTTTGCTGTCCGCCCAAGGACGCGCCTTTCTTTTGGTTACTTTTCTTTGGAAGACAAAGAAAAGTGACCGCCGCCCCGCGCAGGGGCGACGCCAGCAGACCGTAAGCAAAACTAGGTTCAACGACAGAGCGTGGATAACCGACATAAAAAACCCACGCCCCCGCGAGCAACCTCCCCGCTCATCAAAGAATGATGCGACGGAAATCGCCGAGCAACGCGCCGAGATAGGCGTTGAAGCGCGCGGCTTCCGCGCCATCGATCACGCGATGGTCATACGACAGCGACAGCGGCAGCATGAGACGCGGCACGAACTGCTTGCCGTCCCACACCGGCTTCGTCTGGCCGCGCGACAACCCGAGGATCGCCACTTCCGGCGCGTTGATGATCGGCGTGAAGTTCGTCCCGCCGATCCCGCCGAGCGACGAGATCGAGAAGCAGCCGCCCTGCATCTGGTCCGGCTTCAGCTTGCCCTCGCGCGCGGCCTTCGACAGGTCGCTCATTTCCTTCGCGATGTCGACGAGACCCTTCTTGTCCGCATCGCGGATCACCGGCACGACGAGGCCGTTCGGCGTATCGGCCGCGAAACCGACGTGGAAGTACTGCTTGAACACGAGGTTGTCGCCGTCGAGGCTCGCGTTGAAGGTCGGGAATTTCTTCAGCGCGGCGACGACCGCCTTGATCACGAACGCGAGCATCGTGAACTTCACGCCCGCCTTCTCGTGCTCCTTGTTCAGCTGGACGCGCAGCGCCTCGAGATCGGTGATGTCCGCTTCGTCGTTGTTCGTGACGTGCGGGATCATCACCCAGTTGCGATGCAGGTTCGCGCCCGAGATCTTCTTGATGCGCGACAGCGGCTTCGCCTCGAACGGGCCGAACTTCGAGAAGTCGACCTTCGGCCACGGCAGCAGGTTCAACTCGCCGCCGCCTGCCGGCGCGGCCGCTGCGGCCGGCGCTGCGCGCTGGCCGGTCATCACGCCCTTCACGAAGCCCGTGACGTCGTCCTTCGTGATGCGGCCCTTCGGGCCCGAGCCCTGCACGCGTGCGACGTCGACGCCGAGTTCGCGCGCGAACTTGCGCACCGACGGCGATGCGTGGCTGGCGCGGTATTCGCCCGACGGCGCGGCGGCCGGAGCGGTAGCAGCCGGGGCCGGCGCCGCCTTCGCGGGCGCGGGTGCGGCGGCGGGCGCCGGTGCAGCAGCGGCCGGAGCCGGTGCGCTCGCCTGCGGTGCGGCAGCCGGTGCGCCTGCGGCTTCGAGCAGCACGATCAGCGTGCCTTCCGACACCGAATCGCCCACCTTCACCTTGATATCCTTCACGACGCCGGCGGCCGGGCTCGGCACGTCCATCGTCGCCTTGTCCGATTCGAGCGTGACGAGCGACTGCTCCTTCTCGACCGTGTCACCGATCTTCACGCCGATCTCGATCACCGGGACATCCTTGTAGTCGCCGATGTCGGGCACCTTCACTTCGAGCGTGCCGCCGGCTGCTGCCGGTGCGGCAGCCGGTGCAGCCGCGGCCGGTGCTGCCGCCGGGGCCGGGGCCGGAGCCGCCGCACCATTGGCCTGCGCCGCAGCACCGCCTTCGAGCAGGATGATCAGCGAGCCTTCCGACACGGAATCGCCCACCTTGACCTTGATTTCCTTCACCACGCCACCTACCGGGCTCGGCACGTCCATCGTCGCCTTGTCCGACTCGAGCGTGACGAGCGACTGCTCGGGCTCGACCGTGTCGCCGACCTTCACGCCGATCTCGATCACCGGCACGTCCTTGTAATCGCCGATATCCGGCACCTTCACTTCGATCGCTTGACTCATCTGTTTCTGTCTCCATGGCCGCGCGCGCCCCTCCCGGAGGCGGCGCGCGGCATCACACGGCGTGTGCGTTAAACGGTCATCGGGTTGGGCTTGGACGGATCGAGGTTGTACTTGGCGATCGCTTCAGCGACCACCTTGCGCTCGATCGTACCTTCGTCGGCCAGCGCGTTGAGCGCCGCGACGGTGACCCAGTGACGGTCGACCTCGAAGAAGTGACGCAGGTTCTCGCGCGTGTCCGAACGGCCGTAACCGTCGGTGCCCAGCACGACAAAGCGGCGATCGATCTGGCCGCGAATCTGGTCGACCAGCGCACGGACGTAGTCGGTCGATGCGATGACCGGGCCCTGCGTGTCCTTCAGGCACTTCTGCACGTGCGACAGGCGGCGCTCTTCGGTCGGATGGAGCAGGTTCCAGCGCTCGATTTCGTGGCCTTCGCGCGCGAGCTCGGTGAAGCTCGGCACGCTCCACAGGTCGGCGGCGACGCCCCAGTCGTTCTTCAGCAGGTCGGCGGCAGCGATCACTTCGTTGAAGATCGTGCCCGCGCCGAGCAGTTGAACGCGCGGCGCCTTCTTGTCGGCGTCGGCCTTCTTGAACGCGTACATGCCCTTGATGATGTCGGCCGCCACGTGCTCGCCCTGCGGAATCGCCGGGTGCTCGTAGTTCTCGTTCATCACCGTGATGTAGTAGTACACGTCTTCCTGGTCCTGCACCATGCGGCGCAGACCGTCCTGGATGATCACCGCGAGCTCAAAACCGAAGGTCGGGTCGTAGCTCACGCAGTTCGGCACCGATGCCGCCCACAGGAGCGAGTGACCGTCTTCGTGCTGCAGGCCTTCGCCGTTCAGCGTCGTGCGGCCCGCGGTACCGCCGAGCAGGAAGCCGCGCGAGCGCATGTCGCCTGCGGCCCATGCGAGGTCGCCGATCCGCTGGAAGCCGAACATCGAATAGAAGATGTAGAACGGCACCATGATCTCGCCGTGCGTCGAGTACGACGTCGCCGCCGCGATCCAGTCGCACATGCCGCCCGCTTCGTTGATGCCTTCCTGCAGGATCTGGCCGGTTTCCGATTCCTTGTAGAACATCAGCTGGTCGGAATCTTCCGGCACGTACTTCTGACCCTGCTGGTTCCAGATACCGATCTGGCGGAACAGGCCTTCCATGCCGAACGTACGCGATTCGTCCGGGACGATCGGCACGACGCGCTTGCCGAGCGCCTTGTCCTTCAGCAGGATGTTCAGGATCCGCACGAACGCCATCGTCGTCGAGATCTCGCGGCCTTCGCCCGTGCCCTTCAGGAGCGGCTCGAACGCGTCGAGCGCCGGCACCGGCAGCGACGTCGCCTTCTCGCGACGCTGCGGCAGGTAGCCGCCGAGGTCCATGCGCTGCTTGCGCATGTATTCGAGTTCCTTCGAGCCTTCCTCGAACTTGAGGTACGGCACGTCGGCGATCTGTTCGTCGGTGATCGGCAGGCGGAACTGGTCACGGAACTTCTTCAGTTGCTCGACCGGCAGCTTCTTCTGCTGGTGCGTGATGTTCATCGCCTGGCCCGACTCGCCCATCCCGTAGCCCTTGATGGTCTTCGCGAGGATGACGGTCGGCGCGTCCTTCGTGTTGCTGGCTTCGTGGAACGCCGCGTAGATCTTGTGCGGATCGTGGCCGCCGCGGTTCAGCGCCCAGATGTCGTCGTCCGACCAGTCGGCGACGAGCGCCTTCAGCTCAGGCGTGTTGAAGAAGTGCTCGCGCACGAACGCGCCCGATTCCGACTTGTACGTCTGGTATTCGCCGTCGACGACTTCCATCATGCGGCGCATCAGCGCGCCCGTCTTGTCGCGTGCGAACAGCGCATCCCAGCGGCTGCCCCAGATGACCTTGATCACGTTCCAGCCGGCGCCGCGGAATTCCGATTCCAGTTCCTGGATGATCTTGCCGTTGCCGCGCACCGGGCCATCGAGACGCTGCAGGTTGCAGTTGATCACGAACACGAGGTTGTCGAGCTTCTCGCGGCTCGCCATCCCGATCGCGCCGAGCGATTCCGGTTCGTCCGTCTCGCCGTCGCCGAGGAACGCCCACACCTTGCGGCCCTGCGTCTTCGCGATGCCGCGCGCTTCGATGTACTTCATGAAGCGGGCCTGGTAGATCGCCATGATCGGGCCGAGGCCCATCGACACGGTCGGGAACTGCCAGAAGTCCGGCATCAGCCACGGGTGCGGATACGACGAAATGCCGTTGCCGCCGACTTCCTGGCGGAAGTTGTCGAGCTGGTTCTCGGTCAGGCGGCCGAGCAGGAACGCGCGCGAATACACGCCCGGCGACGAGTGGCCCTGCACGAACACGAGATCGCCGCCGTGGTTCTCGGACGGCGCATGCCAGAAGTGGTTGTAGCCGACGTCATAGAGCGTCGCGGCCGACGCGAACGATGCGATGTGGCCGCCGACGTTGGTGTCCTTGCCTGCGCGCAGCACCATCGCCAGCGCGTTCCAGCGCGTGTACGAACGGATGCGGTGCTCGAGGTCCTGGTCGCCCGGAATCTTCGCCTGGGCTTCGACCGGGATCGTGTTGATGTACGGGGTATTCGCGGAAAACGGCAGGTGTTCGCCGTGCATGCGTGCGAACTCGATCTGCTTTTCGATCAGGTAATGCGCACGGCCGGTGCCCACGGAGGAGATCACGCCATCGAGGGACTCCAGCCACTCGACGGTTTCTTGCGGGTCGTCGTCACGTTCGGCGGCGACATATTTCATCACTTCGTTCGGTACAGCGGACATTCTCGTCTCCTGGGTCCTGGAATGTGAGGATCGCTCTCGTGCAGACGACGCGACGCGACCGGCTGCGGGCAAGCTCCAGCGGATTGTAATGAGCGTGCGCGGGCCTGCGCAACAAAATTTTCGAATTGTGAGATCTTTTCTCGTAATGCGGAATATTGCTGCGCTGCACCCATATTTCGGGGCTCTCCGGCACGCCGCCGCGGCACAAATCCGTTTCCGTTCAACATATCCGGTATAGGTTTTCCATGTATTGCGCTGCGCTACAATCCTGCCATGTTGACCGATCGGCTTTTCGCACGCTCGGCGCGACCGTCGGGCCCGCCGGCGGAGTCGCAGCCGTCCCGTTGGCACCACGGACCGTGGTGGTCCAATTCCTATTTGCTGACGCCGCTGCTGTCGATCCTGGTGTTCCTCGTGGTGATGAGCCTGATCCTGTGGAGCCTCAATCGCCGCGAGCAGCAGCAGCAGGAAGACACCCTCTTTCGCAACGTCGCGTGGGCGCAGCAGCAGATCCGCCTGTCGATGACGGGCGCGCAGGAACAATTGCAGGCGCTGTCGCGCGATCTCGCGTCCGGCCGCCTCGACCAGAACGCGTTCCAGATGGCCGTCGCGGACGTGATGCAGACGCATCCGGAAATCCTCTACCTGAACTGGTACACGGCGCCCGGCGTGCAACGCTGGCCGACCGTGCATCCGCCGCTGCTCGGCCAGCGGCTCGCGAAGCCCGGCGACGCGCAGATGCAGGAAGCCGTGCGCGGCGCCTATGACGAAGCGCGCAGCACGCGCCGCCAGGCCTATTCCCCGCTGATCTACGACGACTTCGGCAACGGCTTCATCACGCTGCAGACGCCCGTAATGCGCGGCGATCGCGAATATCTCGGCTCGATCGCCGCGGTGTTCTCGGTCGAAGGCATCCTGAAGCACGACATCCCGCAAGAGCTGTCGTCGAAGTACAAGATCTCGATCACCGACGCGAACAACCGCGAGCTGTCGTCCACGTCGACGCGCCCGCGCCTGCCGCGCGACTCCCACTACGACCTGCCGCTCGATCCGCCCGGCCAGGGGCTGACCGTGCGCGTGTACGCGTTCCCGCAGCTCACGAACCTGACCAACAACACGCTCGTGTGGCTCGTGGCAGGCCTGTCGTGCTTCGTGCTGTGGAGCCTCTGGAGCCTGTGGAAGCACACGCGCCAGCGCTTCGAGGCGCAGCAGGCGCTGTACGCGGAAGCGTTCTTCCGCCGCGCGATGGAAAACTCGGTGCTGATCGGCATGCGCGTGCTCGACATGCACGGCCGCATCACGCACGTGAACCCCGCGTTCTGCCGGATGACGGGCTGGGACGAAACCGACCTCGTCGGCAAGGTCGCGCCGTTCCCGTACTGGCCGCGCGATGCCTACCCGGAAATGCAGCGCCAGCTCGACATGACGCTGCGCGGCAAGGCGCCGAGTTCGGGCTTCGAGCTGCGCGTGCGCCGCAAGAACGGCACGCTGTTCCACGCGCGCCTGTACGTGTCGCCGCTGATCGACAGTTCCGGCCGCCAGACCGGCTGGATGTCGCCGATGACCGACATCACCGAGCCGAAGCGCGCGCGCGAGGAACTCGCGGCCGCACACGAGCGCTTCACGACCGTGCTCGAAAGCCTCGACGCCGCGGTGTCGGTGCTGGCCGCCGACGAAGCCGAGCTGCTGTTCGCGAACCGCTACTACCGCCACCTGTTCGGCATCCGCCCGGACGGCCACCTCGAACTGTCGGGCGGCGGCTTCGACCGCGCGCAGGCATCGTCCGACTCGATCGACATGGTCGACGCGTTCGCGGGCCTGCCGGCCGCCGCGCTGACGAGCAGCACCGCCGATGCGCAGGAGGTGTACGTCGAGAGCATCCAGAAGTGGTTCGAAGTGCGCCGCCAGTACATCCAGTGGGTGGACGGCCACCTCGCGCAGATGCAGATCGCGACCGACATCACGACCCGCAAGAAGGCGCAGGAG
The DNA here is from genome assembly GCF_001742165.1 of Burkholderia stabilis. NCBI lineage: Bacteria > Pseudomonadati > Pseudomonadota > Betaproteobacteria > Burkholderiales > Burkholderiaceae > Burkholderia > Burkholderia stabilis. The sequence goes on along the minus strand of NZ_CP016442.1, from coordinate 84,774 downwards.
CTCGCGCATCAGCAGGAAGAAAAGCTGCAGTTCACGAGCCGATTGATGACGATGGGTGAAATGGCGTCGTCGATTGCTCACGAATTGAATCAGCCGCTCGCCGCGATCAACAACTATTGCTCGGGCACGCTCGCGCTCGTCAAGAGCGGCCGCGGCACGCCCGAGACGCTGCAGCCCGCGCTCGAGAAGACCGCGCAGCAGGCGCTGCGCGCGGGGATGATCGTCAAGCGGATCCGCGAATTCGTGAAGCGCAGCGAGCCGAAGCGCCAGCCGGCGCGGGTCGCGGACATCGTCGCCGACGCGGTCGGGCTCGCCGAAATCGAGGCCAGGAAGCGCAGGATCCGGATCGTCACGGAAATCCTCGCAAGAATGCCTATTATTTATGTCGACCCCGTGCTGATCGAGCAGGTGCTGATGAACCTGATGAAGAACGCAGCCGAGGCGATGGCCGACGTGAAGCCGGCGTCGGCGGACGGCGTGATCCGCGTCGTCGCCGACATCGATGCGGGATTCGTCGACATCCGTGTGATCGACCAGGGCCCGGGCGTCGACGAAGCGACCGCCGAGCGCCTGTTTGAACCGTTTTACAGCACCAAGTCCGATGGCACGGGCATGGGGCTGAACATCTGCCGTTCGATCATCGAATCGCATCGGGGGCGTCTGTGGGTGGTCAACAACGTCGAGCCGGATGGCCGCATTTCCGGCGCGACGTTCCACTGCAGCCTGCCCATTGGGGAACCCGCTGATCTCGGCCAAGGGGGGCGCGAGGCATCGGCATCACATACCGTTACGGGAGAACTATGAATAGCCCTGTCACCACCACTCAGGAAACCGTCTTTGTCGTCGACGACGACGAGGCCGTACGGGACTCGCTGCGCTGGCTGCTGGAGGCGAACGGCTATCGCGTTCAATGCTTCTCGAGCGCCGAGCAATTCCTCGATGCATACCAGCCCGCACAGCAGGCCGGCCAGATCGCGTGCCTGATCCTCGACGTGCGGATGTCGGGCATGAGCGGTCTCGAGTTGCAGGAACGCCTGATCGCCGACAACGCCGCACTGCCGATCATCTTCGTCACGGGTCACGGCGACGTGCCGATGGCCGTCTCGACGATGAAAAAGGGTGCGATGGACTTTATCGAGAAACCGTTCGACGAAGCGGAGCTGCGCAAGCTCGTCGAGCGGATGCTCGACAAGGCCCGAAGCGAGAGCAAGAGCGTCCAGGAACAGCGGGCCGCAAGCGAACGCCTGTCGAAGCTGACCGCGCGCGAGCAGCAAGTGCTCGAACGGATCATCGCGGGCCGCCTGAACAAGCAGATCGCCGACGATCTCGGCATCAGCATCAAGACGGTCGAAGCGCACCGCGCGAACATCATGGAAAAGCTCAACGTCAACACGGTGGCCGACCTGCTGCGCCTCGCGCTGTCGAAGAAACAGGCCTGAGCGTTCGCCGGCCGCGGCGGCGCTGCCCGCCCGGCCTGCAACCCGTACCTGCCGCCCCGCGCGATGCGGCCCACTCGCGCGGCGGCGGCCTTTCCTCCCGGCGCGCGAGCGCCGCGGCCGTGACGCTTCCCGCTTATTCGCTGTCGGACGGCAACAGGCGAACGGTATAATTGCGTGTTTTGCTGCGGCGCTTCGCGTGCCGCACGCCCGCATTCCAACTTCCCGGCAGGACCCACCACCATGACAGCCCTCCTCATCGACGGCAACGCCCTTTCGAAGACCCTGCGCGCGCAGGCCGCCGAACGCGCCGCCGCCCTGACCGCACGCGGCCACCAGCCCGGCCTCGCGGTGATCCTCGTCGGCGAAAACCCGGCGAGCGAAGTCTACGTGCGCAACAAGATCAAGGCGTGCGAGGACAACGGCTTCTTCTCGCTGAAGGACGCATACCCGGCGACGCTGTCGGAAGCCGACCTGCTCGCGCGCATCGACGAACTGAACCGCGATCCGAAGATCCACGGCATTCTCGTCCAACTGCCGCTGCCCGCGCACATCGACAGCCACAAGGTGATCGAGGCAATCGCGCCGGAAAAGGACGTCGACGGCTTTCACGTCGCGAACGCCGGTGCGCTGATGACGGGCAAGCCGCTGTTCCGCCCGTGCACGCCGTACGGCGTGATGAAGATGTTCGAGGCGCACGACATCCCGCTGCAGGGTGTGAACGCGGTCGTGATCGGCCGTTCGAACATCGTCGGCAAACCGATGGCGATGATGCTGCTCGACGCCGGCGCGACCGTGACGATCTGCCACAGCAAGACGCGCGACCTCGCCGCGCACACGCGGCAGGCCGACGTCGTGGTCGCCGCGGTCGGCAAGCGCAACATCCTGACCGCCGACATGGTGAAGCCCGGCGCGACCGTGATCGACGTCGGCATGAACCGCGACGACGCGGGCAAGCTGTGCGGCGACGTCGACTTCGCCGGCGTGAAGGAAGTGGCCGGCCACATCACGCCGGTGCCGGGCGGCGTCGGCCCGATGACCATCACGATGCTGCTGATCAACACGATCGAAGCGGCCGAGCGCGCCGCCGCGGCCGCCTGACCCTCTGCCCGTTCAGCCGGCGCGTTCCCGCGCGCCGGCGCCCCGCATCCGCACTGCACCGGCCACCGCGCCGGACGGCCTTCCGCCCCGCATCCGACCCCGCGTCAATCGCGCCGTTAGAAACTAACGATTGGAAAGCGCACGATGCGCCCCAATAATGTCGGTATCGGGCGCCATCGCGCCTTGCCGCCGTTACCCTTTTCATCCCGGTTCATCCGGCAACAGACAGGGAGTCTTATGTCCGCCAGCGCCAACACCAATCCGCTCCTCGACTTCTCCGGCCTGCCCCGCTTCGGCGAAATTCGCCCGGAACACGTGACGCCCGCGCTCGATACGCTGCTCGACGCAGCCAGCCGCGCGGTCGAGGCCGCGAGCGCGAGCGCGACGCCGTCGACCTGGGCCGCCGTCGTCGAGACGGTCGAGCACGCGACGGAGCCGCTCGGCCGCGCATGGGGCATCGTCGGCCACCTGAACGCGGTCGCCGATACGCCCGAGCTGCGTGCCGCGTACGGCGAGAACCTGCCGCGCGTGACCGAGTTCTGGTCGAGCGTCGGCCAGAATCTCGCGCTGTACGAGAAGTACAAGGCGATCGCCGCGAGCGCCGAATACGCGTCGCTGTCCGCCGAGCGCAAGAAGATCCTCGACAACGCGCTGCGCGACTTCCGCCTGTCGGGCGCCGAGCTGCCCGAAGACCAGAAGCCGCGCTTCGCGGAACTGCAGGAACAGCAGGCCGCGCTGTCGAAGGCGTTCTCCGACCACGTGCTCGACGCGACCAACGCGTACGCGTACTTCGTGCAGGACGAAGCCGAACTGGCCGGCCTGCCGGGCGACGCGATCGAGGCCGCCCGCGAAGCGGCGCAGAAGGACGGCAAGGAAGGCTGGAAATTCACGCTGCACTTCCCGTCGTATTTCCCGGTGCTGCAGTACGCCGACAACCGCGCGCTGCGTGAAACGCTCTACCGCGCGTACGCCACCCGCGCGTCGGAACTCGGGCCGCAGTACGGCAGCGGCAGCGCAGAATGGGACAACACGGCGATCGTCGCCGACGAGCTGAAGCTGCGCCGCGAAGAGGCGCAGATGCTCGGCTACCGCAACTTCGCCGAAGTGTCGCTCGCGCCGAAGATGGCCGAATCGCCGCAGCAGGTGATCGCGTTCCTCGAGGATCTCGCGACGCGCGCGCGTCCGCACGCGGACAAGGACTGGGAAGAACTGCGCGCGTTCGCCGCGAAGGAACTCGGCCTCGCCGAACTCGCGCCGTGGGACGTCGCGTATGCAGCCGAAAAGCTGCGCCAGCAGCGTTATGCGTTCTCGGAAAACGAGGTCAAGCAGTACTTCCCGGAGCCGGCCGTGCTCAAGGGCCTGTTCACCGTCACCGAGACGCTGTTCGGCGTGCGGATCAAGCCGGACGACGCGCCGGTGTGGCACAAGGACGTGCGCTTCTTCCGCGTCGAGAATCGCGACGGCTCGCTCGTCGCGCAGTTCTATCTCGACCTGTACGCCCGCGAAGGCAAGCGCGGCGGCGCATGGATGGACGACGCGCGCTCGCGCGCGAAGCGCGGCAGCGACGTGCAAACGCCCGTCGCCTATCTCACCTGCAACTTCTCGGCGCCGATCGGCGGCAAGCCCGCGTGCTTCACGCACGACGAAGTCATCACGCTGTTCCATGAATTCGGCCACGGGCTGCACCACATGCTCACGCGTGTCGACGAGCTCGGCGTGTCGGGCATCAACGGCGTCGAATGGGATGCGGTCGAGCTGCCGTCGCAGTTCATGGAAAACTTCTGCTGGGAATGGGACGTGCTGTCGTCGATGTCGTCGCACGTCGACACGGGCGCCGCGCTGCCGCGCGAGCTGTTCGACAAGATGATCGCCGCGAAGAATTTCCAGAGCGGGCTCGGCACGCTGCGCCAGATCGTGTTCTCGATGTTCGACATGCTGCTGCACGTCGACTTCGACCCGGCGGGTACGACCGGCGTGAACGCGTTCGCGCGCGAGATCAACGAGCGCTACCACGTGATTCCGCAGGCGGCGTTCTCGCGCTGGCCGAACACGTTCAGCCACATCTTCGCGGGCGGCTATGCGGCCGGCTACTACAGCTACAAGTGGGCGGAAGTGCTGTCGGCCGACGCGTACGCGGCGTTCGAGGAAGCGGCCGCCGCGAGCGGCAGCGTGCTCGACGCGGCGACCGGCACACGCTATCGCCGCGAAATCCTCGAGGTTGGCGGCAGCCGCCCGGCGATGGATTCGTTCAAGGCATTCCGCGGCCGCGAGCCGGAGATCGATGCGCTGCTGCGCCACAACGGGATGGCCACGCCCGCGCACTGAGCGCGCCGCATCTTCAGGCTCATCCGGCTCGATCGAAAGGCACCGCTTCGGCGGTGCCTTTTTTCATGGCGCGGCCGAATCGTCGTCGAACAGCGAGAATTGCCCGTGACGCTCGGCCGTGTCCTCGTCGATGCGCACGCCGACGCCAAGCAGCCGCACGGCCTGCGCGCGCCGCTGCAGCCCCTTCGCGAGCAGCGTGACGGCCGTGTCCGCGTTCGTCGCATCGGCCACGCACTCGACCGTCGTGCGCTGGAAATCGGCGAAACGGATTTTCACGTACAGCTTGCGGACCGAGCGCACGGCGCCCGCGCGCGCAATCCGCGCGTCGAGCTGCACGACGAGGCGGCGGATTTCCTCCGCGCATTGCTCGAGCGTCGTCAGGTCGGTCACGTAGGTCGTCTCGACGCTGACCGACTTGCGCTCCTGGTCGGCCTGCACGGGCCGCTCGTCGATCCCGCGCGACAGTTCGTACAGCCGCCGCCCGAACGCGCCGAACTCGCGGTGCAGGTCGATCAGCGGCCAGTCGCGCAATTGCGCGCAGGTCTGGATACCGAGCCGGTCGAGCCGCGTGGCCGTCACCTTGCCGACGCCGTGCAGCTTGCGCACCGGCAGCGCCGCAACGAACGCGTCGATCTCGTGCGGCCGCACGACGAACAGCCCGTCGGGCTTGTTCCAGTCGGACGCGATCTTCGCGATGAACTTGTTCGGCGCGACGCCCGCCGACACGGTCACGCCCACCGTGTCGTGCACGCGCTGGCGGATCTCGCGCGCAATCAACGTCGCGCTGCCCTGGCAGCGCTCCGAGCCGCTGACGTCGAGATACGCCTCGTCGAGCGACAGCGGTTCGACGTCGGGCGTGTAGTCGCGATAGATCGCCATGATCTGCCGCGACGCCGCGCGGTACTTGTCCATCGCGGACGGCAGGATCAGCAAGTCCGGGCACTTGCGCATCGCGAGCGCCGACGACATCGCCGAATGCACGCCGTAGCGCCGCGCTTCGTAGTTGCAGGTCGCGATCACGCCGCGCTGGTCGGGCCGGCCGCCGACCGCGAGCGGCCGGTTGCGCAGCGAAGGATCGTCGCGCATCTCGACCGACGCGTAAAAGCAGTCGCAATCGCAGTGGATGATCTTGCGCATGCGCGACGGCGCGTCGCCCGGCGGCAGCAGGTGCGGATCGGCAGGCGGAATGGTGGTCGGGCTCACGGTGCCGATACTGTACAAAAACACAGTGCCGGTTTCAACTGTCGCGTGCACCCTCAACCGGCTGCGCCGTACCGGCCAGGTTCGCGCGGATCGTACCGCCGGGCGCGGGCGGCGGCACCTATACTCGTCTGCCGCGACACACAAAAGATAAAGGTGACGGATGAAGACGATCGGACTGATCGGTGGCATGAGCTGGGAATCGTCGGCCGAGTATTACCGGCTGATCAATCGCCACTCGAAGGCGCTGCACGGCGGGCATCACAACGCGAAGAGCGTGCTGGTCACGGTCGATTTCGCGGAGATCGAGGCACTGCAGCGCGCGCAGGACTGGGGCGCGCTCGGCGAACGGATGGCCGGCGCCGCGCGGCAGCTCGAAGCGGCCGGCGCCGATCTCGTCGTGCTGACGACCAATACGATGCACCGCGTGCACGACGCGATCGAAGCCGCGGTGACGCTGCCGTTCCTGCACATCGCCGATCCGACCGGCGCCGCGCTGCGCGACGCGGGCGTCGGGCGCGTCGCGCTGCTCGGCACGCGCTATACGATGGAGCTGCCGTTCTATGCGGAACGGCTGCGCGACAAGTTCGGGATGGAGGTGCTCGTGCCGGACGAACGCGGCCGCGACGACGTGCACCGGATCATCTACGACGAGCTGTGCCACGGCATCGTCGACGCAGCGTCGCGCGCGACCTACGTGACGATCATCGAGCAACTCGCGCAGCAAGGCGCGCAGGCCGTGATCCTCGGCTGCACGGAAATCACGCTGTTGATCGGCGCGGACGATTCGCCGCTGCCCGTGTTCGACACGACCGCGCTGCATGCGAAGGCGGCGGTCGAGTGGGCCGCGCGCTGAGCGACGGGCGCCGTCGCCTATCGGCAACCACCGCCGGATTGTTCCGCTCGGCAGGATTCACTCTCCCGGATTGCGCCCTCCCCGTCAGCCCGACTCCCTGCTCTCGCCCGTTGCTCGGGCCCGGCAGGAACGGCCCGCGCATCACGCGGCCCGCTTCGCGCGGCCGCGTCGACACGGCTTGTTATCCATTGGTAATAAAGTGAACGCGGATTGGCATTCGGGCAGCGGCACCGACATCGACGCTGCTCGTCGCGGTCTCTTTTTCCACCAACAGGAAACAGGAACATGAAAAGACTCAGCTTCTTGTCCGGCGCGCTGTTCGCCATGACGGCCATGCTCAACGCATACGCTGATCCCAACATCACCGCATCGGCCGCATTGACGCCCGCGAGCGGCTTCGATCGCATGACGTGGGACATCACGCCCGAAGTCGTGCCGACCCAGGTCAACGCCAGTTACTACTGGGCGAACCAGCTGTCGTCGCAACATGGCGGGCACGCGATCTACACCGGCATCCAGCCGCGCACCCGAAGCAGCAACGTGGTGATCTTCAGCGCGTTCGGCACCGGCACGACACCGCTGTCGGCGAATTGTCGCGGCGGCGCCGACGGCGGTGCGGGAACGTCGTGCTCGATCGCCTACGCATGGAAAACGGGCCACGCCTACCGGCTGCAGATCACCGTCACGCAGGCCAATCTCAGTGACGGGCGCTCGACCCTCGACGGCTTCATCACGGATGTCGCAACCGGCGTCACGACGCCGACCGGCAGCATCGCGGTGCCGGCGGACTGGGGCGGCCTGTCGAGCTCGGCGTACCTGTTCGACGAATACTTTCCGTTCAACGGCGCGTCGCCCGACCCGATGCAGCGGCCGTGCGTGCCCTATGCGCGCTACACGACGTCGCTGCCGCATTTCTATCTGAAGGATGTCGACTACCCGACGACCGAACGATCGATCCGGGTGAATACAGGCAAGGACAAGTGCGCGGCACTGGCGGGTACGCCGAACGCGCGGGCGACCCTCGTCAACACGACGACCTACTTGCTCGAGAACGGTTTCCTGCCCGGGAGCCCGGGCGCACCGAAATAACAATCCGGACGCGGAAAACAAAAAACCCGGCACGGGGCCGGGTTCCTGTCGACGAAGCGCGCATCGGTCACTTGCGCTGCACATCGTCTGGTGTGCTTGGTTGCGGGGGTAGGATTTGAACCTACGACCTTCGGGTTATGAGCCCGACGAGCTGCCAGACTGCTCCACCCCGCGTCAGAGAAATAAATTATAGGGTGAGGAAGTACTCACGTCAACACTTTTGTCACAATTCTTGCTCCCCTTCCCGCTGCGCCGATGCATGACGCCTCTGCAGCACCGCGTATCGCGCGCGTTTGCACCGCGTGCTCGCGGTAAGATGGCGGCCTTCGCATTCACCCCGCACGCACATTCCCGTTCATGAAAATTGCCACCTGGAACGTCAACTCGCTCAACGTCCGCAAGCAGCACGTGCTCGACTGGCTCGCGCAAAGCGGTACCGACGTGCTGTGCCTGCAGGAACTGAAACTGCCTGACGAGAAATTCCCGCGCGCCGATCTCGAGGCGGCCGGCTATCGCAGCTGGTTCACCGGCCAGAAGACCTACAACGGCGTCGCGATCCTCGCGCGCGACACGCTGTCCGTCGACGAATCGGACGTCGTGCGCAACATCCCCGGCTTCGACGATCCGCAGCAGCGCGTGGTCGCCGCGACGGTCGACGGCGTGCGCATCGTGTCCGCATATTTCCCGAACGGCCAGGCGCCCGACTCCGACAAGTTCGCCTACAAGATGCAGTGGCTCGACGCGCTGCAAGCGTGGCTGCGTACCGAGATGCAGCGCTACCCGAAGCTCGCGCTGCTCGGCGACTACAACATCGCGCCGGAAGACCGCGACGTGCACGACCCGGCGAAATGGGAAGGCCAGAACCTCGTGTCGCCGCAGGAGCGCGCGCACTTCGCGCAACTGATCGAGCTCGGCTTCGTCGATGCGTTCCGCCGCTTCGAGCAGCCCGAGAAGACCTTCACGTGGTGGGACTATCGAATGATGGCGTTCCGCCGCAACGCGGGGCTGCGCATCGACCACATCCTGCTGTCACCGGCGCTCGCCGAAACCTGCACGTCGTGCGAAGTCGATCGCACGCCGCGCACGTGGGAACAGCCGTCCGACCACACGCCCGTCGTCGCGGTCGTCGGCTGATCGCGCGGCCCGCGCGCGTTCAGCGCCGCGCGGGCGCCGGCCCGAGATGGGCCCACAGGAACCCGAATTCGGCTGCGTCGGATTCGGCGCGTTCCAGATCGTCGGCGCTGCCGTGGCCGCCGTCGGTGTTCTCCCAGTACCACACCCGTTCGTGACCGAGCGCATGCATGCGCGCGGCCATCTTGCGCGCATGCGCGGGATGCACGCGGTCGTCGCGCGTCGACGTCGTCAGCAGCAGCGGCGGATACACGACGCCTTCGCGCACGCGGTGATACGGCGAATACGCGGCCAGCGCCGCGCCCTCGCGCGGCTCGTCCGGGTCGCCGTATTCGTCGAGCCACGCGGCGCCCGCGTGCAGCTTCGGATAGCGCCGCATGTCGAGCAGCGGCACGCGGCACAGCACCGCGCCGAACAGTTCCGGCCGCTGCGTCATGCATGCGGCGACCAGCAGCCCGCCGTTGCTGCCGCCCTCGATTCCGAGCTGCGCGGCGCTCGTCACGCCGGTCGCGGCCAGATCCTCGGCCACCGCGATGAAATCGTCGAACGAGCGCTGCCGGTGTTCGCGCTGCGCATCGACGTGCCATTGCGGCCCGAATTCACCGCCGCCGCGGATGTGCGCAAACGCCATGACGCCGCCGCGTTCGAGCCACGCGATGCCGAACGCGTCGCTGTAGCCCGGCAGGTTCGGTATCGCAAAGCCGCCGTAGCCCGACAGCAGGCACGGTCGCACCACGCGCGCCGCGCCTTCGGGCGCATCGAGCGCGTCGCGCGGTCCGATCAGCGTGTACGGCACCACCGTGCCGTCGTGCGAACGCGCGTTCGCGCGGCGCACGACGAGCCCGGTCGCATCGAACTGCACCGGCGGCCGGTCAAGCAGCACGCGGCGCGACGGTGCATCGGCCGCGCGATCGGCAAGGTCGGCCAGCCAGCACTCGGGCGGATCGAGATAGGTGTCGACGTCCACGTAAATCTCGTCGTTCAGCGTCGATTCGACCGGCTCGATGTCGATCTGCGCATCGCCCGGCCAGTCGAACGGACGTGCATCCCACGTCCACGTGCCGTCGTCCGCCTGCGTCGGTTGCCACAGCATCGTGCGGTTGTGCACGTCGTCGAGCCAGCTCGCGATCAGCGTCGTGCGCGTGTGCGTCCACGTGCACGCGGACGTCGACGGTTGCGGCGCGAACAGCGTCGTGAGTTCGCGCGACCCGGCCAGGAACGCCTGCTCGCGAATCGCCAGCAGCGAGCCGCCCGCATGGCGCACGCCGCCGCATTCCCAGTCGAGACGCGGCTCCAGCACGAGCCAGCCTTCCCAGAAGCCGACCTCGACATGCGTGGGCACGTCATAGCGCGCCCACTCGCCGGCGTCGGTCAGCCGGTACGCATGCGCGTCGAAGAAATCGACGCTGCGCCACGCGACGTGACGGTTGTCGATCGGATCGAAACCCGCGCCCGCGCTGATGTCGTCGGGTTCGCCGCGGAATACGACGGGCGCATCGGCGAGCGGCGTGCCGCGCACCCAGCGGCGCGCTTCATACGGATAGCCGGCCGCGGTCGCATGCGCTTCGCCACGGTCCCAGCTCACGTAGACGGTATCGCGATCGATCCAGCCGACCGTGTGATGTCCCGGCTCGTCGATCGTGAAACCGCCGTCGACGAAACGACGCTCGACGAGATCGAATTCGCGCACGACGACCGCATCGGCACCACCCGGCGACAGCGACAGCAGCGCGCGATCGCCGTCCGGATACAGGATCGAGTCCTGCTCGAACACCCACGACTCGCCCTCTTCTGCGCCGAGCGCGTCGACGTCGAGCAGCGTTTCCCACGCCGGCCGGCCGGCGCGCCAGTCGTCCCAGCGCGTGCGGCGCCACAGCCCCTTCGGATGGAGATCGTCCTGCCACAGGTCGTAGGCCCAGTCGCGCCAGCGGGTCGGAATCACCGGGTGTTCGCGCGGCAGATACGCTTTTGCCAAGCGCGCCGTGAGCGCGCGCCAGGCGTCGTCGTCGCGCAGCGCGGCGCGCGTGCGCGCGTTCTGTTCGTCGACCCACGTGCGGGCACGCTTGCTGTCGAGCGATTCGAGGAAACGGAACGGGTCGGCCCCGGCGGGCCAGCGGAAGGAATCGGACATTGAGGATCGGCGGATGGTGAAACGACAGGCAAACCGCGATTATGTCCGATCGCGGCATGCGCGATGCCCGCGCATGCCGCAAATCGTGCTCAGGGCTCCAGATGGAGTTCCTGGATCTTGCGCGTGATCGTGTTGCGGCCAATGCCGAGCCGCTCCGCGGCCTCGACCTTGCGGCCGCGCGTGAAGTCGAGCGCCTCGCGAATCACGGCGGCCTCGAAGCGGCGCGCGAGCTCGTCCATCACGTCGGCCGAATTCTCGCGCAGCAGCCGCGCGACTTCGGTGCGCAGGCCATGCTCCCACAGCGGATAGCCGGCCGGCGCGCCGCCGTTCGGTGCCGCCGCGACAGGCGCGACTGCCACCGGTGCCGCGCCGAGCGCCGGATGCGCGAGCACCGCGTCGCCGCCGCTGCCATGCGCATCCGCGCCGTCGCCGTTCGCGACGACGGGCGCACCGGCCGGCACGAGATCCGGCGGCAGGTCCTTGATCTCGACCGTCTGCGCGGGCGCCATCACGGTCAGCCAGTTCGCGAGGTTCTCGAGCTGCCGCACGTTACCGGGAAACGCCAGCGACGAGAGGTACGCGAGCGCATCGTCGGACACGCGCTTCGGCTCGACGCCGAGATCGCGCGCGCTCTTCTGCAGGAAGTGCCGCGTGAGCAGCGCGATGTCCTCGCTGCGTTCGCGCAGCGGCGGCAGACGCAGCCGGATCACGTTGAGCCGGTGGTAAAGGTCCTCGCGGAACAGCCCCTGCCGCACGCGCGATTCGAGATTCTGGTGGGTCGCGGCGATCACGCGCACGTTCGCGCGCAGCGGGTTGTGCCCACCGACCCGATAGAACTGCCCGTCCGACAGCACGCGCAGCAGGCGCGTCTGCAGGTCGAACGGCATGTCGCCGATTTCGTCGAGGAACAGCGTGCCGTTCTCGGCCTGCTCGAAGCGGCCCTGCCGTGTCGTCTGCGCACCGGTGAACGCGCCGCGCTCATGGCCGAACAGCTCGGATTCGAGCAGGTCCTTCGGAATCGCCGCGGTGTTCAGCGCGATGAACGGCCCGTTCGCGCGCGGGCTGTGACGGTGCAGTGCGCGTGCGACGAGCTCCTTGCCGGTGCCCGACTCGCCCGTGATCAGCACGGTCGCGGCCGAATGCGACAGGCGGCCGATCGCGCGGAACATGTCCTGCATCGCGGGCGCCTGGCCGAGCATCTCGGGCGCCTCCGCGACGCGCTCGTCCTGCGGCGCGCCACCGCGCAGGCTTTCCTCGACCGCGCGGCGGATCAGCTCGACCGCCTTGTCGACGTCGAACGGCTTCGCGAGATATTCGAACGCGCCGCCCTGGAACGCCGCGACGGCGCTGTCGAGATCGGAGAACGCCGTCATGATGATGACGGGCAGGCCCGGCAGGCGCTCGTGCATCGCCTGCAGCAACTCGAGGCCCGAGCCGCCCGGCATCCGGATGTCGGACACGAGCACCTGCGGCGTCTCGTGGTCGAGCGCGGCCAGCGCGTCGCGCACGTTCGCGAAGCTCTTCGTCGCGAAGCTGTCCCGGGCGAGTGCCTTTTCAAGCACCCAGCGGATCGATTGGTCGTCGTCTACTATCCAGATCGGCTTCATAGGTCGGTCAGGTATGGGTGAATCCGGTGAATCGCACTGCTGCCGCTCAATGATCGAGCGGCAGCAGAATCTGAAATTCGGTACGTCCGGGTCGGCTCTCGACCTCGATCATCCCGTCATGCTGCTGCACGAACGTCTGCGCGAGCGTGAGGCCGAGGCCGCTGCCGTCTTCGCGCCCGGACACGAGCGGGTAGAAGATCCGGTCGCGAATCTCCTCCGGAATGCCGGGCCCGTTGTCGATCACGTGCAAGTCCAGTGCCAGCTTGTACAGGCGCTTCGCGATCGTGATCTTGCGCGCGATGCGCGTGCGCAATTCGATCTTCGCGTCGCCCTGCGCGATCCGTTCGCGCAACGCCTGTGCGGCGTTACGCACGATGTTGAGCAGCGCCTGGATCAACTGCTCCTTGTCGCCGCGCAGGTCGGGCACGCTCACGTCGTAGTCGCGCTCGATCGTGAGCCCGCGCGGGAATTCCGCGAGCATCACCGCGCGCACGCGTTCGCATACTTCATGAATGTTCACGTCGCCGACGATGTGCGGATGCCGATGCGGCTCCAGCAACCGGTCGACGAGCGTCTGCAGGCGATCGGACTCCTTGATGATCACCTGCGTGTATTCGCGCAACTCGCCGCGCTCGCGCTCGCCGAGCTCGAATTCGAGCAGCTGGGCTGCGCCGCGAATTCCGCCGAGCGGGTTCTTGATCTCGTGCGCGAGGTTGCGGATCAACTGCTTGTTGACCGCGGTCAGGTCGTGAATGCGCTCCTCGCGATCGGTGCGCGACTGCCGCTCGTTCTCGAACAGCTCGACGAGCACGAAATCGGGCGCGGTCTCGAGGAAACCGACGATCGCGTGCACGTGCAGCGGTTCGCGGCCGGGCCGGTCGAGCACGGTATCGAGGTGCGTCGCGTGAAAGCGCTCCTCGCCGATCGCGGTGATCGTCGACGCGAGTTCGTTCGCGTTCGGAAAAATCTCGCCCCACGGCCGCTGCGCGAGCTGCCGGCGCGAGATGTCGAGCATCGCCTCCGCGGACGGGTTCGCGAACGCGATCCGCAGCGTCTTGCGGTCGAGCACGATCACGACCGTCGGCAGCGCTTCCAGCCCCGCCAGCAGGCCCGAACGCGCGAGCCGTTCGTCGTCCGTCAGTCGCTCGGGCTGCCCCGCTTTCGCCTTGATCAGATTCTTCAGAACCATCTGCGTGCTTGTCGCGCCTCAACGGGCCAGAAAATGAAAATCACCGGAACAAAAAAGGGACGGCTGGACGCCGTCCCCTTTCAGACTCCGCCGCCCCCGCCGCAGGCCGCGCGGCGGGAACGAACCGGCAAAACGGCGCTGAATCGAAGCGCCATCGCCGATTAGAGCGAGTAGTACATCTCGAACTCGATCGGGTGCGTCGTCATGCGGAACTTCGCCAGCTCCTGCTCCTTCAGCGCGAGGTACGCGTCCAGCATGCCGTCCGTGAACACGCCGCCGCGCGTCAGGAACTCGCGATCCTTGTCGAGCGCTTCGAGTGCCTGGTCGAGGCCCGCGCAAACGGTCGGGATCTTTGCATCTTCTTCCGGCGGCAGGTCGTACAGGTTCTTGTCCGCTGCTTCGCCCGGATGGATCTTGTTCTGGATCCCGTCGAGGCCGGCCATCATCAGCGCCGTGAAGCACAGGTACGGGTTCGCCATCGGATCCGGGAAGCGCGTTTCGATACGGCGGCCCTTCGGGTTCGACACGTGCGGAATGCGGATCGATGCCGAACGGTTGCGTGCCGAGTAAGCGAGCTTGACCGGTGCTTCGAAGTGCGGGACCAGACGCTTGTACGAGTTCGTCGTCGGGTTCGTGATCGCGTTCAGCGCGCGAGCGTGCTTGATGATGCCGCCGATGTAGAACAGCGCCAGTTCCGACAGGCCGGCGTAGCCGTTGCCCGCGAACAGGTTCTGGCCGTCCTTCCAGATCGACTGGTGAACGTGCATGCCCGAACCGTTGTCGCCGACGACCGGCTTCGGCATGAACGTCGCCGTCTTGCCGTACGAGTGCGCGACGTTATGGATGATGTACTTCGACCATTGCGTCCAGTCCGCACGCTCGACCAGCGTCGAGAACTTCGTGCCGATTTCGTTCTGGCCCTGGCCCGCCACTTCGTGGTGGTGCACTTCGACCGGGATGCCGAGCTGTTCGAGCAGCAGGCACATTTCCGAACGCATGTCCTGGAACGTGTCGACCGGCGCGACCGGGAAGTAGCCGCCCTTCGTGCCCGGACGGTGGCCCGTGTTGCCGCCTTCGAATTCCTTGCCTGCCGACCACGGCGCTTCTTCGGAGTTGATCTTCACGAAGCAGCCCGACATGTCCGTGTTCCACTGGACCGAGTCGAAAATGAAGAATTCCGGTTCCGGACCGAAGTAGGCCGTGTCGCCGATGCCCGTGCTCTTCAGGTACGCTTCGCCGCGCTTGGCGAGCGAACGCGGATCGCGCTCGTAGCCCTTGCCGTCGGCCGGCTCGACCACGTCGCAGGTCAGCACGAGGGTCGACTCTTCATAGAACGGGTCGACGAACGCAGCGTTCGGATCCGGCATGAGCAGCATGTCCGACGCTTCGATACCCTTCCAGCCCGCGATCGACGAACCGTCGAAGGCATGACCGCTTTCGAACTTGTCTTCGTCAAACGCCGAAACCGGCACCGACACGTGCTGTTCCTTGCCGCGCGTATCCGTGAAGCGGAAATCGACAAACTTGCAGTCCTCGTCCTTCACGAGTTGCATGACGTCGGCGACGGTTTTACTCATAACCTCTTCTCCTGATTGAACAATTCCGGCGGACTGGGAACCGCCTCGTTTATCGAGCTGATCGGGGTCTTGCTTTGGCGCAGCGCGCCCCGATTCGACCGAATTCTATAAAGCAGCTTCCGTGCCACCTATGTGCAAGATCGGCGCGAATCGCGCCGGCGCTCGCTGCGTCGGGGCTGTGCTGCGCGATTCCGGGGCTCGGCATTGCACCGGCCGTCGATCGAAAGCACCCGAATGGTGCAATCGTCGCGGCACGCCGCGCCCACGGAATCATTCTGGTGCACGCACGCAATTCTGCACTCTTTTGGTGAACGCGTGTGCGGCGCGTGCACCGTACCGCATGCGGGCATCCGTGCCGCGACGCCGCGCTAGAATGTTCGTTTGACCGATACGGAGACTCCCCGCCATGAGTACGCTCGACCAGCTTTACGCAAAGGCCGACGAACGCCGCGCACAAGGCGCGCTCAACTACGCCGGCGCGCTGCTGCCGGTCGAGGCATTCGAACTGCTGCAGCTCGACCCGTCGGCGCGCCTCGTCGACGTGCGCACCCGCGCCGAACTCGACTGGATCGGCCGCCCGCTCGTCGGCGACGGCCAGTACCTGCACCTCGAATGGACGCGCTACCCGGGCGGCGTGCCGAATGCCGAATTCGTCAACGAACTGAAGGCGGCCCTCCCGCCCGATACGCCCGTGCTGTTCCTGTGCCGCAGCGCCGCGCGCTCGAAGCTCGCCGCGGTCGCCTCCACGCAGGCCGGCTTCACGAAGGCATTCGACCTGCTCGAAGGCTTCGAAGGCGCCAAGGACGCCGAAGGCCACCGCAAGACGGTCGACGGCTGGTGCTTCCGGAAACTGCCCTGGATCGGCGCCTGACGGCGCGCCGCTCGCGCTCGGTACGACTGCACCATCGTCGAGCCGGGCGATGACATGCCGATGACGGGCCGCCTTGCGCGGCCCGTGGTTTTTGCGCGAGCGCTCAGGCGCGCGGCGAGTCGGGTTCGACCACGTCGCCGCCAAGCAGGTGCACGCCTTCGCGCAGCTTCACGAACGCGGCCGCGACCGCCTCCGGCTCCCCCTTCACGCCGAGGTCGATGTGACGGCGCGCGTAGATGCCGCCGCGCTCCGCATCGCCCACGCTCGGCAGGCTGAACACGCGCACGCCCGGGAAATCGCGCTCGATGCGCTCCATCAGCGGCGTGAGCGTCGATTCCGGCAGCTCGAATACATACAGCGAGCGCTCCGCGTGCGGCGTCGCGTGATGCAGGTGCGCGTATTTCGTGTCGAGCACCCACTCGATCATCGGCCACGCCATCACCGGGAAACCCGGCACGAAATGCAGATCGCCGACCGAGAAGCCGGGAATCCGGTTGTAGCCGTTCGGGATGATCGTCGCGCCGACCGGAAACACGCCCATGTTGAAGCGGTGCTGATTCTCCGGCGAGTCGAAATCGACGGGCTTCGTCGGGTCGGTATGCGTTTCGCGCACCCGCTCCGCGATCAGCAGCTTCGCCTCCGGATGCAGTTCGAGCGGCACGCCGAGCGCGGCGGCCGCACACTGGCGCGTGTGGTCGTCCGGCGTCGCGCCGATCCCGCCCGTCGAGAACACGATGTCGCCCGACGCGATCGCGCGCGCGAGCGTCGCCGTGATGCGGGCCGGATCGTCGCCGACGTATTCGGCCCAGTCGAGCGCGAGGCCACGCGCGCCGAGCAGCTCGATGACCTTCGCCAGATGCTTGTCCTGCCGGCGGCCCGAAAGGATTTCGTCGCCGATGATGATGATGCCGATGCTCATGCCTGCCCCATGTCGATTGCGGTGGCGCGCGTACTCGCGCGCAGGTCCTCCAGCGCGCGCAGGCAATAGTGCCCGAACCACAGCGCCGAGAAGACGAGGATGAAAGCGTATACCCAGATCATGGCCGCCGCGACGAACGGGAACAGCACCATCATCCAGACCGACGACACCCACACGAAGGTCGGCACGGTGCCGAGCAGCCCGGTCGCGACGCCGATGCCGATCAGCGGCCAGCGGTGCTGCCGCACGAGTGTGCGGCGCTCGTCGCGGCTCGCATGCAGCGCGAGCGCGTCGTAGGTCATCACGCGATACGTGAGCCAGCCCCAGATCACGGGCGGCAGTATCGCGAAGAACGGCGGAATCAGCCACAGCGGAATCGTGACGACGAGCACGACGACGCCGGCCAGCGCCGCCCACAGCGAATTGAACACGCTGCCGAAGAAGGTGCCGCCCCGCTTCGGCTCGAGCGTCGCGAACTGCCGGTTCGACAGGTGCTTGATGACGACCGGCATCGAAATCGTCGCGATCAGCAGCAGCACGGTCAGCACGATCAGCGGAATCGCGAGCGATACGACCACGAACGGCGCGACGACCGCGTGCAGTTGCGACATCCCGATCGCGTCGAACGCGCGATACAGCGCGGACGTCAGCACGAAGCCGTCGAGCGCGCCGCGCGCGGCGTCGATCAGCGTCTGCCACGAGAACCACAGCAGGACGCCCCACAGGACGGCCGACACGAGGAACGGCATCAGGGTGAGCCAGAGCATGCGCGGGTGCAACGCGCTCGCCAATGCCCGGACGAAGGAACGCAGCAGGTCGTTCATGCGAGCCTGTATGGACGGAGAAAAACGGGGAAAGGATAAACCACGCGGCCCGCATGCGCCAAAGCGCATGCGGGCCGCGTGGGAGCGTCGTTCAACGGGAGTGTGGCCGGGTCAGGCCGACGCCGCGCCGCGCTTCGCGGAGAACAGGCGCCGGAAGATCCGCACGAACGCGAGGCCGTGCTGCGCCCAGAAGCCGTCGCCGTAGGACACGCCTTCGACCTGCTCGCGAATGCCGGTCGGCTCGACCGTGCGGTTCCACGACGCGGTGCCGAACATCATGTCCCACCACGGGAACAGCACGCCGAAGTTGCAGCCGTACTTGGTGCCTTCGTGGCCGTAGCCGACCGCGTGGTGGCGCCGGTGGAAGATCGGGCTCACGAGCAGGCGCTCGCCGAGCCAGCCGAACGACAGCCGCGCATTCGTATGCTGGATGCTCTGCATGAAGTTCGTGAACGCGGTCAGCACGACGAACTGCGACGGCGTCACGCCGATCACGAGCGCGATCGCCGCGAAGAAGCACGACTGGATCACGTCGTCGAGCAGGTGGTTGCGGTCGTCGCACCACAGCGACATCTGCCGCTGGCTGTGATGCACCGCGTGCAGTTCCCACCAGATACCGAACTTGTGCTGCCAGCGGTGATACCAGTAGCCGGCGAAGTCGAGCACGACGAGATAGATCGCGAACGCGACGATCGGTTGCGAGGTCACGCCCGGCCACAGATAGTCGAGGTTGAAGTTCGCGACGCCGTGCAGGCGCAGCCACGCCTGGAAGTTGTCGAACACCGGCTGCAGCGCGAAGAAGAAGAACAGCGTGTAGATGCCGAGCTTCGAGATCGCCGTATAGATCACGTCGACGCGCACGGCCCGGCGGTTCTTCCAGCGCTCGACGGGCAGCAGCGCCTCGAGCGGGCGCAGCAGCGCGAACATCAGCACCATCTGCAGCGCGCCGATGATCACCCAGTACAGCGCGTCGTAGGTGTCCTCGTCATAGTCCATCAGGTTGAACTTGAAGAGGAGCGGCTGCACAACGTCGACGTACAGCCAGGTCTGGATGTCCGACACGAACGCATCGATCAGGTGCAGCATCGTCCGCCTCCGTCCGTCACGCGCCGTTCGCCGCCTTCCACGGCGCGCGGTCGTAGAAGTAGATGCCGTGCGGCGAGCGGCCGACGGCGATCGTCTGCACCAGCTTGCGCGACGCCAGGTCGATGATCCCGACCTTCTTCGCGAAGCGGAACGTCACCCACAGCGTCTTCTTGTCGGCGGACAGCTCCATGTCGTCCGGCCCCGGCAGCAGGCCGGTGATGTCGCCGACGTTGGTGAGCGTGTTCTCGTCGATGATGCTGATCGTGTTCGCGACCCGGTTCGTCACCGCGACGTGCGTGCCGTCGGCGAGCGAGCGGAAGTTGTGCGCGCCCTTTCCCGTGTAGATCTGCTTGACGACCTTCTGGTTGCGCCAGTCGACGACCGCGACGTAATCCGCGCCCGTCATCCCGACCAGCAGGAACTTGTCGTCCGGCGTGAGCCACAGGCCGGCCGGCACCTTGCCGACCTTCATCTTCCATTTGACCGTCTGCGTCGGCAAATCGATCGCCGCGATCTCGCCGGACACCTGCAGCGACACCAGCACCGTCTTGCTGTCCTTCGTGAATGCGAGGTGGCTCGGCATCACGGCGAGCGGCACGCGCTTCGCGAGGTGCAGGTTCTGGCCGTCGTAGCCGTAGATGTCGACGCGGTCGAGGCGGAGCCCCGCCGCCGCGAACCACTTGCGGTCGGGCGAGAAGCCGAGCTGGTAAGGATCGTCGATCCCTTCGACGGTGCGCTGCAGCTTGCCCGTCTTCGGATCGAGGAACATCAGGCTGTTCGAGACCGAATTAGCAACAATCAGCGACGAATTGTCGGGCGTCGCCATCAGGTGATGCGGTTCCTTGCCGGTCGGCATCGTGCCGACGACTTCGCGGGTCTGCTGGTCGATCAGGGAAAGCGTCGCTTCGGCCGAATTGAGGACGATCACGTTATTCGCGTGTGCGGCGGGCGCCAGCACGGCGGCGGCCAGCGCGAGCGTGCGGCCGAGGGAAAGGAAAGTGCGCATGAAGACTCACGTCGTGGAACAACCGTCATTGTAAAACGTTCAACCGGCCCCGCCGGTTGACGGAAGCCGGTATTGCGCCACTTCGACGCACGCCGCGGCGGCCGGATGAGCCGACGCGGCGTGCGCAGTACGGCCGGCCGGGGCCGGCCGCCGGTACGGGCCTGGAAAACCGATGTTGCGCTAGCGCTGCATCGACTCCCAGACCTTGTGCAGACGCTTGACAGAGACAGGCATCGGCGTGCGCAGTTCCTGCGCGAACAGCGAAATCCGCAATTCCTCGAGCAGCCAGCGGAATTCCGTGAGCCGCGGGTCGGCGACGCCGCCGCGCTGCGACACCGCGCGCTGGTACTGCTGGGCGAGCGGCAGCAGGTCGCCGGACTGCTTCGCGTCGCGCGCCGGATCGGCCTTCAGCTTGTCGATCCGCAGCGCGATGCCCTTCAGGTAGCGCGGGAAGTGCGCAAGCTGCACGTAAGGCGTGTCGAGCACGAAGCGCTTGCCGACCAGCGCGGCGAGCTGCTGCTGCAGATCCGCGTGCGCCTGCGCGAACGGCTTCGCCTGCGCGAGTTTCTTCACGAGGCCCGCGTATTCGGCCAGGATCTGCCCGACGAGCCGCGCGATTTCCTGCGCGAGCAGGTTCAGGCGGCTGCGGCCCTCGTCGCGGCGCGCGTGGAAGCTCGCGTCGTCGTCGGGCAGCGGGTCCTGCAGGCACGCGCGGTCGAGCGCCGTGTCGATCAGCTGGTCGCGCAACTCGTCCTGCGTGCCGAGCGACATGTACTGCATCGCCATCTCGCGCAGGCCCGGCAGGTTCTTCTCGAGGAACTTGATCGGTTCCTTCAGCTGCAGCGCGAACAGCCGCCGCAAGCCGGCCCGGTGGATGCGCGCGGCCTCCTCCGGCGAATCGAACACCTCGACGTCGCAATGCGTGCCGCGATCGACGAGCGCCGGGTAGCCGTACAGCGTCTGGCCGCGCCGGCGGATCTCCAGCAGCTCGGGGAGCTTGCCGAAATTCCACGTCGTCAGGTTCTCGTACAGCGCCGTCGCGCCAGCTTCCGCCGGGGCGGCCGTCTGCGGCGCCGTGCCCTTGCCGGCCTTCGCGCCGCGGCCGGCAGCGCCGGCGGTGGCGGGCGCCGCAGCGGCAGGCGCCTCGGCCTCCGAGCCGGTGGTCGCGATCGTCGACGCCGCCGCGATCTTCTGGAACTGCTGCTGCGCCTGCGCGCCCAGCTCCTGGCGAAGCTGCGCGAGATTGCGCCCCATCGCGAGCTGGCGGCCGTGCTCGTCGATCACCTTGAAGTTCATGAACAGGTGCGCGGGCAGCGTCTCGAGCTTGAAGTCGGCCGTTTTCATCGCGATCTGGGTCTCGCCGCGCACGTCGGCGATCAGCGCCTCGACGAGCCCGCCCGCGCCGAAGCGCTCGCGGCCCATCCGCTCGACGAAACCGGCCGCGTACTCGGGCAGCGGCACGCAGTGGCGGCGCAGCTTCTGCGGCAGCGACTTCAGCAGCAGCTGCACCTTTTCCTTCAGCATCCCCGGCACGAGCCACTCGCAGCGGCGCGCATCGACCTGGTTCAGCGCGTAGAGCGGCACCGCGAGCGTCACGCCGTCGCGCGGCGTGCCGGGCTCGAAGTGGTACGTGAGCGCCATCTCGACGCCGGCCATCGTCGCGCGCTTCGGGAACAGCTCGGTCGTCACGCCCGCCGCCTCGTGGCGCATCAGGTCGTCGCGCGACAGGTACAGCAGCCGCAGCTTGTCCTCGGGCTGGCCGCCCTTCTTCACCTCGTCGCGATACCAGCGCTCGAACGCGGCGCCCGTGTGAATCCCTTCCGGAATCGCCTGGTCGTAGAACGCGTAGATCAGCTCGTCGTCGACCAGCACGTCCTGCCGCCGCGACTTGTGCTCGAGCTGCTCGATGTCGGCGAGCAGCTTGCGGTTGTGCGCGAAGAACGCGAGCTTCGTGTCGAACTCGCCTTCGACGAGCGCGCCGCGGATGAACAGCTCCCGCGCGCGCGCCGGGTCCTGCTTGCCGAACGCGACGCGCCGGCGGTGGTAGATCGTCAGCCCGTACAGCGTCGCGCGCTCGTACGCGCTGACCTGCGCCGGACGCTTTTCCCAATGCGGCTCCGACAACGACTTCTTCAGCAGGTGCGCACCGACCTTCTCGACCCACTCCGGCTCGATCTTCGCGAGGCAGCGCGCGTACAGCCGGCTCGTCTCGACCAGTTCGGCCGCCATCACCCAGCGCCCGGCCTTCTTCGCCAGCGCGGAGCCCGGCCACAGATAGAACTTGATTCCGCGCGCGCCGAGGTAGTGCGGATCGTCGTCGGCCTTCATGCCGAGGTTGCCGAGCAGGCCGGTCAAGAGGGCCAGATGCACCTGTTCGTGGGTCGCCTCGACTTCGTTGAGCCGCCAGCCGTGCTCGCGCACGACGGTCAGCAACTGCGAATGAACGTCGCGCCATTCGCGCAGCCGCAGGTGCGACAGGAAGTTCTGCCGGCACGCATCGACGAGCTGGCGGTTCGACTTCTTGTGCGCGACCGCCTCTTCGAACCACGCCCAGATCTTCAGCCACTGCAGGAATTCGGAGCGCTCGTCGGCGAACCGGCGGTGCGCCTGGTCGGCCTGCTCCTGCGCTTCGATCGGCCGGTCGCGCGGGTCCTGCACGGACAGCGCGCTCGCGATGATCAGCACCTCGCGCAGCGACTGCTGGTCGCGCGCGGCGAGAATCATCCGCCCGACGCGCGGGTCGAGCGGCAGCCGTGCGAGTTCGCGACCAAGCGGCGTCAGCGCGTTGTCGTCGTCGACCGCGCCGAGTTCGTTGAGCAACTGATAGCCGTCCGCGATCGCGCGGCCGGGCGGCGGCTCGAGGAACGGGAACGATTCGATCGCCGTCAGGTGCAGCGACTTCATCCGCAGGATCACCGACGCGAGCGACGAGCGCAGGATTTCCGGATCGGTGAAGCGCGCGCGGGCCTGGTAGTCGCTTTCCTCGTACAAGCGGATGCAGACGCCGTCGGCCACACGGCCGCACCGGCCCGCGCGCTGGTTCGCGGCTGCCTGCGAAATCGACTCGACCTGCAGCTGCTCGACCTTGTTCCGGTACGAATAGCGCTTCACGCGCGCGAGACCGGTATCGACGACGTAGCGGATGCCCGGCACCGTCAGCGACGTTTCGGCCACGTTGGTCGCGAGCACGATCCGGCGCGCGTTCGACGCCTTGAACACCTTGTCCTGGTCGGCCGCCGAGAGCCGCGCGAACAGCGGCAGGATCTCGGTGTGCGGCGGATGGTGCTTGCGCAGCGCCTCGGCCGCTTCGCGGATTTCGCGCTCGCCGGGCAGGAACACGAGCACGTCGCCGGGGCCTTCGCGGCACAGCTCGTCGACCGCGTCGACGATCGCGTCCATCAGGTCGCGCTCGGCCTCGCGGGCGGTCTTCACGCGATCGCGGCTCGCCGTGCCCTCGGCATTTTTCACTGCCGGGCGATCTTCGGCCACCGGGCGGTAGCGCATCTCGACCGGATACAGCCGCCCGCTCACCTCGATCACGGGCGCCGGGCGCTCGTCGGTGCCGAAATGGCGCGCGAAGCGATCGGCGTCGATCGTCGCGGACGTGACGATCAGCTTCAGGTCCGGCCGCCTCGGCAGGATTTCCTTCAGGTAGCCGAGCAGGAAGTCGATGTTCAGGCTGCGCTCGTGCGCCTCGTCGATGATCAGCGTGTCGTACGCCTTCAGCAGCGGGTCGGTCTGCGTCTCGGCGAGCAGGATGCCGTCCGTCATCAGCTTCACGGACGCGCCCGGCGCGAGATTGTCGGTGAAGCGCACCTTGTAGCCGACCACCTCGCCGAACGGCGTGCCGAGTTCCTCGGCGATCCGGCGGCCGGTCGACGACGCAGCGAGACGCCGCGGCTGCGTATGGCCGATCAGGCCCGTGCCGCCGGCGCCGAGGCCGCGGCCGAGATCGAGACAGATCTTCGGCAACTGCGTGGTCTTGCCCGACCCCGTTTCGCCGCAGACGATGACGACCTGATGACCGGCGATCGCGCGCGCGATCTCGTCGCGCTTGCCCGACACGGGCAGGCTTTCGGGATACGTGATCGGCGGGACGGGGTTGGGCGCCACGACGGCGCGCGGCGGCCGCTCGCGGCGCGGCGCGCGCGCCTCGGGCGCGTTGGTCGCGTTGGTCGCGTTGGTCGCGTTCGTCGCCGCTTGCTGGCGCGCCTCGCCGCGCCGTTCGTCGCCGCGCGGCCCGCGCGGCGGCTGGCCCGCCTGCTTGTCCTGTTGCTGGCGCGGCGGCTGGCCCTGCTGCTGACGCGCATCGGCCGCACCATCCGGGTGCCGGGCCGACGGCGTTTTGGCCCGCGTCGGCGCGGGACTTTTAGGTACATTCGACATGGGGGCGCATTATAATCCCGCCCATGAATTCCCAAACCGACCTCCCTCCCGCCCAGACCGCCGCCGCGACGCCGCCGGCCGCCGACGATTCGGCCGCCAGCCACGCGCAGTTCGTCGACTGGATGCGCTCCGTCGCGCCCTATATCCACAAGTTCCGCAACAGCACGTTCGTCGTGGGGTTCGGGGGCGAGGTGGTGCAACAGGGTTTGCTGAACGCGCTCGTGTCCGACATCGCGCTGCTGCAGGCGATGGGCATCCAGATCGTGCTCGTGCACGGCTCGCGCCCGCAGGTCGAGGAGCAGCTGAGCCTGCACGGTGTCGAATCCGAGTTTTCGCACGGCCTGCGCATCACCGATGCGCGCGCGCTCGAATCCGCGAAGGAAGCGGCCGGCGAAGTGCGTCTCGACATCGAGGCCGCGATCAGCCAGGGCTTGCCGAACTCGCCGATGGCGCACGCGCACATCAGCGTCGTGTCGGGCAACTTCGTGACCGCGCGGCCGGTGGGGATTCTCGACGGGGTCGATTTCGCGCATACGGGCATCGTGCGCAAGATCGACGCCGAATCGATCCGTCATTCTCTCGCGAGCCGCAAGCTCGTGCTGCTGTCGCCGCTCGGTTTCTCGCCGACCGGCGAAGCGTTCAACCTGTCGATGGAAGACGTCGCCTCAGCCGCCGCGATCGCGCTGCGCGCCGACAAGATCGTGTTCCTGACCGACGGCCCCGGCATCGTCGACGACGAAGGCGAGCTGATCCGCGAAATGTCGCTCGACGCGGCGGCCGAGCTGCTCGATTCCGGCAACGTCCAGGGCGACGACGCGTTCTTCCTGAAGCACTCGATCCGCGCATGCCGCGGCGGCGTGACGCGTGCCCACCTGATCCCGCAGTCGCTCGACGGCAGCATGCTGCTCGAACTGTTCCTGCACGACGGCGTCGGCACGATGATCTCGTACGAGAACCTCGAAAGCCTGCGCGAGGCGACGCCGGACGACGTCGGCGGCATCCTGTCGCTGATCGAGCCGCTCGAATCGGACGGCACGCTGGTGCGGCGCGGCCGCCACCAGATCGAACGCGACATCGACCACTTCTCGGTGATCGAGCACGATGGCGTGCTGTTCGGCTGCGCGGCGCTGTATCCGTACCAGCAGGAGAAGATCGGCGAGATGGCGTGCCTGACGGTCGCGCCGGAAGCGCAGGGCTCGGGCGACGGCGAACGCCTGCTCAAGCGTATCGAGCAGCGCGCGCGAGCGCGCGGCCTCACGCACATCTTCGTGCTCACGACGCGCACCGAGCACTGGTTCCTCAAGCGCGGCTTCGTCAAGGTCAGCGTCGACGACCTGCCGGAAGACCGTCGCAAACTCTATAACTGGCAGCGCAAGTCGCTCGTGCTGATGAAGCAGCTCTGAGCGGCGCAAGACGCCCGCCCTCCCCCAGTCCGATTACAGGAGAAGTACACGATGGCCCGTATGATTCAATGCGCGAAGCTCGGCAAGGAAGCCGAAGGTCTTGATTTCCCGCCGCTGCCGGGCGAACTCGGCAAGCGCATCTATGAAAGCGTCTCGAAGGAAGCATGGCAAGGCTGGCTCAAGCAGCAGACGATGCTGATCAACGAGAACCGCCTGAACATGGCCGACCCGCGCGCGCGCCAGTACCTGATGAAGCAGACCGAGAAATACTTCTTCGGCGACGGCGCGGACCAGGCGTCCGGCTACGTGCCGCCGACGGAAGGCTGATGACGTGATGCGCGGAGCCGGCAGCCTGCCGGCCCCTTGCGATCCGAAGAAAAACGGCACCGTGTATTCGCACTGTGCCGTTTTCTTTTTGGGGCAGCGCGATCCGCACCGCCCCGGCGATCGCGTTCCGTGCCGCTCAACCGGCCGGTTTCAGCGCGCCGCGGTCGCCCGGTTGCTCCGCGCTCCCCCTTCGGCGCCCCATTCCGCCGCATCGCTGCGCTCGGCCGTGGACAGCTCGTCCGCGCGATACCCCGTGCGGTTCAGCAGCGCCAGCATGCACGCGAGCGACACGAGCGCATAGAGCCCCGACGCGATCGCGACACCGACGATGCTGCCCGTCGCGTTGAGGATCGCCTGCGCGAGCACCGGCGTGCCGCCGCCGACGACGAGTGCGCTCAACTGATACGCGAGCGACAGGCCCGTGTAGCGGATGTTCGCCGGGAACACGCGCGCGAGCACGCCGCCGACCGCGCCGTAGAACATCGCCGACGGAATCGTCGAGATGCACATGCCCGCGACGGCCACCCAGTACGAGCGCGTGGCCAGCGCATGGAACATCACCGGCATCAGCACGATCTCCGGAATCAGGATCCAGCACATCGCGCGGCGCATGTCGATCTTCGACACGAACCACGCGCCGACCGGCTGCATCAGGAACTGCACGATGAGCGAGATCGACAGGATGCCGAGGAACGTGCCCTGCGCGTAGCCGAGCTCCTTCGTCGCCCACGACAGTGCGAACGTGCTGCGGAAGTACGTGACGTTGATCACCGGCAGCGTGCCGGCCGCGAGCAGCACGACGATCCAGTGATCGCGCACGACCTCGCGCAGCGGCAGCTTCACAGTACGCTTGCGCGCAAGCACGCGCTGCATGTCGGCCGATTCCTCGAGCTTCAACCGGATCACCATGCCGATGATCACGAGCACGGCCGACAGCAGGAACGGAATGCGCCAGCCCCACATCAGGAAGGACGGCGTCGGCAACGCGCTGAGCGCGAAGAACGCCGCCGTCGCGAGCAGGTTGCCGGTGGGCGAGCCCTGCTGCGCGAACGCCGCATAGAGGATGCTGCGATGCTTTGGCGCATTCTCGCTCGCGATCAGCACCGCGCCGCCCCACTCGCCGCCGACCGCGATCCCCTGCAGCACGCGCAGCACGACGAGGCCCGCCGGCGCCCACACGCCGATCTGCGCGTAGCCGGGCAACAGGCCGATGCCGGTCGTCGCGAGCCCCATCATCACCAGCGTGATCACGAGCGCGGTCTTGCGGCCGACGCGATCGCCGAGATGCCCGAACACGATCCCGCCGAGCGGACGCGCGGCGAAGCCGGCCCAGAACGTGACGAACGCGAGCAGTGTCGCGACGCCGGGGTCCATCGTGCTCGAGAAGAACACCTTGCCGAACACGAGCGCCGCGGCCGTGCCATAGATATAGAAGTCGTACCACTCGATCGTGGTGCCGACGAACGCCGCGAAGGCGGCGCGACCGGGCCGCGGTTGCGGCTGAACGGCGGGCGGGGATTGCGGACGGCTCATCGATGTCTCCATGTTCGTGATCGGTGGCGCGACTGCCGCGCGCCTTGTCCGGGTGGCCGGCATTGCGCCGCCGGCCGGCGGCGTTGCGTCAATCGGGGCGCCTAACCGGACACCTCGCCGGGCGCCGTTTTCAGCACACCGGCATCGAGCAGTTGCTGCTGAAGCGCGCGATCGACGCCGAGGCGATCGAGCACCGCGCGCGTGTCGCGGCCGAGTGCGGGCGGCGGCGAACGGTAGGTGGCCGGCGTGCGCGACAGCTTCACCGGCGATGCGGTGCCGCGATACGCGCCGATCTCGACGAACAGGTCGCGGTGCAGCGCATGCGGATCGTGCGCGACGTCGGCCACCGTTCGCACCGGCCCGCATGGCACGCCGGCCGCCATCAGGTCGCGCGCGAGCGGCTCGCACGCATGCGCGGCAAGCCGCGTTTCCAGTTCGGCCTTCAACTCGGGCCGGTGCGCACAGCGGCTGCGGTTGTCGACGAAGCGCGGATCGCTCGCGAGCGCCGGCGCGCCGAGATGCGCGACGAGCCGCGCGAATTGCCGGTCGTTGCCGACCGCGAGGAAGATCGGCACGCTCGCCGTGCGGTAACTGTCGTACGGCGCGATGTTCGGATGCGCGTTGCCGCTGCGCCCGGGCACGCGCCCCGAGCCGAAGAAGTTCGGCAGGTGCGGATGCAGCAGCGACACGCCGCAGTCGTACAGCGCGATGTCGATCGACTGCCCTCGCCCGCTCTTCTCGCGTTCCGCGAGCGCCAGCAGGATGCCGGCGAGCGCGTTCAGCCCCGTGACCATGTCGACGATCGGCAAGCCGATGCGCGTCGCGTCGCCGTCGCGCTCGCCGTTGACGCTCATCAGCCCGGCCATCGCCTGGATCACCGCGTCGTAACCGGGCAGGCCGCCGAGCGGACCGTCTTCACCGAAACCCGTCACCGCGCAGTGGATCAGACGCGGAAAGCGCGGCTGCAGGTCGCGCGCGTAGTCCATCCCCCAGCGCGCGAGCGTGCCGGGCTTGAAATTCTCGACGAGCACGTCGGCCTCTTCGAGCAGGCGCCACAGGATCGCGCGCCCTTCTTCGCGCGACAGGTCGAGCGCGAGCCCTTCCTTGTTGCGGTTCACGCCCATGAAGTACCAGGCCGTGTCGCCGAGGAACGGCGGCCCCCAGCCACGTGTTTCGTCGCCGGCCGGCGGCTCGATCTTGACCACCGTTGCACCGTGGTCGGCGAGCGCCTGCGTGCAGTACGGGCCGCCGAGCACACGGCTCAGGTCGACGACCTTCAGGCCGTCCAGTGCGCCACGCGACGTGCTCATCGTTCGACCTCCGGCAGCAGATCGAGCGCCATGTCCAGCGCGATCGGCGAGCCGCGCAGCAGCGCGTCGAACGCGGCCGATTCGTCGTCGAGCGACGCCGGCGCGAGCGGATCGACCGGCAGCAGCTTGTGGCGCACGATCAGGTGCGCGAGCGCGAGACGCCGGAAATCCGGCGCGAGCCGCACGCCTTCGCACGCCATCAGCACCGCCGCGCTCGCGTAATACAGCGCGGATGCGGCCTGCCGCACGCGCGAATCGTCGCCTTCGGCCGCGACCCGCGCGAGCCCGTCGCAGGCGCGCGCGAGAATGCGCCGCAGCGCCGCGCGGCTCGCGTCGGGCAGCGGCGCCGCGCCGAGCCGGTCGCCGAGAAACGCGCGCAGCGCGTCGAGCGCGTGCTCGCGCTGCGCGGCGCGCGCGACATCGAGCGCGACGATGTTGCTCGTGCCCTCCCAGATCGAACCGAGATGCGCATCGCGCACGACGCGCGCATCGCTCCATTCCTCGATGTAGCCGGTGCCGCCGCGCACTTCCATCGCGTCGCCCGTCACGCGGCGCGCATCGCGGCACGCACGGAACTTGATCAGCGGCGTCAGGATCCGCACGCAACGCGCGGCCTGTTCGTCGCCCGCGTCGGCCTGCGGCAACAACAGCGCGATCTGCATGAACATCGCGCGCGCGGCCTCTGCCGGCAGCAGCATCTTCATCAGCTGGCGCTGCATCAGCGGCATCTCGATCAGCTTGTGGCCGAACGCCTCGCGATGCGCGGCGACGTGCAGCGCCTCGTTCAGCGCGCGCCGCATCAGCCCGGCCGCGCGCACGCCGTTCGACAACCGCGACATGTTGATCATGTCGGCCATCTGGTGAAAGCCGCGGCCGATCTCGCCGATCAGGTAAGCCTGCGCGCCTTCGAGCGCGATCTCGCCGCTCGCCATCGAGCGGCTGCCGAGCTTGTCCTTCAATCGCACGATCCGGTAGCGGTTGCGCGTGCCGTCCGGCAGCGTCTTCGGCAGCAGGAACAGCGCGAGGCCCTTGATGCCTTCCGGCGCGCCGTCGGGCCGCGCGAGCACCATCGCGAGATCGGCGTCCGCGTTCGAGCAGAACCACTTGTCGCCGGTCAGGCGCCAGATGGTCTCGCCGTGCGCGTCCGTCTCGCGCGCGGCGCGCGTCGCGATGCGGCCGACGTCGGAGCCGGCCGCCTGCTCGGTCATGAACATCGCGCCCTGGTACAGCGTGCCGAAGTCGCGCGACGCGAGCATCGGCAGGTACCGTGCGACAAGCGCCGGATCGCCGAAACGACGCAGCGTGCGCGTCAGCGAATCGGTCATGCTGACCGGGCAGCACAGCCCGAATTCCGCCTGCACGAACAGGAACGTCAGCGCGTACTTGACGAGCGGCGGCCCCGCATCGGGCCCATGGCTCAGCGACGCAAGCCCGAGCTCCGAATACGCGACGCGTTCGAGCGCGACGTACGCAGGATCCTTGTCGATCCGCTGCACGGCCTCGCCGCGCCGGTTGCGGTGCTCGAGCACGGGCGGATGCTTGTCCGCGCGCGACGCCCATTCGTCGAGTTCACCCGACACGCGCGCGCCGAGCGCATGCAGCCGCGGCTCGAGTTCGGCGTAGCGCGCATCGCCGAGGTGAAGCTTCAGCAATGCGCCGAGGTCGGGATCGGCGGTAAAGAAATTGATGCCGCGGCTGTCGGGGATGTTGGATGCGCCGGTATCCGGCGTACAAGCGGTGTCGTTCATGCATGTGTCTCCTGTGTTGCCTGCACGTTGGCCGGATCTGGCGCCGCAGCGCCCGGCACAGCCTTGTGCAAAGCCTTCCGCAGAGCGTAGGCGCGCGATCGATAAGCGTCCAATACAGGATTTATCCGGTACGATAGATATCGCTTATCGATGCCGGCGCCGGGAGGAGACACCATGGAACTGAGGCAATTGCGCTACTTCGTGGCGGTCGCCGAGGAGCTGCATTTCGGGCGCGCGGCGAAGCGCCTGTTCATCTCGCAGCCCGCGCTGAGTTTCGACATCCGCAAGTTCGAGGACGCGCTCGGCGTGCAACTCTTCTCGCGCACCAACAAGACCGTCGCGCTGACCAACGCGGGCGAGGTATTGCTCGGCGAAGCGCGCCGGCTGCTGCTGCAGGCGGCCGAAGCCGAACGCCTGACCGTGCGTTCCGCATCGGGTCTCGCGGGCCGGCTGCGGATCGGCTTCGTCCATTCGATGCTGTATCGCGGGCTGCCCGACGCCGTGCGGCGCTTCGAGGCCGACTATCCGGGCGTCGAGGTCGTGCTGAGCGAGATGAACACGCATGCGCAGGTGCAAGCGATCCAGCGCGGCCAGATCGATCTCGGTTATGCGCACTGGGGCCACTTCCCGCCCGACGTCGAATCGACGCCCGTCTATGCGGAGCCGTTCGTTTGCTGCCTGCCGGCTACGCATCCGCTTGCGCGGCGCAAGCAGGTCGCGCTCGCCTCGCTCGCAGCGGAACCGTTCATCCTGTTTCCGCGCGACGCGGCGCCGCACTATCACGACCTGATCATCGCGCAGTGCGTGAACGCGGGCTTCAGCCCGCTGATCCGCCACGAGGCGCGACTGTGGCAGACGATCCTGTCGATGATCGAATTCGGGATGGGCATCGCGCTGGTACCGCGCGTGCTGCAGCAGGTGAAAAGCGAGCGGCTCGCGTTCCGGCCGCTGAAGGATGCGTCGCTCGAATCGCGCACGCTCGCACTGAAGCGCAGCGGCACCACCGAGCCGGTTGCGCTGCGCTTCGCCGACTACGTGCGCGAATCGATCGACGCGCTGCCCGCACTCGCGGGCTGAGCATGTGGCTGGCTGATGGGTCCTGCCGATGCCTTGAAAAAAATTTGCAGAAAGGGCTTTACGAACCCCAAAAGCTCTGACATAATTTCAGCTTCTTTGGGCGGTTAGCTCAGCGGTAGAGCACTGCCTTCACACGGCAGGGGTCACTGGTTCGATCCCAGTACCGCCCACCAAGGATTAATCGGTGTGTGAAGCCCGAAGAACAAAGGCCCTCAGGCGAAAGCCGAGGGCCTTTTTCTTTGTCGCGAACCCCCAGGAATTTGCTTTTGGCGGAAGAATGGCGGAATCGCAGAATCCAGCCCAGACGATTTTTCAACCTTTGTCTGGAGCCTGTCGATGGCATCTATCTGGAAACGCAACGGGAACTGGCGAGCCGAGGTTCGGCGTCGCGGCTACCCGCTCCGCACATCTACGTTCGATACAAAAGCGATGGCCGAAGCGTGGGCGCGACGCATTGAGTCGGAAATGGATCGCGGCATGTTCGTGGATCGCACCGAAGCAGAACGAAACACGCTCGGCGACCTCCTAGTTCGGTACAGCAAGGAGGTCTCGCCTCAAAAGAAGGGGGGCCCAGGAGAGATTCAGAGAATCAAGGTTCTGTGCACCGACCCGATAGCCCAACTGAAGGCCGCCTCCTTAAGCGGCAAAGCTATGGCGGATTTCCGCGACCGCCGCCTCAATGGATCCGCCACGAGGAAAAAGGTGTCCGGCTCGACCGTCAACCGTGAATTGACGCTCATCGGTCACGTCATCAACGTCGCACGAAAGGAATGGGGGGTTCACATTGACGTGAATCCTGTCTCCATCATCCGGCGGCCCAAAGAGAATCGCGGTCGCACCCGTAGACTCACTCCCGGAGAGGAAACCCGCCTTCTTGCAGAACTTGAAACAAGTTGTCGTCACGAGCGAGGATATTTTTCGACCGGCGGGACACGCAACGAGTGTGTCCGCCCTATCGTGATCTTGGCGATAGAAACAGCAATGCGTCGCAGTGAATTGCTGTCATTGCGCTGGGCGGATGTGCACCTTGATGATCGCTTCGTGCAACTTCACGATACGAAGAATGGCGAATCGCGCGACGTCCCATTGTCTCTGCGCGCAGCACAGACTCTGCTCGAATGGGGCCAGGGAGTCAATCAGACAGAGGACAAGGTATTTCCTACATCGCCCGACGCGCTAAAAAAAGCCTTCACTCGGGCATGTTCGCGGGCCAAGATCGACAACCTACATTTTCACGATTTGCGCCACGAGGCAACCTCGCGAATTGCTGAGAAGTTGGACAACATCCTGGAACTCTCCGCAGTGACAGGCCACAAGACCGTCCAGATGCTACGGCGTTACTACCACCCACGCGCCAAGGATTTGGCCTTGAAACTAGGTTGATAAACCAGCACGCCTCATAAATATGTCGAGTTAAACCACCGCTAACCGCCCACAACGACGGCGAGCGGAAAACTCTTTCAAATTATTCAGCGCGCCCGCCATTAGCGTATGCGTTCTGCGCATCGATAAAAATGCGCCTCCGACTCTCTTCCGAAACAAGGGCACTTTGGGGGGCGACGCCGATCAATTCACTGGTGATTGCATCACTAAGCGCCCTCCAACCCGCCACTTGCGCCATGCTTTCACGCAGCGCCCCCTCCAAACCAAGAGCGTACGCTTTCCAGTCAACCCCAATGTCAGCCTCAGATATTTCTGCTTCCCTCCGTTTTGCAGCCATCTCACCTCCCACAACTCAGTTGAAATCCGATTTTAACTTAGGCGGCTTTCTCAATTTCAGGATGACATTGATGATCTCGGCGGTATACTTCGCACTCAATCGGACAATGAATTGAGGCTCAACATCCTTGGCAAATCCGAGCAAGCCCTGCAAACGAAATATGTCGTCGTCAGCCAAGCCCCCAAGCGTGAACTTATGGACAAGGGAGCTAATCTCTCGTTTCCTATCCCTACCAAGAGAAATATCACCCTCGTTATTTATCACCAATCCGGTAACACGCCTTTGAAATTTTTTTGAAATTTGTACGGTCTTTTTGTTATTAATTTGGAGCGCTGGATAATTAATTCCCCTCAGGGCCTGCCGAATAATCGGCTCAATTTTAGCAGTTGCCCCGATTACATCGGTCGAAAAAGCCAAGTCGTCAGCATATCGGGTATAAACAATACCCTGCTCCACACACCAAGCAGAGATTTGGCTATCAAATTCAAACATGATTGAGTTCGACAGAATAGGCGAGCTTGGCGCACCGATACTCAACTGCATGCGCCCATTCGTCTTGGATCGCATGCACGCAATTCTAGCCATCATCTTCACATCCGCATCAGAAACAACGCCAGAGAGATGGCGAGTGAAATGCTCAACCAGATCCTCGTACTTGATTGACGGGAAGAAATTTCTGAAATCGAATTTTGCAATAAAGCGATTATCTTTATGCGCTACTGCATTCTTCAAAATGCTAGAACCCTTCCCATATGCCGTGGCACTTTCATGCACCGGCAATTCTTTGAAGATGTTCTCGATTAACCAAATCTGAATGAATTTTGTCTCACGTGCTGGCTGCGCAATGGTGCGCATACCTCCCGAGCGCTTCTTAATCTCGTAGACCTTATACGCATACGGTGCTCGAGCAACAAGGCGCGCAAGCTGATCACTCGAAACCCCAAGCGATTCCTGCAATCTTTGCGAAAGATCTATCTTCATTTTCTCGCCCTTTCCGTGGCTTGAGCAATAGCTCGCAGGCGATGTCGACTCTTCGGATCAGCACTATAATAAGCCTTTACATCCATTTCAACCCGGAACGCATCAAGCCGAGAATCAGATTTAAATGCAAAACTGAGGCGATGATATGACTCACTTCCGCGCAAATAAAACGTCGAATCACTATACACGACCCGAACGAGCAACCTAAATTCCTCCAACAGAAAAAGCTTGCTCCGCAATTTTTCTTTCGGGAGATCCACCCCAAAAATTGCCAAATACTCTAAAATTTCACCTTCCTTCAAGGCAGTCATAAGGCGCACAATCTCACATATAAGAACAATAATGTGAGTCGCCAAGCTTGGCTTTAGTCGCTGCCCCTTGCCCAACTTACTCAATTCGTCGGCAACATC
Source organism: Burkholderia stabilis (assembly GCF_001742165.1). Taxonomy (NCBI): domain Bacteria; kingdom Pseudomonadati; phylum Pseudomonadota; class Betaproteobacteria; order Burkholderiales; family Burkholderiaceae; genus Burkholderia; species Burkholderia stabilis. Next base: position 49,531 of record NZ_CP016442.1, on the reverse strand, counting down.
GGAAATAACATCATCAACTACATCCCGAGATATTTCCTGAGGTCTATTAACACTCCAAGGATAATTTTTTACGCATGACGGATGATTATCCATCATGTATCTCAAAACACCCAGGTTAATAAATGATGGATCATCCGAGTAACTGCTCGACTTGACCGCGATGAGTTTCTTGCTTAGTTCGGGAAATTGGGAAAAAGCCCCCAACTCCACCAATGCCCCTGCGCTCTCTAGGACCACAACGACCAACGAGCAAATACTCGCAAGGTCTGCCTCGAAATCCATCAAATTTTTGTAGATCGCATCGTTATGCCACCCTTGAATTTCCTCAGGGCGGAATATTTCGTACGGTGGAATAGAGCGTGTGATCGCGTCACGCAAAGACGCTAATGGTGGGTCGTCGTCCTCGACGCGATCCTTGAGTAGAACCGGGCCACCGCAGAGCAATACAATTGGAGAGTCAGAAAACTCGACCCGGCTACCCGAAATTTCAATACTAGAAAGCAGCAGAGGTCGTGGATCAACTGCCTGATCGGCCATGACGAAGGTGTTCTTTACCTAGAACGGCCGCGGATAAGCTCTGCGGACCGTAGCGGGCGGAGGGCCGCAGAGCTTATCCGCGGAATAGGGCCGCCCAATCAAAAGGAGTCTGGCTAATCGCCCGACTAAGCTAAAACCTAAAAGCTGCCTAGCTCTGTTCGCGTAAAGAACGACGAAAATATCTCACCCCATCATTTTGCTGTCAAGGGGAAGGCACGTTGGCCACTTACATCTTGACTACGGTCCTCCTATGCCCCCCTATCGCTAGCCTGCCCCATGCAAGCAGCCGCCATACTTACGAAGCGAGCTTCGAAGCAGCCCTCGCCCACGTGCTCCGGAGGGGCCTGCGTTGAACGGCTTATGCGGAGTGCGGAGCCACAAACGAGGAACCAAATCTCGACATCACTCTATCTAGCTGCTATCTATCTGATAGGATCAAAAATACACAATCGTATGGCTGAGTACTCATGGTGAACCAATCGAAACCGAAAGACAGCGATCCCCCGCAGGCGTGCCACTCGAAGACGGCGGGCAGAATCTTGACACCCAACCACAAGCGGCCACAAAGCGAATAGACGGTCGTAGCGCCCGTAGATCGAATCGCACTATGCAATTCGCTACGCGGGTGACGCCGCAGTTTGATGAACGCATTAGGGCTATAGCTCAGCGAGACGGTCTTCTCTTGGTGGAAGTCATGGAGCGAGCGCTGGACGCATATGAGGCAATGAAAAATAGCAGATAGCTGCTATCTATCTGCTATATGTAGTACACTGAAATCAATCGAGGGCAGTAACGTCGAGCGGCCCGACACGGTGCTACCAACATCGCGCCAGGCCTGACCACAACCACCTACTGAAGAGGTGCATCATGGCTGGAAAGAATTTTACCCTTGTGAGCGCATCGCCCGATCTGGACGATCTGGAAATGAGCGATACCCAATACATCGCCTCACTTGAACGGGCTGTTGACGACCTATCCGAAGCGCACGGCAAACTCACACACCTTCTCAGCCTCGCCCACCGAGAACTTCGACAGGAGCGCGAGCGGCGCAACGCTCTCGAAATTCGGTTGCTCGGCGGCTGACACGGGTCGATGGAGATCCCCATCCTTTGCTATGAGCGCGGCCTGGACAGTCCTTTAGTTCAGACCCCGGGCTTCGTTCAGGACGCTCTCTGCCCTGAACTAGCATCGGCTCTTCGATTGAAGCGTCTTCCGACAGCGCGTTTTTGGGATCTCGGAGACTACGACTACGCACTCGGCTTAGCCCAGCTGATAACTTCGCCCCAAACGGTCGAGTTGAACAACAGCCTGGTCTCACGCCGGTGGGGGCACTGGCAGATCCGACAGGTGTACATCCATGAAGTGGCCCACCACATTGATTACGCAATACGTGGACACTCCGCACACGATCAATACTTTGCTGCTGCCGTGCTGGTCCTGATGTCACGTGTTCCGCTGGAGAGGCTTGGATTCGTTGTGAACGATGACGGAACCGTAGCCAACCTATGCCCGAGGGGCACTTTCGAGCGGTTTACGTCCCGCATGGTTCGTGACTTAGAACCTGAAGACGCGGAATCGCACCTGAGATACCTTTGCCAGATCGTTGACGACTGGGCCTACTACGGAGAAAGTGGATTCGCTGAAGAAGCAATCGAAGGTCTGTTCAACCATCTCGCACAAAGCACCATATGAAACCGAACCCCAACAACCTGCATCAACGGCTGATGCATATCCGCGACTACAACACGCAAACCGGCTATGCGTTCGCGGGCCTCGACGCTGGTCGCGAAGCACGTGGCCTTCTCGCAACCCTGTTCGGGCTGACAGGAGCTGCGATCAAGCTGCTCAGCACGAGCATCGGAAAGCTGATCAGCCGCTAGGAACCACCACCGTCAGGTAGTACGCATTCGCCCCTGTTACTACGTACTACTTATTTTAAATGTGCGTTGATTTATATGGTTTTTCATCAAATAGCGAACGCAGTAACGGGGGATGCCAAGACATGGCCAAAGCCTTTCGCGAAGTCTTCCACAAAGCCTTCGCGTAAGCCTTCCACAAAGTCTTTGATCGGAGTGTCGATATGAAAGATGACTCAACCGACCTGCCCAGCGGAGAAGCTCCGGACACGTGGCACGCTGATTCGATTCTGATGTTGATGTGCGGCGCCGCGTTGCTTGACGCCATCAAGCGCGGCAAGATCCAGCACGCGACCGTGCTTGCACTGATGGATGAATTCATGGCTCGATGCGATGAAAAAACGTTATCCGAACTATTTCTGATTACCGGTAAACAGATAAACCCAAGCGATGACCCTTATGAGCTGATACGACAAGTTAAAAGCCTGTCGTCATTCGGTCCGCTTTGACACACAACCTCTCTACAACAACAGCAACATAGGCCATTCCAACATGATCAAGAAGAACGTTTCGATCCTTGCAGCAATCTCGTTGAGCGTGACGCTCGCTGCGTGCGGCGGTGGTGGTGACGGTGGCAACAGCGGGACCAACAACGCATCGACCCCACCCGCTCAGACGACCCCGCCCACCGGCACGAGTGTCCCGCCCCAAACGAGCGCCCCGAATACGACGTATGCCACTGGCTCGATGCAGGCCTCCGCATTCTCGACGCTGAACGCTTACCGGCTCGCGATGGGCGTGGGTGTCCTCGCCCAGGACCAGATCCTCGATACGTCGGCCCAAGCACACTCGCAGTACCTGTATTCGAATCTGTCCAATGGCAAGCTGGCGGCCGTCGCTCACGATGAGGTTTCGACGTTCGCGGACTACTACGCCGATACACCTCTCGCACGGGCGCGCAAGGCAGGTGTGCCCGTGACGGAATGGATTGGAGAAGTTGCCGCGCAGAACTTTGCGCAAGCGTCAGCGGCAGACTACGGCACCAGTTGCGTGTCCTGGCATCTGAATACCGTCTATCACCTGCAGAGCGTTACGTCGTCACAGCAAACCGTGGGAATCGGCTTCAACCAGCCGACCGCGGGCGGCTTCGTCAACTACACCTGTGTGCTCGACTTCGGCCAAACGGCTGGGGTATCCGGTACGCCCGGCTCGAACACTCTGCAACTGGGGGCAGGTCAGCAGATGCCGACGACGGCAATCGCTCACTCGCCGTTGGCGAACGAGACGAACGTGGCCCCTGCCATGAGCATCGGCGAATCTCCTAACCCGGCTCCGGACGTGGCGAAGCCTGGTCGCCCCATCATGGTGATGGTGAACGCTGCAGCATCGGGAGATCTGCTGACCGTCTCCAGCTTCACGCTGACGGCGGCAAACGGAACCGTCGTGCCTGCCCGGATTATCGTGCCTTCGGCGGCGCTTGCCGGGTCAACTTCGGCCGCAACGGCAGATCCGAATAACGAGCTGTTCCGCGGCGTCGCGTTCCTGCTGCCCCTCGCTCCGTTGACAGCCAACACGACGTACACCGTGCAATTCAACGGCGCACGTAACAGCACGTCGCTCAACACGGCGTGGACCTTCACCACCGCGAGCTGAGAAAACGGGAGCCGGTCATCATGAAAAGTCTTGTCGTCATGCTGTCGTTCCTGGCTGTATCGCTATTCAGCCCTACCTCGTTTGCCGGGCCGGTACGGTGCTCGTATGGATTTGAAGATTCAACCTGCGCACCCAATGTGTATGCAGCAGCCCAGCCAGCGCCAACCTGCTCGACAGATGCAGGCTGGACGACAATGGCTGCCGCCCAGTGGATCGGCTCCCGTTGGACCTCACCGTCGTGCGACTACCAAGCGCCGCCGATCTGTTCCGCTGGCTTGACGCAAACACAAGCTCCGAGCTGGAATGGTTCGAGCTGGGTAGGGTTGGGCTGCGCACCAAATCCTGGCGGCGGCGGCATCGGACAAAGTGCCCAGCAGCAGGCATGCATCAACACGGCCGCCTCGTATGGGAAGTACGTCAGCAAGCCGTCCGCATTTGTTGGTCCTCAGTCGGAGATGACCAGCCAAGTCGTCAATGACATCGTCACGCTCCCGCCTCCTCGGATCTGCCAGGCGCCTGGTACCAGCTTTGCTGGCAACATGTATGGTGGCTTGCCGCCGACCAATGGGCCGTACGATGTATACAAGCTCGGTTTCTCGCCCTACGTGTTGACCAACAGCAATGCAGGGGATGAAGGGCACGTGTACAACGAAACAAGCCAAATTATGGCTTGTATGCTTAACCCCGGCACAACACAGGTTGTGGGATTCAGATTGGCTCAATCGCAAAGCGCGATCGGTGGTCCCTGCGGCCGTTAAGCTAACGTGAAATGAGGCGTGCATTGCACGCCTCGCTCTTCATCGCTGTTTGACGTAGTTCCGCTTCAGCCGTCAGGTGTATTTTCTTCGCGCGTGCATCGTGTTCAGTGCGGTAACATTCATGGCGTCCTCCCCTAGGATCACGATGTAATTCGCGTGATGGGACGCTTTCCAGCGTCAGAATGCTCGCGCCATGCTACTGTTTCTCGACACCGAATACACCGGCCTCGGTCAATCGCGACCCCAGCTCATCAGCCTCGCACTCGTGGCCGAAGATGGCCGACGCGAGTTCTACGCCGAGGTGGCCGACACGTGGACGCCTGATGACTGCACCGCGTTCGTGAAGCGCGAAGTGCTGCCGCTGCTCGACGGTCCCCGCATGCCGCGCGCCAAGGCCTGCGCCGAGCTACGCACATGGCTCGCGCACGCGCCACGCACCGTAATGGTCGCCTGCGATTCAGAAACCGACTGGCATTTCCTGCTCGATCTGCTCGGCACGCCGCGGCCAGCCAACCTGGCCGATCACTACTACGACTTACGGCAGTTGGTTGACACCACGATCTACGATCGAACGGTCGCCGCGTACTACCAGATGGACCCCCGCGAGCACCACGCGCTGGCCGACGCGCGAGCCTACCGGCGCGGATGGCTCGCGTGGATGGACTCCCGGAAAACCCGTCCGGCAAGCGGCATTGTTGCTGGCAAACTGTACGGGGCCTAGTTACTACGTGCGTAACCAAACGGCCATTGCAGTCGTCAAGTGCAATCGCCGAGCTTCGGCATAGCGATCAACCATACGACGCATCGCCGCCTGCTCTACGTCGTCAAAGTCACGCAGCGCCTTTCGCCACAGCCCCGGTGGCACTTCTTCGATCGCATAGTCGAGCTGCGTGCAGCAATTGTCCGCCACGACGCCCGTGCGTAGGAACGCGACCAGGACATCAGGTGTGAGACTCCCTCGATAGCTGACCGCCGCGCTGCCGCACAGCGCCCGCATGGCATTGTTGTGCTCGCTCATGTTCCACGTCCTGGCCCACGCGGTCCATTGTGTTTCTGTTTCGCCTGCTCGCGCTGCGCTTCCAAGCGGGCCGCATACCCCTGGATTACCTCAGTAACAACTGAGTGACTGACCGGATCGGCGCGTAGCGGCGAATACCTCACCAGCGTATCGATAACCGCTTTCGCCTCATGCCCAGCGTTCAGGCACTCGCGGGCGGTTACAACCTCGACAGCACCCCAATCGACCTTACTCGGATCGTTCCCCGCTGCTAGCAGTGCTTCTTGCGCTTTCGTGGCAAAGACGTAAGTTACCCCTCCGATTTTTGGCAACCTGTCGAGGCCTGTGACACGCCGAGCCCTCTCGGCTTCGATGGCGGCTCTGCCGACACTCTTTTCAGCAGCGCGCCGCGCACGCTCCTGTAACGCCGCCTGCAGATCGATTTCCGTATCGATGATGGCGCAGCTGACTTCGCAAGCCTCTCGCTCGATCTCACCCAGCTTGGCTGCGTTCACAAGCTGCTCATTGGCCTCATGCTGAATCCGCCAACCGACATTAGTGCGAATACCTCTGCGCTCCATCTCGGCGACCGCAGGCCCCATATGTCTCGTCGGCGGACGGTCAATGCCCTGCGCCTCGAGGCTGCGGTGGTCGATGCGCTCATCGCGGCCCAGCACGGCCATGCGTTCGTTGTGCAGCCCCGCCCAGCGCGTACGCTCGCGCTCTGCGAAGTTCTCGATGCGGTGCTTCTGGCAGTGAATCGGGTCCAGCTCGACAGCCTTCCGGCCAAGCGAGCCATCCGGGGCGACGGTGCACGCGCTCATCAGCACGTGCGCGTGGTGGTTGCGCTGGTCGCCCTGCTTGTCCGGCTCGTGAATCGCCACATCGACTGCCACGCCGTAGCGGTCGGCTAGCTCGCGGCCATAGTCGAACGCGAGCCGTGCACGCTCCGCGTCCGGCAGTTCTGTGGGCAGAGCAAGCGTGAACTCGCGAGCCAGCACCGCGTCGCCGCGTTTGTGGTGCTGTTCGACCTCGTTCCAGAACGTGGCACGGTCTGGCATGGCCCCGCCCGGCAGCATAAGCGCGGTGGTGAGCACGCCCCTCTTGCGGGTGTAATCGTGGACCTCGCCAGTGCGAACGTCCAAGATGCGCACGGCGCTGCGATACGCTGCAGCGGCGGTCGCACTCCGCCCCGCGCTCCGCCCTATCACTTTCACGCTCATATGAAACTGCGCCACGCCATCCTCTCTTTTTGCTCCCCGCAGGGGTCCGGCTGAAGGCCCGCACGTAATCCCGAAGGGATTACTCTAAGTGCGCCCTTGCTTTGCTCGGGACCACAACCGATCGCTAGATATTACCGTTAGTTCTGCTGTTTGAACCGTCGAAAATCAGCGCTATGATGTCCGCACAACTACTAGACGAGGACCACGATGGTTACGCTCGATCAACGCCTTGCAGAGACCGAACAAAGGCTCAAGCAATTGAAGGCCAAGCAACAACAAATCGAGGCTAGAAAGCGGGCCGCAAATACGAAAAAGCAGCGTACCGAAGACACCCGCCGAAAGGTCTTGGTCGGCGCTGCCTTTCTCGACCAGGTGCAGCATGGGAAGGTTGCCGAACCCATCCTACTCAAGTTGATGGACCAGTTCCTGGTCCGCACGCAGGACAGAGCTCTTTTTGGTTTGCCCGTTCACGCACAAGCTCAGGAGTGAGCGAGCCCCGCCCCATATAAGAGCTTGCATTCGAACACTGACGATTGATAACGGTTGATAACGGTTGATAACGCAAGCCAATTGTAAGTATTGAATGTAAGCGCATTCGCTGCAGAAGCAACGTTGCGCCGCGCGTGGAAGCACATCGAAACGATTCACAACGTAACTCGACCCTGCGCAGCACGTTGATCCGTTGATATGTATAAGGCTGGACCAGACCAAGCAGACAGCGTCAGATTGTCTGACTCAGTTCGGCCATCAAGCGACGTTTGCCTCTGCCAGTGACTGGACGTTTGGGCGACCGCTTCGTACCCCTCAACGGACCTCCAAGGGGTTCTGTACCAAGACCATTCACAACGAAAGCGCCTCGAAGGCTGCCGTGAGATGGCGGTAGAACGAATGGCCGCAGTCGGTTTAAGCCTGTCGTGGACTGTCGGGACGGCAACCGTCCGGATTCGGCTGCGGATTCAACCGGGTAGGGACAATTTCTTGAAGGCTGTTGCCGACTCGCGAAGACACGCAAAGGCGCACGCCGGACGTCGACAGCTTGCACGATTGACTATCGCTACCAAATTTCATGACAGCCTGGTCGGCAGGCTGATGCGTGCCATAATCCCACACATGCCTTCCGTGTGCGCCATGCGGAAATGGTTGTCATGCTATCGGACGGAAAGGTAAAGGGCCATGGATCATCCGAGTACCACCGTGACGATGCCAATCGTCACTTCCGGGCCGACGCTATGGTTTTCGGCATACGCGTTCGGGTGGGGCTATTGCGCCTTTTCACTGAAGTCCGAAGTGATTTGCGAACAACTTGGCGCTGCCGATGGGACATCGAGACAGTTGCTGCTTGCGTTTGAATTGGGCAAGCGGCGGATCTTGCATGCGGTCGAGCGGAAAGAATTGCCGCAGACAGGCGAGCGGATCCCGCTCTCGGCGAAGGATCTGGCGCAACCCGGCGTTCGTGAGGCGGAAATGACGACGACCGCCTGATGGTCGATATCGCGCCCCTCCCCACCGCACTCAATCCACCAGCGCTTTCCCGAAGGCGTCCTTGATTTTCGCCTTCCATTGCTTGCGGATTTCGGCGATGACCGGATCCGGAAGCGAGATGTAGTCGAGATCCGTGGCGGCCTGGTTGCCATTGCGGAACGCCCAGTCGAAGAACTTCAGCGTTTCCTTGCCCTGTTCCGGCTTATCCTGCTTCGTGTACAGCAGCACGAACGTCGCGCCGACGACCGGCCATGCTTCCTTGCCCGGCTCGTCCGTCAGGATCTGGTAGAACGACTTCGACCAGTTCGCGCCGGCGGCAGCGGCCTTGAACGTTTCCGTCTTCGGCTCGACCACCGTGCCCGTCGAGTTCTTCAATGCGGTGTAGGTCATGTTGTTTTTCTTCGCATACGCCCACTCGACGTAGCCGATCGCGCCCGGCAGGCGCTGCACGAAGGCCGCGACGCCGTCGTTGCCCTTGCCGCCCGTGCCCGTCGGCCAGTTGACCGTCGTGCCTTCGCCGACCTTCGACTTCCACTCGCCGTTGACCTTCGACAGGTAGTTCGTCCAGATGAAGCTCGTGCCCGAGCCGTCCGCGCGGCGAACCACGGCGATGTCCGCATCCGGCAGCTTGAGCTTCGGGTTCAGTGCGGCGATCGCCGGGGCGTTCCACTTCTTGATCTTGCCGAGGTAGATGTCGCCGAGCACCGGGCCCGACAGCGTCAGCTCGCCTGACTTCACGCCCGGCACGTTGACGACCGGCACCACACCGCCGACCACCGTCGGGAACTGGAACAGGCCTTCCTTCGCGAGCTCGTCATCCTTCAGCGGCGCGTCCGAACCAGCAAAATCAATCGTCTTCGCATTGATCTGCTTCAGACCGCCCGACGAGCCGATGCCTTGATAGTTGACCCTGCCGCCGCCCGCCTTCTTGTACGCATCGGCCCATTTTGTGTAAATCGGTGCCGCAAACGTGCTCCCGGCACCGGTGATATCGGCAGCTTGAGCGGCGGTGGCAACAAGAGCGACGGCGCAGGGAATCAGGATCCGGATGTTCATGTATCACCTCGTGTCAACGGTCGGCATGCTGGCCCACACGCCGGTTCCGATCTAGAAGTCTGATTTATCGAGCTGGATGTACCGGCCGTCGCTCGGCAATGCATGTCGATTGACCGCGATCGTGATCTTCTCGCGATTGCTTTCAAATGCAGTGAGCAACTGCTCGGGGGTCGCCGTGTTTGCGCCGAGCTTGTCTCGAATGATGTCGGACGGGAGCTTGATCGCAACGTACCCCCAACCGGTGCCATAGGCAGAGAACGACAGGCTCAGATCGTCGCAGACGATCGGGCATGTCAGACGAGTGGCGAAGTCTGTCATGGCGCGCGGCGAGTGGTCTCGCATCGGAGGGTGATAGGAGTATTGCATCTGGATGTGAAAACTCAAGGAGCGTGCAACTGCCGGAAACGTTCAGTTCCCGTCACTTGCCGCGATGGAGGCCAACGCTCGATCGCCATCGCGTTGGGCAGTGTCTTCAGCGGAAAAGATGTGCTCGCTGAATGCGATCAGTCTGAAGCCGCTTCCCATGGAGCGCGGAACCGTGATGCCCCAATGCCAACCCCCATCTTGTTCGAATACGTAGAGGGCGGGGGATGTCTGGCTCGGTGCTGACGAAGAAGTCGTCATGGCGTGTTCTCCCGTCATGGGGCGACTGCGGGGTTGCGACATCGAAGGTGCGAACTCAGTCTACGGGCATTCTTGTTGCGCCGCAATATTCCGGTTGCTGTAAGAATTCCGACACGTCAGGCGTCACAATTTTGAAACGACAATATGCAACGCGAGAGCTTGGTGGCATATTGATGTGACGATTGTGATTCTTCGGAGGCTTCATGAACAGCGGTTCGCTTGTTTGGGCCGGAGTGCCGCACAACAGCGATGGCGTGGTCTTTCAAGTTCGTGTTGGGCGCGGACTTCAGCGCTTTCATATCGCGCGGACGGTTCTTGAAAAGGCGCTCGATCTTGAGCGATTGGCGGCCGATGCGCGACAGCTTGAATGCTTTTATGAGCAACTGAGCCCGATTCTGAGCGTCGCCCGGAGAGCGCGCTCAAAGGCCAAGGCGGATACTGTCTCGCTGCACATTGCCGATTTTTTGCGAACGAGCAAGGCGCGCGCCGGGCAGGATTCTGTGGCGACAACGCGGTGAGCGCCATAGAGAGGTTGATAAGCGTCAAGCCTTGGAGGCTACCCTCGTCGCACACTATCTTAAGACTGCGTTCACTCGGAATTTGCGAAGGTGCTGCGATGGATCTCCCGTCTTCAAGCGCAACAACGCCGGCGTCCGAGAAAGGGGCCGATTACCGGGCGGCCGGTGCCAGCCAAAGCCTCGAAATTTCGGGGGCCACCCTCGCAGAGGCGTTCGTGCTGTCAGCGTCATCTACCGCTCACGAAGCAGTGCGATGGGCTGCTCAACTCGATCCACAAGAAGATCCGGAGGTGTTTCATAAGTTGCGGGTTGCCCTGCGGCGCATGCGGTCGCTTTGGTGGGCATATGGTCCGTTGCTTGACAAAGGGGATTCTGCGAACTGGCGCGCCCAATTTAAAACGCTCGCCAACATTGCGTATTCCGGCGAACGTGATCACGCATTTCGGCGGATCGTGATCATGGATTCCGAATGATCGTGATCACCCGTTTCGGTTGATCGTGATCGCTGATCACAGGTTTCCGAAACGCGTGATCACGATGCCGGAATGAGCGATCACGGGACCGAAACGGGTGATCACGTAACCGGAACGTAATCCGGGTTTGAGTCTGGCGGTGGCGTTGCGCATGTATTCACCGACGGCGTTAGCCTGCTCCCTTTTTTGCGGGAGAAGTGCCGATGCCGACACCTCGGATGAGCATGCGCAAATTGAAGGAAGTCCTGCGACTAAAGTGGGCGTGTGGCCTGACGCATCGGCAGATCAGCCGGGCTATCGGCATCAGCGTCGGTGCCGTCTCGAAGTTCGCGGCCCAAGCCAGCCAGGCGGGACTCGATTGGGCGGCAGCCGAAGCAATGTCCGACGACGAACTGGACGCGCGCCTGAGGCCTGCGGCAACCAATGCCGCGGCGACGACGACGCGACGCATCGAGCCCGACTACACGGCATTGCATCGCGAGCTGCGCCGCAAGGGCGTGACGCTGCAACTGCTGTGGGAAGAATACGCTGAAGCGAACCCCGGCCAGCGGACGTACCGCTACACGCAGTTCTGCCAGAAGTACAAGGACTGGGCGAAGTCGATCAAGCGCTCGATGCGTCAGCAGCACCGCGCCGGCGAGAAGCTGTTCGCGGACTTCGCGGGTCCCACCGTGCCGGTCCTGGCGAGCGATGGCGGCGTCGAGTTCGAGGCGCACGTGTTCGTTGCCGTGCTCGGCGCATCCAACTACACGTTCGCGTGCGCGACGCGCACCGAGACGATGGCGGACTGGATCGGCAGCCTGTGCGATGCGCTAGAGTTCATTGGCGGCGTGCCCGAGCTGCTCGTGCCCGACAACCCGAAGGCGCTGATCGCGCGACCCGACCGTTACGAACCCGGACTCGGCACGACCACGCAGGACTTCGTGAACCACTACGGCACCGCGATGCTGCCGGCGCGTCCGCGCAAACCGCAGGACAAGGCCAAGGTCGAAGTCGGCGTGCAGATCGTCGAGCGCTGGGTGCTGGCCCGACTGCGCCACTATCGCTTCTACAGTCTGGCTGAACTCAACAAGGCGATTGCAGAACTGATCGCCGACCTAAACCAGCGCCCGTTCAAGCGGCTCGAAGGCAACCGGCGTGAATGGTTCGAACGGCTGGACCAACCCGTCCTGCGCCCGTTGCCCGTGCGTCGCTACGAGATCGCCACCTTCCAGAAGTGCCGTGTGAACATCGATTACCACGTCGATGTCGGCGGCCACTATTACAGCGTCCCGCATAGCCTCGCACGGCAGGAGGTCTGGGCGCGTATCACACGCCACGGCGTAGAGATCCTGCATGGCGGCAAGCGTGTCGCTGCGCACGCTCGCTCGCGCCTCAAAGGCAAACACACGACCATCGCCGAACACATGCCGGCTGCGCATCGCGCGCACATGGAATGGACGCCTGGGCGCCTGCTCAACTGGGGCGCATCCGTCGGCCCCGGCGCCGAGGCTGTCGTGCGGCATCTGCTGACCAACAAACCTCACCCCGAGATGGGCTATCGCGCCTGTCTCGGTCTTCTCTCGCTCGCGCGCAAGTACGGCAAACACCGCCTCGAGGCCGCATGCCAGCGTGCATTGAAGATCGGCTCGCCCACGCGTCGCTCCGTGCTGTCAATCCTGGAAGCGGGACTTGACCTGCAGCCCTCGCTCCCGACCACGCCCGCCGAATGGCGCTCGCCCGAGCACGAGAACGTGCGCGGCCCCGACTACTACCACTGACCCGAAGGAGGTCACGATGTTGATGCAGCACACCCTTACCCAGCTAAAGGCGCTCAAACTGGACGGCATGGCTCGCGCGTTCGAGGAGCAGTCAACGCTCACGGCAAGCACCAGCCTGTCATTCGAGGAACGCGTGGGCATGCTCGTAGATCGCGAGCTGGCCTGGCGTGATACGCGACGACTCGAACGTTTGCTGCGCGCCGCGAAGCTCAAGAACCCACAGGCCTGCGTCGAAGACATTGAATACCGGCAAACCCGTGGGCTGGACCAGCGCATCGTCGCCACGCTCGCCGGCTGCGACTGGGTGCGCAATGCTCAGAACCTGATCCTGACCGGCCCCACCGGCGCGGGCAAGACGTGGCTCGCTTGCGCGTTCGGCCAGCAGGCGTGCCGGCAGGGCTTCTCCGTGTTCTATGTGCGCGTCGCGCGGCTGTTCGAAGAGCTGAAAATCGCGCACGGCGACGGCAGCTTCACACGTCGGCTTGCGCAACTCGCGAAGATTGATGTGCTGATCCTCGACGATTGGGGCTTGCAGGATCTCGACCAGGCGGCGCGCAATGATCTGCTTGAGGTACTTGATGATCGTGTCGGTACGCGCTCGACTGTGATCACCAGCCAGTTGCCGCTCGAACACTGGCACGCGTGGCTGCAGGACCCCACGCTCGCCGATGCGATTCTCGATCGGCTCGTGCATCAGGCCCACAAGCTTCCGGTCAAGGGCGATTCGATGAGAAAGAAAACGAAATCCGAGTCCGCTGACGCCTGATCGTGATCACCGTCGCTATAATCCATTGACCGCGCAACACCACCTTCCAGACTGATCACGTTCGCCGAAACGATTGATCACCATCGCCGAAATCCGCAGCCAACATTGCAGGCAAAACGCGAGACTGGGACATTTTGCAGGGGCTGCTCACCCAATACGAAGCGGCTAAGCATCCTCGCGTATCGCTGCTGATGTCCGTAGCCAGTTGTCGTAGCGACGCGGCGTTGTTCAGTTGCAAGGCGATACGAGAAGCGGATGTGAAGCACGCACTTAACCGTGCTGTCGAAAGCGCTCGGCATCAACTGGCCACCTCTGCCGAGACGCCTGCATTCGAAAAGTTCATCAGGAGCCGCGTGCTTGTGGCGGAACGCGCCCTGGAAAAGCGGCTCAGGCGTGCAACATCGCATGGCGAGTCGAGCTACGCGGCGCTCCACGAAGTCCGAATTGCGGGAAAGAGATTGCGGTATCTGCTCGAGTTTTTCTCACCAGTTCTTGATATTGGCCACCGCGAGACGATCAAACGATTAAAGGCTGCCCAAGACGAGTTGGGCGAGCTGAACGACGTCGTGGCGAGCGAGGCGCTGCTTCAAGAATATGGGCCTCAATTTGGCCAGCGCGAAATGGTGGATGCGGCTGTCAGCTATCTTCACGATCAAAAAAAACGACGTGTGCACCGCGCGTACGAAACGCTACGCCATTCCCGATAGCTCGAAAATTTCTCAACCAGACGAATCTGCCGCTATCAAGATGAAGCCGTCGCTTCATAGAAGGCGTGATTGATAGCGCAAGATATTCGCAGGACGCCTGTCTGGCTGACGCAACCAAGCGAGCGGCGGTTGCTGCTTGGAAGGGGGCGTTGCGGTGGAAGAGGAGCCCGAACGGCTGTTGAAGGGCGCAAAGAACCGTTCGCTCGGCTCCCCGATACGCATCTGGTGCCGGTCAGCTTCGCTGGCGACGCCCACTGCATCCGCACCGCGGCTTCTGCCCCCTATCAGAAGTGGCTCGGTCGGCAACCCTACCCGGGGAGCAGCATTGCCACGGCCGCTACGCCCATGACTGCCGTCGCGATCCAGCCAAGAATGATTAGCGGACGACTTGCAGTGAAAGCACCCATCACTGACTTCTTCGATACCAGCATGATGATGACCACCGTCAGCGGTACGGCAACCACACCGTTGATGACTGCACTCCAGAACAGGGCTTTCATCGGGCTGATCGGCGAATACTGGATGCCGAGTCCGGCAAGCACGCTGACGGCGATGATGCCGTAGAAGCCGCGTGCATCGGCGACCTTGCGCTCGAGCCCCTCCTTCCAGCCCATCGCCTCGGAAAGCGCATAGGCACCGGATCCGGCCAGCACCGGTACGCCGATCAGACCCACACCGAGAATTCCGAGGGCAAAGATGATGTAAGCAAAGTCGCCGGCGAGTGGCCGCAGGGCGCTGGCGGCCTGCGCCGCCGTGTTGATGTCCGTCATCCCCGCCACGTGAAGCGTGACGGCAGTTGCCAGGATGATGAAAAAGGCGGTGATGTCGGAGTAGAGCATGCCACTCCATGTATCCCATCGAATCCGCCGGAGTTCCACGGAGGCGGCACGCGCATCCCGCACGAGCGGCGCACTGCCGTGGTTTGCTTCCATGTCCTCGACCTCTTCGGATGCTTGCCAGAAGAAGAGGTATGGGCTGATGGTCGTACCGAAGACGCCCACGACCACAGCGGCGGCGCTGGCGTCGAGCGTGAACCTGGGCCACAGCGTACGTAATGCCACCTGGCCCCACGGAACATGTACGGTGAACAGCACCGCTGCATAGGCAAGCAGAGAGACTGTCAGCCACTTCAGGAAAAAGACGTAGCGGTGATAGGGCACAAAGGTCTGCAGCAACAGCGTACCGAACACAAAGAACGCCGTCATCAGGTGGCGATTTACGCCGCTGACCAGTTCTGCGACTTCCCCCATCGCTGCAACGTCGGCAGCAATGTTGAGGGTATTGGCGACAAGCAGTAGTAGCACGACGCCCTGCAGCACAACAGGTGGGAAGGTGGACTTGATATTGGCGGCAAGTCCTTTGCCGGTCACCCGGCCAAGATTCGCGCACATCGACTGAATGGCAGCCATCAATGGGAAGGCCAGCGGCATCGTCCAAAGCATGTTGAGGCCGAATTGGGCACCCGCTGTCGCGGGGCGGCGTAAAGGAGCCGGGGATGGGCGGCGTAATGGCGCCAGCAGAACCGGGGGTAAAACGCGGATTCGAACGGTTTCAAGGTTGCGGTTTTTTGCCGTTTTTGGCAACTGCATTTTGAGGGGGATCTGGCATCGGTTTCGGGGTGCGGTAACTGTCGCCCTCGAGGACGAGCCGGTAGGCGCCGTGGCGTAGTCGGTCGAGTGTGGCGGTGCCGAGGATGCGGTTGTCGGGGAACGCGGCGCCCCATTCACCGAAGTCGAGATTCGACGTCAGGATGGTCGCCGCGTGCTCGTAGCGGGCCGCGACGAGATCGTGGAAGTCCTCGTCCTGCGGGGTACGTAGCGGTTTGAGCGCGAAGTCATCGACGATCAGCAGCGGCACCCGGGCGTACTGCTGGAACTTGCGGTCATAGGCGCCGGTGGCGCGCGCGGCGTTCAATCGCTTGAGCAGCTCGGTCTGCGAGATGAACAGCACATCGCGGCCTTGGCGGGCGGCGCAGTGGCCCAGCGCCTGGGCCAAGTGGCTTTTGCCGGTGCCGGTTGGACCGGCGATCAGGATCGCGACCTTCTCGTCGAGATACCGGCCTGTCGCGAGATCATGAACGTGTGAGCGGTTCAACGTAGGCAGCCGGTCGAAGTCGAACGTCTCGAGCGTCTTGCCCATCGCGAAGCCGGCGCGCAGCAGACGGGTGCCGAGCTTCTTGTGTTCGCGACGGGCAACCTCGTCGTGCAGCAGCATGGCAAGGAACTCGGTATAGGCGAGCTGCCCGTCGATCGCCTGACGGTTGCGCTGCTCAAGCGAGTCGAGGATGCCGGACAGGCGCAGCTGTTTGAGGATGGAATTCAATTCGGGACTCGGGTTCATGGTGTCAGTGGATCAGCAGGGATTGGAGATCACGGCCGAAGCGGCCGCCGTTCTGGTAAGCGCCAGTCGGGGCCGACGCGGGACGCGGCACCGGTTCGCTGTCCAGGCCTTTGTCGAGGATGCCCTTGATGGTGCTGTACTTCGCGCTGCTGAACGCGAGCGCACGCTCGCAGGCTGCTTCCAGCCTCTGATCGCCGACTTTCTGTCGCAGCCGGATGATCCCCTGCGCGCCGCGCAGGTTGACGAGCACCTTGTCGTTGAACAGCGCGAGGATCACGCCGTGGCACGACGGCCCGATCTCCTTCGCGCGCGCCAGACACCACTGCGGATCGTGCTCGAGCCAGGCCTGCGCTTCGGGCGGCTGGTGATCTCGCACCGTGTGGCGACCGCCGGCCCGCTGCCGCGGATGGGTTGCGACGAGTTCATGCCGATGGAACAGCTGGATGACCGTATCGGTCGCCTTCAGCCAGAGCGACTTGCCGACGAGCGTGAACGGTGCAGAGTACAGCGCGTGCTTGTAGACGACGTGGCCGTCGCGATGGACCGCCACCTCCTTCCAGACCGACAGTACCGGCGGCACGTCCGGCAATGCAGCGAGCAACGGGCGCTCGACGCCGAAGCGCGTCAGCGGCCGTTCGTGGACGGTGCCGTGGATACGAGTGCCGGCCTGCTGCATCACCCATTCGCGCAGTTGCCGGTTGGCGTCGGCCAGATCCCGGAACTCGCGCAGCGGCACGAAGGACTTCTTGACGTATTTGACGCCCGATTCGACGACGCCCTTCTTCTGGGGATCGTGCGGCGGACAGGCGTCGATCCGGAATCCATATCCCTCGGCAAGCGCGGCGTACGAGCGTTGCACCGCCGGCTCGTATCGACACGCCCGGATGATCGCGCACTTCGCGTTATCGATGATGACCCGGTCGGGACAGCCGCCGAACCATTCGAAGGCGCGCCGGTGGCTGGCGAGCCACGTCTCGACGGTCTGGTCCAGCACGATCTCGGCATACTGGTGGCGCGACCAGCACAACGTCATCACGAAGATCCACGTCCGGACCGCAATGCCCTCGACCGTCAGCACGGGTCCCGCGCCGAAGTCGACCTGCGCGGCGTCGGCCGGTGCGAAGTCGAGGATCGTTGTGGTGGCCACGCTGCGCTCGGCAGCCAGATGGCGCAGCATGCGCTTCACGGCACAATAGCTGCCGGCGTAGCCATGATTGCGTTGAAGGGCGGCATGGATCGTGGTGCCCTGAACGCCGGCGGCAAGCCATTCGCGGACCTGTTCGCGATATGGCTCAACCGTCGACACACAGGTGTGCGGCAGGTGCGGCGTGCGCCCGAAGACACCCGCGATCGTAGCGTCGTCCGGCAGCGGCTGCACCGGATCCAGCCAACTACGCGCTTCAGCCTCGCGGCGCACGGTCGTCAGCTTCTTGCGCCCCATCAAACCGCCGCGCGCGATGTCGCGGTCAGAATCGCCTTGCCGCATGCGGACAAGGACTTGGCGGTATTCAAACAATTCGAACCTCCTGTTGGCCATGGACGCTCCGTTCAAAAAGAACGGAGCGTACCGACTCGGAAAGTTCGAACCGCGTTCTCGCCCTGATGCTGCTGGCGCCTATGCGCCGCCCCTAACGTGGCGCCATTACGCCGCCCTTGGACTGGCGCCTATGTGCCGCCCCTCAAGTGGCGCCCTTATGCCGACCCCGCATTGGCTCCATAGCGCCGCCCCGTGACACCCGCCTGGGAATAGGTTGCAATGCCGCTTGGATCGTCGTCGGCGACACCGGTGATAAGTCCCGGCCCGACCCGCGACAGAGGGTGCTCCTTCAGACGCTCCCAGAGCACCCGAAAGGTGTCGCTGCGCGATGCTCGATCGACGTCCATTTACCGACCTCACTAATGGGAAGCGAGTACAGGTATCTTCGAAGACACGAAAGAGCACCGTCAGTGAATTGAACCTGCCGGCGGTGGGCACGCATTGATGCGGATCAAGTGTCTCCCAAGACGCTACGCTGGTGGTCCAGGCTCATTTCGCGAATGTCCGCTCCAGTCGTGTCAGCTGACGCCTGGGAGTCGCCACGCAAAATGTCCCTTGCGGGTCGGTAACGGCCATCGCTGAAACGGCCGGCGTAGGTCTAAGGAAACGCTGATCAATGAGCCTGTCGTCCGCATAACGGACGAGGCAGGTTGCAATTTTCAGATTGACGTAGGAATTTGACGACATGCGAGGTGAGTTTCGCTCGTATTCGGGCCTCACTTCCCGCGTTTTTCACACACATGACGGATTGCTCCCATGAGTCGACAACAGCTGATTTTTCGCGATCACCAGGTTCGCCAGCGCGAACAGACTGAACAGCTGTGCCGTGTTCCTGGCTAGACCCTTGTAGCGCACCTTGCGATGACGAAACAGGTTCTTCACGACATGAAACGGATGCTCGACCCGGGCGCGGATCTGCGCCTTGGTTCGCTCGACCGCGATCACGAGGTCCTTCAGCGGACCTTCCTGCATCGCCCTGATCTTTCCGCGCTTGAGCGCCACGTGCCACTTCACCGTCTTGCCCTTCATCTCCTCGCGCTTGTCCACGCCGGTGTAGCCCGCATCGCCAAACGCTTCCTGCTCATGACCGTGCAGCAGGGCGTGGGCCTGCGATACGTCCGGCTCGTTGGCCGCCGTGGTGACCACGCTATGCACCAGACCCGAGTCGGCGTCGACGCCGACATGGGCCTTCATGCCGAAATACCAGTCGTTGCCCTTCTTCGTCTGATGCATCTCCGGGTCACGGCTCTTCCCGGCGTTCTTCGTGGACGGCGCAGCCTCGAAGATCGTCGCATCCACCAGCGTGCCTTCCTTCATCATCAGCCCGCGCTCGCACAACTCGATGCCGATCTCGTCGAACAGCTTTCGCGTCAGTGCGTGCTCGACCAGCAGGCGCCGGAATTTCAACAGCGTGGTGGCGTCCGGCACGTTCTCGCGCGCCAGGTCGATGCCCGCGAAGGCGCGCATCGCGATGCTGTCGTAGAGCGCATCTTCAAGCCCTTCGTCCGACAACCCGTACCACTGCTGCAGCAAGTAGATCCGCAGCATCCGTTCCAGGCCAATCGGCGGCCGGCCACGCTCGCCCTTCGGGTAATACGGCCCGATCACCGACAGCAGCCGCGACCAAGGGACGACCTTCTCCATCTCGGCCAGAAAGCGTTGACGCTTGGTCACCCGCTTCTTGCCCGCACTTTCCGCTTCCGCAAAACCGATCTGCCGCTGCATCGTCGTGGGTCCGTTCCGTGAGCTTCTTTCTACAACGCCCTTGGCCTCGTCAGCGATGACCGCCAAGCCGAATTGATCAGTGTTTCCCTAAACGTAGGTTTGTGATCTGTGCCTTGTCAGGCAAGGCGCAGGTACTGCTGCATCATTGGAGTGACGGGTGCAGGTGCTGCGGTGGGTTGCATGCTCATGTGACCGGGAAAGCCGCCAACGATTTGCCAGCCGACCCTTGCAGCAGTGGGCGGGAAAGGCTTCTCGCAAGGCTTTCTGCAAGGCTTTCTGCAAGCCTTCTCAAAAGGCTATGGCTAATCAGGAACAGGAACAGGAACAGGAACAGGAACAGGAACAGGAACAGCAGCAGGAAACATCATCGACCCGCGCGCGAGGCGGGAACACCGAACGATGATGATGCCCCTACCCTGATGAGATACCGCCCGGGACGCCTCTTGCCTAAAGCCAATGGCCTCAGGATTCGTTTACAGCCCTTCCAAGCGGCTCGCCAAATCCTCCCGTGGTGCGGTATAAGTAACTATCACAAACGTCCTATCAGGTCAGAAATGCGTGCAACCATGCCGATTGCATAGCATGCCGGGTGGCGAGCTGGGCGCCACCGGCCGTAGTGCGCGCTTACGTGCAACCGACGATATGTAAGCGCCCGTCCGAATCGTCCTTCGGACCGCCGCTCTCCCCACGCCTCCGGCGCGGGTCCCCGTGCGGCTCGATTCGGGCGCGCGGAGCGCGCAACAGCATTGGCGACTTGCTAGCGCTTGGCTTGCAGGAGGTGTCGGCCCGCCTCTTCTTTCTCATTGGGGCAAGCGCCCTGGCGCGCGTCAGGCCGTAGGCAAAGCTCGCGGGGAGGCGGTGCACAACTCCGGCACCGCGCAGCGGCTGTCCACACCCTTGCGGTGTGGGCAGCGGAGTTGTACACGGACGGGCGCGGATGCTCCACGAGCCGATGTACAACCCTTTTGTTAAAGACTTTATAGATTTAAAGTTATCTGCGCGCGCGCGTTACACATCCTAGAGCGCCGTCCCTGCTGGCTCCGCGAGCCGTCCGCGTGGGTGAATGTACGTGTCGTGACGTGTCTAAAAGTACGTGCCAATCCACAGCAACGCGTGTGTGAAGGTACGAAGGAACGAGCACCTTATCCACAACAGGTCTCGCGCAACTATTCAGGTCTTCTGAGGCTCTCACCGCCGGAGCTCAAAAGTTGGCGAAGAACCGTCTCGAGCTCATCGCGCGAAACGAACTCCTTCACATCACGCGCGCCGTCCGCAGGCATTGTTGCTTGCTGAGGTTCATCCAGAGGTTGTGGATGCATGGCCGTATCTGCACCCCAATTATCGGAGAGCTTGAGCTTTAATCGGCTGATTGCGGCAGGGTGCGGGTCAGTCGGCGAGAAGGGACGTTGCCACGGGTCAAGCGACCTGTAATCCCAATGCCTTTGCTCATCTTCGTCTTCGGGTTCGAGAAAGTCAGGTGGGCCTGCAGGACGCTCCTCCCGTACTCGCGCACCTAAGCTTGCAAGTTCAAGTTTCCAAGCTTCAAAGGCAGCACACGCTTCTACTCCATCGCGCGCGGCACGTGGTCTGCCACCCTGCTTACTCGGGGAAACAGGCATAAGCCCTTGATGCATTCGATCGACGCCGACAGCGAAGATGCGTTCGGCTTTCTCAAAGCGATCCAAACGTGACGTCGGATCTGCTCCCTCCGGCAGTTCATGCAAACCTAGACGAAACAGGTCGCCGTCCGTCAATTTCAAGCCCAGGGAGGTATCCGCTGCAGCAACGACTGCAGCCAATTTGGCGAGGCTGAAGCTCGTTTCTTTTGACAGGTAGCGCTTGAATGCTTGCCCACTGCTTCCATCGCCCCCCGAATGATCCGGCTTGACGCCACGCGCAATATCAAGCTTCAGAGATCTGAGCCCCATCGGCATGTTCGCTTCGAGCTCCTTTTCAGACAACGTAGGTGCCGCCGCCTGGATCCGTCGAAGGACCGATACCGTGACCTCCGTCATTCGGTTACGACCAGATGCACCACCTCTCATACGCGCCACGAGCGACCTCTCAAAACCTATCGGAATTTGCTTTTTCCCTCTGTCGAGAAGGTAAAGAGAATTGCAATGAAGGTCAATGAACGTCAATGAACAGAGGTGAAGGCATGAGTGAAAAGAACGGCCAGATGCGCGATTTCAGGGTGAAATTTAACGTAATGGCGGAGTCAGCCTTGATCACGCCAGCCGAATTTGCGGCGCTCATGGGCCTGAGCAGGAGTTCGTTCTATCAACGTCGGTATAAAGGAGATCTACCGGACCCCGTGATCGCAGAGAATCGGTGTCTGCGGTGGAGGGTTCGTGATGTGCGAGCGTGGCTTGGTGCTCTGTATGCCGCCGAACCGATTGTGCGCCGCGGTCGTCCGCGCAACTCAACCTTCGGGGCCGTATCGGGCGCGCAATGAGCACATCAAAGGCCCTGGCCTTATGCCAGCGGCGCACCAAAGAGGCTCTTGAGCGAGTTCGGCGCAACAATGAGTCGCATGAAGATCGTGCGAGTGCAACCGCTCCTGTCAGCGAAGCACTTTCGGATCAGCGGGCCGATCAGGTCTGGAAGAACATGTCCAGCAAGTCCGTTGTTTCCGCCTGTACGCGCAAACCGGCGAACGACGTGGTCCCTAGCAAGCTGTCGCCAATCCGGCATGCCCAGCAAGATTTTTTTGTCGCGGATCTCTGCGATGTCGCATTGAAAGACGACATGGCTAGCATGGAGCACCCGCTGTTTGCCCTGAAAGCAGGCGACCGCCGCGTGCGTCGCTACGTGAATGAGCGCTCAGGCCACTACGTCGTGGTCAAACCCGGGTCCGATGGCTGTGCAACCATTCTGGATAAGGATATCTGGATCTATTGCATCAGCCAGATGGTGCCCGCGCTGGATCGTGGTCGTGATGTGAGCCGCACCATACGCTTCACCGCGTACGACTTTCTTGTTACCACCAATCGCCCGACCTCAGGAGTAGGTTATGCGCGTATGGTTGATGCGTTGCGTCGCCTCAAAGGCACCTTCTTCGAGACGAACATTCCCACCGGAGGAGAGAACAAGGTCGACCTCGTCGGGTTGATCGATCATGCCACGGTAATTAAGGGCGGGAACGACAACCGCATGGTGGCAGTCGAAGTGACACTCCCAGAGTGGCTGTGGCGATCCGTCCAGGCACGAGACGTCTTGACCCTCAGCCGCGATTACTTCCGACTACGCAAACCGCTCGACCGGCGCATATACGAGCTAGCCCGCAAGCATTGTGGGCGAAAACAGTCGAAGTGGCCCGTATCCGTCACGATCTTGCATAACAAAAGCGGCACCACTGGCTCGCTGCGCGAGTTTCGGCGACACATCAAGGCACTGGCGAACGCCGACCAGTTCCTTGACTACCAGGTCTCGCTCAATGCTCAACGCGACACTGTAACGTTTTACGCACGCTCAGCGAAGGGAGCGAAGGCGCGGTTTGACGACATCCTGGGTACGGTACGGTCAAACGCAGGCGGAAAAACGGCGGAGCCGAAGACTAGCATGACGAGAAATGACGAAAGACAAAAGCATGTAAAATCAAGGCGTCCGTGCAATGATGAACGGACCAACAAGGGCTTGATTTCGGTTCACACGGCAGGGGTCACTGGTTCGATCCCAGTACCGCCCACCAAAGAATTCAAGGCCCTGCGTCTCACGACGCAGGGCCTTTTCGTTTTGGCTACGCAGAATTTGCGCTTGCCTGCTTCAACCTGCCTCGAGGGGCATCTCCCCCAAACGAACCGTTGCCTCGAATTCAGTCGGCGGGCATCACGGCATCCTGATGTCCGTCCCGGTCAACCCGGCAGGCGTAGCGCGGTTTTCCAAAATAATTCGACGCCGCCAATCAAAATCCTCCGCACAAACAATCTTCTCGAATGTTTGGCCATTGATACCGCGCCATTCGCAGAACACCGACAGCCTGCATTGCCGATAAAAATCAGACGAATGGATTGCAAGCCGCAAAGCGTCGCTATTCGCACACCAGCCAAACGCCGTCCTGTCGGTGCATTCAACCCTTCCGGCACCGGCACAAAACTCAGATGTTTCATACGCTCAACACGATTCTTTCAAGCATGAAAGAAAGAAAATTGCTAGTGTAATATTTGGTAATTTTCTTGTAACATTTGTAGAAATCCGGATGAATAAAATCGTTACACCATATAACAGCCAGCCGAATCAGCATCGCATTGTCGGCACGGACATCATGATTTGCGATGGTGAGCTGGCGATAGAACGAAAACCCCCATGTCACCCGAGAAGAACGATTACACCCTGTGGCTTACCGGTCTGAGCGGCGCCGGCAAGACAACCCTCTCGCGCGAAATTGCCCGGCAGTTGCGTGCCCGCAATGTCGCGACATGCATTCTCGACGGCGACGAATTGCGTTCGGGCGTCTCGCCCGATCTCGGCTTCGCGCGAGAAGATCGCACGGAAAACTGTCGTCGCACTGCCGAAATGGCAAAACTGCTCAATAATCAGGGTTTTACGGTGATCGTCGCACTGATCTCGCCTTACGAGGCTGATCGCCAGCAGGCACGAAAAATCGTCGGTGCCGATCGATTCGTCGAGATCTACCTGAAAACCGATATTGCAACTTGCTCCGCACGTGATCCGAAGCAGCTTTATGCAAAAGCGATCACCGGTCAGACGACGCAATTTACCGGCATATCGGATCCATATGAAGTACCGACCACCCCCGATCTCATCGTCGAGACGGGGAAAATGGATATCACATCGTCGGTAGCACTCGTAATGAATTTTGAACGGCAGCGATTCGCACACGCGTAATCCCGCCCTGCTCTCCCTCCGCATCCGAGCAACACCCCATTTGTTTTCCTGTGATCGGGCCACCTCGAAGAGGTCGGCCCGATACGTTGAACCTGCTCCCTACCGAGAGCATCAAGCGCTGTTGCAGGGAAATACGCCTCTCTCCGCGCCCGACGACACTCGTCAGATCCCTGTCGATAACGATTCGATATGCCTCTCGCGCGATTGCAACCGCATGATCGCGGGGTAAATCGTCGCGTAACTATCCCGCCCGCTCCGCCGTCGCATCGAACGCACGTTTCGCCTTGTCGACGATCTCGTCGACCTCCGCCTCACGGATCACGAGCGGCGGCGACAGCAGCATCCGGTCGCCGGTCGCGCGCATGATCAGATTGCCGTTGAAGCAGAAGTCGCGGCAGATCGTGCCGATATCGACGTCCGCGCCAAACCGCTCGCGCCGGCCCCTGTCACGCGCGAGCTGAACGCCCGCGACCAGCCCCGCTCCCGCAATCTCCCCGACGATCGGATGGTCGCCCAGCGCATCGCGCAGCCGGCGCTGGAAATATGGCCCGATATCGTTCTTCACGCGCTCGACGATCCCTTCGTCGCGCAGCAGCTTCAGGTTCGCGACCGCGACGGCCGCCGCCACCGGGTGCCCGGAATACGTGAGGCCGTGATTGAATTCGCCGTTGTCGATGATCGGGCGCGCAACGCGCTCGTGAATGCCGACCGCCCCCATCGGCACATAACCCGACGTCAGCCCCTTCGCCATCGTGATGAGATCCGGCTCGAAGCCGAAGTGCTGGTGCGCGAACCATTCGCCGGTGCGCCCGAACCCGCCGATCACTTCGTCGGCGACGAGCAGGATGTCGTACTTGCGGCAGATCCGCTGGATTTCCGGCCAGTACGTCGACGGCGGGAAGATCACGCCGCCCGCGCCCTGGAACGGCTCGCCGATGAACGCCGCGACGTTCTCCGCGCCGAGTTCGAGGATCTTCGCTTCGAGCTGCTGCGCGCGCGCGAGGCCGAACGCCTCCGGTGTTTCGCCTGGCTGCGCTTCACCGAAGAAATACGGCTGGTCGATGTGCACGATGTGCTCGACCTTCGACGGCATCTGCTCGTGCATGTAGCCCATCCCGCCGAGCGTGCCGCCGGCGATCGTCGAGCCGTGATAGCCGTTCTTGCGCGAGATCACGTATTTCTTCTGCGGCTTGCCCTGCACGCGCCAGTACTGATGCACGAGGCGCAGCACGGTGTCGTTGCCTTCCGAGCCGCTGTTGCAGTAGAAGAAGTGGTTGAAGCCTGCGGGCGTCACTTCCGCGAGCATCGCGGAGAGCTCGATCACCGGCGGGTGCGTGGTCTTGAAGAACGTGTTGTAGAACGGCAGTTCCTGCAGCTGGCGATACGCGGCGTCGGCGAGTTCCTTGCGGCCGTAGCCGACGTTCACGCACCAGAGGCCGGCCATCCCGTCGATGACCTTGTTGCCTTCCGAGTCCCACAGGTAGACGCCTTCGCCCTTCACGATCACGCGGCTGCCCGCGCGGTTCAGTGCGCCCATGTCCGAGAACGGGTGGATGTGGTGCGCAGCGTCGAGCGTGCGGTATTCGGCGGTCGCGTGCGCGGTCGTGCGTGGTGACACAGCTTCGTTTCGATCGGTCATTTTTCCTCCGGATAACAGTCCCGCACGCTCATACGTGCAGCAGCAGATGCCTGCGTTCCCACGAGCTGATCACGCGGAAGAACGCTTCGTATTCGGTTTCCTTCAGCGCCAGATAGGCCTTCACGAACTTGTCGCCGAGGATGCTGGCGAGCGGCTCGCATGCGGCCATCAGTGAGATGCCCTCCTCGAGGTTGCGCGGCAACTGGTACGGCAGGTCGTAACCGTCCGACGCGATCGGCTCGGTCGGCGCGAGCTGCTGCGTCATGCCGAGATAGCCGGCGGCGAGCGTCGCCGCGAACGCGAGGTAAGGGTTGCAGTCGACGCCCGGAATCCGGTTCTCGATGCGGCGCGCGACCGGGCTCGACTGCGGGATGCGGAAACCGACCGTGCGGTTGTCGTAGCCCCACTGCACGTTGATCGGCGCGGCCATGAAGCGCGACAGGCGGCGATAGGAATTGATGTACGGCGCGAAGATCGGCATCAGCGCCGGCGTGTATTTCTGCAGCCCCGCGAGATAGCTGTGGAACAGCGGCGACACGGCGCCGTCTTCGTCGGCGAACAGATTGCGCCCGGTGCGCACATCCGCGAGGCTCTGGTGGATATGCATCGCCGATCCCGGCTCGTTTTCCATCGGCTTGGCCATGAACGTCGCGTACATGTTGTGACGCAACGCGGCCTCGCGCACCGTGCGCTTGAACAGGAATACCTGGTCGGCGAGCGGCAGCGCGTCGCCGTGCACGAAGTTGATCTCCATCTGCGCGGCGCCGACTTCGTGGATCAGCGTCTCGATATCGAGGCCCTGCATCTCGCAATACTCGTAGATGTCCTCGAACAGCGGATCGAACTCGTTGACGGCCTCGATCGAATACGACTGGCGGCCGGTCTCCGCGCGCCCCGTGCGGCCGATCGGCGGACGCAGCGGCAGGTCGGGATCGGCGTTCATGTCGACCAGATAGAACTCGAGCTCCGGCGCGACCACGGGCTTCCAGCCCTTCGCCTGGTACAGGTCGAGCACGCGGCGCAGCACGTAGCGCGGCGAGATCTCGACCGGCGAACCGTCGAAATGCACGCAGTCGTGGATCACCTGCGCGGTCGGATCGACGGCCCACGGGATCAGGCAGATCGTCGACGGATCGGGCACGCACACCATGTCGGGATCGGTCACGCCGGTCAGCGTGCCATCCTCCGGATAGTCGCCGGTGACGGTCTGCACCATCACGGCCTGCGGCAGTCGCATCGATTCGCCGGATTCGAATTTGTTGCGCGGGATAATCTTGCCGCGCGCGATGCCGGCCATGTCGGGAATGATCGCCTCGACCTCGGTGATGCGATGCTGTCGCAGGAATTCGCTCAGTTCGGGTTGCATGATCGGCCTCTTTCAGTCGACGTCGGATACGGCCGTCGACGGCAGGTCGCCGCCGGCCGCATGAATGCGGTGCGCCATGCGCGCGCGGCACGCCGCGCCGAATGCCGCGAAGATGTCGCGCGACAGCGGCTGTTCCGCGAAGCGCCATTCGGGATGCCACTGCACGCCGAGCGCGAACGCGCGTGCGCCGCACACGCTGACGGCTTCGACCAGCCCGTCGGGTGCGCTCGCTTCGACGGTGAGCCCGGCGCCGAGACGCTCGATGCCCTGGTCGTGCAGCGAATTGACCGTCGCCTCGTGCGCGCCGCGCGCGATCCGCTGCAGCAGGCCGCCCGGCGCGAGTTGCACGACGTGCGCGGGGCCGTACTGCCGTTCGAGCGGATCGGCCGGCCGCTCGCGATGATCGTCGAAGCCGGTCGTCGCGTGCAGCCGCTGATGCAGCGTGCCGCCGTATGCGACGTTCAGCTCCTGCATGCCGCGGCAGATCGCGAGCACCGGCACGCCCGCGTCGATCGCCGCGCGAATCAGCGGCAACGCGGTCGCATCGCGCGCGGGATCGTGCAGCGTGTCGGGCGCGCTCGCGGCGCCGCCGTAATGATGCGGCTCGACGTTCGAGTAGCTGCCGGTCAGCAGCAGCCCGTCGACCGCCGCGACGATCGTGTCGGCCGGCTGGCGCGCGCCGAGCGCGGGCAGCACGAACGCAAGCGCGCCGGCGCCGTCGACGAGCGCGGTCAGGTACTTCTCTCCCGCCGTGTGATTCGGATGCGCACCGCGCAGGATACGGTCGGCGGTGACGGCTACGATCGGGCGTGCACGCATGGGCAGCTCT
This sequence comes from Burkholderia stabilis, assembly GCF_001742165.1. Lineage (NCBI taxonomy): Bacteria > Pseudomonadati > Pseudomonadota > Betaproteobacteria > Burkholderiales > Burkholderiaceae > Burkholderia > Burkholderia stabilis. The sequence goes on along the minus strand of NZ_CP016442.1, from coordinate 20,837 downwards.
CCGGTAATCGCGCGCGGCACGCCCGCACGCTGGACGATGAAGGTCCGCGGTGGCACCGCGCACGCGCATGACGACGCAACGCGGGCGCAGGTGCAGTCCTGCCGCGCCGACGGTGCGGCAACAGGCGAAGCGGCCCGGGACGAAAGCGGAAAAGGACGCTAGGGCAACAAGGATGCGCTGCCGTCGCACTGCACCGCGCTGAACACGTGCGCGGTCACGAGATTGAAGCGGCGCAGGCCGCGATGGGAAACGGCGAAGAAACGAGGCTCGCGTAAAGGGGCGGCACGCGTGCCGCGATCAGCATGCCGGATCGGCCCGGCCTGAGGCGGCGCGCCCGCCGACGGACTTCGCGTCCGGCGTATCGAAGGGCTGGCGGCTTTCACGATCGTACTCGACTGACTGATGGATGCGGGACACGTGTCGCGATGCCGCGAGGCGACACGTCAGCAAGATGTCTCGCAACGGATTCCGGCGCGATGCGGCCATGATCGCTGGCCGCGCCGCCGGCCCGCGCGTGACGACTTCCTGACATTCAGCTTATATCACCTAAAAATTGCGTCAAATTTTCAGGTGCCGCCAACGATATCGGTCAGACGAAAAAAAACGGCATCGATCGCCCGGATCGATGCCGTGTTGTGCGTTGCGACGCCCCGCGCATTGCGTGCCGGCGGGTCGCGGTGGACGGCTTCGCCGCACTGCCGCACGCGCGTGGCCCGTGCTCAGCGATGCGCGAGCGCGGTTTCGACGAGCGTCTGCAGCAGCGGCGCAATCCGCGCTGCACGCGCTTCGTCGTACGCGTAAGGACGCGTCTCTTCCATGTAGGTGATCTGCGACAGCTCGAGCTGCACGGCCTCGACACCGGTGTCGGGCACGCCGTAATGACGCGTGATGTAGCCGCCCTTGAAACGCCCGTTCGCGACGGCCGTATAACCGCCATGCGCGAGCACGCGCGCGGCGAGCGCCTCCGCGAGACCCGGCGTGGCGCTCGCGCCGCTCGACGTCCCGAAGTTGAAGTCCGGCAGGCGGCCTTCGAAGAAACGCGGCACGTGCGAACGGATCGAATGCGCTTCCCACACGAGCACGCGGCCGTGCTCGCGCTTCAGGCGCGCGACCTCGCCTTGCAGCGCGTCGTGATACGGACGCCAGTAGCGGTCGCGGCGGCGCATGATCTCGTCGTTGCCCGGCAGCGCGTTCGCCGGATAGAGCGGCGCCTTGTCGAACGTGTCGACCGGCACGAGCCCCGTCGTATCCTGCCCCGGATACAGGTTCTCGTTGTCGGGCGGACGGTTCAGGTCGACGACGTAACGCGCATGCGACGGCACGAGAATCGATGCGCCGAGGCCCGCCGCGAACCCGTACAGCCGCTCGAGATGCCAGTCGCAATCGTCGACGAAGCGCGCATCGGGCGTCATCGTCGCGGCGATGTCGTCGGGGATGTGCGTGCCTGCGTGCGGGATCGAGATCAGCAGCGGCAACGTGCCCTGCTTCAGCGTGAATACAGCCGGTTGTTCAGTCATGTCGCATCACCGTAGAAGTCTGCCGGCGCACGCGTGGACGTGCGCCGGTTGCCGCGCGTCAGCGCAGCAGTTGCGCCAGCGCGGCGCGGTAGTCTGCATACGCGACGGCTTCGTCGCGATGACGGCGGCCGCTCACGACGCGCTCGCCGCCCGTGTAGACGTCGAGCACCGGCGTCTCGCCGTGCTCGGCGAACACGACGCCCGACAGCCAGGACGCGCTGTCGTGTTCGGCGATCGCCGGATGATCGGGATCGAGCACGAGCCAGTCGGCGCGGCAGCCTTCGCGCAGCGCACCGACGCGCCGCCCGCTGGCCTGTGCGCCGCCCGCGAGCGATGCGTCGAGCAGGCGATCGGCGACATGCGCCTGCGTGTCGCTCGCCAGCACGTTGCGCGCGCGGTGTGCGAGCCGCTGCCCGTATTCGAGCAGGCGCAGTTCCGCACGCCAGTCGACCGACGCGTGGCTGTCCGAGCCGACGCCGATCACGCCGCCCTGCGCGAGGTAGTCGACCGCCGGGAACACGCCGTCGCCGAGGTTTGCCTCGGTCGTCAGGCACAGGCCGGCGACCGCGCGACGCTTCGCGAGCGCCGCCGTTTCGGCCGCGTCGACGTGCGTCGCATGCACGAGGCACCAGCGCGCATCGACGTCGAAGCGATCGAGCAGCCACTGTACGGGGCGCGCCCCGTAGGTCCGCACGCAATCGTCGACTTCGGCCGTCTGTTCGGCGATGTGGATATGCACGGGCGCGTCGTCGGGCAGGCCTTCGAGCAGCGCGCGCAGCCCGCTCTCGGACACCGCGCGCAGCGAGTGCGGTGCGACGCCGTAGCGCAGCCCGCCATCCTCGGGCGCGGCGCGACGCATCGCGTCGAGCAGTTCGAGCAGGCCGTCGGGCGTGTTGATGAAGCGACGCTGGTCATCCCGCGGCGGCTTGTTGCCGAAGCCGGCGAACTGGTACGCCACGGGCAGCATCGTGATGCCGATACCGGCCGAACGCGCGGCGTCGATCACGCGCGTGCCGAGTTCGGCGATCTGCGGATAACGCGATCCGTCCTGCGCGTGATGCACGTAATGGAATTCGCACACCGACGTGTAGCCGCACTTGAGCATCTCGACATACAGCCAGCGCGCAATCGCCGCGAGCGCGTCGGGCGTGATCTTCAGCGCGAAGCGGTACATCAGGTCGCGCCAGCTCCAGAAGCTGTCGGCGGGATTCGCGCGGTATTCGGTGAGCCCCGCCATCGCGCGCTGGAACGCGTGCGAATGCAGGTTCGGCATGCCGGGCAGCACCGGCCCGGCCGCGCGCGCGACACCTGCCGGCGCATCGGTGTCGGGCGTCACGTCGATCAGCGTGCCGGCCGCGTCCCAGCGCAGCAGCACGTTGCGGCGCCAGCCGTCGGGCAGGTACGCATGGTCGGCGAACAACATGGAGGTGGTCATAAGTCTATCCATTCATCCTGCGAAACACGGTCGTCCCGCCGCGCACGACTTGCTCGCACAGCGGGCGGCCGATCCAGTAAGCCAGCTCCGACAGCGAGCCGACCGACCATGCGGCGAAGTCCGCCTGACGCCCGACTTCGAGCGCGCCGTGGCGATCCGCGCGGCCGAGCGCCGCCGCCGCATGGCGCGTGACGCCCTGCAGCACCTCGGGCACCGTCATGCGGAACAGCGTGCAGCCGAGGTTCAACGTCAGCAGCAGCGATTCGAGCGGCGACGTGCCGGGGTTGTGATCGGTCGCAAGCGCGATCGGCACGCCGTGCTTGCGCAGCAGCTCGATCGGCGGCAGTTGCGTTTCGCGAATGAAGTAGTACGCGCCGGGCAGCAACACGGCGACCGTACCGGCCGCCTTCATTGCCTCGATGCCGGCTTCGTCGAGAAATTCGAGGTGGTCGGCCGACAGCGCGCGGTAGCGTGCGGCAAGCGCCGTGCCGCCCGCGTTCGACAGTTGCTCCGCATGCAGCTTCACGGGCAGCCCGCGCCGCGTCGCGGCCTCGAACACGCGCTCGGTCTGCGCGAGCGAAAAGCCGATGCGTTCGCAGAACACGTCGACCGCGTCGACGAGGCCTTCGTCGGCCAGCGCCGGCAGCATCCGTTCGCACACCTCGTCGATATACGCATCCGCACGGCCCGCGTATTCGGGCGGCAGCGCGTGCGCGCCGAGGAAGGTCGTGTAGACGGTGACCGGGAAGCGCTCGCCGAGCTGGCGCGCGACGCGCAGCATCTTGCGCTCGCTCGCGAGGTCGAGCCCGTAGCCCGACTTGATCTCGATCGCGGTCACGCCTTCGGCGAGCAGCGGCTGCAGGCGCGCGGCGGCCTGCACGAACAGCGTCGTCTCGTCGGCCGCGCGCGTCGCGCGCACCGTCGACACGATCCCGCCGCCCTGCCGCGCGATTTCCTCGTAGCTGACGCCCGCGAGACGCTGCGCGAATTCATCCGCGCGCGTGCCGCCGTACACCAGGTGCGTATGGCAATCGACGAGGCCCGGCGTCACCCACGCGCCGTGCAGATCCTCGCGCTGCCAGTGGGCATAACCGTGCGGCAGCGCGGAGAACGCGCCGAGCCAGACGATCGTGCCGGTTTCGTCGACGGCGATCGCCGCGTCGTCGATCGTCTCGTCGGGATGGCCGTGCGGACACAGCTTCAGGTGATGCCAGACAGTCGGTTTCATGCGTTCAGTCTCGTGCGCCGACGGCGAGCGAGACGGCCAGCAGCGCGCCGCCCCCGCTCACGACGACGTCAAACGCACGTTGCAGCCCGTCGAGCCGCAACGTGTCCATTTCTTCCAGTGCGTAGTGCGCGCCGTCAATGTCGACGCCGACGGCGCCGGCCGCACCGAACAGCAGCACGGTATCCGCGCGCCCGATGCGATACGTGCCTGCGCGCCACACGTCCAGCGTGCCGCGCGCGGCCGAGCGGCGCGTCATCAGGTTGAAATCGCGCGTCGCGCCGTCGTGCAGCGTCGCGTCGATCGCCGCCTCGCCCGCAAAATCCGCGCGGGCGAGCGGCGTGTCGAGCACGTGGCGCGCACCGCCCGTTTCGGCGAGCGTCATGCCCGCGCCGGACAGCAGCACGAGCGTGCGGTCGATGCCGTCGAAACGCGAAAACGGCCCGGCCGCGCCGACGTCCGCGACGCTCACGCGCCACGCGAATGCGTCGAGCGCGGCGCCGGGCGGCCAGGCGCCGATCTCGCGCGTCACGCCGCCGCCGTTCTTCCACGGCGACGCGACGAGATCCGCTGCGCGGATCATCGTCGCGTTCACCGGCGCCTGGTCGAGCGCCGTCATGCTCAGCGGCCGAGCATCGGCAACTTCAGGCCGGCTTCGCGGGCCGTCTGCTGCGCGAGTTCGTAGCCGGCATCCGCATGGCGCATCACGCCCGTCGCCGGGTCGTTCAGCAGCACGCGACCGAGACGCTCGTGCGCTTCAGCGGTACCGTCGGCGACGATCACGACGCCCGAGTGCTGCGAGAAGCCCATGCCGACACCGCCGCCGTGGTGCAGCGACACCCACGATGCGCCGCCTGCCGTGTTCAGCAGTGCGTTCAGCAGCGGCCAGTCGCTGACGGCGTCCGAACCGTCCTTCATCGATTCCGTCTCGCGGTTCGGGCTGGCGACCGAACCGGTGTCGAGGTGGTCGCGGCCGATCACGATCGGCGCCTTCAGTTCGCCGTTCTTGACCATCTCGTTGAACGCCTGGCCGAGACGATAGCGATCCTTCACGCCGACCCAGCAGATCCGTGCCGGCAGGCCCTGGAACGCGATGCGCTCACGTGCCATGTCGAGCCAGTTGTGCAGGTGCGGATCGTCGGGGATCAGCTCCTTCACCTTCTGGTCGGTCTTGTAGATGTCTTCCGGATCGCCGGACAGCGCGACCCAGCGGAACGGGCCCTTGCCTTCGCAGAACAGCGGGCGGATGTACGCCGGCACGAAGCCCGGGAAGTCGAATGCGTTCTCGACGCCCATTTCCAGCGCCATCTGGCGGATGTTGTTGCCGTAGTCGAGCGTGGCCGCGCCGCGTTCCTGCAGCGCCAGCATCGCGCGCACCTGGACGGCCATCGACTGCTTCGCGACCTTCACGATGCTTTGCGGATCGACCTTCTGCGCCTCGCGCCATTGCGCGACGGTCCAGCCTTGCGGCAGGTAGCCGTTGATCGGGTCGTGCGCGCTCGTCTGGTCGGTCACGCAATCCGGCGTGATGCCGCGCGTGACGAGTTCCGCGAACACGTCGGCCGCGTTGCCGAGCAGGCCGATCGACACCGGCTTGCCGTCGCGCTTCGCTTCCTCGATCATGCCGAGCGCTTCGTCGAGCGTCGTCGCCTTCTTGTCGACGTAGCGCGTCTTCAGGCGGAAGTCGATGCGCGTCTCGTCGCATTCGACCGCGATCATCGAGAAGCCGGCCATCGTCGCGGCGAGCGGCTGCGCGCCGCCCATCCCGCCCAGGCCGCCCGTCAGGATCCAGCGGCCCGACGGATCGCCGTTGAAGTGCTGGTTCGCAACCGAGAAGAAAGTTTCATAGGTGCCCTGAACGATGCCCTGGCTGCCGATGTAGATCCAGCTGCCGGCCGTCATCTGGCCGTACATCATCAGGCCCTTGCGGTCGAGCTCGTGGAAGTGATCCCAGTTCGCCCAGTGCGGCACGAGGTTCGAGTTCGCGAGCAGCACGCGCGGCGCATCCTTGTGCGTGCGGAACACACCGACCGGCTTGCCCGACTGGATCAGCAGCGTCTCGTTCTCTTCGAGATCCTTCAGCGATGCGAGGATCTGGTCGTAGCATTCCCAGTTGCGCGCCGCGCGGCCGATGCCGCCGTACACGACGAGCGCGTGCGGATGCTCGGCGACTTCCGGGTCGAGGTTGTTCTGGATCATCCGGTAGGCCGCTTCGGCCAGCCAGGTCTTGCAGGTCTTCTCGCTGCCGCGCGGCGCGCGGATCGTGCGCGTCGGATCGAGACGGGGATCGATGTGTTTCGGATGGTTCATGACGACTGCTCCCGAAGGAAAATGAATATCAAATAGGAATCAGAAATGCCCGGTGAAGCGATAACGGCTGCCGGGATGCCACAGATTCGCCACCGAGGCGACGACGCCCTGCGACCAGGTGCGCCGATGTAAAACCAGACACGGTTCGACGTCGTCCATCCGCAGCTGCTCGCGCCGCTCCGGCGCCGGGGCCGCCGCTTCGATCCGATACTCGACGCGCTGCAGCGGAGCCGCGCGCATCAGGTACAGGTTCGGCGTCGTGTTCGTGAAATCCTGCTCGGCGTAATCCGGCGCGACCGCCGGATTCACCCACCGCTCTTCAAGCTGCACCGGCTCGCCGTTCTCGAAGTGCAGCACCTGCGAATGAAACAGCTTCGCGCGCACGGCCACCTGCATCTCGTCGGCGAGCGCCTCGTCGGCGCGGATCGTCTCGAGGCCGAGCACGCTGGCTTGATAGGCATGCCCGCGCGCGCCGACTTCTTCCGAGATGCTGCGGATCGCCACCAGCGTCGACTCGTACTTCGGCCGCGCGACGTAGGTGCCGGCGCCCTTCATGCGCGTGAGCACCTGCTCGGCCGTCAACTCGCGCAGCGCGCGGTTGACGGTCATGCGCGCAACCTTGAACTCGCGCGCCAGCTCGTTCTCGGACGGCACCTGATCGCCCTCCTCCCACTCGCCTGCGTGGATGCGGGCCAGGATGAAATCCTTGATCTCCTGGTAGACCGGCGCGCTCATGGGCTTACTGTTCCGATGCGAACGAGAACGGGCTGACCTTCGCGAACGCGCGCTCGCCGACCAGCTTCGCGATTGCCGCGATGTCCGGCGCGAAGTAGTGGTCGAGCTCGTAGTGCGCGACCTTGCCGCGGATCGTTTCCATCACGGGCGCCAGCTTCGGGCTCGTGTGGTACGGCGCGCGCAGGTCGACGCCCTGGGCGGCGGCCAGCAGTTCGATCGCGAGGATGTGCTTCGTGTTGTCGGCGATGTCGGCGAGCTTGCGCGCGGCGAACGTCGCCATCGACACGTGGTCTTCCTGGTTTGCCGAGGTCGGCAGCGAGTCGACCGACGCCGGGTGTGCGAGCGTCTTGTTTTCCGATGCCAGTGCGGCAGCCGTCACGTGCGCGATCATGAAGCCCGAGTTCACGCCGCCGTCCCGTACGAGGAACGGGGGCAGGCCCGACAGCGTCGCGTCGATCAGGAGCGCGATGCGGCGCTCGGCCAGCGCGCCGATTTCCGATGCAGCCAGCGCGAGGTTGTCGGCCGCGAACGCAACCGGTTCCGCGTGGAAGTTGCCGCCCGACAGCACTTCGCCGGTATCCGGGAAGATCAGCGGGTTGTCCGACACGGCGTTCGCTTCGATCAGCAGCACGTCGGCCGCATGGCGCATCTGGTCCAGGCACGCGCCCATCACCTGCGGCTGGCAGCGCAGGCTGTACGGGTCCTGCACCTTGTCGCAGTCGCGGTGCGACTGGTTGATCGGCGAGCCTTCGAGCAGGTCGCGGTACGCCGCAGCCGCGACGATCTGGCCTTGATGGCCGCGCAGTTCGTGGATGCGCGCGTCGAACGGCTTCACCGAGCCGGCGGCCGCGTCGACCGACAGCGCGCCGGCGACGAGCGCCGTGCGGTACAGATCTTCGATCGCGAACATGTTGTCGAGCGCCAGCGCGGTCGATGCCTGCGTGCCGTTCAGCAGCGCGAGGCCTTCCTTCGCCTGCAGCGTCAGCGGCGCGAGGCCTGCAACGCGCAGACCGTCCAGCGCGCTTGCACGCTCGCCACGGATGAACACTTCGCCGACGCCCAGCAGCACGGCCGACATGTGCGCGAGCGGCGCGAGGTCGCCCGATGCGCCGACCGAGCCCTTCACCGGGATCAGCGGCAACACGTCGGCGTTGAACAGCGTGATCAGCGCGTCCATCACTTCGCGACGGATGCCCGAGTGGCCGCGGCCGAGGCTCGACAGCTTCAGCGCCATCAGCAGGCGCACCGACGAGCGCGCCATCGGCTCGCCGACGCCGACCGCGTGCGACAGCACGAGGTTCTTCTGCAGCAGTTCGAGCTGGTCGTGCGGGATGTGCGTGCTGGCCAGGCGACCGAAGCCCGTGTTGATGCCGTAAGCCGGCTCGCCCTTCGCGGCGATGTCGGCAACGGCCTTCGCGCCGGCGTCGATCTTCGCGAAGCTGGCCGGGTCGAGCGTCAGTTGCACGGATTCGCGTGCGATCTGGCGCAGTTGCGGGAGGGTCAGGTGGCCGGGGGTCAACGTAATCATGTGAGCAATCCTGTCTAGACAAGTTCGGAGTGGTTTGAAGTGTAGCCACCCGAACTTGTCTAGACAACCCGTTTTTCGCTGTTTTCGACTTGGGAGTTTCCCTGATGTCCGGTGCAGTCCGTCGGGTTGGCCAGCGCAACCCGGCTATTAACATATGTTGCAATTATTTTGTTTTTGGCAACATACGGATCACCACTCGCCAAGGAACCCCTGCCATGAACTTCCCGCCCCTTCCGCTCCGTTTCGCCGCCCTGCTCGGCCGCAGCCTGTTCGTCACCGCCTGCGCGCTCGCGTGCGGCGCCTCGCTCGCCGCGCAGCCGCTGTCGGGCACGCTCGAGAAGATCCGGCAGAACAACCTGATCTCGATCGGCCACCGCGAAACGTCGGTGCCGTTCTCCTACGTCGATGCGAGCGGCAAGGTGATCGGCTTCTCGCAGGACCTGTGCGACCGCGTGATCGCCGCCGTGAAAGCGCGCACCGGCAAGCCCGACCTGCAGGTGCGCTTCATTCCCGTCACGTCGCAGAACCGCATCCCGCTCGTGCAGAACGGCACCGTCGATCTCGAATGCGGCGTGACGACCAACCTCGCCGCGCGTCATGCGCAGGTCGCGTTCGCGACGACCTTCTTCGTCGCGACGACGCGCCTGCTCACGCGGACGAACTCGGGCATCCGCGACTTCCCCGATCTCGCCGGCAAGACGGTCGTGACGAACCAGGGCACGACGTCCGAACGCCTGCTGCGCAAGATGAACGAGGAAAAGAAGATGAACATGCAGATCATCAGCGCGAAGGACTACGGCGAAGGACGCCTCACGCTCGAATCGGGCCGCGCGGCCGCGTACATGATGGACGACGTGCTGCTCGCGGGCGTGCGCCAGCTGGCCGCGAAACCGGCCGACTGGCGGATCGTCGGCACGCCGCAATCGTCGGAAGCCTACGGGTTCATGCTGCGCAAGGACGATCCGCAGTTCAAGGCGCTCGTCGACGGCGTGCTCGTGCAACTGATGAAGAGCGGCGAGATCAACGTGCTGTACGACAAGTGGTTCATGAAGCCGGTGCCGCCGAAGGGGTTGTCGTTCGACTTCCCGATGAGCGACGTGATCAAGGCGCGCTATGCGGCGCCGAACGACGCACCGCTCGAATGACCAGCGCCGATCGACGCGCGGTGAAGCAGGCTCACGTGTGCGTCCACGCGACGCATGCCGCGTAGCCGGGCGCCGCGTCGAGCCACGCGGCATCGAATGCCGCCACGCCGGCAGCGGGCGCGGCCGGCTCGACGATGATCGTCGCGGGTGTGGTCGTATCGCGCGGCGGCACGACCGCAAACGCGCGCAGCCCGCCGACGATGCCCGTGCCAAGCGCCTTGAGCAGCGCCTCCTTCGCCGACCACACGCGCATGAACGCCTCTGCGCGCGCCGCGGACGGCAGGCTGTCGAGATAGTCGGCCTCGGCCGGCGCGCAGACTTCGCGCGTCAGCGCGCGCCAGTCGGTCGCGCGGTTGCAGCACTCGATATCGACGCCGACGCGCCCCGCCGGGGCCCACGCGAGCAACGCATGATCGCCGGCGTGCGACACGTTGAAATCGAGTTCCGTGCGATGTGCGGGGTCCGGCGACGGCCGCCCCGATTCGTCGACGACGAGCGCGACCGCGTGCGGCGCAACACCGAGGGCCGCGCCGAGCACGTCACGCAGCGCAGCGCGCGTCGCGGCGCTGCGCACCGCATCCTCGTGACGCAGGAAGCGCGCTGCACGCGCGCGCTCGCCGTCGCTCAGCGCCGCATAGGCCGGTGATGCGAGCGGCACGCGCCAGTCGAAATCGATGCGGGCGACCCGCACGCCCGCGCGGGCCGCGGCAGGCGGCACGTAGAGCATGTGCACGCGCCACGCGCGAGGCGTTTCGACCGGAGAAGCGGAATCGGACGGAATGGACATCGGCGCGCGGCAGCCTGTGCTGTGGAATGAAACGACCGATGTTAATCGATCGCGCATGAGCATGAACCGGCGTTCACGCATATCGCTGCGCGCACATCGAACGAGCGAAGCTTCACGAACGCAATTCGAACGCCGCGCCCGGCAACGTGCCGCGCATGCGCCGCGTTGCTCGGCCGCAGCGCGTCAACCGTTCGCGGCGACGCCCGGCACGCCGCTGCCCGTCCCCCGCGCATGCGACGCCGGATGCAGCGCGTGCACGCTGCCCGGCGCATCGGCCGGCAGCACGCCGTGTTGCAGCCAGTACAGCGCGACCGGCCACAGCGTGTCGGTGAAGCGGCTGTGGAAAAACGCAAAATGGCCGATCGCGTCGACGCCGATGTCGCGCGGCGCGATCCGCAGGTGCGTCACGTCGCTGCCCGTGTAGTAGCCGACCAGCCGCTCGATCGCGGCGACCGTGCCGAACGCGTCGTCGTCGATGCCGATCGCGAGCATCGGCGCGGACAGCCCCGCGAAGCGCGCGGGCAGCGCCACGCGGCTCACGGTACTTTCATCGAGCACGCCGCCGATGTAGCCGTCCTCGAAACGCGGCTGCGCGCGCGACCACGACAGCGCGACGCCGCGCGGCGTGTCCTCCATCCAGCCGAGCCGCTTCGCGGGCACGTAGCCGAACACGGCCGCGAGCGCCGGCATCGCAACGTGCCACTTCCACCACATGCGCCGCCGTTCGGCCGGCAGGTAATCGCGCCAGTACGCATACTGCGCACCGACGGTCACCGCATGCCGCACGTGCACGTTCGATGCCGCGAGCCCGAGCAGGCAGCCGCCGATGCTGTGCGCGACGACGTCGATCGGCTGGCCCGGAAACGCGTCGCGCGCGTATTGCAGCGCCGCTTCGCAATCGAGCTGCCCCCAGTCGAGCCAGTTCGCGCGCAGCGTCGCGAGCCGCGCGGGGCGCGACCCGCCGATGCCGCGATAGTCGTAGACGAGCACGTCGCGCCCCTGCGCGAACAGCCAGGCTGCGAAACGGAAGTAATAATCGCAGCGCACCGACGTCGCGCAATTGACGACCGTCACGGGGCGCGCGGCGCCGCCGCTGCCGCGATGTCGCCACACGTGGCCGCGCAGTGCATAGCCGTCGGCTGCGCGCAGCGTCACCGGCTCGGGTGGCAGCGCGTCTGCCGCGCGATCGCGTCGCGCCGCGCCGCCGCCTTCGTTCGAAATCGTCATCCTGTCTCCTGTCGACCAGAGTTAGCGCTTTAGCGCTTACTCTGGTCCCATGCTTCGCGGTCGACCAGAGTTGGCGCTTTAGTGCTCACTCCGGTCCCATGCTTCGCGGTCGACCAGAGTTGGCGCTTTAGCGCTTACTCCGGTCCCATGCTTCGCAGTCGACCAGAGTTGGGGCTTTAGCGCTTACTCCGGTCCCATGCTTCGCGATCGACCAGAGTTGGTGCTTTAGCGCTCACCCCGGTCCCATGCTTCGCGATCGACCAGAGTTGGCGCTTTAGCGCTCACTCCGGTCCCATGCTTCACAATCAGCCAGAGTGGGCGCTTCAGCCCCTGCGCTGATCCCGCGCTTCGCGCTCGACCAGAACCAGCGCTCCGGCTTCTGCTCCGGCCCCATGCTCCACCGGCCTGACCAGCACGAGCCGCGCGCGCCCATCAGCCAGCCTCCATTGAACTTGACGCGTGCCGCGTTCTCAACCAATCTTGCTGCTCTGTTCGCATGAGCCACGCGCATGTCAACGCCTCTCGTCCGCCTCCCGTCGCTCGACCTCGTCCGCGGTTTCGTCGCCGTCGGCCGCCGCATGAGCATCACGCTCGCCGCGCAGGACCTGTGCGTCACGCAGTCGGCGGTCAGCCGCCAGGTGCATGCGCTCGAGGCGCATCTCGGCGTCGCGCTGCTGCAGCGCGGCTACCGGAAGATCGCGTTCACGCCGGAAGGCGAGCGGCTGTTCCGCGCCGCGGATGCGGCCCTGCACAGCCTGCAGGACACCGTCGCGTCGCTCGCCGCCGCGCGCGAACGTCAACCGGTCACGATCACCGCGAGCATCGGCGTCACCGCGCTGTGGCTGCTGCCGCGGCTCGGGCGGCTGCAAGCACGCCTGCCCGGGATCGATCTGCGCGTCGCCGCGAACGACAAGGTACTCGATTTGCGCGCCGAAGGCATCGACCTCGGGATCCGCTATTGCTCGCGCGAACGCGCGCCGGCGGGTGCGCTGCACCTGTTCGACGAGATCGTCGTGCCGGTTGCGCATCCCGCGCTCGCCGCGCGGCCGGTCACGAGCGCGGCCGCGATCGCCGACCATGTGCTGCTCGAATTCGACGGGCCGCCGCAACCGCAATTGCAGTGGCTCACGCACCTGCACGCGGCCGGGCTCGGCGACGCGCGCCCGAAGGGCGTGCTGCGCTTCAACCAGTACGACCAGGTGATCCAGGCCGCGATCGCGGGCCAGGGCGTCGCGCTCGGACGGCTCGCGCTCGTCGCACCGATGCTCGCGGACGGGCGGCTCGCGGTACTCGGGCCGCACACGCAGGCGCTGTCGGATGCGTACGGCTACTGGCTGTTCCAGCACGATCCGGCGCCGCGCCGCGAAGTCGCCGACGTGCGTGACTGGATGCTCGCGGAAGCGGCCGACTGCGATGCTGCGATGCGCGCGCACGATACGGCGCAAGCCTGAGCCTGAGCCTGAGCCTGAGCCAAAGCCAAAGCCAAAGCCAAAGCCAAAGCCAAAGCCAAAGCCAAAGCCAAAGCCAAAGCCAAAGCCAAAGCCAAAGCCAAAGCCAAAGCCAAAGCCAAAGCCAAAGCCAAAGCCTGCATTCAGTATCTGCCGTCTGACCGCCGGCCGCGCCCTGCCACCCCGCCCGCTCCCACCCTCACATTCCCCACACGCATGCCAACCTGACCGAATGATCGCTTGAGCGACCACCGGCCGCGATCGTCTAATCGGATCGAGCGCGGCCGCTTCGCCGCGCGCCATCATCCGGAGACACGCATGACCCCGATCGAGCAGGAAGTCCGACGCCGCTGGCTGCCCGTGCTGGCCGGCGGCCTCATCATGGGCGCCGCGCTCGGCATCCGCCACGTGCAGGGCCTGTTCCTCGCGCCCGTGTCGCTCGACCACGGCTGGTCGCGCGAAGCATTCGGGCTCGCCCTCGCGCTGCAAAACCTGATCTGGGGCGTCGCGCAGCCGTTCACGGGCATGGTCGCCGACCGCTTCGGCTCGGCGCGCGTGATCGTCGCCGGGATGCTGCTGTATGCGGCCGGGCTCGTCACGATGGCGCATGCGGGATCGACCGGCATGTTCACGATCGGAGCCGGGCTCGTGATCGGCATCGCGCTGTCGGGCTCGGCGTTCGCGTCGATCTACGGCGCGCTGAGCCGCCTGTTTCCGCCCGACCGGCGCGGCTGGGCGCTCGGCGTCGCCGGTGCGATCGGCGGGCTCGGCCAGTTCTGCATGGTGCCCGTCGCGCAGACGCTGATCGGCGGCGTCGGCTGGCAGCATGCGTTCATCGCGCTGGCGTTCGTCGCGGCGCTGCTCGCGCCGCTCGCCGTGCTGCTGCGCGACCGGCCCGCGCAGGCTGCCGGCGCCGCCGCCGAACCCGGCCAGTCGATCGGCGAAGCGGTGCGCGAGGCGTTCGCGCATCGCGGCTTCTGGCTGCTGAACGCCGGCTTCTTCGCGTGCGGCTTCCAGCTCGCGTTCATCGCGACGCACCTGCCCGCGTACCTGCTCGACCACGGACTACCGGCACGCCACGCGAGCGTCGCGCTCGCGCTGATCGCGCTGACCAACGTGGCCGGCACCTATGCGTGCGGGTATCTCGGCGGGCTGCTGCGGCGCAAGTACGTGCTGTCGGTGCTGTACCTCGTGCGCGCGCTCACGATGGCCGCGTTCGTCGCCGCGCCGCTGTCGCCCGCGAGCGTCTACGTGTTCGCGGCCGTGATGGGGTTCACGTGGCTCGGCACGGTGCCGCTGACCAACGGCGTGATCTCGCAGGTGTTCGGCGTGCGCTACATCGCGACGCTGTTCGGCTTCGTGTTCTTCGGGCACCAGCTCGGCAGCTTCTTCGGCGTCTGGCTCGGCGCACTCGTGTACGACGCGACCCACTCGTACCTGCCGCTGTGGATCGGCTCGATCGCGCTCGGCGTGCTCGCGGCGCTGCTGCACCTGCCGATCGACGACGCGCGCGTCGCGCGCCCCGCAACCGGCAAGCCGGCAAGCCGGCATGGGCATGATTCGCGCGGCGCTGGCCGCCGGCACGCTCGCGTTCGTCGCGTGGTGCGGCGCGGCCTACTTCGATTCGGGCGTCGCGTACGCGCTGCTCGAACACGTCGCGTTCTGCAACTGACGCGGCGAACCGCGCCGCGCAGGCCGACCGTCAGCGACGCTTCGGCAACGCGGCCAGCGCATCGAGCGCGCGGCCGCGCGCGGCTGCATGATCGACGAGCGGCTTCGGATAGTCGATGCCGAGCCGCACGCCGGCCGCGTCGAGCTGCAGCGGCGACGCTTGCCACGGCGCGTGGATCGACGCAGTGTCGAGGCCCGCGAGCTCGGGCACCCAGCGCCGGATGTACGCGCCGTCCGGATCGAACTTCTCGCCCTGCGTGACCGGATTGAAGATGCGGAAATACGGCGCGGCATCGGCGCCGCAACCGGCCACCCATTGCCAGCTCGCCGCGTTGTTCGCGGGATCGGCGTCGACGAGCGTGTCCCAGAACCACGCTTCGCCCGCACGCCAGTCGATCAGCAGATGCTTGATGAGAAACGACGCGACGACCATCCGTACGCGGTTGTGCATCCAGCCGGTCGTCCACAGCTCGCGCAAGCCGGCGTCGACGAGCGGATAACCGGTCAACCCGCGCTGCCATGCGCGCAGCGCGGCGGGATCGTCGCGCCACGCCATCGCGTCGAACTGCGCGCGGAAGTTGTCGGTTGCAAGCGACGGGAAGTGGTACAGCAGCGCGTAGCTGAATTCGCGCCAGCCGAGCTCGCTCAGGAACTTGTCGACGCCTGCCGCGCATGCGGCGCCGCCCTCGTGAGCGGCGGCCTGCGCCGCGTGCCACACCTGTCGCGGCGACAGGTTGCCGAAGCGCAGGAACGGCGACAGCCGGCTCGTCGCGGGCCGGTCGGGGCGGTCGCGCGCGTCCGCATAACCGGCGAGCGACGCCGTCAGGAACGCGTCGAGCCGTTCGTGCGCGCCGGCTTCGTCGGGCTGCGGCCAAGCATCGCGCAAGCCGCCGGCCCAGTCCGGCGTATGCGGCAGCAACGCGAGCGCATCGAGCGCCAGCGCGCGCTCGTGCACGGCGGCCGGCCACGGATGAAACACGATCCGTTCGGGTTCCGGCAGCGGCGCCGCGACCGTGCGATCGCGGCGCGCCGCACGCCAGTACGCGGTGAACACCTGGTATGGCGCACCGCTGCCCGTCAGCACCTCCCACGGCTCGTTCAGCAGGCTGCCGTTGCTGCTCTCGACCGTCACGCCGCGCGCCTTGAGCGACGCCTTCAGCGCCGCGTCGGCATCGCGCTGCGGCTGCGCGTAACGGCGGTTCCAGTACACGGCCGCGGCGCCGGTGTCCTGCACGATGCGCTCGATCTCGCGTTGCGCATCGCCGCGCAACAGCAGCAGGCGCCCGCCATGACGCGCGAGCGCGGCGTCGAGCCCGGCCAGCGACCCGTGCAGCCACCAGCGCGCCGCGCCGCCCAATGGGCGCCCTGCGCTGTCGCCCGTGTCGTCGACGAACACGCACACGAGCGGGCGGCCCGACGCGACCGCATGCGTCAGCGCGGGCTGGTCGGTCACGCGCAGATCGTCACGGAACCAGACGATCGCGGGAGCAACGGACGACTTGGCAGGCACGGGCACCTCGAAACGGAAAACGGAACGGGACACGTATTGTCGCGGCTGCGCCGCGCGGTGTCGACGCTCGCGGCACCAGCGCCTCGCCGGCCCGGTGAAACGCCTTAGTCCATTCCGACGATTCTGCGCCGTGCCCGCCGGCCTACGCTCGATGTCGGGTGCGCCGCGATGCGCGGTACGTGCCGGCCAATTGCCGGCGCCGCACACCGCGCCCCCGCCACGCGCGCCGGCCGATGCCGGCGCGGCCCCTTCCGACCACTGCGGTGCCCGGCCACCCGGGCGCGCAGCCTCATCCGATACGCCGCCATGACCAAACCCTCGAATCTCGTCACCTCGATCACCGTCGACATCGACGCGCCGGCCTCCGTCGTCTGGGAAGTGCTGACCGACTTCCCGCGCTACGGCGAATGGAACACGTTCTGCGTCGGCTTCGAAACGACCGGCAAGCTCGGCGATTTCGTGCACATGCAGGTTCGCATCCCGGGCACGGACACCGTGATTCCCGTCAGCGAGACCCTCATCGCGTACGAACCGGAACGCCTGCTGTCGTGGGAGCAGCGCCCGACCGACGACAACAAGGACGCCGCACGCCGCGACCAGTACATCGACGCAGACGGTGCCGAACGCTGCCGTTATTTCACGACCGACCAATTCCTCGGCGTCAACGCGGACACGATCATGCAGAACCACGGCGCTTGGGTGAAACAGGGCTTCGACCAGTGCGCGCGCGACGTGAAGCAGCGCGCCGAAGCGCTGCATGCGGCGCGCCGGCGCAAAAGCGCCTGACCGGGAGCGGCCGATGCCCGATCTGCAAACGCTCTCCGACCATCACGACATCCGCGAGCTGATCGTCGCGTATTCGAGCGCGATCGACGCGCGCGACTTCGACGCGCTCGATACGGTGTTCACGCCCGACGCGGCGATCGACTATCGCGCGATGGGCGGCATCGCCGGCCGCTATCCGGACGTGAAGGCGTGGCTGCGCACCGTACTGCCGCAGTTCCCGCAGTACCAGCACATGGTCGGCAACCTGTCGATCCGGCTCGACGACGATACCGCGCGCGGCCGCACGATCTGCTTCAATCCGATGGAAGTCGCGCTGCCGGACGGCAGCACGCAGGTGATGTTTCTCGGGCTGTGGTATGTCGACCGCTTCGTGCGCACCGCGCAGGGCTGGCGCATCGCCGAGCGTGTCGAGGAGCGCTGCTACGGCCACAACGTGCCGGCCGTGCTCGCGGGCGCGACCGGCTGATCCGGCCGGCTTGCCCGCCACGCGCGCGCCGTGCAATCGCTGCACGGCGCGCGCCTCGCCGATCGGTTCGTCAATCGAGCCGGAATGCGGCCTCGAAACGCGCGACGAACGCGTCGAACTCGGTTTCCGGCAGATGGTTGATGCCGCCCGCGCGCTTGCGCCCGCCGCCGGTCGGAAAGCCGCGGCAGAACTCGTCGGCGCCGAGCGGCCGGCCGTCGGGCACGCGCACGCTGACGACGAGCCCGCCCTCCGCGCGCGGCGACAGCACCGCGAGCGCCGCATGCGGCGCGTTGCGCATCCGTTCGTTCGCGAGCATCCCGGTCGCACGCCGCGCCCACGGATGGTCGGGCATCCGCACCAGCGTCGCGCCCGGCACCTCGCGCAACGGCGCGAGCGCGCAGGCAAGCGCCATGTCGTTGCGGTAGCCGTCGCGCAGCGCCGCGAACACGGCGGTCCCGCGCACGAAATCGAGCGGATCGACGCACGGCAGCATCGCGTCGGCCAGCGCTGCCGGATCGAAGTGCAGATCGCCGACGCACTCGCCGTATGCGTTGTAGTTCAGGTAGAGCCCGAGTTCGGCAAGCGTGCGTCGCTCGGCATCGTCGACGCCATGCTCGCGCGCGAGCGCATCGCCGAGCGCCGGCAATTCGTCGCCGAATGCCGCGGCGATCGCCCAGCGCACGTGCCGGCCGCCGAGATAACGGTTCACGAGCGCGCTCGTGCACACGTCGGCCGACGTGTCGATGTGCGCGTCGAAGCGCGGATCGTCGGGCAGCTCGCCCGCGAAGTGATGGTCGAAATAGCGCACCGTCACGCCGTCGCGCAACAGCCGTGCGCAGGCGTCGCGGTTCTGGTCGTGCGACACGTCGAGCACGGTGACGACGTCGCCCGCGCGTGCATCGATCCGCTCGAGCAGCTTGATGTCGCGCTTCACGCCCGTCACGAGCGTGCCGCGCACGCCTTCCGCGAGCCTCAGTTGCTGAAGCGCGCAGAGGCCGTCCGCGTCGCCGTTGAACGCGAAGAAATGCCGCGCGTCGTGGTTGTCCTGCATGATTCGTTGCTCCATCCTCATCAAGGCATGAAATCGCCGCCGTTCGCGTCGAGCGTCGCGCCCGTCACCGCGTTCGCATAATCCGACGCGAGAAACAGCGCCGCACGCGCGCAATCGTCGTCGGTCGGCAGCTTCGCGAGCGCGATGTTCGACGCGATCGGCGCGATGATCTGTTCTTCCGTCATCCCGTATTCTGCCGCCGCCTGCCGGAAATACGTCTGCGTCGGCACGCCCCACATCCAGCCCATGTGAATGCTGTTCGCGCGGATACCGTGCACGCCGAGTTCGCGCGCCAGGTATTTTGCCGCAACTGCGAGCGCCCCCTTCGAAACAGCGTAACCGCCTTCCCCTGCAAACGGCTTGCGGGTCGCCTGCGTGTTGATCATCACGATCGCGCCGCGCTGCGCGCGCTTCATGTGCGGCACGACTTCCTGCGTGAGCGTCATCGTACCGAACACGTTGGTGTCGAACACCGCGCGCCAGCCGTCGAGATCGGCCGCCTCGACCGGCTCGGGAAACGTGCCGTGCACGAACGCGCTGTTCACGAGCGCGTCGATCCGGCCGAAGCGCTCGACCGCCTGCGTCGCGAGTTCGCGGCATTGCGCACGGTCGGTGATGTCGGTCTTCAGCTTCAGCACGTCGCAGTCGACGCCGAGCGCGCGAATCCGCGCTTCGGCGTCGTCGAGCTTCTCCATCGTACGTGCCGCCACGACCACGCCGCGCGCACCCTCGCGCGCGGCTTCCACTGCGAGCTTCACACCGAGCCCCGGCCCGATCCCGGAAATCACGACGATCTTGTCTTTCAGCAACATGGGTTGTCTCCTGGTTGTCGCTCGTCCCGCCAGCGCGGCCGTCAGCCGGCCGCCCGCAGGTGCCGCGCGCGATACGCGGCGAAGTCGTGCGCAAGCTGCGCATCGGTGAAACCGAAACGCGCGATCGAATAGTCGTGCGCGGCGCGCTTGTCGCGGCCGTTGCGCGCCATCCAGTCGGTCATCGCCGCGCGCTGCCGCGCATCGAGCGACATGCCGGCGAAGCGGTACACGGCCTGGGCGACGCCGAGCGGATTCGATACGGTGTCCTCGAAACGCACGTCGAGGAAGCGGTCGGCCGGCAGCGCGTCGCGCGCCGTCATCGCCGCGCCGATCGCGCGCGCCATCCCCGCGTTCCACTGCGCGCCGACGGCGAGCGGGTCCGGATCGTCCGCGTACATCTGCCACAGCGTGTGCGCCATGCTCGCCATCGACGGAATCGTCTGCGCCGGATCGCGATGCGTGAGCACGACCTGCGCGCGCGGGAACACGCGGCACAGCACGTCGAGCGCATGCAGGTGCTGCGGCGTCTTCAACAGCCAGCGCTCGGCCGGCGCAACGCCGCGCCGCGCTTTCTGCCACTGCAGGAACTGCAGCATCCGCTTCAGGTACGTGTAGACCGGCGTGAGATCCTGCCGCGCGAGCCACGCGGTATAGCGCGGCACGTTCGCATATGAATCCATCGCGCACACGAACGAGTGCTCCATCAGCATGAACTCCTCGTCGGCGAGCATCGCGTCGAGCGGATGGATCGTCAGGATCTGCGGAATGCAGTCGATCATCGTCGCGACTTCGGCCTGCGCGCGCGCGATACGCACGGCCGGCGCGTCGAGCGTCTCGCCGGCGAGCGGCGCCGGGTAGCGCGTCTCCCACCACGCGGCCGCATGAAAGCGCGGGTCGACGGCCAGCAGCCGCTGCAACAGCGTCGTGCCCGTGCGCGGCAGGCCGACGATCACGAGCGGATCGTCGATCGCGATCTCAGCGATCTCCGGATGCCGCCGGAAGTAATACTCGACGACGAGCCGGTTCACGAGCTGGCCGACGAGCTTCTCGCGCATCATCTCCGCGCCGCGCGCGGACAGTTTCGCTTCGTCGATCAGCGACGCGCACATCACGTCGAGCGCCTCGCGATACGGCCCGTCGCCGAACGCGGTGAGCCCGCCCGTGCGCGACACGGCCTCGGCGAT